>NZ_JAFKJN010000037.1 GCF_017305915.1 Reyranella sp.
CGCTGCCGGCAAGAAGCCCAAGGTCGCCATCGTCGCCGTCATGCGTAAGCTCATCGTCACCCTCAACGCCATGAGCCGACACAACCTCCCTTGGCAGCCTGCCGGCGCTTAGGCCAAAAGACAGTTGCTCCCCATATGAATGGGGAGGGCTACGAGCTCAGTTCTCCGGCTTGATGTTGAAGTCGCGGATGACCTTGCCCCACTTGGCGCGATCGGCGGCGATCTCCTTATCGAAGTCCTCCTTCGAGCCGTTGACGATCCGCAGGCCGTTGTCGGCGAACTTCTGCTTCACCTCGGGCGTCGCCAGCGCCTTGGCGATCTCCTCATTCCAGCGCTTCTGCAGCTCGGGCGACAGGCCGGCCGGGCCGACGATGCCGAACCAGTTGTGGATCACGAAGTCCTTCAGCCCGGTCCTGGAGATCACCGGCACCTCGGGCAGCAAGGGCGAGGCGGCATCGGCGCCGTAGGCGACCGGCCGCAGGCCGCCACCGCGGATCTGGCCCATGAACTCCGGCATGTTGCCGAACATCAGGTCGACGCGGCCGCCGACCATGTCGATGATCGCCGGCGCGCCGCCGCGATAGGGCACCTGGGTGAGCTTGGTGCCGGTCAGCGCCATGAACAGCGCGCAGGAGAGCTGCTGGCTGGAGCCCGAGCCGACCGTGGCGCAGGTCACCTTCTCGGGATTGGCTTTGGCCGCCGTCTCGATGTCCTGCCACGTCTTGTAGGGCGTGTCGCGGCCGACCACGAGGACGTTGTAGACGCTGGCCACGTTGCCGATGGTCACGAGGTCCTTGTCGACATCGACGTTGCCCTTAACCATCTGCGGCAGCACGGTCATCATCGCCATCGAGGCGAGCAGGATGGTGTGCCCGTCGGGCGGCGACTTCGCGGTCTCCGCGGCGGCGATCATGCCCGAGGCACCGGCCTTGTTGTCGACCACCACCGTCTTGCCGAGCTGCTTGGTGAGCTGCTCGGCCAGCACGCGGCCGATGATGTCCGACGTGCCACCGGCCGGGAAGCCGTTGACGAAACGGATCTCCCTGGACGGGAAGCTCTGCGCTTGCGCCGCCCCCGCGAACAGCGCGGCCAGCACGCCGACGAACGCCAGTCTTTTCATTGCCAACTCCTTACACAACAAGACCACCTCACCCTGAGGAGCGGCCGCAGGCCGCGTCTCGAAGGGTGGGCAACACGCACGGTCCACCCTTCGAGACGCGCCCTTCGGGCGCTCCTCAGGGTGAGGTGGGGTTTGCCGAGGCTGCGCATCAGACATAACCGGCCCCCTCGATGACCGGATGGGCCGCGAGGAATTTCTCGTCGATCTCCACGCCGATGCCGGGCTTGTCGAGCGGACGGACGCAGCCGTCCTTGCCGATCTTCCACGGCTCGCTGCCGAGCTCGTCGCGGAAAAGGTTGGCGACCGAGAGGTCGGCCTCGAAGTAGCCGCCATTGTCGATCGCGGCGAGGAAATGGATCGACACCGCCTGGTTGAGGCCGGTCATCGAGGAATGCGGATGCACCGGCAGCTTCCACATCGAGGCCGCCGCCGCGATGCGCTGCACCTCGGTGATGCCGCCCGACTTGGAGAGATCGGGCTGCAGGATGGTGACGATCCCGTCCTCGATCACGCGATGGAACTCGAAGCGCGTGTAGTGGTTCTCGCCCGCCGCCAAGGGCGTGCGGCCGAAGCTGCGCGCCAGCCTGTAGGAGCGATGGTCGTGCGCCGGGAACGGCTCCTCCAGCCAGCCGATGTTGAGCTCGTCCATCGCCGGCATGACCTGGCGCACGTCGGCCACCGAGTAGCCGGTGTTGGCGTCGGTCAGCAGGACGATGTCGTCGCCGAAGCGGCGGCGCACCGCGGTCATCCGGGCGATGTCGGCCTTCACCGTATCGCCGACGCGGAGCTTCAGCGCCTTGTAGCCCGCCTCGACCATCGGCACGGCTTCGGCGGCCAGCGCATCGGGCGGCTGGTAGCCGAGCGAGATGCCACCGGCGTACGCGGGCACCGGCTTGTCGCTGCCGCCGAGCAGCTTGTAGAGCGGCCAGCCCGTCGCCTTGCCCTTGATGTCCCACAGCGCCTGGTCGAGGCCGCTCATCGCCATCGAGGTCGCCGCTCCCGCGCCGTGGCTGCCGAGCTGCATCTTGTAGATCCTGGCCCAGATGCCCACCGTGTCGCTGGCATCCATGCCCAGCACCAGATCGCGCAAGGTAGTGTTGACCAGATGGCCGATCGTGCCCGGGGCGCGGGCGTGGTGGCTCTCGCCCCAGCCGACGATGCCGTCCTCGGTCGTCACCTTGACCATGACGCAGTCGCGCTTGGTCATGGTGCCGATGCCGAGCGACACCTGCTTGTCCTTGGACACCCGGAACGAGGTCGGATAGGCCTTGATGTCGACGATCTTCATTTTGCACGCATCCCCCTGTCGTCCTGAACGCAGCGAAGGACCTCACGCCAGCACCAGACTCGTTGATCGCTCCGCTAGGTCCTTCGCTGCGCTCAGGACGACAATTAAATTCACGCCACCTTGTACTTCTTCAGCACCTCGCGATCGATCTCGATGCCGAGGCCGGGCCCGCCGGGCACCTTGACGATGCCCTTCTTCTGCTCGATCGGCGCCTGCGCGAGATGGTCGCGCAGCGGGTTGGGCGTCTGCTCGAACTCGAGCATCGGCGGCATCGGCCGGAAGGCCGGCGGCTGGTCGGGCAGCGCCGCGAGGAACTGCACCGTGGCGGCGAGTCCGATCGCCGAGCCCCAGGCATGCGGCACGCATTCGACGCCGAACGCCGAGGCCAGCGTCGCGATCTTGCGGCATTCCGAGAAGCCGCCGGCGGCGCACAGGTCGGGCTGCACGATGTCCATCGCCTTCCTGGCGATCACGTCGCGGAAGCCCCAGCGGGTGAAGTCGTTCTCGCCGCCGGCCACGGCCATGTCGAGCGCGCGCGTCACCTCGATATAGCCGTCATGGTCCTCCGGGCTGATCGGCTCCTCGAACCACAGGATGTCGTGCTCCTCCAGCATGCGGCCGAGCTTGATGGCGTTGGGCACCGAGAAGCAGTGGTTGGCGTCGACCGCGAGCTTGATGTCCGGCCCGATCGCCTGGCGCACCGCCGCGACGCGCCTCGCGTCGAGCTTCAGGTCGCCCAGTCCGATCTTCATCTTGATGGCGCGGAAGCCGTCGTTCTTGAACGCCAGCGCCTCCTCGACCGCCTCCTCGACCAGCCGGTCCATGTCGATGAAGTAGAGGCCGGTCGCGTAGGGGATCACCTCCGTGCGATAAGCGCCACCGATCAGCTTGTGCACCGGCTTGTTGACGGCGCGGCCCATGATGTCCCACAGCGCGATGTCGATGCCGGAAAGGGCGGAGATCGCCATGCCGGTCGTGCCGTAGTCCTTCACGCGGTTGTAGAGGTCTTCCCAGATCGTCTCGACGTCGAACGGGTCCTTGCCGACCACCCGGGCTTTGAACTGCGTGTCGATGAAGGTCTTGGCGACGGCGGCCGGGCCATAGCATTCGCCCCAGCCCGTGACGCCCTCGTCGGTCGAAACCTCGACCACGCAGGACGAGCGCGTGCCGTAGACCCAGCCGCGCGCCGACACGAACGGCTTGTCGACCTTGCATTGCAGGATGTGCGTGGCGACGTCGGTGATCTTCATGGTCTTCCTATTGCAGGTCCGGTGAAATCGCGCGAGGCCGCCGCTTTGCTCTGCGAAGTCTCAGGAGTCTCATTGGGGCTCACCCCACGAGACCGGTCCGGGCACCGTCAAAACAAGACGGAGGGTGCCGAAACTCGTCCGGACAGTTACTTGAGCGCGAACAGTGTGCGCACGAATCCGGCGACGGCGGTCTGGGTGGCCGTTGCGGCCGCGGCGTTGCGGCCGACATGCGGATCGAGCTGCACGCAGGCGTCGCGATAGCCGAACGGCTCGCCGGAAGCGGCATTGACCAGCACGCCGTCGGCCTTCTCGACGATCGAGCAGGCGCGCACCGTCTGCGAGCCTTTGGCGACCACCGGGCCGGAGCCCAGCGGCGTATCGTAGCCGTGATGGGCGTCGGGATACTCGGTCAGCACGACATCGCGGCCCGCCGCCTTCAGGCGCTCGACGAAGCGCTTGCAGGAGGCCACCGGGTTATAGTCGTCGGCGATGCCGTGGAAGATGCGGATCGGCTTCGCGACCACGTCGGTGTCGGAGAGGTAGGTCGTCGAGCAGTCGGGATAGAGCGGGATGTAGGCTGCGAACTCGGCGCCCGACTTGTTCCAGAGCTTGTGGAAGCGCTGCTCACTGGCGAAGAGAGCAGCCTGCCCGCCGCGCGAGAATCCCATCAGGGCGATGCGCTGCGGATCGACGCGCGGATGCTTGGCCAGCATCGCCAGTGCACCGTAGATATCCAGGATGAAGTTGAGCCGGCCGAGCTGCGTCTGGTCGGCCGACACCGAGGTCAGACCGCGCCCGGTAAAGCCGTCGATCGCGAAGGTCGACACGCCCATCGAATTGAACAGGCGGCTCCAGATGTCGATGCCCGGGCTCATGCCGCCCGAGCCGTGCATCAGGATCACGACGGGCAGCCGGCCGCCGCCCTGCGCGATCCGGAGCTCGCCGGTCACGGTAGCGGGCTTGCCGTCCTTGCCGGTCAGGAACTCGCCGTCACCGAGCGTCTGGGTCGGGATCGCATGCAGCTCGATGCGCTGGGCGATGTCGGCGGTTTGCGTCTCGGCGCGCGGCGGTGTCGCGGCCATCGCGCCCAGCACGGCGAGAATGGCCAAGGTACGTGCGATCATGTTTCCCCCTCAGTCGATCTCTTTGGATGAAGGATGCACGTCGACGCCGAGCTGTCCAAGGATCTCCGCCTGCTCGCTGTCGCTGATCTTGAGGCCGGCATAGTCGGCGAGCACAGCCAGGTTCAGGCCGGACAGCTCCGATCCGCGAAGGTCCGCACCGAGCAATCGGGCCCGTTCCCAGTCGATCCGGTCCAACGCGCAGCCGATCAGCGTGGCCTCGCTGAGGTCGGTGTCGATGAACGACGCCTCCGAGAGCTTGCACGACCGGAAGGCGCAATTCTGCAGGAACAGGCCGGACAAGTCGGCGAAGCTGATGTTGCACCGCTCGAAGCTGGCCCCGGTCAGGGTCGAGCGCCGCGAGATCGTCTTCGAGAAGCTCGATTGATGGAATTGCGCGCCGCGGAAGCTCGAGTCCGTGGCCGTCAGGTCGTAGAGATCGCAGCGCTCGAAGCGGCCGGTCGCGACGTTGCACTTGGCTATTTCGGCCGACTGGAGATCGCAAAAGGCGAAGGTGCAGCCCTTCCGCTTCTCCGCATCGAACCAGGAGCAGCCGACGAACCGCGCCTTGGCGAACTTGGCTCCGGCAAGGCGCATCGGCTCGAACCGGCAATCGGTGAAGGTGGCTTCCGAGAGATCGACCGCGTTCAAGTCCAGGGCCGACGAGAACAGCATGCCCTCGAAGGCACGGTCGCCGGCGGCCGTGGCCGCAAGCTCCTCCTGCGAGAGGGTGCGATGGCTCATCCGACGGCGATCAGCAGGTTGCCGAGCGCGTCCTGGTGGACCGTGTCGCCCGGCTCGATCACCGTCGTGCAATCGAGCTGCTCGAGGATCGCCGGGCCGGCGAAGGTCGCGTCCCTCGGCAGCTTGTCGCGCGCATAGATCGGCGTCTGGTGCCAGCCGTCGGCAAACCACACCCGGCGCTCGGCCACCTGCGCCGCCTTGAGAGTCGGCGCGCGCTCCGTGGCAGCCAGCGCCGCGAGCGAAATCTCCGGCCGCGCGCCGATCACCGCGGTGTGCAGGTTGACCAGCACCGGCGGGATTTCGGCAAGCTCGATGCCGAAGCGGCGCCAGTAGGCCGCGGCGAAGGCCTCGTGCAGACCGGCGACGCCGATGTCGGGCCGCTCGACCGCGACCGACAGGATATGGCTCTGCCCCTGGAACTGCATGTCGGCGCTGTAGACGGCGCGCAGCTCGCGCACCGGCACGCCTTCGTTGCGGATCGTAGCCTCGCCCTGCTCCTTCTGCTGGGCGTAGATGCCGGCGATGTCGGCGTCGACCACGGCCGACAGGGGCTTGTTGACCGTGCGCACATAGTCGTGCCGCAGGTCGGCGACGACGCAGCCCAGGGCGTTGGTGATGCCCGGCCGCGCCGGCACCAGCACGGTCGGGATCGCCAATTCGCGGGCCAGCGCCGTCGCGTGCAGCGGCCCGGCGCCGCCGAAGGCGAACAGCGCGAAGTCGCGCGGATCGTGGCCGCGTGATAGCGAGACCAGGCGCATCGCGCCGGCCATGCGGTCGTTGGCGATGCGCAGGATGGCGGCGGCGGCCGTGTCGGCGTCGAGGCCGAGCCGCTTGCCGACCTTGTCCGCGATCGCCTGGCGCACATGGTCGAGCGTCACCGGCCGGTCGACGCCCAGCAGCCGCTCGGGATTGAGCCGGCCCAGCACCAGGTTGGCGTCGGTGATGGTGGGCTCGCTGCCGCCCTTGCCGTAGCAGATCGGCCCCGGCCGCGCGCCGGCGCTCTCCGGCCCGACGCGCAGCATGCCGGCGGCATCGACCGAGGCGATCGAGCCGCCGCCGGCGCCGATCGTGTGCACGTCGACCATCGGCACGTGGATCGGCATGGCGTATTCGAGCTCGAGCTCGCCCGAGACCTGCGGGATCGCGTCCTCGATCAGGCCGACATCGGTCGAGGTGCCGCCCATGTCGTAGGTGATCAGGTTGGGCTGGCCCGAGACGCGGCCGGTATAGGCCGCCGCCATCACGCCCGACGCCGGACCCGACATCACCGTGTTGACCGCCGCCTGCGCGATGAGCTGCGAGGAGATCGTGCCGCCATTGCCCTGCATCACCAGGATGTCGCGGTCGAAGCCCTTGGCCCTGAGCTCCGTGCGCAGCCGGTCGAGGTAGCGCGCCAGCACCGGCTGCACCGAGGCATTGACCGCCGCCGTCACGCCGCGCTCGAACTCGCGATACTCCGACAGGATGGCGTGGCCCGGCGTGACGTAAGGGTTGGGCCACAGGCCGCGCACGATCTCGGCGGCGCGCTTCTCGTGCGCCGGGTTGATGTAGCTGTGCAGGAAATGGATGACGACCGCCTCGCAGCCCGAGGCCAGCAGCGTCTTCGCCGCGGCCGCGACGGCAGCCTCGTCGAGCTGAATCAGCACCTTGCCGTCGGCGTCCATGCGCTCGGGCACTTCGAGGCGCAGTTCGCGGTCGATCAGCGGATGGAAGGTGCCGCGCAGGCCGTAGGATTGCGGCCGGGTGCGGCGGCCGAGCTCCAGCACGTCGCGAAAGCCCTTGGTGGTGATCAGGCCGACCCTGGCGATCTTGCGCTCGAGCAGCGCGTTGGTCGTGGTGGTCGTGCCGTGGACCACGGCCTGCAGCGTCTTGGGCTCGGCGCCGGCGGCAGCGAGCGACGCCATGAAGCCGATCGCCTGGTTGTCGACGGTGGTCGGCACCTTGGCGAGCTTGACCTCGCCCGAGGCGGTATCGATCGCCAGCAGGTCGGTGAAGGTGCCGCCGACATCGATGCCGACCGTGAGGGTGTTGTTCGAAGCCATCTGTCAGACCGAGAGATACTGTTCGCGAAGCGATGCATTGGCGGCGAGATCGGCCATGGTGCCGCCGAAGCGGATCTGGCCCTTCTCGATGATATAGGCGCGGTCGGCGATCGCCTCGCAGAAGCGCAGGTTCTGTTCGCACAGCAGCACCGACAGGCCCTCGCCCTTGAGGGTGCGGATCGATTCGGCCATCTCATGCACGATGATCGGCGCCAGCCCCTCCGACGGCTCGTCGAGCAGCACGCACTTCGGGTTCCCCATCAGGGTACGGGCGATGGTCAGCATCTGCTGCTCGCCGCCCGACATGCGCCCGCCCGGCCGCTCGCGCATGCGGCCGAGATTGGGGAACAGCTTGAACAGACGATCCGCGTTCCAGGTCGGTGCGCCGCGGCGCGCGGCCTGGCGGCCGACCTCGAGATTCTCCATCACCGAGAGCTCGGTGAAGATGCGCCGCTCCTCGGGCACGTAGCCCAGGCCCATCCGCGCGATGCGGTAGGGCGGCAGGCGGTCGATGCGCGCGCCGGCGAACGCGACCTCGCCGCGCGCCGGCGGCACCAGGCCCATGATCGCCTTCATCGCCGTGGTCTTGCCGGCGCCGTTGCGGCCGAGCAGCGCCACGACCTCGCCGGCATTCGCCTCGAGCGACACGCCGTGCAGGATGTGGGCGCGGCCGTAGAAGGCGTGGAGGTCGGTCACGCGGAGCATGGACCGCCCCTCCTGTCGTCCTGAGCGCAGCGAAGGACCTCATCGCCGCTTGCAACCGGCATGAGATCCTTCGCTACGCTCAGGATGACAGAACTCAATGCCCGCTCCCCAGATACACCGCCTGCACGTCGCGATTGGCGCGCACCTCGGCAGGCAGGCCGCCGGCGATCAGGCGGCCGCGGTCGAGCACGATGATGCGATCGGCCTGGCTGAACACCACGTCCATGTCGTGCTCGGTGAACAGCACGGCGATCTTCTGCGCGCGCGCAAGTCGCGCGGCCAGCTCCATCAGCGCCACCCGCTCGCGCGGCGCCATGCCGGCAGTCGGCTCGTCCATCAAAAGCAAGCGCGGCTGGTTGGCCAGAGCCATCGCCAGCTCGACCCTCTTCAGGTCGCCGTAGGCCAGCACGCCGCACGGCCGCTCCGCCTGGTCGAGCATGCCGACCTGGGCGAGCAGCGCGTCGGCTTCGGGCCGCAGCTCCGAGCCGAAGCGCGACAGGAACTGCGTCAGCTTGCCGGCGTGGCTGTAGAGCGCCATCTGCACGTTCTCGCGGACGCTCAGCGACGCGAAGGTCGCGGTGATCTGGAAGGTGCGGCCGACACCCAGCCGCCAGATCGCGCGCGGGCTCATGCCGACGATGTTGCGGCCCTCGAACTCGATTAAGCCGCCGTCGGGCTCGAGCTGGCCGTTCAGCATGTTGAAGCAGGTGCTCTTGCCGGCGCCGTTGGGGCCGATCAGCGCCAGCAGCTCGCCGGCCGAGACGGCGAAGGCCACGTCCTCGACCGCCTGGACGCCGCCGAAGGCCTTGTGCAGGGCGTCGACGCGCAGCACCACGCCGTTCATGCCGGCCGCCAGCGCGCGTAGAGCGCCTTGAGGCCGCCGACCAGACCCTGCGGGAAGACGATGACGATCAGCAGGATCACGACGCCCAGCGCCGCCCGCCAGAACTCGGTCTCGCGCGCCAGCGTGTCGCGCAACCAGGTGAAGATCGCCGCGCCGACCACCGGGCCGGTCAGCGTCTCGACGCCGCCCAGCAGCACCATCACCAGCCCGTCGGTCGATTGCGCGATCGACACCGACGAGGGCGAGATGCTGCCCTTGGAGAAGGCGAAGACCGCGCCGGCCAGCCCCGCCAGGGTGCCGGCCAGCACGAAGGCGGCCCACTGGAAGGCGCGCAGGTCGATGCCGATCGCCTCGGCGCGCAGCGGCGAATCGCGGCCGGCGCGCAGCACGTAGCCGAACGGCGAGAACAGCGCCCGCCACAGCAATGCGATGCCGAGGCCGCAGAGCGCCAGCGTCATGTAGTAGTAGGCCGGCTTGCCGCTCAACCACATCGAGGGCCAGACGCCGACCAGGCCGTTGCTGCCGGCCGTCAGCTCGTCCCACTGGAAGACGACCGACCACGAGATCTGCGCGAAGGCGAGCGTCAGCATGGCGAGGTAGACGCCCGACAGGCGCACGCAGAACCAGCCATAGACCACGGCGAACAGGCCGGCGACGAACGGCGCCAGCACCAGCGCCAGCTCCATCGGCAGGCCGGCCTTCTTGAACAGCAGCGCGCCGGCATAGGCGCCGAGACCGAAATAGGCGGCATGGCCGAACGACACCATGCCGGCCGGCCCCATGATGAAATGCAGGCTGACCGCGAACAGGGCGAAGCAGGCGATGTCGGTCATCAGCACGGTGATGTAGCGATCGCCCAGCAGCGGCACCACGGCGAACGCGACCAGCCACGCGACGACCGGCCAGCGGCGCGGCGGCTGCAACGGCGGCGCCGGCTCGCCAAAGCGGGCCGTCGCCGGCGGCTTGCCGAGCAGGCCATAGGGCCGCATCACCAGCACCAGGCCCATGATCACGAACTCGACGACCAGCGTGAGCTTGGAGAAGCCGAAGCCGATGCAGAAGGCCTTGGCGACGCCGATCAACACCGCCGCCAGGAACGCGCCGCCGAGGCTGCCGAGTCCGCCGACGACGGTGACGACGAAGGCGTCGGCGATCACCGACAGGTCGAGATCGAGATTGGCCGGCTCGCGCGGGATCTGCAGCGCTCCGCCCAAACCTGCGAGCACCGCGCCGACGAAGAACACCGAGGTGAAGAGCCTGGCCTGGTCGACGCCGAGCGCGCCGACCATCTCGCGATCCTGCGTCGCGGCGCGGACCAGCGCGCCCCAGCGCGTCCTGGCGAGCAGCAGCCACATCGCCGCCAGCACCACCGGGCCGATGACGATCAGCAGCAGGTCGTAGGCCGGGATGCGCCGGCCCAGGATCTCGACCGGGAACGCAAGACCCGGTGCGCGCGGGCCGACCAGGTCTTCGGAGCCCCAAACGGCGAGTGCCACGTCCTTGATCACCAGCACGATGGCGAAGGTCGCGAGGAGCTGGAACAGCTCGGGCGCGCGGTAGATGCGGCGCAGCACCACGACTTCGATCACGACGCCGACGAGGCCGACCGCGAGCGCGGCCAGGATCACCGCGCTCCAGAAGCCGAGCGGCGTGCGGCCCAGCGCCTCGATCAGGCTGTAGGCGCCGTACAGCCCCAGCATGTAGAGCGAACCGTGCGCGAAGTTGACGATCCGCGTCACGCCGAAGATCAGCGACAGCCCGGCCGACACCAGGAACAGCGACGAGGCGGCGGCCAGCCCGTTCAGGAGCTGGATGACGAAGGAAGCGTAGCTCATGCGGTTGCCTTCCCCCTCCGGCCCTTCGGGCCACCTCCCCCGTCAGACGGGGGAGGCAGGGAGGGGGCGGGCCACAACGAGGCCGCCGTCAGTTGGCCGGCCGCATCTTCCTGACCTCTTCGTCACTCGGCAGCGCGTCCTTGCCGTCGACGAAGCGCCAGTCGGTCATGATGCCTTTGCCGTCCTTGAGGCCGATGCGGCCGACATAGGCACCCATCGTCGACTGATGGTCGAGCGGGCGATAGGTGACGTTGCCGAACGGCGTCGAATGGCTGAGGCCCGACATCGCCGCGACCAGCTTCTCTTGGTCGAGCGAGCCCGCCTTCTTCATCGCCGCGACCGCCGACATCGCGAGCGAGTAGCCGACGATCGAGCCCAGCCGCGGATAGTCCTTGTACTTGGCCTGATAGGCGTCGCGGAACTTCTTGTGCTCGGGCGAGTCAATCCCGTACCAGGGATAGCCGGTGACATACCAGCCGACCGGCGCCTCGTCCTTCAGCGGATCGAGATATTCCGGCTCGCCGCCCAGCAGGTTGAACACCTCGACGCCCTTGAAGGCGCCGCGCTGGCTGCCCTCGCGCACGAACTTGGCAAGGTCGGGACCGAACAGCGAGGAGAAGATCGCGTCGGGCTTGGCGTCGGCCAGCGCCTGCGCCACGGCGCCGGCGTCGATCTTGCCGAGCGGCGGCGCCTGCTCGGCGACGAACTCGACGTCGGGCTGCTTCTCCTTCAGGAGCTTCTTGAAGGCGGCGGTCGCCGACTGGCCGTACTCGTAGTTCGGATAGACGATCGCCCAGCGCTTCTTCTTGAGCCTGGCGGCGTCGGGGATGAGCATCGCCGTCTGCATGTAGGTCGAGGTGCGCAGGCGGAAGGTGTAGGCGTTGCCGTTGTCCCAGACGATCTTGTCGGTCAGCGGCTCGCCGGCGATGAACAGCGTCTTGCGCTGCTTGGCAAAGTCGGCGACGGCCAATCCGACGTTCGACGGGAAGGTGCCGATCAGGAAGGCGACCTTCTCGCGGCTCAGCAGCTCCTCGGCGACGCGCACGGCATCGGCCGGATTGCCGTTGTCGTCGCGGCTCACGATCTCGATCTTCTTGCCCAGCACGCCGCCCGCGGCATTGACCTCCTCGACCGCCATCTCCCAGCCCTTCTTGTAGGGCTCGAGGAAGGCCGCGAAGACCTTGTAGCTGTTCATCTCGCCGATCTTGATCGTGTCCTGCGCGGCGGCCGGCAGCGCGAACGACGCGGCCACCAGCGCCGAGACGCCGGCGAGCAGACGATTGCGGGTCAGCATGAAAATCCCCTTCCGGAAGCGTGGAACCCCTGTGGCGGGGAGCCTAGCACCACCCCATCACGACGCAAAAGAAGAGCGCGCCTGGATGCCCCAGTGGCCGTCCTGGCGGGTGACGATGTAGATCGTCTCGAATTCGCCCAGCGACGAGCCGTCGGCGCGGAAGCGGCTGAATTTCACCTTGAGATGGACCTTGTCGGGGCCGACATGGATCGGCGTGCGTTCGTCCCACCGGCTGCGGGCCCAGCCGTCGCCGGCGCGGGCACGGAAATCGTCGAGCCGGTACGCGCCGCGCTTCGGCCAGACCACGACCTTGCCGCCGGCGATCCGCACATGCGGGAAGTTGCAGGCGGCATTGACCGCGACCTCATCGCCGCGATTGAGCCCCGCCATGTAGGCGTCGAGCACCGCCAGCGCTTTCTGGAGCGGGTCGTCCGTCATCGCAATCCTCTATCGTTCCGGGCGCGAATCGCGCTGGCTGGCCATCCCTCTTCAAGAGCTGCACGCAGCAGTGCCATCCTGTCGTCCTGAGCGAAGCGAAGGACCTCATTGCCAGTTACCATGGCATGAGATCCTTCGCTTCGCTCAGGATGACAGAAGCGCCATTGGCCTTTCAGGGAGAGCGCCGCGCTGTCGATCAGGCCGAGGCGCCGCAGCCGGCGCGCTTCCTCTAGCCCGCGGTCGAGGGCCTCGTCGATGGCCCCGCGTGGCAGGTCGCCGACCGAGACCGTGACGGCCAAGTCGCCGAGGTCGCTGTCGGGATCGAGCTCACGGACAGGACGGCGTTCGATCGCGGGGTGATCGATGTTGACGGCGTTGGCGACCAGGGTCGCGGCGGCATCGGCGGCGGCGGCGGTGCGGGCCAGCACGGTGGCGCTGTCGGCGATGCCGAGCGAGAACGAGCGGCCGCCACGGCCCGAGGTGGCGATGCCGCGGACCGGACGGTCGTGAGTCAGAGCGACGGCGCCGTCGAGCCCCTGGGCGAAGATGCCGGCACGCAGGCTGTGGCCGGGGGAAAGATGGATCGCGATGTCGCCGCCGTCGTTGACGTAGGCCTTGTCGAGCGTGCGGCCGGCCGCCATCGCCTGCAGCATCTCGTCGGCGACGGCGCCGGCAACCGCGGCCATCGGCGTGATGAAGACAGCACGATGCGGCCACACCGCTTCGGCCATGCGGCGTGCCACCGCGCCGTGGAGCAGCGGATAGGCGTCGCCGACGGGACGGCGCAGCGTCGGCAGCTCGCGCACGAGGGTCGGCAGGATATCGCCGAAGCGGTCGATGGCCTGTCGATAGGCCGCCTCGACATCGTCGCGCGAGCCAAAGGCCTCGATGATCAGGTCGATCGGGCCGTGCTGCAGGTGCAGGCGGCCGTCGGGGAAGCGCGCGGCGATCATTCGAGCTTCACCTTGTTGCCGCGCAGCACGTCCTCCAGGGTCACGGCGCGCGAAGCGTAGCCGCCCAGCGCCGCGTAGTCGGACGCGCGCAGAGTGAACTCGATGGGCGCGACCAGCGCCGGCGTCGGCACGTAGCCGAAGCTCTTCTCCGGCATCTTTGCGACATCGACCATCAGGGTGATGCCGCCGCCCGGCCAGACATAGGCCGGCACGCCGCCCAACGTGACCTTGGTCAGGGTGTCGCGCACCGAGCGCGTGAGCCGCACCGGGTTCTCGGTCACGCCGGCGCGCAAGGAGCCGCCGGCGCCGGCCATGAACAGCACGGTGCAGAGCGCGGGCTCGCAATTCTCGGCGATGCGCTCGACCACCTTCTGCACCGGCGCGGGCATCGCGGCCAGCTGCGGCTTGAGGTCCTTGTCGAGCTCGAACCAGGCCGAATGCTCGCCGGTGGTCGAGACCATGAGCAGCTTGAGGCCGGGCCAGGCCTGCTTGGGATCGATCTTCTCGATGATCTCCAGCGGATCCTCGACGTCGGTGCCGCCCCAGCCGAGGCCGGGCTGCGCCACCTGGAAGTAGCGGCCGGGCGTCGACTTGCGGCCGCGCACCCGGATGCCGGCCGGCTTCATGTCGAGGAAGCGGCCGCCCTGGTGCTCGCTCAGCACGCCGGTGATGTGGTCGTCGACCACGATCACCTCGTCGACATGGGCCCTCCATTGCGGCGCGAACATGCCGATCGCCGCCGAGCCGCAGCCGACCCGCATGCGCTCTTCGCGCACGCCGTTCACCACCGGCGGCCTGTCGGCCTGCACCACGACGGTCGCGCCGCCGTCGATCGCGAGCTCCACCGCCTCCTTGCTGCACAGCGCCAGCAGTGCGTCGCAGGTGACGACGCCTTCCTTCTTGCTGCCCCCCGTCAGGTGATGCACGCCGCCCAGCGACAGCATCTGCGAGCCGTATTCGGCTGTCGTGACGTGGCCGACTGCTTCTCCCTTGACCCGCACGGCCGCCTGTTCGGGGCCGAGATAACGGTCGGTGTCGATCTTCACCTTGACGCCGCAGTAGCTGAAGATGCCCTCGGTCACGACGGTGACCATGTCGACGCCGTCGGGCTTCGACGAGACGATGAAGGGCGCCGGCTTGTAGTCGGGATAGGTCGTGGTGGCACCGATGCCGGTCACGAACGCACCCTCGCCTTTGCCGAGTTCCCCCGCCCACGATTGGCTGCCTTCGACGAAGGCGACGCGCGCGAGATCGGCCTTGGCCAGCAGCACCAGCGGATCGACGCGCACCAGCCTGCCGTCCTCGTTGGCGTAGCGGTCGCAGGCGCCGGCGCGGCCGGGCCGGATGCGGCACAGCACCGGGCAGGCGTCGCAGCGCACGATGCCGGCGGTGCGTTCGGCTTCGCTCAGCGCCAGCTCGTCGCTCATGGCTTGGCTCCTTGGCGGAGGATGGCTTCGCGCAGCCGGTGCGGCAGCACGGGCACGCGATGCACCCGCACGCCGGTCGCGTGATGGATGGCGCCGAGGATCGCGGGCGCCGTCGGCACCAGGCCCGGCTCGCCGACGCCCTTGGCGCCGGAGGGGCCGAGCGGCTCGCGATCCTCGATCAGCAGGCACTCGATCTCGGGCACGTCGCCGATGGTGGGGATGAGATAGTCGTGCAGGTTCTCGGTGCGGCCGGGCAGATACTCTTCCATCAGCGCGAGGCCCAAACCCTGGGCGATGCCGCCTTCGATCTGGCCTTCGACCAGGGTCGGGTTGATCGCCTTGCCGACATCGTGCGCCGCCACCATGCGCAGCACCTTGACCGTACCGAGCTCGATGTCGACTTCGACGATCGCGATCTGGGCGGCGAAGGCGTAGGTCGCGTAGGGGATGCCCTGTCCGTTCTCGTCGAGCGGCGTGGTCGGCGGATCGAAGGTCCCCTCGCCCATCAGCGGCCCGACCCTGGCGAGGTCGAGCGTGTGCGCGATGCCGCCGTCGCTCACCTTGAGCGCCGCGCCGTCGAGCGTGAGCGTCGCGTCGGGACCGGCATTGGCCAGGCGCAGGATCTTCTGGCGCAGGTCGAGGCCCGCGCGCTCGGCCGCCTTGCCGGAGACGAAGGTCTGGCGCGACGCCGAGGTCTTGCCGGCGTCGGCGGTGAGATCGGTGTCGCCGGTCACCAGCGTGAACTGCCCGACCGGCAGGCCCAGCGCATCCGCGGCGATCTGGGTCATGATGGTGTTGCTGCCCTGCCCGATATCGAGCGCGCCGCTATACAGCGTCAGCGTGCCGTCCACCGCCAGCCCGACCCGCATGATCGAGGGGTTCGACATCGAGGTGTTGCCGATGCCGTACCACATGCAGCCGATCCCGACGCCACGCCGCATCGCGCTGCCCGCCGCATTGAAGGCGGCGACTGCAGACTGCGCCTTCATCCAGTGCGGGCGCAGCGCCTCGAGGCATTGGATGAGCCCCGCGGAGTGTTCGAGCGTCTGGCCGCACGCCGTCACGTCGCCCGCGCGCAGCGCGTTGCGCTGGCGGAACTCCAGGCGATCGATGCCGATCTGGTCGGCGAGCGAGTCCATCATCGCCTCGTGCGCGATGGCGGCCTGCGGCACGCCGAAGCCGCGGAAGGCGCCGGCGGGCGGGCCGTTGGTGAAGAAGGCCTCACCCCAGGTGCGGACGTTGGGTATCGCGTAAGGACCCATCGCATGGACCGGCACACGGTTGGCGACGGTCGGGCCCCACGAGGCGTAGGCGCCGGTGTCGAAGGTCGCCGACACGTCGCAGGCCACGAGCTTGCCCGCGGCATCGCAGCCGAACTTCGCCGTCACACGCGCGGGATGGCGCTTGGTCGAGGCGGCCATGCTTTCGGGCCGCGTATAGACCAGCGCGACGGGACGGCCGAGCTTCCAGGCCGCGATCGCGATCAAGGGCTGCACCGAGAGATCGAGCTTGCCGCCGAAGCCGCCGCCGCAGGCGGTCGGCACGATGCGCACGGACTCGGCCGGCAGCCGCATGACGCTCGCGATCTCGTCGCGATCCATGTAGGGCGTCTGGGTTGAGGCGTGGATCTCGATCCGGTCGCCGACGCGGCGCGCCCAGCCGGCCTCGGGCTCGATATAGGCATGCTCGACGAAGGCGGTCTCGAAGACGCCCTCGGCCACCGCCGCGCAGTCGGCAAAGCCGTTGACGTGGCCGCGCTTCACGCCGCCATCGAGCAGCAGGTTCTTCGGCTTGTCGGCCTGGACCAGCGGCGCGTCGGGCGCCGTCGCGGCGTCGATGCCGAACAGCGGCGGCTCGGGCTTCCAGTCGATGGGGATCTGCTCGTCGCGGATCGCCAGGACATCGGCGCGCGCGCCGACCAGCGCCAGAACGGCCTCGCCGCGATAGCGCACGAGCCCGTCGGCCAGCACCGGCTGGTCCTTGATGTCGGGGTAGATGCCATAGCCGTTGAACGGCACGTCTGCCGCGGTCAGCACGGCAGCCAGGCGCGCGCGCAACGGACCGAGGTCGCCCACGGCGAAGCGCGCCCGCGCATGCGGCGAGCGCACGACGCGAATCCACAGCGCGTCGGCCGGCACCGCGTCCGCGCCGAACCGGTCGCGGCCGGTGACCTTGGGCACGCCGTCGAGGCGCGGAAGGCGCGCGCCGACGGCGGCGCCCGCCGGTGGTGACACTGCAACACCCGATGCGCAGGCCATCACGGCATCGACGATCTTGGTATAGCCGGTGCAGCGGCAGAGCACGCCGCCCAGCGCATCCTCGACCTCGGCGCGGGTCGGCGCAGGATCGTTGCGCAGGACGTCCTGCGCCGCCATCAGCATGCCCGGCGTACAGATGCCGCACTGCGCCGCGCCGTGATCGAGGAAGGATTTCTGCAGCGCCGCGAGCGTGCCGGTCGGCGCGAGGCCCTCGACCGTCTCGACCGTGCGGCCGGTCATCCGGCCCATCGCGACCAGGCACGAACAGACCTGGCGGCCGTCGAGGAGGACCGTGCAGGCGCCGCAGTCGCCCGCGTCGCAGCCGACCTTGGTGCCGATGAGCCCGAGATCGTCGCGCAACGCCGAGGCCAGGCGCGCGACCGGCGCGCCGTCCCAGTCGACGTGAACACCGTTCAGCGTGAAACCGACCTTCACGCCAGGCTCCGCAGCAGGCGACGCAGCAGGGTGACGGCCGCGTCGCGGCGATAGGCGGCGCTGCCACGCACATCGTCGATCGGCGACAGTGGCGCGAGATGCCGAGCGTCGACCCGCCCGGCGAGTGCGCCGACCGGCGTGCCGACGAGAGCGTCTTCGAGCGCGGGCAGGCGTTGCGCCACGGCCGAGCAGGCGCCGACCGCGACGCGCGCCGCAGCGACGCGGCCATCCTCGATCTCGAGCGTGGCGGCGGCCATGGCGATGGAGATCACCAGATAGCGGCGCGCGCCGAGCTTGAGGAACCCGCTGCGCGCCGGCCGCGACGGCTTCGGCACATGGATCGCGACCACCAGCTCGCCCGGCGCGAGCGCCGTTCGACGGTTGCCGGTGATGAAGGCCGCGAGCGGCAGGCGACGCGCACCGGCGCGACCGGCGAGCTCGATCTCGGCGCCGAGCACCAGCAAGGGCGGTACGCCGTCGGCGGCCGGCGAGGCGTTGCACAGATTGCCGGCCAGGGTGCCGGCGTTCTGGATCTGGCGGCCGCCGACCTCGCGCGCCGCCTGCTTCAGGCCGTCGAACAGGGGCGGCAACGGCGCCTCTATCAGCGCCGACCAGGTCGTGGCGGCGCCCAGCCGCCAGCCCTCGGGACCCTCGGAAATGCCGCGCAGATCGGCGATAGCGCTGATGTCGAGCACGGGCTCGTCGATCGTCCGCCCGATCCGCGCCGGATAGAAATCGGTGCCGCCCGCCAGCACCGTCCAGGGACGCGCCAGCGCCTGCAATGCCTCGTCCAGGCTCGTGGGGCGGAGATAGTCACCCATATCGTTCGTATACGTACAATATGGGCAAAGTGTACGGGATGCAGACGGGCGCTGTCAGCAGCAGCGGCTCAAACGATCTTGGAAAGAAGCTCGAGGAGCTGGCGTTGCTCGGCCGGCGTCAGCGGCTTCAGCGTCTCGCGCGAGACCGCAGGCCCGTTCATCATCAGTTTGGCGACCGACCTCTGACCGTCGAGCGTGAGGCTGAGCAGCGTGCGCCGCGCATCGCCCGGATCCGGACGCGAATCGACAAGCCCGCGATCCTTCAGCCGACGCACCACGCCCTGCATCGTCGCCTTGTCCATGCCGACGAGTCGGCCGAGCAGGTTCTGCGACAGCTCGGTGTACTCGTGCAGCTTGACCATGCTCGAGTACTGAGTCGGCGTGATGTTTGGATCGCCAATGCTGGTCTGGAAGATCGACGACGCGCGCTGATGCGCGCGCCGCAGCAGATAACCGATTTGATCTTCTATCCTGTACGGCCGTGGCGTGCTTGCTGCCGCCTTAGGCTCGCTTTGTTTTTTTGCGACGTTGCGCATCGCCCCCCGCGCACTCTCCAAGAGCCATCGCTACACCGGCTGCGCGCTTTGCACAACGGTGACATTGTGTTCCCGGCGTAACAGGCGAAGCGATGCTGCTCTTGACTCGTGAACACGGGGCGAGGCAGCGCGACGCACTGCAGATTTTTGGAGGAACGAACATGGCCGGCGCATTGAGCGGCATCCGCATCGTCGATTTGACCAACGTCATTCTCGGCCCCTACGGCACGATGCTCCTCGCAGACCAGGGCGCCGACGTGATCAAGGTCGAGGCGCCCGAGGGCGACGCGGTGCGCCACATCGGCAAGCCGCGCAGGACGGCCGGCATGGGGCCGGCTTACCTCTACGTCAACCGCAACAAGCGCTCGCTCTGCCTCGACCTCAAGAACCCGAAGGCGCTCGCCGCCCTGGTCGAAGTGATCAAGACCGCGGACGCTTTCGTACACGCGCTGCGACCGCAGGCAATCGAAGGTCTTGGGCTGACCTACGAGGAGGTGCGCAAGATAAAGCCCGACATCGTCTATGTCGGCGCCTACGGCTTCTCGGCCGACGGTCCCTACGGTCGCCTGCCCGCCTATGACGACGCGATCCAGGCACGCTTCGGGATCGCCGACCTGATGGGCCGTGCCGCCGGAGACGACGTGCCGCGCTATCCGCCGACCATCCTGGCCGACAAGACCTGCGGCCTGACCTTTGCTTTCTCCGTGCTTGCAGCGTTGATGCACAAGCAGCGCACCGGCGAGGGCCAGTTCGTCGAGGTGCCGATGTTCGAGACCATGGCCGCGTGGCTGATGGTCGAGCACCTATGGGAGCGCACCTTCGACGACGAGGGCGAGGTCGGCTACAGCCGCCTGCTCGCCCGCACCCGCAAGCCCTACCGCACGCTCGACGGCTGGATGGCGATCCTGCCGTACAACGACAAGCACTGGCGCAACTTCTTCGAGCTGATCGGCCGGCCCGAGGTGCTGAAGGACCCGCGCTACGCGACCCTCAACGCCCGCTCGATGCACATCAACGAGATGTACGCCATGGTCGAGGCGCTGACGCCCTCGCACACTACGGCCGAATGGGTCGCCCTGCTCGACAAAGCGCAGATCCCCAACGCTCCGGTGGCCAAGCCCGCCGACCTGCTCGAGGACCCGCACCTGGTGTGGCGCAAGCTGTTCAAGAAGTACCCGCACCCCAGCGAGGGCGAGATCCTGATGGTCGAGCCGCCGATGCGCATGAGCCGCACCCCGCCCTCGATCCATCGCATGGCGCCGCTGATGGGGGCCGATTCACGCGAAGTGCTGGCCGAGGTGGGCGTCAGCGAGGCCGAGATCGAGGCTCTGAAGCAGGCCGGTGCCCTGATCGAGCCTTAGTTAGCCTGCGACCGCGAGCTCCGCCGCGGCGAGGTCCTCGAGCGCGGTGCCGACGGACTTGAACAGGGTGATGCTGGACGTGTCGCCGGCGAGCCGGCCGGTCTGCTCGCCGCGCGCCAGCTCGAACAGGTCGGCGATGACGTCGTCCTCGTCGATCGTGCCGTTCTTGATGGGCTGCACGATGTCGCCCGCCTCCTTGAGCGCGCCCTGGCGGGTGTCGATGTAGACCCTCGCGCGCCAAACCGCCTTGTCGTCGCTCTCGCGCATCTCGGGGGTGTAGGCGCCCACGAGGTCGATATGTTGTCCCTCGCGCAGCCAGTCGCCTTCGACCAGCGGCTCCCTGGAGAGCGTCGCGCAGGAAATGACATCGGCTTCACCGATCGCCGCCTTGCGGTCGGCAACGGCGCGTACCGCGATCGGCCGCCCGACCGCGGTCGGCAGCGACGCCGCGAGGTGCCGAGCGAGCGCCTCGGCCCGGCTCTGGCGGCGCCCCCAGATCATGACCTCGCGGATCGGCCGCACCTTGGCGTGCACGCGGATGAGATTGGGCGCCAGCGCGCCGGTGCCGATCATCAGCAGGCGCTCCGCGTCGTGCGGCGCGAGATAGCGCGCAGCCAGGCCCGAGGCACAGGCGGTGCGCCGCTTGGTCAGCATCGTACCGTCGAGCAGCGCGACCGGCTGGCCGGTGCTGCCGTCGAGCAGCGCGTACTGGCCGAACACCGAGGGCAGCGACCGCTTGGCGTTGTCGGGGAAGACCGTGACCAGCTTGATGCCGACATGGCGCGGCGACCAGGCCGGCATCAGCAGCAGGGTGCCGGTCGGCAGGTGATGGTGATGCCGCAACGGCACCTCGGCGCCGGCGCGGAAGGCGGCCTCGAGATGGTCGATCAGGGCAAGGTCGTCGAGCGCGGCATCGACGTCCTCAGCCGACAGGATCCTCATCCCTTGAAGGGCTCCGGCGCGACCAGCGCGGTCTGGCGCTCGATTGCCCGCTGCTCGCGCGGCGCGGGACCCGCCGCCGGTGTCGGAGCCGGGGTCGTCGTCGGCCGGGCGGCGGCCAATTGGCTGCGCAGTTCCTCGACCTCGCGCTCCAGCCGCTCGACCTCGCGGCGGCGGCCTCGGGCGTTGCGGCGCTGATGGCGGCCGGCCCACCAGCCCAGCCCCAGCCCGGCCAGCACGCCCAGCAGCAGCACCGCCAGCACCAGCAGGTAGAGCGGCAGCACGACGGTATGGGGAACCGGCCAGAGCGACAGCTCGGTGCGCTCGGTGTTGCTGACGGCGATCAGCACACCGAGCAGCAGGAACAGCAGGAAGAGGGCGCGCGAGAGGAACTTCATGCCGTCCCACCATGCCACGGCGGCAACCTGCATCGCGAGCCTCTTCGCCGTGCCACCTTTGGGCCGCTCGAGCGTTCAGCAGACATGGCCAACTCGTCCTTCGGTGCCCTGGTTCTCCTGATGCTGGTGGTCGCGGCCGCCGTCTTCCTGCTGACGCCGCATGAGCGCAGCGTCGCATCGTTCAATCCGCCGGCCTTCTGGTCGAGCCAGCGCTAGCTCAGCTCTTGTCCTCGCCGGCCGGCTCGGGCGGGGCGAGGCCCGCCGCGCGCACCGCTTCCTTGTTCAGCCGGTCGCGCAGGTCCTTGCCCGTCTTGAAGTAGGGCACCCGCTTGGAGGCCACCGCGACCTGCTCGCCGGTACGCGGATTGCGGCCGGTCCGCGGGTCGCGCTTCTTCACCGAGAAGGCACCAAAGCCGCGCAACTCGACGCGGTCGCCGTTGGACAGCGCTTTCGAGATCTCATCGAAGACCGTGGCGACGATGCGCTCCACATCCCTTTGATAGAGATGAGGATTCTTGGCCGCCAGGCGGGCAATCAGCTCCGACTTGGTCATTGGCGCAATAATAGCGCAATAACTGGCTCCGGACAACTAAGTCCTTGAAACCAAAAGAAAAGGGCCGGCACGCCGGCCGGCCCTTCGATTTGGTCGCAAAAAGCGACCTATTTCTCTTCCTCTTCCTTCTTGCGAAGGGCGGCGCCGAGGATGTCGCCCAGGCTGGCGCCCGAGTCGGACGAGCCGAAGTCGGCCATCGCCTTCTTCTCCTCGTCGAGCTCGCGCGCCTTGACCGACAGCACGACCCGGCGCGAGGCCTTGTCGATGTTGGTGATCTTGGCGTCGAGCTTGTCGCCCACCGCATAGCGGTCGGGGCGCTGCTCGGAGCGGTCGCGGCTGAGCTCGGACTTGCGGATGAAGCCCGGGATGCCGTCCTGCACCGTGACGTCGATGCCGTTGTCCTGGATGCCCGCGACGATGACGGTGACCACGTCGCCCTTCTTGGCGACGGCGTTCACCTTCTCGAACGGGTCGTTGGCGAGCTGCTTGATGCCCAGCGAGATGCGCTCCTTGTCGATGTCGACGTCGAGCACCTTCACCTTAACGGCATCGTTCTTCTTGTAGTCGCGGATCGCCTCGTCGCCGGCCTTGTCCCACGACAGGTCGGAGAGATGGACCATGCCGTCGATGTCGCCGGGCAGGCCGACGAACAGGCCGAACTCGGTGATGTTGCGGACCTCGCCGTCGAGCTCGGTGCCCGCCGGATACTTCTCGGCGAAGCTCTCCCACGGGTTGGCCATGCACTGCTTGAGGCCGAGCGAGATGCGGCGCTTGGACATGTCGACGTCCAGCACCATCACTTCGACCTCCTGCGAGGTCGACACGATCTTGCCGGGGTGCACGTTCTTCTTGGTCCAGCTCATCTCCGAGACGTGGACCAGACCCTCGACGCCCGGCTCCAGCTCCACGAAGGCGCCGTAGTCGGTGATGTTGGTGACGCGGCCCTTGAGCTTGAGGCCGACCGGGTACTTGGCCCCGGCGCCGTCCCACGGATCGCTCATCAGCTGCTTCATGCCGAGCGAGATGCGCTGGGTCTCCGGGTTGAAGCGGATGACCTGCACCTTGACGTTCTGGCCGATGGTCAGTGCCTCGGACGGATGGTTGATGCGCTTCCACGCGATGTCGGTCACGTGCAGCAGGCCATCGACGCCGCCCAGATCGACGAACGCACCATAGTCGGTGATGTTCTTGACCACGCCGTCGAGCACCTGGCCCTCGCTCAGGTTGCCCATCAGGCGGGTACGGTCCTCGGCGCGGGTCTCCTCCATGACGGCGCGGCGCGACACGACGATGTTGCCGCGGCGGCGGTCCATCTTGAGGATCGCGAACTGCTGGTCCTGGCCCATCAGCGGGCCGACGTCGCGCACCGGGCGCACATCGACCTGGCTGCCCGGCAGGAAGGCCACGGCGCCGCCGAGATCGACGGTGAACCCGCCCTTCACACGACCGAAGATCGTGCCCATGACACGCTCTTGGTCGTTGAACGCCTTCTCGAGGACGGTCCAGGCCTCCTCGCGCCGCGCCTTCTCGCGCGACAGGACGGCCTCGCCTTCCTTGTTCTCCATGCGGTCGACGAAGATGTCGACCGTGTCGCCTTCCTTGATCTCGGCGGCGACGCCGCCGTTGTTGAATTCCCTGAGAGGGACTCGGCCTTCGGACTTGAGGCCGACATCGACCACGACGAAGTCGTTGGCGATGCGCACCACGGTTCCCTTGACCACGGTGCCTTCGAAGCTGGATGAACCGCCGAGCGATTCGTCGAGTAGTGCGGCGAACTCTGCGCTGGCGGCATCGTTCGGCTGTTTCCGCAGGGCGCTGCCCTTAGCCATTCAAAACCTCTTCCTTCATCGATCCCGGGCGAAACGCTGCCGCCCGTCGGCCAACCGGTAGATCCGGCGGATCCAGTGCCTTGAAACTCCACGGGACAACTTCCGTTGCCCGCAATCGCCGCTGAGACGTCGTCAGGCTGCCGGCGGCGACTTATGGCGCGGCAACCCGAAAGCCCTTGCCCTCGATGAAAGCCACAGCGGCGGCAAACGCCGCATCGGCATCCATTTCAGTGGTATCGAGAAGCCAGGCATCGGGCGCGGCTTTCAGAGGTGCAGCCGCCCGTTCGCTGTCGCGACGGTCCCGCTCCGCCATCTCGGCAAGAACGCGCGGTTTTATAGTGTCGACCCCTCGCGCCCGCAACTCCTGATACCGCCGCTCCGCCCGGGCCTCCGGGCTCGCGGTCACGAACAATTTCACCGGAGCGTCGGGGCAGATCACGGTGCCGATGTCGCGGCCATCGAGCACCGCGCCCGATGCCTGCGACGAGAATTCCTTTTGGAATTTCAATAGGTTGACCCGAACCTCCGGGATCGCGCCCACCTTCGAGGCCTGCTGGCCCGCCTCGTCGGTCCGAAGCGCCGGATCGGCGAGATCGGCCGCGGTCAGCCGGGCCGCGACCTCGGCGGGCGCCCGGCCGGTCTGCAGCGCCCGCCAGCCGACGGCCCGGTAGAGCAGGCCGGTGTCGAGATGGGGCAGCCGGAAATGCGCCGCCAGCCGCTTGGCCAGCGTCCCCTTGCCCGAGGCCGACGGCCCGTCGACGGCGATGACCAGGCGTTGGGTCATCGGCTCGAGTGGACCGCGGTCCAGGTCCGCTCAGCCTCATGAGCGGACCTGGAGGTCCGCGGTCCGGAAGACGAAGACATCACGCGTCCTCGATCTTGGCGCCGAGGCCGTTCATCAGGGCGGCGAAGCCGGGGAACGAGGTGTCGATCGGCGAGCCGTCGTCGACCGCGACCGCCTCGCGCGCCGCCAGCCCCAGCACCAGGAACGCCATGGCGATGCGATGGTCGAGATGGGTCTTCACCAGGCCGCCGCCGGCCGGCGCCTTGCCATCGCCGTACACGACCAGGAAGTCGGCGCCCATCTCGTGGCGCACGCCGTTGGCGGCGAGGCCCGCGGCGACGCTCGACAGCCGGTCGCTCTCCTTGGCGCGCAGCTCGGCCAGGCCCAGCATGCGCGTGGTGCCCTCGGCGCAGGCCGCGGCAACCGCGAGGATCGGATATTCGTCGATCATGGTCGGCGCGCGCTCGGGCGGCACCTCGATGCCCTTCAGCACGCCGCCCTTCACGTGCAGGTCGGCCACCGGCTCGCCGCCGACCTCGCGCTGGTTCTCGAAGGTGAGGTCGGCGCCCATTTCCTTCAGCGTGGTGTAGAGGCCGGCCCGCAGGGGATTCACGCCGACATTCTCGACCAGCACGTCGCTGCCCGGCTTCACCGCCGCGGCCACCACGGCGAAGGCGGCCGACGACGGATCGCCCGGCACCACGATGTCGCGCGCCTTGAGCTCGGGCCAGCCGACGACCGTGATGCGCTTGCCCCTGTTGTCGGCCGGCGCCACGCGCACCTCGGCGCCGAAATGGCGCAGCATGCGCTCGGTGTGGTCGCGCGTGGCCTCGGGCTCGATCACCGTCGTCTCGCCCGCCGTGTTGAGGCCGGCGAGCAGGATGCAGCTCTTCACCTGCGCCGAGGCGACCGGCAGGGTGTATTCGATCGGCACCATCTCGTCGGTACCGACGATGGCGAGCGGCATGCGGCCGCCCTCGCGCGCCTCGAAGCGGGCGCCCATGCGGCTGAGCGGATCGATCACCCGCTGCATCGGCCGCTTCCGCAGCGACCCGTCGCCGGTCATGAACGAGGTGAAGCGATGGCTCGCCAGGATGCCCGACAGCAGCCGGGCCGAGGTCCCGGAGTTGCCGAGGTCGAGCACGTCGGCCGGCTCCTGGCCGCCGCCGACGCCGAAGCCGCGGACCCGCCATACGCCGTCTTCCCGCACGACCCGCGCGCCCAGCGCCTGCATGGCCGCAGCCGTGCACAGCACATCCTCGCCGGTCAGCAGGCCGGTGATGGCGGTCTCGCCGAGCGCCATGCCGCCGAACATCAGGGCGCGGTGCGATACCGACTTATCGCCCGGGGCACGGACTTTCCCCTCCAGCCGGGCGACCGGACGGGCGATGAGCTTGCGGGGGTTGGCGGCAACGGACAGGACGGGCTCCCAACAAAGGCAAAAGCGCGACGCGGCGCTCTCGTACCATGCCCGAATTTGGTTTTGACAGGGTGAAAGACGCGTGACATACGCCCTCCCTCGCGGCCGAAAGGCCCTTCACAGCGGAATTTCCGGGAGATCCAGAGTGGTCAAGGCGTCCTGGGGTACCAAGCGCACCTGCCAGAACTGTGCAGCGCGCTTCTATGACCTGAACAAGAGCCCGATAAAGTGCCCCAAATGCGGCCGTGAGCATGATCGCGAGGACTTCGTCAAAGTCCGCCGCGGCCGTGCCGCCGCCGCGGCAGCCGGCTCGGCTGCTGCGGCAGCCGCCGCCAAGGCGCTACTCGCGAAGAACAAGAAGGTCGAGGAGGCGGCGACCGACGAAGCGGCGGACGTCGAAGCCGACGACGAGGCGTTGGAGGATACCGACGATCTCGCCGACGAGACCGACGACATCGAGGTCGAGGTCGAGGACGACAAGGGCGAAGGCGATCGCTGATCGCGCGTCTCGACCACCCAGGGTTTCGGGGCCATAGCTCAGCTGGGAGAGCGCTACAATGGCATTGTAGAGGTCGACGGTTCGATCCCGTCTGGCTCCACCAAATCGAGGAAGCGGCCGGCAGGAAACTGCCGGCCCCTTTTGCGTCTACGGTTGCGTTTCCAGGGGCGGTCGCCTTGCCGCCCCCTGCACGCATGACAAAAGGGCAATAACGCCCGCAGTTGCCAGTGGCCCGCGCGCGACTTATACCGTGCGCCGCCAGCACGAATTTCGGGGCCATAGCTCAGCTGGGAGAGCGCTACAATGGCATTGTAGAGGTCGACGGTTCGATCCCGTCTGGCTCCACCAAGATCGAGGGCTCAGCGGGAACCGCTGAGCCCTTTGTCTTTGTTCCCGGCCACGTCGATCAGTAATGCGTGCCGAGCCATTCGGCATCGGCAGCGATGTCTGCCGCGATCAGGCTGAGCGAGTCCTGGCGCGGCGTCGACAGCCCAACCGTCATCCGCCAGGCGACGCAGTTGCGGATCAGGCGGTCGCGCCGGGGGCCGGCGCTGGCATCGATCCGATCCAGATCGCGAAGGGCACTGAAGTGGCGGGCGATCGAATCGGTCAGCTCGACGCTGGGGGACTGGATCCTGGCGCTTCGCGCCGCCGACGCCGCGGCGCCGATCGCGCGGGCCGCGTGCCCGAATTCGGTGTTTTGCATCGGACAACCGCCTGATCAGTTCGACCGAGGGGCCGATTGGCCGGCCCCGCCGCCGTGCAAGACCACCACGGCAAGGCTCTGGGCGATGAGGAACAGGGCGAACAGCCCTCCACCCAGCAACGATTCCATGGCGCTCTCCCTGCCTCTGTGACGGGCCGCAGTGAACCCGACCGCCGTGCGCCGAGCGTGAGCGCAGCGTTCGCGCGGCGTTAAATGTGCGGCCGCCTGCTGAAAATCCTGTCCGCCCGACTGGTTTTCAGGCCGTTAGCCGTTGCATGGACCGAGCAGCGATCAGGAGATTGCTCGAAGCCGCAGAACGGCGCGCCGAGGATGCGGCCGAACGGGTCGCCCGACGGCGCCGGCTCGTCACTGGCCTCGAACGCAACGCAGACCGACGCTGCGGGAACGGGCGGCAGGTTGCCGCCGCCATCCTCGAGCAACTCGAGCTGTCGCACGGGATCATGCTTCAGGACTGCGATCGGCTGCGGCGAGCTGGCCCAGCGAATCGCCTAGCCGGGACGTCTTTCAAGAGCATGACGCGCGACTGGAGCGGCGCGCCGGCAGCGTCTAGAGCTCGTCGCTGTCCGGACTGAGGCGGCTGCGCGCCTTCTCGGGAGTAGCGGGACGAGCAGTGTCGCGGTGATCCGCATCGCTGCGCACAGCCTTCGGCTCGATCCGCCAGCCCTGGCGATCGACGGCTTCACCACCGGGCAGAAAGTCCTCGTCGATGCGATGGCCCGACGTGGCATTCTCCTGCAGGCTGGACGCCAGCATCCCCGTCACCACCAGCGCACCGAGCAGCAGGACGAGGGTGGCGAGCAAGCCCCTCATCGTTGGCGACATGACCGCATTCCCACACAAACCTACACCTTAAATGACGACGATTTGGGGCAGCCCTGAGGCACCGATGCCGACTGCAATTTGCGTAGTCCCGCGTTCGATCGCAGGCTCCGCGGACCGAACGACGGCATTGATCTGTGCGCGAAAACAACCGATAGGACCGCGGGGTTTGGGGACCGGGGAATGCAGAAGGTAGCGACCACCGGCAACGCTACGATCATCGCCTATGACGGCAAGCCATTGCTGGCGACCGATCCGTGGTTCGGCGACGAAGATCCGGCCTATTTCGGCAGCTGGGTGCTGTCGCACCGCATCCCGCAGCAGCTCAAGGACGACATACTCGCCTGCGAATATATCTGGTTCAGCCACGGCCATCCCGACCATCTGAACCCGGCCAGCGTCGAGCGCTTCAAGGGCAAGAAGATCCTGCTCGCCGACCATGTCGGCAGCCGCATCTACGAGGACGTGTCGCCCAACGGCTTCGACGTCACCGTCCTGCCCGACCGCAAGTGGGTGACGCTGTCGGACCACGTCCGGATCCACTGCATCACCACCAGCATCCAGGATACGATCCTGCTGCTCGAGGTCGGCGGCCGGCTGTTCATCAACCTCAACGACGCCGGCGCGCGCGACTGCTCGCGCTACATCCGCAGCATCAGCCGGCACTACCGGCACTCCTACGTGCTGGCGCTGTCGGGCTACGGCGACGCCGACATGATCAACATCTACAAGGAGGACGGCTCCTTCCTCGTGCCGCGCGCGGCGAAGAAGCCGTCGGTCGGCGCCCAGTTCAACAACCTCGTCAAGGCGACCGGCGCGCGGTCGGTCATCCCCTCCTCGTCCTTCCACCAGTACCAGCGCGAGGACTCGATGTGGGCGCAGGCCTACACGACGCCGTTCGAGGCGTTCCAGGGCGGCCTCGATCCCGGCATCGAGTTCATCCCGCCGTTCTCGTCGGTCGATTGCGAGACCGGCCGGATCGAGACGGCGCCCCACGAGGAGCTCGTCGTCACGCCGCGGCCTTCGACCGATTTCGGCGACGACTGGACAGACCAGCTCGAGGCAGCCGACATCAAGAAGATCGAGGACTACTTCAGCCGCAAGGAGCCGGTGCGCAAGCACTTCGGCTTCGTCACCTTCAAGGTCGGCGGCAAGGAGCACGCCTTCAAGATGGCGGGCCGCAAGGACCGCGGCATCACCTTCGAGGTGCCGCGTGGCAGCCTGATGACCTCGATCGACTACCGCATCTTCGACGACCTGCTGATCGGCAACTTCATGAAGACGACGCTGCATGGCCTCGCGTCGCTGAACGACGCGCCGGGCAAGTTCAACTACAGCGTCGCCAAGTACGGCGACAACGGCCGGGCCGAGACCGAGGGAGAGATCGCGAAGTACCTGGCGGAGTATCGGAGGCGGGCCGGCATCGACTACCTGGTGAGCATGCTCGAGGACCAGTCGCGCAACTTCCTCACCCGCTTCGCCAAGCAGGACACGCCGCTCTACCGGATGATGAAGCAGCTCTACATCTCGCTGCGGTAGGCCCGTCCCGCGCCCGCCCGAGCGGCGGGCCTTTCTCGTGCTCAGCGGGCGACCTGAGGCTTGCCCGGCCCGTCGTCCGCCCCGTCCAGCCAGCCGCAGCGGCGGCCGACGGCGGCGATCGCGCTCCTGCCGTCCTCGACATCGAAGCTCGCGTCGATCGCCGCACCGAAGCCGCGGTCGATGACCAGCCTGAGCGCGCCCGCCTCCATCAGCGCGCGGGCGAGCGCGATCGCCCGCTCGCCGCCGAGCGACAGGCAATCGCCGAAAGCGCAGGTGCGCCACGGCGCGCCCTCGGGCTTGCTGCCGTCGATCGACCACTGGACCTGGTTCTGGCCGTTGCCGAAGTACATGTCGGCGGTGGTCAGGCTGAGCGCGGTCCGGCCCTCGGCGCATTCGACGATCAGCAGCGCCCGCTGCAGGCCGCCGCGGTACTTGATCGCCCCCTCGGTCGCCGCGACCTGGCCGATCTCGCCGCGCACCGGGTCCTTGATCGTCACCGAGCGCCAGGGCGCGCCCGCCGGCAGGCCGGCGGCAACCAGCATCGCGAGGCCCAGCAGCATGATCAGCCGGGCGCCGGAATGTAACAATTGCTGCCGGACGAAATTAGCAGAATCGCGCAAAACCCAAGCCTTACAGCGTTTCCGGCCATCCCACCCGGCCGGGCATCGGTGATCAAGGGTACACCAAATACAATTCCGGCGGCGACCGTTACGGGGCCCCGCTGATACAAGCTCTCAACGCCGCTCAACGGCGGTTCTGAGAGCGTACGGCCATTCATATTCTTTTAAGGGGATTAACAATGCTGTCCATTTTCCGCCGCCTGATGAAGTCCGAGAAGGGCGCCACCGCCATCGAATACACACTGATCGCCTCGCTGATCGCCGTCGCCGCGATCACCGCCATGGGCTCCGTCGGTACCAAGGTCAACGCCGTGCTGAGCAACGTCGCCAGCACGATGAAGTAAGCCTGAGCAGGAAGGATAGCCGGGCCGGGCGGCAACCCAGAGCCGCCCGCGCCAAGCCCTTCCCCCTCGAAAAGCCGCCCGGCCGCAAGCCGGGCGTTTTTTTGCCCCCATTCCGCGCCATCATCGCGCCGAAAAGGGGGGAGCCGCATGCAACGCCTCGCGACCGTCGTAACCCCGGCTGCCGGCCTGCTGGCGGTGGTCGCCGCACCGGCGCCGGCGCAGGTCGGCCCTTACGACGAGGTCTATGAGCGCAACGTCGGCAAGGGCCCGGCGCTCAAGTTCGCGCACGACATCGACGCGCTGTGGTACCGCGGCGGCGCGCTGTCCCCGCTGCCGATGCAATGGTGAACGCGATGCGTGGCGCACGGGCGATCCTGGCGGCGCTGGCGCTGGCGGCTTGCAGCAGCGACGTGCCGCTGGCGCCGCGCGATCTCGATGAGGCCGCCAAGCGCTTCGATCCGCCGCCGCCGGGACTCGCGGCGCTCTATGTCGTGCGCGAGGGCACCTTCGTGTCGGCGCCGGTGACGCTGCTGGTCGACCGGCGGCGGGTCGGGCTGCTGGGCTACGACACCTACTCCCGGCTCGAGCTGCCGCCCGGCGGCCACGCCGTGCGCGTGCAGGACCTCGATAGCGGCCAGCAGCTTGCGGTGACCAACGTTCAGCTCGCGGTCGGCGACATCCGCTTCGTGTCGGTCGGCACTGCCGCGCTCGACTCGCCGCTCACCAACACCATCACCGAGATGAACGCCCGCGAGCTGCCGGGGACGCAGGGCCGTACCGCGGTGGCCGGCAAACGGCTGGTAGCGCGGGGCCGCTGAGCGGTCAGAATCGCTTGAAGATCGGGAAGCGCGACCGGCGCACTGCCGGCGAATCGTTGAACAGCACCAGGAAGAGCTGCTGCTGCTGCTGGCCGACCCGCGGGTCCTCCGGCCTGGTGGCCGGTGTCGTCGCGGTCGCCTGCGACAGTGCCTGGTCGTTGCGGCAATAGACGCCGAGAGAGCGGGGCGCGGCCGGTTGGCCTGCATCACCGGCAACAGGCGGCGCTGCATCTCTTGCTGCTTCAGTTGCGGAAACGGATTGCCGTCGACGATGACGCGGAAAGTCCTGCCGTTGGTGGCGGCATAGAACGCGCTGAAGTCATATTGCGGCGCATAGTCCGTGCCGCCGATCATCGGCGACGTCGAGACGCGCAAGCCGCGAGCAGCATCGCGGCCAGCAGGACAGGCGCGCGCATAGCGCTCACGCTCAAGGTGTTCAGGTGGTGGCTCCGCGCGGCGTACGGTCGCGCTTGGCGCCCTTGAGGTCGGCGTTCTGGCTGCCGGGCAGCGCCGCGTCGTTCTTCTTGCGCTCGTCCTTGCGCTTGTCGTCGCGCTGCGGCGGGTCGGCGTGGGCGCCGGGATTGAGCCGCTCGTAATCGTGATGGTCGTTGGGTCGGTCGACAGGTCGAGGCATCGGGTCCTCCCTGATGGTCTCTTCGTCAACGGCCGCGATCATGCGATTGTTGCCGCCATGCCCTCCACCAAGCCGCAACTCTACCGCTTCGAGGACGACGGCCAGACGCCCAACAACCCGCGCCTGCCGTTGCTGCTCTACCGCGGTGTCGTCGAAAACGGCGGCCGCGATCCCGCCGCAGCCTACGAGACGATGTTCGAAGGCCACGGCTGGGGCGATTCCTGGCGCAACGGCATCTTTCCGTTCCTGCACTTCCATGCCGCCGCACACGAAGTGCTGGGCATCGCTCGCGGCTCCGCACAGGTGCAGTTCGGCGGCGACAACGGACAGACGCTGCAGGTCGAAGCCGGCGATGTCGTCGTGCTGCCCGCCGGCACCGGCCATCGCCGTATTTCGGCCAGCCCCGACCTGCTGGTGGTCGGGGCCTACCCGGCCGGCAGCGACTACGGCCAGCACCGTCCCGGGCAGATCGACCTTCGGCAGGCACAGGTGCGGATCGCCAGCGTGCCGCTGCCGGACCAGGATCCGGTCTACGGCCAGGACGGGCCGCTGATTGAGGCGTGGCATCCGCATCGCTAATTCGGGCTGCTCGGCTGGGCGGCGCCGCGGGCGCGGGCGAGCTCGCCGCGGGCGCGGCGGATCGACGGGTTCTGGATGTCGATGCGCTCGGCCTCGTTGAGGGCGCTGTCGGCGGCGGCGAAGTCGCGCCGCGCCACCGCCTCGCGCATGCGGGTCAGCGCCTGGGCGATGCGGGCCTCGCGACGCGACGTCTTCTCCTGCGATTGCTGGAGCGCGGTGCGCAGCGTGGCGATCTCCGGCGCGTCGGGCTTCAACCGGCTCGCCTCGGCGAGAGCGGCTTCCGCCGCCGGCGCATCGTCGTGCTCGATCGCCAGCTGCGCCCGCTTGATCTGGCTGGCATGGCCGCCCTCCGGAGTGCGCAGCTGCTCGATGTCGCGCCGCGCCTCCTCGAGCTCGGGCAGGTCGGGCACCACCTTCTTGGCCTTCCCCAGCGTCGCCTCGGCCGCATTGAAGTTGCCGGCCGCCGCCTGGCGGCGTGCCTCGCCGATCAGGTCGACCGCCTCGTCGCGGCGCAGTCCACTGACTGTCGGCGTGAGGTCGTCATCCGGATCGGCCAGAGCCGACGAGGTCTGGGCCGACGAAGTCTGGGCCGATGAACTCTGACCCGGCCCGGGCTGCTGCGCCTGGGCGCTGCGGCGCGGTGCATTGCTGTCGGGATTGGCGGTCGAGCGCGGATTGGAATGCGAGAAGGCGATCACGCCCACGGCCAGGAGGATGACGGCGACGGCCAGGGCCCCGTAGCGGATCTGTCGTTTGCGGGTCTCGCTGAGCTCGCGGTAGCGCACGCGGTCCCTCCAGTCATCCGGATGTGCAAACGCAATCGGTCTCGACGGGTTCCCCGAATGCTGCACCAAGGGCTTGCGAGGGCGAAACGAGAACGACCGCATCATCTGGATTGATTTGCATCGGCGGCAACAAATCGGCACGAAGGGTGTTGAATCGGCCGCCTAAGAGAGGGTTTTTCATGCCGGCGCGTCCATCCTGGGAAGGCCATTTGCGGCTGTCGCTCGTCACCTGTCCGGTGTCGCTCTATCCCGCGACCAGCGAAGCCGAGACCATCCGCTTCAACCTGATCAACCCGCAGACCAACAACCGCATCAAGATGAAGACCGTCGACGCCGGCACCGGCGAGGAGGTCTCGCGCGGCGAGCTGGTCAAGGGCTACCAGGTCGCCAAGGACGAGTACGTCCTCCTGAGCAAGGACGATTTCGAATCGGTGAAGCTCGAATCGACGCGCATCATCGACATCGAGAAGTTCGTGCCGCGCGACGGCATTGACCGGTTGTACTGGGACACGCCCTACCACCTGGTGCCCTCGGGCAAGACCGGCATCGAGGCCTTCGCGGTGATCCGCGAGGCGATGAAACAGAAGCGCATGATCGCCATCGGCCGGCTGGTGATGAGCACGCGCGAGCGGATCTGCGCCATCGAGATCGAGGATGACGGGTTGCTCCTGACCACGCTCCGCACGGCCGAGGAAGTGCGCGCGCTGACCGATCTGTCGGCGCCGTCGCTGCCCAAGCCCGACGCGCAGATGCTGGCGATCGCCGAGAAGATCGTCGACCAGCAGACCGGCAAGTTCGACCCGGCGGAGTTCGTCGACCGCTACGAGGACGCGCTGCGCGCCCTGATCGAGGACAAGCGCAAGGGCCGGGTCATCAAGCCGGCCAAGGCGGCCAACGATGACGGCAAGGTGGTCGACCTGATGGCGGCGCTGCGCAACAGCCTGAAGGGCGGCGCCGGCGCGCGCGACCGCGCCGAGAGCGTTGCCGCCACGGCCCGCCGCGCCCCAGCCAAGAGCAAGAAGAAGCCGGCTCGCCGCAGCGCCGCCTGACGGCGGCGCGCGTTGCGACATTCGCGCGCACCCGGAGAGTTCCGGCAACTTGTAGCCCTTGGCAGCGAGCCGCTGACCGCCAGCCTGCTGCCGCCGACAGCCCACTACCGCACGGCGTCGTTCTACTGATCGAGGAAGCCGAAGCGCGCGTCGATCAAGCAGCCCTGGCTGTCGCGGCAGATCAGCAGCTCCTCCGGCCGCTTGGTCGGATCGCGACGCTGGCAGGTCAGGAAATCGTCGTTGCCCTTGGCGATCTGCTTCTGCGCCAGCGTGCGTTCCCGCCGGCCCTGGTCGCGTGACGTGAAAATCTGGCGGGTGAGATAGTCCCACAGCCGCTTGTCCCGCACCTTGGCCGCCTCGAGCTGCTCGGCGACGTCCTTGCATTCGCGCCGGGTCGAGTTGGCGCATTGCTCCTTTAGGAACAGCTCCAGCGAGCGCATGCGCGCTTCCGACACGCCGGCACAGTAGCTCGCCAGCCGCTCCTGCTCGGTCAGGAACCCGACCCCCTGCGCCCCCGCGACCGCCGCCCCCAGCGCCAGCCCGAGGCCCGCCATCGTCAACCACACCCACCGCATGCCCCATTTCTAACGGCCACCCGCCCGTATCCGCAACGGGCCGAGGACGGCCTCGGGTGCATCCTGGGTGTAGGGCTCGTACGATCGCGTCAACGCCCCCGGCCCCGAAGCTGGCAATGCCGCGAACCAGCAAAAGTTGTGGGCACCGTTTCGGTACACTTGGCCAATAACGGAGAAAACGGCGAAAACCGAGGGGCCTGACGGATCTCGAACGACCGGGCTCATCTGCCTGCACGCCTCCTTCGACTCGGACGGAGGCACCATAAGCACGATCTCCTGCACCGCCTAATATGGGCAATGGCCGGCGAATTTCGCCGCCAAACACGGCACGCGAATCGCGTTCCATTGCCCATATTGGACGAGCGGCAGGTCGAGTTACCCACAAGGAGGAACGGCCGGACTTTCGTCCGGCCGCGCGAGGTGAGGAGAGGAGACGGTCGCGATGAATTACTGGATGACGATCTCGACGCGGCGGTTCTGCGGCTCGCGCACGCCGTCGGCGGTCTGCACCAGCGGCTGGCTCTCGCCCTTGCCGACCACCGAGATCGCCGTCGCCGGCACGCCGTCCCGGACGAGCGCGTCCTTGACCGTGTTGGCGCGGCGCAGCGACAGCGCCATGTTGTAGTTGTCGGGGCCCGACTTGTCGGCGTGACCGGTGGCTATCACGCGCGCGCTGCCGCGCTGCTGGTAGGCCTGTGCGACCTGCTGCAGCGTCTGGTGCGCCTGCGGCGAGAGATCCGAGCGATCCCAATCGAAGAACACCATGAAGGACGGCGCGGCGGCGGGCGCCGGAGCCGGCGGCGGCGCGGCGGGCGCGGCCTCGGGCTGGCCGAACTTGTAGGTCAGGCCCAGCATCACCGAGAAGTTGTTGTTGTTGTACTGGCCGGGATTGGTGGTGCCGTAGTAGCGGCCGTCGAGATCGAGGCGCCAGCCCGGCGCCATGTTGTAGCCGATGCCGACGATGCCCTGGTAGGCGAACTGGGTGCTGCACATGGTGCAGCCCGACGAGATCGACGGATCGACGAAGGCGATGCCGGCGCCCGCGCCGACATACGGCGTGATGACGGCGCCCGGGAAGAAGTCGTAGAGCGCATTGGCCATCACCGAGACCTGGTTGATGGTGCCGTAACGGTTGGCGAACGTGCCGTTGGAATAGGCGACCGTGCCGGTGCCGTTGTTCTGGCGATACATGCCTTCCAACTCGATGCGCGGGCCGACGAAGTCGTAGCCGACCTTGCCGCCGGCGGCCCAGCCGGTGTTCATCGAGTAGCTGTTGTTGTTGAGCAGCCAGTTCAGGCCGCCCTCCGCGCCGATGTAGAAGCCGGGATAGGTCGGATAAGCGGACTGGCCGAACAACGACTGCGCGTTGGCAGCGGCGATCGGCAGAGCCACGAGCGCGACCGCGCCCAACAGAACATTCTTCATATGCGGTACTTCCTCACGAGGTTGACGCAACCAGGTTACGCAACTTCCCAACGCCACCTCTCCGCCTCCGTTGCCCTATCCGTCACACTGCAGCCCATACTGTGACGCACACGCCACACATCGTGCTTTTGCTGTGGCGACTTCGGTGCGACTGTGCGGAAAAAGGGGAGAAGTGATGACGCGCCTGCTGGGGCTGTGCGCATTGATATTCGCAGGGCTTCTGCCGATGTCCGTAATGGCACAAGGTCCGAATTGGGATGGCTACTATCTCGGCGCGAGCCTCGGCGCGCGCTTCGCGTCGAACGACTGGGTCACCAGCCGCGCCTGTCCCAACGTGGCGGTCTGCAGCGGCGGCATCCCGGGGCCCGACTTCGCGCAGACGTTCAACAGCACGAGTGCGCGCATTGCCGCGTTCGGCGGCCGCAACTGGATGTTGGGCTCGACCTGGCTCGCCGGGCTGGAAGCGGAGATCGGTTGGGCCGACAACCGCAACACCAACAGCCCGATTCCCGGCACGACGCTGAGCGGCGGCATCGTGCCCTCGATCACCAACGGCGATACGGCGTCGGTCGACCTGTCGTGGGATGCGAGCGTCCGCGCCCGCATCGGCGCGCTTGTGCAGCCCAACACGCTACTGTTCGCGACGGCGGGCCTCGCGCTGCAGCGCGTCGACATGACGGCGACCTGCAACAACAACGGCGCCACCACCTACTGCACCTCGCCACCCGGCGCGCCGCACTACGAGGTGCAGAGCCTGGTCCTGCCCGGCTGGACGATCGGGGCCGGGCTCGAGCACCTGCTGGCGCCCAACTGGCTGGTGCGGCTGGAGGACCGCTATGCCGACTTCGGCCAGGCAAACCCGACCTTCTTCACCTACAACTTCGGCAATGGCGGCGACGACCGGGTCTACGCCCACGTCTATGTCCGGACCCACACGGCCAGCCTCGGGGTGGCCTATAAGTTTTGACGGTCGGGCTTCCCTGGTGTGAATTTTCAGTTTCGGACCATAAATATTGTGGCTGGACCGCCACAATCGCGCTACCCTTCGTTCGGTAGCTGAAGGAGGTGCATATCCGTCCGAGGATCATGGTCCCCGACGGAGTCCAGATCACCGGTGGTTTCCACCGCGTGCCCTGTCAGCTTCACCTCCCGGCTGCCGATCGCCCACGCCTCCGCCTTGCGGAGGCGTTTTTGTTTCCAGACACCGGAGTTCGAATATGGCCAAACGCGCTGCCCGCCGCGCCAAGCTGCATGCCATCGACAACGACCGTATTCACAGCCTGGTGTTCGACCAAAAGCCGGCGAACGACCGGGACCAGAGCTATATCCGCAAGGTCCGACCGCGCTCCGATAATCAGCGCCTGCTGATGGAGGCGATCGAGAGCAAGCCGCTCACCATCGCGGTCGGCCCCGCCGGCACCGGCAAGACCTACCTCGCGATCTCGGCCGCCGTGGAAGCGCTGGAGGCCGGCACGGTCTCCCGCATCCTGCTGAGCCGGCCGGCGGTCGAGGCCGGCGAGAACCTGGGCTTCCTGCCCGGCGACATGCGCGAGAAGCTCGACCCCTACCTGCGGCCGCTGTGGGACGCCCTGAACGACCGGCTGGGCGCCAAGCGCCTGCGCCAGAACCTCGACGACGGCACCATCGAGATCGCCCCGGTTGCATTCATGCGCGGCCGCACGCTCAACAACAGCTTCGTGCTGATCGACGAGGCGCAGAACTGCACCTACGGCCAGCTCAAGATGCTGCTGACCCGGCTGGGCTGGCATTCGACCATGGTGATGACCGGCGACCCCGACCAGACCGACCTGCTGCCCGAACTGTCGGGCCTGGGCGCCATCGCCCAGCGGCTCGAGAACTTCGAGGATATCGCAGTCGTGCGGCTGGCGGACAAGGACGTGGTGCGCCATCCCCTGGTCGGCCGGATGTTGTCCGTACTCTAACAATCCCCGGGTTTATCCACAGATCGATATGTTCCACCCAATCGGATCAAATGCGGAACATTTCGCTTTGCACGCTCTAAGTGAGAGCTATTCGCAACGGTAATAACGCAATATAAACAATGGACTAACAGCGGGGTGGCAGGCGACTGCCACCCCGCTTACATTGAGTCAATACAGTGACGCGCCTGGAGCAGCGGGCGCCCTGATGTCTTTCTCACAGATTTCCCCACATACGCGCCGTGACCCCGGAACAGACGACGGAACAGAGACAAGGCCAAGACGACGCGGTTGCTGACGCACCGGTTGCGGAAGGCTCGCTGGCCGACGGCATCAAGGTCATCGCCGAGTTCGTACGCACCCTGCCGAAGAAGCCCGGCGTCTATCGCATGATCGCGGCCGACGGCGAGGTGCTGTACGTCGGCAAGGCGCGGTCGCTGCGCAACCGGGTTACCGCCTACACTCAGCCCAACCGGTTGGAGACCCGGCTGATGCGGATGGTGCAGGCCACGCGCAGCATGGAGTTCGTGGTCACCGACAGCGAGGCCGAGGCCCTGCTGCTCGAGAACAACCTGATCAAGCGCTTCCGGCCGCGCTTCAACGTGCTGCTGCGCGACGACAAGTCGTTCCCCTACATCGTCATCCGCCGCGACACCGAATGGCCGCAGCTCGCCAAGCACCGCGGCACGCGCCAGGCCGGCAACGAGTATTTCGGGCCGTTCGCCTCGGCGACCGCGGTCAACCGCACGCTCTATGCCCTGCAGCGCGCCTTCCCGCTGCGCTCCTGCTCCGACGGCGTGTTCTCGACCCGCACGCGGCCCTGCCTGCAGTACCAGATCAAGCGCTGCACGGCGCCGTGCGTGGCCCGCATCGAAAAGCCCGAGTACACGACCATCGTCGACGAGGTGCGCGACTTCCTCGGCGGCAAGAACCGCGAGGTCCAGCAGGCGCTGTCGCAGCGCATGGAGAAGGCCTCGACCGAGCTGCATTTCGAGGAAGCCGCCGTACTGCGCGATCGCATCCGCGCGCTGGCCCACATCCAGTCGCACCAGTCGATCAGCCTCGACTCGATCGACGAGGCGGACATCTTCGCGACCCATGCCGAGGGCGGCCAGGTCTGCGTGCAGGTGTTCTTCCTGCGCGCCGGCCAGAATCTCGGCAACCGTGCCTATTTCCCCAGCCATGCCAGGGAACTGAGCGAGGCCGAGGTGCTGTCGGCTTTCATCGGCCAGTTCTACGAAGCGCGGCCGGCGCCGAAGCTGATCCTGACCAGCCACGAAGTGCCGGAAGCCGAGCTGCTGCAAAGCGCGCTCGGCATCAGTGCCGGCCACAAGGTCGAGATCCGCAACCCGAAGCGCGGCGACCAGAAGGATGCGCTCGACCAGGCGGTCACCAATGCGCGCGAGGCGTTGGCGCGGCGCATGGCCGAGCGCGGCACGCAGCGGCAACTGCTCGAGGGCGTGGCCCGCGTGTTCAACCTCGAGGGGCCGCCGGAGCGCGTCGAGGTCTACGACAACAGCCACATCCAGGGCGCCGCGCCGATCGGCGCGATGATCGTCGCCGGGCCGGACGGCTTCATCAAGAACAGCTACCGCAAGTTCAACATCAAGACCGAAGGCGCGGCGGGCGACGACTTCGCCATGATGCGTGAGGTGCTGTCGCGCCGTTTCGGCCGCGCGCTGAAGGAAAACCCCGAGCGCGACGAGGAGCATTGGCCCGACCTGGTGCTGATCGACGGCGGCCAGGGTCAGCTCGAGGTGGCGCGCCAGGTGCTGACCGAGCTGGGGCTGGAGGACATCGCCATCGTCGGCATCGCCAAGGGACCTGACCGCGATGCCGGCCGCGAGCGCTTCTTCATGCCGGGCAGGCCGCCTTTCTCGCTCGAGCCGCGCGATCCGGTGCTCTACTTCCTGCAGCGTCTGCGCGACGAGGCGCATCGCTTCGCGATCGGCACGCATCGCACGCGGCGCGCCGCCGACATCACGCGCTCGGCGCTCGACGAGGTGCCGGGCATCGGCGCGGCCCGCAAGCGCGCGCTGCTGCACCATTTCGGCAGCGCCCGTGCGGTTGGTGCGGCGACCCTCGAGGACATCAAGTCGGTGTCCGGAATCTCCGATGCGCTGGCCCGGAAGATTCATGACCATTTCCGCGGCGGGCGATAACGGTGCCGCTGTCATCCCGAGCGCAGCGAGGGATCTTTGAGCCGCAGCAAGGATCCCTCGCTGCGCTCGGGATGACAGCATGCTACGCCCCGCCCTAAGGTGCGTCTGAAAATGCTGAACACCGCAAACATCCTGACGCTGTCGCGCATTGCGGCGATCCCGCTGGTCGTCGCCTGCTTCTGGCTCGATCGCGGCTGGTCGCAATGGCTGTCGATGGGCCTGTTCGTCGCCGCCGGCATCACCGACTATTTCGACGGCTATTTCGCGCGCCGCTATCACCAGATCTCGCGGCTCGGCCGCTTCCTCGATCCGATCGCCGACAAGCTGCTGGTCGCGGCGGCGCTGCTGATGCTGGTCGAGCGCGGGCCGCTCACCGGCGTGCATGTGCTGGCGGCGCTGATCATCCTGGCGCGCGAGATCCTGGTCTCGGGCCTGCGCGAGTTCCTGGCCGAGCTGCGCGTCGGCCTGCCGGTCAGCCAGCTCGCCAAGTGGAAGACCGCGGTGCAGATGCTGGCGATCGGCTTCCTGCTGGTCGGCGACGCGGCTTCGCCGCTGATCACCCGCGCCGGCCTGTGGCTGATCTGGATCGCGGCCGTGCTGACCCTGATCACCGGCTACGACTACCTGCGCACCGGCCTGCGCCACATGGCGGAGGATGCACCGCCGGGAGCCGCCGAATGAAAGTGCGCTACTTCGCCTGGATGAAGCGCACAGTGGGCGTCGCCGAGGAAGAGGTGACGCCGCCGGCCGATGTGACGACCGTCGGTGAGCTCGTGGTCTGGCTGCGCCAGAAGAGCGGCGGCCATGCCGAGGCGCTGGCCGAGGGCGCGGCGTTCGGCGCCGCCGTCGACAAGCGCACCGCGACGTTCGACGCCGAGCTCGCCGGCGCGCACGAGGTCGCCTTCTTCCCGCCGTTCACCGGAGGCTGACGATGGCGGTGCGCGTGCAGGAGTCGGACTTCGATGTCGGCGCCGAGCTGGAGCGGCTGACGGCCGGCAACAAGCGGATCGGCGGGCTGGCGGTGTTCGTCGGCCTGGTGCGCGAGATGCATGTGCGCGAGGGCTATCACCGTGACCGCGTCGATGCGCTCACCCTGGAGCACTATCCCGGCATGACCGAGCGGGCGCTGGAGGAGATCGAGGCCGAGGCCCGGCGGCGCTGGCCGCTCGAGGCGACCTTGATCGTCCATCGCCATGGCCGGCTGGAGGCAGGCGACCGCATCGTGCTGGTGGCCGTCGGCTCGCCGCACCGCGAGGCGGCCTTCGAGGCCTGCGAGTTCCTGGTCGACTGGCTCAAGACCAAGGCGCCGTTCTGGAAGCTCGAGGAGACCCCGAAGGGCGAGAAATGGGTCGGGGCCCACGCCGAGGACGACCAGGCTGCCGCACGGTGGAACAAGAAATAGCCAAAAAAGGTTTGCAACGGTTGCGCGCGCCGATCTGTTGACTCCTGGTCACGCACGGAGAGAGCCCCATGCGCTACTGTGTCCAACCTGCAACAGCCAAGGATGTCGCCCTGCTGGCGCTCGCCATGGGCGACGAAGACGCAGGCGACACCGAATTCGACAACAATGACGGTGAGCAGAAGCCGCTCGACCATCTGCTCAATGCCTTCCTGTCCAGCACCGAGGTGTGGGCGGCGCACGATCCCCAGGGGCAGCCCTGCGCGCTGTGGGGCGTCGGGCCGACCAGCCAGGATTTCGAGGTCGGCCGGTTCTGGCTGCTGACCTGCGAGGAGGTCGAGACCCAGCCGCACGACCTAGCGGCGCTGTCGACGATCGTGCTGCCCGAGATGCTGACGTCCTACGCGCGGCTGGAAAGCATCGTCGACGCGCAGAACCAGCGCGCGCTGTCGCTGCTGCAGGGGCTGGGCTTCACCGTCGAGCCGGCCTGCTTCCACGAGCCGACCGGCCGGCGCTGCCATCGCGTCTGGATCGAGGAGGATGCCTCGACCCTGGCCGTGAAGGGGCCGGCGCTGCTCAATTAGCCGCGATAGTTCTCGACGATCTTGGCCGGCCGCACCTCGGCGTCGTCGGGATTGCGGCCGAACTCGCGCAGCGCACGGCGCTGGCGCAGCAGGTCCCAGCAGCGGTCGAGCTCGACGTTGATCTGGTCGAGATGCTTTTTCTCCGCGTCGGAGACGGCGCCCTTGGCGTAGAGCTTCTTCTCCTCGGCGACCAGCTCCTCGATGTGCTTGAGCACGGTCCGATCGGTCGTGTGGGTCATGAGGCCCTCCTTTTGTAAGCTCAACCCAAAGCCACCAACGCCAGGTTGACAAGCCCGCGCTCGCGCAAGGCGTCGGCCGCCATCAGCGCCCGCTGGCCGCTGCGGCAACACAGGACGATGCGGCCGGCCGGTGGGGGTTCCGCCGCCAGCGCTGCGACACGATCGACCGGCAGCCGCCGCCCACCGGCGAAAGTCTGCGGTGCTTCGTCGGCGCCGCGCAGATCGACCACCAGGTCGTCGGCCGTCACCTCGTCCGGCGCGATGAACGGCACCGCACTGTCCGGTTCCGGACTGCCGGCAAAGCCGAAGCCACCGAAGGCGAGCTTCTGGGCATCGAAGGTCGTCACGCGGCCCAGCACCGTCGGCTCCAGCCCGAGCAGCAAGTGCAACGTCAGATGCGCCTGCAGGCTGCCCAGCACCGCGACCGCCGTGCCCAGCACGCCGACCGTGGCGCAGGTGCCGCCGTCGATCGACACTTCCGGGAACACCGCGCGATAGGAGGGCCCGCCGCCGCAGAAGGCGCCGGCATAGCCGGTGAGCCCGATCACCGACGCCGACACGAGAGGCTTTGCTGCGGCGTGGCAGGCATCGCTCAGCATGTAGGTCACGGCGAAGCTGTCTGCCGCATCGACGATCACATCCGCTGTCGCGACCAGTGCGGCCGCGTTCTGCGGCGTCAGCCGCGCGACGACGGCCTCGATCGCGAGGCCCGGGTTGAACCGCAGCAGCCGCTCGCGCGCGGCTTCGGCTTTCGGCTTGCCGAGATCGTCCATGCCGTAGAGCGGCTGGCGATGCAGGTTGGTCTCCTCCACCACGTCGTGATCGACGATCGTCAGCCACCCGACGCCGGCGCCGACCAGATACTGCAGCACCGGGCAGCCGAGCCCGCCCGCGCCCACCACGAGCACCGACGCCGCCGCGAGCCGCGCCTGTCCGGCGGCGCCGACCTCGCTCAGCACGGTCTGGCGGGCGTAGCGGCCGGTCATGCGTGAACTCGCGTTGCCGCGATCCAGGCCGTGGCCTGCTTGATCGGATCGGGGTTGTTGACGATGTCGCCGACCACCGCCGCGGAATCGGCGCCGGCCTTCAGGCACTGCAGCGCCCTGTCGAGCGTCAGCCCGCCGATCGCGACCAGGGGCCGGCCGCCGATCAGCTTCTTCCATTCGCCGATCCGCTCGAGGCCCTGTGGCTCGAAAGGCATCTTCTTCAGCGCCGTCGGCCAGATCGGCCCCAGCGCCACGTAGTCGGGATCGACGCCAAGCCCCTTCTCCAGCTCGGCGTGATCATGCGTGCTGACGCCGAGCTTGAGGCCCGCGCGCTTGATCGCCTTCACGTCGGCATCGACGAGGTCTTCCTGGCCGAGATGGACCCAGGTGCACTTCTCGTCGATCGCGATCTGCCAGTAGTCGTTCACGATCAGGTCGGCGCCATGCTTCGCACAGACGTCGCGTGCCTCGCGCACCTGCCGCTGTAGCTCGGCGTCGGATTTGTCCTTGATGCGCAGCTGCACGAACTTCGCGCCCGCCGGCACGAGCCTCGCCACCCACGTCGAATCGGGAACAACGGGATAGAACGGATCGATCACATCAATCTCCTAACGCCGCCTTGCCGAGCACCGGCGTCGACGGCACCGCCATGTCGCGCGGCTCGAGCGGCTTGGCGGCGAAGGCCATGCGCCCGGCATTGATCGCCATCGCGAAGGCCTTCGCCATCGCGACCGGATCGCCCGCCTCGGCCACGGCCGTGTTCAACAGCACCGCGTCGTAGCCCAGCTCCATCGCCGCCGCGGCGTGCGACGGCACGCCGAGCCCGGCATCGACCACCAGCGGGATGTCCGGAAAGTGCGCGCGCAGGGCCTTCAGGCCATACACGTTGTTCAGCCCGCGCGCCGAGCCGATCGGAGCGCCCCACGGCATCAGCACCTTGCAGCCGGCCTCGACCAGGCGGTCGGCGACGGCGAGATCCTCCGTCGTGTAGGGGAAGACCTCGAAGCCCTCCTCGCTCAGCACGCGCGCGGCCTCGACCAGGCCGAACACGTCGGGCTGCAGGGTCTCGTCGTCGCGGATCACCTCGAGCTTGATCCACGGCGTGTCGAACATCTCGCGCGCCATGTGGGCGGTGGTCACCGCCTCCTTGACGCTGTGGCAGCCCGCGGTGTTCGGCAGCACCCTGACGCCGAGCGCGCGGATGATCGACCAGAAGCTCTGGCCGCCGCGCGCCCCGGAGCCTTCTGGCCCAGCCTCGCGGCGCAGCGACACCGTCACCACCTCGGCGCCCGACGCCTGGATCGCATCGGCCAGCACCTTGGGCGAGGGATAGCGCGCCGTGCCGAGCAGCAGCCGCGAGGAAAGCTCGACGCCGTAGAACACCGTCAGCCTCCCTGCATCGGCGCCACGACCTCTAGCTTGTCGCCGTCGTTGAGCGCGGTCGCGCTTCGCGCCGGTGCCGGCACGAAGCGGCCGTTGACCGCCGTCGCCACCTTCTTGCCGCCGTAGCCCAGCGCGGTCAGCGCGAGCGCCAGCGTGCCCGGCTCGACCTCACGCTGATCGCCGTTGACGAAGATCCGCATGGTCTCTCTCCACAAGATCGGCCGCCTGCCGCGCCATCGCCGGCGCCAGCAGGAAGCCATGACGATAAAGGCCGTTGACCAGGAGCCCGTTGAGCCCGCGGCGCACGGCCGGAAGATTGTCCGGAAAGGCCGGCCGGAGGTCGGCGCCGAGCTCCAGGATCTCGGCCTCGCCGAACGCCGGATGCAGGGTGTAGGCGGCGTTCAAGAGCTCGACCGCCGAGCGCACGCTGACGCCGCCCGGCGTCTCGTTCTCGATCGAGGTGGCGCCGACCATGAACACCCCGTCGCCGCGCGGCACGATGTAGAGCGGGATGCGCGGATGCAGCAACCGCACCGGCCGCGCCAGCGACACCTCGCGCGAGCGGATCATCGCCATCTCGCCGCGCACGCCGCGCAGGTCGCTCATCGCATCGCGCGCCGCCAGCCCGCGGCAGTCGATGACGAGATCGCCGTCCGGCGCATCGACGCCGAAGCGGATCGCGACGCCGCGCTTGGCCAGCGCCTCGGCGATCGCCGGCAGCGCCCGCCGCGGATCGAGATGCCCCTCGCGCGGAAAGAACAGCGCGCGGCGGAAGCGGCCGGCAAGATCGGGCTCGAGCGCGGCGATGCCCGCCTCGTCGCGCCATTCGTACGCCTCCGTGCGCTCGGCGAAGCGGGTCAGCTCGGCGGTGTCGCGCGCCGGCGCCACGACCAGGCTGCCGTTGCGCACCGTCCCGGGGAAATGGCGCAGCCACCAGTCGATCGACGGCACGCCCAGCCGCATCACCGCCTCGTCGGTCGCCGCGCGCTCGCACCACGGCGCCAGCATGCCGCCCGCCAGTCGCGAGCAGCCCGCGCCGACGGCGTGGCCGCGCTCGATCACCTCGACCGCCAGCCCCCGCAGGCTCAATTCCAGCGCGGTCGTGAGGCCGGCGACGCCGGCTCCGACAACTGTGACTTTGGCTCCGCTCGACATGGGCTCCCGTTCCTTCGCCGGCATGACCCGGATCAGGTTCAAAGGGTTCAGCCACTATGGCTGTCTCAGACCGGCCTCGCCGGACACCCCTCGGACGTGGACCGAAGGAGACTGCCGCAGCCCTCGCCTGTCAAGCCATGCTGCGGGCGCGCTCAAGCGCGGCTGGGGTGCGCCATGCGTCCGGCGCAGCGCTGCCATAGGTCGCGGCCTGCGATCCGGACTGAGCCGGCGGCTAAGGCACGGCGTTCAGGCCGGAACCGAGATCGCCGGTCACCACCAGGGCGAAATCCTGGCTGGGGCCCAAGAGGTTGCTGGCCGTGATCTGGACCAGATAGTCGCCGGCCGCCGGCGTCGGAATGCGCACGATCTCGACGTTGTTGTCGGCGTCGAGCGGCCCCAGCTTCATCGGCCGGTCCGCGTTGCCGGTGATCTTCCTGCCGCCCGGCGCCTCGACGATGACATTGAGATCGTTCTGCAGGGCGCGCGCCGGAATATCCGTGAAGGCCATGCAGAAGCGCAGCTCGCGTCCGGCGCCCACCGAGATGCGATAGCGCAGCCGCTGGCCGGGCTGGGTGAGCTGTCCCGCCGGATTTTGCCAGGTGTCGACGAACTCGAGCTTGAGCGTCGGCTCGGCCGGATTGGGGATCGCCCACGGCATATGCACGCGGCCGAAGCCCTGATGGAAGTTCGGCACGTTGGGGAAGTCGGCGATCGCCGCCGGACCGGTCATCGCCCGCGTGCTGTTGACCAGGGTTGCCTTCATCAGCGCGGCCGACGGCTCGACGTGGCGGGCATCGATATAGTACTGGCGGATCAGGGCGAGGCAGCCGCTGACGATCGGCGTCGCCATGCTGGTGCCGCCCATATAGGCATAGCGGCCAGCGAAGCCGTTGAACGTAGCCCAGAAATTCCGCACCGGCGCCCGCGAGGACTTGGTCGAGACGATGTCTGTGCCGGGCGCAACGACGTCGGGCTTGATGCGGCGGTCGTCGCACGGCCCGCGGCTGGAGAAGGCGGCCATCTCCTCGGGCAGGCCGGAAACCCTACCCGTGCTCGTCGGCGGAGTCGGGAAAGCCCGCGGGAAGGCCTGGCCCCAGGTCATCTGGGACAAGCCGCCCGTCGTGCGGTCGCTCTGGCTAGCGCCGACGGTCACCGCATTCTTGGCGGTCGCCGGCGATCCGACCGACAGCCAGTCGACGAAGCCCGGCTGCGAGCTGGACGGGTTGTTCAAAGTGCCGTCGTTGCCGGCGGCGATGACGATCGTCATGTCGCGATGCTTGTTGACGAATTCGTCGGCCTCGAGCGAGGTGAAGGGATAGCGCGCGTTGGTTCCCGCGCCCCAGCTGTTGTTGTGGATGCGCGCACCGTTGTCGTACGCCTCCTGGAACAGGTCGTTGATGTCCAGCGGCAGCCCGCCGAGGCCGCCGCTCGCATCCAGGATCGACTGGAAGAAGAAGCGCACCGCGGGCGCGGTGCCGCGGATCTGGCCGTTGGACGCCGCGCCGTCGCCGCCGATGCTGCCGGCGACGTGCGTCCCGTGCCCATGGGTATCGGAGGAATCGTTGCTGCGGCCGAGCGCGATGATGCCGGCGAAGCGGCCCTGCAGGTCCGGATGCTGGTCGTCGATACCGGTATCGGCGATCGCCACCAGCTGGCCCGTGCCGTCATAGGGATAGAGCGCGCCGCCGGGTGCCGCCGCGTCGATGCCCAGCAGGACGCGGGCACGGTCGTTGCTGAAGGTTGGCGGCACGTACTCCATCACCTGGTAGACGCCGGGCAACGTGTTGAGCTCGGCCAGCACCGGCGAGTTCTGCTTGAGCACGACCCGGACCTTGCGGTCCTTGCCGCCCAGCACGATGGCTTCGCGGCTGTGAAGGAACGTCACGACCGCCGCCAGGTCGGCCGGCGACTTCAACCGGATGTCGTAGGTCGCGGCCTGCTCGAAGCCGCCGGGGGCCGGCACTGCCTCCGCGGCGGCCGGCATCGCCGGCGCCCTTTCATGCTCGGCCTGGGCCTCGATCGACAGGACGAACGGCAGGGCGCGAACCGTGGCAACGTTCGGCGAATCGACATCGACGGCATAGAGCCGCGGGCCTGTCGATTCGATGATCCTGACTCCGAGCGCCTCGAGCTGTTGCCGCCACTGTGCCAGCAACGGCCCGGCAAGCTGCAGCGTGTAGGTCGGCTTGAGGGGAGCGCCCGTGGCATCGACGTCCGGGATGATGCCGGCGCCGACGCCAGGTGCTGCGAAGCCGAAACTCGGCGCGCCGAGGGCCGAGACATGCGCGCTCTCGAGCGCCGGCGACAGATCGGCGAGCGGCGGTTTCGCCTCGGCCAACTCGTGCACGATCAGGCCCTGGGTCTCCAGGTCGCCGATCCTGCCCTCGTCGATCTCGCCCATGACGAAGGAGGGCGTCGACACCGCGGCCGACAACGCCTGCTCCGCCGCCGCCTTCTCACGCTCGTGCATGAAATAGGCGATGATGCGCTTGTTCGCCATCGCACCCTGCCCCTTCCGGCGGCTCTACTCGCAATGGTTGCGCACACTATGCGCTCGGCGGACCACAGGGCGCAACCGCATTCGCGGGGCAGACGACGACGATTGTGCTGTGCTCCGGCGGTCGCCGCTCAGGCCGCGAGGTGGCGCGACTCGCCGAAGCCTTCGCAATCGGGTTGCCGTACCAGCTTCTGGTAGTCTTCCATCAGCGCACGCGTCATCGGGCCGACCTGGTAGCGGCGATGGTCGATCGCGCCGACCGGTACGATCTCTGCCGCGGTGCCGCACAGGAAGACCTCGCTCGCCTCGTCGAGCTCCTCGGGCATCACCGCCCGCTCCTCGACCGACCATCCGTGCTTGCCGGCGAGGCCCATCACCGCGCGCCGCGTGATGCCGTCGAGGAAGTTCTCGACCTTGGGCGTGACCAGCTTGCCGCCCATCGCCAGGAACACGTTGGCGCCGGTCGATTCGGCGAGCCGGCCCTGCCAGTCGAGCATCAGCGCATCGTCGAAGCCGGCGCCGAGCGCGCGGTCCTTCTCGATGCCGCAGATGAGGTAGAGGCCGGCGACCTTGGCGGTGCCCGGCGCCACGTCCGGCGCCGGCCGGCGATACTTCGCCATCGTGACGTTGATGCCGCCCGGCTTCACCTGCACCGACAGCCGGCCCTCCTGCGCCCACGGCGCGATCGCCAGATGCACCGTGGTGCCGATCGCCGACACGCCCATCACCTCCGAGCCGCGCCAGGCGATCGGCCGGACGTACCCCGAGGCGAGGCCGTTGGCCTTCACGACGGCACGCGTGGCCTCGTCGATCTCCTCGCGCGTGTAGGGCAGCTCGTATTCCAGGACCCGCGCCGAATTGCGCAGGCGGGCGCTGTGCGCCGCCAAGCGAAAGACCCGGCCGTCATAGATGCGCTCGCCCTCGAACACCGCCGAGCCGTAATGCAGGGCGTGGGTGAGCACATGCGTCGTTGCTTCGCGCCAAGGCAGCAATTTGCCGTCCAGCCAGATGAACCCGTCGCGATCCGCCATCGTTAAGGACATTGCCCGTCCTCCTGTCGTATGATTCCAAATGGATCGTTTACGATTCTCAAATAGCAACTTTCATTGCATATAGGTCAATAACACTGACTGAGTCAAGATTATTGCCCTAATCGCCCGTGTAGACGGTTGCGTTTCGGCCCGTATCGGCGTTGGTTGGCTGCCCCATGGTGGAGACGAAATCACCGGCGAACCCGCTGTTCCTGCGCGAGGAGGAACTGCGCCAGGGCATCGAACTGATGTTCTATGCCTATCGCGACTTCACGTTCGAATCGGACCAGCAGCTCAAGCGCTACAAGCTCGGCCGGGCGCATCATCGCGCGCTCTATTTCATCGGCCGCCATCCCGGCCAGACGGTCGGCCATCTGCTGTCGATCCTGAAGGTCACCAAGCAGTCGATCAGCCGCGTGCTGAAGGATCTGCTCGAGCAGGAATACGTCGAGCAGAAGAGCGGCCCGCGCGATCGCCGCGAGCGGCGGCTGTGGCTCACCGAGAAGGGCGTGAAGCTCGAGAAGGAGCTGACCGACCGCCAGAGCCAGCGCTTCGCGAGGGCCTATCGCGAGACCGGCGCCGACGCGGTCGAGGGCTTCCGCAAGGTGCTGCTCGGCCTGCTCGATCCGGCCGAGCGAATCGAGGTCGACAAGCGGGTGCGCGGGAGCGGCCGCTGAGCGACCAAGACAAGCAGCATGTGCTGGTGGTCGACGACGACACCCGCCTGCGCGAGCTGCTGAAATCCTTCCTGTCGCGCAGCGGTCTTCGGGTCAGCACGGCGGGCAATGCCGCCCAGGCGCGCCAGCAGCTCGACGCACTGCATTTCGACCTGATCGTGCTCGACGTGATGATGCCGGGTCAGACCGGTCTCGAGTTCGCCGGCGAGCTGCGCAAGACCAACGACGTGCCGATCCTGATGCTGACCGCAATGGGCGATCCCAAGGACCGCATCGCCGGCCTCGAGAAGGGTGTCGACGACTATCTCGGCAAGCCGTTCGAGCCGCGCGAGCTGCTGTTGCGCATCCAGAGCATCCTGCGCCGCGGCCGTCCGGTGGAGGCGCCCGCGACGGCGCCGGATCGCGTGACCTTCGGGCCGTTCCAGTTCGACATGGCGCTGGGCGAGCTGACCCAGAAGGACAAACGGGTGCCGCTGACCGACGCCGAGATCGCGCTGTTGCGGGCGCTGGGCGCCCAGCTCGGCGAGGTGATGAGCCGCGAGACGCTGAGCAAGAGCGTCGGCGGCGGCGTCAACGAGCGCGCGATCGACGTGCAGGTGACGCGGCTGCGCCGCAAGATCGAGCCCGACCCCGGTTTCCCGCGTTACCTGCGCACGGTGCGCGGCCAGGGCTATCGGCTGGTGGACGCGTGAGCAAGTTCGCGGAGCTGTTCGAGAGCGTCGCGACCTGGGCCGACCGGCATTCGCCGCAGACCCTGTTCGCGCGCGCCCTGATCATCATCGTGGTGCCGATGCTGCTGCTGCAGGCGCTGTCGGCGTGGTGGTTCTACAGCCAGCGCGGCGACAACGTGACCAACCGCCTGGCGCTGCTGCTGGTGCGCGACCTGCGCCTGCTGATCGAGATGCGCACGGACTTTCCCGATGACGCGCACCGCTACTGGATCATCAATCACGCCCGCACCGATCTGCTGCTCAGCGTGCGCTTCCGCGCCGGCATCGTGCCGCCGTTCCGCTCGCCGGCCTATTTCGACATCGTCGCCCGCGAGGTCCAGGGCGCGCTCGATGCCGATCTGCGCCGGCCCTACTACCTCAACAACACCGTCGGCAACGACCAGCTCATGATCGAGATCCAGGTTTCCGACAACGAGGTGATGGAAGTCTACGTGCCCTACCTGCGGCTGACCTTCGGCTCGAGCTTCGCCTATGTGCTGGCCCAGGTCGGCCTCGCCTTGGTGCTGTTCGGCCTCGCCATCTGGTTCATGCGCCGCGAGCTGGTGCCGATCGAGCATCTCGGCGTCGCCGCCGATGCGCTGGGCAAGGGTCGCGACATTCCCGACATCGCCTTCAAGGGCGGCACGCGCGAGGTGCGCAACGCCGCCACCGCCTTCCAGACCATGAAGATCCGGCTCAGCCGCTCGATCCAGCAACGCACCGAGATGCTGGCCGGCGTCAGCCACGATCTACGCACGCCGCTCACCCGCATGAAGCTGTCGCTGGCGCTGCTGCCCGAGTCGGCCGAAACCAAGGAGCTCGCCGACGACGTCGCCGACATGCAGCGCATGATTGAGGGCTATCTCGCCTTCGCCCGCGGCGAGGGTGACGAGGAACCCATTCCGTCCGACCTCTCCGACATCCTCGAGGACGTCGCCGCCGGCGCCCGGCGCGACAACGCCGAGGTCGCGGTGGGCTGGTCGGGCGACATGAACCTCGAGCTGCGGCCAATCGCCATCAAGCGCTGCATCACCAACCTGGTCGCCAACGCGCTGCGCCACGGCACGCGTGCCGAGATTTCCGCGACGCGCGGCAAGACCTCGGTCGAGATCACCGTCGACGACGACGGCCCCGGCATTCCCGAGGACCGCTACGAGGACGTGTTCCGCCCGTTCGTGCGGCTCGACGAATCGCGCAACGTCGACACCGGCGGCACCGGCCTCGGCCTCACCATCGCCCGCGACATCGCGCGCAGCCACGGCGGCGACGTCACCCTGGCCAAGTCATCGCTGGGCGGACTGCGCGTGGTTGTAAGGCTTCCCGTCTGAGATAGAGTGAGAGCATGTCCAAGCTGAAGTTCGTCCGCCATCCCCATCCCTCGCCCGTGCCGGCCGCCAAGCGCGCCGAGCTGCTGGCCAACCCGGGCTTCGGCCGGGTGTTCAGCGACCACATGGTCACCATCAAGTATAGCGACGCCGAGGGCTGGCACGACGCGCGCATCGAGCCGCGCGGGCCGATCTCGATGGATCCCGCCGCGGCCGTGCTGCACTACGCCCAGGAAGTGTTCGAGGGGCTGAAGGCCTACAAGACCGCCGACGGCGGCGCGACCCTGTTCCGCCCACGCGAGAACGCCAAGCGCTTCCAGCAGTCGGCAGAGCGGCTAGCCATGCCGGTCCTGCCCGAGGACGTCTTCCTCGAGGCGGTCGACCAGCTCGTCAGCATCGACCGCGAATGGATCCCGGGCGGCGACGGCAGCCTCTACATCCGGCCGTACATGTTCGCCAACGAGATCTTCCTCGGCGTGAAGCCATCGTCGAACTACCTGTTCATCGTCATCGCCTCGTCGGTCGGTAGCTACTTCAAGTCGGGCGCCGACGCGGTCTCGGTCTGGGTCAGCCAGGAATACACGCGCGCCGCCCCGGGCGGCACCGGCGCCGCCAAGTGCGGCGGCAACTACGCCGCCAGCCTGCTCGCGCAGGCCGAGGCGACGCGCCATGGCTGCGACCAGGTCGTCTTCCTCGATGCCGCCGAGCGCAAGTGGATCGAGGAGCTCGGCGGCATGAACGTGTTCTTCGTGTTCAACGACGGCTCGCTGTCGACGCCGCCGCTCGGCGGCACGATCCTGCCGGGCGTCACCCGCTCGTCGCTGATCACGCTCGCCAAGGACAAGGGCATCAAGGTGCGCGAGGAGCGCTACTCGTACGAGGAGTGGAAGGCCGACGCGCACAGCGGCAAGCTGCGCGAGGCCTTCGCCTGCGGCACCGCCGCGGTGGTGACCCCGATCGGCACGGTCCGCGCGCCCGAGGGCGAGTTCAAGATCGGCAATGGCGGCGCGGGCACCCGCACTGAGGAGTTGAAGGCCGCCCTGGTCGACATCCAGCGCAGCCGCGCCACCGACCCGCACAAGTGGGTCCACAAGGTCTTCTAGAGTCTTGCTGGACCGCGGGCCTCCAGCCCGGCTCAGAATCATGAGCGGGCCGGAGGCCCGCGGTCCGGCACGATTACTAAACGTCGTGCCTCAGGCGGCCGACGCTGTAGCTGTCGATATCGTCGGCGCCGACTTCCATCACCATGCGGGTGCGCAACGGCGTCGACCATACCGTGAGGTAGTGGACGGGCGCGCCCTCGCGGTTGTGCACCAGGCGTACGATCTTCAGCACCGCCGAATTGACCTCGACATCGAGCGCCTGCGCCACCACCGGATCGGCTAGCGCGGCATTCACCTCCTGCGCCACGCGACCGACCTTCTCGAAGCCGCCGAAGATCAGCTCGTGCAGCGAGGTCTTCTGCAGGTTCTTGCGCGTCACCGCCTTGGCGAAGCGCCGCGGGATCCAGCCGTCGAGCAGGATCACCGCCTTACCGCGCGCCGACCGCGTCCGGATGAGATGCACCGCCTCCTCGCCGTCCACCAGGCCGAGCGCCTCGGCGATCGGCGCCGGGCAGCGCTCGACCTCGAAGTGCAGGATGCCCATCATCGTTTCCTTCAGCGTCCGGCGCATGTCGCCGATGAAGCTGAAGTCCGGGCCGCGCTTGGCCTTGCCGTTGGTCTTGGCCGTGACGAAGGCGCCGACACCCTGGCGGTTGCGCACGTAGCCGTCCTCGACGAGGTCGGCGAGCGCCCGGCGCACCGTGATGCGCGAGATCGAGAACTGCGCGCACAGTGCCTCCTGCGTCGGCAGCAGGTCGCCGCTGCGGTATCGGCCACCGGTGATCTGGTCCTTCAGCAGCAGATAGAGCTGGCGGTGCAGCAGCGCGCCGCGGGCCTGCAGTTTTACCCCGTTTGCTGGTGTTCTGCGGGTTGGAACGGCGGCGTCGCGCGTCCTTGTGCCGATCGATCTTGGCATGTTGTAATGAAGATATACCAATTAAGAGGAAACACCAGTGAGAAGCTTGATGGCGTCGCTCGCCGCGGCCGCCGCGATCCTGTCCCTGGCCGCCGGCGCCGCCGCCCAGGAGAAGTCGGCGTTCCACCCCACCAAGACGGTGACGATCGTCGTCCCTTACAGCCCCGGCGGCGGCACCGACGTGGTCGGACGCCTGATGGCGAAGTCGCTGGAGGAGATGTGGGGCCAGACCGTCATCATCGACAATCGCACCGGCGGCAGCGGCTCGGTCGGCGCCGCCATCGTCGCGCGGGCGGCGCCCGACGGTCACACGATGGTCCTCGCCGTGTCAGGCATCGCGATCAACGCGCATCTCCTGAAGCTTCCGTATGACACGGTGACGGCTTTCGCGCCGGTGACCGCGGTTTCCTATCCTGTCGCGACCCTGCTCGCGTCACCGACCTTGCCGGCGAACGATCTCAAGGAACTGGTCGCGCTAGTGAAGAAGGAAGGGCCGGACAAGCGCACTTTCGCCAGCCCCGATCCGGGCAGCCGACTGATCGCCGAGCGCATCTTCGAGAAGGCCGGCATCAAGCTGCTGAACGTTCCCTACAAGGGCGCCGCCTCGTTCGTCGGCGACATCTCGGCCGGCCGGGTCGATACCGGCCTGTCGAGCGTGACCTCGGGCCTGTCGCTGATCAATGCCGGCAAGCTGAAGTCGCTCGGCATCATGGGCACGCAGCGCATTCCCGCCCTGCCGAACGTCGCGACCTTCAAGGAGCAGGGCTTCCAGGGTCTCGACGAGAATTCGTGGGCCGGCCTGTTCGCCCCGGCGGGCACACCGCCAGAGGTCGTCTCGGCGATCCAGCAGGACATCGCCAGGGTCCTGGCGCGCCCCGAGACCACGGCCAAGATGATCGAGCTCGGCTCGCTGCCGGGCGGCGACATGCCGGCCGCCTTCACCGAGCGCTTCCAGCGCGACATCAAGGAGTCGGGCGAGACGATCCGCCGGCTCGGCATGACCGCCGACTGAGGGAGGACATCATGAGCAAGACTTCCCCCGCCTGGACCGTCGCCGAGGTCGAAACCGACCGGAGCTGGACCTACCGCCTGTCCGACGCCGAGAGCGCCGAGCTGCTGGCCGCGGTGCGCGCCGCCGGCGATCCCAACCGGCCGATCCTCGACTGGAAGCGTGACGACTTCGCGCTCGCCAAGTCGGCCCCGGTCCTCGCTGCCGCCTTCCGCGAAGTTCGCGACGGCCGCGGCATGGCGCTGGTCAAGAACCTGCCGCGCGCCGGCGTGACACCGGCCGAGTTCCGATTGATGACCTGGGCGATCGGCCTGCATTTCGGCGTCGCCCGGCCGCAGAACCGCGCCAGCGACTACATCACCGAAGTGAAGGATGCAGGGCACGCCTATCGCAGCCCGACCGGCCGCGGCTACAACTCCAAAGCCGAGCTCGACTTCCATGTCGACGGCTCCGACGTGGTGCTGCTCTCCTGCTTCAACCAGGCACCGGTCGGCGGCATGAGCATGTGTGCGAGCGCCGCCACCGCCTTCGAGGTGGTGAAGGCCGAACGACCGGACTACGCGCAGGCGCTCACCACCGACTACACCTTCAGCCGCAACGGCGAGCAGTCCGAGGGCGAGGAGCCGTGGTACGCCGCGCCCGTCTGCACGACGCGCGACGATCGCGTCTTCTGCAAATGGAACCGCAACCGCGTCCAGAACGCGCAGAAGATCGAGGGTGTGCCGCAGCTCAGCAGCCTGCAGCGCGAGGCGATGGAGTATTTCGACCTGGTGCTGCGGCGGCCGGAGAACATGTTCTGCATGCATCTCGAGCCCGGCGATCTCCAGATCCTGTGCAACCAGACCATGCTGCACTCGCGCACCAGCTTCGAGGACCATGCCGACGAGGCCCAGAAGCGCACACTCTACCGGCTGTGGCTGGCGCGGCCCGATTCGCGGCGCCTGCCCGATAGCTGGGCGGTCTTCTACGGAACCGCCGAGCCCGGTACCGTGCGGGGTGGAATGAAGGGCCACCACTACGACGATGTCCGCCGCAATTTCGATACCCGCCAGGCCAAGGCGGTGGGCATGAAAGCCGCTTGAGGAGAGATGACCATGTCCAAAGCCAAGATCTTCCGGGATGCCCTGAAGCGCGGGATGGTGACCGCGCCCGGCTGCTTCGAATGCATCGGCGCCCGCGCCATCGAGCGCGCGGGCTTCGAGGCGGTCTACATGACCGGCGCCGGCACCGCCGCGACGCTCGGCTATCCCGACTACGGCCTGGTGACCATGTCGGAGATGGCCGACAACGCCGGCCGCATCGCCTCGGCGATCAAGCTGCCGGTGATCGCCGATGCCGACACCGCTTACGGCAACGAGCTCAACGCCATCCGCACCGTGCGCGAGTACGAGAAGCGCGGCGTCGCCGGCATCCATATCGAGGACCAGGACTTCCCCAAGAAGTGCGGCCACCTCGAGAACAAGGTGATCATCCCGCTCGACGACTACGTCGCCAAGATCCGCGCCGCGGTCAGCGCCAAGGTCGATCCGAACTTCCTGATCATCGCCCGCACCGATTCGCGCGCCGTCCTGGGCTACGAGGAGGCGATCCGCCGCGCCAATGCCGCCATTGATGCTGGCGCCGACATGGCCTTCGTCGAGGCGCCGCAGACGCTCGAGGAGACGGCGAACGTGCCGAAGCTGGTCAAGGGCCCGTGCATGCTGAACATGGTGTGGAAGGGCAAGACGCCGGACCTCTCGATGGAAGAGGCCGCCAAGCTCAACTACGCCTTCATGATCCTGCCGGGCGTGCTGACCCGCACGATCGTCGGCGCCTGCGATGCCGCGCTCGCCGAGCTGAAGGGCAAGGGCCGCCATCCGGTGCCGGTGTCCGACATCACGCCGCAGCAGGGCTTCAACCTGAATGGTGCCGCCGAATGGGACCGCTATCGCACGCAGTTCCGCGAGACCACCAAGCAGGCGGCGGAGTAGTCTTCGTCTTCCGGACCGAATGAGTCAGAAGAGCTTGCTGCCGTTCGGCACGGCCTTGTCGGGCACCACCAGCACGACAGCGCCGTTGCCGTCGGGGAAACCGAGCGTCAGCACCTCGGACATGAACTTGCCGATCTGGCGCGGCGGGAAATTGACCACCGCCGCGACCTGACGGCCGACCAGCGCCTCGGGCGCGTAGTGCACGGTGAGCTGGGCCGACGATTTCCTGACGCCGATCTCCGGCCCGAAATCGATCTCCAGCCGGATCGCCGGTTTGCGCACACCTTCGAGTGGTTGGGCGGCGCGGATGGTGCCGATGCGGATGTCGACCTTCTCGAAGTCGGCGTAGGTGATCTGGTTCATGGCGTCACTCTAGCAAAACAAAAGGGGCTGCCCTTGCGGGCAGCCCCTTCTGGCCGTCCGGCGCGATGCGCCGTTCGGTCTTACTTCTTGGCGGCGATCGCGGCCTTGACCTCTTCGGTCAGCTCGGCGATGCGGGCGTTGAGAGCCTCGAACGCGTCGGTCTGGCTCTTGGTGACCAGCTCGGCCAGCTCCTTGGTGTTGGCGATCGCGAGATCGTAGCTCTTCTTGGCGAAGTCGATCTGCTTGGCGGCCTTCTCCTCGATGGAGGCGGCGGCGAGCACTTCGCTGCCGTGCTTGGAGAAGTCCTCCATCGCGGCGCGGACCATGTCGCCCTGGCGCTGCGCGATGGTCTTCATCGCCTCGACGGCGGCGGTCGACACGGTGGTCATGGCAGCGAAGTTCTTGCGGCCGGTCTCGACCACGGTCTCGACGTTGACGACCGGGAACTTGAACTCGCCGGCGATCTTGCTGAAGTCGAAGTCGAACGGGGTCTTGAAAGCGTTGGTGGTGTACATGGACAGGGCTCCGAACGGGGTGATGGGGAGTGGCTTGACGGGGACTGAAACTCGGCTGGCGCCCGCTATGCTGCGGTGCACAACGGACGCTAATATATGGCGCCGCAGCAATCGGTCAAGGCAGAATTTGTGCGGTGCACAAATTTTTCACTCTGCACGCGGTTCCGTCACATTCCCGTGCCTGGAAACGGTATATCTTTCAAAGGTTTGGGCCCATCGCTCGGCCGTCTTCAGGCGGCCGTCCAAAGCCGCCATGGTCTTCGAGAGGTCCTGGGTTTCGTCGCGATCGAAAACCCGCGCGACGGCGCAGTCGATCGCCAGCAGCCCGTTCTGCCGCACTGCCCCTGAGAGTCCCTCGCTGGCGAGCCCGGCGGCCTCCAGCATGGCGGCCATCGACCGCCGCAGCGCCGGCCCGAGCGCCAGGGCCAGCAGGGGATCGCGCGTGGCGGTCCGGCGGATCGACGTCAGGGCGACACGATACGGCTTCAGGGCGTCGTAGCGGCGCATCATGACGTCGAACAGCCGGTCGCGCGCCGTCTCCTCGGGATCGATCGCGCGCGGCGTGCCGGCCAGCACGGCATCGTCGGTCCGCGCCAGAAAGCCGGAGACCAGCGCCACCTTGTCGGGATACCGGCGATAGAGGTCGGCCAGCCCTGTGTCCGCCTTGGCCGCGACGTCACGCAGGGTCACCTCGGTGAAGCCCTTTTCGGCGACCAGCGCGAGGAAGGCGTCGAGAGCGCCATCGATCATCCCGCCAGCTCCTTCGAGCGGCGCGAGGCTGCGGCGAGGGCCTTGTCGAACACCGGCTGGATTCCGTCGGGCGCCATCAGGACCTTCAAGGCCTCGGCGGTGGTGCCGCCGGGACTGGTGACGTTAACGCGCAACTGCGACGCGGGTTCGCTCGACTGCTTCAGCAGCTCGCCGCTGCCCGCGACCGTCGCGCGCGCGAGCTGCATGGCCATGTCGGGTGTAAGGCCAAGCTTGGCGCCGGCCGCCGCCATCGCCTCGACCAGCAGGAAGACATAGGCCGGACCGCTCCCGGACAGGGCCGTCACCGGATCGAGCAGCGATTCGTCTTCGACCCACAGCGCCTGGCCCACTGCCTCGAGCAGCCCCTGGCAGCGCTTCTTCTCCGCCGCCGACACGCCCGGCGAGGCGCAGGCCACCGTGATGCCCTGGCGCACCGCGGCCGGCGTGTTCGGCATCGACCGCACGACCTTGGCCGTCGCGCCCAAGTGGCTCGCGAAATACGTCAGCGTCTTGCCGGCGGCGATCGACAGGAACACCGCGCCTTCATCGGCAAAGCGGCGCAAGTCGGGCAGCACGGCATCCATGGTCTGCGGCTTCACCGCCAGCACCACGATCTTCGGCGTCTCGCGCACGTCCTGGCTGGAGGTCACGCAGCGCAAACCGGGCTTCTTCGGCCGCAGCGCCTCGACCGGCTCGGCGACGATAGCGTCGGAGGCGGCGAGGCCGCGCGCCAGCCAGCCTTCCAGCATGGCGCCGCCCATCTTGCCGCAACCGACCAGCAGCAGCTTGGCCCCCGCTCCGGCTACCATGATCAGCGCCCCTTGAACCTGGCGGGCCGCTTCTCGCGGAAGGCCGATGCGCCTTCCTTGCGGTCCTCGCTGGTGGCGATCTTCTCGAGCTTGTAGCGCTCCGGCACGAAAATCTCAGCCGGCCCGCGCGGCAAGGTCTGGTTGGCGAAGTCGCGCAGGGTGCGGATCACCAGTGGGGCAGAGCTGGCGATCACGCTCGCCATGCGCCGCGCCTCTTTGCGCTCTTCGCCGAGCGGCACGACCTTGTTGACGAAGCCGACATCGTAGGCGCGCTTGGCCGAGACCTCTTCCCCCAGGAGGAGGAGTTCCATCGCAACTTTGTGCGGCATGCGCGAGACGATGCCCGGCATCAGGCCGCCGAACACGCCGACCTTGGCTTCGGGGTACATGAACTTGGTGGTGTCGGCCGAGACCATCAGGTCGCAGGTCATGACCAGGCAGATGCCGCCGCCGATCACCCAGCCCTGGGTGGCCGCGACCACCGGCTTGGTGAGCTTGTAGGAGACGTCGGGGACGGCCTTCCACATCGCGGCTGGCGGGTCCTTGAGGTCGGCGCCGACACAGAAAGCCGGGCCGTCGGCCTGCAGGACGGCGACCTGGTCGTCGCCGTGCTCGAAGGCTCGGTAGGCTTCGTACAGGCCGTCGCACAATTCCTGGGTCAGGGCGTTGCGCTTCTCAGGCCGCGCCATGGTGATGGTGGTGATGCCGTCGCTGGATTCGACTTTTACCAGGCCCACTTTTCTGCTCCTTCGGCGTTCTTGGCAGCAGGGTAGCAGCCGCCCATACTTGCCGCATCAGGAGTCACCCATGCAGACCCGCAACCCCTTCTTCGATGACCTCAGCAAGATGGCCAACGGCGCCATGGGCGCCTTTTCGGGCGTGAAGGACGAGATGGAGGCGCGCTTCCGCGACCAGCTCGCCAAGATCCTCGACGGCATGGACATTCCGCGCCGCGAGGAGTTCGACGCGGTCAAGGCGATGGCCGCCAAGGCACGCGAGGAGAACGAGGAGCTTAAGAAGCAGATCGCCGAGCTGCAGGCCCGCCTGCTCAACACGGGCCCGTAGGTCTTGGCGCTGCAACGAGTACCGTGTCATCCCGAGCGTAGCGAGGGATCTTTGAGGCCACAAAGAAGGATCCCTCACTTCGCTCGGGATGACAGAGGTTTGGCATGCGTGTAGGCGTGGAAGTTGGCGGCACCTTCACAGATCTGGTCGCCGTCGAGGGGGGACGCGTCGTCGTCACCAAGGTGCCGAGCACACCGAAGTCGCCGGACGTCGGCGCCTTCGCGGCGCTGACTGCGTCGGGCATCGACATCGGGCAGATCGAGGACCTGGGTCACGGCTCGACCGTCGCGACCAACGCGGTGCTCGAGCGCAAGGGCGCGCTGGTCGCCTTCGTCGCCACCTCTGGATTCCGCGACCTGCTGTTCATGCAGCGCCACGACCGGCGCAACATCTACGACCTCTTCTATGCCAAGCCCGCGCCGCCGGTGCGCCGCAAGGACTGCTTCGAGGTCGCCGAGCGGCTGCGCGCCGACGGCACCGTCGAGCTGGCCCTCGACGAAACGAAGGTGCGCGAGGCGCTGATCCCGGCGCTGAAGGCCGGCGGCTATCGCGCGGTCGCGATCTGCCTGCTCAACGCCTACGCCAATCCCAAGCACGAGGAGCGGCTCGCGGCGCTGATCACCGAGGCACTGCCCGGCGTGCTGGTGACCTCCAGCCATCAGGTGGCGCGCGAGTTCCGCGAGTTCGAAAGAGCCTCGACCACGATTCTGTCCGCCTACGTGCAGCCGGTGATCGACGGCTACCTGCACCGCTTCGAGAACAAGCTCGCCGACGCGGGCTTCAAGGGCCGCTTCACCGTGATGCAGAGCAACGGCGGCCGCCTGCCCGCCGAGGCGATGCGCACCAGCGCCATCACAGCGCTCTATTCGGGACCGGCGGCCGGCGTGGTCGGCGCGACGCGGCAGGCGGCGCGCTCGGGCTTCAAGGACCTGATCACCTTCGACATGGGCGGCACCTCGACCGACGTTTGCCTGGTGCAGGACGGCCGCCCCTCGCTCGCCTCGGAAAGCGAGATCGACGGCCTGCCGATCCGCACGCCCGTCCTCGACATCGTGTCGGTCGGCGCGGGCGGCGGCTCGATCGCCTGGGTCGATGACGGCGGCATGCTGCGCGTCGGCCCGCAGAGCGCCGGCGCCGATCCCGGCCCCGCCTGCTACGGCAAGGGTGGCACCGAGCCCGCGACCACCGACGCACACATCGTGATGGGCACGATCCGGCCGACCGCCTTCCTCGGCGGCCGCATGAAGCTCGATGCCGACGCCGCACACAACGCGTTCAAGCCGATCGCCGAGCGCTTCAACCTGTCGATCGAACAGGCCGCCTCCTCCGCCCTGCAGCTCGCCGACGCCAATATCGTGCGCGCCATCCAGCTCGTCTCGACCGAGCGCGGCCGCGATCCGCGCGACTACGCACTGGTGCCGTTCGGCGGCGCGGGACCGTTGCACGCCGCGCGCATCGCCGAGGAGCTCGGCATCTTGACCATCGTGGTGCCGCCCAATGCCGGCGTGATCTCGGCCTACGGGCTGGTCGCCAGCGACTACACCAAGTTCGACGCGGTGACGCGCAAGATGAAGCTCGACGAGGCAGCCGCCAAGGAAACCGCGAAGACCTTCGCCGAGATGCGTACGCGGCTGGCGGCACAGTTCGCCGACATGAAGCTGCCGGGCGAGCTGGTCTACACCCACACGCTCGACATGCGCTTCGTCGGCCAGGCCTTCGAGGTCGGCGTCGAGATCCCGGCCGACCGGATCGCCTCGCTCGATGCCAAGTACATCGCCGAGCTGTTCGCCGACGCCCATCACCGCACCTTCATGCACGGCGCCACGCTCGACCGGCCGGTCGAGATCGTGACGCTCCGCGTCGGCGCCACGCTGCCGATCGGCGCGGCACCGAAGCTCGACCGCGAGACGCTGGAGCGGGCACCGGAGAAGACGCGCATCTTCCACGGCGAGGGCTGGATCGACTGCGCCCGCCACACCGCCGAGGCGTTGAAGCAGGGCCAGAAGATCGGGGGCCCGTCGGTGATCGAAGGCTACACGGCGACGACCTGGGTGCCGCCCGGCTGGACGGCGACCCTCGATGCGTCGGATAATCTGATCCTGCGGAGAACGACATGACCACGTTGAGCCCGATCGACTACGCCGTCATCAGCCAGGCGCTGATCGCGGGCGCCCGCGAGATGGGCGTGAAGCTGATCCGCTCGGCCTACTCGACCATCCTGCGCGAGGCGCGCGACGGCTCGGCCGGCCTGATGGACCGCCACGGCAACACGGTGGCGCAGGCCGAGCTGATCCCGATGCAGCTCGGCCCGATCGGCGAGACCCTGCGGGCCTGCCTCAAGCGCCATCCGGTCGAGACGCTCAAGGAAGGCGATTTCCTGATCAACAACGACCCGTTCGAGGGCGGCCAGCACATCCCCGACGTCTTCATCTTCACGCCGATCTTCGTGGCAGGCCGCGTCGTCGGCTTCGGCGCCTCGGTGGCGCATCATCTCGATCTCGGCGGCGGCGCGCCCGGCCTCAACATCCATGCGTCCGACGTCTACCAGGAAGGCATCCGTTTTCCGCCGAGCCGGTATAACTTCCACCAGGACTGGAACGGCGGCAGTTTCGAGCGGCTGGTCACCGCCAACGTGCGCGTGCCCGACCTCACCATCGGCGACTTCAACGCCCAGTTCGCTGCCAACGCCATCGGGGTGTTGCGGGTAAAACAGCTCTGCGAGCGCTACGGCGTCGACAAGGTCGAAACGGCGATGAAGGAGATGCAGGACTATTCCGAGCGCCGCGTGCGCGCCGCGATCGCGCAGGCGCCCAAGGGCACCTTCTACGGCGAGGATGCGATCGACGACGACGGGCTGAGCGACGATCCGCTGGTGATCAAGGCCAAGGTCACGATCGCCGACGATTCGGTCGAGATCGATTTCGAAGGCACCTGCCCGCAGGTCAAGCGCAACCTCAACTGCCCCTACTCCAGCACTCTGTCGGCGGCGCTCTCCTGCGTGAAGTCCGTCCTGACCTCGCCCGACATTCCCTACAACGAGGGCATGGCGCGGCCGATCCGCATCAAGGTGCCGTACGGCTCGCTGCTCAACCCGCGGCCGCCGGCGCCGGTGCGGGCGCGCATGATCCCGGCCTATCGCGTGTTCAACGCGGTGATGAAGGCGATGGCGCAGGCGCTGCCCGACAAGGTGATCGCCACCGGCTACGACTGCACGACGGCATTCTGCCTCAGCCATCTCGGCGAGCGGGGCTACAGCGTCTATCTCGAGATCTTCGGCGGCGGCTACGGCGCCTCGAAGGCCACCGACGGCTGCGACGCGGTCGACTCGCCTTTGAGCAACTGCTCCAACGCGCCGGTCGAGTCGCTCGACATCGACTACGACTTCTTCCGCATCGTCGGCTACGAGCTGGCGCCCGATTCGTTCGGGCTGGGCGCGCGGCGCGGCGGCGCGGGCTTCTTCCGCCGCTGCGAGATCCTGCGCGACGACGTGCAGCTCGCGATCTACTCCGACCGCTTCCGCCTCGCGCCCGAGGGCCTGCTCGGCGGCGAGCCCGGCCAGCGCGGCTACTGCCGCATCTTCCGGGCCAACGGCACGACCGAGGACCTCCGCAGCAAGGCCGCCGTCGATCTTGCCAAAGGCGACATGGTCGAGATGTTCGTCGGCGGCGGCGCCGGCTTCGGCCGCGTCTCCGAGCGGCCCGACTCCCTGATCGAGCGCGATATAGCCGACGGCCTGCTCACCCGCGACCCGCGCGCGGCGCGGAAGCTGGCGGCGGAATAGTCTGGCCGCCTTGCTTCCTGGCCAGGGCGACCTGATTGCGACATCGCCGGATCGCCGCCCGCTCCGTGGGCGTGAAAAGCTTCTTCATCATGTCGAGCTTCACCGCCGTATCTCCCGGCCCCGAACATGGAAGCCCGTGGGAAGTGACTGGGAAGTCCGGGGCTAGTGGCTCGTCACAGAGGTTTTGACGATTTGAGCCAATCGAGGATTGGCAGATCCTGAGGTGGGACAAGGACGTCGATGCTTCGGGCGACACCGGGTTGCCGCCGGATGAGGCCATCCCGTTCGAGGCCGAGGACCATCTGGTGGAC
>NZ_JAFKJN010000038.1 GCF_017305915.1 Reyranella sp.
CGCTGCCTGGGTGATCGCCCGCCTCGGCGGATGGACCGGCTACTATGGCAAACCAGGACCAAAGGTCATGCGCATCGGCCTCGCCGACTTCCGCGCCATCAGATACGGCCATTCCCTCCCACACAACGATGTGTGAATCCGAGAGCCATTGAATGGGGAGGGAGTCCGGCTCAGCGCTGACGCGTCGCCATCGGCGTGCGGTAGTCGGTCGCCTGCGCCATCGGCAGCGGTGGCCGGCCCTGCTGGGCCGGGCCTTCGCACCAGTTGAGGGAGTTCATCGGCAGGCGCTGCGCGCGCGCCACCAGCGCCACCGCGTCCTGGTCGATGCAGCGGCCCATCGCGGCGTTGTAGACCGGCGCCATCAGGCCGTAGCCGTCGTGGCCGGCGCCGAGCACGTGGCCGAACTCGTGCATGATCACGCCGGTAAGGTCGCGATTGCCGATGCGGTCGCTGATCACATAGACGAAGCCGCCGCGGTTGCCGGTCGTGACGGCGAGCGCGTGCGCACCCTCGCCCTGCTGCGCCACCGAATGGCGGCTGTCGACCCGCGCGATCACCCAGCCGCCCGAGCGGCGGATCTGCGCCAGCATCGTCGGCTGCGGATCGCCCGGCAGCAGGCGGGCGCGGAACTGCACGAAGCCGTTCAGCACGTAGTTCCACTGGCGCATCGCCGAGAGCATGCGCTCGCGCTCGTAGTCGCTGAAATCGCGGTCGACATAGAGCTCGACGACGCGGCCGGTCGAGGCCGGCGAGGGATGGCTGGTGTAGCGCCAGCCGTCCATGCTGCGTTCGGTGGCGTGGGCCGGAATGGCGGAGAGGAGGATCGCGGCGACCAGGAGAGTAACACCAGTCGCCAGAAGCATCGCGATCAGGCGCGGAAGCGGAAGACGCAAAGACCTTCTCCTCATGCGCGTCTTACGCAGGGACTGGCCCACCCATCCCTTGCAGGATCAGCGGCACGCTCTCAGGTGCCACTCCTCCCCGGCCCGCAGACGCTCGAACCGCACGCCAAATGCATCGTCCAGCCGCGGATCGGAGACCAGCTCGGCGGCCGGCCCGTCAGCGATCAGCTCGCCGCGCGCCAGCACCACCACCCGGTCGAAGAAGCTGAAGGCAAGGTCGAGATCGTGCACGACCACCACCGACAGCCTGTCCTCCCCGCGCTCCGCCAAAGCCTTCAGAAGATCCAGGCGATGACGGATATCGAGACTCGCCGCAGGTTCGTCGGCCAGCAGCACCGGCGGATCGACCACCAGCACCATGGCCAGCAGAACCCTCGCACGCTCGCCGCCTGACAGGGTCGACCAGCGCCGTCGTTCGAGGCCGCCCAACTCGAAGGCAGCCACCGTGTTTTCCAGAGCGTCCACCGGCAGGCTTCGCGCGCGGCCAGCGCCGATCTCCAGAAGCTCAACCACACTCAAGTCCCAGTGCGGCTCGAAATGCTGTGGCAGGAAACCGATCTCCTGCGCCCGCTCCGCCGCCGGAAGTTCGGCCAAGTTGCGCCTGCCCAGTCGCACTTGACCATCCGTCGGCGCCTCCGTGCCTGCGAGCGCCTTCAGTAGGGTCGACTTACCGGCGCCATTGGGCCCAATTATGGCAACCGATTCGGTTGCATGGAATGTGAGTGACACATCGCGCAACAGCGTCGACTTGCCGCGGGCGACGCGCAGATTCTCGGCGGTCAGTACGGTCATGACCGAAGCCGCCGCGCCAGCAGGAGAATGAAGAAGGGCCCGCCCGCGACCGCGGTCACCAGCCCGAGCGGGATTTCCGCCGGCGGCAGCGCCGAGCGGGCGATCGCGTCGGCGAGCACGACGACGATCGCACCGACCAGCGCCGAGGCCGGCAGCAACGGCCGATGCAACGGTCCGACCAGCCAGCGCGCGACATGCGGCGAGGCGAGGCCGACGAACGCGACCAGCCCGCCATAGGCGACCGCCGCCGCCACGATCACCGAACCGGCGAGCACGGCCAGCATCACGAAGCGGCGCACCTCGAGGCCGAAGGCGTGCGCCATGGCCTCGCCGAGGCCCAGCAGGTCGAGGCGGCGCGCCAGCGTCTGCGCCAAGCCGACGCACGCCGCGACGATCAGCACCAGCCAGCCGATGCCGGACCAGGTCGGCGTCTGCACGCCGCCCAGCACCCAGCTCAACACGACCTGCAGGCTCACCGTCTCGTCCGACAGCGCCAGCATCATGAATGAGCGCAACGCGCCCAGGATCGCCGCGACCGCGACGCCGGCCAGCAGCAGGCCCGCCGCATCGACGGCGCCGGCGACGCGGCTGATGCCGATCACCAGCAGCGTCGCCCCCCAGGCGCCGGCGAAGGCGAGCAGCGGCAAGAGCCAGCTCTGCGGCAGGGCAAGCGGCACCAGCAGCGCGACGGTCGCGCCCAGCGCTGCGCCGCCGGCCGAGCCCAGCAGATATGGCTCGGCCAAGGGATTGCGGAACACGCCCTGATAGATCGTGCCGCCCAGCCCCAGCAGCGCGCCGACGAACGCCGCCGCGATCACGCGCGGCAGGCGCCATTCGAACAGCAGGCGGCTGCGCAAGGCTTCGTCGCCGGCAATCGCGCGCCACAGATCGACGGGCGAAGCCCACGCGTGACCGGCGCAGGCCGCCACGACGAGACTGAGCAGCAGCAGTCCGGCGAGGCCGATCCAGACCTTCATGGCTTCATCGCTTCCGGATGGAAGATCGCGGCGAGATGCTCGATGCCGTCCACGGTGCGCGGACCGGGGATCAGCAGCTCGGCCCGGTCCACCGCGCGGGCGCGGCCGGTCTTCACCGCGCGCATCTCCGCCCAGCCCGGCCGCGCGATCAGCTCCTCGAGGTCGCGCTCGCTGCCCGCCCATAGCAGCACGTCGGGATCGGCATTGAGGATCGCCTCGGGCGAGACCTGGGCGAGCGTCTGCGTGTCGGGCAAGGCGAAGCGCGCGCCGGCCAGCACCATGGCGTCGCCGGTATAGCTGCCCTCGCGTGCCACCAGCATCAGGCCGTTGCCCAACCGGCCGGTGATCATGATGGCGCCGGGCGGCTGGCGATCCGCGACCTTGCGCTTCACCGCGTCGAGCCGCGCCTGGAAGCGCGCGGCCACCGCGACGCCGCGCTCGGGCACGCCGGCGACCCGGCCCATCAGGCGGATGTTGTCCAGGATCTCGGGCACGCTTCGCTGCAGCAGGACGATGATCGGCACGCCGATCCGCTCCATCGGATCGATCAGCTGGTTGGCGGCCTGGCGTGATGGCGTGACGACGACGAGGTCGGGCTTGAGCGCGACCACGGCATCGACCGAGAAGCCGAGCCGCCCGCCGACCAAAGGCCGGTCGAGCACCGCGCGCGGGTAGCGGGTATAGGCCTCGATGCCGACGATGCGGTCGGCCAATCCCAGCGAGGCCACGATCTCCACGTTGGACGCGAAGATCGGGATGATGCGCTGCGGCGGTGCCGTCAGAGTGAGGACGCGACCGAAGGAGTCATGCACGGTGATGGGCTCGGCCGCCTGCACCGGGGCAGCAAGCCCCAGCGCCATGGCAACGAGCCAATCTCTCAAAACCTCACCTGCGCACCGACGACCACCTCGCGGCCCGGGATCGAGTTGCCGCAAGCCCCGTTCTGAAGGGAGTAATTGTTGCCGCACGGCGAGGAATCGAGGCCGATGAAGATCGGATGGGCGTTGACGTCGAAGACGTTGTTCATCGCGGCGAACAGCTTGAAGCCCTTCTTGACCTCGATCTCGCCGCGCATGTTCCAGACCCAGAACGGCTCCTTGCGATACACCGTCGAGGAGCGGATCTGGCCCGGATAGAGCAACGGGTTCAGCGCCTCCTCGGTGTTGTACCACATCGGTCCGCGCAGGATGCCGAGCACCTGGAAGCTCCACGGCATCTCGACGCCGACCTGGCCGAAGCGGGTGCCGATCGCGGCCTCGTACTGGTTGATGCGGGTGGCAGTGTCGGTACCGAAGGCGGCCGGCGCGCCGTAGTCGATCATCTTGAAATTGTAGTAGCCGTTGCCGAACACGTTCCAGTTCCAGGTCTCCGGCACCTTCAGCCCGAGCGTGCGGATGACGCTGGTGTCGGTCTGGAACTCGAGTCCCTGCACGACGATGTCGCCGGGATTGTTCTGCTGCTGCGCAATGATCGTCGTGCCGGTCTGCGAGATCGTCACCGGCGTGATGCGGTTGGTGATGATGTTCTGGAAGATGGCCATGTCGAAGCGGCCGCCGTCCCAGTTCGCCGTCGCGCCGGCCTCCAGTTGGTTCGCCGTCTCGGGCTTCAGGTTGGGGTTGCCGAAGGTCGTGGTGGTGCCGATCGGCGCCACCGTGAAGCTGGCGCCGAGCTCCGTCCCGGTCGGCGCGCGGAAGCCGCTCGAGGCGCCGACGCGGAGGTTGAGCCAGTCGGCGGCATGCAGCGTCGCGCCCACCGAATAGGTGGTCGCCTGGTAGTTGTTGCTGCTCGACAGCAGGGTCGGCGCGTTCGGCGTCGAGTCGATCGCCGTGTTGCCGTAGGTCTGTCGCACGCCGCCGCGCACCGTGATCCGGTCGTCCCAGAAGTGCTGCGCATCCTCGACGTAGAACGCGAAGACGTTTTCGGTCTGGTTGTTGTCGGCCGGCGACAGCTGGTTGGCCGGCAGATTGGTCAGGCGGTAGCGATCGGACCGCACCCAGCTACGCTCCCAGTCGATGCCCAGCAGCAGCTCGTTGGTCGCCCAGGGCTTGTAGCCCGGTTGGAAGCGCGTGCCGACGATGTCGAGCTGGCGCCGGTTGCGATCGACGTAGGAGCGCGCGCCGAAGGCATTGGCGGCGCTGAGCGGGACCTGCTGGTTGAGGTCGTCGACGTCCTTCACATAGTAGGCCTGGAAGAACAGGCTGCCGCGCCCATTGGGCGTCTTGCCCGTGTAGCTGAGATCGACCGACTGGTTGTAGCGGTTGTCGAAGTCGAAGACGTTCGACGCCGAGCCGCGGAAGCCCGCGTCGTAGACGCCGTCGCTGCGCACCGTGAGATCGAGCCGCTGGTCGTCGTCGATCTGCATGCCGAAGGCGCCGGTGCCGCCGTAGCGGGTCCAGTGGGTGTTCTGCTCGGTGACGTTGCCGCTGCGATTGTAATCGCCGCGCGAGCCCGCCTCGACGCCGACGTACCAGTCGAACTTGCCGCTGGTGCCGCCGCTCTGGGCCTTGCCCTGGAACAGCGACCACGAGCCCGCGCTCGCCTCGAGCAGCGTACCCGGCGCGGTGCGGCCGGTCTTGAGGATGATGTTGATCACACCGCCCATGTTCTGGCTGCCGTAGACCACCGACGAGGGGCCGCGCACGATCTCGATGCGCTCGACGTCGGCGGGCGATAGCTTGGAGACGTTGGCGGTGCCGGCGCGATGGCCGTTGATCAGCACCAGCACCTGGCTCCTGAAGTCGCGGCCCTGGCCGTCGGAGGAGGCGCCGCGGATGTTGATCGAGGTCTGGCCGGCGGTCCATTCGCTCATGAAGCCGACGGCGTTCTCGGCCAAGAGGTCGGTGACCGACTTGGCCGCCGAGCGCGCGATGCGCTCGTGCGGGATGACCTGGATGGTGCCGGCGATCTTGGCGACTTCCTCGGGACGGCCGGTCGCGGTCACCACCGTCGTCGGCATCTCGTAGGCCGGCGGCGGCGTGGTTTGCGCAGCCGCGGAGCCCGTGAGCAACAGGACGAGCAGAAGCCCTCCTCCCCGTTCATATGGGGAGGTGACGCGGGAGGAAAGCTCCCGGCTCATGCGACCCTCCAGACCAGCACGGCTGATTTGCGCGGGATGTCGAGCCGCAGGCCGGCCGCATCGGGCTTGCCCTGCGCTTGGAGATGCGCGCGCAATCGCGGTCGTCGTCCGTCGTTCGATGGCCAGCCGAGGCGATCGGCCAGATAAAAGGCAAGCCGCGGCAGGTTCCGGACCACGCCGGAGAAGGTCCAGTCGGCGAAGGCGATCTCGTGCGGCCGCGAGACACCGAGGCTCTCCAGCACCAGGTCGATGCCGGGCGTCTCGTCCTCGCGATGCCAGTCGCTCGGCAGGCAGCCGGCGAAGACGAGGCCGCGCGGGCCGGCCTGCGCCGGCACCACCCACACCACCGTGCGCCGCGCCCAATCGCGGCAGCGCGTCAGGAAGGCCTCGGTATGGTCGAAGAAGGCCGGCATGGTCGCGGCCAGCACGGTGTCGTGCGACTGGCGGGCGATCCACGCCTCCTCCCAGCCGCCGACCACGAGGTGCGGCGGCGCATGCAGGCGCTGCAGCCGCGCGCGCATGGTCGGCGACGGCTCGATCGCGGTCCATGGGAAGGTGCGATCCTGCAGCGACGCGCCGAACTGGCCGCCGCCCGCGCCGACATCGAGCAGCTTGCCGATGTCGGGCACCAGGCGGCGGACCTGCGGCGCCACGCGGGCTACGTAGTCGGAGGTATCGATCGCTGCGGCATAGAGCTCAAGCGGATCGATGTCGGGTTCTGGAACCGGAAAGGCAGAGAGGGACACAGGCGGACTCGCGGCACGTCATCCGTCACCGCAAACCTGGCCGTCCGCCTCCTCGCGAAGGCGAAAGCGACCATCCCACCAGGACACCCCGCCCGATGCGTTCGCGTGTGACCGCGGTTAGTGGCAGGTCTCCTGGCTCGCGGGTCCTTGCCTTCGACCACCTTCCCAGAAGGCCGGAGCCTTCCAGTGGTGCAACGGTCGAAGCACTCGCCGCTTACAGTTGCGGGGGCAGCCGCGGCTTGCACCGCGTTCCCTTTTGATCCCTTGCGGGAACCACTGAGGAGAATTAGTGGCAGCGGCTTCGGAGAGCGTCAACGGGTAAAGACGAGATCGCCGGTGTAGTGGCGCTGCTCCCAGTGATGGCGCTCGAGCTCGGGGTCGAGATGCTCCTCGGCCGGCCAGCCGAGATCGAGATAGGCGACCAGCCGCCAGCCCTCCGGTACGTCCAGCACCCGCGTCACTTCCGAGGGGTCGAGGATCGAGACCCAGCCCATGCCGAGCCCCTCGGCGCGCGCCGCGAGCCACAGGGTTTGCACCGCCGCCACCACCGAGTAGCGCAGGGTCTCGGGCATGGTCTGGCGGCCGAGCCCTCTGCCGGTCGCCGTCGATTCGTCGGAGAAGACGGCGAGATGGACCGGCGCCTCCTTCAGCCCGGCGAGCTTCAGCGTCGTGTAGTTGGCCTTCTGCTCGCCCTCGTATCCGCCAAGCGCGCGCTCGTTGGCCTTGGCGAAGCTCTCCCACACCGCACGCCGGCGCTCGGGCGACTGCACCTTCACGAAGCGCCAGGGCTGGCTGAGGCCGACCGACGGCGCGTGGGTGGCGAGCTCGATCAGGTCGTCGAGCAGCGTCTCCGGCACCGGATCGGTGCGGAAGCGGCGCACGTCGCGCCGCCACAGCACGAGATCGCGGAAGGTCCGGCGGAAGGTGGCATCGAAGGGCAGATGGTTCGTCATGCCTGCCTCAGGCTGATGGCGTGGAAGAACGTGCCGCTCACTGATCTGTGGCGCGCGCCCGCCTCGGGCACGACCGCGCCCGTGACGTCCCGGCAATCGACCAGCGGCTCGTCGCCGATCGACAGCGTGCGGGCATAATGAAACTCGTGACCCATGATCTCGGTTCCGGCCGGGCCCAGAACGCACTCTCCGCGCAGGCGCGCGCGGCGGTAGCCGATGTGCAGCCGGCGCCGTGCGTACGAGGTCTCCAGCGTCAGCAGCCCCGCCATGGCATGGCGACGGCCGTCGGCATCCTCCAGCCCCTGCCCAAGCACCATGTAGCCGCCGCACTCGCCGTGGATCGCAACGCCGCGTGCCGCCGCCTGCCGCAAGCCGTCGAGGAAGCGCGACGCCGCGGCCAGCGTGCCGGCATGCAGCTCGGGATAGCCGCCGGGCAGCCAGACCGCATCGGCGCGCGCGCCGGGCGCCTCGTCGGCCAGCGGCGAGAACGGCAGGATCTCGGCGCCGTCGCGGCGCCAGCGATCGAGCAGATGCGGGTAGAAGAACGAAAACGCCCGATCGCGCGCCACCGCGATGCGCTGGCCCGGCGGCCGCAAGCCATCCGTCGTGGGCTCGGCAAGTTTCGCCGGCCGCGCCACATGGCGAATGGCGTCGAGATCGACGGACTCCTGCAGCGCATCGGCCACGGCGTCCAATCGCGTTTCGAGATCGGCCGTCTCGATCGCCTGCACCAGCCCGAGATGCCGCTCGGGCAGAGCGAAGCGCGGGTCGTTCGCCAGCCCCCCGAACAGTTTTATGCCGACCCTGTCGAACGCGGACCGGATCATCCCGAGGTGCCGCGCGCTGGCGACGCGATTGAGGATCACGCCGGCCACCCCGACATCGTCGCGAAAGTTGGCGCAGCCCGACGCGACGGCTGCCGCCGTCTCGATCTGGCCCTTCACGTCGAGCACCAGCACCACCGGCCAGCCGAGCGATGCGGCGATGTCGGACGTCGCTCCGCGCCCGCCCGCGCCGTCGAACAGGCCCATCACGCCTTCGGTGACGATCAGGTCCGCCGGATGACGCGCCACCAGATCGGCCAGCAGGCCCGGCGCCATCGCCCAGCTGTCGAGGTTGTAGCTCGGCCGCCCGGTCGCCGCGGCGTGGAAGGCCGGATCGATGTAATCGGGCCCGCATTTGTAGGGCTGCACGCTGAGGCCGCGCCGCGCGAAGGCGCGCATCAGGCCGAGCGCGACCGTGGTCTTGCCCGCGCCCGAGCGCACCGCCCCGACGATCAGGCCGCGCGTCATCGCCAGCCGACCAGGCCCGCTAGCATCTTCTGCCGCAAGCCCGCCGTCGCGCCGATCACCGCGATCGCCGGCGAGCCCATGCCGTGCGCGCGCCCGTCCTCGACCAGCCGGCCGAGCGTGCTCTCGATACAGCGCTCGTCCTCGGTAGTCGCCGATTGCAGCAGCGCCGCCGGCGTGCTCGCCGCCATACCGCCCTTCATCAGCGCGGCGGTGATGCCGGCCAGCTGCGTCATCGGCATGTAGAGGATGATCGGCTGGCCGAGCCGCGCCAGCGCCTCCCAGTCGGCGCTGGACCGGTCGTCGTCGGCGCGATGGCCGGCGGCCAGCACGACGGCATGGTTGGTCTCGCGCGTCGTGGCGGGAATGCCGGCCAGCGCCGTCGCCGCGAGGCCCGACGTCACGCCGGGAATGATGCGATAGCGGATGCCCGCTTCGGCCAACGCCATCACCTCGTCCCAGCCGCGGCCGAACACGAACGGGTCGCCGCCCTTCAGCCGCAGCACGCGGCGCCCCATCCGCGCGCGCTCGACCAGCCGCTGGTTGATCTCCTGCTGATGGGCCGACGGCCGGCCGCCGCGCTTGCCGGCGGAGATCAGCTCGGCGTCGGCGCGCTTCAGCGCCAGGACGCGCGGATCGACCAGCGCATCGTGCACGATGTCGTCGGCTTGCCGCACCGCATGAAGCGCGAGCAAAGTGAGCAGCCGCGGATCGCCGGGACCGGCGCCGGCCAGCCACACCTCTCCTGCAGGGAAGTCGGGCATCGGCGGGAAATGGTCGAAACTCAAGGGCGGCCCCGGAATCGGCGTTGATAGCCCGCGTCATAGAGCGCGGAGTTGCGGAAGTCGCGCGCCGACAGGACCTTGCCGACCAGGATCAGCGCCGTGCGCTCGATCGGCTGCCGGGCGACCTCGGCCGCGATGGTGCCGAGCGTGCCGCGGATGATCCGCTCGTCCGGCCAGCTCGCGCGATAGACGATCGCGACCGGGCACTGCGTGCCATAGAACGGCGTGAGCTCGGCCACGACCTTGTCCAGCACATGGATCGACAGATGGATGGCAAGCGTGGCGCCGGTCGCCGCATAGGCTTCCAGTTTCTCCCCGGACGGCATCGACGAGGCCCGCCCCGAGGTACGCGTCAGCACCACCGTCTGCGCCACTTCCGGCAAGGTCAGCTCCTGGCCGAGCGCGGCCGCCGCCGCGGCGAACGACGGCACGCCCGGCGTCACGGTGCAGGCGATGCCTTCAGCCTCGAGCCGGCGAAGCTGCTCGCCCATCGCGCTCCACACCGAAAGGTCGCCGGAATGCAGCCGCGCCACATCGTGGCCGGCCTCGGTCGCCTGGACGCACTCGGCCACGATCTCGTCGAGCGACAGCGGTGCGGTGTCGACGATGCGCGCACCTGGTGGGCAATGCTCGAGCAAGGCCTTGGGTATCAGCGAACCGGCATAGAGGCAGACCGGGCAGCGCGCGATCAGGTCGCGGCCGCGCACGGTGATCAGGTCGGGCGCGCCGGGCCCAGCGCCGATGAAATGCACCGTCATCGCCCGTCTCCGATGGCGACGGCGCAGGTCGCGAGAGCCGTCGCGACCCGCGTGCCGAGCAGCCGCGCATTGCGGCCAGCGACGACCAGCGCCGAAGCCTCGGCGATCGACGGCACGCCCTTGCTTTCGAGCACCAGCTTGGACAGCGTCAGCACCTGGCCGGCGACCCGGTCGAGATCCTCGACGGTGCAGGCCGTCATCTTCGCCGACAAACGGTGCGCGGCTTCGGCGAAGGCCGGTTCGGCCGCCTTCTCCGACTCGGTCGCCAGCACCTCCAGCCGCTCGGCCGGCAGCTCGAAGACGCCGAGCGCCAGGCGCACGACCTTCTCGATCTCATCGGCGGAAGCGCCGCGCCTAAAACCCACGCCGGCGACGATCATGGCTTGGTCACCCGCCATTGGATGATCGGCGCCGCCGGCCGCCATACGAACACCTTGCCGCTGCGGCCCGCGGCTCCCGACTTGGCGATCTCGATCCGCGTCAGCTCGCCGCCATGCTGCTGGAACAGCGCGATCAGCTTCGCCTCCGAGCCCAGCGAGACGGCATTGGCGACCAGCCGGCCACCCGGCTTCAGCGCCGACCACACCGCCTCGAACACGCCGTCATCGGCCAGACCACCGCCGATGAACGCGGCGTCGGGCGCCGGCCAGCCGGCCAGCGCTTGCGGCGCACGGCCCTGCACGATCTTCAGGTCGGGCGTGCCGAGGGAAGCAGCATTGCGTGTCGCCCGCTCCGCGCGCCCGGCACTCTCCTCGATGCCGATCGCCCTGAGCGACGGATGACGCAGCAGCCATTCGATGGCGATCGACCCCGCACCCAGACCGACATCCCACAGCAGCTCGCCCTGCCGCGGCGCCAGCGCCGACACGGTGATGGCGCGCACGTCGCGCTTGGTGAGCTGGCCATCATGCTCGAACAGCGAGTCGTCGAGGCCCGGCGCCAGGCTGAGCGCCGCGGCCGAAGAGCCCGAGACCTCGAGCGCGATGGTGTTCAGCGGCTCGACCTTGCCGAGATCGAAGCCTTCCGCCGTCGTCTTGCGGATGCGGGCACCCGGACCGCCCATGCGTTCCAGCACCGTGATCGTGGACTCGCCGAAGCCGCGCTCGCGCAGCAGCGCCGCGAGCCTGGCCGGCGTCTCGCCGTCCCACGACAGGGCGAGGATACGCGCGCCGGGCTGCAGGTGCCGCACGATGCCTTCGAGCGCGCGGCCATGCAGGCTGACCGGCGTCACGTCCTGCTGCGACCAGCCGAGCTGCGCGGCCGCCAGGCTGAAGGCCGAGGGCTGCGGCAGGCAAAGCACCTCGTCGGCCGTGAAGGCGCGCATCAGCAGGTCGCCGACGCCGTAATGGAAGGGATCGCCGCTGGCCAGCACGGCGACCGGCCGGCCGCGACGCTTCTCGACCTCCGGCAAGGCGTTGCCGATCGGGCTCGGCCAGTGGAGCCGCTGACCCTTGATCAGCGGGTCGGCCAGCGCGAGATGCCGCCTGCCGCCGACGACCAGCTCGGCCGCGGACACCAGGCGGCGGGCGACCGGCGACAGGCCCTCGATGCCGTCCTCGCCGAGACCGATGATGGACAGCCAGCGCTGCGGACGGCTACTCACGACCATGCCCCTGCGAGTCCTGATCCTTGGCGGTACGACGGAAGCCTCGGCGCTGGCGCGACAGATCGCGGGCGATGCACGGCTCGCGCCGGTGCTGTCGCTGGCCGGTCGCACGACCAATCCGCAGCCCCAGCCGATCCCGACTCGCACCGGCGGCTTCGGCGGCATCGAGGGTCTCGTGCGCTTCCTGGGCGACGACAAAGTAGACGCCGTCGTCGATGCCACGCATCCCTATGCCGACCAGATGTCGGCCCATGCGGTCGCGGCCTGCCGCGAGACCGGCGTGCCGCTCGCGTCGCTGGTGCGCCCCGAATGGCAACGTCACGCCGACGATCGCTGGCACGTCGTCGCCGACGCCGAAGCCGCCGCGAGGGCGCTCGGCGCCGAGCCGCGGCGCGTGTTCCTCAGCCTCGGCCGTCAGGAGGTGCACGTCTTCGCGAGCGCGCCGCAGCACCACTATCTCGCGCGACTGATCGAGCGGCCCGAACAGACAAAGCTGCCGCCCGATCTCCGCCTCTTGCAGGCGCGCGGGCCGTTCGACCGCGCCGACGAAGAGCGCCTGTTGCGCGCGGAGCGCATCGACGTCGTGGTCTCCAAGAATGCCGGCGGCACGGCGACCTACGCCAAGATCGAGGCGGCGCGCGCGCTTGGCCTGCCGGTCGTGATGATCGCGCGGCCGCACAAGCCGGCCGGCGTCGCGATGGCCGATGTCGATGCCTGCGTAGCCTGGCTTCACGGCCTGGCTCCGCGCGGCGTGTAGATCCAGCGGCCGACCTGGCGAGTCGTGCTGGCGCCGACGATGACGAGCGTGCGCATGTCGGCGTGGGTGCCATTGGCCTCCGACAATGTCGTGGCAATCACCTTCGCCTCGCCGCTGCCGGCGGCGCGGACGAACAGAACCGGGGTTTCGCCGGTCTTGACGCCGCGCAGCAGCGTGAACGCTTCGCCGAGCTGGTGCGGTCGTGCCTTCGAGGCCGGATTGTAGAGCGCGATCACGAAATCGGCTTCGGCCGCGGCCTTCAGGCGCCGCTCGATGGTCGCCCAGCTCTTGAGATTGTCCGACAGCGAGATCGCGCAGAAGTCGCCGCCCAACGGCGCGCCGACTTCGGCCGCGGCGGCGAGCATCGCGGTCACGCCGGGCTCGACCCGGATGTCGAGCGCCCGCCACGCCGGATCGCCGCTCTCGACGGCTTCGAACACCGCCGCCGCCATGGCGAACACGCCAGGGTCGCCGCCCGACACGACCGCAACCTTGCGGCCCGATGCGGCGAGCGCCAGCGCATGGCGCGCGCGGTCGATCTCGACGCGATTGTCCGAGGCATGGCGGCATTGGCCTTTCGTTGCCGGCACGCGATCGAGATACGGCCCGTAGCCCACGAGGTCGGTCGCCTCGGCGAGCGCGGCTTGCGTCGCGGGCGTCATCAGCTCGGGCTTGCCCGGGCCGGTGCCGACGATGACGAGTGAGCCGTTGAGGGGCGAGCCGGTCACAGCCGGCGCCCTTCGCCCGGAATCAGCACCATCGCGAAGTAGGCGCCCCGCGCCTCGCCGCACTCGGCGAGCGGCCGGATGCGCTCCTCCTGCATGGTGCCGCGCTCGACATAGATGGCGCGCGACAGCAGGCCCGCGCCTTCGACGGCGCGGCGCACCTTCGCGAGGTTCTTGCCGACCTTCATGATCACGGCGGCATCGGTGTGCCTCAGCCGCTCGACCAGGCGTTCCTCGGCGAGCGTGCCCGGCAGCACGGCGAGCGTGTCGTCGCCCCAGGTCATCGGCAGCTTGGCGCGCGTCCAGCAGCCCGACATGCCGGTCACGCCCGGCACGACCTCGACCGGAAAATCCGCCGCGAGACGGCGCCACATATGCATGAAGGAGCCATAGAAGAACGGATCGCCCTCGGCCAGCAGCCCGACCGATTTGCCGGACCGCAGCAGCGCCGCGAGGCGCGCGGCGGACTCTCGATAGAAAGCCGTCATCTGCTGCTGGTAGTCGGGGTGCTCGGCAGGAATCTCCTCCGTCACCGGATATTCCAGCCGCGCCTCCTCCTGCCCCGCCCTGACCAGCGGCCCGACGATGCGTCGCGCATTGCCCGGCGCGCCGCGCTTGGCAAAGAAGGCGACGACATCGACCGCGCGCACCAGGCCCGCCGCGCGCAGAGTGAGATAGCGCACGTCGCCCGGCCCCACGCCAACGCCGTAGAGCGTGCCGCCACGCGCGGTGCCCGCGAGCTCGTCGAGGCTGGTCATTCGGCCTCGCTCGCCAGCGCATTGACCGCCGCCGCCGCCATGGCGCTGCCGCCCTTGCGGCCCTTCACGATCAGGAAGGGCACGCGGCCGTCGGCGGCCAGCGCGTCCTTCGATTCCTTTGCGCCGACGAAGCCGACCGGCAGCCCGATCACCGCAGCCGGCGGCTTGGCGCCCGCGTCGAGCAATTCGAGCAAGCGGAACAGCGAGGTCGGCGCATTGCCGATCGCGACAAGCGCGCCGGCCATGCGATCGCCCCACAGCTCCATCGCCGCGGCGCTGCGGGTGTTGCCGAGCTTGCGCGCCAGCTCGGGCACCTTCGGATCGTCGAGGGTGCAGACGACCTCGTTGGCCGCCGGCAGACGCGCGCGGGTGATGCCGTTGGCGACCATCTTGGAATCGCACAGGATCGGCGCACCGGCGACCAGCGCCCAGCGCGCGTTGTCGGCGAAACCCGGCGCCATCACGATGTCGCGCGCGATCTCGGTCATGCCGCAGGCATGGATGATGCGCACCGCCACCCGCTCCTCGGCCGGCGAGAAGCGCGCGAGATCGGACTCGGCGCGGATGATGGCGAACGAACGGCGATAGATCTCCGCGCCGTCGCGGATGTAGTCCTGCATGTCAGCCGTCCAGAAGGTGCTCGAGAGCGTTCGGCTCCACCATACGCGTCGCCCGATCGCGCGCGGTGCCGTTGCGCACCACGCCATAGCGGCCCTCCAGCCCGACCAGGGTGAGGTTGGCCGCCGTCGACCGCGCGCAGCCCTTGGCGCAGCCCGAGACATGAATCGTGCCAGCAAGGTGCATGGCCGCCAGCCGCCGCGCATCGGTGCGCGTGTCGACGGACGCCGAGGTGCAGGCCGGTGAACCCGGGCAGGCCTCGATGCGCAACAAGGGATCGTCGTCATCGACGATGAAGCCCGACGCCTCGACCGCCGCGTCGACGTACAGCGCCCGCCACGGCGAAAGCCGGATTTCCGACGCTCCGGCCTTTACGCATGAAGCGACGAGGTCGTGCAATTGCTGCGCGTCGAGGCGTCCGAACGGCACGGCGAGCCCGGTGAAGCCGCCGAGGCGACCCAATTGGCGATGGCCGGGTGTCGGCATGACGGTCATCTTCGCTAACGACCTCTGCCGTCCAAAGGCAGCGTCCACGGCGTGCTCGGCGTCCGTGACGCCGAGCCACTCGCCCTCGACACGCACGGCGACGCCGTCGCGGGTGACGGCCAATGCGACGTCGGCACGTTCGCCGATGATCGAGAGCGGCCCGCCGTCATCGACCAGGCAGCCGAACTTGGGCGGCGCATCCGCAGGCATGGCACGGCCGAGCGCCACAGCCAGGGCGCGCGCCGCGGGACCGGCCAGCGGCGCGACCATGACGTTGCGCGCCGCCTCGTCCTCGAGCAGGCCGAGCCGATCGAGCGCCTCGTGCAGCGCCGGCAGGCGCGCCTCGCGCAAGCCCCTGATCTGCAGATTGGCGCGCCGCGTGAGATCAATATGGCCGTTGCCCAACGTCGCGGCGATCTCCGCGAGGCCCCTGGCCTGATCGAGGGTGAAGGCGCCATACCACGGCCGCACGCGCACCAGCAGGCCATCGCCGCTCGGCATCGGCCGCACGCCGCCGGGGCACCAGCCTTTGATGTCGAAGGCCGCGAGGCTCATGGGCGCGCCCTCGTCATGGCGCGGTCCAGCTCGAGCGTCACCGAATTGCGCCGCGTCACCCACAGGCCGCGATCGAGCGCGTCGCGCAGCCGCGCCGAGATCGCCGCCGTCGCCTCGCGGTTCTTCTCCAGCATTGCGGCCAGCACCGCCTCGTCGGCGATCAGCGCCACGTGCGTGGCATCGAACAGAGGGCCGGGCACCGCATCGGCGGTGGCGGCGAACGCATACAGCGCATCGACGCCCTGCGCGATCTCGGCGACGCCGCGATGATCGTGCGCCAGCATGCCGGCGATCCAGCGCGGATTGGCGAGACGGCCGCGCACGACGCGGGCGATCTCCTCGGCGACCCGGCGCGCCTTGGGCGTCTCGGGCTGGCTGGTGTCGAGATGATAGAGCTCGGGCGTGTTGCCCAGCATCGCGGCGGCGGCGGCAAAACCGCCGGCGAAGTCGGCGACGCCGTCGCCATCGAGCAGGTCGCGCTCGCGGTCGTCCTGAGGATGCACCAGCACGTCGGCATTGGAGACGCTGGCGCGAAAGCCGTCGCCGGCCGGGCGCTGGACCTCGCTGCCGCCATAGGCGTGCGTCACGGCCGACAGGTAGGCCTTGCCGAGGTCCTCTCGGGACTGCCACTGGCCGTCGAGCGCCACGTCGGCGGCCTGCGCGCCGTAGCTGCCGGGTGCACCGCCGAACACGCGCGAGAGGTCGTCGCCGCGCCGGCGCGCGTAAGCCAGCGGATTGTCGGCATCGTCCTCGTCGAGCTCGGCGACCCGGCGCACGGCGAGATCGAACAGCGCGATCTGGCTCTCGAAGATGTCGCGGAACAGGCCGGAGATGCGCAGCGTCACGTCGATGCGCGGCCGGTCGAGCGCGGCGAGCGGCATCACCTCGATGCCGGTGACGCGGTTCGACTTGTCGTCCCAGACCGGGCGCACGCCGAGATAGGCAAAGGCCTGCGCAAGGTCGTCGCCGCCGGTGCGCAGCGAGGCCGACGCCCAGAGATCGATCACCAGCGCGCGCGGATGATCGCCATGATCCTGCAGGTAGCGGCGCACGACCTCGTCGGCGGCGCGCCCGCCGATCGCCTGCGCGGTGCGGGTCGGGATGGCGCGCGGATCGATCGAGGTGAGGTTGCGCCCGGTCGGCAGGACATCGGGCCGGCCGCGCGACGGTGCCCCGGCGGGGCCTGGCGCCACGCGGCGGCCATCGAGCGCGGCCAGCAGGCCGGCGCGCTCGCCCGCGGCGCAAGCCTCGTCCGGCCCGCAACCGAAGACGTGCAGCGTGTCGCGCACGGCGAGGTCCTTGATGTCGCAAAGCTGGGCGTCGAGCTTGGCGATCGCCGCCTGCGTGGCCTCGCCACGCACCAGGCCGCAGTCGCTGGCCAGCCCATTGCTCCAGGCGCGCTCGACGATCTCGTCGCCGAGGTGGCGCAGGCGGCGCGCATCGAGGCCATCGGCAGCCGCATACTCATCGATCAGGCCTTCGAGGTCCGCGAGCGGCCCGTTGAGGCCGGCAGCGCTGAGCGGCGGCGTGAGATGGCCGATCGTCACCGCCGCCAGCCGGCGCTTGGCCTGCACCGCCTCGCCGGGATTGTTGACGATGAACGGGTAGATCACCGGAATGGGCCCCAGCACCGTCTCGGGCCGGCATTCGGCCGACAACGCCAGCGCCTTGCCCGGCAGCCATTCCAGCGTGCCGTGCGTGCCGAGATGAATGAGGGCGTCGATCTTCTCTTCGTCGCGCAGGCAGGCATATACAGCGACATACTCGGCGCGCGGCTCGGCCGAGGTGTCGTGATAGGCCGCGCCACGGTCGGGCTGGAGCAGCACGATGACGTTGCCGCAGCGCAGACGCGGTGCGGTGCGGTCGAGCAGTGGCGCGATGTCGGCCGCCTGCCAATCTGCGGCCCCGGTGTCGTAGCCTTCGGCGCGCAGCAGCCGCAGGATCTCGAGCGCGCTCTCGGTGGTGTCGAGGCCGACGGCGTAGCCCGCTCGGCCGCCGCGCGCGGGATAGTCCGACAGCACCAGCGCGAGCTTGCGCTCGCCGCTCGGCTTGCGGCCGAGCCGCGCCCACGCCGCTGCGAGCCGCGCGACGTAGTCGACGCGATCGGGCTCCGAGCGATGGCGGACGCTGGCGAATTCGAGGCGCGGATCGACCGGCGTCTCGGCCTTGAACGAGACCGCGCGCGTCAGCAAGCGGCCGTCGAGCTCGGGCAGGACGACGTTCATGGCGAGATCGGCCGGCGACAGGCCGCGGCCCGACTCGGCCCAGGCCTCGCGCGTGCTGCCGGACAGCACGACCTGCAGCACCGGCGCATCGGCGGCATCGAGCACCGTCGTGTCGTCCTCGCGCATCGCCGAGAAGGCCGTGGTGTTTAGGATCACCGCCGGGCGATGCGTCGCGATCAGGCGAGCGAGCTCGGGCTCGATCGCCTTGTCCTTGAGGCTGCTCACGGCCATCGCGATAGGCGACAGTCCCTCGCGGTCGAGCGCGGACATGAGCGCCATCACCGGCTCATGGTCTGCGGCCATCAGATTGGCGCGGTAGAACACGACCAGCGCGACCGGCCGCGCGTCGCGGACCTCGCCCAGGACCGTGATCGGCCCGATCGGGACCGGCGGCTGCCAGGTCTGCTCGCGGCCGAGCAGCGTGCCGGCATAGCGCAGCGCATTCGTGAGATTATCCGGTCCGCCTTCGCGGAAGAAGCGGTCGAGCAGGTCGAGCGCCCTGGCCGGCACCGTCGACATGGCGGCGAGCCGCGCATCCGGACGGTCATCGCCGGGCAGCGCCGCGAACAGCACGCCGCGGTCGCGCGCGGCGTCGGCGATGTGCTCCAGCCCGTAGCGCCAGTAGTCGAGGCCGCCCAGGCAGCGCACGATTACCAGCTTGGCGCGCGCCACGACGCTCTCGACATAGAGGTCGACCGACATCGGGTGGCGCAGGCGCTTGAGGCTGGCGAGCCGGAGCGTCGGGAGGCTGTCGGCCTCGCGCTGCCAGGCGACGGCCAGCGCCGACAGGTCGCTGTCGGAGAAGGACAGCACGACGATTTCGGCCGGCGACTGGCCGAGATCGACGGCGACGTCGGCCTCTTCGAGCGTCGCCAGCTGGGTCGCCAGGACATGCATTTTCAGCCCAGAATCAGCGCTTCGATGGCCGCCTTGTCGAGGCCCTTCTCGCCGATCACCACCAGTCGGCCCCGGCGCGGCGCGGCGGCGGCCCAACGGCGGTCGTACTGGTGCTGGAAGCGGCTGCCGACGCCCTGCACCAGCAGCCGCATCGGTTTGCCGGCGATGTCGATGAAGCCCTTCATGCGCAGAATGTCGTGGGTGGCGGCCGCCTTGGTCAGGCGGTCGACCACGGCCTGCGGCGAGTCGAAGGCGGGCAGGTCGACAATGAAGGTGTCGAAGTCGTCGTGGTCGTGCTCGCCCTCGAGCTCGTGATGCGACGGCCGGCTCTCCAGATCGGCCTCGGCCTTGGCGCCGAGGCCAAGCAGCACGGCGATCGGCACCTGGCCGTTCTGCGCCTCGATCACCTTCACGACGCGCGGCAGGGTCTTGCCGATCTCCGCCGTGACCTCCTGCCGTTGCGCGCCGGTCATGAGATCGGCCTTGTTCAGGATCACCAGGTCGGCGCAGAGCAGTTGGTCCTCGAACACCTCCTCCAGCGGATTGTCGTGATCGAGCGATCGGTCGCTAGCGCGCTCGCGCGCTAGCGACTTGTCATTGGCGCGCTGCTGCGCGATCGCCTCGGGATCGTCGGCAAAGCGGCCGGCGGCGACGGCGGCCCCGTCGACAACGGTGACCACGCCATCGACCGTGACGCGCGAAGCGATCTCCGGCCAGTTGAAGGCCTTGACCAGCGGCTTGGGCAGCGCCAGGCCGGACGTCTCGATCACGATGTGCTCGGGCGGGTTCGGCCGGTCGAGCAGGCCCTTCAGCGCCGGCACGAAATCGTCGGCGACGGTGCAGCAGATGCAGCCGTTGGCCAGCTCGACGATCGCGTCCTCGGGGCAGCTCTCGACGCCGCAGCTCTTCAGGATCTCGCCGTCGATGCCGACATCGCCGAACTCGTTGACGATCACCGCGAGGCGGCGGTCGGCGTTCTCCAGCACGTGGCGGACCAGCGTGGTCTTCCCGGCGCCCAGGAAGCCGGTGACGATGGTGCAGGGCACCTTGGCGAGAGTACTCATGAAGGCTCCTTCACGATGGGCATCGGCGGGACGCGCGCGATGGTGTTCTTGCGGACGTGAACCGGCCGGTCGCGCCAGGCTGTGAGACCGTCGGCGCTGGCCTGGTGGAGACGCGCGAAATGCACCATGTCGGGGACGTTCCGATCGGGATCGAGATGGCCGACGACGTAGGTCCACTTGCCCGGCGCCGCGACCGCCGCGGTGCAGGACCGCGTGCAGTTGGACAGGCACTCGACGGGTTGCACGTCGATGTCCCCGGCCTCGGCCTTCAGGGCCGCATAGAGGCGCGCACCCGGCCGGATATCGGCCGGCGGGTCACCCTCGCGGCGACACGTGATGCAGACGAAAAGAGTCGACACTCGATCCTGCTTCCCTTTGGCGGTTCCCCGCGCCAGTGAATTCGCTCTCCGACGGCAGGTTTCCTGGCTCTCGGGTCGCCGCCGCGGACCACCTTCCCGGTTACCCTTGAGGGACGACCAGTGGTGTCTTGGCCCGAAGCTCGCCGATCACAGTTGCGGGGGCAGCCGCGGCGTGCACCGCGTTCCCTTTCCGTCGGGCGCTTGATAGCGTGGCCGCATGACCGAGGCAATCGACCAAGCCCGCCACAAGGCAAAAATGGCCAATCGCAAGGCCGCGCAGGATGCCGAGGTGGCGGCCAAGACCGTCGAAAAGGGCCTGCTGATCGTCCATACCGGCAAGGGCAAGGGCAAATCGACCGCCGCCTTCGGCCTGCTACTGCGGGCGCTGGGCCGCGGCTTCCGCTGCGGCGTGGTGCAGTTCGGCAAGGGCGCCTGGCAGTCGGGGGAACGCACGGCGATCGAGCGATTCGGCGACCAGGTCGAATGGCACACGCTGGGTGAAGGCTTCACCTGGGAGACGCAGGACCGCGCCCGCGATGTCGCCGCCGCCGAGCGCGCCTGGGCTGCGGCGCAGAAGATGATGGCCGATCCGGCGATCCGGATGATCGTGCTCGACGAGCTCAACATCTCGCTGCGCTACGAGCATCTCGACATCGCGGCGGTGGTCGCCGCCCTGCAGGCGCGGCGGCGCGACCTGCACATCGTCGTCACCGGCCGCAATGCCAAGCCGGAGCTGATCGAGGCCGCCGACCTCGTCACCGAGATGACTCCGGTGAAGCATCACTTCGCTGCCGGTGTGAAGGCACAGGAAGGCATCGAATTCTGATGGCCGCCCCAGCTCGTCCGAGAGCTCTGATGATCCAGGGCACGGGCTCGGACGTCGGCAAGTCGCTGGTCGTCGCGGGACTGGCACGCGCCTTCACGCGACGCGGCCTCGAGGTGCGGCCGTTCAAGCCGCAGAACATGTCGAACAACGCGGCGGTCACCGCTGACGGCGGCGAGATCGGCCGGGCGCAGGCGCTGCAGGCGCGCGCCGCACGCGTGCCGCCCAGCGTGCACATGAACCCGGTGCTGCTGAAGCCCCAGAGCGAGATCGGCTCGCAGGTCGTGGTGCAGGGCAAGGTCGTCGGCACCGCCAAGGCGCGCGAATACCAGGCGATGAAGCCCAAGCTGCTCGGCGCGGTGCTGGAGAGCTTCGGCAGGCTGTGCGCCGAAGCCGATCTCGTGCTGGTCGAGGGCGCGGGCTCGGCCTCCGAGGTCAACCTGCGCGCCGCCGACATCGCCAACATGGGTTTTTCCCGCGCGGCGAACGTGCCCGTGGTGCTGCTGGGCGACATCGACCGTGGCGGCGTGATCGCCAGCCTCGTCGGCACTCAAGCGGTCATCGATCCGGCCGATGCGGCGATGATCGTGGGCTTCATCGTCAACCGCTTCCGCGGCGATCCTTCGCTGTTCGCCGACGGCATGAAGGACATCGAACGCCGCACCGGCTGGCCGGCGCTCGGGCTGCTGCCGTTCTTCGAGCAGGCCCATCGTCTGCCGGCCGAGGATGCGCTCGGGCTGCCGACCACGAACCGGGGCGCGGGCGTGAAGATCGTGGTGCTGGCCTATCCGCGCATCGCCAACTTCGACGACTTCGATCCGCTGCGTCTGGAGCCCGGCGTCGATCTCGTGTTCGTGCGGCCGGGCGAGGCGATTCCCGGCGACGCGGCGCTCGTCATCCTGCCGGGCTCGAAGGCGACCATCGCCGATCTCGCCGCCTTGCGTGACGCCGGCTGGGACATCGACCTCAAGGCGCACGTGCGGCGCGGCGGCCGCGTGTTGGGCATCTGCGGCGGCTATCAGATGCTCGGCCGCAGCGTTGCCGATCCGCAGGGCATCGAGGGGCCGCCGTCAACGGTCGAAGGGCTCGACCTGCTGCCGGTCGAGACCACGCTGACCGGCGACAAGGTGCTGGTCGAGGTCGCGGGCCAGGCCGAGGGCGTGCCGTTCAAGGGCTACGAGATGCATGTCGGCCGCACGACTGGCGCGACAACGCCGATGTTTGCGCTCGACGGGCACGACCAGGGCGCGGTGAGCGGGCGCATCGCCGGCTGCTACATCCACGGCCTGCTGACCGACGATCGCCAGCGGCGGCATTGGCTGGCGAAGCTGGGCTCGCAAACCTCGGGCTTCGACTACGAGGCCGATGTCGACGCGACGCTCGATCTCCTCGCCGACCACATCGAGACATACGTCGCGTGCGACCGGCTGCTGGCGCTGGCTAGAGAAAGGTGAGGCCGAACAGCACCGCGAGCACGCCGAGCTGCACGCCGCAGGCGGCGCGATAGAGCTTGAGCGCGGCGCGAATGTCGGCGGCCTTGAGCGCGAAGCGGCCGTCGCCCATCCAGCCCTTCTGCACCATCTCGCCGTCGTAGGTGCGCGGGCCCATCAGGCGCAGACCGAGTGCGCCGGCCATCGCCGCCTCCGGCCAGCCGGCATTGGGCGAATCGTGCTTGCCCGCGTCGCGCCAGGCAACGGTGAGCGCCTTCGACGGCGAGGCGCCCGGCACGAAGAATGCGCCCGCCGCCAGCCACACCGCCGCCAATCGCGCCGCCGGCCAATTCGCGACATCGTCGATGCGCGCCGCTGCCCAGCCGAAGTCGATGTAACGGTCGGTCTTGTGGCCGATCATGCTGTCGGCGGTGTTGATCGCCTTGTAGGCGATGCCGCCTGGCAGACCCCCAACTGCGATCCAGAACATCGGCGCGGCGATGCCGTCGCAGAAGCTCTCGGCCAGGCTCTCGATCGCGGCGCGGCAGACCCCGGCTTCGTCGAGGCTCGTGGTGTCGCGGCCGACGATCATCGCCACCGCCTCGCGGCCCTGCTCGAGCCCCTTGCCCAGCGCATCGGCGACCGCCTCGACATGCTCGTGCAGGCTGCGCTGCGCCAGCAGGCTGCCGGTCAGGATCGCGAGCGGGATCAGCGCCAGCCACGGCCCGAGCACGGCGAAACAAACGCGCGTGATCACCAGGCCGATCAGCAGGCCGCCGGTCACCAGAGCCAGCATCAGCATGACGCCGAGCAGCTTCTGCGGCGGCCCGCTCTCGCCTTCCGAATTCCACCGCTCGTCGACCCATGCTATGAGCCGCCCGATCCAGGTAACCGGGTGCCCGATCGCGCGATAGAGGGCGTCCGGATAACCGACACAGGCTTCGACGGCGCCGGCAATCAGGGCGAGACCGAGGGACATGCACTTTGCCTAGCACGGCGACCATGGCGCCGAAACCGACCGTCCATGGCGGCGACCTCGGCGAGGCCGCGCGGCGCTTTCCCGACGCCCCGCGGCCCTGGATCGACCTGTCGACCGGCATCAATCCGGTGCCCTACCCGGTGCCGGCCGTGCCCGAGACGGCCTGGACGCGCCTGCCCGGCCGTGCCGCCGAGGAGGCGCTGCTCGATGCCGCCGCGGCGCGCTACGGCGTCGCCTCCAAAACGATGATCGTCGCCGCCCCGGGCACGCAGGCGCTGATCCAGCTCCTGCCGCGGCTTGTCCCGCGCAGCCGGATTGCGATCGTCGGCCCGACCTACGAGGAGCACCAGGTCTGCTGGCGCCGCGCCGGGCACGAGGTGCGGATCGTGCCGACGCTCGAGGACGCCGACGTGGTCGTGGTGGTCAATCCGAACAACCCGACTGGCCGGCTGGTCTCGCCGGCCGAGCTGGCGAAGGTCAAAGGCCTGCTGGTGGTCGACGAGGCCTTCATCGACTTCCTGCCGCGCGAGATGAGTCTCGCCGGCGACCTGCCCGAACGCGCGGTCGTGCTGCGCTCGTTCGGCAAGACCTATGGCCTGGCAGGCGTGCGGCTGGGCTTCGCCATCGCCCACCGCGACATGGCTCAGCGCCTGCGCGAGGAGCTCGGGCCGTGGTCGGTACCGGGACCGGCGCTCGAGATCGGCCGCCAGGCGCTGAACGACGGCGCCTGGCTCAGCGCCGCCCGCGAGCGGCTGGTGGCCGACAGCGCGCGGCTCGACGGCCTGCTGCGCGGCGCGGGCTTCGAGATCGCCGGCGGCACCCTGCTGTTCCGTCTGGCGCGCCATCCGTCGGCGGCGGTTTTCGTGCAGCGGCTGGGCCAGCGGGGCATCCATGTCCGTGCCTTCGCCGATGCGGCGGATCTGTTGCGTTTCGGTTTGCCTGGCAACGACGAGGCTTTCGGCCGGCTGGCCGCCGCCCTCGCCGTTTGATAACCCTTGGGCATGCAGCAGCAGAAGCTCGGCCCCCACATGGCCGTCGCGGTCGAGGGCATCGACCTCGCCACGGCGACGGCCGACACGCAGGCGGCGCTGGTCGATGCGCTGCATGACAATCTCGTGCTGTGCGTGCGCGGCCAGAAGCTCCCACCGGTCGCCTTCCGCGATGCCATGGCGCGCTTCGGCGTACCGGTGAAGCGCCTGCAGCTCGCATCGACGCCGGAGTGCGACGAGGTCAACATCATCTCGAGCGAGGACCGCGACGAGCTGGGCGACGGCAAGAAGCTGGTCAACGGCGCCTCGTGGCACACCGACGACAGCTTCATGCGCGAGCCCTGCTCGCTCACCATGCTCTACGGCGTGATGGTGCCGAGCCGCGGTGGCGACACGCAGTTCACCAACATGTACGCCGCCTACGAGGCGCTCGCGCCCGAGATGAAGGCGCGGATCGACGGCCTGCAGGTGGTCCACAAGTACCAGTCGAGCCGCCAGACCAACCGGGTGTCGCGCCGCCCCGAATCGGAGATGAAGGCGATGCCCGAGGCGACCCATCCGCTGGTGCGCACGCATCCGGAGACCGGCCGCAAGGCGCTCTACCTCAACGCCAACCGCATGGAGCAGATCGTCGGCATGGAGCGCGCCGAGAGCGACGCCCTGCTCGACCAATTGATCGCGCATGCGATCGAGCCGCGCTTCCAGTATCGCCATGTCTGGCGCCAGGGCGATGTGGTGATCTGGGACAACCGCTGCACCATGCACAAGGCCAACGCCGACTATCCCGAGGGCGAGCGGCGGCTGATGCATCGCGTCGTGGTTGCCGGGACCGCGCCCGTTTAAGCCGTTTCAGCCGTTTTTGGCCGACCTCACCGTTTTCCGACAATCCTCTCCATTCAGGTGGGCGGGGATTCGCGTCAAAAACCATAGCCATAAATGCCGTAAATCAATTTCGGCATTTCTGGCTATTGGTTCAGCCCTGCAACAGCACCGTATGCTCGGGCGAGAAGCTCAGCGTCACCGGTGCGCCTTCGTCGAGCAGGTTGACCGGCGGGCGGCGCACGATCACCCGGCCGCAGGCGCATTCGACGATGTACTGCACGAAATCGCCGTGGAACATGCGCTGGCGCACCGTGCCGGGGAGCTGGTTGTCGCCGGGCTGCGGGACGAGGTCGATGTAGGCGGTGCGCACCGCCACCTCGTTGCCTGACGTGCCGCCGACGGTCTTCAGGATCGTGCCGCCTTCGGCCTCGAAGGTGCCGGGGCTGGTGACCTTGCCCTTGATCAGGTTGGCCGAGCCCACGAAGTCGGCGACGAAGCGGCTGCTCGGCCTGTTGTAGATCTCTTGCGGCGCGCCGATCTGCTCGATCACGCCGACATTCATCACGATCACCCGGTCGGAGATGGCGAGCGCCTCCTCCTGGTCGTGCGTGACATAGACCGAGGTGATGTCGAGCCGCCGCTGCAGCTCGCGCAATTCCACCCGCATCTCGGCGCGCAGCTTGGCGTCGAGATTGGAGAGCGGCTCGTCGAACAGCACGACGGTCGGCGAGAAGGCGATCGCGCGCGCCAGCGCCACGCGCTGTTGCTGGCCGCCCGACAGCTTCGACGCCCCGCGGTCGGCGAGATGGCGCATCTGCACCAGATCGAGCGCGCGTTCGACGGCAGCCTTGATGTCGGCGGCGCTCTTCTTGCGAACGCGCAGGCCGTAGGCGACGTTGTCGAACACCGTCATGTGAGGCCACACGGCGTAGGACTGGAAGACCATCGACACGCCGCGCTGCTCCGCCGTCACATTGCGGCGCGCCGCGGCGTCGTACATCGCCTGGCCTTCGATGTAGATGCTGCCAGCCGACGGCTGCTCCAGCCCGGCGATGGCGCGCAAGGTCGTGGTCTTGCCGCAGCCCGACGGTCCGAGCAGCGTCAGATGCTCGCCGCTGCCGACGGTGAAGCTGACGCCGTTCACGGCCACGGCGTCGCCGTAGCGCACGACCAGGTCTTTCACTTCGATACGCGTCGTGCTCACGACATCTCCTTGGTCACGCCGCGCGTCAGCCGGAACAGGATCACCAATGCGACCACCACCGTGGCGGTCTGGATCAGCGCCATCGCCGCGGTCAGCTCGGTGCCGCTCGAGGCAAAGGCCGACACGATCGACGGCGCGATCACGCGGGCATCCGGGCCCATCAGGAAGACCGACGTGCCCAGCTCGCGCACGCAGGCCATGAAGATCAGCAGCCAGGCCGCCAGGATGCCCGGCCGCAGCAGCGGCAGGGTCACCGTACGCATCTGGTACGCCCAGCCGGCACCGCAGACGCGGGCGCATTCCTCGAGGCTCTTGTCGATCTGCAGCACCACGCCGGCCAGTGTACGCACGCCGAGCGGCAGCATCACGGTGAGATAGGCGAGCGCCAGCAGCCACAGGGTGCCGTAGATCGGGATCGGGATGTTGAGCCACGCCCACAGGAGCGCGAGGCCGAACACCAGGCGCGGCACGGCCTGCGGGAACATCACCAGGTATTCGATGGCGCCGCTGCCCCTGATGCGCGAGCGGTAGATGATCCAGACCAGCAGAGCCATCAGGATCACGCCGACGGAGGCGACGCCGAAGCCGAGCATCAGGCTGTTGCCGAGCGCGCCGCGGATGGGTCCCAGCGACAGCGCCGTCTGGTAGTTGGCGAGCGTCCATTCGGCCTGGCTCAGGATCACCGTCGCGAAGCGCTGCAGCGAGGTCATGATCAGGGCCGCCAGCGGCAGCACCACGGCCAGCACGACGTAGAGCAGGCAGACGCCGAGCAGCAGCCAGGCGAGCTTGCCCATGTCCATCGGCCGCGGCCGGAACGCCTTGCCGGTGATGGTGGCGTAGCTGCCCTTGTTGATGCGCCAGCGATAGAAGGTGAGCATGGCGAACATCACCACGAACAGCGACAGGCCCATCGCCGAGGCGCGGCCGTAGTCCGGCGGATAGCTGAGCGTCGAATCCCAGATCGCGGTGGTGATGACGTAGATGCGCGCCGGGATGCCGATCACCAGCGCGGCGGCGAACGAGCCCAGCATCTCGGCGAACACGAACAGCGTGGCGCCCAGCACGCCCGGCATCACCAGCGGCAGGGTCACCGTCAGCATGGTGCGAAGCTTGGAGGCGCCCATCACCCGCGCCGATTCCTCGAGCGCGGGGTCCATCGACTTCATCGACGCCGAGATCATGACGAAGGCGACCGTGCCCTCGAACAGCGCCATGATCCAGGCGATGCCGAAATAGCCGTAGACATTGACGATGTCGCCGCTGCCGCCCCACGCCTTCCAGATCTGGTTGACGAAGCCGCTCTTGGGGCCGGCGATCACGCTCCAGGCGAGCGCGCCGACCAGCGGCGTCATGTAATAGGGCAGCTCCATCAGCCGCTCGAGCAGCTCGCGGCCCGGCACGTTGGTGCGGGTCAGGATCCAGGCCAGCGTGAAGCCGATCAGGATCGCCATGATCGTCGCCACCACGGCGATGATCACCGTGTTGAAGAGGACGTTGATGTCCTCGTCGAACATCGCGATGTAGTTCCTGAAACCGTATTCCTGCGGCGGGAAGGCCATCGGATCGCCGACGTTCAGCGACTCCTCGACCAGGAAGACCAGCGGCAGCAGGACGAGGAAGGCGACCACGACGATGACGGCAGCCGACACGACCGGCTGCCAGTTGAAGCGCGGCTTCATGTTCATGTCCCTCTCCCCCGATAGGGGGAGAGGTTAGGAGAGGGGGTTACAGACATCACCTGATGCCCCCTCTCCCCACCTCTCCGCCTAGCGGGGGAGAGGAGTTCGAAGGAGACAGCGACCGTCAAGCTAGCGCCGCCGGGCGCCGACGATGCGGTCCCATTCCTTGGCGAAGCTCGGGCGGTCCTTCTCGAAGGCGTCCCAGTCGGCCGGGATGAGCAGCTTCATCTTGGTGAGCGGTATCGCGCCCGGAGGCGGCGGCACGTCCTCGCGCGGCGAATGCAGCGCCAGCGCCTCGGCCAGCGCCTTCTGGCCGACCGGCGAGAGGAACCAGTCCATGAACAGCTTGGCGGCGTTGGGATGCGGGCCTTCGGCGACGATGCCGTAGGTCTCCGACACCGCCGGCAGGCCCTTCTCCGGGAAGACGAAGCCGATCGGCGCGCCCTTGGCGGTGAACTCGACGGCACCGGAATACTGCGCACCCATGATCACCTTGTCCTGCCCGTCGACCAGGCGGCCGTACTGCTGGACGTAGGAGTCGAAGGCGCGCGGCTTCTGGGCCTCGAACTTCTTGAAGTAGTCGTCGCCCAGGATCGGCTTCAGCATGTACCAGATTCCGTGCTGCAGGCCGGAGTTCGAGACCTTGACGTTGATCGCGTCGTTCCACTTGGGATCGAGCAGGTCTTCCCAGGTCTTCGGCGCCTCGGCCTCCGGCGTGTTCTTGGCGTTGTAGGCGATGCCGCCCATGATCACCGAACCCCAGGTCCAGTAGCCCTCGGGCTTGCTCTTGTACTCCGGCTTGAAGGCGGCCATCTCCGGCGAGATGTACTGCACGAAGCCGTTCTTGCGCTGGAAGTCCAGGATCATGCCCATGTCGGAGATCTGGATGACGTCCACCAGGTACGACTTGGCCTGGCGCTCCGACAGGATCTTGGCGTAGAGCGCGCCCGCCTGCAGGCGGAAGAACTTGGCCTGGATCTTGGGGAAGGTCTTCATGAAGGCGGCGACCAGCTTGGCCTGACCGGCTTCCGGATCGGTCGAGTAGAGCACGATGGCACCCTCGGCCTCGGCCTTCTCGACGTCGGCGCAGGTCTTGAAGCCTTCCATCTGGCGCGGCTTGTCGCACAGCTTGGCGTCCTGGGCCTCGGCCAACCCGGACCATCCCAATGCGCACAGCGCAACACTCGCGACGGCCAGCAGCTTCATTACGCCCTCCCTGTTTTTGATCGCGCGGAGCCTAGATCGATTTGCAGACCTAGCGCAATGTTTCGTGCGATAGGGTCCCCGCATGACGAGACAAATCCTAGCCCTCGCCGGGGGCGTTGGTGGAGCCAAGCTTGCGTTGGGACTCGCAGGCACATTGCCGCACGATGCGCTCACGGTCGCGGTCAACACGGCCGACGACTTCGAGCATCTCGGGCTCAGCATCTGCCCCGATCTCGACACGGTGATGTACACCCTGGCGGGCGTCGCCAATCCCGAGACCGGCTGGGGCCGCCGCGACGAGACCTGGACGGTGATGGAGGCGCTCGGCCAGATCGGCGGCGAGACGTGGTTTCGCCTCGGCGACAAGGACCTCGCCACGCATATCGAGCGCACGCGCCGTCTGCGCGGCGGCGAGAGCCTCTCTTCGGTGATGCGCGACCTGGCCGCGCGCCTCGGCGTGAAGTCCGCGATGGTGCCGATGTCCGACGATCGGGTACGCACAATGGTCACGACCGACCAAGGCGAGCTCGCCTTCCAGGACTGGTTCGTTCGGCTGCGCTGCGAACCGGTCGTGAAGTCGGTGCGTTTCGCCGGCGCGGACAAAGCGAAGGCGCATCCTACTTTGCTCGACACCGCAGACCTCGGCGGCATCGTGGTCTGTCCATCCAATCCCTTCGTCAGTGTCGCGCCGATCCTCGCGGTGCCGGGCGTGCAGGCCGCGCTCGCGAAAACAAGGGCCCCGAAGATCGCCGTCACGCCGATCGTCGGTGGCCAGGCGATCAAAGGGCCTGCCGCGAAGATGCTGGCCGAGCTCGGCCACGACGTCTCCGCGCTCGGCGTCGCGCGCTACTATAAAGAATGGGTCGACGGCTTCATGCTCGATGCTCAGGACGCATCCCTGGCGCGCGACATCGAGGCGCTGGGGCTGAAGGTGAAGGTTGCCGACACCATGATGCGAAACGACGCAGACAAGCGCCGCGTCGCCCGGGACGTGCTCGATTTCGTGGACGACCTCGCAGTGTCTGGGCGACACTCCTGACATGCTCATCGCTGTCGTTCCAATGAAGGCCACGGCCCGTGCCAAGAGCCGCCTGTCCGGTGTGCTCGATCCGGCCGGGCGCGAGGCGCTGGCGCGGCAGATGCTGGAGCATGTGCTGGCGACCCTGCGCGAAGCCGGATTGGCTCAGATCGAGGTCGCCAACGCCGAGCAGGAGCTGAATGCCGACGTCACCTCGGCTGCACGCCGCGTGCAGGACGCGGGCGGCCGCGAGCTGCTGCTGGTCATGGCCGACCTGCCCTATCTCGCCGCATCGGACATCGCGGCGATGGTCGAGGCCGGCCGCACCAGCGACGTTGTGATCGCCGAGGCCAAGGACGGCGGCACCAACGCGTTGCTGCTGCGCCCGCCGACGGTGCTGAAGTTCGCCTTCACCACGGCGCGGCCGAGCGCCTCGTTCCATGCCGACCATGCGCGCAGCGTGGGTATTGAGCCGGCAATGGTTCGCCGTCCGGGCCTTGCGCGCGACATCGATACGCCGGACGATCTGGCCGCCCTCGTTTCCGATCACCCTGCGTACCGGGTCTTCCGCCATGTCGCGTGAATCGCCGCCTGATTTCCTGTCTCGCGATCTCGAGTCGCTGATGCGCGACGCGGCCGCGATCCGCGATGCCGCCTTCGGCGACCGCGTCACCTTCTCCAAGAAGGTGTTCATCCCGCTGACCCATCTCTGCCGCGACACCTGCGGCTACTGCACCTTCGTCCACCCGCCGAAGAAAGGCGAAGCAGCCTACCTCACGCCCGAGCAGGTGCTGGAGATCGCGCGCGCCGGCCAGGCGGCCGGCTGCGCCGAGGCGCTGTTCACCCTGGGCGACAAGCCCGAGCTCAAGTGGAAGCCCGCCGCCGAGGCGCTTCAGGCGATGGGCTACGCGACGACGCTCGACTATCTCGCGGCGATGGGCGCGCTGGTCTTCAAGGAGACCGGCCTGTTGCCGCACTTCAATCCCGGCCTGATGGATGCCGCCGACCTCGCGAAGCTGCGCAAGTCGTCGGTCTCGATGGGCATCATGCTGGAGAGCGCGGCCGAGCGGCTGGGCGAGCGCGGCGGCCCCCACTTCGGCGCGCCCGACAAGGCGCCGGCGCTGCGGCTCGCGACGCTCAAGGCCGCGGGCGAAGCCAAGGTGCCCTTCACCTCGGGCATCCTGATCGGCATCGGCGAGACGCGCGAGGAGCGGATCGAGGCGTTGCTGGCGCTGCGCGACCTGCACGAGCAGCATGGCCATCTGCAGGAAGTCATCATCCAGAATTTCAGGGCCAAACCGGACACGCGGATGGCCAACGCGCCCGAACCGTCGTTCGACGAGCTGCTGTGGACGATCGCCGTCGCGCGGCTGATCTTCCGCGACACGCTGTCGGTGCAGGCGCCGCCCAACCTGCAGGAACCGGGCTACGGCCGGCTGATCGAAGCCGGCATCGACGACTGGGGCGGCGTCTCGCCGGTCACACCCGATCACGTCAATCCCGAGCGCCCGTGGCCGCAGCTCGATGCGCTCGCCAACGAGAGCCTGCGGTACGGCAAGGTGCTGACCGAGCGGCTCGCCGTCTATCCGAGCTACGTCGCCGACAAGGCGTGGATCGATCCGGGCCTGCGCCCGCGCGTGCTGGCGATGAGCGCGGCGAGCGGCCTGCGCCGCGACAACGACTGGAAGCCCGGCCTCGTGATGGCGATGCCGGCCGCCGACATGGCGACGCTGGCGATGCCGGCGCTGCGGCCGAGCACCAGCCTGGCGCCGATCGTCGACCGCGCGGTGCGCGGCGAGGATCTCGGCGAAGGCGACATCGTGCGGCTGTTCGAGGCGCGCGGGCCCGACTTCGCGGCGGTGACGCAAGCCGCCGATGCGCTGCGCAAGCAGGTGGTGGGCGACACCATCTCCTACGCCGTCGTGCGCAACATCAACTACACCAACATCTGCTACTTCCGCTGCGGCTTCTGCGCCTTTTCCAAGGGCAAGCTCGCCGCCAACCTGCGTGGCTCACCCTACGACCTCACCACGCAAGAGATCGTGCGCCGCGCGAAAGAGGCGTGGGACCGCGGCGCCACTGAAGTCTGCATGCAGGGCGGCATCCATCCCGAGTACACAGGCCAGCACTACCTCGATGTCTGCCGCGCCGTGCGCGAGGAGATCCCGGGCATGCATGTCCATGCCTTCTCGCCGCTCGAGGTCTGGCACGGCGCGACGACGCTTGGCCGCACGATCTCCGATTACCTCGCCGAGCTGCGCGATGCGGGCCTCGGCAGCCTGCCCGGTACCGCGGCCGAGGTGCTCGACGACGAAGTGCGCGACATCCTCTGCCCCGACAAGGTCTCGACCGACCAGTGGCTGGACATCATGCGCGCCGCGCACGGCGTCGGCCTGCGCTCGACCGCGACCATCATGTTCGGCCATGTCGACAAGCCGGTGCATTGGGCGCGGCACCTCCTGCGCCTGCGTAACCTGCAGAAAGACACCGACGGCTTCACCGAGCTGGTGCCGCTGCCGTTCGTCGCCGCCGAGGCGCCGATCGCGCTCAAGGGCGCGGCGCGCATGGGCCCGACCTTCCGCGAAGCCGTGCTGATGCATTCGATCGGCCGGCTGGCGCTGCACCCGCACATCCCCAACATCCAGACCTCGTGGGTGAAGATGGGCGTCGAGGGCGCCAAGGTCTGCCTTCAGGCCGGCGCCAACGATCTCGGCGGCACGCTGATGAACGAATCGATCACCCGCGCTGCTGGCGCCGAGCACGGCGAGGAGCTGCCGCCCGACGCGATGGAGCGGCTGATCGCCGATCTCGGCCGATCGCCACGCATCCGCACCACGCTCTACGGCGATGCTGGCCGGGAACGCCATGACGCCGCTCACGCCGCCAAGGCGCTGGCGCCGGTCCAGCTCGAGGTCGCCGAACGCTGGACCGGCTCGTTGACCGAGAGCGAGAAGCGCCGCGTCCTGCCCAAGCCCCGGACGCCCGCCCGGGTGCGCTAGAGGTCCCGATGACCAAGCCCTATCCCGTGACGCACAGCGACGCCGAATGGCGCAAGCTGCTGACGCCCGAGCAGTACTACATCATGCGCGAGCACGGGACGGAGAGGCCCGGGAGCTGCGCTCTGCTCGTGGAGAAGCGGCCGGGCAAGTTCACCTGCGCCGGCTGCGGCACGACGCTGTTCGAGGGGAAGCGCAAGTTCGAGAGCGGCACGGGCTGGCCGAGCTTCGACGAGCCGGTCGCCGGCAGCGTCGAGACGTCGTCCGATGACAGCCTCGGCATGGAGCGGACCGAAGTCCACTGCGCCACCTGCGGCAGCCATCTCGGGCACGTCTTCGACGACGGCCCGCCGCCCACCCATCAGCGCTATTGCATCAACGGCGTCGCGATGAATTTCAAGGCCGACGAAGGCAAATAGACCTTCCTCCCCATTCATATGGGGAGGTGTCGGCGTCTCACGCCGACGGAGGGGTCATGAGCGGCAACACGACTGCGGCTCATGACCCCTCCGCCCCCGGCTACGGGGGCACCTCCCCTTGTCGGAACCCGCAAAGGGGAGGAAGTGACTGCTTAGCCCGGCATGCCGCCGACCGCACGGGAGATGCGCTGGGCGGCGGCGACCACGTGCGGCGTGATGCTCTGCAGCGTGACCGCCGAATCGAGATACTTCGGGAACGCCACGCTCAGCGCCGCCAGCACCTTGCCGTTGCGATCGAGAATCGGCGCGCCGACCGACAGCACGCCGCGAATATTCTCCTCGCTCACCGTGGCAAAGCCCTGCTTGCGCACCCGGGCGAGGCCCGCGATCACCGCCGCTGCATCGGTCACGGTGTGCGGCGTGATCGCCGCCAGCTTGCCGTGACCCAGCAGCTTGCGCGCCTCGGGATCGCTCAGCGACGACAGCAGCACCTTGCCGGCCGCAGTGCTGTGCAAGGGCATCTCGCTGCCCGGCGCCACCTTGATCGCGACCGGGCCCTCAGCCTGGACCGCCAGCAGGTAGACCGCGCGGCCGTCATGCAGCACCGAGACGAAACCGTTGAGGCTATGGCCGCGCGCCAACCGTTCGAGCTCACGGCGCGCGGCGCCGATGTAGTCGGCGCCGGCGCCGCTCGAGTTGGCGCCGAGCGCCAGCGCCCGATAGCCGAGCCGGTAGCGCGCGTTCTCGGCGTTCCTGTCGACATAGCCGCGCTTGGCGAGCGAGGTCACCATGCGCTGCACGATGGTCGGGCTGAGGTCGAGCCGGCGCGCGATCTCGCGCACGCCGATGTCGGCGCCCTCCGCCTCGACGACCTCGAGCACGTCGAGGCCGCGTTCGAGCGATTGCGATCCCGCGGCAGCTTTGACGGGGCGCGACATCGCCGGCGCTACTTGACCTCGACCAGCTCGGCCAGCGTCACCTTCTTGTTCAGCACGGTATGCAGCGCCACCCAGTGGCCGGCCTGGTTGTACTCGTCGAACCTCACGGTCTTGCCCATCACGTTGGTGAAAGACATCGCCTTGATCGCGTCCTTGATCTTGGTGCCGTCGGTGCTGCCCGCGTCCTTGATCGCCTGCGCCAGCACGCGGATGCAGTCGTAGCCCGCCCAGGTCTGCAGGTAGGGCTCGGCCTTGTGCTTGACCTTGATCTTCTCGGCGAAGGCGTGGTTCTGCGGCGAATCGGCGAGCGCGCTGTACTGCCAGGCGCTGACCGACTTCTCGAGGCCGCCGGCCTCGATGATCGGCTGGTTGCGGCCGCCGAGCTCGATGCGGCCGGTGAACGGGATGCGCACGCCGACCTGCATCGCCTGGCGCAGGAAGTTGAGCGAATCGCCGCCGAGCTGGAAGGTTGCGATGGCGTCCGGCCGGCGCTGCTGCAGGCGGGTCAGGATCGACGTGAAGTCGGGCGCGTTCTGCGGATGGATGTCGGTCGACACCACCTCGAGGCCGGCCTTCGGGACGACGATCGACTTGAAGGCATCGGCGCCGCCGCGGCCGAAGTCGGAATCCTCGGCGACGATCGCCACCGTCTTGAACGGCTTCTTGCTGGCGAGATAGATGCCGAGCGCCTGCATCATGCCGGCATCGGATGCCGAGATGCGGAAGGCGTAGTCGTTGCCGCCCTTGCCCGACAGCGTCGTGATCTGCGGGTTGGAGGCGATGCCGGTGATCATCGGAATCTTGGCGTCCTGGATGATCTTCATGCTGGCGAGATGGGCCGAGCTGCAGTGCGAGCCCTCGATCGCGACGACCTTGGCCTCCACCAGCTTGTTGGCGGCGTTGACCGCCTCCGAGGGATTGCACTTGTTGTCGACCACCATGATCTCGAGCTTGCGGCCGAGCACGCCGCCCGCGGCGTTGATCTCCTCGACCGCGAGATTGACGCCCCACAGCTCCCATTCGGCGGCGGTCGCCGCCGGGCCGGTCTGCGCCGTCGACACGCCGATCACGATCGGTCCCTGCTGGGCCATCGCCGGATTGGCAAGCGAAACGGCGGCCAACGCCATCCAAAGCCTGGTCCTCATCGCAAAATCTCCCTTCGTCCCCATCCGAAAGCGCGTGCCGATAATAGGCACGGCGTTTCGATGACTTGCACGTTCGCAAGAAGCTTGATTATCTGTCAACGATTTCTGGGGTTCGGGACTGGTCCGGTAATTGCAATGCGTCGCGCGTCATGACCATCGATGCGGTTTACCTGCTTCAGCTCACGCTGAACGGCATCGCGCTCGGCCTGCTCTATGCGCTGATCGCGGTCGGCCTGTCTCTGATCTTCGGCGTCATGGAGATCATCAACTTCGCCCACGGCGAGCTCCTCATGCTCGGCGCCTTCGCCATGTGCTTCGCGCTGCCGGTGATGGGCCTGCTCTATTGGCCGGCGATGGCGACGGCGATCGTCGCCACCATGCTGGCCGGCTTCGTGATCTACGAGGGGCTGCTGGTGCGGCTGAAGCCCGACGAGTTCGAGCGCAGCATCCTGATTACGCTGGGGCTGTCGATCATCATCATCCACGTGATGCAGTACCTCTTCACCGCGACGCCGCGCATGGTCGATTCGCAGTACGGCTTCGACGGCGTCGAGATCGGCGCGATCCGCATCACCTGGACGCGGGTGATCGGCGCCGCTGCCGCGGTCGCGGCCTTCGCCGGCCTCTACCTCGTGCTGCGCTACACCCAGTTCGGCCGCGCCATGCGGGCGATCGCCCAGAACCGCGACGCCGCGCTGATGGTCGGCATCCGCCCGCGCGTCGTGGCGCGCAACGCGGTGATCCTCGCCGCCGGCCTGTGCGGCCTCGCCGGGGCCGCGATCTCGCCCATTCAGCTGGTCACGCCCTACATGGGCCAGTTCCTGATCTTCAAGGCGTTCGCTCTCGTCATCATCGGCGGGCTGGGCAACATCCCCGGCGCCGTGGTGGCGGCGATCGGCCTCGGCCTGGTCGAGAGCTGGATCGGCGGCTTCTTCGAGATCGCCTGGCAGGAAGCCGCGGTGTTCGTGATCATGATCGCGGTGCTGTTCCTGCGCCCCGATGGCCTCTTCAAGCGCGGCGGGATGCGGGTGGGATGAAGGCTGTCGGATGAAGCTCCTCCTCGCGCTGCTCGGCGCGCTGGCCTTCGCCGCGCTGCCGCTCGTCACGTCGTCCAACTACATCATCGGTGTCGGCATTTCGGCGCTGATCTTCACGGTCGCCGCCGCCGCGCTGAACCTGGTCTACGGCTTCACCGGGCTGCTGTCGTTCGCGCAGCTCGGCTTCTGGGGCATCGGCGGCTATGCCACGACGCTCACCGTGATGACGTTCGGCGGCAATTTCTGGCTGGGCGTGGTCTACGCCGCGCTGCTGAACGCCGCGCTGGCGCTGGTGATCGGCTATCCGATCCTGCGCACCAACCGCCATGCCTTCGTGATCTCGACCTTGACCTTCGCGCTCCTGGTGGCGCTGATCGCGCGCGATTGGGTAACGCTGACCCGCGGGCCGCTCGGCATTCCCAACATCCCGCGGCCGCAGGCCTTCGGCTTCGCCTTCGAAACCACGCCGAGCTTCTACTGGGTGGCCTGGGCCTTCTCGGTGGCGACGATTGGCTTCCTCTATGCGCTGTGCAGCTCGCGCATCGGCCGCACCCTGATCGCCATCAAGCAGAACGAGCCGCTGGTGCGCGCCCAGGGCATCTCGCCGATGCCCTACAAGCTCGCCTCGTTCGCGATCGGCGCCGCCATCACCGGCGCCGCGGGCGGCGTCTTCGCTTTCCATCTGCGCGTCATCGATCCGGGCTTCCTCGACTTCTATTACATGCAGACCTTCCTGATCATCGTGATCATCGGCGGCGCCGGCAGCTTCTGGGGCGTGATTGCGGCCGGCATCGCCCTGTCGGCGCTGCCCGAGGCGCTGCGCTTCTCCGCCGACTTCCGCATGATCATCTATGGCGTGATCCTGGTGGCGGCGATGTTCGTCATGCCGACCGGCGTCGCCGGCTGGCTGCGCGAACGCAAGATCGCGCGCATGCGCCAGGCTCTGCAATGACCGCGCTCCTGTCCGTGAGCGACCTGCGCAAAGCCTACTCGGGCGTCCATGCGCTCGACAGCGTCTCGTTCGAGGTCGCGGCCGGCAGCATCACCGGCCTGATCGGCCCCAACGGCTCGGGCAAGAGTACGGCGATCGACTGCATCTCGGGCTTCCAGAAGCTCGACGGCGGCAAGGTCGTGCTGGCCGGCACCGACATCACCGGCAAGCCCGCCCACCTGATCGCGCGCGCCGGCCTGATGCGCACCTTCCAGACCGTGCGCATCTACGAGCGGCTCTCGCTGCGCGACAATCTCGCGATCGCCGCGCAGCAGTTCGACCAAGCCACCTGGATCGACGAATTCTTCCGCACCCGCCGTTATCGCGACGCCGTCGAGCAGTCCGAGCAGCGCGCGGCCGAGCTGGTCGACCTGATCGGCTTGCGCAAATACTACGAGATCGAGACCGGCATCCTGTCCTACGGCCAGAAAAAGCTGGTGGCGCTCGCCGCCGCGCTGATGCCGCATCCCAGGATCGTCGTGCTCGACGAGCCGGTGGCCGGCGTCAATCCCTCCCGCATCCGCGAGATCGAGGTGGCGCTGCAGCAGCTCAACCGGGCCGGCGAGACCTTCCTGATCGTCGAGCACAATGTCGAGTTCATCACCAACCTCTGCCATCAGGTGATCGTGCTCGAGCAGGGCCGCAAGCTGACCGAGGGCACCGCCGCCGCGATCCACACCGATGCGCGGGTGCTCGAAGCCTATCTCGGCATGACGCCGGAGATGGCCGAGGCCGAGATGCGGGGCGCGGCATGAGCACGGCGCTCGACCTCGTCTCCGTGACCGCCGGCTACGGCGACAATCCGATCGTGCGCGAGTTCTCGACGACGCTCGACACCGGCACCATCACGACGCTGATCGGCGGCAACGGTGCCGGCAAGTCGACGCTGCTGCGGGCGATCTACGGCACCAACCGCTTTTTCAGCGGCGAGATCGTGTTCAAGGGCGAGCGGGTCGAGCGGCTGCCGCCCTGGGAACGACTCAAGCGGGGCGTGGGCTTCGTGCCGCAAGGCCGCTGCAACTTTCCCGCCATGAGCGTGGAAGAGAATCTCAAGATGGGTTGCTACACCCTCACCGGGGGCAAGCACGAGCCGGCGATCGCGCGCGTCATCGGCCTGTTCCCGATGCTGCGCCAGAAGTGGCTTACCGAGGCCGGCAACCTGTCGGGCGGCGAGCAGCAGATCCTGGAGATGGCGATGGTCCTGCTGCTCGAGCCCAGCCTGCTGCTGCTCGACGAGCCTTCGTTGGGCCTGTCGCCGCGCATGCAGGGCGACGTCTTCACCACCGTGCAGCAGATCGCGGCGACCGGCGTCACGGTCCTTGTCGTAGAGCAAAACGTGCGCGGAGCGCTCTTGATCTCCGACCGCGCGCTGGTCATGGAACAGGGGCGGAAATTCATGGAAGGCCCGGCGGCCGAGGTGCGGACCGATCCGCGCATCCGCCAGGCCTATCTGGGCGGAAACATCCAGCAATCAGCGGCATAGAGAGTGGTCATGGAAAAAGCACGTTTGGCAGTCGATATCGGCGGCACCTTCACCGACCTGTGTCTGGAGTGGAACGGCAAGCGGACCAGCACCAAGGTGCTGACCACGCCGCGCGCGCCCGAGGAAGGCGTGCTGACCGGCCTGGACGAGATCGTGAAGCTGTCGGGCCTGAAGCCCGCCGACCTCGGCATCATCATCCACGGCACGACGCTCGCCACCAACGCCATCATCGAGCGCAAGGGCGCCCGGACGGCGCTGATCGTCACCGAGGGCTTTCGCGATTCGATCGAGATCGCCTTCGAGCATCGCTTCGAGCAGTACGACATCTTCATGGTCAAGCCGTCGCCGCTGGTGCCGCGCGACCTGCGCTTCGGCATCCCCGAGCGCATGGACGGCCGCGGCAACGTGCTGCTGCCGCTCGACGAGAGCGCCGTGAAGGCGCTGGCGCCCAAGCTCAAGGCCGCCAGGATCGAGGCGATCGCCATCGGCTACATGCACGCCTATCTCGACGGCAAGCACGAGCGGCGGACGCGCGACATCCTGGCCGAGACGCTGCCCGGCGTGTCGATCTCGCTGTCGAGCGAGGTCTCGCCCGAGATCCGCGAGTACGAGCGCTGGTCGACGGCGGTCGCCAACGCCTATGTGCAGCCGGTGATGGACCGCTATCTCGGCCGGCTCGACGCGGCGCTGCGCCAGCGCGGCGTCGCCTGCCCCCTGTTCATGATCACCTCGGGCGGCGGCCTGGCGGCGCTCGAGACCGCGCGCAAATTCCCGATCCGCCTGGTCGAATCCGGCCCGGCCGGCGGCGCGATCCTGGCGGCGGCGCTCGCCCGCCAGTGCGGCCTCGACAAGGTCCTGTCGTTCGACATGGGCGGCACCACCGCCAAGATCTGCCTGATCGACAACGGCGAGCCGCAGCATTCGCGCACCTTCGAGGTCGCGCGCCAGTACCGCTTCCTCAAGGGCTCGGGCCTGCCGCTGCGCATCCCGGTGATCGAGATGGTCGAGATCGGCGCCGGCGGCGGATCGATCGCCCATGTCGATTCGCTCTCCCGCATCAATGTCGGTCCCGAGAGCGCCGGCGCCGAGCCCGGCCCCGCGAGCTACGGCCGCGGCGGCACCGAGCCGACCGTGACCGACGCCGACGTCGTGCTGGGCCGGCTCGATCCCGGCTACTTCGCCGGCGGCACGATCAAGCTCTCGCCCGACAAGGCCGGCGAAGCGGTCGACAAGGCGGTCGGATCGGCGCTGCAGCTCAAGCGCCTCGATGCCGCCTTCGGCGTCAGCGAGATCGTCGAGGAGAACATGGCCAACGCCGCCCGCGTCCATGCCGTCGAGCGCGGCAAGGAGCTGCAGGACCGCACCATGATCGCCTTCGGCGGCGCCGCCCCCATCCATGCCGCGCGGCTGGCCGAGAAGCTCGGCATCAGCCGCGTCATGGTGCCGTCGGGCGCGGGCGTCGGCTCGGCCGTCGGCTTCCTGATGGCACCGGTCGCCTACGAGGTGGTGCGCAGCCGCTACGTGCAGCTCGACGCCGACAAGTTCGATCCGGCGTTCGTCAACACGCTGTTCGCCGAGATGCGCGCCGAGGCCGAGGCGGTCGTGAAGGCCGGCGCGCCGACCGCCAAGCTGGTGGCGACCCGCACTGCCGACATGCGCTATCGTGGCCAGGGCCACGAGATCACCGTCAACCTGCCCGACGGCGACTTCACGACCGCATCGCGCGAGACGCTGATCAAGCTCTACGAGGACGGCTACGCCGCGACCTTCGGCCGGACCATCCCGGGCCTCAGCGTCGAGATCATGAACTGGACGCTGCGGCTCGCCGCCGAGCAGCCGCCGATGCCCAAGACGCCGCCGCAGCCGGCCGACCTGCCGGCCAAGGCGCGCGGCAAGCGCTCGGTCTACGACCCCGCCGATCAGGACATGAAGGAGGTGTCGGTCTATCATCGCGCCGACCTTCAGGTCGGCAGCCACATTCCCGGCCCGGCGATCATCGCCGAGGACGAGACCACGACCATCGTGCCGAGGAGCTTCGCCGCGCGGCTGAGCCCGATCGGCGCCATCCTGTTGGAAAAGGTGGGACCATGAGCATCAACGATCCTCTGTCGCCGATTCGCCTGCAGTTGATGTGGGACCGCCTGATCGCGGTCGTCGAGGAGCAGGCGCTGGCGCTGATGCGCACCGGCTTCTCGACCTCGACCCGCGAGGCCGGTGACCTCTCCGCCGGCGTGTTCGACCTCGACGGCGCGATGCTGGCGCAGGCCGTGACCGGCACACCGGGCCACATCAACTCGATGGCCCGCGCGGTCTACCACTTCCTCGACCGCTTCCCGGCCCACACCATGAAGGAAGGCGACATCTACCTGACCAACGACCCGTGGAAGGGCACCGGCCATCTGCACGACTTCACCTTCGTCACGCCGACCTTCCGGCGCGGCAAGATGGTCGCGCTGTTCGCCTCGACCTGCCACGTCGTCGATATCGGCGGCCGCGGCATGGGCGTCGATGCCCGCCAGGTCTACGAGGAAGGGCTGTACGTCCCGCTGATGCACTTCGCGCGCGAAGGCGTGGTCGACCGGACGCTGACCGACATCGTCGCCGCCAACGTGCGCGAGCCGGTCCAGGTGGTGGGCGACCTCTACTCGCTGGCGACCTGCAACGAGATCGGCTGCCGCCGCCTGATCGAGATGATGGACGAGTTCGCCATCGACGACCTCGATCGCCTGGGCACGCACATCCTCGAGAAGTCCAAGCAGGCCTCGCTCGAGCAGATCCGCAAGATCAAGCCCGGCGAGTACAAGTTCTCGATGCGGGTCGACGGCTACGACAAGCCGATCGACCTGGTCGCCACCATGAAGATCGGCGCCGACGGCATCGACGTCGATTTCGGCGGCACCTCGGGCGTGTCGGCACACGGCATCAACGTGCCGATCTGCTACACCGAGGCCTATGCCAGCTTCGGCGTGAAGTGCATCGTGGCGCCCAAGGTGCCGAATAACGAGGGCTCGCTGGAGGTGATCCGCATCACCGCGCCGGAGGGCTGCATCCTGAACGCCAAGCATCCGGCGCCGGTCGCCGGTCGCCACGTCACCGGCCAGATGCTGCCGGACGTGATGTTCGGCTGCCTGCACCAGGCGCTCGCGGGCGGCGTGCCGGCCGAGGGCGCCTCGTGCCTGTGGAACCTGTCGGCACTAGGCGGCCCGGGCCGGGCCGACGGCGATCCGGCCGAAACGGTCAACGCCAAGGTCTTCACCATCATGAGCTTCCATGCCGGCGGCACCGGCGCGCGGCCGGGCAAGGACGGGCTGTCGGCCACCGCCTTCCCGAGCGGCGTGCGCAACGTGCCGATCGAGGTCAACGAGACGATCTCGCCGATCGTGGTGTGGAAGAAGGAGTACCGCCAGGATTCCGGCGGCGCCGGCGAGTTCCGCGGCGGCCTCGGCCAGATCATGGAGGTCGGCACGCTCGACGACGCGCCGTTCGCCATCTCGGCCTACTACGACCGCATCGACCATCCGCCGCGCGGTCGCGACGGCGGCCAGAACGGCATGGCCGGCCGGGTGGCGCTCGACTCGGGCACCAAGCTGCGCGGCATGGGCCAGCAGACCGTGCCGAAGAACGACCGGCTGATCATCTCGATGCCGGGCGGCGGCGGCCTGGGCAATCCGCGCCGGCGCGCGATAGCGGCGGTGGCCGACGACGTGCGCCAGGGCTTCATCTCAGCCGAGTCGGCGCGGCGCGACTACGGAGTCGCGGTCAACGACGACGGCTCGGTCGACCAGGCGGAGACGACCAAGCTGCGCGCCATTGCGGCGGAGTAGATCCTGTCGTCCTGAGCGCAGCGAAGGACCTGGCGACGCAACAGCGCGCTGTTGAAGCCGTAAGTCCTTCGGCTTCGCCTCAGGACGACAATCATCGGGGGATACGACAATGCGAGTCAGCGCCGGCCTGCCCACCGGGATGGAGGGCCTCACCTATCCCATCCCGTTCTCCGATCCGGAGAACGTCATCAGGATTGCCCAGGGCGCCGAGAAGTTCGGTTACGACTCGGTGTGGGGCAACGACCACATGACGACACAGAACTACGTGCGCGCCGAGTTCCCGGTGCCGCCGCGCTTCTGGGAGCCGCTGGTCACCTACGCGTTCGTGCTGTCCGAGACCAAGACCATCAAGGTCGGCACCGGCATCCTGGTGCTGCCGATGCGCCACGACATCGTGGTGGCGGCCAAGCAGATCTGCACGCTCGACCATTTCGGCAAGGGCCGGCTCGAGCTCGGCATCGGTATCGGTGCCTATCGCGAGGAGTTCAAGGCGCTGCAGCCGGACGCCAAGATCGACCGCGGCGACATCGTCGACGAGGGCCTGCAGGCGCTGAACCTGCTGTTCAGGGAACGGGTCTGCTCGTTCGACGGCCAGTACTACAAGTTCAAGGACGTCGAGCTCTTCCCCAAGCCGTTCCAGAAGAAGCTGCCGATCTATGTCAGCGGCAACCACGCGAACAACATCGAGCGCGCGGTGAAATGGGCCGACGGCTGGCTGCCCGCCGGCATGCATGTCGACCGCATCCGCTCGGGCGTGAAGAACCTGCGCGAGCAGGCCGACAAGGCGGGCCGCGACTGGCGCGAGATCGAGGTCTGCCCGCAATTCATCGTCCACATCGGCAAGACGCGCGAGGCGGCGGTCGAGAGCTTCCGCAAGAGCCAGATGAACAAGCACCTGGTCTCGCTGTCCAAGTCGACGCTCAAGGGCCAGGGCAGCGTCCCGCACGAGGAGATCAACCTGATCGGCACGCCGGCCGAGGTCGTCGAGAAGGCGCTGGCCTTCAAGGCAGCCGGCGTCACCCACCTGCTCGGCCTCTACTTCGCCGCCAACTCCGTGCAGGAGCTGCTCGACCAGATGCAGCTCTTCGCCGAAGAGGTCATGCCGAAGGTGAAATAAGCACCTTCGCGATCAGCCCGATCTCGTCGACGGCTTGGCGCAGCGACATGCCGGGCGGGCGGGGCGTGAAGATCAGGTGTTCGACGCCGAGCCGCGGCTGCCATTGGGCGATCTTCGCCGCGATGTCCTGCGGCGTGCCGAGCAGCCAGCGCTCCTGCATGAAGTCTTCGGACATGAAGTAGGGGTTGTCCGAGGTCAGCGGCTTGCGCTCCTTCGTTGCCTCGTCGAGGTAGGTCAGGCCGATGCGCTCGGGCTTGTACTGGACACGATAGACCTCGTCGATGAAGGGCTGATGGCGCTTGATCGCATCGGCCGCCGAATCCCCGACCAGGATCTCGCGCATCACCGCGCGCGGCAGCTTGCCCGCGCCCTGCCGCGCGGCTTCCTCGTCGAACGACTTGAACTGGTATTCGACCAGTCCCCACTCCGCGAGAGGCGCCACCAGGAAGCCGGCGCGGCGGCGCACGGCGCGCGCCCGCGCCTTGGGATGGGCGGCGCCGATCCACAGCGGTGGCCGGCCCGGCGTCACCGGTGGCGGGCTCAGCCGGCCACCCTTCACGCGGTAGATCTTGCCGGCGTAGTCGAATGCCTCGCCGGTCCAGGCCTGCTCGAGGATATCGAGCGATTCCTCGAAGGCGCGCGTGCGAGTGGCGTAGTTCCAGCCGAACTGGTCGAACTCGGCCGGGCGGTAGCCTTGCCCCAGCCCGATCTCGATCCGGCCGCCGGAGAGGTTGTCGACCACCGACAGGTCCTCGGCCATGCGCATGGGGTGGCCGTGCAGCGGCGCCAGTGCCACGGCCTGGCCGATCCGGCACTTCGGCGCCGCGATCGCCAGCGCGGCACACGCCACGACCGGCGACGGGCAGTAGCCGTCGGCCTCGCCATGATGCTCGCTGGCCCAGATCGAGTGGTAGCCGAGGCGGCTCGCCTCGGCCGCGAGCTCCAGCGCCTCGCGATAGGCCTTGTCGTAAGGCTCGCCCAGGCCGCGATGGGCCTGGAAGCTGAAGGAGATGCCGAGCTTCATCCGTGTCATCCCGAGCGAAGCGAGGGATCTATGGGTCGCTGATAGATCCCGCGCTGACGCTCGGGATGACAACTTGGCTTCCGGGCACGCACTACGCAAACGCCTTGGCGATGCGGCCCCAGTCCTCGATGGCCTTCTCTTGGCCCGGCACGAGCTGGATGGTGAACTGGCTGTAGCCTGCCGCCTTGAGCGCCTCGATGCGCGTCTTGATCTCGGCCTCGCTCGCCGTGAAGGAGGTCTCGGCGATCATCTCCGCCGTGACGAACTTCTTCTCCTCGGGCTTCACGAACATCAGATGGCCGCGATGGTTCTCGAGGTAGCGCGCGCTCTCCGGCTTGAAGCCGCGCGCCAGCTCGACATAGCCGTCGATCTCGGGCGTGCTCAGCATCGCCACGCCGGGCTTCAGCCCGACCAGCGCCTCGTCGGCGGCACGATGCAGCATCACCGCCGCGCGCGGCCCGGCCTGCGCCATGGCGCGCTCGGAATCGGCCGGCTCGCCGTCCTGCAGCACGCAGCCCAGCGCGAACGCCGTGGTGTAGAGGTCGGACATCGCGTGTCCCGCCTCGCGCCAGGCGCCCTGCATCGCCTGCACTTCCTTCACGCCGTTCTCGACCTTGCCGACGAAGTCGATCCAGCCGGCCTTGAACTTGGCCGTCAGCGCCCGCGTGCGCGGCCCGAAGGCCGAGAAATGCAGCGCGATCGGGTCCCTGGTGTTGAACAGCGGCAGCTCGGGATTGAGGAAGCGGATCTTCTTGGTCTGCCCCTCCATCTCGAAATCGACCGTCTCGCGGCGCAGCAGGCCATAGACCTGGTGCACGTAGGTCTCCATGTCCTTGACCTTGATCGCCGCGAAGCCCATGGCGCGCCGCGCCGTGAAGCCGGTGCCGACGCCGAAATCGATGCGGCCCGGCGCGAGCTGGTTGAGCGTCGCCAGCGCATTGGCCGTCACCGGCGCGATGCGGTTGGAGGGCACCAGCACACCGGTACCCAACCGGATCTTCTTCGTGTGCACCGCCGCCGCGCCCATCGCGACGAAGCAGTCGGCGCTCAGCATCTGGGTGTCGTAGAACCAGGCGTGTGTGAAGCCGAGCTCCTCGGCGCGCCGCACGACCTTATAGTTGTCCGCTGCCGTCGGCAGCGCGATTCCGAAATCCATGGTGCTGTTTCTCCCTCAATCGTGTCATCCCGAGCGTAGCGAGGGATCTATGCGGACCAGTATAGATCCCTCACTTCGCTCGGGATGACATCGCTGTGCTAGACGTCGGCCAGGGTTTCGATGATCTTGTCGCGGGCGGCGAAGTTGCCCTCCTCGTGCACCGGCTGCAGGCAGACATGCGTCGCGCCCGCGTCGAAATGCCGGCGCAGGCCGCGCCGCACCGTCTCGGCATCGCCCCATAGGCACATCGCGTCGATGAACTTGTCGCTGCCGCCGTTGGCGAGATCGGCCTCGCTGAAGCCCTCGCGCAGCCAGTTGTTGCGGTAGTTCTCCAGCACCATGTAGCGCGCCAGCTCCTTGCGGCCGAGCGCGCGGGCCTTGGCGGCGTCGGTCTCGATCGTGACCTTCTGCTCGACCGCCAGGATCTTGCCGGGGCCGAGGATTTTCTTGGCGATCGCGGTGTGCCTGGGCGTCACATTGTACGGAACCGCGCCCATCGACTTGCTGGCGCTGAGCTCCAGCATCTTCGGGCCGAGGGCCGCGACCACGACCGGCGCCTCGGTGCCGGTGGCCAAGTCTTTGTGCACGCCGTCGAGATAGGCGCGCATGGTGGCGATCGGCTTGTCGTATTTCAGCCCCCGTACGCCCTCGACCATCGGCCTGTGGCTGACGCCCAGCCCGAGGATGAAGCGGTCGCCGTAGAACTGGTTGAGCAGCAGCATGCCCTGCTTGGCGGCATAAGGCTCGCGGGCATAGATGTTGGCGATCGAGCTGCCGATCATGAGCTTGTCGCTCTTGGCCAGCAGGTAGCTGGCCAGCGCCATCGATTCGTAGCCCCGGCCCTCGGGATACCAGTAGGCCGAGTAGCCGTTTCGTTCCACGACGCGCACAAGGTCCGCAACCTGTTCGCCGTTGCACTTGTCGGCCGAGTACCACACACCCAAACGCCCAAGACCGTTGGCGAGCTTCATGGCTGGAGACCTCCGTTGGATTGTGTGTAGCATAGGCCCATGAAAATCGGAGTCATCGGCCTCGGCCGCATGGGCGGCAACATCGTGCGGCGCCTGATGCGCGCCGGCCATTCCTGCGTCGTCTACGATGCCAATCCGGCGCCGGGCCAGGCGCTCGCCAAAGACGGTGCGGTCGCCGCGACCTCGCTTGGCGACCTCGTCAAAGCGCTGGGCGAAAGCGAGCGTACGGTCTGGGTGATGCTGCCCGCCGGCAAGATCACCGAGGACACGATCGGCCAGCTCGCCGGGATGATGAAGGCGGGCGACACGATCATCGACGGCGGCAACACCATGTTCAAGGACGACGTCCGCCGCGCCCGCGAGCTCAAGCCCAAGGGCATCCACTATCTCGACATCGGCACGTCCGGCGGCGTGTGGGGCCTGCAGCGCGGCTACTGCCTGATGATCGGCGGCGACACCGAGACCGTGACGCGGCTCGATCCGATCTTCTCGGCGCTCGCGCCCGGCCTCGGCACCATCGAGCGCACCGAGGACCGCGGGAAGCTCGATTCCAAGTTAGATCCTAGGGCCGAGCGCGGCTACATCCACGCCGGGCCGGCCGGTGCGGGCCACTTCGTGAAGATGATCCATAACGGCATCGAGTACGGCATGATGCAGGCCTTCGCCGAGGGCTTCGACATCATGAAGAACCGCGCCTCGGAGAAGCTGCCGGCCGACGAGCGCTTCGACCTCAACCTCGCCGACATCGCTGAAGTCTGGCGGCGCGGCAGCGTCGTGACCTCGTGGCTGCTCGACCTGACGGCTTCTGCGCTCGCCAAGGACGGCCAACTCGAGCATTTCTCCGGCCACGTCGACGATTCGGGCGAAGGCCGCTGGACCATCGAGGCGGCGATCGAGGAAGCCGTGCCGGCCGACGTGCTGGCGGCGTCGCTGTTCGTGCGCTTCCGCTCGCGCCAGCAGCATACTTTTGCGGAGAAGGTCCTGTCGGCGATGCGGCTCGGCTTCGGCGGCCACATCGAATCCAAGGACAAGAAGTAGGAGGAACGGCGATGAAGGTGGGCGTTTTCTATTTCCCGACCGATTACGGCATCAACATCGCCGAGCTCGGCAAGGCGCTCGAGGATCGCGGCTTCGATTCGCTGTTCGTACCGGAGCACACGCACATCCCGCTCAGCCGCAAGTCGCCCTTCCCTGGCGGCGGCGATCTGCCCAAGCGCTACTCGCACACCCACGACCCGTTCGTGGCGCTGTCCTTCGCCGCGGCGGCGACCAAGAAGCTCAAGGTCGGCACGGGCATCCTGCTGGTGCCGCAGCACGAGCCGCTGGCGACCGCCAAGTCGATCGCCAGCCTCGACCAGCTTTCGGGCGGCCGCTTCGTGTTTGGCATCGGCGCCGGCTGGAACGAGGACGAGATGAACAACCACGGCGTCCAGTACAAGGATCGCTTCAACCAGATGGGCGACTACGTGCTGGCCATGAAGGCGCTGTGGACCAAGGACGAGGCCGGCTACCATGGCAAGTTCGCCAGGTTCGATCCGGTCTGGTCGTGGCCCAAGCCGCACCAGAGACCGCATCCGCCGATCATTCTGGGCGGCGAGAGCGACCATACGCTGCGCCGCATCGTCGACTATTGCGACGGCTGGCTGCCGCGCACCCGCGCGGGCTTCGACGCCAGGCAATCGATCGAGCGCCTGCACAAGGCGGCGGAGAAGAAGGGCCGCGATCCCAAGTCGCTGTCGGTCACCGTGTTCGGCGCGCCGGCCAAGCCCGAGGCGCTGGCCGACTACGCCAAGGCCGGCATCGACAGCGCGCTGCTGGCGATCAATGACGACAGCCGCGACGACATCCTGAAATATCTCGACAAGATCGCGCCGCTCGCGAAGCCCTACTCATGAGCGTCGCCATCGGCCTCGGCCTGATGGACTACCCGTTCGCCGGCGCCGGCGACTACTGGCGCTGGGTCGACTTGTGCGAGGCGGGCGGCGTCGATTCGATCTGGCAGACCGACCGGCTGGTGAGCAAGACGCCGATCCTGGAATGCATGACGGTGATGGCGGCGCTGGCCGGCCGCACGCGCCGGCTGCGCTTCGGCATGAACGTGGTGTCGCTGGCGCTGCGCGATCCGGTGCTGCTGGCCAAGCAATGCGCCACCATCGACGTGCTGTCGGAGGGCCGGCTGCTGCCCGCCTTCGGCATCGGCAGCCCGCTGGGGCCGGAATGGGCGGCGCTCGACATCGACACCAGGACGCGCGGCCGGCGCACCGACGAGAGCCTCGAGATCATCGCCCGGCTGTGGCGCGAGGAGGCCGTCAACTTCCAGGGTCGGCACTACAGGTTGAACGGCGCGTCGATCTCGCCCAAGCCGGTGCAGCCCGACCTGCCGATGTGGATCGGCGGCTCGTCGGACGCCGCGATCCGGCGCACCGCGAAGTACGGCACCGGCTGGCAGGGCGGCGGCGAGACGATGGAAGACGCGATCCGCGTCGTCGCCGCGATCAAGAAGGCGCTGCCCGAAGCCGGTCGCAGCATCGACGAAGATCACTACGGCGCGAGCTTCCCGTTCCATTTCGGCGCGCCGAGCGATCCCGTGGTCGGCCGCGCGATGGAGGCTTACGCCAAGCGCACCGGCCGCGATCCGACAAGGCAGTTCGCCGTCGGCGACGCGAACACGATCCTCGACCGGGTTGGCGAATACGTGGCGGGCGGCGTCCAGAAATTCATCCTGCGGCCGATCGGTTCGGGCGAGCAGGTGCTGGTGCAAACGCGGCTGCTGATCGACCAGGTGCTGCCGCAGGTCGGCAGGCGCTGGCCGAAGCCCGCGAAGGCCGCGTGAGGAGAGAGCCATGAAGATCGGCGTCGCGATGTTCTTCACCGACTACTCGATGACGCCGCAGGAGCTGGGCGTCGCCGCCGAGGAGCGCGGCTTCGACTCCCTGTGGTCGCCCGAGCACAGCCACATCCCCCTGTCGCGCGAATCGGCGTTCCCGAGCGGCGGCGAGCTGCCGAAGAAATACTACGACGCCATGGATCCGTTCGTGGCGCTGATGGCCGCGGCGGCGGTGACGCGGCGCATCAAGGTCGGCACCGGAGTCTGCCTGATCACGCAGCGCGATCCGATCCAGACCGCCAAGAACGTCGCCTCGATCGACCAGCTCTCCAACGGCCGCTTCCTGTTCGGCATCGGCAACGGCTGGAACAAGGACGAGTTGCGCAACCACGGCACCGTGTTCGAGACCCGCCACAAGCTGGCGCGCGAGCGAGTCGAGGCGATGAAGGCGATCTGGACCAAGTCCAAGCCCGAGTATCACGGCGAGCTGGTCGACTTCGACCCGATGATGACCCGGCCCAAGCCGGTGCAGAAGCCGCATCCGCCGATCTGGGTCGGCGGCGCCTTCCCCTACGCCGCGCGGCGCGCGATCCGCTACGGCGACGGCTGGATGCCGCACCGCGCGCGGCCGCACTACGCCAACGTGCGCGACTTCCTGCCCGAGTTCCGCAAGATGGCGGCGGCCGCCAACCGCGACGTGCCGGTCACCATCTGGGGCGCCAAGGAAGACGAGGACCTGCTGAAGCAGGACCGTGACGCCGGCGTGGTGCGGGTGATCGTCAGCCTCGAATCGGCCAAGTCCGACGACGTCCTCCCCGAGCTCGACCGCTGGTCCAAGCTCGCCGAAAAGGTCGCCTGACTTCTTGCCGGACCGGAAGACTACCTGAACAGATCCTCGGTCGCGGGCCGCACCAGCTCGGCGGCGTTGGTTGCCGGCAGCTTCCAGCTCAGGCCCCTCACCAGCACGACCGGCTGCGCCTCGTCGGCCTGGCCCATGACCAGCGACGCCGCCGCCGCGATCTCGTCGGCGAAGGCCGAGATGGTGACCTGCAATGTGCGGCCGAACAGGTCGGAATTGCCGCGCAGGTCGAGCATCGCCGGCAGGCCGGCCGAGCCGATCGCGACGCCCGTCGTGCCGCGTCGCCATGGCCGGCCGAAGCTGTCGATGATCAGCAACGCGGTGGCGCCGAGCTTGGCGCGCAGCGCCTCGGCTGACGCGTCGGGCTCCTTGGGCAGCAGCAGCGCGCGCTCGACGCCGTCCTGCGGCGCCACGTTCGACTGGTCGATGCCGGCATTGGCCATGACGAAGCCCAGCCGATGCTCGACGATCAGCACGTTGGGCCGCGAGCGCACCACGCGCACCGATTCCGACAGGATCAGCTCGACCAGCCGCGGGTCCTTCTGCACCTCGGCGCCGAGCTCGATCGCCCGCTGCGAGGGCTTCACGGTCCCGATCTCGACCATCCGGCCCTCGGCCTTGGAGACGATCTTCTGCGCCAGCACCAGCACGTCGCCGTTGCGCAGCGCCAGCTCGCCGGTCAAACGCTCGCCGATCAACGCAGCAAGGTCGTCGCCCGCCTTCACCATCGGCAGGCCGGGGACGGCCAGCAACTCGACCTTCTGCATCAGCCGAACTTCTTGCGCATCCGCGGCGCGACCTGCTCGGCGAACAGCTTGAGGAAGCGCGCCTGGTCGGGACCCGGCGCATGGAACACGAGGTGCTTGAAGCCCAGGCCGACATAGCCGCCGACCTTCTCGACGACCTCGTCGGGATCGGTCGAGACGATCCAGCGGCTGGCCGCGCGCTCGACCGGCAGGGCATCGGCGAGACGCTGCATCTCGACCGGGTCCTCGACCGACATCTTCTCCTCGGGCGTCAGCGCCAGCGCCGCCCAGTGGCGCGTGTCCTCGAGCGCACGCTGCTTGTCGCTGTCGAACGACACCTTGATCTCGATCATGTTGTCGTAGGGGTGCTTCTTCGGCTCGGCGGCCTTGGAGATGCCCTCGGCGACGCTCGGCATCAGGGTCTCGGTATAGAGGTCCCACTTCTTGCCGCTGGTGCAGATGAAGCCGTCGCCGGTGCGGCCGGCATAGCGCGCCACCACCGCGCCCGCGGCAGCGACATAGATCGGGATCTCCTGCTCAGGCCGGTCGTAGATCGTGGCCTTCTCGGTCTTGTAGTACTCGCCCTCGAAGGTCACCCGCTCCTCGCGCCACAGCTTACGGATCAGGGTGACGGCCTCACGCATGCGGGCGAAGCGCTCCTTGAACTCGGGCCACGGCGCGCCGGTCGACGGCACCTCGTTCAGCCCCTCGCCGGTGCCGATGCCCAGGATCACGCGACCCGGCGCCATGGCGCCCAGCGTGCCGAAGGCCTGCGCCACGATCGACGGGTGATAGCGGAAGGTCGGGGTGAGCACGCTGGTGCCCAGCACGAGCTTGGTGGTTCGCGCGGCGACGGCGCCCAGCCAGACCAGCGACGACGGCGCGTGGCCGTCGACATGCTTCCACGGCTGGAAGTGATCGCTGACGAACGCCGAGTCGAGGCCGACCTGCTCCGCCATGACCGCGAAATCCAGCAGCTTCGAGGGCGCGAACTGTTCGGCCGACGCCTTGTATCCGAGCTTGAGCACGGGCGTGTTCCTTATGTTGCGGCGGGATTCCTAGCACACGGGACCGACCTATTTCCCGTGAATCATGCGGAGGATTCGGCCGTCCGATTTCGATATTTCGACGTGGGCAACGCCGCCCGCAAGGCCTTCCGGCAGGTGGCCCTCGACGGTCCAAATGTCACCCCTCAAAATCGCCTTGAAAGGTTCTTCGGCCTCGATCTTCGGTTCCCCATAGGCGGGCGCCAACACAGCCTTGGCAATGCGAATTGCCGTCTTCGCATCAGGAACATATCCGGCCGGCGACACATCGGTTGGCTGGGCATTGGCCCCAGACATCAGCACGAGAATCGCGGCAACCGTCAAAGACATCAAAGATTTGCGCATGGCCTCATGTCCTCGCGGCCGAAAGAAGGTGTCCGAAACGGCATCCTAGTCGCGCGGATTGCGCAGCACGATGCAGGCGCCGCCGGCGGCCCGCAGCTTCCCACATAGGGCGTCGGCCTCGGCCCGGCTCTTTTCCGAGACGCGAACGACGAACGTCGCGCCCGCGCCCCGGCGCGCATACATGACCAGCGGCAGTCGGTCGCCCAGGACGGAAGCGTACCGGCGACGCAGCCGCTCGTAGGCAGCGAGCACGCCGCCTTCGGACCAGTTGCCGACGAGCTGGACACCCCACGGCCCCCAGGCGGGGCTGGAACTGAGCGGGAGGCGACGGCGCACGCTCTCCATCATCGCCTTGGCGATCTCCGCGCAGCGCTCGCCCGTCGGCACGGTCGAGGACTCGAACGTCGGCGTCGGCTTCGCTGTCCACGCGTCGGCGGCGTAGCCGGTGACGATACGGACGTAGGCCTGCGTCTCGAACGGCAGCATCCCGCGGCCGGCGAACCAGGCTTCGACCGCGCCGGGGCCGGCATTGTAGGCCGCCGCGGCGAGCCCCAGGTTGCCGCTGAACGTCGTGCGCAGCTCGCGCAGGTACGCCGCTGATTCGCGCAGCGCCTCCAGCGGCTCGAAGGCGTTGGCGAGGCCGCGCATCGCGGCAGTCTGCGGCGTGAACTGCGCGATGCCCTGCGCGCCCTTGGGGCTGACCGCCTTGGAGTCGAAGCGGCTCTCCTGCCAGATGAGCCGCGTGAAGAATTCCTCGGGGAGATCGTTGTCGGCCGCCACCTGCGCCAGCACGCGGCAGATCTCGTCGACGGCCGGCGGCTCGGCGCGCGCCTGCCCTGATTCGGACAAGCCAGCGGCGAACCCCATGCAGGCTGCCGCGATCGTCACGATGAGCCTATTTCCCACGCAGCATGCCCGCCTATCGCACAACGGCTCCGGTAGTTTGACTCCCCCCAGCCCGGTTGCAACCATTCCAGCGTTAGGGAGGAAGCGTATGGCTGGTGTGAACTGGACGGATTCCACCATGGAGGCCGCGGGCGCGAAGCTCCACGTGTCGCGCGCCGGCAAAGGGCGTCCCGTCCTGGTTCTGCATCACGAGACCGGCACGCTCGATCGTCTCCCCTTCTACGACGCCTTGGCCGCGCACTACGACGTGCTCGTGCCGCACCATCCCGGCTACTGCCGCTCGCCGCGGCCCGACTGGATGCGGAGCGTGCGCGACATCGCGGTGGTCTATCGCGGGCTGTTGAGCGATCTGAATGTCCAGAAGGTCGCCATGGTCGGCCTGGGCTTCGGCGGCTGGATCGCGGCCGAGATGGCGAGCATGGCGCCGGGCGATCTCTCGCATCTCGTGCTGGTCGGCGCGATGGGCATCAAGCCGCCGCAGGGCGACATCCTCGATCTCGCCATCACCGGCTACATGGACTACGCCCGCGCGGGCTTCCACGACCAGAAGGCATTCGACAAGGTCTACGGCGCGGAGCCGCCGACCGACCAGCTCGAGATGTGGGACATCTGCCGCGAGATGAGCTTCCGCATCGCCTGGAAGCCCTACATGTACAGCCAGACCCTGCCGCACCTGCTGGGCTCGGTGCGCGCGAAGTCGCTGGTGGTCTGGGGCGACCACGACAAGGTCGTGCCGCAGAGTGCGGCGACCGTCTACGCCAAGGCGCTGCCCAACGCCAAAACAGAGATCGTCAAAGGCTGCGGCCATTGCGTCGACATGGAGCAGCCGGAAGCCTTAGCCAAACTGGTCACGAACTTCATCGCCCAAGGCTAGCCAGTCAGGAGTAACCGCCATGCACCTGATGTATTTCACCGAGCAGCCGATGTCGGCCTACTCCGAGCAGGCCGGCCGCGACTTCGGCGCCACCGCGCTGATGTTCCCCAACACCGAGTTCGATCCGGTGGCGGGCTCGCGGCTCTACAACAACTACATCGAGCAATACATGCTGGCCGAGGAGGTCGGCGTCGACGGCATCATGCTGAACGAGCACCACAACGCGCCGTTCTGCATGCAGGCCAAGGCCAACATCTTCGCGGCCATCCTCGCCGGCATGACCAAGAAGGTGAAGATCGTGATGCTGGGCAATCCGCTGCCGCTGGCGGAGAACCCGATCCGGCTGGCCGAAGAGCTCGCCATGATCGACATGATCTCCAAGGGCCGGCTGGTCTCGGGCTTCGTGCGCGGCGGCGGCCAGGAGCAGCTCGCCGCCGGCGTCAATCCCGCCTTCAACCGCGAGCGCTTCGAGGAGGCGCACGAGCTGGTGGTCAAGGCGTGGACGCAGCCCGGCCCGTTCCGCTTCGAGGGCACGCACTACCAGCACCGCGTCGTCAACCCGTGGGCGGTGCCGCTGCAGAAGCCCTACCCGCGCGTCTGGATCCCGGGCGTGATCAGCAAGGAGACGATCGTGTGGGCGGCGCAGCAGCGCTATCCCTACATCGCCCTCAACACCTCGATCGAGCAGACCAAGAAGATCTGGGAGCTCTACGACCAGGTGGCGCTGCAGAACGGCTATGTCGGCGGCCCCGAGAATCGCGGCTACCTGATCCAGGTCCACATCTCCGACAGCGAGGAGAAGGCGATCGAGAACGCCCGGCAGTTCCGCTGGATGCAGGGCGAGTTCACCGGCCTCGCCCATCCGGTGTGGAGCACGCCGTCGGGCTACGGCTCGCCGACCGCGCGCCGCGCCTTCGTGGAATTCGCATCCGGTCGCGCCAAGAACCCGCGCGGCGAGACCAGCTTCGAGCAGCAGATGGCCGACCTGCGCATCATCGCCGGCACGCCCAAGACCGTGGTCGCCAAGTTGAAGCGCATCCTCGAGGAGACGCGGCCCGGCATCCTGGCGCTGTGGGGCAACGACGGCCGGGTGAGCCAGGAGGACTCCCTCACCTGCATCCGGCTGATGGGCCAGGAGGTCTTCCCGGCGATCCGCGAGATCGCCAAGGAGCTCGACCTCAAGAGCCCGTTCGAATCGAACGCGCCGGTGCACCTGCGCTATTCGAAGGACCTCAAGCCGGTGGCGAAGGCGGCGGCGGAGTAGACCGCCAGATCCGGACCGACAGCCAGCCGATCAGCAGGGCGTGCGGGAGGACGGCGAACCGGAACGCCGTGTTGAACGCGGGGCTGGCCAGGAAGGCCTTGTCGGTGAAGGTGATAGCGAGGATGGCGGGCGCGAGGCCGATCAGCAGTAGGATCGACAGCAGCGCCCCGATCCGCACCAGCCGGCCGCCGGCGAGGATCAGGACGCCCGTCGTGACCTCGAGCGCGCCGCTCAGATAGACCAGCGGCGAGCGCCAGGCCGGCGGAATGAAATCGGGCATCTGCAGCACCGTCTGTTCGTGCCCTGTGAAGTGCATCGCGCCGAAGACGATCCAGTCGAGTGCCACGAACCAGATGATGAAGCGTGCCATCGATTGAGCGTATCATCGTTACAGATAACGTGTGGAGGGGGAGACCATGCAACTCGGAGCATCCATCGCCGTCGGCGATCTCGGCGCCGGCCCTGCCGCGATGCGCGACTATGCGCAGGCCGCCGAAGGGCTGGGCTTCGACTACCTGGTCGCGCCCGACCACGTGCTCGGCATCGATCCGGCGAAGATCGCGCCGGGCCAGCGCGGCTCGAACGCCACCGCCTATCACGATCCGTTCGTGCTATTCGGCTTCCTGGCCGGTGTGACGAAGAAGATCGGCTTCGCGGCCGGCGTGCTGATCCTGGCGCAGCGCCAGGCGGCGCTGGTCGCCAAGCAGGCCGCCTCGCTCGACGCGCTGTGCGAGGGCCGCTTCCGGCTGGGCGTCGGGGTGGGCTGGAACGAGGTCGAGTTCCAGGGCCTCGGCATGGACTTCCATACCCGCGGCGTGCGGTCGGCCGAGCAGGTACGCTTCATGCAGGCGCTGTGGGCCAGGGACGGCATCACCTTCAAGGGCAAGTATCACGCGCTGACCGACGGCGGCATCAATCCGCGGCCGAAGTCGGGCAAGGTGCCGGTGTGGTTTGGCGGCCATGCCGAGCAGACCCTGACGCGCGTCGCCAAGTACGGCGACGGCTTCATGCCCAACCGCTGGCCGCCGGGCGACGAGGTGCTGAAGATCTTCGAGCGCCTGCGCGGCATGATCAAGGCGGCGGGCCGCAAGCCCGAGGATGTCGGGCTGGAGGTCTGGGTGTCGCCGGGCAAGGGCACGCCCGACGACTGGCGCAAGGAGGTCGCGTTCTGGAAGAAGGCGGGCTGCAGCCACGTGCTGGCGCACACGACCTTCACCAGCGCGATCCACGAGCGCATCAAGGGGAAGACGTACGACGATCACCTGAAGGCCATCACCCAGTATCGCGACGCCGTAAGAGATCTGCTGTAGCGACACGCGAGGCGCGGCGTCGCGATAGTGGGCCGCTGTGTGGAGGCTTAACCAGCGGACTTGAGCTCAAGTCCGTGCGCAAGCGGCACGGCGCGGGCCCTACGCTTCGCCGCTGCGCGGCGACAGAGCCGCGGAGGGCGCCTAGCTCCGCGGGCCCGCCCATGCGATGCTTTGCGTCGCATGCACATGAAGTTCACCCTCCACTTCGGGAACAACACCTTCCCCGACCTCGCGGGCGCCGTCCGCATGGTCAAGATCGCCGAGGCCGCGGGCTTCGACTCCGTCGTCGCCGTCGACCACGTCGTGTTCCCGCACAAATACACCTCGGTCTATCCCTACGCGCCGGACGGCCGGCTGCCGGGCGGGCCGGGCGGCGCGCTGCCCGATCCGCTGATCTGGATGGCGGCGATGGCCGCGGTCACCACGAAGCTGCGCTTCATGACCGGCGTGATCATCCTGCCGCTGCGCAATCCGCTGGTGCTGGCCAAGCAGGTGGCGACCCTCGACCACATGAGCGGCGGCCGTGTCGAGCTCGGCATCGGCGTCGGCTGGCTCAAGGAGGAGTTCGAGGCGGTCGGCGTGCCGTTCGAGAAGCGCGGGGCCCGCTCGGACGAATACATCGCCGTCATGCGCAAGCTGTGGGCCGAGGATGGCGTGAGCTTCGACGGCCGGTTCGTGACGTTCGACGAGGTCAGCTCCAACCCCAAGCCGGTACGCCGCGCCGTGCCGATCGTGATCGGCGGCCACTCCGAGGCCGCCGCCAAGCGGGCGGGCCGGCTGGGCGACGGCTTCTTCCCCTCGATCGGCGCGCAGGTCGATACCGTGCCCCTGTTCGATGTGGTGCGCCGCGCCGCCGGCGAGGCCGGCCGCGACCCCAAGGCGGTCGAGATCATGGCCGGCTGCCCCGAGCTGCTGCCCGGCTCGACGGCCGACCCGCGCGCCGCCATCGAGGCGCGCGCCAAGCAGGGCGTCAGCCGCATCATCCTGCCAGTCTGGCGCTTCCAACCCGACCTCGACGACAGCCTCGGCCGCTTCGGCGAGACCGTCATCCGCGCCCTCGGCTAGACCGAGGCGTCCGGACCCGTCCGGCCCGAGTCCGGCCGGAAACCCGGACGCCTGAAATGCACGCCTGTTTGCATTTTGCGCGATTCGTCCGGAATCCGCCCCACCCCCCGATATCATTGATATCAATGCTATCAGTGATATCATTCCACCCGCCATGGCAGCCCTGCTCATCCGCGGCCTCGACGACAAGCTAAAACGGGCGCTGCGCCTGCGCGCAGCCGAGAACGGCCGCTCGATGGAAGAGGAGGTCCGCCAGATCCTGCGCCATGCGCTCGGCCTGCCCTCGCCGGAGAAAGAGCACGAAAGGCAGATCGAGGAGATCGTCCGGCGGGCGCGCCAGCGCGATCGGTAAGGCTACAGCACCGTCTTGGCGAACCACTCCACCTGATCCTCGAACTCGGCCATCGAATCGGCCGGGATCATCAGGGCACAGGCGTGGTCGACGCCGATCTGCTTCAGGCCCTCGACCTTCTCGCGGATCAGGTCGGGCGAGCCGACGAGGTTGGCGACGACCTGCTTGGAGAGATCGCGGCCGGTGTAGGCCAGCGACTTGCGGTGCGCGACCAGGCCGGACTCCATGTAGCGCTTCTCGGCCTCTTCCGCCGTCCTGGCGATGGTCAGCGAGAATTGCGGCGCGATCTCGATCTCCCCGGGATCGCGGCCGAGCGCATGGGCGCGGTCCTTCAGGAGCTTGATCCATTCGGCGAGCTCCGGCCACGGCCGCCAGCCCGGCAGCCAGCCGGTCGCAAGCCGCGCAGTGCGCTCGATGGTCGGCTTGTTGTGGCCGCCCAGCCACAGCGCGAAGGGCTCGCGCTTGGGCTTGGGATACATCTCGATGTCCTTGACCGCGTAGTACTTGCCCTCGTGCGTGACGCGCCGCTCGGTGAACAGGCGGCGGATCAGCTCCAGCCCCTCGTCCATCATCTCGCCGCGCTGCGCCTTGGGCGCGAGCCGCGGCGCCCACGCGGCGAACTCCTCGCGATAGGCGCCGATGCCGAGCGCCAGGATCAGGCGGCCATTGGAAAGCTGGTCGATGGTCGCCGCGGTCTTGGCCAGCCAGAACGGATCGCGCATCGGCTGGACGGCGAGCGCGGTGCCGACCTCGAGCGTCGTCGTCGCGGCGGCACAAAACGACAGCACCGTCAGCAGCTCGTAGAAGCTCGGCGGCGTGTCGGGATAGAGCTCGCGCACATAGTGCTGGCTCTGGATGTGGTCGTTGCCCCACACCGAATGGTAGCCGAGCGTCTCGCAGAGCTTGGCCACCCGCACGAAGTCGGACGGATCGACGAAGGGGATCGGATACATCACCCCTTCGAAGCCGGTCGGCAGGCTGATGCTGAACTTCATCCGTTGATCGCCTTCAGGACGGACGCGATGGTCGCGGCATCGTCGAGGCCGCCCAGCACCACCTCGTCGAGACCGATCGCGCGGTACTCGTCGAGCTTGGCGCGCACCTCGGCCGGCGTACCGCAGGCGGCGTGGCGGCGCACGACATCGTCGCCGACCAGTCGATCGACCTCGCTCCAGTTCTCGCCGGCATAGGCCGTCGCCAGCGCCTGCTGGTCCAGGGTGGCGCCGCCCAGGCGGATGTTCTCCGCATGATGCGCGCCGCGCAGCACGAAGCCGAGCGGCCGGCGCAGCGCGTCGGGCGGGCCGAGCCTGGTGTAGACGATGCACGATGTGCGGCCGCCACCCGCCAGGTCGAGGCAGGCCTTCACGAAGGGCGGCGAGGTCGCGGCCGAGATCAGCACGCCGTCGGCCTGCCGGCCGGCGAGCTTCAGCATGTTGGGCCGCGAGGCGGCGAGCACGATCGGGACGGTGCGGCCGCCGTTGGCCAGCCGGCGGCCTTCGACGTTGAACATCTGGCCGTGGAAGTCGGCCATCTCGCCGGCGAAGAGCAGGCGGCAGATCTTCACCGCCTCGCCGATCGCGACCAGCGGCCTGGGCGAGCCGATGCCGGCGGCCTTGAGATCGGCCGGCGCACCGGCGCCGAGGCAGAGGATCACCCGGCCGGGATACATCTCGTCGAGGCTCGCCGCCGCCATGGCGATGTAGACCGGATGCGTCGAGTAGGGGCTGAGCGCCATCAGCGCGACCTTGATCTTCTTGGTGGCCGCCAGCGCCAGCGCCGCGGTCGTCACCGGATCGCGCAGGAAGAGATGGCAGGCGATCCACAAGGTCGTCGCCCCGCCCGCTTCGGCCGCCTGCGCCTGGGCCGCGATCTCCTTCAGGGGAACGCGGCCGTCCATCGAGAGGCCGATCTCAGCCATTGAAGCCGTAGGCTGATTTGAGCGCGGCCATCAGCTCCTTCAATCCGCCCTGCACCAGCGGCGGCTCGGGCAGCGCCGTCTCGATCGGTCCGGGATCCTTGATGCCGGCGGCGGTCAGCAGCGCGACGCAACGCTCGTGGGGCTTGATCGTGCCCTGCGCCCGCAGCCGCTCGATCGCGGCGAACGGCGCGGCCGACGAGGCCTCCGGCCAAAGACCTTCCTTGGCCGCGAGCGTGAGCACCCAACGCCGCAGATCGTCGTCGGGGACCGTCACGGCCGCGCCCCTGGTCTTGCGCAGCACGTCGAGCGCCTGGACCGTGCCCTGCAGCGCGCCGATCGAGGTCGCGATCGACGGCGCGTTGCGCGGCGATTCCGGCGGCATCGCATCGCCGCCTTCCATCGCCGCGGCCAGCGAGCCCGAGACCTCGGCGGCGACCAGCCGCGGCGTGCGGTCGATCCAGCCCAGCGCCTTCAGCTCCTCGAAGCCCTTCCATACGCCGAACAGCGCATCGCCGTAGCACACCGGCAGCACGCACCAGTCGGGCGGCTGCCAGTCGAACGCCTCGGCGATCTCGTAGGCGATCGTCTTGTAGGCCTCCATGCCGTAGGGGTTGGAGCCCACCACCGGCCCGAAGAACGGCGAGGTCGGATACCAGCCGAACTCGCGCACGCCAAGCGTCTGCAGCCGCCAGCGGTCGGCCTTGTCGGCGACCTTCACCACCATCGTGCCGTAGGCCCGCATCTGGGTGATCAGCGGCCCCGCCGAGCCCATGAAGGTGAAGACGACGCAGGGGATGCCCGCCTTCGCCGCGTACGCGGCCGCCGAGGCCCCGGCATTGCCCGACGAGCTCGAGGCGATGACCCTGGCGCCGAATTTCTTCGCCATGGTGAGCGCGCCCGAGCCCAGCCGGTCCTTGAACGACCAGGTCGGGTTGCGCGATTCGTCCTTGATCCAGACGTCGCCCAGGCCGAGCGACGGCGCCGGCAGCAAGGGCGTGTTGCCCTCGCCCAGGGTCACGGCGTCGGAAGCGGCGGCATGCAGGAAGCCGTGCCAGCGCCACATCGAGCCGCGGTCGCGGCGGATGGACTCGCGCTCCGTTCCGATACCGGGAACAGAGGCATAGGCGACGGTGAGATTGGCCGGCGCGCCCTTGGCCCGGCAGGCCGGGCAATCCTGGGCATAGTGATCGATGGGGTAACGCGCGTTGCAGCGAACGCAGGTAAGCGCAGAAGGTACGGGCATGACGCGGCGCACGTTGGCGGCGGAAGTCGGAGGCGTCAACCGGCGAACAAACCCTCCCCATTCAGCTGGCTCTCGGATTCACACATCGTTGTGTGGGAGGGAATGGCCGTATCTGATGGCGCGGAAGTCGGCGAGGCCGATGCGCATGACCTTTGGTCCTGGTTTGCCATAGTAGCCGGTCCATCCGCCGAGGCGGGCGATCACCCAGGCAGCGA
>NZ_JAFKJN010000039.1 GCF_017305915.1 Reyranella sp.
GCGATTGCCCTCCGCACCGCCATCCCGCGGCCAACGGCGCACGGCCAAAACCAGCTTCCGACAGACGCCTTCGGCACGCCTGCTCAACCTCCGCATACCGCTCTCGCGCCGCCTGCCAATCTACCTCTCGGTGAGAAATGCAGGCTAGCGGGAAGGCGACAGCGATATAGGCCAGCTCCTGATGGGCTAACGCGAACAGGATGCTGGTGCCGATCATGGCGACGCGCGGCCCCCAGCGGCCTTCGAACCAGGCATAGAGCAGACCGCGGAACACCACTTCCTCGGCCAGCGGAGAGAGAACGCCGATCACCACGAGGCTCGCGGCGGCCTGGTGCGGCTCTCGGACCATCTCGGTCACGTCCTTCAGCAAGGCGGACTCCTGCACCAGCAAGCCCAAGGAAAAACCCAGCGCCAAGGTGCCCGCCACCCCGGCCAGCACGAAGCGCAGGCTCGTCGGTCGGAAGCCCAGCCGTCCGAAGACGTCCTCATGTGAGGCCATTGCCAACGCGACCGCGACCAGCATGGCGACGTAGAAGGCGGCCGAGTTCTCCGACGACGTGGTAGGAGGCACGAGGTACGCAATCCCCCAGTAAACCGGGATCACGGCCACTACGAAGATCGCGAGCGACCACCAGCGCACCGGCGGGCTCGGGTCTGCTCCCTCGGCGCCGCTCATAGGCCGGGCAGGTAGACCGCCGCCAGCAGGGCGAAGCCGTTGTTCAGGATGTGCGCGAACAGCGACGGCAGCAGCGAATCGGTGCGGCGCCGCAGCCAGCCGAACAGCAGGCCGAGCGGCAGCACCAGGATGACGTGCGCCGGCTCGACGTGGGCGGCGGCGAAGACGAGCGAGCTGATCAGCCACGCGGCCAAGCTGTTCCAGCGGCCGGCGATCCAGCCGTAGAGCAGGCCACGGAACACCAGCTCCTCGACCAGCGGCGCCAGCACGGCCAACAGCAGCAGGCTGATCGCGAGCTGCTTGGGCTCGCGCACGATCTCGATCACCTGCTTCATGCCCTGCGGCTCGAGGCCGAACTGGCTGACCCCGATCGACAGAGCGAGCGTGCCCAGCACACCGAACACCGGGTACTTCCAGTTGGCCGGCCGCAGGCCCAGCGCGGGAATCGCCGCCCAGCCGAGCGGCGCCACCGCCACGATCACGGCCAAGAAGCCGATCACGAAGAAGGCGCCAAGGACGGTCATCATCTCCCGATCGGGCAGGAAGGGGACCACGCCGAAGCCGATCGCCGGCAAAGCCGCCAGGAAAATGGCCAGGGACCACCACGGCACCGGCCGGTAGTCTTTGTAAATCAATGGGTTAACGTCCGTCGGCAAGCCTTTTGACTCCTCGGCCGGCAGGCCTTATACCCCGGCCGCTCAATCGGTCGTGCCGATTTATAAGTTCCCCCCTGTGGGGAGCTCCGTTGATCCGCGAAGGTTCGCGCATCGGCGCGATATCTGTTTGGGCGGAGTTTAGTGGCGGAACGATGTTCGAAGGTCTGAGCAAACGTCTCGGCGATGTGTTCGACCGGCTGCGGGGGCGCGGAGCGCTGACCGAGGCCGACGTCGACGCGGCCCTGCGCGAGGTGCGCACCGCGCTGCTCGAAGCCGACGTCGCCCTGCCTGTCGTCCGCCAGTTCGTCGACGAGGTCCGTCCCAAGGCGATCGGCGCCGACGTCATCCGCTCGGTCACGCCGGGCCAGATGGTGGTCAAGATCGTCAACGATCACCTGGTCGAGATGCTGGGCGGCACCGTCGCCGACCTCGACCTCAACGCCATCCCGCCGGTCGTGATCCTGATGGTCGGCCTTCAGGGCTCGGGCAAGACCACGACCTCGGCCAAGATCGGCTATCGCCTCGCCCAGGGCCCGCAGGGCATGGCCGCCGAGATGTTCGGCACCGAGGGCACCTTCGCGGGCAGGCGCAAGGTCATGATGGCCTCGCTCGATACCCGCCGCCCGGCCGCGCAGCAGCAGCTCAAGGTGCTGGGCGAGCAGACCGGCGTGCCGACCCTTCCCATCGTGCCGCTCGAGATGCCGCTCGCCATCACCCGGCGGGCGATGGAGACGGCGCGGCGCGAGGGCTTCGACGTCCTCATCCTCGACACCGCGGGCCGTCTGTCGATCGACGAAGAGCTGATGACGGAGGTCAGGCAGATCTCCGACCTGGCCAAGCCCAAGGAAACCCTGCTCGTCGCCGACGCCATGACCGGCCAGGACGCGGTCAACACGGCCAAGGCGTTCAACGAGCGCCTCGCGGTCACCGGCATCGTGCTGACCCGAGTCGACGGCGACTCTCGCGGCGGCGCCGCGCTGTCGATGCGCGCCGTCACCGGCCGCCCGGTCAAGCTGATCGGCGTCGGCGAGAAGTTCGATGCGCTGGAACCGTTCCATCCCGACCGCATCGCGTCGCGCATCCTCGGCATGGGCGACATCGTCTCGCTGGTCGAGCGCGCCGCCGAGACGATCGAGAAGGAAGACGCCGAGAAGCTCGCGGCCAAGGTCCGCAAGGGCCAGTTCGACATGGACGACCTGCTGAGCCAGCTCCGGCAGCTCAAGAAGATGGGCGGCATGCAGGGCCTGCTCGGCATGCTGCCGGGCGCCATGCAGGCCAAGGCCGCGATGTCCAAGGCCAAGATCGACGAGAAGCAGCTCAAGCGTCAGGAGGCGGTGATCCTCGCCATGACGCCCAGGGAGCGGCGCAACCCCGACATCATCCACGCCTCGCGCAAGAAGCGCATCGCGGCCGGGTCGGGCGTCGCCGTGCAGGACGTCAACAAGCTGCTCAAGCAGCACGCCGACATGCTCAAGATGATGAAGCGAGTGAACAAGCTCGGAGAGAAAGGATTCATGCGCAGCCTCGGAGGCATGCAGCCCCCGCCCGGTTTCCCGCGCTGAAGTTTGCTGAAGATATCGAAGGAGACAGAATGCTAGCCATCCGCATGAGCCGTCACGGGACGAAGAAGCGCCCGTTCTTCCACATCGTGGTCGCCGATTCGCGCAGCCCGCGCGACGGCCGCTTCATCGAGAAGCTCGGCACCTACAACCCGCTGCTGCCGCGCGAGCACGAGAAGCGCATCACCATGGACAAGGAGCGCATCGCGCACTGGCTCAAGGTCGGCGCCCAGCCGTCGGATCGCGTCGCCAAGTTCTTCGCCCAGGCCGAGCTGATGAAGCCGCGCGAGCGGCGCGAGCAGACCAAGAAGAGCCAGCCCAAGGCCAAGGCGCAGGAGCGCATGAAGGCGGCGGCAGCCGCCGCCGAGAAGCCGGCCGAGGAGGCCGCGGCGAGCTGATGGGGTCGGACCGCGTCCTGCTCGGCGTCGTCGCGGCGCCGCACGGAGTGCGCGGTCTGGTGCGCATCAAGAGCTTCACCGAGGAGCCGATGGCGGTCGCCGCATATGGCCCGCTGTCGGACGAGACGGGGAAGAAGGAGTACCGGGTCGAGGCCCTCAGCGCCGCACGCGGCGCGGTTCTGGCCCGGATCGAGGGCGTAGCCGATCGCACGGCGGCCGAGGCATTGCGCGGTTTGCGGCTCTACGTGGAGCGCAAGCGATTGCCGGAGGCGGGCGAGCGGCAGTGGTACGAGGCCGACCTGATCGGCCTCGAGGCGGTCGGCACGGACGGCCGGGATTGGGGGAAGGTCACGGCCTTCCACGATTTCGGCGCCGGGTCGGTGATGGAGGTGTCGGGTGGCGTGATGCTGCCTTTCACCGACGAGGCAGTGCCCGAGATCGACGTCGAGGGCGGCAAGGTTGTGGTCTCACCGCCGGCGGGCTTGCTCGCCGGGGGCGCGGCCGAGAAGGAGGACGAGAGCTGACGTGTGGCGCGTGACGGCGCTGACGCTCTTCCCGGAGATGTTTCCGGGCCCGCTGGGCGAGAGCCTGGCCGGCAAGGCATTGAAGGAAGGCGTATGGGCGCTGGAGGCGGTCGATATCCGGCGGTTCGCCAAGGATCGCCATGGCACGGTGGACGATGCTCCCTTCGGGGGCGGCGCCGGCATGGTGATGAAGCCCGACATCCTGTCGGACGCGATCGCCGCGGTGGCGCTGCCAGAAGTGCCCAAGCTGTTGATGTCGCCGCGCGGCAAGCCGTTCAGTCAGGCTTACGCGCGCGAGTTGGCCAGGGGACCGGGGGTGATCCTGGTCTGCGGCCGGTTCGAGGGCATCGACGAGCGGGTGATCGAGGCGCAGGCGTTGGAAGAGGTTTCGGTCGGCGATTTCGTGCTCTCGGGCGGCGAGATCGCGGCCATGGCGGTGATGGACAGTTGCGTACGGCTGCTGCCCGGCGTGATGGGCGCGGCCCGGTCGGGCGACGAGGAGAGTTTCGAGGACGGATTGCTGGAGTACCCGCACTACACGCGGCCGGCGTCGTGGACCGGACCGGACGGGATCGAGCGGCGCGTGCCGGAGATCCTGGTCTCGGGCCACCACGGCAAGGTCGCCGAATGGCGGACGAAACAGCGGCAAGAGATCACGCGGGCGCGGCGGCCGGATTTGTGGGCACGCCGAACCGCGAAGAGAGACGAAGAGAAGTGACGAAAGGACAAGGGCGATGAACATTCTCGACACGCTGGGCCAGGCCCAGATGGACAAGGTCACGGCCGAACGGCCGGTGCCGCGTTTCGAACCGGGCGACACGCTGCGCGTGCACGTCAAGGTGCAGGAAGGCAACCGCGAGCGCATCCAGGTCTATGAAGGCCAGTGCATCGCGCGCAAGAACGCCGGCGTGAACTCCTCGTTCACCGTGCGCAAGATCTCGTTCGACGAGGGCGTCGAGCGCGTGTTCCCGCTCTACAGCCCGAACATCTGGGAGATCGAGGTCGTCCGTAAGGGCATCGTGCGCCGCGCCAAGCTCTATTACCTGCGCGACCTGCGCGGCAAGGCGAGCCGCATCGCCGAGGACGTCGAGGCCCAGCGCGAGCTGATCGCCGAGCAGACGCCGCGCCGCGAGAAGCTCAAGAAGGAAAAGCCCAAGGAAGAGAAGAATGTGCGGGCCGCCAAGGGCGGCGGAAAGAAGTAGGCGCACCATGGCGTTCCGCAAGAAGTCGGCCACGCCGCCGCCCCCGCCACCTCCGCCGCGGACCCTGTTCGAGAAGATCTGGGACAACCACGTCGTCCATCGCCAGGACGACGGCACCTGCGTCCTCTACATCGACCGTCACCTCGTCCACGAGGTGACCAGCCCGCAGGCCTTCGAGGGCCTGCGGATGGCCAACCGTCCGGTGCGTCGCACCGACGCCACCATCGCCGTCGCCGACCACAACACGCCGACCACGCCGATCGAGCAGGGCGGCATGGACGAGGAATCGCGCATCCAGGTCGAGACGCTCGAGAAGAACGTCGCCGACTTCCACGTGCCGTACTTCGACATGAACGATGCCCGCCGCGGCATCGTGCACGTGATCGGCCCCGAGCAGGGCCTGACCTTACCGGGCATGACCATCGTGTGCGGCGACAGCCACACCTCGACGCACGGCGCGATGGGCGCGCTGGCCTTCGGCATCGGCACCTCGGAGGTCGAGCACGTGCTCGCCACCCAGACGCTGATCCAGAAGCCGGCGAAGAACATGCGCGTGTCGGTCGACGGCAGCCTGCCGCTCGGCATCACCGGCAAGGACGTGATCCTCGCCATCATCGCCAAGCTCGGCACCGCCGGCGGCACCGGCTACGTGATCGAGTATGCCGGCCGGGCGATCCGCGAGCTGACGATGGAAGGCCGCATGACGGTCTGCAACATGTCGATCGAGGCGGGCGCCCGCGCCGGCCTGATCGCGCCGGACGAGACGACCTTCAAGTATCTCTACGGCCGTCCCTACGCCCCCAAGGGCGGCGCCTGGGACCTGGCGCTCGCGCAGTGGCGTCGCCTGCCGTCCGACAAGGGCGCGACCTTCGACACCCAGATCGACCTCAACGCTTCGGACATCCCGCCGATGGTGACCTGGGGCACCAGCCCGCAGGACGCGCTGCCGATCACCGACGTCATTCCCGATCCGGCCAATGCGCCTGACGAGAACAAGCGCGAGGCGTGGACCCGGTCGCTGGCCTATATGGGCCTGACGCCGGGCACCAAGCTCGTCGACGTGCCGATCGACCGGGTGTTCATCGGCTCGTGCACCAACGGCCGCATCGAGGACCTGCGCGCTGCCGCCGAGATCGCCCGGGGCCGCAAGGTCGCCGCCGGCGTGTCGGCGATGGTCGTACCGGGCTCGGGCCTGGTGAAGGCCGAGGCCGAGAAGGAGGGTCTCGACAAGATCTTCCTCGAGGCCGGCTTCGAATGGCGCATCCAGGGCTGCTCGATGTGCCTCGCCATGAACGCCGACCGGCTGGAGCCGGGCCAGCGCTGCGCCTCGACCTCGAACCGCAACTTCGAAGGCCGGCAGGGCCGCGGTGGGCGCACCCACCTGCTCAGCCCGGCGATGGCGGCGGCGGCCGCGATCAAGGGCACCCTGGCGGATGTTCGCGATTATCAATAGGCGCGACTACCGATAGCCGGGGCACAACGGACAGTGGTAATCTTCGCGGGCGGTGCAGCAATGCACCGCCCGCTTTCTTTCGGGAGGACGCCATGCCCTCGGTGCCCAATTCGGGCCCTGCCGCACCGCCGCCGCCGGTCTGGGACGCGACGCCGAGCGGCACGGTCCCGGCGCGATATGCCGGCTTCTGGCTGCGCGCGGTGGCAGCGCTCATCGACGGCATCGCCTTGATCATCGTCTGGGAGATCCTGTCGTTCTTCATTCCGAGGCCGACCGACCTGACGCCGCCCGCGCCGGACAGCGGCCTGGAGGTCCAGCTCGCCTACTTCCGGGCGCTCCTGGACAGTCCGGCGCCGACTCTGTCCGCGCTCGTCACCGCCGTCGTCTCCTGGGCGTACTTCGCGTTCCAGGAGACCTCGAAGGCCCAGGCGACGCTCGGCAAGCGCGTGCTCGGCATCCGGGTGTCCACTCAGGACGGCGGCCGGCTCAGCCTGGGGGCGGCCACGCTGCGCACCTGGCCGATGTATCTCCACAACATCGCCTGGCTCGTGTCCGGGTGGCTGAACTTCGTCGTCCTGTTCCTGGCTTTCATCGCCTGCATCGCCGTCGCCTTCTCCAGCCGCAAGCAGGGGCTGCACGACAAGATGGCAGGCGCCCTTCTCACCCGGAATTAATCGAGGAGCCCATGGCCGCCGTACTCCCTTCCCCGTCCCGTCCTGCTCCGCCGCCACCGCCGGTCTGGCACGCAGACCGCGCCCCGGCGACCGGCTACGGCGGCCTCGCGATCCGGGCCGTTGCCGGGATGATCGACGGCATCGCGGTCGGCGCCGTCGCGGCCGCCGCGATCGTGCTGCTCGGCTCGAAACTGGCGATCCCCTTCCGGTTCGGGCCCGAATTCGCGCTCGCGAGCGTGCTCGTCGGCTGGCTCTACTTCGGCCTGCTGGAAAGCTCCGACTACGGGGCGACGCTCGGCAAGTGGATCCTGGGCCTCCGGGTGGTCGACGACCAGGGCGGCCGCATCTCCTTCCTGCGGGCGAGCGGGCGGTTCTTCGCGAAGTTCATTTCCGCCCTCATCCTGACGATCGGCTTCATCATGGTGGCGCTCACCGACCGCAAGCGGGCCCTGCACGACATCCTCGCCGGCACCCTGGTCGTCACGGTCCGCTGAGCCGACCATGACGCTACCAACCAACGCGCCGCCGCCGCCGATGTCGGATGCCGCACGCCTGATGCAGTACGATGCCGCCAAGAAGTCGACCGGCATCGCCTATCTCCTGTGGTTCTTCCTGGGCGGCCTCGGCGTGCACCGGTTCTATCTCGGCCAGACCGGGACCGGCGTGGCGATGGCCATCATCTTCGTGATCTCCTGGATCACCGTCTTCATCGGCATCGGCTTCATCGGGCTTGCCGCCATCGGGATCTGGCTGATCGTCGATGCCTTCCTGATCCCCGGCATCACGGCGCGCGCGAACATGGAGCTGGCGACCCGGCTGGGCAGGCCCTGATGGTCAAGCCGCGCCAAGCGGCATAGCCTGCCCCTGGGCCAGCCGAGTGCGTGCTGGCTGGCCGACCCAGGGGGTCGAACATGCCGATCTACATGTATCAAGCGGCGTACACCGCCGAGTCATGGGCGGCGCAACTCAAGAATCCTCAGAATCGCGTCGAGGCCGTGGGCCGGACGCTGTGCGAGGCGGCAGGCGGTAAACTGCTTGGCGCCTGGTACTGCTTCGGCGACTACGACCTCGTCATCGTCGCCGACGTACCCGACAACGCCAGCATGTCGGCCGTTGCCCTGGCGGTCGCTGCCGGCGGCGCCATCAAGTCCGCCAAGACGACGGTCCTGATGCCCGGGACGGAGATCGTCTCCGCCCTGCAGAAGGCCGGCACGGTCGCCAAGGGCTACAAGGCGGCCCGCTAGACCTCGTCCATTGGGGACGCCGGTCCGTCCGGCGCCCCCCATGGCGACCCCATGGCACCCCCGTCGCACCGGCTTGACGGGCCGGCTGAAAGCCCGTTTATTCCGGCGTCCACGAGGGAAAACATGGAAAAATTCACGACGCTGCGCGGCGTCGCCGCACCGATGCCGATGGTCAATATCGACACCGATATGATCATCCCGAAGAACTTCCTGAAGACCATCAAGCGCACCGGGCTGAAGGACGGCCTGTTCTACGAGATGCGCTGGACGCCCGATGGCCAGAAGAAGGACTTCATCCTCGACCAGCCGGCCTACCAGAACGCCAAGATCATCGTCGCCGGCCCGAATTTCGGCTGCGGCTCGAGCCGCGAGCACGCGCCGTGGGCGTTGCTCGACTTCGGCATCCGCTGCGTGATCTCGGAGAACTTCGCCGACATCTTCTACAACAACTGCTTCAAGAACGGCATCCTGCCGATCAAGGTGCCGAAGGAAGTGATCGACAAGCTGATGGACGATGCGAGCCGCGGCTCCAACGCCGTCATCGAGGTCGACCTCGAGAAGCAGGAGATCAAGGGCCCGGACGGCGGCACCGTCCATTTCGACATCGATCCGTTCCGCAAGCGCTGCCTGCTGGAAGGGCTCGACGACATCGGGCTCACGATGGAGAAGTCGTCCGAGATCGACGACTTCGAGAAGAAGCAGAAAGAATCGCAGCCCTGGCTGCACGCCGCGGAGTAACGCTCCGCTCCTCCGACGCACCGTGTCATCCCGAGCGAAGCGCGGGATCTATACTGATCGGCATAGATCCCTCGCTTCGCTCGGGATGACACCGTCCCCTGCCCTAAGCACCATACCCGAGAGATTCCAAATGGCTTCTTCCAATCGCAATCTGCTGGTGCTGCCTGGCGACGGCATCGGCCCCGAAGTCATGAACGAGGTGCGCAAGATCATCGCCTGGATGGGCAACAGGCGCGCGGTCGGATTCGACATCAAGGAAGACCTGGTCGGCGGCGCCGCCCTCGACAAGCACGGCGTGCCGCTCGCCGACGACACCATGATGCTGGCGCTCGAGGCCGACGCGGTGCTGTTCGGCTCGGTCGGTGGGCCGAAGTGGGACACCGCCGACTTCAGCAAGAAGCCCGAGCGCGGGCTGCTGCGGCTGCGCAAGGAGATGGACCTGTTCGCCAACCTGCGCCCGGCCAAGGTGTTCGACGCGCTGGTCGATGCGAGCTCGCTCAAGCCCGAGATCGTCAAGGGTCTCGACATCATGATCATCCGCGAGCTGACCAGCGGCGTGTATTTCGGCGAGCCGCGCGGCCGGCAGACCAACGCCAAGGGCGAGGTCGAGGCGTTCGACACCCAGCGCTACACGGTCGGCGAGATCCGCCGCGTCTGCGCCGTCGCCTTCGAGCTGGCGCGCAAGCGCCAGAACAAGGTTCTGTCGGCCGAGAAGGCGAATGTCATGCACACCGGCGTGCTGTGGCGCGAGGAGGCGACCAAGCTGCACAAGGAGAAGTACGCCGACGTGAAGCTCGAGCACATGTATGCCGACGCTTTGGCCATGCAGCTCCTGAGACAGCCCAACCAGTTCGACGTGATCGTCACCGACAACCTGTTCGGCGACATCCTGTCGGACGAGGCGTCGATGCTGACCGGCTCGCTCGGCCTGCTGCCGTCGGCCTCGCTCGGCGCGCCCGACGCGACCGGCCGGCGCAAGGCGCTGTACGAGCCGATCCACGGCAGCGCGCCCGACATCGCGGGCAAGGGCCTGGCGAATCCGATCGCCGAGACGCTCAGCTACGCGATGATGCTCCGCTACTCCTTCGACCTCGGCAAGGAAGCCGACCTGGTCGAGACGGCGGTCGAGAACGTGCTCAAGGCGGGCTACCGCACCGGCGACCTGCTGGTCGGCAAGACCGACGGCACCAAGAAGGTCGGCACCCAGGAAATGGGCGACGCCATCGTCAAGGAACTCGACCGGCTGGCTTAGTCTCTTCTCTTAACGATCCGAATCGACGGCGCGGTCGAGCGCCGTCGCGAAGGCCGTCATCTCCGACGGCGAGACATCCGACACGGCGCGCCAGTCGAAGCCGCGGTGGCGCCATTCGCCGACCGTGAACCCGTCGCGCTGGCTGACGCGCGCCGGCGCGTCGGCGCCCGTGGCCGGCCACAGGCTGACCGCCAGCTTGTGCTGGTTGCGGCGATAGACCAGCACCGCGACCTTGCGGCCATCGATCACGTCCAGCCGCCCGCCCAGCAGCGGGAAGCCGTTCGCCGTCAGGTCGTACACTGCCGGTGCGTAGTCGATCCGCCCGGCGTACCACGGCTTCACCGTGTGCCGGTCGGACGAAGCGACATCGACAGTGTGCTCGGCCATCGCCATCCGCAGATAGCTCGCGACAATCGCGTCCGAGTCGCCACTGCCCCGCCCCGTCAGCGTGCCGCCCGCCCAGCCGATACCAACCGCGGCAATCAGGCTGGCTGCGTAAGCCATCCAGCGCATGCGCTCGCCCCGCCTGGCGCCCGAGTGCCGTCCGGCGATGCCGCGCAGCTCGCGCTCCACGCGCGCGCGCAAAAGATCGGGCGCGGGCTCGGCCGGCAAATCGCGCAGCAGGCCGCCGATCGCGCGCGCCGAGTCCAGCCGCTTGCGGCACTCCGGGCAGACGGCGATCGAGCGCTCGAAGTCGGCGCTCTCGGTCGCGGTCAGCTCGCCATCGACGTAGGCGTCGACCATCGCCTCACAGGTCGGGCAGTCCATGCTCTCTCCTTCCGAGGCGGCCGCGCAGGTCGGCCGCCATGCGCCCGCGCGCCCGCGCGAGTCGCGACATCACCGTGCCGACCGGCAGATCGAGGACGGCCGCGATCTGCTTGTAGGGAAGATCCTGGATCTCGCGCAGGACCAGGATCTCCCGCATCTCCGCCGGCAGCGCCGCCAGCGCCTTCGCCACCTGCCGCCGCCGGTCGCCGGCCTGGGCGCTCTGCTCCGGGTCCGGACCCTCCGACGGCTGGTTCTCGACCACCTCCAGCGGCTGCTCGCCGCCGTGCTTGGCGCGCTGATCGATCCAGGTGTTGCGCACGATGCGCAGCAGCCACGGCTTGGCCTCCTCGCCGCGGAAGGCGTGGAAGTAGCGCAGCGCGCGCAGCATTGCTTCCTGCGCCAGGTCCTGCGCCGTCACGGGATCGCGCGTCAGCCAGCGCGCGAAGCCATAGGCCGCATCGAGATGCGGCAGCATCAGCGCGCGAAAACGCTCCACGGTTCCGGGATCGGGCTTCGGCGCCTCGGACATGCGGGCCATAGGACAGCAATACCGGCGCCCCGTCGATTTTATTCCCGACGGAATTTCGGTGCCTGCATCCCGGTAGGGACTGGCGATTGCCGAGGAGCACATCATGCAACAGACCGATCGCCGCCAATTTCTCAAGCTCGCCGGACTCGCAGGAGTCACATTCACTGCAGGCCTGTTCCCGCGCGGGCCGGCCGACGCCCAGTCGGGCGACTTCCACTTCGTGCAGTTCTCCGACACCCACTGGGGCTACAAGGGTGCCGCCAATCCCGATGCGGAGCACACGCTGGAGAGGGCCGTCGCGACGGTGAACGGCCTCGCCACCAAGCCCGACTTCATCGTCTTCACCGGCGACCTCACCCACACCACCGACGACGGCAAGCTGCGCCGTGAGCGCATGCAGCGCTTCAAGGAGATCGTCTCGGCGCTCAGCGTCAAGGACGTGCGCTTCATGCCTGGCGAGCACGACGCCTCGCTCGACAAGGGCGAGGCCTTCAAGGAGTTCTTCGGCGCCACCCACTGGACTTTCGACCACAAGGGCGTGCACTTCATCGCGCTCGACAACGTCTCCGACCCGGGCGCGAAGCTGGGCGACGAGCAGCTCGCCTGGCTGGCGGCCGACCTCAAGCAGCGCAAGACCGACGACCGCATCGTGGTCTTCACCCATCGACCGCTGTTCGATCTGGTGCCCAACTGGGACTGGGCCACCGCCGACGGCGCCAAGGCGGTCGCGCTGCTGATGCCCTACCAGAACGTCGTGGTGTTCTACGGCCACATCCATCAGGAGCATCACCACATGACGGGCCACATCGCCCATCATGCGGCCAAGTCGCTGATCTTCCCGCAGGCCGCGCCCGGCACCGCGCCGAAGCGTCCGCCGCCGCCGCCGTTCGACGCCTCGCTGGCGCCGCTCGGCACGCGCGACGTGGCGATGGCCAAGGCCGTCACCATCACCGAGCTGCCGGTCGTCAAGGCCTGATCATGAACCGCCGCCTGTTCGCCGCGCTGCTGATCGGCGGCGCGGCCAGCGGAGCTGCGCGCCTGCTCGCCGCCACCGAGCCCGGCATCGAGGTCAGCGTCGCGGCCAGCCGCTTCGAGTACACGCCCGACAAGGTCAAGGGGAAGGTCGGCGTGCCGCTCACCTTCGTGCTGACGTCGCTGGATCGCATCCATGGCTTCAAGATGCCGGAGTTCGGCATCCGCACCGACATCGTGCCCGACAAGGAGACACGGGTGACGATCACACCGACCAAGCCCGGCACCTTCACCTTCTTCTGCGACATCTTCTGCGGCGACGGCCACGAGGACATGGCCGGCACGCTGGTCGTGGAGGGCTAGGGCAAGAATTTCCTCCCCCATTTTGGGGAGGGTCGGCGCCATTTACGCCGACGGAGGGGTCATGATCGTCACGTCCCCCACTCATGACCCTTCCTATTTTTGCAGGCCGCCCAGCACGCCGCGCACCAGGTTGCCCAGGATGCCGGCGTTGCGGCCGCTGCCGAAGATCGCCTTCGAGGCCTCGCGCACCGCAATGTTGGTCGCGGTGCGGGCCGCCGACTTCACGATGGTCGTGGTGATGGTGTCGGCGCGGCTGGCCGGCGTCTTGGGCACCGGCGACGACTTGGGCTGCGCCTCGCGCAGGCGCGGCTCGGGCTTCGGCCTCGGCGCTTCCTCGGCCGGCGGCGGCGCGCTCGGGCTGCCCCCAGGACGACCCCAGGGTCCGCTCGGCGCCGCCGGCGGCGCCGAATCGTACTGGCCGCGGCGGCGCGGCGCCGGGGGCGAAGTCTCCTCATGCTGCACCTGGCCCGAACCGGCGCGCCCCATCAGCACCTCGTAGGCCGATTCGCGGTCGACCTCCTGGTCGTACTTGCCGGCGAGCGGGCTTGCCTTGATGACGGCTTCGCGCTCGGCGTCGGTCGCGGGGCCGATGCGGCCGCGCGGCGGGGCGACGAAGCAGCGCTCGACCGGCGTCGGCACGCCCTTGGGATCGAGGAAGGAGACCAGCGCCTCGCCGACGCCCAGCTCGACGATCGCCTCCGAGGCGGAGAACTTCTTGTTCGGCCGGAAGGTGTCGGCCGCGGTCTTCACCGCTTTCTGGTCCTTCGGCGTAAAGGCGCGCAGCGCGTGCTGCACGCGGTTGCTGAGCTGGCCCAGCACCGATTCAGGCACGTCGAGCGGGCTCTGGCTGATGAAATAGACGCCGACGCCCTTGGAGCGGATCAGCCGCACCACCTGCTCGATCTTGTCGAGCAGCGCCTTGGGCGCGTCGTCGAACAGCAGATGCGCCTCGTCGAAGAAGAACACGAACTTCGGCTTGTCGACGTCGCCCACCTCGGGCATCACCTGGAACAGCTCCGACAGCAGCCACAGCAGGAAGGTGCTGTAGAGCTTGGGGCTCTCCATCAGCTTGTCGGCGGCCAGCACGTTGATGCAGCCCAGTCCCGAGGGATCGGTGCGGATCATGTCCTTGAGGTCGAGCGCCGGCTCGCCGAAGAAGCGCGCGCCACCCTGCTGCTCGAGCGTCAGCAGCGCGCGCTGGATGATGCCGATCGACTGCTTGGAGACGTTGCCGTACTTGGTGGTGAGGTCGGCGGCGTTCTCGGCGGTCCATTGCAGCACCGCCTGCAGGTCCTTGAAGTCGAGCACCAGCAGGCCCTGCTCGTCGGCGACCTTGAAGACGATGTTGAGCACGCCCTCCTGCGTCGCGTTGAGCTGCAGCAGGCGGGCCATCAGCACGGGGCCGATCTCGCTCACCGTCGTGCGCACCGGATGGCCCTTGGCGCCGAACAGGTCCCAGAAGATCGTCGGGAAGGCGCGGCCGGCGTAGCCGTCGATCTTGAGCTGCCTGGCGCGCTCGACCGCGCGCGGATTGTTGGCGCCGGGAAGGGAGATGCCCGACAGGTCGCCCTTCACGTCGGCCATGAACACCGGCACGCCGTAGGCCGAGAAGCCTTCGGCCAGGGTCTGCAGGCTGACCGTCTTGCCGGTGCCGGTCGCGCCGGCGATCAGGCCGTGGCGGTTGCCGTATTTCAGCAGCAGGTACTGGTCGCTGTCGCCTGCGCCGACAAAGATCGAGGTATCGTCTGCCATGGCTACAGACTACCGGCTATGATCGCCGCATGAAACCGCGCCTTGCCCTGGCCGTGATCGGCGACGAGATCGGCCCGTCTTTGTCAGAAATGCTGACCTTTTGCGCCGAAAACGACGTGCGGCGCCTCGACATGCGCACCGTCGACGGCCGCAACCTGCTCGGCATGGAGCTCGACGAGGTCGATGCCATCGGCAAGCAGCTCAAGGCGGCCGGCATCGCCGTGCCGACCTTCGTCTCGCCGGTGCTGAAATGGGTGGCCCCCGGCAAGGCGCCGGCCGGCAGCAAGGTCGACTTCGCCTTCGATCCCGCGACCTGCCCGCGCGACGATGCGCTGGCGCATGCCTTCGACGTCGCGGTCGTGCTGGGCGCCACCCGGATCCGCGTGTTCAGCTTCCTGCGCTATCCCGGCTTCGCGCCGCACGATCTCGACGCGGAGATGGGCCGGCTGATCGATCTCGCCGGACGCAGCGAGGTCACCGTCGAGGTCGAGAACGAGCCGGTCTGCAACCTCGGCTCGGTCCCCGAGCTCGCCGCCTACTTCGCCAAGCAGATGGAGGAGGCGTTGGGCGAAGAGCCCTTCCGCCTGTTCCGGCCGCTGGTCGATATCAGCAACAGCTGGTCGATGGGCCAGCCGCCCTCCGACGCCGACATCGCGACCCTGGGGCCGCTGGTCGACCTGATCCACATCAAGGACCGCGACCTCGAGGCCCGGCGCACGGTGCCGGTGGGCGACGGCCAGGTGCCGTGGGCCCAGGAGCTCACGCGCCTGCTGAGCCACGTCGAGGCGCCTGAGGTGATCGCCAGCCTGGAGACGCACTGCCCGCAGGACGGCCGCAATGCCACAGCCAAATCGGTGGCGGCCCTGAGAAGAATTGCCGGCGAGATCGACGTGGAGATCGTCTAGAAGCGGCGCATGGCCGCCTACTCCTTCGTCACCGTCGACGTCTTCACCGACCGCCGCTTCGGCGGCAACCCGCTGGCCGTCTTCCCCGACGCCCGCGGTATCGGCGACGCCGACATGCAGGCGCTGGCCGCCGAGTTCAACCTCAGCGAGACGACCTTCGTGCTGCCGCCGGCCGACACAGCGAACACGGCACGGGTGCGCATCTTCAACCGCCGCCACGAGATGCCGTTCGCCGGTCATCCCAATGTCGGTACCGGCTGGGTGCTCGCCCGCCAGGGCCGCGCCAGGAACGGCATCCTCCGCTTCGAGGAGCTTGCCGGCCTGGTCGAGATCGAGGCCGGCGACAACGTCGTCACCATCGCCGCGCCGCAGCCGCTGTCGCTCGGACCGGAAATGCCGGCCGCGCTGGTCGCGAGCTGCGTCGGCATCGCGCCGAGCGACGTGATCGCGAAAGCGCATCGGCCGGTCAGCGCATCGGTCGGCAACTCCTTCGTGATCGCCGAGGTCACCGGCGAGGCGCTGACGCGCGCCACACCGGATATCGGCCGGTTCCGCGAGGCCCAGAAGACCTTTACGGCGATGGGCCCCAACCGCTTGCCGATCTATCTCTATGCTCATGACGGCAACCGCATCCGGACCCGCATGTTCTCGCCGCTGTCGGGCACCATCGAGGATCCGGCGACGGGCAGCGCGGCGACTCCTCTGGTGGCGCTGCTGCTGTCGCTCACGAAGGACAGCGAGCGGAAATTCGAGTTGGTGCAGGGCGTCGAGATGGGCCGGCCGAGCCGGCTGCTCTGCTCGGCCCATCGCGCCGCCGACGGCATCCGGGCCAAGGTCGGCGGCGGCTGCGTGCCGGTGCTGGAAGGCACGGTCGAGCTCTAGGCCGGCTGCACCAGGAAACCCGCGCGCGGGAAGTGGACGACGATGTCGCCCACCCGCTCGTCGCTGCGGATGATCGAGATGCGCTCGTTCGAGAGGCCGACCAGCGTGCCCGTTACCGGTACCTTGCCGGTGTCGTCGGGGGTGACGGTGATCTTCTGGCCGGCCTTGAGGCCGCTCGGGTCCTTGTCGTCGATCTTGGCCGACTCGGGCGTGGCGGCCTTGGCGACGTCGAGCGCTTCGGCGCCGGTCATCTCGGCGGGCTTGCCGCTGCCGATCGCCTTCATGCGGTGCGACCATTCGACGATCTTGGGGCAACGGTCGAGCGGCGACGGCGTGTCGCCAGCGCCCATACGGACCTGCAGGAACCACACCGGATTCCACAGCGCGCAGTCGGCGAGGCTCGGCACGGCGCCGAGCAGGAACGGCCGGCCGTCACGCAGCATCTGCTCGGCCAGCACGAGCTGGGCGTGGGTCTGCTCGCGCGCGAAGGGCTGCATCGCCTTCAGCCGGTCGGCGTCGAACGAGCGGCCGGAGAAGTCGCTGCGGTCCTTCTTGAAGGCCTCGGGGAGCTGGCCGCCGATCGCGCCCATCACCACGCCGACCGCCGACCAGAAGATGGTGCGGTCGATCCACATCGCGAGCGCCCGCGCCTCGCCCTCCTGCCCGACCGGCAGCAGCGGCGGCTTGGGATAGCGGCGCTCGATCTCGAGCATGATCAGCTGGGTGTCGCAGTAGATGTCGGCGCCGACCTGCAGGACCGGCGTCTTGCGATAGCCGCCGGTCAACGGCATCAGGTCGGGCTTGGGCATGATGTTGGGGATCACGACCGACTTCCAGGCGAGCTGCTTGAGGCCGAACGCCACCCGCACCTTCTCGGAGAACGGCGAGCTCGGATAGTGATGCAGGATCAGGTCGGCCATTTCGACACTCCCCAACTCAATGAATCGTCGCCAGCGCGACCAGAAGGGCGATCGCTCATCCGCGCAGCGCCTCGATGTTGGCGGCGTACTTCGCCCGCCCGCCGGAGAACACCGCGGTACCGGCGACCAGCGCATCGGCGCCGGCCTTCAGGCACTGCCGCGCGGTCTGCGGATTGACGCCGCCATCGACCTCGAGATCGATCGGCTTGCCCAGCGCATCGATCGCCTTGCGCAGCGCCGCGATCTTGGCGAGCTGCGAGTCGATGAAGACCTGGCCGCCGAAGCCCGGATTGACGCTCATCACCAGCACCAGGTCGACGTCGCCCAGCACCCATTCGATGGCGGCAAGCGGCGTCGCCGGATTGAGCACCAGGCCCGCGCGCTTGCCGTGGTGCTTGATGAGCTGGAGGGTGCGATGGACGTGCGGGCCCGCCTCGGGATGGAACGACAGGGTGTCGGCGCCGGCCTCGACGAAGGCCGGGATCAGCGGATCGACCGGCGTCACCATCAGATGCACGTCGAACGGCTTCCTGCTGTGCTTGCGCAGCGCCTTCACCACCACCGGCCCGATCGTCAGGTTGGGCACGAAGTGGTTGTCCATCACGTCGACATGGATCCAGTCGGCGCCGGCGGCGTCGATCGCCTCGACCTCCGCGCCCAGGGCGGAGAAGTCGGCGCTCAGGATCGACGGCGCGATGCGGACGGGCTTCTGCGGCATGGTTCCCTCGCTCAGGTCCCCGGTCGGGTCGGCGCGTCCCAGCCCTTGCGGCGGAAGGGATGCGCGGGGAAGGTGCCCAGCATCTTCAGCTCCTCGGAGAAGAAACGCAGCTCCTCCAGCGCCAGCTGCAGGCCGCGCTGGTCGGGATGGCCCTCGACCTCGGCATAGAACTGCGCCTGCTCGAAATGCGCACCGCTCAGGTAGCTCTCGAGCTTGACGATGTTGACGCCGTTGGTCGCGAAGCCGCCCAGCGCCTTGTAGAGCGCGGCCGGCACGCTCTTCACCCGGAACAGGAACGCCGTCATGCAGCGCACCGCGCGCCAGTCGGGCTTGGCCTCGTCGCGCGAGAACACCAGCATGCGGGTGGTGTTGTGGTCGGCGTCCTCGATGTTCTTCGCCAGCACCTTCAGGCCATAGATGCGCGCGGCGAGCGAGGAGGCGATGGCGCCGACCGCCTTGTCGCCCTCCTCGGCGATCTCGCGCGCCGCGCCCGCGGTGTCGGCATGGACCAGCGGCGCAATGCCGTGCTTCTTCAGGAAGTTCCGGCACTGCGACAGCGCCTGGACGTGGCTCTTGGCGGTCTTGATGCTGCCGAGGGAGGCGCCCGGCAGGACGACCAGGCAATGCTCGACCCGCTGGAAATGCTCGGCCACGATCTTGAGCCTGGTGTGCGGCAGCAGGCTGTGCAGGTCGGCGACGCGGCCGGCCACCGAGTTCTCGACCGGGATGATGGCGAGCTCGGCCTTGCCGCCCTGGACCGCGCCCATGGCTGAATCGAAGGTCGGGCACGGCAGCGTCGTCATGTCGGGGAACGCGGCATGGCAGGCCATGTCCGAGTTGGCGCCCGGCTCGCCCTGGTAGGCGATGGTGTTGCCGGCTTTCGACCCCGCGCGCGCCGCTGCCCGTCTCTTGGCCATCGATGAATGCTCCCCCTCGAATCTGCCGGAAAAGCCCGAAAAACCGTGCAAATTCCGGGGCTTGCGACGTTCCGCCGCGCGAATGCCGCGGCTCCGATGGAATACTACTGACCGGCCGGCCGTGCTACAGCAACGGCCGAAAAAAGACACCCGGGGCGAGATCGGACGATGGCTAGTTTCAACACGATGGCGGGCTGCTTCCTGGCTTCGGCGCTGTTCGCGATGGTGGTCGGCAAGGTCAGCAACGCGCTGGTGAGCGTGCATCCGCTGGAGAAGCCCGCGATCGCCGTCTCCGAGGCCGCACCCGAGGCGGCCGCCGGCGCCGAGAAGGCGCCCGAGCTGCCGGCGATCGGCCCCAAGCTCAAGGACGCCAACGTCGACCGCGGCAAGCAGCTCTTCCAGCAGCAGTGCTTCACCTGCCACACCATCGACAAGGGCGGCGTCAACAAGGTCGGCCCCAACCAGTGGGACATCGTCGGCCGCAAGAAGGCGAGCCACGAGGGCTTCAGCTACTCCTCGGTGCTGCAGAAGCTGGGCGGCGAGTGGAGCTACGAAGACATCAACCACATGATCTTCAAGCCGCAGGGTTTTGCGCGCGGGACCAAGATGGCGTTCGCCGGCCTGCCCAAGGAGCAGGATCGCGCCGACATCATCGCCTACCTGCGCAGCATGCACGACCAGCCGCTGCCGCCGCTGCCGTAGGCGCACCGGTGTTTGTGGCTTTCCCCCTCCGGCCTTCGGCCACCTCCCCCGTCTGACGGGGGAGGCCGGGAGGGGGTAAGCAACCCGGACATGACCGTCCCCGCCGACTTCGTCGCCCTCGCCAACCGCCTCGCCGATGCGGCGCGGCCGATCTCCTCGCGCTATTTCCGCACGCCCGTCTCCGTCGACGACAAGAGCGACGCCAGCCCGGTCACCGTCGCAGACCGCGAGGCCGAGGCGGCGATGCGGGCGATCCTCGCCCGGGAGGTGCCGCAGCACGGCGTCTACGGCGAGGAGCACGGCGTGGAGCGGGCCGATGCCGACTATGTCTGGGTGCTCGACCCGATCGACGGCACGCGCGCCTTCATCACCGGCCTGCCGATCTGGGGCACGCTGATCGCGCTGCTGCACAAGGGGAAACCCGTCCTGGGCGTGATCGACCAGCCGATCCTCAAGGAGCGCTGGCTGGGCGTCGAGGGCCTGCCGTCCACGTTCAACGGCCAGCCGATCCAGGTGCGCGCCTGCCCGACCCTCGACAAGGCCTATATGTATTCGACGACGCCGATCATGTTCTCCGGCGACGTCGCGAAGAAGCACGCGGCGCTCGCCGACGCGGTGAAGCTCTTCCGCTGGGGCGGCGACTGCTACGCCTACGGCCTGCTGGCCTCGGGCCATGTCGACCTGGTGGTCGAGAACGACCTCAAGCTCTACGACTTCGCGGCCCTCGCGCCGGTGATCAAGGGCGCCGGCGGGCTGATCACCGACTGGCGCGGCCAGGCGCTCGACATGACCAGCGACGGCTCGGTGCTGGCCGCCGGCGACGCCCAGGTGCACAAGGCGGCGACGCGCATCCTCGCCTAGGCCGCTCTGGACCGTTTCCACCGTTTTCGCGGTTTTTGTCAGCTCCACCGTTTTCAGCGAAGGCGCTTCGCAACGCGGGCCGGTGCCGCGCGGCGTCGAGCGGGAGAGGGGCTGAGAGCTCAGCATGTCCGCATTTTACCGCGCCTCGCGCCGCGGACCTATTATGGGCAATGGAACCGCGAAATTCGCCGGAAAATCAGGTCGAAAAACCCGTTCCATTGCCCAGAATGAGTCTCGCGAATCGGGCGAATCGATCGAAGGAGCGAACGACAATGCGCGACTACCTGGCCTGGCGACTGGCCTTCGGCGTGACGACGCCGTCGACCAACACGGTCGTCCAGCCCGAATACGACGACATGCGGCCGGCGGGCGTGACCAACCATCTCGCCCGAATGGCGATCGCCGACGATCCGGTGACCTCCGACGCCGACTTCGAGCGGCAGCTCGCGGCGATCGACAAGGCGCTGGAGCCCGCGGTCGCCCGGGTGATGGACGCCAAGCCCAACGCCTTCATCCTCGGCATCTCGGCGCTGTCGGTGTGGGGCGGCTCGATCGAATGGGGCGAGGAGCTGAAGCGGCGCGTCAGGAAGGTGGCGGGCTGGGACATCCCGATCGCGATCGCCTCGGACGCCGTCGCCGCCGGGCTGAAGGCGCACGGCATCAAGAAGAAGATCGCGATCATGGAGCCGTACTATCCCTGCATCGAGCCGCGGCTGAACGCGGTGCTGGGCCACTACGGCTACGAGATCGTCCGCTTCTGCCACATGCGCGGCAAGAGCCCGACCTCCTACTCGGTGCTGACGGCCCAGGACATGATCAAGGCCATCCGCTCGATCGACGGCCCGGACGTCGAGGCGATCGTCGCCTTCGGCGCCAACCTGCCCTTCGCCAAGCTGGCCGACGAGGCCGAGCGCTGGCTCGACAAGCCGGTGCTGCAGATCAACGCGACGACGTACTGGCACGCGCTGCGGACGAACGGGATTACGGACAAGGTGTGGGGGTATGGGTCGTTGTTGGCGCGGTTTTGACGGGTCAGGCCACCCAGCATCCCATGCATCTCTACGAAGAAATGCGTTTCCTCTACCGTCGCATGTCAAGAAGCAAAGTTTCTACTCCAACTGCGAAAATAGGTCGTCAAACGAATCAAACGGAATTTCCACCTCCAACCATTCGCCGTCCCCGGTATCCTTCGGAACGTGTTTCTCAATCTCTTCCGTCAGAACAACGGCAAAGCGGGTCCTTTCGTTCGAGGGCAAGTGCCAGAGATGGAACAGGTGCAAATCGCGTTCTTGCGCTGTCTCCCACTCATTCCGTGTAAGGTGGAAGGTTGGGCCGCCCTTCATAGTCGAGGCCTTTACTTCGATCGAGAGCGTTCTGCTGTCCTTTTGATCCACTATCGATAGCACGTCATAGCCGTCAGCATTGCTCTCGATAGCAGCCCACCTTGGCCGCCGCCCAGTTCGCTTCTCTTCATGCTCCAGCGTTAATCGTTCGCCCCTTCGGCCAATATCAGTCAGCCTCGTATCACGCCGTCCACGCGCTCGAGCTGCGAGTTCGTCCCAAAAAGACACAACGTGATCAGCGGTACTTGCGACCAAGTCTGCTTCAACGAGAATTTGGCCAACCGCATTGCCTGCAAACTGGACAACCCGAGCACGGCCAAAGGTTGCATTCTGCGCCCAAGGAGGCTGAACTACTTCCACAAAATCTAGGAGCGCCTGTCGCAGCCTCAACTCATAGGCCTTTTGCTGCATCAGCCGGCGGCCGTTGTCAGTTAGTTTGGCAATTCCAGCTTCATCTGCATTGAGCCAATTCAACGCCTGACAAGTCTCGACAACTATCGAGGCATCAACGTTCCCAATGTCTCTGAAGGACCGCACCACCTCCAGAAATGATAGCGGTTGCCGAGAAGTTATGCCCAGAAGGTCGATACAGCCTTGGACCACACCCGGCGAGAGAGCAAGCATACTTACTCTCCACTCAGGTCTCGCAGGAGAGCTCTAACATCTGCTTCCTGAAGGCCGGTACTGTATTCTTCGTAATCTTCAATATCCACCGGATCCAAGATGACTGGATCGGCATGTAAGGATGGATCATCCAGTGCCTGCGCCATCTGTCCGACTTTGAAGTCAAGGCGATACCGAACTGTTTCATCTACGCTCCCTTCGCATTCTACAATCTCGATGTACGTAGGTTGCTCAGGAGGAAGACCGAGTCGATGAATGCGATCCTGTGACTGGAGATAGTGAGCGGCATTGAAGGTGCGGTCGAGATAGAGAGCGTGGTGGCAAATTCTATGAAGGCTAACGCCTTCACTGGCTGCCGCCGGATTCGCGACCATAACCTTCACATTCGGGTCGTCATGAAAAAGCCGAATCTTTCCCTCTCTCGAATCATCATCCTCTTCATCCCCGGCATCGACTCCACCATGGATATAGAGTGCCCCGAGATCCGACAAGCGTTCGGCGATGTACTCCACATTGCGCACGAAAGAGCTCCAAATCAGCACCTTATGGCCTTGCTTAGTGAGCGATCTCGCTCTTTTGAGGACGTATTTTAGTTTTGGTCCATCTCCCTCAGCCAGAACAGCAGCCAAGAAATCTGGATGCGCGGATGCAAGTCCAGAAGAAATAAGTGCTGGATTTGAAACCAACTGAAGCAAGCGCGCAACAGAGCGCCCCAGCGCGCGAAATCGCTGCCTACCGGTTGTCGTCAATGCAGTCGCCGCTTCCCTCGCCACTTCCGAACGCATTAACTTATAGAGCTCGTGCTGCATCGGTGCCATCCGAAGCGGGACCGTCGACACAGTAATTGGCGGCAAATCGAGCTGCTTCTTCGTGGTGCGAACAAATACAGGCTTCAGCAATGCGACGACGTTATCTTCGTTCGCTGGCACTTCTGGATACAGGAACGCAAACTGCGGAATTAGATCTTCCCGCGACTGCGGCATAGGTGTCCCGGACATGATTAACTTACCGACAGTCAGATGCGATAAACCCAGAACCGCCCTGGCCGTCTGTTTAGTTGTTCCGCTCTTGATCCTGTGACTCTCATCTAGAAATATGTGTACGCGATGTTTCGCGCAAAAACCGGCGATCAACTTCGGAACCCGAGCAAGCTGCTGATAGGTGATGAGCATAAACGAGGGCGCAGTCTCCAATAGTTCCGATATTCGGTCACGGCCACCACGCAGTCGTGTGAAGCTGACTTCGTCGTTCTTCAGGCATTCTTGAAGTTGTTCATCCCAGGCAGCGAACGCATTCTTCGGCGCCACCACAAGCAACCTATCCTCCACATTGGCCCGCAAGAAGTAGGTTGCTAGCGCTTCCGACGTCTTTCCGGCGCCAGGAACAGAGAATGTCGCGCCAGCTGGCAAGCCTCCAAGTTTACCTACATTTCTCAGCTGATTCTCGGTAAGAGTCCGGCGAAAGCCTTTTTCTTCCAAACGTTTCGTTAACTCTGTTGGCTCAATGGTTGGTATTGCAGTTGCAGTATTGTAGCCAATGCTTGCACGAGCAGACTGCTGAAGAAGCTTTACCGCCTCTTCGCTGACAGCAAGGCCGTTTGGTGGGGAAAGGCCGTAGGCCTTGCAAATCTGACTAAACTCCGATCGCACCGCAACGAAGTTCCACCACGGCAGTGATAGGCTATAAGCTGTTTCCTGCGTCGCATCATCGGTAGAGTCAATCGCGAGCCGGCGCACGACGTCGACCCACTGCCCTGACTCATCTTCAGGCTGCCAGCCGATAACGGCCCGACCGTCGTCAGCTCGATAGCTAATTGTTAGCATGTTGGGCTACAAATGCCCTAATCTTGTCTAGGTGCTTTTGGATCTCATCCACCTGCTTTGTTACGCCTTCCACCTTCGCTTCAGGATGTAGCCCATCTTTGACTGCGGCTGCCAAGGTCGCTTGCGCTCGAGCGCAGCTATCCAGCAGATAGTTCGCACTCTTCGCTTCTTTCTTTAGCTGCTTTTGTATCTCTAGGACTTCGACAATTACCTTTCGTGGCTTGGCCGTTTCGCTGATTTCTTGAAGTTTTTTGGCCACTTGAAGGGCGACGGGATCGTCTTGTGCCGGAGTCGTAGATGTCCCGAATATGTCATCCACAGGATCGAACGAAATTGGCTTTGCGTCGACCTTGAGATCGTCGACGAGCTTTTTCTTTACCTCGTCAATATGCTCCTGGAGGGCGGGAATAGCGTCGTAAAGGCGCCCTCCGGCCTCTTTGGGATTATCGATTAAAACGAAAGCCCCTTCCTTGAAGAGCTCTTGTTTACCAAGCCCCTTGACCTTCGGGCGTGACTTAACAATTGCACGGAAAGCGAGCTCATCTCCAGCGACACGAGACCAATGGTTAGTCTTACCTCGGGATTTAAGATATTCATCTGCGTAGGCTCTCATGTCGAATAGCTCAAGTATCTTCTCTTTGGGCATATCATATAGATCTGCGAGCTCTTCGGTTGTGAAACCATCCTTCTTCTGCTTGGCCAGCATCATGTTAGCTTGAGCATCCCAAGAATAATCAGCTCGAATATCTTTGGTTATTTGTAGACGAGCTTCTAGGCGATCAAGCTCCTTCTCGTCCCCGTGCGGAAGTACAGCGATATCGATGTGCTGAAAGTGTGAATACTTAGCCTTTTCCTTATGCAGAAGCTCTCGCCAGGTTGCGAGACGCCGATTTCCGTTCACCACAAAGCCATTTTCGTCGAGCAAGATCGGGTTGATTTGACGATTGGCCGTGTCTTCAAAGAATTCCTGCAGGCCGCCTTGCTTCGCCACCTCAAGCAGCAATTTATGTTGGGCTTCTTGAGCTTCCCAAAGCTCTGGATCACCGGAAAAGAGAGTTGCAGGTGCGCTCGCATTCTTAGCCAAGTATTCAGCCTGAAGAGATGCCGTGCGTCCATTTGATAGCCTATACTTTGGCAACTCAATTGGGACCGTGACAATGGGAATGTCTATAGTCTTGCTTTGAAAGACAACTCGCTCCGTGGGCGAATTTTGCTTTTTTTTCCACTCCGTTACGCACTTGGTAAATTCATCAATGCGCCTAGGTTTCGGCCAGCCAAATCTGGACGCGGTTGGGGTAAGTGGTAGATCAGTTCCTGACATCTGTTTACTCCAATGCGTACACCAGAGTTGGCACATGATAAGCCTTGGTGAAGATTTTGAGTTCTCTTTCCAAGCGATTCGCCTCGGCAACGTTACTGCCTAGCTTCACAGCCATAGGCCGAGAAGGAACTACAAATATTGCAGAAGTGATCGCACCGTCGAGGTACAGCGTTTGCAGCTTTATCAAGTCAGCATACATTCGAGCCATATTGCCTGTTTGCAAACATAGGCCGACCTGCCCCTTTAGCGACGTTATGGTCATGTCAGATGCGACAGAAACTTGAAATTCACCTGACCATCCATGCGCTTTTAGCGAAGAGAGGAATGCGTCTCGAACCTTCGAGGCAGCTCCAGCTCTCGGTTTGACGGAAATACTTGAGATTACCGCTGCAATTTCGGCTTTCACCTCGACCGGAATTGCTTTGTCTCCGTGACAATGCGGAACGGTATAGTAGTTCATGACAGTAGGGTCTTATAGCCAGCTGGCGCGTGCGATAGCTTGCTCTGAGTGTGATCATAAAGAGGTTGATCGTGGGGCCGGTATTTCAACGTGCCGTCAAGTGCGTTATTAAGTCTCTTGCGACCGATTTCGGCATAGCGCTTGACGATCTCGCACCCCCAAAAGCGGCGCTTATGAAGAGCGGCTGCAACACCAGCAGACGCCGCCCCTGCGAAAGGATCAAAAACCAAATCACCTGGATTTGTAAGGCCAAGCACAAGCCGTTCGATGAGGCCCACGGGAAATTGGCATGGATGATCTGTCTTTTCGACATGATTGCTCTTGACGTTGGGAATGCTCCAAACGTCTTCCGGATTCTTTCCCAGGGGATTGCCCGACAACTGACCCGCCTTAGGGCCCTTGAAGTGTCTCTTTCCGGGATACTTTGAGGGTACTCGGATTGCATCTAGATTGAACGTATACGAATCGTTTTTCTGATCCGTCTTTGTATACCAAGCGACTACTTCATAGCGACCAGAGAAGCGCCTCTGCGAATGAAGGCCGTGACCGAATTGCCAAACAATCCGATTTCGCATCCGTAATCCCAACTTTTTGAATATCGGTGCAAATTCAATGTCGAGTGGGAATATTTCATTGTTGTCAACGTAGTTGCCTACCTGCCAGCACAAGCTTCCACCTGGGCGAAGCCGCGAAACAATCGCCTCCAATATCGGCTCGGCCCACGCAAGATACTCGTCTAACGCGCGCCTAGTCTCGTACTCTTTCCCTATATTATATGGAGGCGAGCTTACAACGAGATCAAAGAGATGCTCGTCAGGAAGCGCTTTTAGCATGTCCTCAACGGGTCCATGCCAAATGGCATAATCGGCACCCAACAGGACGTTGATGCTATGAACGCTGTTTAGAAGTTGCGCTTTCCGATTCACGACATGCCGCATCGATCATTTTCCTGTTGAGTGGCCAAATCTAAGATCGGTCCGGCATTCTCAGCAGATCGAACAAAGAGAGCACCAGTTCAACAATATCATAATGGGCTTGACCACTTCAGTGCGCAACGTAGAAGCGAGCATTGACGCGGCTCAATATGCCAATGGCATGATGGAAACTGTGGAAACTGTCATCCTGCCATACAACCCAGCCAGCTCTCCCGCTCGATCTCCAACCACACCGCCTCGATCCCCTTGTACGCGACGTTCTTCCGATACATCATCCCGAGCCGCGTCATCACCGCCTGCGAGGGCCGGTTGTCGGGCCACGTGATGGCGAAGATCCGCTCCAGCCCTAACGCGCTGAAGCCTGACTCGAGCGCGGCGCGCGCGGTCTCGGTGGCGTAGCCGCAGCCCCAGGCGTCGGGGTGCAGGGCCCACAGCACCTCGGTCTCGCCGAACTCGGGCACCCAGTTCAGGCCGCCATGGCCGATCAGCCGGCCGTCGCGGAAGATTCCCCACGGCGCGTAGCGGTGCTCGGTCAGGCCTGCTCGAAGCGCGCGATCGCAGCCCCCGCCGCCTCGATCTGGCCGCTGGTTACAGCGGCCCCAGCGACGCCGGCCGCGGCGGGCGGCAGCCAGCGGGCGACCTCGGGGTGGAAGCGCAGGCCGGCATAGGGCTCGGCGTCGGCGGCGATCATCGGGCGCAGCGTCAGGCGGTCGGTGTGGATGACGGTCATGTTCTTGCTGCGGCCTTTGACCCCTCCGCCCCGCTGTGAGCGGGGCACCTCCCCGCGCTCAGCGCAGGGAGGAATTTGGGAGGGTGGCACAAATTCTTCCACAAATCGCGGGCCCGGCGACTAGGGCTATACTCCGCCCGTCAGGGAGGGCCAGGCGTGGACGAACAGCGGGACGGGTCGACCAGCGGTGCGCGGCACGGGCTGCAGTTCTATGCTCGCTGCGCCCGGGAGGCGTGGCGCCGGTCCTGGGATGCCGCGAACGCCTGGCCGCCGATCGCGGGCCTGCTGGGCCTCTATGGCGGCGCGCGGCTCGGCGGCCTCGACCTGACCGTTCCCGGCGACAGCGAGTACGGCGCGCTGATCGGCACGGGCCTGTTCATCCTGATCGCCTGGCTGGCGGTCTTCCTCGTCCAGTTCGTGGCGGCGCCGCCCCGGCAGTACGCCCGCCTCGAGGCCGAGCGGCGGGTTGCGCCGCGGCCGGCGCCGCCGCTCGCACGGGCAATCGCTCCCCTGCCCGCGCCCGCACCACCAATCCTGCTGCCTTTGACCCCTCCGTCGCGGATTACCGCGCCACCTCCCCCGATGACGGGGGAGGGTTCGCTGATGGCGCCGTGTCCCGCGCTGCCGCCGATCGCGGTGCGCCAGCACGACACGCTACAGGTGCGCCTGCACGACCAGGTCTACGAGACGACCGCCATCGACACGACCGGCGAGCGGCTGCCGCCGTCCCGCGCCTACGTGGCGCGCGTCACCAATCGAGGCGATGCCCGCATCCGCCGCTGCCAACTCTTCTTCGGCAGCGCGACGCACATCCAGGTCGTGAGCGGCCCGTTCGACCTTGGGCCCGGCGCGCATCGCGACCTGCCGGTGCTGCGCGTCATCGACGAATCGGACGAGCCGCACGCGCTGCTCTACTTCCTCGACGGCGAGACCTGGGCGGTGGCGCAGGGCCAGGCGGCGTGGCTGCCCGAGCCCGGCCGCTTCAAGGTCAAGGTCCTGTCGGCCGATGCGCCCACCGCGGCGCTCGACGTCACGCTCGCCTGCAGCGCCGGCACGCCGCTCGCCTGGACGCTCCTCGAAGCTGACCCGGAGACGGCACCGAAAGCTCCGCGCAAGCGGCGGGCCTGGGCCGCGTCGGACGCGGTCGTGGAGCCGGGCACCGGCGACTGACGCCGACGACCACGATCCTGCCGGGTCCATGGACCGAACCGCGGCGCCTGCCCCCGAACGATCACGGCCCCGACTGCAACCGGACACTGTTGTCATTGGACTCCCACAACCGAATCTGCCGTGATCGCAGAGCGCAGAATGCGCTTTGGGGACGACCATGATCACGCTGATCGAGCTCAACCATACCTTGACCAAGGTGGGCACCGAGGCGCTCGCCCTGACCAGCCGCACCTGCCCGTCGCGGTCGCGAAGCCTGTGCGAGGTGCTGAGAGGCGCCGTCTGGATGCTCGCTGGGGACGTCCAGGACGCCGACACGCCCCTCCAGCGGGAAGCGCGTCGGCAACTGCACCTCGAGACCATCGCGCTGCTGGCGGAAATCGAGCTGGCCTTGCGCCATCCCACGGCCGCGAACCACTACGGCGTCAGGCATCGGGCGAGGGCGTGGAACGAGCTGCTGGAGCATGTCCGGCCGGCGCTCGGGATCGGCCTCGGGAGGCCGGAGCTGCACGGTCCCCTTGGCGTCCGGCCGGTGGGCGCGTCGCGCGCCGGCGGCTTCTTTACATAACTTTACATCGGGGACGCCGGCGGGAAACCGCCCTGCTCCACATAGGGGCGACGGGGAACCTCACCCTCCCTCTTTGATGGAGACAGCAATGACGACCCTCAAGACCATGATGATGGCGCTGCTGGCCGGCAGCCTGGCGGCGACCGCCGGCGGCGTGGCGTTCGCGCGCAGCGACGACGGCAAGGCGTTCGACCCGGCGCGCTTCCAGCAGCGCATCGAGAAGCGCGTCGACCGGGCGCTGTCGGGCACCGACGCGACCGCCGAGCAGAAGAAGAAGGTTTCCGACATCGTCGGCCAGGCCTTCACGGACATGCGCGGCTTCCACGACCAGCGCCTGGCCAACCGCAAGGCGATGCAGGAGGCGCTGCAGGCGCCGACCATCGACCCGGCCAAGATCGAGGCGATCCGCGCCGAGCAGATGAAGATCGCCGACGCCAGCTCCAAGCGCTTCACCACGGCGCTGACCGACGCCGGCAAGGAGCTGAACCAGACCCAGCGCCAGGCCTTCTTCAAGGCGTGGACGGCGCGCGGCGAGCACGGTCCTCACCACAAGCGTGGCTGAGGCCTGCCCCCTCCGGCCCTTCGGGCCACCTCCCCCGTCTGACGGGGGAGGCCGGGAGGGGGAGAGCAGCGATCGGGGTCCTCGGTATACTGGGCGTATGGCCGAGCGCATCCTGATGATCGACGACGATGCCCGTCTCGCCGCGATGGTCTCGGACTATCTCGGCGGGGCGGGTTTTCGTTTGACGATCGCCGGCACCGCGCGCGACGGCGAGGCGCTGCTGAAGCGCGAGAGCTTCGACGCGGTGATCCTCGACCTGATGCTGCCCGATGCCGACGGGCTCGACCTCTGCCGCCGGCTGCGCGGGGCCACCGACGTGCCGATCCTGATGCTGACCGCGCGCGGCGAGCCGATGGACCGCGTGGTCGGGCTGGAGATCGGCGCCGACGACTATCTCGCCAAGCCGTTCGAGCCGCGCGAGCTGCAGGCCCGGCTGCGCGCCATCCTGCGCCGCAAGGGCACGCCGCAGAGACCCGAGGTGCTGCGCTTCGGCCGGCTCGAGATCGACAAGGGCGCGCGCGCCGTGCGGCTCGACGGCGAGGACCGGCCGCTGACCGGCTACCAGTTCACCCTGCTGCTGACGCTCGCCGAGCGCGCCGGCCGGGTGCTGACCCGCGATGCGCTGATGGACCTGATGAAGGGCGAGAAGCTCGAGGCCTTCGACCGCTCGGTCGATGTCCACATCTCCCGCATCCGCGCCGCGATCGAGGACGATCCCAGGAAGCCCAGGCGCATCCTGACGGTGCGCGGCACGGGCTACGTGTTCGCGAAGGACCAGGACCGATGAGCTCCCAGCGCTGACATGCAGCGTCTCTACCTCCAGATCTACGTCACCGTCCTGCTGGTGCTGGCGGTGTTCGTCGGCGCGGCGGCGCTCGCCTGGAAGCTGACCGAGGACGAGACGCCGCAATTCCTCGACATCGCCGCCGAGCTGACCGGCGCGCTGCTGCCCGAGGCGTCTGCGCCGCCGGCCGAGCAGCAGAAGGCGCTCGACGCGCTGAACCGCAAGCTGAAGTTCGATCTCACGCTCTATCAGCGCAACGGCGCGATGATCGCCATGGTCGGCAAGCCGCCGCCGCGCTTCGATCCGCGCCGCGCCCGCACCGGCTGGCACCGCGGCCCCGGCGGCCCGACCTTCAGCCTGCAACTGCCCGACGGCCGCTGGCTGGTCGCCCGCCAGGTGCGCGAGCGGCCGAGCCCGATCTTGTGGATCGTGGGCGGCCTCGCCGTGCTGGCGATCGCCATCGCGGTCGGTGCCTATCCGGTGGTGCGCCGCCTCGGCCGCCGGCTCGAGCGGCTGAAGGAAGGCGTCGAGCAGCTCGGCGCCGGCGATCTCGGCGCGCGCGTGGCGGTCGAGGGCCGCGACGAGGTCGCCGCGCTGGCCGCGAGCTTCAACCGCTCGGCCCAGCGCATCGAGGAGCTGATCGCCGCCCACCGCCTGCTGCTCGCCAACTGCAGCCACGAGCTGCGCACGCCGATCGCGCGCATCTCCCTTGCCGCCGCGCTGCTGGGCGATTCGGCCGATCCCCGGACGCGCGAGGAGCTGAAGCGCGACATCGCCGAGCTCGACCACCTGATCGAGGAGATCCTGCTGGCGAGCCGCCTCGAAGCCGTGCCCGGCCTCGAGCGCCGCGAGCCGGTCGACCTGCTGGCGATCGCGGCCGAGGAAGGCGCGCACTACGACGTCGAGGCGAGCGGCGAGCCGGTCACCGTCGAGGGCGACCGCCTGCTGCTGCGCCGGCTGGTGCGGAACCTGCTGGAGAATGCACGCCGCTATGCCGGCGACGGGCCGATCGAGGTCAGCGTCGAGCCGGTCATGGACAAAGAGGGCGCGCGCGCCGTGCTCGACGTGCGCGACCACGGCCCGGGCGTCGCGCCCGAGGAGCGCGAGCGCATCTTCGAGCCGTTCTATCGCCCGATCGCGACGCGCGAGACCGGCCGCGGCAGCGGGCTCGGCCTCGCCCTGGTGCGCGACATCGCCGGCCGCCACGGCGGCAGCGTGGTCTGCCTTGCGGCAGAGGGCGGCGGCAGCCGCTTCCGGGTCGACCTTCCGGCCGCCTGATGAAGCGCCTGCTTTTCGTCTGCTCCCAGAACCGCCTGCGCAGCCCAACCGCCGAACAGGTCTTCTCCCGGCGCGATGGCGTGGAGTGCGCGTCCGCTGGCCTCTACGATTCGGCCGACGAGCCGCTGAGCGGCGAGCTGCTCGATTGGGCAGACATCGTCTTCGTCATGGAGCACGCTCACAAGACCCGGATGGCGGCGCGGTTCCGTGCCCATCTCAAGGGCAAGCACATCGTCTGCCTCGACATCCCCGACAAGTACACGTTCATGGACCCTGCGCTGGTCCGCCTTCTCGAAGCGAAAGTCGGCCCTTACCTACGGCGACCGTGATCGCTAATAATGCGCGGTAAACGGACGTTTACCTCGGAGGAGCGACCCCATGGATTTCGAAATTCCCGCGGAGATCGCGGCCTATTTGCGCGAGCTGGACCAGTTCATCGAGCGCGAGATCCGGCCGCTGGAGCGCGAGAACGACAACATTCGTTTCTTCGACCATCGCCGCGAGCACGCCCGCACCGACTGGGACAATGACGGCCAGCCGCGGCACGAATGGGAGGAGCTGCTGGCCGAGATGAAGCGCCGCGCCGACAAGGCGGGCTATCTGCGCTTCGGCCTGCCGAAGGAACTGGGCGGCAAGGACGGCTCCAATTTGGCCATGGCGATCATCCGCGAGCACCTGGCGCACAAGGGGCTCGGCCTGCACAACGACCTGCAGAACGAGAGCTCGATCGTCGGCAACTTCCCGGTCGTGCTGCTGCTGCACCGCTTCGGCACCCAGGAGCAGAAGGACCGCTACATCGAAGGCATGTTCCAGGGGACCGAGCGCATCGGCTTCGGCCTGACCGAGCCGCTGCACGGCTCCGACGCGACCTTCATGGAGACCGCGGCGGTCAGGCAGGGCAGCGACTGGATCATCAACGGCATGAAACGGTTCAACACCGGCATGCACACCGCGACCGCCGATCTCGTCTTCGCCCGCACCTCGGGCAAGCCGGGCGATGCCCGCGGCATCTCGGCCTTCATCACGCCGGTCAAGACGCCGGGCTTCAAGATCGAGCACATGTGGTGGACCTTCAACATGCCCTCCGACCATGCCGAGGTGTCGCTGACCAACGTGAAGGTGCCGCACGCCTCGATGCTGGGCGAGGAAGGCCGCGGCTTGGACGTGGCGCAGACCTTCGTGCACGAGAACCGCATCCGCCAGGCCGCCTCGAGCCTCGGCGCGGCGCAGTACTGCATCGACATGTCGGTCGCCTACGCCAAGAACCGCAAGGTGTTCGGCAAGGCGCTGGCGACCAACCAGGCGATCCAGTTCCCGCTCGCCGAGCTGCACACCGAGGCCGAGATGACGCGCGGCCTGGTGCGCAAGACCGCGTGGCACCTCGACCGCGAGCACCACATGAACGTCAGCGAATGGGTGGCGATGTCGAACTACCGCGCCAACCGGCTGGTGTGCGACGCCGCGGACCGCGCCATCCAGGTGCATGGCGGCATCGGCTATTCGCGCCACACGCCGTTCGAGCACATCTACCGCCATCACCGCCGCTACCGCATCACCGAGGGCTCGGAGGAGATCCAGATCCGCCGCGTCGCCGGCGCGCTGTTCGGCTTCTGGGGCGCGCAGAAGGCGTCGACTGCACCGAAAGCCGGCGACTAAGGACAATCCGCCTCGAGCCACCTCTCCGCCGCGTGAGCGCCTTCACAGGCGCGGAAGCGGGAGAGAGGAAGGGGCCCATCGCGAAGCGATGGGAAGGTGAGGTGGTGCCTGAACCAGAAACGACGTGCGACTTGAAGCGAAGACCCACCTCACCTCCCCCGCGCTGCGCGCGGGTCCCCGTCCTCTCCCTCCGCGATGACGCGAGCGGAGAGGACTCATGAGCCGCCGCTGGGCGGGCGAGCTGGTGATGTCGGTGACCATCCTGCTGATGGGATCGAGCTACCCCTTCGCCAAGCAGGTGCTCGCCACCATGAGCCCGCTGCTCTACAGCGGCTCGCGCTACATCGTCGCCGGCCTGTTCCTGCTCGCCGTGCTGGTCGTCACCCGCCAGCCGCTGGCGCTGCAGCGGCGCGACTGGCTGCCGATGCTGGTGCTGTCGATCGTGGGCGTCGGCGTCTTCCAGGCGACCTGGGGCTGGGGCATGGCGCGCACGCCGCCCAGCATCGGCTCGATCGTGATGACCACCACGACCGCCTTCTCCGCCATCCTCGCCTGGATCGGCGGGCGGCGGCTGCCGGCGCTGGGCTGGCTCGGCATCGTGGTCGCCTTCGCGGGCGTGGTGATCGTGGTGAACAACAGCCTCGGCGGCGTCACGCTGCAGCTCGGCAACCTCTCCGGCGCGCTGTTCTGGATGCTGTCGGCCTTCGCCTGGGCGCTCTATGTCGATCGCTGCATGCCCTACAATGCACGGCTCGGGAATCTGCGGGTGATCGCCTGGACGACCCTGATCGGCGGCCTGCTGCTGACCCTGCTGTCGCTGGGCTTCGATTCCCTCACCGAGTTCGGCCGGCTCAGCACCGCCCAGTGGGGCTACTGGCTCTACACGGCTATTTTCCCGGTGGGTGTGGCGTTCCTGGGCCTCAGCTTCGGCTTCGAGCGGCTGGGGGTCAGCCACACCATGGTCTACATGTACTTCATGCCGGTGGCCGCGGTGGCCCTGTCGGCGGTGTTTTTCGGCGATCCGCTGACCCCGGCGCGAGTCCTGGGCGGCCTGACCGTGCTTTTGGGCGTCATCCTGACCCGGGTGGCGCTCGACCGTGCGGCCCGCCTTCGGTAGAAAAGCGCCGTGAAGACCGCAGTCAAAAAGGGCTCGCTCAAGCCCGCGACACAGGAGCTGACGACCCCCGGAACGGGCGGTCGGCGGGCCTTCGTCGCGCGCATGACCAAGGAGACCCGCATCGCCGCCGCGATCAATCTCGACGGCACCGGCCAGTACGACATCAAGACCGGCATCGGCTTCCTCGACCATATGCTGGAGCAGCTCTCCCGCCACAGCCTGATCGACATCACGCTGCGCGCCGAGGGCGACCTGCACATCGACTATCACCACACGACCGAGGATTCGGGCATCGTGCTGGGCGAGTGCCTCTCAAAGGCACTGGCCGGCCGCGCCGGCATCCGCCGCTACGGCAGCGCCCTCATCCCGATGGACGAGACGCTGACCGAGGTCGCGCTCGACGCGTCGAACCGGCCGTACCTGATCTGGAAGGTAAACTTCTCCAAGCCCAAGCTCGGCACCATGGACACCGAGCTGTTCAAGGAATGGTTCCAGGCCTTCGCCCAGCTCGGCGGGCTGACGCTGCACGTGTGGAACCACTACGGCGAGAACAACCACCATATCGTCGAGAGCTGCTTCAAGGGCCTCGCGCGCGCCCTGCGCGTCGCCTGCGAAGTCGATCCGCGCCAGGCGACGGCGGTCCCGAGCACCAAGGGCGTCCTCTAGCTCCCATGACCGTCGCCATCGTCGATTACGGATCGGGCAACCTCCGATCCGCCGCCAAGGCTTTCGAGCGGGCCGCGCGCGAGGCCGGCACCAACGAGCGCGTGCTGGTGACCGCGAACCCGCGCGAGGTCGAGCAGGCCGATCGCATCGTGCTGCCGGGCGTCGGCGCCTTCGCCGACTGCCGCGCCGGACTCTATGGCGTGCCGGGCATGGTCGACGTCCTGCAGCGCGAGGTGATCGATAGAGGCAAGCCGTTCCTCGGCATCTGCGTCGGCATGCAGCTGATGGCCACGCGCGGCGTCGAGTACGGCATCCATGCCGGTTTGGACTGGATCGCCGGCGACGTGGTGCGCCTCTCGCCGGCCGGCGAGCATCTCAAGATCCCGCACATGGGCTGGAACGAGCTGACCGACCTCAAGCCGCACCCGCTGCTCGAAGGCATCGCCACGCGCGACCACGCCTACTTCGTGCATTCCTTCCAGCTCAAGGCGAGCGAGCCCGCGACCCTGCTGGCGACCACCGAGTACGGCGGCACGGTCACGGCCGTCGTCGGCCGCGACAATCTCGCGGGCACGCAATTCCACCCGGAGAAAAGCCAGGCCACCGGCCTGCGCCTGATCGCCAATTTCCTGCGCTGGAAGCCGTAGAGCGTCCTACAATCGGGCATGATCTCTCGCAGGAACGTTCTCTCCGGACTGGCTGCGTCGGTTACTGCAGGATGCGCCGCGCGCCGGACGCCACCCCCTCTTCCCGGTCAGTATCCCATCGCGCCGCCGCCGCCCGATCGCGCGACGCTGGGGCTGGACGCGGTGATCGACATCAGCCACGGCGTGACCGTCACCGACTTCCGCCAGGTTCGCCAGAGCAACATCCTGGGCGTCATCCATAAGGCGAGCGAAGGCGGCGACTACGCCGACGGGGCGTGTGCCGCACGACGCCCGCAGGCCGAGGCGGCGGGATTGCTGTGGGGCACCTATCATTACGGCACCGGGCAGTTCTCGGGCGCAGACCAGGCGGCGTTCTTCCTGGCGGCGTCACGGCCCGGCCCCCGGACCCTCCTCGCCCTCGACCTCGAGGCCAACGACAACAATCCGTCGAACTCCATGACGCTCGACCAGGCCGAAGACTTCGTGCGCACGGTGGCCCGGGCGACCGGCCGGCTGCCGGTCGTCTACACCCATCCGATCTGGGCCAACGGCGATCCACTGCCGGGATCCGGCCTCACCTTCGGCGCCCGCGTCACGCCCGCGTCCATTCTCGCGCGCTGCGGCCTGTGGGTTTCCGACTACCACGATTCGCCGGAAGTGCCGTTCGGCTGGGCCGCGAGCGGCTGGAAGCTCTGGCAGTATGCCGGCGACGAGAGCGCCGGCCGCCCCGCCTACAACCAGACCACCATCGTGCAGGGCGTCAGCCACTGCGATCGCAACCTGTTCAACGGCGACGCGACGGCTCTCCGTCAGTTCTGGGGTACTTGATGAGTAGGCTTCTCAATGACGTCGACCTGATCGACCGCATCCTGGCGCATGTCGACGGCCAGTCGACCGACAAGGGCACGGCGGTATGGCGCGAGCCGGTCGCGAACTACACCTCGCCGGAGCGCTTTGCCGCCGAGCTCGAGGTGATGCGCCGCGTGCCGATGGCGTTCTGCCCGTCGGCTGCCCTGCCGGAGGCGGGCTCGTACATCGCACGCACGACGGTCGGCACGCCGCTGCTGGTGGTGCGCGGCACGGACGGCATCGTTCGCGGCTTCCGCAACGCCTGCCGCCATCGCGGCATGAAGCTCGCGGACGGCGAAGGCTGCACGCGCGCCTTCGCCTGCCCCTATCACGCCTGGACCTACGGTCTCGACGGCACGCTGCGCCATATCCCCGGCGAAGAAGGCTTTCCGGGCCTGAGCAAGGACGAGCACGGCCTGGTGCCGGTGACGGTGCAGGAGAAGGGCGGCCTGGTCTTCGTGACGCAGGACGCGCCTTTGTCCGACGGTGCGCTGTCGGATGTGCCCGACCTGCTGCCCGCCGACTACGTCCTGTTCAACAGGATCGAATTCGACGACCAGGCCAACTGGAAACTGATCGGCGAGACCTCGATGGAGGGCTATCACATCAAGCCCCTCCACAATCGGTCCTTCTATCCCTACGGCTACGACAACCTGAACGTCGTCGAGCTGCACGGCCACAATTCGCGCATCGTCTTCCCGTTCCGCCGCATCGAGAAGCTGCGCCAGGTGCCGCGCGCGGAATGGCGCCTCCAGGGTCGCGTCACCGACGTGCATCAGCTGTTCCCCAACAGCCATGTCAGCTTCCTGTCCAGCCACGCGATGCTGATCATCCTGGAGCCGGTGACGCCCACGCAAACGCATTGGGTCGTCTACCAGCTCGCCCCGAGGATCAAGAACGGCCAGCCGCTCGACATCGAGGACGCCCGGCGCGACGCCAATTTCGTGCAGGATGCCGGCCTGACCGAAGACCGGCAGGCGGCCTGCGCCATCCAGGCCGGGCTGGCGGCAGGTGCCAACAGCCATTTCACCTTCGGCCACTACGAGCAGGCGATCGGCCACTTCCACCGTCATCTGACGGAGCACGTGCAAATGCTCGGAGCCCTGCCCTGAGCCAGGCGCGGTCGACCGCCCTGTTCGTCGCCATCATGGCGACGGCGCTCGCGCTTGGCCCGGCGCTCGCCCACCTGCTCGAGCTGCCGAACAAGATCGGCCTGCCGAAGGACACCTACTTCACGGTGCAGCAGATCTACCGGGGCTGGAACCTGCTGGGCATGGTGCTGATGCTGCAGTTGCTGTCGATCGTCGCCGTCATTCTGATGGCACGCGACGACCGCCGGCTGCGGATCCTCGCCACGATCGCCCTGCTCTGTCTCGCCGGTGCGCGGGTGTTGTTCTGGATCTTCACCTTCCCCGCCAACACCGCGACCGTGAACTGGACGACTCAGCCGGACAATTGGGAGACGCTGCGGCAGCACTGGGAATACTCCCATGCCGCCGGCGCGCTGCTGCAGCTCACGGGCATGGTGTGTCTGGTGCTCGGTTCGCTCGGGGATAACCGGCCGCGGCTGTCACAGTAAGTTCACGCGACTCGAAAAGAGTCGTAACGCGACCTTCTCATGGTGCGCCCGTCTCGAGGCGTACCCCCAATGTTCAAGACATCTCCCGACGCAGCGCAGGAACGGCGCCAGCGATGGCTTTCTGTCCTCGCAAAGGCATCCGAAGACCGCCTGGAATCCCTGTGGAAGGAGCTGGGCCCCGCGCCCGCCTACAACGTGTTGCGCCGTCCCGAGATCGGGCTGGTCATGGTGCAGGGCCGCATCTCGGGCTCCGGCGCGCCGTTCGCCGCCGGCGAGATGACCGTGACTCGCGCCGCCGTTCGCCTCGACGGCGGGCAGCTCGGCATCGGCTATGTCGGCGGCCGCAAGCCGCGGCAGGCCGAGCTGGTCGCCGCCCTCGACGCGATGGGCCAGACGCCGGAGTGGCAGCAGAAGATCGAGGCCGAGGTCGTGGCGCCGCTCGTCGCCGAGGCCGAGGCCCGCCGCCGCCAGCGCGCCTCCCAAGCCGCCGCCACCAAGGTCGATTTCTTCACCGTGGCCCGCGAGGCCGGCACATGACCGATTTGGCTCGCGGCCTGGCCGATCCCGCGCACGATGCGCAGCGCCTGTTCCGCGCCGTGCTCGACGGCTTCTCCCATCCCGGCCGCATCGTCGCGCTGCCGCAAGCGCCGGCCGGCGTCGGGCCGCTCAGCGCCGCGGCGACGGCGTTCGTGCTGACGCTGGTCGATCGCGACACGCCGCTGTGGCTGGCGCCCGCCTTCGACCGCGACGCGGTGCGCGATTTCGTGCGCTTCCACACCGGCGCCCCGATCGTGGCGCGCGAGGCCGAGGCGCTGTTCGCCCTGCTGACGCCCGATCGTGCGGCGACGCTCGACGGCTTTGCGATCGGCAGCGATCCCTATCCCGACCGCTCGGCGACGCTGATCGTCGAGGTGCCGTCGCTGTCGACCGGGCCGGAACGCTTCCTGCGCGGCCCCGGCATCCAGAGCCGCACGACCGCCCGCGTCGATGGCCTGCCCGACTCGTTCTGGAGCGAATGGAAGGCCAACAACGCCCTCTTCCCCTGCGGTGTCGACGTCGTCCTCACCGCCTGCTCCGAGCTGCTGGCGCTGCCGCGCGGCATCGTCGTGGAGGCCTGACCGATGTACGTCGCCGTCAAGGGTGGTGAGACCGCGATCGCCCATTCGATCGACCTGCTGGCCGACCGCCGCCGCGGCGATCGGACCGTGCCCGAAGTCACCCTGCAGCAGATCGACCAGCAGCTCTCGCTCGCGGTCGACCGCGTGATGACCGAAGGCTCCTGCTACGACCGCGAGCTCGCGGCGCTGGCGATCAAGCAGGCGCGCGGCGACCTGGTCGAGGCGATCTTCCTGCTGCGCGCCTATCGCACGACCTTGCCGCGCTTCGGCGACACCCTGCCGATCGACACCAGCCGCATGGTCGCCGAGCGGCGCATCTCCTCGACCTTCAAGGACGTGCCGGGCGGCCAGGTGCTGGGCCCGACCTTCGACTACACCCATCGCCTGCTCGACTTCGCGCTGATGGCCAACGGCGAGACCGCGGCCGCGCCGACGGCGCCGGTCGACGCGTCGCGCGATCTCCCGCGCGTCGGCGACATCCTGGAGCGCGAGGGCATGCTCGAGCCGCCGCCCGCCGGCGACGGCGCGCCGGCGCAGGACATCACGCGCCAGCCGCTCACCCTGCCGGCGGCGCGGCCGGTGCGATTGCAGAACCTGACGCGCGGCGACGAGGGTTTCCTGCTGGCGCTCGCCTATTCGACCCAGCGCGGCTACGGCAACAACCATCCCTTTGTCGGCGAAATCCGCTTCGGCGCGGTGCCGGTGTCGTTCGTGCCCGAGGAGCTGGGCTTCGACATCGAGATCGCCGAGATCGAACTCACCGAATGCGACATGGTCAACCAGTTCGCCGGCAGCCACGACATCCCGCCGCAATTCACCCGCGGCTACGGTCTCGCCTTCGGCCACGCCGAGCGCAAGGCGATGTCGATGGCGCTGGTCGACCGCGCCCTGCGTGCCCAGGAGCTCAGCGAGCGCGCCAACTCGCCGGCCCAGGACGAGGAGTTCGTGCTGGCGCATTCCGACAGCGTCGAGGCCTCGGGCTTCGTGCAGCACCTCAAGCTGCCGCATTACGTCGACTTCCAGTCCGAGCTGGTGGTGGTGCGCGCGCTCCGCGCCGAGGTCGAGGCAAGAGTGCAGCAGGCGGCGGAGTGACCCATGCCGGACGGCGCCTACAACTACGCCTATCTCGACGAGCAGACCAAGCGGATGATCCGCCGCGCCATCCTGAAGGCGGTGGCGGTGCCGGGCTACCAGGTGCCGTTCGGCGGCCGCGAGATGCCGCTGCCCTACGGCTGGGGCACCGGCGGCATCCAGGTGACGGCGGCCATCATCGGCCAGGACGATACGCTGAAGGTGATCGACCAGGGCGCCGACGACACGACCAACGCCGTGTCGATCCGCCGTTTCTTCGCCCGTGTCGCCGATGTCGACACCACGACGAGGACCGAAGAGGCGACGATCATCCAGACGCGCCATCGCGTGCCGGAAACACCGCTACAGGAGGGCCAGATCCTGGTCTTCCAGGTGCCGATCCCCGAGCCCTTGCGCATGCTCGAGCCGCGCGAGACCGAGACACGCACCCTGCATGCGCTCTCCGAGTACGGTGTGATGCAGGTCAGCCTGTACGAGAGCATCGCGCGGCACGGCCGCATCGCCAAGACCTACAACTACCCGGTGCTGGTGAACGGGCGCTACATGATGAGCCCCTCGCCGATCCCGAAGTTCGACAACCCCAAGCTCGACCGCAATCCGGCGCTGCAGCTCTACGGCGCCGGCCGCGAGAAGCGCATCTACGCCGTGCCGCCCTACACGCCGGTCAAGAGCCTCGACTTCGACGATCACCCGTTCGAGATCGAGACGTGGGAGCAGTGCTGCGCGCTGTGCGGCTCCAAGGCGTCGTTCCTCGATGAAATGATCGTCGATGACGAGGGCCAGCGGCTGTTCGTCTGCTCCGACACCGACTATTGCGAGGAGAGACGGAAGTGAACAGCCCGCTTCTCTCCGCGCGCGGCGTCACCAAGCGCTTCGGCAGCCGGCTCGCCTGCTGCAACGTCAGCTTCGACCTGTGGCCCGGCGAGGTGCTGGGCGTGGTGGGCGAATCGGGCTCGGGCAAGACCACGCTACTGAATTGCCTCGCCGGCCGGCTCGCGCCGGAGGCGGGCAGCGTCGCCTACGAGACCGCGTCGGCCGGCACCGTGGACGTGCATTGCCTCAGCGAAGCCCGCCGCCGCCTGCTCGCGAGAACCGAATGGGGCTTCGTGAACCAGGACGCCCGCGAGGGTCTGCGCATGGGCGTCAGCGCCGGCGCCAATATCGGCGAGCGGCTGATGGCGATCGGCGCGCGCCATTACGGCAACATCCGGCAGACGGCGTCCGACTGGCTCGACCGCGTCGAGATCGAGGCGGATCGCCTCGACGACCGGCCGACCACCTATTCCGGCGGCATGCGCCAGCGCCTGCAGATCGCCCGCAACCTGGTGAGCGAGCCGCGGCTGGTGTTCATGGACGAGCCGACCGGCGGCCTCGACGTCTCGGTGCAGGCGCGCATCCTCGACCTGCTGCGCGGGCTAGTCGACCGCTTCCATCTGTCGGCGGTTCTGGTGACGCACGACTTGGGCGTGGCGCGGCTGCTGACCCACCGCCTGATGGTCATGCAGGGCGGCGTGGTGGTCGAGGAGGGCCTGACCGACCAGGTGCTCGACGATCCGCAGCACGCCTACACCCAGATGCTCGTCGCTTCGATCCTGCCGGTGTGACCATGCTTCCGATGCTCCGTGTCTCCGGCCTCCAGAAATCCTTCGTGATGCATGCACGAGGAACGGTAGGGGACGACCTCGCGCTGCCGGTGCTGAAGCATGTCGGCCTCGACGTCCGGCCGGGTGAATGCCTGGCGCTGGTCGGGCCGTCGGGCGCCGGCAAGAGCACGCTGCTGCGTTCGCTCTACGGCAACTACCGCCCGCAGGCGGGCTCGATCCAGGTGCGCCATCGCGACGACTGGGTGGAGTTGGTCGATGCCGAGCCGCGCGTCATCCTCGACGTGCGCCGCCACACCATGGGCTTCGTCAGCCAGTTCCTGCGCGTGATCCCGCGGGTCGGCGCGGTCGATGTCGTAGCCGAGCCGATGGTACGGCTGGGCGCCGACCTCACGGAGGCGCTGCGCAAGGCGGAGTTCCTGCTCGGCCTGCTCGGCATCCCCGAGCGGCTGTGGGCGCTGCCGCCCGCGACCTTCTCCGGCGGCGAGCAGCAGCGGGTCAACATCGCGCGCTCGCTGATCGCCGACTATCCGATCCTGCTGCTCGACGAGCCGACCGCGTCGCTCGACCAGGCCAACCGCGACGGCGTGATCGACCTGATCCGCCAGCGGCGCGAGGCGGGCACGGCGATCGTCGGCATCTTCCACGACGTGGCGGCGCGCGAAGCGATCGCTACCCGCCTTCACAACGTGGCCCTGCCCACGTCCCAAACAGGGGTCGCCGCATGACCGAGACCATCTTCACCAATGGCCGCATCGTCACGGCCGATGCCGAGTTCGACGGCACCGTGGTGGTCCGCGGCGGCCATATCGCCGACGTCCAGCGCGGCCGCTGTCAGGCGACCAGCGCGCTCGATCTCGAGGGCGACGTGCTGATCCCCGGCCTGATCGAGCTGCATACCGACAATATGGAGAAGCACTTCTCGCCCAGGCCCGGCGTGAAGTGGCCGGCGGTGCCGGCGGTGATGGCGCATGACACCCAGATCGCCGCCGGCGGCATCACCACGGTGTTCGATTCGCTGTCGCTGGGCGACGTGCGCGGCGACACCGACCGGGTGAAGAACCGCACCCGCATGGTCGAGGCGATCTGCGAGGTGAGCGAGCGCCGCATGACCCGCGCCGAGCACCGCCTGCATCTGCGTTGCGAGGTCACACCCGACGACGCGGTCGAGGCGGTCGACACGTGGATCGACCTGCCGCTGGTCGGCCTGCTGTCGATCAACGACCACACGCCGGGGCAGCGCCAGTTCCTCGATCCGGACAAGCTCAAGGAATACTACATGGGCAAGTACCTGATGACCGAGCAGCAGTTCGGGGAATTCCACATCCGCTCGCTCGACCTGCACCAGCGCAACGCGGCGCGCCATCGCCAGGCCATCGTGTCGCGCGCCCAGGCCCGCGCCCTGCCGCTTGCCAGCCACGACGATGCCACCGCCGAGCATGTGTTCGAAGCCGTGCGCAACGGCATGACCATCGCCGAGTTCCCGACCACCTGGGAAGCGGCACGCGCCTCGCGCGACGCCGGCCTCGCGGTGCTGGTCGGCGCGCCCAACCTGGTGCTGGGCGGCTCGCACTCCGGCAACATCGCAGCGATCGACCTGATCCGCGCCGGCCAGGCCGACATCCTGTCGTCCGACTACGTGCCGGCCAGTTTGGTCGAGGGCGTGTTCAAGCTGCCGCGCGAGGCCCAGATCGACCTGGCGCAGGCGGTACGCCTCGCCTCGCTCAACCCGGCCCGCGCGGTCGGCCTCGCCGACCGCGGCGAGATCGCTGCGGACAAGCGCGCCGACCTCGTCCGCGTGCGCCAACTCGGCGACGCCCCGATGGTCCGCGCGGTGTGGCGCGAAGGCGAGCGCGTGGTGTGATGCCGCCTGTCGTCCTGAGCGCAGCGAAGGACCTGATTGCGGTCGTGACGCGAAGAACGGCGGCGTACGGGACGAAGCGCCATGAGGTCCTTCGCTTCGCTCAGGACGACAGATAGTGGGTCCCCTCGTCTACGTCATGGGCCCGTCGGGCGCGGGCAAGGATTCGGTGATGAATCGCGCCCGCGCGCTGCTGACGCCCGAGGCTTCGGTGTTCTTCGCCCATCGCTACATCACCCGGCCGGCCGATTCAGGCGGCGAGAACCATGTCGCGCTGACCCCGGCGGAGTTCGCGCTGCGCCGCGAGCGCGGGCTGTTCGCCTTCGACTGGCAGGCGCACGGCAATCGCTATGGCATCGGCTGCGAAATCGACATCTGGCGCGGATCGGGGCTGACCGTCGTGGTCTCGGGCTCGCGCGAGCATTTCCTCGCCGCCGACGGCCTCGACCAGGACACTCATCCGGTGCTGATCACGGCGCCGCCGCAGCGGCTGGCCGAGCGGCTCGCGGCGCGCGGACGCGAGGACAGCGGCGCCGCGACCCTGCGGCTGGGCCGAGGTGCCGCCTACGAGATCGCCGATCCGCGGCTGGTCACGATCGTCAACGACGGCGCGCTGGAGGCGGCCGCGCAGGCCTTCGTCAGCTTGCTCGCCAGACTTCGCCATGCACCAGCCGCCCGCCGCCGAGCCGGTAGCGCGCCAGCATCGTGAAGGCCCGGTCGGGCGCCGACTGACGAAACACGCAGAGATCGCGCACCGGCAAGGGCCGGTCGACCAGGTTGGCGAAGCGCGGCCGCAGGATGTTCATCACCGCCGTGCGCTCGCCCTCGTCGGTCAGGCGGCCGGTCAGGGTGAGGTGGAAGCGCCATTCCTCGAGCACGTAGGGATAGCCCCAGCGCAGCAGCAGCTCGTCCTGGCGCGGCGACAGGCCGTTCAGGCGGCGGCGCGCCAGCTCCTCGTCGCCCGCCGGCCGGCGGAACTCGTCGAACTCCACGACGCAGCGATCGGCGAGATCCTGCAGCTCGGGCGAGCGCTGGGTCGGCACCAGGGCGAGGAAGTCCGACAGCGCGGTCAGCATCAGCGACGGCGCGGTGACGGTGCGCTGGGTCGCGGCGAAGCGGCCGACGGCGGCGAGGAAATCGGCCTCGGTGACGTCGTCGATCAACGCCATCGGCGGCTTCAGCGTGCCGTGGAAGCCGTAGCGCCGCGGCTCGGCGGTGATCGCCACCAGGCGCTCGGGGTCGATGCCGGACGAGGCCGGCAGGGCGCGCCCGCGGCTGCCGTTGGGGCTCCAGCCGAGCCACTGGTTGGCGGCGACGGAGAGGGCTTCCTCCGGACGCGGCGCGTAGTACAGGGCGTAGCGCGGCAGGGTCACGCGAGCCGAGCCCGGCGGCCGATCAGGGCGAAGCGAAGCTGGTTCGACACGACATCGATCGCCGCCACCGCCACCAGGATCAGCAGGATGATGAACGAGACCTGCTGCAGCTCCAGGGTGCGGATCGCCTCGGCGAGATGCAGGCCGATGCCGCCCGCGCCGACGATGCCGATGATGGTCGCCGAGCGGGTGTTGGATTCGAAGAAGTACAGGACCTGGCTCGCGAGAACGGGAAAGACCTCGGGCAGGATGCCGAAACGGATGCCGAGGACGGCGCCGCCGCCCGAGGCGACGATGCCCTCGCGCGGCTTGCGGTCGACCGCTTCGATCGCCTCGGAGAACAACTTGCCGAAATTGCCGATGTCGGAAGTCATGATTGCCAGCACGCCCGCGAACGGCCCGAGCCCGACCACGTTGATCCAGATCAGCGCCCAGATCAGGATATCGACGCTGCGGATGATGTCGAGCGAGCGCCGGGTGAAGAAGCGCAGCACGCGCTGCACCGTCACGTTGCGCGCCGCCAGCAAGGCGATCGGCAGCGCGATGACCGCCGCCAGGAGAGTGCCGAGGAAGGAGATGGCGATCGTCTCCATCAGAGACAACAGGTAGAGCCGGACATGCGCCCAGTCGCCGGGACTGGGCGGCATCATCAGGACGGCGATGTCGCCGAGCTTGTCGATGCCGCCGATGAGCTTCGCGCCGAAGAAGCCGAGCTCGGCCATGGCGGCGACCAGCAGAATGACCGCCGCGGCGCCGGCCAGCATCAGGACCTGGCGGTCGCGCGCCGGCGGGCCGAAATAGTGCGGATGGCGGCTGCGGATCGCGGCCGTGTCGACCTTCATGCGCCCGGCCATCAGTGGCGCTCCTCCATGCCGATCAGCCGGTGCCGCGCCATCGAGGTCAGCGTGTCGATCACCGCGACGGTGACCACGATCATCAGCAGGATGGCGGAGACGTCGGAGTAGTAGAACTTGCGGATCGCCTCGATCAGGTCCATGCCGATGCCGCCGGCGCCGACGAAGCCCATCACCGCCGCCTCGCGCACGTTGATCTCGAAGCGCAGCAGGCTGTAGCTCACGAAGTTGGACAGGGTCTGCGGCAGCGCGCCGTAGCGCATCGCTGCCGTCCAGTGCGCGCCGGTGGCCGACACGCCCTCGACCGGCTTCATGTCGATGTTCTCGACCACCTCGGCGAACAGCTTGCCGAGCGCCCCCAGCGTGTGGATCGCCATGGCCAGCACGCCGGCCAGCGGCCCCAGCCCGAAGGCGATCACGAACATCAGGGCGAAGACGAGCTGCGGCACGGTGCGGCAGAGCTCGCAGAAGCGGCGCACGAGCAGGCGCAGCCAGGGTCGCGGTGCCACGTTGGCCGCGGCCAGGAACGCCAGGAAGAAGGCGCCGATCGCGCCCAGCGCCGTGCCGACATAGGCCATCAGCAGGGTCTCGCCGAGCAGCCGGAGCCAGCGGGCCGCGCCCCAGTACCATTCGACCGGATCGGCCCAGACCCAGGCGCCATTGTCGAGATGGAACAGCCGCCAGATGTAGCTGGTGAAGTTGCCCAGGTTGCCGAAGAACTTCGCGAGGTCGACCTCGGCCGACACCGACGACAGCCCGATCGCCGCGACGATGCAGGCCATGACCAGCAGCGAATGGAAGCGCCGGCTGCGGACTGCGGCGTCGTACGACGCCAGCAGCGGCCGCAGCTGGGCTTCCGGCAGATGAACGACCGGCGACGCCACCTTAGTTTGCCTGATCTTGGCGTTATCCGAGGTCGATCAACTCTTCTGCTTGCGAAGTGAGTCGATGAACTTGATCAGCTCGACGACGCCTTCGTAGTACTTGGCGTCGGCCGGGATGAACTCGCGGTCCTTGCCGTCCGAGAGCCTGTCGAAGGCCGCCTTGTTCCTGGTCGGCGCCTCCTGGAAGGCCTTCCAGATCGCCGCCTTCAGGTCGGCCGGCATGTCGGCCAGGTAGGCGTAGGGCGAGTTCGGGATCAGCTCGGATTTGGAGATGATCCGGAAGTCCTCCTTCTTGGCCAGGCCCTTGGCGACCATGCGGGTGAGGTTCGAATCATCCTCGGCGTTCCACCAGTTGGCGGCGATGTCGACCGTCTTTTGCTGCAGCGCGATGACCGCGTTCTCGTGGCTGCCGGTGTAGGTGACGTGCGCGAAGAACTGCTCCGGCGCAATCTTCAGCTTGTTGAGCACGAAGCGCGGCACGTTGTTGCCCGAAGTCGAGTTCGGATCGACGAGGCCGAGGTTCTTGCCCTTGAGATCCTCGATCGTCTTGTACGGGCTGTCGGCGCGCACGTAGAACACCGAGTAGTAGCCGACCGTGCCGTCGTTGTTCTTGGTGGTGCAGAACGGCTCGACCTTGACGCCGGTGACGACGGCGCGGCTGTAGGAGGCCGGGCCGTAGCCTGCGAGATGGATCGAGCCGTTGCGCTGGCCCTCGATCACCGCGGCGTAGTCGTTGGCGACGCGCAGCGTCACCTTGGTGCCGAGCTCCTTGGAGAGATACTCGACGAACGGCGCATAGCGCTCGGTCACACCCGAGGCGTTCTCGGCCGGCACCACCGCCAGCACCAGCTCGGGATACTTCGACTTCCAGGCCTGGGCGCGGGCGGCGCCGGCCACGACGGTCGTGCCGACGGCGAGCGCCGTGCCGAGCATCTGTCGACGGTTCATCATTGCGAATTCTCCTTGTGCTGACGGGTCAGTTGGCGATGGCGAGGCCCGGCGCCGGCACGAGGTCGGGCCGGCTTTCGGGGCCGAGCACCTCGCCCGATTCGAGGCCATAGAGGTCGCGCGCCACGCTGTCTGTGAGCGCGGCCGGCACGTCGTCGAACACCAGCCGGCCGGCGGCGAGGCCGACCAGGCGGTCGCAGTACTTGCGCGCGAGATCGAGGCTATGGAGGTTGCACATCACGGTGATGCCGAAGTGCCTGTTGATGTGCTGCAGCGCGTCCATCACCACCTGAGTGTTGCGCGGGTCGAGCGAGGCGATCGGCTCGTCGGCGAGGATGATCTCGGGCTCCTGGATCAGCGCTCTCGCGATCGCCACGCGCTGCTGCTGGCCGCCCGACAGGGTGTCGGCGCGCTGGCCGGAGAGGCGGGCCATGTCGAGGCCCTCGAGCGCCGAGAGGCCCATCGCCTTCTCGTCATGGGTCCAGAGCTTGAGCAGGGCGCGCCACAGCGGCGCATGGAAGGCGCGGCCCATCATGACGTTGGTCAGCACGTCCAGCCGGCCAGCCAGATTGAACTGCTGGAAGATCATGGCGCAGCGGGCGCGCCATTGGCGCAGCTCGCGGCCCGTGAGCCGGGTGACGTCGGCGCCTTCGAAGAAGATGCGCCCTTCGCTGGGGTCGTTCAGCCGGTTGATCATGCGCAGCAGGGTCGACTTGCCCGAGCCCGACTGGCCGATCACGCCGACCATCTGGCCCTTCGGCACCACCAGCGAGATGCCGTCGACGGCGCGCTTGTCGCCGAACTTCTTCACAACGCCGTCCAGCCGCAGCATGCCAACACCCCGGGAAACGCGCCCCCTGCGCTGCCTACCGGCTGCACGCTGCAGCGAGGCGACGGTTCGGTTACAGAAATGAGTCGCAGTGGATAGAAGTGGATAGGCGCGTCCGCCCCGCGGCCCGCCAAAATTGCATATTGCAGCGCGGTTATCTTCCGGGGTCGATGCGACGCCGAGCAGCCTCTGGCATTCTCGCTGCTCGAGAGGGGCTCCGAGGACCTGCCGATGACGCGACCATTTTCCCGCCGCGCGCTGATGACCGCGGCCGCAGCACTTGCCCTGCCCGGCGGCGCGGCGGCCCAGGCCTGGCCCAACAAGCCGGTCCGGCTGGTCGTGCCCTTCTCGGCCGGCGCCGGCATCTCCGACATCCTGGCGCGGCTGATCGGCCAGCACCTCAGCACCGCGCTCGGCCAGCAGATGGTGATCGACAACCGGCCGGGCGCCGGCGGCAATCTCGGCGCCGACATCGTCGCCAAGGCCGCCCCCGACGGCTACACGGTGCTGCTGGGCAGCTCGTTCCTGGCGGTCAACGCTTACCTCTATGCCCAGACGCCGTTCGATGCGCTGGCCGACTTCGCGCCGGTGAGCAGCGTCGCCATCAACCCGCTGCTGCTGGTCGTCCATCCCTCGGTGCCGGCGAGGTCGGTCGCCGAGCTGGTGGCGCTAGCCAAGGCCAAGCCCGGCCAGCTCAACTACGGCTCGGGCGGCATCGGCAGCACGCCGTTCCTCGCCACCGAGCAGTTCAAGGCCCGGGCCGGGATCGACATCACCCACGTGCCCTACAAGGGCGGCGCGCCAGCGCTCGCCGACCTCGCGGCCGGCCAGCTCTCGATGATGATCGAGAACATGCCGGGTACGATGCCGTTCGTGCGCTCGGGCAGGATGCGCGCGCTCGCCATCACCAGCCGCCAGCGCTCCAGCCTCGAGCCCGAGCTGCCGACCATGATCGAGGCCGGCGTGCCCGACTACGAGATGATCGGCTGGAACGGCTTCTTCTTCCCCAAGGGGACGCCGGCCGAGATCGTCACCCGCCTGCAGGCCGCGCTGGTGGGCGTGTTGGCCAAGCCCGAGGTGAAGGAGCAGCTCGTCGCGATCGGCGCCGAGGGCGTCGGCGACAGCCCGCAATCCTTCGCCGCCTTCTTCAAGAACGAGACGACCCGCTGGGGCAGGCTGATCAAGGACCTCGGCATCAAGCCGGAGTAGATCTGCCGGAAGCAGGAACAACTGTCGTCCTGAGCGAAGCGAAGGACCTCATGGCGCGTGATCCATTGTAGGCATGAGCTCCTTCCATTCCGGGTTCGCCGCACGGACCAGCTCGTTCTTACGAATCCGCTTCCAACCTTTGAGCTGCTTCTCTCGCGCGGTTGCTTCTTCGATCTGCTCGAATTCTTCGGCATAGACGAGCTTCGTGACCCTGTACTGCTTCACGAACTCGCTGCCTTTGCCCAGGCGATGCTCTGTAACTCGTCGACCGAGATCGTTCGTCACACCGATGTACATCGCGCTCAGCGAGCTGCTGGTCATGATGTAGACCCAGTATCGATGCTCCTTCATGCGCGGTATTCCGATTGACGCGGCATGAGGTCCTTCGCTTCGCTCAGGACGACAGAGGGTTATCGGGTCCGGTCGTCGATGTCGCGGGCGAGGACCTCGCGCTTGCCGACGTGGTTGGCGGCGGTGACCACGCCCTCCTTCTCCATGCGCTCGACGATGCGGGCGGCGCGGTTGTAGCCGATCTGCAGGTAGCGCTGGATGAAGCTGGTCGAGCACTTGCGCTCGCGCGCCACCAGGGCGATCGCCTGGTCGTAGAGCTGGTCGCTCTCGCCCTCCTCGCCGCCGCCCTCGCCCGGGACGCCGCCTTCCTCGCCCTCGGGATCGTCGGTGACCGATTCGATGTAGGCCGGCGCGCCCTGCGCCCGCAGGTGCCGCACGACCTCCTCGACCTCGCTGTCCGACACGAAGGGCCCGTGCACGCGCGCGATCTTGCCGCCGCCGGCCATGTAGAGCATGTCGCCCTGGCCCAGGAGCTGCTCGCCGCCCTGTTCCCCTAAGATGGTGCGGCTGTCGATCTTCGACGTGACCTGGAAGGAGATGCGGGTCGGGAAGTTGGCCTTGATGGTGCCGGTGATGACGTCGACCGACGGCCGCTGCGTCGCCATCACGACATGGATGCCGGCGGCGCGCGCCATCTGCGCCAGGCGCTGCACGGCCGCCTCGATCTCCTTGCCGGCGACCAGCATCAGGTCGGCCATCTCGTCGATGATCACCACGATGAAGGGCAGCGGGTCGAGATCGATCTCCTCGTCCTCGAAAGTCGGCCGGCGGGTCTCGGGATCGATGCCGGTCTGCACCTTGCGGATCAGCGGCACGCCCTTCTTGCGTGCCTCGCCGAGCTTGTCGTTGTAGCCCGCGATGTTGCGCACGCCCTGGGCGCTCATGGCGCGATAGCGGTCCTCCATCTCGCGCACCACCCACTTCAAGGCGACGATCGCCTTGCGCGGCTCGGTGACGACGGGCGTGAGGAGATGCGGGATGTCCTGGTAGACGCTGAGCTCCAGCATCTTGGGATCGATCATGATGAAGCGGCACTTGTCCGGCGGCAGCCGGTAGAGCAGCGACAGGATCATGGTGTTGACCGCCACCGACTTGCCCGAGCCGGTGGTGCCGCCGATCAGGAGATGCGGCATGCGCGCGAGGTCGGCGATCACCGGATCGCCGCCGATATCCTTGCCCAGCGCCAGCGGCAGGCCGAGCCGGTTGTCCTCGTAGTTCTTGGTCGACAAGAGTTCGCGCAGGAACACCGTCTCGCGCTTGGCGTTGGGCAGCTCGATGCCGATCACGTTGCGGCCGGGCACGGTCGCCACGCGCGCCGACACGGCGCTCATCGAGCGGGCGATGTCGTCGGCGAGGCCGATGACGCGGCTCGCCTTGGTGCCGGGCGCGGGCTCGAGCTCGTAGAGCGTGACCACCGGGCCGGGCCGCACCTTCACGATCTGGCCCTTGACGCCGAAATCCTCGAGCACGGTCTCGAGCAGGCGCGCATTCTGCTCCAGCGCGCTCTCGTCGATCTTGGGCTCGCTCTTGACCCGCGACGGCAGCGACAGCAGGTCGAGCGGCGGCAACTGATAATCGTTGCCGCCGAGATTGAGCTCGCGCTGGCCGCCCTTGGCGGCGCGCTTGCCCTGCGCCGCGCTGTTCTTGCGCGGCACGATCTTGACTCCGGGCGCCGGTGCGGCGGCCGCCGGCTGGTCGGCGAGCAACGCGTCGGGCGTGAAGGGATTCTCGTCGCCCTCCTCGGCCTCGACGAAGGCCTCGACCTCGGGCTCCTCGATCGGCGCCAGCGGCGGCGATGCGGTCCGGACCACCTCCTCCGGCAGTTGAGCGGCGGGCGGCGGTGCCGACGGGCGCAGGCGGCCGAGGATCGGCTCGATGCGCATGCCGCCGGCGAGGCGATCGAACAGGGTGCGCTCGGCCACCGGATCGGCCGCCCGATCGACCGCCAGATCGGCCCTCCAATCGGCAGGCGGCGGCCCGGCCGGATGCAAGGGCGCGGGCGCCGGCGGGATGTCGGGCGTCGGCCGCTCGATCGGCGCGTTGGGCGCGTCGACCATCAGCGAATCGCGCGGCGGCAACGGCGCGCCTTCGATCGGGATCTGCTCGAAGCGGGTGGTCTCGAAACGCGCGGGATCGTACTGGCTGGCGTCGATCTCGCCCGGAATCTCGGCATAGCCGAACTCCGGCGCCGGCGGCTCGCTTTCGTCGAACGGCTGCGGCCGGCCGCGCCACAGGCCGACGCCGGCGCGGAACAGCCAGCCGCTCCAGACGAACGGTGCGCGCAGGATGCGGAAGATCAGCGGCAGGTCGGTCCGGTTCATGCCCAGCGCCGGCGCCATGGCGATGAAGGCGAGCGCGGCGCACACCGGCTCGATCAGCGCCAGGCTGCCGCCGCTGGAATGGGTCAGCACGATCTCGCGGAAGCGGCCGACCAGCGCCAGGCCCACGAGACCGCCCGGGCCGGTATGGGTCGCCGCACCGCCGACGTCGCCCAGGCCGACGCAGGCGACGCTCATCATCAAGAGCGCGGTCAGCAGCAGCGAGAGCCGCAGCCCGAAGAAGCCGAGATGATGGGTACGCAGCATGCGCACGCCCCAGGTGATCAGCGCCACCGGCACCAGCACGATGGCGAGGCCGAAGGTCTGCAGCAGCACGTCGGAAACGTACGCGCCCGGCAGGCCGAGCAGGTTGTTGGGCGCATTGCCGGTGGCGTGGTTGAGCGAAGGATCGGCGGTGCTGAAGGTGAAGATCGCCATCAGCATCATCATGCCGACCGCCGAGATCGCCACGCCGACCAGCTCCATCAGGCGGCGGCGCAGGAAGTCGCGCCCGCCTTCCGGCAGGATCGTCGTCTTGTGAGAGCCGGCGATCCCGAGGTTCGCCATCTAGAGCACCGCAGCGAGGCGGCTGAGGCCTTCCCGCGTGGTCTTCTCGTCATGCACCAGCGCCACCCGGATGTAGCGCTCGGCGGTGTTGATGCCGTCGGTCTCGCGGCAGGCATAGCTGCCCGGCAGCACCTTCACGTGGGCGTCGCGCCACAGCTTGCAGGTCGCCTCCTCGCCGTTGCCGACATCGAGCCACAGGAAGAAGCCGCCGCCCGGCGTGTAGTAGCCGAAGCGGTTGTGCAGGATCTGCTCGGCGATCTTGAAGTTCTTGGCGTACCAGTCGCGCGTGGCGAGCGGATGCGTCTCCTCGCGCCACAGGGCGGCCGCCGCCTTCTGGACGGCGAAGGGGATCTGCGGCCCGCCGTAGGTCCGCCAGCGCAGCACCATCGCGACCAGCCTGGGATCGCCGGCGACGAAGCCTGCGCGCAGGCCGGCGGCGTTCGAGCGTTTGCTGAGCGAATGGAAGACCGTGAGGTTGCGGAACGGATCCTGGCCGCCCGTGTCGTCGATCTCCAGCGCCGCCTCGAGTGCGCCGGGCGGCGGCTCGCCGGTGTAGATCTCGGCATAGCACTCGTCGACCGCCAGCACGGCGTCGTGCTTGCGGCAGAGGCGCAGCAGGTTCTGCAGGTAGGCCTTGCTCGCGATCGCACCCTGCGGATTGGCCGGCGAGCAGAGATAGACAACGGTGATCCGCTGCCACGTCGCCTCGTCGATCGCGTCGTAGTCGGGCAGGAAGCCGTTGGATTGCGGCGCGTTGACCAGCAGCGGCTCGGCGCCCGACAGCACCGCGCCGCCGAGATAGGCCTGGTAGAACGGGTTGGGCAGCGCCACGACCGGCTTCTGGCCGTTCTTGGTCTGCGGCGTCGCCACCGTCGAGATGATGTAGACGCCTTCCTTGCTGCCCGCGGTCGGATGGACGTGGCGATTGGCATCGAGCAGGCCGGCCGGCAGCTTGTAGCGGCGGGTCAGCCAGGCGCACATCGCCTCGTTGAGCTCGGGCAGGCCGGCATTGGGGGGGTAGCGGTTCCAGCCGTCGATCTCGTCGTTGACGATCTGGCGGGCGAAGGCGGGCATCGCGCCCTGCGGCTCGCCGACCGACATGTTGATCATCGCGAGGTTCGCCGGCGGGGTGATCGGCGCCAGGAGCGTGTTCAACCGCGCGAACGGGAAATCGGTCAACGTCTCGGTGAGACGCGGATTGAACATTTATGCCTTCCGTTGGGCCCACACGGCCGGACAGCACCTTGAAGCCGCCGGGAGGGGGTCCAGGCAGCGCGGCTGATACACATCTTAAGGGACAAATAAGTCAATCACAACAAAGCAATAGACCGCACTCTTCACAGGTCGAGGCGCCCGTAGTGCCGGAACCGGGCGGCGACGCCGGGCTCGAGCTGCTGGGCGCGGGCGACGTCGGCGTCGCCGCGGGCACCGTCGCCGGCCCGGCGCCGCGCCACCCCCCGGCCGTTGAAGGCATTGGTGAAGTTGGGGCGCAGCCTGAGCGCCTCGGTACAGTCGGCGACCGCCGGTTCGAGCTTGTCGAGCGCCACTTCCGATCAGCAGCGGCTGACATGGGAGGCGACGAACTGCGGATCGATCCGCGGCGCCCCGTCGTAGTCGGCGATCGACCGGGCGAACTCGCCCTTGGCCTGCAGGGCGTTGTTGCGCGCGCTATTGCACCCTTTCGCCGTGCAGCGCCGTGTCGAGGCCCTCGGTCTCCTCGTCGCGCGTGACGCGCAGCCCGATCATGACATCGACGATCTTGAGGATGATCCAGGTCACCGCAGCCGAGAACACGCCGATCGCCAGCACGCCGTAGAGCTGGGTCAGCACCTGCCCGCCATGGCCATCGACCAGGCCGACTGCCTGTCCCTTGTTCACATCGTTGATCAGCTTTGTGGCGAACACGCCGGTCAGGATCGTGCCCAGGATGCCGCCGACGCCGTGTACGCCGAACACGTCGAGCGAATCGTCGTAGCCCAGCCGCGTCTTCAGGATCACCGACGCCCAGTAGCAGACCGCGCCGGCCATCAGGCCGATCACCATCGCCGCCCACGGCTCGACGAAGCCCGATGCCGGGGTGATGGTGCCGAGCCCCGCCACCGCGCCCGACAGGATGCCGAGCACCGAAGGCTTGCCGCGGCTCGACCATTCGATCGACATCCAGACCAGCGCCGCCACCGCGGCGGAGATGTGGGTGTTGAGCATGGCGTAGCCCGCGAGCTCGCCCGAGGCGAGCGCCGAGCCGGCATTGAAGCCGAACCAGCCGACCCACAGCAGCGAGGTGCCGACCAGGGTCAGCACCAGGTCGTGCGGCGCCATGTATTCGTGGCCGTAGCCCAGCCGCTTGCCGAGCACCAGCGCACAGACCAGGCCCGCGATGCCGGCATTGAGATGCACCACCAGGCCGCCCGCGAAGTCGAGCACGCCGGCCTGGCCGAGGAAGCCGCCGCCCCACACCCAGTGCGCCACCGGCACGTAGACGAAGATCAGCCACAGCGCCATGAACCACATCATCGCCGAGAACTTCATGCGCTCGGCGAAGGCGCCGGCGATGATGGCCGGCGTGATGATGGCGAAGGTCGCCTGGTACATCAGGAAGACGTTCTCGGGGACTGTCTTGGCCAGCGCATGCGTGCTGCCGCCGAGCCCCGTGCCGAAGGCGCGGCCGAGCGTGCCGATCACGCCGTTGAGCCCGCCGCCGTCGGTGTAGGCGAGCGAATAGCCGAAGGCGAACCACAGCACGGTCACCAGCGCCGCCACGGCGAAGGCCTGCACCGACGTCGCCAGCACGTTCTTCTTGCGCACCATGCCGGCGTAGAACAGCGCCAGGCCGGGGATGTTCATCATCAGCACCAGCGCCGTAGCGATCAGCAGCCAGGCGGTGTCGCCGGTATCGATGGTGGGCTTGTCGGCGGCCGATGCCGCCGTCGTCAGCAGGAACGCGAACGCAAACGGCGCCACACGGCGCACCCCCGACTTCGGCATTTGTCCCCCGTATCTTTGTAAAATTATAGCCCAGCCCAACGGGGGCGCGTAGCGCCTGCCGTGTGGATCAAACGGGGGCCGAAATCGTCCTAGAGGGCGTTCGAGCCCGTCTCGCCGGTGCGGATGCGCAGCGCCTGCTCGACCGGGGTGACGAAGATCTTGCCGTCGCCGATCTTGCCGGTGTGGGCGGCCTTCTGGATGGCCTCGACGGCGCGCTCGACCTGGCTGTCGTCGACCACGATCTCGATCTTCACCTTGGGCAGGAAGCTCACCAGGTACTCGGCGCCACGATAGATCTCGGTCTGGCCCTTCTGGCGGCCGAAGCCCTTGACCTCGCTGACGGTCAGGCCGGAGACGCCCACGCCGGTCAGCGAATCACGCACCTCGTCGAGCTTGAACGGCTTGATGATGGCGGACACCAGCTTCATGGAATTGCTCCTCGATGGCTGCACACTAAGTCAGGCTCCGGCGAAAGGCCAAAGAAAATGGCCCGGCGGAAGGCCGCCGGGCCAAGGTCACGAGCCAGGGGAGGAAGGCTGGCCCTCTTATTGCCCCGCTTAGTGAACCGTCTCGCCGTGGAGATTGATGTCGAGGCCCTCGACTTCCTCCTCGGCGGTGACGCGCAGGCCGACGACGATGTCGACGAGCTTGAGGATGACGAAGGTCGCGATCGCGCACCACGCGATGCAGACCAGGCAGCCCCAAAGCTGGGTCAGGACCTGGCCGGCATTGCCGTCGATCAGGCCCTTCTTGCCGTCGCCGCCGATCGCCTCGACCGCGAACACGCCGGTCAGGATCGCGCCGGCAAAGCCGCCGATGCCGTGCACGCCGAAGGCGTCGAGCGAGTCGTCGTAGCCCAGGGCATGCTTGAGGCCGGTGGCGCCCCAGAAGCAGATCACGCCGGCGACCAGGCCGATGACCAGCGCGCCGGTCGGGTTGACGAAGCCCGAGGCCGGGGTGATCGCAACCAGGCCGGCGACCGCGCCGGAGACGATGCCGAGCACCGAGGGCTTGCCGCGGGTGATCCACTCGGCGAACATCCAGGCGAGCGCCGCCGCCGCGGTGGCGATCTGCGTCACTGCCATGGCCATGCCGGCATTGGTGCCGGCCGACACCGCGGAGCCGGCGTTGAAGCCGAACCAGCCGACCCACAGCAGCGAGGCGCCGATCACCGAGTAGACCAGGTTGTGCGGCGCCATGTTGTCGTGGCCGAGGCCCTTGCGCTTGCCGAGGACCAGCGCGCAGATCAGGCCGGCGACGCCGGCATTGATGTGCACCACCGTGCCGCCCGCATAGTCGAGCACGCCCCAGTCGCCGAGGAAGCCGCCGCCCCACACCCAGTGGGCGATCGGCGCGTAGACCACGACGGTCCACAGGCCCATGAACCACATCATGGCCGAGAACTTCATGCGCTCGGCGAAGGCGCCGGCGATCAGTGCCGGCGTGATGATGGCGAAGGTCATCTGAAAGCACATGAAGACCGATTCGGGAATCGTCTTGGCGAGATCGTGCACCGAATCGAGCGCCAGCCCCGCGAGGAAGACGCGGCTGTACCCGCCGATCACCGCGCTGCCCGGCGTGAAGGCGAGGCTGTAGGTCACGACCATCCAGAGGATGGTGACGAGGCAGGTGACAGCGAAGCTCTGCATCACCGTGGCGAGCACGTTCTTCTTGCGCACCATCCCGCCGTAGAACAGCGCCAGGCCCGGAATGGTCATCATCAGGACCAGCGCGGTCGAGGTCAGCATCCAGGCGGTGTCGCCAGTGTCGAGCTTGGGCTTCTCGTCGGCCGCCCATGCCGCCATCGGCAGGAAGGCAGCGCCGGCCACCCCAAGGCCGGTCGCGAAATCGCGGAACTTGCGGATCATTGGTACCTCTTCGAGTCTCTGCTTGGATATTGGGCGTTACAGCGCTTCGACGCCGGACTCGCCGGTGCGGATGCGGATCGCCTGGTCGATGCCATAGACGAAGATCTTGCCGTCGCCGATCTTCCCCGTGCCGGCCGACTTGGAGATCGTCTCGACCGCGCGATCGACGAGGGCGTCGTCGACGACGACCTCGATCTTCACCTTGGGCAGGAAGCTCACGGCGTACTCCGCACCGCGATAGATCTCGGTCTGGCCCTTCTGGCGGCCAAAGCCCTTCACTTCACTGACCGTCAAGCCCTGGATGCCGAGCGCGGTCAGCGCGTCGCGCACGTCGTCCAGCTTGAATGGCTTGAAGATCGCCATGACCATTTTCATTTGATCTCGCCCCTTGGAACTGAAGCCGCGTGAATCGGCCCGTCCGTCGCGGAGCAAGCACCGTGCCAATCCCCCCAATTCGGTGTGAATTCCGATGGCACACGCATTGCTTGTGCATTTACCGGAGATGCAACAAGCAAAATTGGGGACCATACCAATGCTCAGGAAGATTGCCGCACTCGCCGGTCTGCTCGCTTTTTGTGCGACCGTTGCCCAGGCGGAAGAAGACAAGCCTGTGTGGAAGGCGCCGTTCGGAGGAACGTTCACGGCAGGGGCCGCTTTCATCACCGACTATTCGTATCGCGGCATTTCGCAGACCCAGCGCCAGGTCGCCTTCCAGCCGACCCTCACCTACGAGACGCCGACGGTCAGCGAGAAGGTGCCGCTGTCGGCCTATGT
>NZ_JAFKJN010000005.1 GCF_017305915.1 Reyranella sp.
GGTGCATCTCGGCCAGAAACACCTCGCGGCGGGTCCGTTTGCGCTTCCCGCCGTACTCTGCGTCCGAAAAACTCAGCTGCTTCATCACCGCCTCCACCAGATCACTCTAGCAGAGCCGCTCGATCGACAGCTTGTTCAGAGAATCCCTAAATCTAATCTTTTCGACGCCCGCATCGGCCAAGACCAACATGATCTCGCGTGCATATGAGTACGCCTCTGGATCACTCGTCTGGAATTCGACCACGACATCATATTCGGATGCTTTGTTGTCCAGAGCGGCGACAAGCTGGTCGGCTTCTTCTGCCGACAAATGCCGTGAACCTGTGACGCGCTGGATTTCGGCAACGCGCTCGTTCGCTTCGGCGATTTGCTTTCTTTGCCCAGTGAGAAGGGCATCGGCAGCCGTGCTTGATATGTGGGCGAAGAGAACCTCACCTCCCACGCCTCCAAACACGAATATGTTGGCTAGGACGCTCCAGAACTTGTCCTTTTCATCGACAATCACACATACAAGTTCGATTCCGAGGCCGACGATTAGAACTACCGCGGATACCTCAGCCAGGATTCCAAACACGCGGTATCTCCACTCAAGCGTAGCATGGTCCGCCATGGCCTACATTCTCCCCCCGTTTGGCGCTGGCCGTAGACGCAGCGGCGCGATCAGCCTAATCGCGGCGGCCCTGAACGACCATCCCAAGGCTACCAGAGCCTATGCATGGTCCAGCCCGATAGCGATGAGCGTCGATTCCATGCCGTGCTGCATCTAGGCGGGATAAGATCGCCCTTGGATGCCGTGCGGCCGGCTATCGTGGCAGAGCGGCGCTCACAAGCGCGACAGGAGGAACTTATGGCCCATTTTGGAGTCGGGGCAGCCAAGGATGACGCGTCAGGCAAATGGCTTGCGCCGCTCCGGTGAGTTGTTATCGGGCGCTCAGTGAGGAGCGCCGCTTTCGTCGACGAACATCGCCTACCGCATCGCCGCAACTCGCGCGGCCGGGCGGAGCTTAACCACGTCAGCCGGCTGCGTCCCAAGCAACCCCAGCAACCAAGTCGACCACGCTTCCAGGGCTTCCCGGCGCTCGGCATCGTAGGTGGCGCGATTGTAGACGCTCATCATGCCCTCGAATGTGTGGTTGAGCATCTTTTCCACCACGTAGGGCGCGACGCCCATATCGTTGTTCCGAGTGCTGAAGGTCCGGCGCAGATCGTGCGCGGTCCATCCCCCGGCCTTGTAGGTGGCCCAATTCTGAACCGCTTCGCGGGCCGCCTCCCATGGATGCGCTTCCAACTGAGCCAGCGCCAACTCGGACAGCCAAACGCGATGCTCACGGCCGTTCTTAGAGGCGCTGGCTGGCACGATCCAATACTGCCCCTTGCGATCACCGTTGTAAGCCTCGCCCAGCCGTAGCCCCGTCGCCAGCAGGAAGCGCAGCACCGGACCGGGCTTGATATCGGTGGTCATGACGAACCGGATTTCGTCATCGCTCAGGACGCGCTCGCGGGCCTGCGGCGGTGCGCCGGTAATGGCCGCCGTGAGCTGCGCGGCCGGCGATACGGTGATCAAGCCATTGGCCACGGCGTATCCAAATAGGCCCTTGAACACGGCCAGGAGCGCACGTGCCGCAGGGCGGCCGCCCGTGCGAGCCCTGGGCAGCTTGGCGACGCGGTCGCGGTAGGAGCGGATAACAGCGGCAATGTCCGAAGGCTCGATATCCCGCACCCGCCGATCGCCCAGTTCGGGAATAATCGCGCGATCGACGTAGCCCCGGACCTGATCGGCCTTACTGTGGGTGTGATCGACCCGCTCGGCCAGCCACTGGCTAGCAACCTCCTCCACCGTCTCGTTGCTCATCTTGCGCTTGGTGGCCAGCTCGGCGGCCTTCAGGCGGGCCTCCCTGATCGACAGCCCCGGATAGGTGCCCAACGTCGTGATCGACGGCCGGCCCTTCTCCTTGCGGCGGAATTGCCACGTTCTGGTAAACTCGCCACGGGCCGACCGGACTCGGATATAGAGCCCGTTGCCGTCAGCGACGAGCCGTTCGTCTTTGCCCTTTTCGGGCTTGAGTGTGCGAAGCCGGGTATCCGTAAGTGCCATGTCGCTCCATTCTATCGCAGATTTGGGTAACCTTTGGGTAACCCTTTGCGATGGATGTGGGTGGACACTGGCGGACGGTGATGGGCGAAGGAGCCAATGGATTCGGTACTTCTAGAACGTCAGTAGACACCCACGGACACGCTATCCCTCTCAGGGCAAGATGTAGCCGGCCTGCGCGCCCGACGGAGTGCCGGGCCCGGTGACGCTCGCGCCGTTGCCGTTCTCCTCGACCTCGTACCAAGGCGCCGATTCCAAGAGGGCGAACGGTCGCTCAGCGCGGTGACGCGGCGATGCTCGGCGCCTCGCGCATGTTGCGCGAGGTGCCGGCGGCGGCGCCCCAGGCCAGGGAATAGAACTGCCAGAGCGCCACGGCGATCAGCACGACGAGCGCCAGCACCATCAGGAGGAACGGCCTGTTGTCCACGCGGCGATAACGAACATGTCGGCCCGAGGTCGCAGCGACGATATGGCCGATACAACTTTCGGCCCTTCTGTATCTCGTGCAAATTGCCCGACAAACCTGAGAAATCGAGGTGAGATCATGAAGCCTGTCGTCCGGCCCGTCATGGAAGCGGATTTCACGCAGTGGCTTCCGCTGTGGACCGGCTACAACACCTTCTACAAGCGGACGCTGCCGGACGAGATCACGCGCACCACCTGGGCGCGCTTCCTCGATCCCGCCGAGCCGGTGCACGCGCTGGTCGCCGAGCAGGACGGCCGGCTGCTCGGCCTCACCCACTACCTGTTCCATCGCGCCACGGCGACGATCGAGCCGAACTGCTACCTCTCCGACCTGTTCACCAACCAGCACGCGCGCGGCAAGGGGATCGGCCGATTGCTGATCGAGGCGGTGTACGAGGCCGCGCGCCGCGCCGGCTGCAGCCGCGTCTACTGGCAGACGCACGAGACCAACGCGGTGGCGCAGGTCCTCTACAACGGGATCGCCGACCGCTCGGGCTTCATCGTCTACCGCAAGCAGCTCCGATGACCGACTGCCGCCTCTACCTGATCTCGCCCCAGCGGATCGACCATCCGTCGATCTTCGCCGCCGAGCTGCGCGCCGCGCTCGACGGCGGCGACGTCGCCGCCTTCCAGCTCCGCCTCAAGGACGTCGACGACGCGGCGATCGCCCGCGCCGCCGACACGCTGCGGCCGATCTGCCAGCAGCGCGGCGTCGCCTTCATCCTCAACGACCGGCCCGATCTCGCCGCGTCGCTCGATTGCGACGGCGTGCATATCGGCCAGGACGACATGCCCTATCGCGAGGCGCGCCGCCTCGTCGGTCCCGATCGCCAGGTCGGCGTCACCGCCAAGGCCTCGCGCCATCTCGCGATGGAAGCGGCCGAAGCCGGCGCCGACTACGTCGCGTTCGGCGCCTTCTTCGCCTCCACCACCAAGACCGTCACCGCGCCGGCCAGCCTCGAGATCGTCGAATGGTGGAGCGGCCTGATGGAGGTGCCGTGCGTGGCGATCGGCGGCATCACCGTCGAGAACTGCCGGCCGGTGATCGCCGCCGGCGCCGACTTCCTCGCCGTCGCCGGCGGCGTGTGGAACCACAAGGACGGTCCCGAGGCCGCGGTACGGGCGTTCAATGACCTCTTCGCAGCTCGATCCGGCGCATAATGCCGATCGCCTCGAGAAACGCCTCGTCGTGGCTGACGACGATCAGCGCGCCGTCGTAAGCCTGAAGTCCCGCCTCCACCGCCGCGATCGACTCGATGTCGAGATGGTTGGTCGGCTCGTCGAGAATCAGGAGCGGCGGCGGATCGTCGCCCAGCACACAGGCAAGTCCCGCGCGCAGCATCTGCCCGCCGCTCAAGGTCGCGACGATCTGCAGGGCCGCGCCTGCGCGGAACATGAAGCGCGCCAGCGCGGCCCGGCAGGCATTTTCGTCGGCTCGAGGATTGATCTGCCGGAAATTGTCGCGGATCGACACGGCAGGATCGAGCAGGCTCACCTGCTGATCGAGCAGGGCGAAGCGCGTCATCACCCGCACGCTTCCGCTCGCCGGCTGCAGCCGTCCGGCGATCAGGGCCAACAACGTCGTCTTCCCCGAGCCGTTCGGGCCGGCGACCGCGACACGCTCGGGACCGACGATGTCGAACGACAGCTCGCGCAGGATCGGCCGCTCCGGTTCGTAGCCCGCGCTCGCGTCGTCGATTTTCAGCACGGTCTTGCTCGCGGCCAGGCCAGTCGACGGCAACGCCACGGTGAGCGGCTGCAGCACCTCGACCTTGCGCCGCGCCGCCGCAGCATCGTCGAGCGCCTGCGTGCGCAAACGCTCGGCCGTCCGCGCATTGGCGCCGCCGGTGTTCTCGCTGCGGCTCTTCATGGCGTTCAACTGGATGCGCGGGATGTCGCCGCGCGCCCGTGTGCGCGCGCCGCCACGATCCTTGCGCGCCTTGCGCTCCGCCATCTCCCGGGTGCGCCGCACGATCCCGTCGACACGGCGTTCCGCGTCGGCGAGCTGGTGCCTGGTCGCCGCCAATTCTATGGCCTTGCGCTCACGATAGTAGCTCCAGTTGCCGCCATAGCGCGTGGCGCCGAGCGTCGTCAGCTCGACGATGGCGTCCATGGCGGCGAGCAGCTCGCGATCGTGGCTGACGACGATCGCACCGCCGTCCCAGCCCGCCAGCAGGTCGATCACCGCCCGCCGTCCCGCACGATCGAGATCGTTGGTCGGCTCGTCGAGCAGGATGAAGTCGGGCTCGGCGAACAGCAATGCGGCCAGCCCGACGCGAGTGCGCTGGCCGCCCGACAAGGTCGACAGCCTGGTCTGCGGTGCCGCGTCGAGCCCGAGCCGTGCCAGCGCCCCGGTGAGGCGCGCTTCCAGCGTCCAGTCGGCGCGGGCGAGTTCTTCGGCGTCCGCCTCGCCCGCCTCGGCACGTTCGAGCAGCGCCAGTGCGGGGCGCACGTCGAACAAGTCGGCCACGGTTTCGTCTGCACCGACCTGCACCGCCTGGCGCAGCACGCCCAGCGTGCCGTTCACCGACACCCGACCGGCCTGCGGCACGAGATCACCGGCTATGAGCTTCAAGAGCGTCGTCTTGCCCGCGCCGTTGCGGCCGACGAGCCCGGCGCGCTCCGCGATGAAGCTCAGACTTATGTTGGAAAGAAGTAGTCGGCCCTCAGGCGTGGACCACGACAGATTGGCAAGAGCGATGGAAGCGGACATGGATTTCCCCGGCGGCAAGACAGAGCGACGTTGCGGTCGGGAAGAAATCCATTGCTCTCGGTGTCCTCGTGGATGAAGGGGCTTACATAGTCGCGCGTTGCAATTTGTTCAACCTTGCACGCAAAGTGCGCATTGATTAGGCTGGCTCAACCATGCCGATCGTCGACACCGATACGCTCCCGGAAATCCTGATGCGGACGGGCGTGGCCGGTCGCTGGCTGTCCGGTCCCGAGCACGGCGCTGCAAGCGTCAGCGTGCTGCGCAACTGGGTCGAGCCGGGTGTCACGATCCCGCGCCATCTGCACGACCAGGAGGAGATCGTCCTGGTCGAGGCCGGTGAGATCTGGGTCGAGATCGACGGCAAGCGCGACGAAGCCAAGCCGGGACAGACGGTCATCATTCCACCACGTGCCGCTCATGCCTGGGGCACCGAGCACAGCAAGGCTCAGGTGCTGTTCATCTGGCCGGTGCTCGATCCCTTCGCGCCGGGCAGGAGCACCTATCTGGAGGGCGAGCCGCCAACCGTCGCATGATCCAACGACGCACCATCTTCACCAGGCTGCGGCACGCCCTCTTCGCGGTGGCGGTGGCCGCGGTCGCCCTGCCCTCGGCCTTGCGCAGCGCACAGGCCAAGGAGACGGCGCCGCTCGACCGCAAGGCGATGCTCGACCTGTTCGACAGGCACGTGAACGCCGAGCTCGCGGGCAATCTCGACGTCACCATGGCGACGATGAGCGACAGCCCTCACCTCAACCACGTGCCGACCATGGCCGGCGGCGTCGGCCGCGACGGCGTCCACGCCTTCTATCGCGACCATCTCGTCGGCAAGTTCTTTCCGCCCGACGTGAAGATGACCTCGGTGTCGCGCACGGTCGGCGAGACCGGCATCGTCGACGAGGTGGTGATCGGCTTCACCCATACGACAGCGATCGACTGGCTGCTGCCGGGCGTCGCGCCGACCGGCAAGCCGGTCGAGATGGCGGTGGCGGTGATCGTCGGCGTCGAGGACGGCAAGATCACGCACGAGCACATCTACTGGGACCAGGCGAGCGTGCTGGTCCAGATCGGCCTGCTCGATCCCAAGGGCCTGCCGGTCGCCGGCGCGGAGGTCGCCCGCAAGGTCGCCAATCCCAGCCTGCCGTCCCGCCGCTACTGAGACGGCCCGATCAGCGTACCGGCAGCCACAGCACGTCCTCGATGTGTGCGGCCCCGGTCGCCAGCATGACCAGGCGATCGAAGCCGAGCGCGATGCCGGCGCAATCCGGCAGGCCGTGATCGAGCGCCGCCAAAAAGTCCCCGTCGACCGGCCAGCGCACGCCGTATAGCCGCTCCTTCTCGGCCATGTCGGCCTCGAGCCGGGCGCGCTGGATCGCGGGATCGGTCAGCTCGCCAAAGGCGTTGGCCAGCTCGACACCGCAGGCATAGAGCTCGAAGCGCTCGGCGACGCGCGGATCGCCGGGCTTGGCGCGGGCGAGCGCCGCCATGCCGATCGGGTACTCGCACAGGATGGTCGGCCGGCCGACGCCGAGATGCGGCTCGATCCGGTCGAACATGATGCGGAAGAAGACGTCGTCCCACGAATCGCCGTCGTGCTTCCTGACGCCCGACAGCCGCGACAGCGCGTCGGCGTCGCCGCCCCTGTCGCCGATCGTCGCGAACAGGTCGACACCGGCATGGCGCTCGAACGCCTCCGCCACCGTCAGCCGCTCGGGGGTCGCGCGCGGATCGCAGGTCCTGTCCTGCCAACGCAGCTCGTTCGCACCGGTCAATGCCAGCAGCGCGGCGCAATCCTCCATGATGGTCCGGTAGCCCGCGCCGGCACGGTACCATTCGAGCATGGTGAACTCCGGATGATGCAGCGCCGAGCCCTCGCCGTTGCGGAACACCCGGGCGAACTGGAAGAGCTGCGGCACGCCGCCGGCCAGCAGCTTCTTCATCGCGAACTCGGGCGAGCTGTGCAGCCAGCGGATGCGCCCGATGCCGTCCGGCGTCTTCCATTCCGTGGTGAAGCCCGCGAGATGCACCTCCGCGCCCGGCGCGACCTGCAGGATCGGCGTCTCGACCTCGACGAAGCCGTGATCCGCGAACCACTGGCGCATCGCCGCAAGGATGTGCGCCCGCGCCTGCAGGTACGGCAGGCGGCGAGCAAGCTTGTCGGCGCGCCAGTCGGTCATGCCCGACCATCGCACGCGCCGTCCGCGCCGTGTAGGGTGATCGCGTGACGCCCAAACAGATCGACCGGTTCTGCGCCAGCCTGCCCGCCGCCACGCGCATCGTGCAGTGGGAGGGCGTCGCCGTATTCAAGGTCGGCGGCAAGATGTTCTGCCTGATCGCGCCCGACGATCATTCGGTCGGCCGCATCTCGTTCAAGTCGGCGCCCGAGCACTACGACGCGCTGAGCCGCTCACCCGGCTTCCGGCCCGCCCCCTACCTCGCGCGCGCCAAATGGGTGTCGGTCGACGATCCGGCGGCGCTGACCGATGCCGAAATGAAGGCCTATATCAAGCGCGCGCACGCGGTGATCGCCGCGGCGCTGCCCAAGAGGAAGCAGAAGGAACTCGGCCTCTAGTCTTTCGCTGGGGGCGCGGGCGAGCGCCAGGGCCTCGACCGGCCGCTGCCGCCGCACCACCAGAACCGGCATTGCGCAGCCGGCGTAACACGCCCAAAGGCTGCCAAGTTGCAGGTACCGCCGCCCTTTGATACAAGCCCGCGCCGGCCTCGCCCTGACCTGGGTACGAGGCCGAATTCCATTCATCGACCGAGCGGTAACCTTATGAAAGTCCAAGTAAACTCGATCCGCGCCGGCAACGTCATCGACTACAACGGCAAGCTCTGGGTCGCTTCCAAGGTGCAGCACATCAGCCCCGGCAAGGGCGGCGCCTTCGTCGCCATCGAGGCCAAGGCCCTGCGCGAGGGCAACAAGCTGCAGGAGCGCTTCCGGTCGGGTGAGATGATCGAGCAGGCGCACATCGAGGAGCGCGACTGCACCTACCTGTACAAGGACGACAACGGCTACACGTTCATGGACAAGGAGAACTACGAGCAGCTCTCGGTCGGCGGCGACGTGCTCGATCCCGACCAGGCGCGCTGGCTGCAGGACGGCATGGAAGTCCAGGTCTCGCTGCATGAGGGCTCCCCGGTGGGCGTCACCTTGCCCAAGAGCGTCGTGCTCGCCGTCACCGAGGCCGACGCCGTCGTGAAGGGCCAGACCGCCTCCTCTTCCTACAAGCCCGCCGTGGTCGAAGGCGGCATCCGCGTGATGGTGCCGCCGCACATCGCCGTCGGCACCCGCCTGGTGATCAACACCGAGGACGGCAGCTACATGGAACGCGCCAAGGACTGAGACAGATCTTCGTTGAGTCCCCTCCCCCCGAAGGGGGAAGGGTTAGGGAGGGGGCTTCAAGGTGATTGTTTCCGATTCTGTGGCTTTCCCCCTCCTCTATCCTCCCCCTGCGGGGGAGGAGGATTGAAAATGACATTGCCCCCTCGAGATAGACCTGTCGCCCGAGTCGGCCGCGGCCCCCTCGTCATGGGCCGCGAGCGTTCCGGCCCGCCCGAGCGCAAGTCGCTGGCGCCGCGCTCGGCCACGATCACGGTGATGATCCGCGCCGTCTTCGCCGCGGCCAAGTCGCTGAAGCGCGACTTCGGCGAAGTCGAGCAACTGCAGGTTTCCGAGAAGGGCCCGGGCGATTTCGTCAGCCGCGCCGACATCATGGCCGAGCGCACGCTGCGCAAGGAGCTCGAGCGCACCCGTCCCGAGTACGGCTTCCTCGGCGAGGAAGGCGGCGAGACCAAGGGCGACGGCCGCAACCGCTGGATCGCCGATCCGCTCGACGGCACCACGAATTTCCTGCACGGCGTGCCGCACTTCGCGATCTCGCTGGCGCTCGAGCGCGACGGCGAGGTGATCGCGGGCGTGATCTACCAGCCGATCTCCGACGAGTTGTTCTGGTCCGAGAAGGGCAACGGCGCCTTCATCGACACGCCCAACGCCCGCTCGCGCCGCCTGCGCGTCTCGGGCCGCAAGGATCCGGCGCGGGCGCTGGTCGCCACCGGCATCCCGCATGTCGGCCGAGGCGATCATCCGACGTACTTGAAGAAGCTCGAAACCGTGATGGGCAAGACCGCCGGCGTGCGCCGCTGGGGCGCCGGGGCGCTCGACCTCGCCTTCGTCGCCGCCGGCCGCTACGACGCCTTCTTCGAGTTCGGCCTGGCGCCGTGGGACGTCGCCGCCGGCCTGCTGATGGTGCGCGAGGCGGGCGGCCTGGTGAACGAGGTCGGCGGCGGTGCCTACGCCCTCGGCACGTCGACCAGCATCCTCGCCACCAATGCCAGCCTGCGCGACGCGATGGTCGAGATCCTCGCCTGATCATCGGACCGCGCCACTCCAGCGGCGCTCATGATCCTCCGGACTGCCGTCGGGGACGGTCCACCCCAACGCGCGTTTTCGATGTAAGAGGACAAGGGTACCCGGGGGCCTGCTCTCCCACGGGAGGTGTCCGCGAGACTTTGAGACTCGACGGCCCACAAGCCTTGCGCCGTCGGCATTCGATCGAGTCTCACCGCATGAGACTCGTGAGAGTCCTACTTCTTCTGCAGCACATCGAGCAGCACCAGGCTCATCGCCTCGGCGCCGGTGCGGATGCTGGGCTCGGGAATGGGCGCGAACTCCGGCGAATGGTTGCCGGGAATCGGCTTCTTGGCCGCCATCGCCTCGGCGTAAGCCTTGGGATCGAGGCCGCCGATGCTGAAATAGAACGACGGCACGCCGGCGATGACGAACTCCGAATAGTCCTCGCTGGCCGAGCCGGGCTCGGGCATCAGCCGCGCCTTGTCGCCGAACGCCGCCTTCAGCACCGCACCGCTGCGCGCGGCCAGCGCGTCGTCGTTGACCACCGCCTTGGCGCCGGCGGTGAGCTTGATCTCGGGCTCGGGCGCATTGGCCATCATCGCCACCGCCTTGGCGGTGCGCTCGATGCCGGCCAGCATCCTGGTGCGGGTCTCGTTGTCGTAGGAGCGGATGGTGCCGCGCACCGTCGCGGTGTCGGGGATGACGTTGCCGGCGTTGCCCGCCTGCACCGAGCCGACGGTGATGACGCCGAACTTCGCGGCATCCTTCTCGCGGCTGATCACGCTCTGCACGTCGACGATGAAATGCGCCGCCATCATCACCGGGTCGATGGTGGTGTGCGGCCGCGAGCCGTGGCCGCCCTTGCCGACGAAGGTGATCTGCAGGCCGTCCGAGGTCGAATTGATGACGCCGGGCTTGTAGCTGACATAGCCGAACGGATAGGGCCCGACATGCAGGGCGAAGCCGTAGTCGGGCTTGGGGAAGCGCGTGAACAGGCCGTCCGCGACCATGCTGTGAGCGCCGCCGCCGCCCTCCTCCGCCGGCTGGCCGACGAACATCAGGGTGCCGCTCCACTGGTCCTTCATCTCGAGCATGGTCCGGGCGACGGCAGTCCAGGCTGCCATGTGGATGTCATGGCCGCAGGCATGCATCACCGGCGTCTCGGCGCCGCGCAGCGTCTGCTTCGCCTTGCTGGAATAGGGCAGACCGGTCTTCTCCTCGAGCGGCAGGGCGTCGAGCTCGGTCCGCACCATGACGGTCGGGCCGGGGCCGTTCCTGTAGATGCCGACGATGCCGGTCTTGCCGACGCCTTCGGTGACCTCGTAGCCCAGCGCCTTCAGCTCGGCGGCGAGCTTGGCCGCCGTGCGCTGCTCCTGGAAGCCGAGCTCGGGATGCTGATGGATGTCCCTGTAGAGCGCGTCGAGGCGCGAATACTGCGCGTCGAGGCTGCGCGCGATCGCCGCGCGCGTTCCGGCCACGTCGGCTGCCTGTGCAGCACCCGGCAAGAGCGCCAGCAGCAGCCCGAACGTCCTCAATCTCGCCATGGATCTCCCCTCAGCCGTTCGCCTCGAGGTTACCCCGCGCCCTATTGGCCGCGCCACCGTCATTGGCTATTGTCGCTCGGGTGTCTCCCCGTCCGGGGCCAAAAAATCCTTGAAGGACTGATGCTTATCCCAAGCTGTTCGGTCGCCGTACGGCGCGTCGCCGTGGCCGTGGCGATGCTGTGCGCGACGGGCGCCATCGCCCAGCAGGCGCTCCCCGCGCCGGCCGTCACCGTTCCCTTCGTAGCCCAGTCGGTCGAGATCGCCGAGGCCGGCCGCGGTGCGCTCGACGGGCTCGCCAGGTCGCTGTCGGAGCGCGGCGTGCGCCAGCTCGAGGTGCGCGGCTATGCCAGCGGCGAGGATACCGGCGATGCCCGCAAGATGGCGCTCGCCCGGGCGCTCGCGGTGCGCAGCTACCTGATCGACCAGGGCGTCAAGGCGCGCATCGAGGTCGGCGCCAATGCCCAGCCGGCGCGGACCGCGCCCAAGGAGCGCGTCGACGTGGTGTTGCAGTGACGGCGCCCGCATGAGCACCCCCTTATGAGCAGCCCCTTCCCCTACCTGATCCGCATGCTGGTGTTCCTCGCCGCCGTGGCGGGGCTCGCCTGGGTGCTGCACGAGGACCTGCTGCGCATCTTCGAGCACACGCCGACGCTCGACAGCGTCATCCTGGCGGTCCTGGCGCTCGGCATCTTCTTCGTCTTCCGCCAGGTCGTCATCCTGTGGCCGGAGATCCGCTGGATGCGCCGCTACATGACGCGCGAGCCCGACGCGCCGCCGCCGGAAGCCGAGTCGGTCAACCTGCTGGCGCCGATGGCCGCCATGCTGGGCGAGCGGCAGGACGAGATCCGGCTGTCACCGACCGCCACGCGCGCGGTGCTGGACGGCATCGCGACCCGGCTCGACGAGCGGCGCGAGCTCGCCCGCTACATGATCGGCCTGCTGATCTTCCTCGGCCTGCTCGGCACCTTCTGGGGTCTGCTGCAGACCATCGGCGCGGTCGCCGACGCGATCAACAGCCTGCAGGTCAATGCCGGCGACGCGGTGCAGATGTTCGCCAAGCTCAAGGGCAGCATCGAGGGCCCGCTCAAGGGCATGTCGACGGCGTTCGGCGCCTCGCTGTTCGGCCTCTCGGGCTCGCTGGTGCTGGGCTTTCTCGAATTGCAGGCCAGCCAGGCGCAGGGCCGCTTCCACAGCGAGCTCGAGCAGTGGCTGGCGCGCGCCACCAGCCTCGGCGGCTCGAGCCTGGGGCCGATCGCGGCGCAGAGCGTGCCGGCCTATATCGAGGCGCTGCTCGAGCGCAACGCCGAGAGCGCCGACGGGCTGATCCGCGCCGTGCAGTATGTCGAGGAGAGCCGGCAGGCGGGCGTGGCCGGCAATGCCACCCTGGTCGAGCGGCTGGCGGCGCTGGCCGAGACCATGCGCGAGCAGCAGGGCCTGCTGGCCCGCTTCACCGAGATGTCGATCGAATTGCGCGGCGCGGTGGCGCGGCTCAGCGAGCGCTTCACCGCCGCCGAATCCGACAGCCAGGCGGCGATCGCCCACCAGCAGGCCATCGAGGCCCATCTCGGCCGGCTGGTCGAGGAGACGCTGCGCGCCCGCACCTCGATCGCCGAGGAGCTGCGCGGCGGCCTCGATCGCCTCGCCCAGGAGCAGGCGCGCAGCCGCACCCAGGTCGTCGAGGACATGAGCCGCGAGATCGGCCGGCTCGCCGCGCGGCCCGACGCCGAGGCCAACCGCGAGGCGCTGGCCAACCTGCAGCGCGCGGTCGAGGGCCGGCTCGCCCGCCTGGTCGAGGAGAACGAGCGCAACCGGGGCGCGCTCGCCGAGGAGATGAGGGTGGCGATCGGCAAGCTCGCCGACCGCTTCGCCGACCTCGACCGCGATTCGGTCTCGGCGCACCGGCGCAACATCGAGGTCAACCTCGCCCATCTGGTCGAGGGCACGACGCAGAACCGCATCGCGCTCGCCGAGGAGATCCGCGGCGAGATCCGCCTGCTCGCCCGCACCATCGCGCTGACCCAGGTGCAGCGCCAGGAAACGCCGACCGGCGAATAGCCCATGGCCGCCATTTCCCGCCGCCGCGAAAGCGCCGACTACACCTGGCCGGGCTATGTCGACGCGCTGACCACGCTCCTGATGGTGCTGATCTTCCTGCTGTCGATCTTCAGCGTGGCGCAATTCACCCTGTCGACCGTGCTGTCGAGCCGCGAGACGGCGATCGACACGCTCAACAAGCAGATCGGCGACCTCGCCAGCCAGCTTTCGCTCGAGAAGCGCTCGGCCGAGGATCTGCAGAAGGACGTCGCGCGCCTCACCCTGCTCAGCCGCCAACTGCAGGCCGAGCGCGAGAAGCTCAACGCCGACGTGACGGCGCAAAAGCGCAGCGCCGACGACCTCAAGGCCGAGCGCGACCGCCTCAGCGCCATGCTCAAGGACGCGACCCGCGAGGTCGAGACCAAGGCGGCGACCGCCGGGGACATGCAGAAGGAGATCGAGCGGCAGAAGCTCGAGCTGACCCGGCTCGCCGCGGCGCTGGCGGCGGCCAACAACGAGAAGGGCAAGCTGTTCTCCGACCTCACCGAGGAGCAGAAGCAGACGGCCGAGCAGAAGGCCAACACGGTGCGGCTGGCCGCGGAGATGAATGCGCTGAGGCAAGAGCTCACCCGGCTCAACGCCGCGCTCGAGGCGGCCGACGCCAAGGCCAAGGAGCAGAACGCGCAGATCATCGACCTCGGCCAGAAGCTCAATAGGGCGCTCGCCAGCAAGGTCGAGGAGCTGGCGCGCTACCGCTCGGAGTTCTTCGGCAAGCTGCGCGAGGCGCTGGCCGGCCAGCGCGACGTGCAGATCGTCGGCGACCGCTTCGTCTTCCAGTCCGAGGTGCTGTTCCCGTCGGGCTCGGCGCAGCTCCAGCAGAGCGGCGAGAAGCAGCTCGCCTCGGTGGCGCAGCGGCTGGTCGACATCAGCAGCAAGATCCCCAAGGAGATCAACTGGGTGCTGCAGGTCGACGGCCACACCGACAACAAGCCGATCAACACCCGCGAGTTCCCGTCCAACTGGGAGCTCTCCGCAGCTCGCGCCATCGCGGTGGTGAAGTTCCTGAACGCGCAGGGGATTCCCAACGAGCGGTTGGCCGCCGCGGGCTACGGCGAGTACCAGCCCCTGTCGATGATGGACACCGCGCGCAACCGGCGCATCGAGCTCAAGCTCACCAACCGCTGAGCCCGCGCGAGCGGCGCCGTCAGGGCTTGGCCTTGGCCAGCTTGAAATCGCGCCAGCTCAGCACGCCGGTCCAGTTCTGGATGGTCGGCCCGTCGATCTGCTGCTTGAGCACGTTCGCGCTCGGCCGCCAGGTCATCGTGCTTTCGCCCGAGACGCCGGCGAAGCGGCCGGAGCCGCCGTTCAGGGTGAGCTTGCCGCGACAGCCGAGCAGCAGGTAGCCGGTGCACTCCCATTCGCCCCAGGCAGCAGCGGCATCGTCGGCGACGAACGAGCAGGCGCCGCCCCCGGTCACGCGACGGCTGCCCTGGTCGACCTTGACCATGGCCGAGCAGGTCACCCGGCCGGCCTCGATCGGGCCCTCGTCGGTCTCGACGAACATCGGACCGGCCACCGTGCCGGCGATCGTCGCCTGCTTCTCGGCCGACCGCACGATGGCGCCGTTGGCGACGGCAATGGCGAAGGCGTTGAAGACCTGCGGTTCGTCCTGCGCCAGCGCGGGCGCGGTTGCGATCAGCAGCGAAGCACAGAGGGCAAGCGGGCCGTTGAACATCCTCATGGTGGCTGCCCTCACTTGAAATCGATGTAGACGGCGTCGGCGCCGAGCGACAACGCCAGTCCGCTGCGACGCGTACGCAGGCTGATCATCACGCCGTTGGGATTCTCGAGCCACATCTCGCCTCCGCCCTTGTCGCCGAGCGCAGAGCCGTAGCGCGCCTGGCCGTAGGCGCCAGGAAACTGGTTGAGCTGCTTGAGATTGTAGACGTCGCCGTAGGCCTGCATCTTGGAGATGCCGAAACCGCCGACGCCCAGCCCGCCGACCGAGAAGCGATGGCTCTTGCCTTCGAAATGCAACGTGCCGCCGCCGACATTGCCGCTGCCGATGAAGGCGACCTGAACCTGCTCGATCTCGATCGTGCCGGTCTTGATCCTGTCCTGCGCCCTGAGGCCGGCCGGCATGGCGGCGCCCGCCAGGACTCCGCCTAACAACATTCGTCTACGCACGCTCGTCATCTCCCCTACTTTCAGTTGAGCACATCGGCCGGTGGGCAAGCTAGCCCACACCGCGGGCGACCTCGATGCGGCCGCTGCGCTGCGCCTTCTTGAGCGCGGCGTGATCCTGCTCGGTCTGCTTGGCATAGGCCAGCGCAAAGGTGCCGATCGCCTCGTCGAGCGCGGCCGAGGTGCCGCAATAGCCCGCGATCATCGCCGGGTCGCCGCTCTTGGCGTGGGCCAGCGCCAGGGCCCAGCCGCACAGGCCGCAATACTCGACAAAGCCCGACAGGTTGGCGGTCTCGTGCTCGCTAAACTTCACGCTGCCCTTCATATCGGCGAGCTGGCGGACATAGAAGTGCCGGCCGTCGACCTCGCCCCAACCGAGGAAGATGTCGGGCGAGCCCTGGGTCAGGCGCTGGCCGATCACCACCCGCTCGCCGTGCTGGCGGGTATGCAGGTCGAACGACACGTAGGGCGCCAGCACCGAGGGCTGCGCCTGCTTGACCTGCAGGAACAGCGGGTCGTCGGCATCAACGCCCTGCAGCAGTAGCACCCAGCAGCTGGTGCCGACGCTGCCGACGCCCACCACTTTGCGCGCCGCGTCGACCAGGCGGTAGCGCGACAGCAGCGCCTGCCGGTCGGCGGTCAGCGACGCGACGTAGGCGTGCAGCATCTCGTCGAGCGCGACGTCGGCCGGCAGGCCGCTGTCGGAATGGGTCTCGCGCACGATCAGCGGCACGTCCTCGATCAGGCGGTGCTCGCCGTCGACCTTGGCGGTGAGCTTGTCGAGCGCCTGGACGTGGCCCTTGGTGCGCGCCTTGCTCATGAAGCGCTCGGCGCCGGCACGCAGGCGCGGCGAGATCGCGTCGAGCACGGCGCGGTCGTCGATGCGCTCGTACCAGACCTGCAGGTAGCTCATCTCGGCGTAGCGCCGCATGCGCTTGCGGTAGGATTTGACGCATTCGCGCGCCGCCGCCTCGGCCTGAGCGCGGTCGCCGCCCATGAAGCGCACGGCGACGGCGGCGCTGGCGGCGAGCCGCTTGAGGTCCCATTCCCACGGGCCGGGATGGATCTCGTCGAAGTCGTTGATGGCGAAGATCAGGTTGCGCTCGGCCGAGGCATAGACGCCGAAGTTGGAGACGTGCATGTCGCCGCACGCCGCCACCTGCAAGCCGCTGACCGGCGTCGCCGCCAGGTCGTCCGTCATCACCGCCGCCGAGCCGCGCAGGAAGGTGAAGGGCGACGCCAGCATGCGGCCATAGCGCACCGGCACCAGCTTCTGCACCCTGAGCTCGTTCTGCTTCTCGAGGATCGCCACCGGATCGGGCCGGTTGGCGCGCGGCGCGTACTCGGCATGGACGCTGCGCGGCACTTTCTGGCGCAGCGCCTTGCCGGCCGCCGCGCGCTCCTCGACAGAGGGCCGCGGCTTCATGAAGGTCTGGACCAGCGCCTTCTCGCCAACCGCCTCGTGGAGGCCCTCGTGCAGGCGCTGGTAGGCCGGATCCAGATTGGCCGTGAGTTTGGCCGCGGTCATGGTAGCCCTCCTGTCGAAAGCGGATTGAGCGGCGGAAGGGCAGTTGTCAATCGATGGTGCGTTTGGCGGAGGCCGGCGACGCCCCGCAGCAGCGCCCGGCTGCGCGCCGGCGTCCACGGCGCCCCGGCGAACAGCGCCTCCTCCAGCGCCTCGGCCAGCGCGCCGCCCTCGACCGCCCGCGATGCACGGCGGCGCCAGACGGTGAAAGCGCTGTAAACGGCAGGCAGGTCGCCCGTCCGGCAGGCGTCGGCGAGATCGCGATAGGCCTTCGGCTCGGACACCAGCCAGCGGTCGCGGCGGGCGTCGTACCACCGCCGGACCCCAGGCTCGATCCGCCGCTCGACGGCCAGCAAGACCAGCAGCGCCAGCATCGGCAGGAGGAATAGCCAGGGATCGGGCGGTGCCGGCGGCGCTGCAACCTCGACGGTGACGGCCGGCAGCGTCGGCGTCTCGAGCCGCCGCGCCCCGAGGTCCCACCAGAGCTGAGCCAGCCCGGCCAGGGTGAACCGGCCGCCGGCCTCGAAGACGTAGGTCGCCCTGTCGATGCGCCGGCCGGTCACCGCGCCGCGATCCTGCCGGTCCTCGCTCTGCGGCGGGTCGACATAGACCCGCACGCCCTGCGGCGCGGCAAAGACGAGCGCGGGCATTGCCATCGCCGGCACGTCGTCGGCCTCGCGCGTCACGATGCGCACCAGCGCATCGCCCGCCTTGAAAGGGCCCTTCGGCGCAGGGCTCCATTGCTCCGACAAGGTGGCGTGCGCGGTTGCGATCAAGGGCTGCGTGGCATCGACGCCGGGCGGCACGGCTATTTCGACCGACGCGGTCGGGCCGGTTGCCGTGCCCGTCACGGTGCCGTCGCGATCGAGCAGGCTGACCTGGGGGGCCGGCACCTCGAGCCTGCCGCCGCGGCGGGCGTAGAGCGCGAACTCGAAGCGCTGGCCGGTGTAGGACGCGCCGTCGATCCGGTCGGACATGGTCGTGGCCTGGCTCTCGAAGCGCAGGATCTGGGCACCGGCGATCTCGGGAAGGACGACCCGCGGCGGCCGCGTCATCTCGCCGGCGAACAGCACGTCGACATAGACGGCGACCCGCTGGCCGATAAAGCCGTTTTCCGGTTTGACGCTGGTCCGCACGACCACCGGCTGTTGCGCGAAAACCGGCGCGGCGAGCAGCAGCGCCAGCAGAGCGAGGACGGCCCTCACGGCTTTTGCTCGAGCTGGAACAAAAAGCGCGAGCGCAGGAACTCGGCCGGCCGCGGCTCGATGCGCTTCAGCCACAGCGCGCGCACCGACTGGTCGGACATGGCGCCCTCGGTCCGCGTGTCCTGTCCGCCGCTCTTCTTGTCCTTGTCGTAGACGATCTGATCGGCGCCCTCGCGCTGGTCGCCGGCGTCGCTGCCGCTCTTGTTGATCTTCGCTCCGCGCGCCGCGGCGAGCGCGCGATTGGCCATCGCATCCGCCCAGCCCGGCCGCAGGGCCAGCGCCTGGTCGAGGCGCTGGATCGCTTCGTCGTACTTGCCGAGCATGATCAGCGCCGTGCCCTGGTCGTAGGCGGCATCGGCGATGTCGATCCCGCCGAAGGTCTCGGCGGCAGCCTTGAAGTCGCCGGCGCGGAACTGCGCCACGCCGCGGCGCATCGGATCGGCGAACTCGGCGGCGGCCTCGGCGTAGCGGCCGGCCGCCATCAGGCGCTGGCCGCGCTGGTCGGGCGTCGACCACACGTCCTGCCAGCCGATCAGCAGGAACAGGAGCGCCAGCCGCTTCATGCCAGCACCCAGCCGCGGCGGAACCAGCCGATCGCCAGCAGTGCCAGCAGCGGCGTCAGCCAGTAGCCCGCCTCCTGCCAGCGCTCGCCCTCGCCCGGCGCCGCCGGCGGAGCGCCAGCCGTCGCGAAACGTCGCGACAGCGCCTTGATGTCGGCATCGTCGACGGTGACGCGCACGATGCGCTGGTCGACGACCGGCAAGGGCGTCGGCTCGGGCAGCATGGCAAGCAGGGTGAACGGCGCATCGAACGCCTGCCCCGGCGCCACCGCGTCGGCGACGACCAGGATCGAGCCGCCCTGCCCGCCCTCCTTCAGGATGCGGCCGGCGAGCGCCACCGCTTCGTCCAGCCGGTCGCCTTCGCGCGGCATGATCGCCGGCGACAGCGCATGCGCCAGATCGAGCACGATGCCGCGATCCTGGGTCGGCGGCAGCACCAGATGGGCCGAGCCCGAATAGGCGATCAGCCCGGCCGGCATGCCGTCATGTGCCTTCAGGAGATCGGCGATCTTCTGCCGCGCGCGGTCGAGGCGGCTTGGCGCCAGGTCACCGGTGGTCATCGACGGCGTAACCTTGAGCACGATCATCAGTGGCCGCTCGGCATCGGCGAAGGGCGACGGCTCGCGCTGCCACGCCGGCCCCGCGATCGCCAGCGCGCCGACGATCCAGCCGACCAGCAGCAGGTCGTGCGGCGCGATCCGCCAGCGCGAGGAACCGCCGACCACCAGCAGCTTGAGCAGGTCGGGCTCGATCACCCGCGCCCAGCGGCGCGTGGTGTCCGAGGCGCGGCGGCTCGCCAGCCACAGCAGCAGCGCCGGCACGATCAGCGCCAGCGCCCACGGCCGCAGGAAATGGAGCTCGCTCATGCCCGCCGGACCTTCGGCAGCTCTATCAGCATCGCCAGCAGCACGGCGACCAGCAGCGGCAGCCAGAAGAAGTCCGTCTTCGGCCGGAAGCTCACCGTGTCGACCTTGCGCGTCTCGATCCGGTCGAGCCGGGTGTAGATGTCCGCGAGCTGGGCGCGATCCATCGCACGGTAGAAGCCGCCGCCGGTCGCCTGCGCCACGTCGCGCAGCGCGGCTTCGTCGAGCTTGTCCTCGCCGGCCGCGGCGGGATCGCCGACGGCGATGGTGTGGATGGTGATCTTGTGGTCGTGCGCCACGCGCGCGGCATCGGAAGGCGGCACCTTGCTCGCGGTGTCGTTGCCGTCGGTCAGGGCGATGATGGTGCGGGCGGGCACGGTCGAGCGCGCGAACAGGTTGACGCCGAGGCCGATGGCATCGCCCAGCGCGGTGCGCGGGCCCGCCATGCCGACCTGCATCTCCTGCACCAATTGGCGGCAGAGCTTCAGGTCGGTGGTGAACGGCACCAGGCTGTAGGGCGCGTCGCCGAACACCACGACGCCGACCCGGTCGCCTTCGCGCCTGGCGAGGAACTCGTCGAGCACCTGCTTCACCGCGGTCAGGCGGTCGACCTGCTGGCCAGCGGGATCGGTGAAGTCCTTTGTGTCCATCGAGCCCGAGAGATCGACCAGCAGCAGCAGATCGCGCGCCGGCTTGTCCTTGTGCAGCGGCGGCTCGATCCATTGCGGCCGCATCAGCGCGCCGAGGATCAGCAGCCAGGCGAGCGCCAAGGCGATCGAGCGCCAGACGCCGCGGCGGCCGACCACGATGCCGGGCCGCGGCTCTAGCCCGGTGAGCGCGACCAGGCCGGCGAAGAACGGCACCCGCACGCCGCGCCGGCTCTGCGCATAGGGCGGCACGAAGCGCCAGACCAGCCACGGCAAGGGCAGCAGCAGGGCGAGCCAGGGGTGCGCGAAGGTCAGCATCGATGACGCTCGATCCAGCGCCGCGCCTGGGCGACCGCGGCATCGCGATCGCCGCGGCCGCCGTAGGTCATCTCAAGCAGCGCGGTGTTCGCGAACGCCGTGCCGCCGGTGCGGTCGAGGAAGGCGAGCCACGCCGCGCCGCTCAGCGACGCCACCTGCTCGCGCGGGAACGCCGCCAGTGCCGCGCGCTTCAGGATTGTGGAGATGTCGGCGCCCTCCGCCGTTGTCAGCGCGCGCAGGGCCTCGCGCCGATAGGCGTTGCGTCGCCGGTGACGGGCGGCAGCGGCCACCGCGACGCCGGCCGCGACGGCGCAGACCGCCCCGACCGCCCACCAGCCCGGCGCCGGCGGCCAGAACGACACGTCGGGCGGCACGACGATGTCGCGCAGGTTGGAAAGGTCGGTCGGGTCGCTCATGCCGCCGGCCTCATCCGGCGGCCGATCAGGGCCCGCAGTTGCTGCGCCGGATCGAGATCGGTGCGGATCGGCAGCACCGGGATGGCGCGCTGCAACGCCGCCCGCTCGATGCGAGCGCGGCCCTCGACGAAGCCCGCCGCGAAGCGGCGGCGCAGGTCGGCGGCCGAGAGATCGACCTCGATCTGGCGGTCGCCCTCGGCCAGCACGGCGCGGCCGATGTCGGGCAGGTCGGCCTCCAGCGGGTCGTAGACGAAGATCGCGATCAGGTCGTTGTGCGCGGCGAGCCCGGTGGCGAGCTTCATGGTCTCCGGCGTCTGCCCGGAGCCGTCGGAGATCAGCACGACCAGGCAGTCGTGCTTGGCATAGCGCGACGCGCGGCGCAGCGCCTCGTCGTACAGGCCGGCATCCGGCGGATGCGGCACATCGGCCTTGAGCGCGTTGTTGTGCCGGACCAGCGCGCCCAGCAGGCGGCGGACGCCGGCCTGGCGCGCCTGCGGCTCGATCTCGTCGATTCCCTGCTCGGAGTAGACGATGCCGCCCACCCGGTCGCCGAGCGAGGCGACGCGGAATGCCGCGAGAGCCGCGACCTCGGCCGCGACCACCGACTTGGTGGCGCGTTTGCTGCCGAAGAACATCGATACCCGCTGGTCGACCAGCAGCAGGACCGGCCGGTCGCGTTCCTCGCGATAGACGCGCACGTAAGGCGTGCCGAGCCGCGCCGTCGCCGCCCAGTCGATGGTGCGGGTGTCGTCGCCTTCGTAGTAGTGCCGCAGCTCGTCGAAATCGAGGCCGCGGCCGCGCAGCCGCGAGGCGTGCCGGCCGGTCAGCAGCGAATGCACCGGCTGGCGCGGCAGGAAGCTGAAGCCCCGGGCGCGATGGTCGAGCTTCAGTAGGTCGTCGAGCGTGACCCAGGCGCGCGCCATTCAGCCCGCCACGGCGACCCGCGCCACGATCTCGTCGATCACCTTGTCCTTCGACACGCCCTCGGCGCTCGCCTCATAGCTCAAGGTCAGGCGATGGCGCAGGCAGTCGTGCGCGATCGCCTGCACGTCGGTCGGCAACACGTGGTCGCGACCGTGCAGCCAGGCATGGACGCGACTGCAGCGGTCGAGCGCCAGCGAGCCGCGCGGGCTGGCGCCTATCGTGATCCAGTCCTCGAGCTTGCCGCCGAAGTCGGCCGGCCGCCGGGTCGCGGCGATCAGCGCCACGATATAGACCTCGATCGCCTCGACGCTGGTCACCGCGTCGATCTCGCGCCGGGCGGCGAAGACCGCCTGCTGCGGGATCGCCGGCGGCAGCTCGTCCTTATGGTCCTGCGCCTGCTCGCCGCGGACCAGCCGCAGCACCTTCGCCTCGTCGCCGTCGCTCGGATAGTCGATGCGGATATGCATCAGGAAGCGGTCCATCTGCGCCTCGGGCAGCGGATAGGTGCCCTCCTGCTCGATCGGGTTCTGGGTCGCCAACACCATGAACAGGTCGGGCAGCCGGTAGCGCTTGCCCGCCACGGTGACCTGGCGTTCCTCCATCGCCTCGAGCAGCGCCGACTGCACCTTGGCCGGCGCCCGGTTGATCTCGTCGGCCAGCACCAGGTTGCCGAACACCGGGCCCCGGCGGAACTCGAACGTGCCGTCGCGGTAGATCTCGCCGCCGGTGACGTCCGACGGCAGCAGGTCGGGCGTGAACTGGATGCGGCTGAACTCCGATTCGAGCGCCCGCGACAGGCTCTTGATGGCGCGCGTCTTGGCGAGGCCCGGCAGGCCCTCGACCAGCACGTTGCCGTTCGCCAGCAGCGCGATCACCAGCCGCTCAACCACGCGCTCCTGGCCGATCACCGACGCGTTCACCCGCTTCTGGATTTCCCCGACTTGCTCGCGTGGCGTCATGTGCAGGTGCCCGAATAGTAGGCCTCGGCGCTGCAGGTCTTGCCGTTGGGCAAGGCGCAGGCCTTGGTGGCGTCATCGTAGCGCCCGCCGGCGATGGCGCAAAAGCGCGACGCCGGCGTGAGGTAGCAAGTGACCTTCAGCCCAGCCGCCGGGCACTGGCCGCGAAACAATGCCCATTCCTCGCATTGGCGATTGTCCGCGAAAACACGAACGCCGAGTTGCCCGCCGTCCGGCCGCTGCTCGATCTGCAAACTACCGCCACTCGCCACGCAGCGCTGCGAGGCCGGGTTGGCGAACTGCGCCTGAGCCCAGGCTCTGGTGCAGCTCGCCAGCCAGATCGCCCCCGCGGGACGGCGCATCAGCGCGTCTTGATGGCGGCGTTGACCTTCTCCATGACCTGATCGATCGAGAACGAGGCCGGCCGCTGGCGCGGCGGGAAGTCCTTGTAGGTCGCCAGGTAGGCCGCGACCTTGGAGATCGCCGGCAGCATGAGAAACGCGTGCTCCATCGTCCATCGCTCGTAGTAGGCCGAACCGTCAAAAGCATTCTCGAACGGATCGGTCATCAGGTCGATGATGATCGGTGCGCGGACGGCGGTGGTCGGCATGCGCCACACGTCCATGCCTTTGGAGAACTGGACGTTGAAGTTGTATTTGAAGCGCTCGTCGCGATAGGCCATCAGATCGCCGTCGTCGCTGAAATAGACGAACTCCTTGCGCGGCGACTTGGTCGTCTCGCCCTTCAGCACCGGCAGCTGGTTGTAGCCGTCGAGATGGACCTTGAAGGTCTTGTTGCCGGCCTGATAGCCCTTGAGCAGCTTGTCCTTGAGGTCGGCGTCGCCGCCGCCCGCCGCCACCAGCGTCGGCAGCCAGTCTTCGGCCGAGAACAGCCCGTCGATGATCGTGCCCGGCTTGATGACACCTGGCCAGCGCGCCGCGCATGGCACCCGGACGGCACCTTCCCAGTTGGTGTCCTTCTCCGAACGGAACGGCGAGGCGCCGCCGTCGGGCCACTGGTTCTTCATGGCGCCGTTGTCGGTCGAATAGATCACCAGCGTGTTGTCGGCGATCTTCTGGTCCTCGAGGAATTTCAGCAGATCGCCGACCTGGCCGTCATGCTCGACCATGCCGTCGCCCTGGATGCCAAGGCCGGTCTTTCCGTCCGACGCCGGCTTGAGATGGGTGAAGATGTGCATGCGGGTCGAATTGAACCAGCAGAAGAACGGCTTGCTGGCCTTGACCTGCCGCTCCATGAAGTCCTTGGCCGCGGCGAGGAACTCCTCGTCCACCGTCTCCATGCGCTTCTTGGTGAGCGGTCCGGTATCCTGGATCTTGCCGTCGGCCGAGGTCTTCAGCACGCCACGCGGGCCGAATTTCTTGCGGAACTCCGGATCCTTCGGATAGTCGGGATTCTCCGGCTCCTCCTCTGCATTGAGATGGTAGAGGTTGCCGAAGAACTCGTCGAAGCCGTGCGCGGTCGGCAGGAACTCGTCGCGGTCGCCGAGATGGTTCTTGCCGAACTGGCCGCACATGTAACCGAGCGGCTTCAGCATCTCGGCGATGGTCGGGTCCTCCTTCTGCAAGCCGACGGTCGCTCCCGGCAGGCCGACCTTGGTAAGGCCGGTGCGGAACGGACATTGACCGGTAATGAAGGCGGCACGGCCGGCGGTGCAGCTCTGCTGGCCGTAATATTGCGACATGATCGCGCCCTCGTTGGCGATGCGATCGATGTTCGGCGTACGGAAGCCCATCATGCCCTTGTTCCAGACCGAGAGGTTCCACAGGCCGATATCGTCGCCGAAAATGACGAGGATGTTGGGCTTCTTCCCGGACGCCGGCGTTGTCTGTGCCTGGGCTTGCTCCACCGCCCGGTCGAGCCCGACTGCCCCCAGCACCGCAAGCGATGCACCGGCCAGCATGCGGCGCCGGCCGGCCTTCACTTCCTTCGACTCTTCACTCATCATTCCACTCCTTCTTTTGCCTTCACCGCGGTTTCAGGCTCTCCAGGTCCTTGAGACGCTTCATCGCCGCCTGCTGCGCCAGCATGCCATAGTTGATGCTAGCGACGTTGAGCGAGCTGCCGGTCTGGAAGGGAAACTGGTCGAAGTCGGCGAAGAGCTCCTTGACCTTGCCTCCGACGGGCACGAGCAGCCACATCTGCTGGGCAAAGAACTTCATCGCTTCTCCGCCTTCCTTGAGGCCCCGCTCGTAGGGATCCATTCGCAGGTTGGTGATGGTAGCCCACGACGGAACCTCGCGCGTCGCCGTCGCGATGTTACCCTCCGACGCGACCGCGAACGAGACCTTCCAGTCGTTCCAGCGGATGGCGTTCAGGTTGCCGCCCTGGTCGAAGTAGTAGACCACGTCGCGCGGCCCCTGCTTCGCCTCGCCCTTGAAGTAGGGCAAGAAGTTGTAGCCATCGAGATGGACCTTGAAGGTCTTCGATCCGGCCTGGAAGCCAGCCTTCAGCTTGTCTTTGATGTTCGGCTCGCCCGCCGCCGCCAGCAGCGTCGGGAACCAGTCCATCAGGGTGATGATGTCGTTGTACTCGGTGCCGGGTTTGATGACGCCCGGCCAGCGCACCATCATCGGGATGCGGAAGCCGCCTTCCCAGGTCGTGCCCTTCTCGCCATGGAACATGGTCATGGCGCCGTCCGGCCACAGCGCGAGCTCGGCGCCGTTGTCGGTGGTGTAGAGCACGATGGTGTTGTCGGCGATCTTGAGGTCGTCGAGCTGCTTCAGGAGCTCGCCCACCATGCCGTCATGCTCGGCCATGCCGTCGGCGTGGATGCCCTTGCCGGTCTTGCCGACCGAGGCCTGCTTGAGATGCGTGAAGACGTGCATGCGGGTCGAGTTGAACCAGCAGAAGAACGGCTTGTTGGCCTTGACCTGGCGGTCGATGAAGTCCTTGGCTCCGGCCAGGAACTCCTCGTCGATCGTCTCCATGCGCTTGGTGTTGAGCGGGCCGGTGTCCTGGATCTTGCCGTCGGCCGAGCACTTGAGCACGCCGCGCGGGCCGTACGTCTTCCGGAACTCCGGATCCTTGGGATAGAAATAGCCTTCTGGCTCCTCCTCGGCATTGAGATGGTAGAGGTTGCCGAAGAACTCGTCGAAGCCGTGCCGGGTCGGCAGGTGCTCGTCGTGGTCGCCAAGATGGTTCTTGCCGAACTGCCCGGTGGCGTAGCCCTGGGTCTTGAGCGCATCGGCGATGGTCGGCATCCAGTCGGTGATGCCGTGCGGGTCGCCCGGCATGCCGATGGTGAGCAGACCGGTGCGGAACGGCTCCTCGCCCAGGATGAACGAGGCGCGGCCGGCGGTGCAGCTCTGCTGGCCGTAGGAATCGGTGAAGATCGCGCCTTCCTTGGCGATGCGGTCGATGTTGGGCGTGCGGTAGCCCATCATGCCCATGGTGTAGGCACTGATCTGCGGGATGCCGATGTCGTCGCCGAAGATCACCAGGATGTTCGGCTTCTTGCCGCCGGGCGGCGTCTGCGCCTGCGCCTGCTGCACGGTTCGCAGGCCGCCCACGACTCCGAGTGTCGCCAGGGCGGTGCCCGCCAAAAGAATACGCCGACGTTCACCGCTGACCTTGTCGCTCATGGCTCTCTCCTCCTGACGACACAACGAAAGCCGACATGGCTGGTCGACGTATCGACCGGCTCGGCATGGCGCGCCGCCGGCCGATAGCGCCGACAATAGTTGGGCGCGCAGAGATGCGAGCCGCCCTTCAGGACCCTGCGGGGAATCTTGATCGTAGGTTGGCGCGGGTCATAGCTGCCCTCCATCGGTGCGCCGCGTGGGTTCTCGGGAATGCAGCAGGCCTTCGCCGCATCCGCCGCGTGCCTGGGCGAATACCAGTCGGCCGTCCACTCCCAGACGTTGCCGATCATGTCGAAGACGCCGTAGCCGTTGGCCGGAAAGGTCTGCACCGGCGAGGTCCGAGACCAGCCGTCGGCCTGCAGGTTCTCGATCGGGAAGTTGCCCTGCCAGGTGTTGGCCATGTGCTTGCCGTTGGGCGTGAACTCGTCGCCCCACGCGAATTCGGCATCCTCGAACCCGCCGCGAGCCGCGAGCTCCCATTCGGCTTCGGTCGGCAATTCCTTGCCGGCCCATTGCGCGTAGGCCTCGGCGTCCTTGTAGGCGATCTGCACCGCCGGATGATCGTCGAGCCCGCCGATGTGGCTGCCCTTGCCGTACGGCCGCTTCCAGGTCGCGCCGAAGGTGAAGCGCCACCACTGGCTCCAGTCGCGCAGGTCGACCTCGCGCTTGGGCGGCGTGAAGACCAAACCGCCGGCCTTCAGCATGTTGGGCTTGGCGCCGGGATAGTCCTTCGGATCAGGGTCGATCTCGGCCCAGGTGATGTAGCCGGTGGCGGCAACGAACGCGCGGAACTGGGCATTGGTCACCGGCGTGGCATCGATCCAGAACGGATCGACCGTGACGAGGTGCGCCGGCGCCTCCTCGGGATAATGCCGGTCCGATCCCATGCGGAAGGTGCCGCCGGGAATGCGGATCATGCCGGCCGTAACGGCCGGTTCGGCCACTACAGCTTGGCCGACCATTTGCAGCCGAGGTTGTTGCCGCGCACAGAAATGGTCTTCGTCCCGAGATCGGCCACGTAGTCCAGGCGCTCGCCGGAGAGTTGGAGCACCATCTCGTAGACGTTCGGCTTCGCGAGCTTCATCGGCTCGCTGAGATTGCCGGGGCCGGTGAGCCGCACGGCGTCGCCCGCGACGGTGAGCGTGTGCTCGCGCTCGAACTGCGGTGCCATGGCGATGCAGGCCGACATGTTCGCGGGATCCGGCGCGAACCGGAAGGTCGAGGTCATGTCAGCGGCGTGAGCCGCAACGGGGGCGGCGATCGCGAGGACCAAAAGAGACATGCGCATGGCTATCTCCTATCGAAAGGATAGATCGTCTTCCAGTCGGACTTCATGTCGACGATGGTCCACTTGCGCCGCGTCCCTTCGTCGAGCGCCTTGTCGAGCCGGCCGACGTGGCTCTGGCGGTCGTAGGCGAACTCGCGCTCGGCATCGGTGTGATGGACGATGCCCATGAAGCGCAGGCCGGCGCCGCCCGCGATGTATTCCAGCATCTGCTGGTCGCCGTCGGAGTTGCCGAAGGCGAAGACCGGGCGGCGGCCGATGAAGCGGTTGATGCCGACCGGCTTGCCCGGCCCGTCGTCGACGAACTCGACCTTCGGCTCCTTGACCAGCACCGGCTTGCCGTCGCGCAGCTCGAACTTCACCACGCCGGAGGAGCCGACGACCTGCTCGGGCGGGATGCCGTAGACCTTCTCCGTCCACGGCCGCATGAACTCGATGCCGCCGCCCGAGACGATGAAGGTCTTGAACTGGTGGGCGCGCAGCAGCGCCATCAGCTCGAGCATCGGCTGGTAGACAAGCTCGGTATAGGGCCGCTTGAAGCGCGGATGACGCGCCGTCTCGAGCCAGTCCTCGACCGCCTTGGTGAAGTCCTCGGTCGTCATGCCGGCATGGGTGGCGGCGACGATCTCGAGCAGGCCCGTCTCGCCAGTGGCCGCGAGGCCCGCCATGTCGCCGGCCAGCACCGACATGAACGGCTCGCGCTCCTTCCATTCCGGATGCTGCGGCGCCAGCGCCTTCACCCTGTCGATGGCGAAGGCGAACTGGAAGTAGATCGGCTGCTCGCTCCACAGGGTGCCGTCATTGTCGAAGACGGCGATGCGTTCGGGCACGGCGACGAAGTCGGCGCTTCCCGTGGTCCTGGTCCGCGCGACGAAGTCGAGGATGGCCCTTTTGGGCGCGCTGTCGGTCCAGGACGGGAGCGGATCGGATTGGGCAAAGGCAGTGGAGGCAGCGACCAGTGGTGCTGCGACGATCGCCAAACTCACCGAGCGACGTCCAATCATGTGTCTCACTCCGATGAAACTCTACGTCGATGGCCCGCCGGCGCGAATCAAATCGAAATGCGCGCGCGACATTGATCTGCATTTCCCGATGCAAGATATGCAACGTCACTCGGAAGACCACTATAAGTTGTAGAGATTCGCAGCCCCGCCACGAGCCGTTGAAGCGCCTCGCGACATAATTTTCTCAAGGGACACCGCGATCGAGCGCGGGCGGCGCCTTGTGCCAGATCGGCCCCGCGTTGCCCTGCCGGTAGCCGTAGTCGTAGAGCGCGCGCATGAAAGCCTGGTCGAACTCGCCCTTCTTCTCCGGCCCCTGGAAGTCGCGGCCGATGTATTCGAGGTTGTAGTCGACGCCGTCGCGCCGGCTGATGAAGTAGACGCGCATCACGTCGTTGTGGCCGCTCGCCGACAGCATGGTGCTGATCGCCCGGCCGGCGATCGAGATGGTGCGCCGCTCCGACTGGGCAAAGTCGGGATCGAGCCGGGCGTTGCGGATGATGTAGGCGTGCCGCTCGCGCTTGAGACCCATTTGGCTGAGCTGGAGCGACGGTGGATAGAGGAAGAGCTGGGCGATCGCGCCGCCGTCGACATGCAGCTCCTGGTACTTCTTGCCGTCGAGCTCGACATCGATCAGCATCGGCTGGAAGGCGCCCGGCACCGCCGCCGAGGCGCGCAGGATCTTGCGGATCAGGTCGAGCGCGCCGGGATGGCCGCTGTCGGCGATAGCGCCGATGTTCCAGATCACCGGCCGCTGGGCATCGAGATTGGTGGTGCCGATCAGCAGCAGCCGTCCCTTGCGGTACTCGGCGGCGATGGCGTCGAGCAGCTTCTGGTCGAGATACTTGGCGATCACTTCCGACAGCGGCGTGGTATCGGCCATGGCATCGTCGAACAGCGCCGCCGACAGGCCGCGGAAGCGGAAGACCCTGTCGGCATTCATGGTCGTATACACGTCGCGCAGCGCGCCGTCGTACTCCGGCCCCAGGAAGGCGAAGGGTGCGATCAGGGCGCCGGTGCTGACGCCGGTCACGCCCTTGAACTGCGGCCGCGTGCCGGTCTCGGTCCAGCCGTTCAGCAGGCCGGCGCCGAACGCGCCGTTGTCGCCGCCGCCGGACACGGCCAGGAAATGGGCGGGCCCCAGGCGCTTGCCGGGCGGCAGCGCCGCGATCTCGCGCTCGAGCGCCCGCTCGGCATCCTCGATCATCGGCCGCGGATCGGAATCGGCAAAGAAGCGCGCATTCGGAATGCCGAGCGGCAATGCCCTCTCGGTGTCGGCCACCGGCACCGCCGGCTCGCGTGCGGGAATCGAGCAGCCGCCGACGCCGGGGGCCAAGATCAACAGAATCAAAACAGTCAGCGCGCGCATGATTGCCGTCCCCTCCCTGCCATGCTTCTCTGGCGGACAAGTAGCGCTTCGGTCGTTGACCTTTGTCAAAGCCATGCCGGATACGGCGGGTCAAAGTGGTGTCATGCAGCGACGTATTTTCATCGCGGGATCGTTCTTGCTCTACGCGCTGGGCGTGGCGCGCAACTCCTACGCGCAAGGCGACAGCAAGAACTTCAAGCCCGAGGAGCTCGACCAGTTGCTGGCGCCGATCGCGCTCTATCCGGATTCGCTGCTGTCGCAGATCCTGATGGCGAGCGGCTACCCGCTGGAGGTCGTCGAGGCGGCGCGCTGGTCCAAGGCCAATCCGAACCTCAAGGGCGACGCCGCCGTCAACGCCGTCAAGGACAAGGACTGGGATACCAGCATCAAGTCGCTGGTCGCCTTCCCCGACGTGCTGAAGCAGCTCAACGAGCATCTCGATTGGACGCAGAAGCTCGGCGACGCGATGATCGGCCAGGAATCCGACGTCGCCGATTCGATCCAGCGGCTGCGCGCCAAGGCCTCTGCCGCCGGAAATTTGCAGAGCACGCCGCAGCAGGCCGTCACGACGCAGGGGTCAGGCGACACCATCCAGTACATCATCCAGCCGACCAATCCCCAGGTCGTCTACGTCCCGCAGTACAATCCGGGCTGGGCGTACGGGCCGTGGCCCTATCCTGCCTATCCGCCAGTCTACTATCCTTTCGGCGCCGCGCTTGCGACCGGCTTCTTCTGGGGCCTCGGCATCGCCGCCGGCGCGGCGCTGATCGGCGGCTGGAACTGGGGTGGGCGCGGCCAGTCCTACGCCAACATCAACGTCAACAGGGCCGTCAACATCGACAACAACTTCAATCGCAACCGGCCCGATCGACCGGACCGGCCCGACCGCCCCGGCGCTGGCGGCGGCGAGCGCTGGCAGCATCAGCCCGAGCATCGCAAGGGCGTCGCCTATCGCGACCCCGCCACGCGCCAGCGCTTCAACCAGGCGCAGCGGCCGGGCGCCGCGCAGCGCGACCAGTTCCGCGGCCGCCTCGACGGCGGTCCCGGCGGTAGCCGGCCGGGCGGCGGCGGCGGACAAGGCATCGCCAATCGGCCCGGTGGCGGGCAAGGCATCGGCAACCGGCCGGGCGGCGGCCAGGTCAACCGGCCGCAGCAGCGGCCCAACGCCTTGGGCGGCGTCAATCGCGGCCAGCAGATCAATCGCGAGGGGGCGCGCGGCCGCCAGCAGATGAACCGCGCACAATCTCATCCCAACTACAACCGCGGCGGCGGCGGCCATCTCGGCGGCGGCGGTGCGCGGGGCGGAGGAGGACGGCGATGAGCAAGCTGCTGCACGCCCTTCTGGCGCTCGGGCTGGCCGCGACCTTGGCCCTGCCGGCTGCCGCGCAGGCGCCGGCCCAATCCCCTCAGGCGGCCCCTCAGGCCGCGCCGATACCGCAGACCCGGCCGGTTGCCGCGGCGGTCAAGCAACGTCATTTCCCGACCGCCGGCGCGGCGGCCGATGCGATGACCGAGGCAGTGCGCAAGGATGACGACAAGGCGATCGCCGCGATGCTGGGCTCGAGCTGGCGCGACTTCGTGCCGGGCACCCGCGAGGACGAGGACAGGGCGCGCGAGGACTTCCTCAAGGCCTGGGACCAGAACCACAAGGTCGCTCCCGACGGCGACAACGCCAACAAGATGCTGGTCGAGGTCGGCACGACCGGCTTCAAGATGCCGATCCCGATCGTCAAGGACGACGAGGGCTGGCGCTTCGACATCGAGGCCGGCTACGACGAGATGATCGCGCGCCAGATCGGCCGCAACGAGCTCGCAGTGGTGCAGAGCCTGCTCGCCATCGTCGACGCGCAGTACGACTACGCCACGAACGACCCGACGAAGACCGGCACCACCGCCTATGCGCGCCGGCTGCTCAGCTCGCCCGGCAAGAAGGACGGCCTCTACTGGGAGACCAAGCCCGGCGAGCCGGACAGCCCGCTCGGCCCGCTGGTCGCCAAGGCGCAGCCCGGCGACCGCGAGGGTGCGGGCTATCACGGCTATCACTACCGCCTGCTCTACGGCCAGGGGTCGAATGCGCCGGGCGGCGCCTACAGCTACCTGCTGAACAACCGCATGCTCGGCGGCTTCGGCGTCATCGCCTGGCCGGTGAAGTACGGCGAGACCGGCGTGATGACCTTCGTCGTGAACCAGAGCGGCGAGGTCTATGAGCGCGACCTCGGGCCCGAGACACCGCAGCGCGCCGCCCAGATCACGCTCTTCGATCCGGACAAGGACTGGCAGAAGGCGGACACCACGCCGCCGTGAGCAAGGAGGGAGAACGATGATGCGGACAAAAATCGCAGCGGTTGCCTTGGCCGCGTGCCTGCTGGGGGCCTGCGACCGGCCCTGGAGCAATCCCGAGAAGGGCGCCGCCGTCGGCGCCGCGGCCGGCACCGGCATCGGCCTGGTCACCGGCGGCAGCTTCGGCACGGTGGTCGGCGCCGGCCTGATCGGCGGTGCGGTCGGTTATCTCGGCGGCGCGGCCGTCGACGCCAGCCGGAGGTAGGGACGCCATGAAGACCATCGCTCTCGTCGGTGCCCTGCTGCTGTCCGCGACCGCAGCCTTCGCCCAGACCGCTCCGCTCAACTTCGAGCAGGCGGTCTATGTCTCCTGCCGCGAGGCGCAGGCGATGAACGTCGAGGCGCGCAAGTCGCTCGCCGTCTACCTCGCCGAGCATTCGGCACGCTATCGCGGCGTCGTGCTGCCCGACGGCGAGCACGGCGCGCATCTCGCGCTGCTGGTGCGCGGCGGCTGCACCCTGGCACCCGACGCCTACCTGTTCACCGTGATCGATCGTGCGATCGTCGCCGAGAAGGACAAGTTGCCCAAACGCTGACCTGCCCGACACCGGGAGATGAGTGACCATGCCCACGACCATGAAGGCTGCCGTGGTCCATGAATTTCGCGCACCGCCGTCGATCGAAGAGGTCCCGGTGCCGGAGGTCGGCTTCGGCCAGATCCTGGTGAAGGGCGGCGTTGTCGTGTGCACGGCTTGCGGCCAGGCGAGAGCGAAGGCATCCAGGAAGACCTCCAAAAGGTTGATCTGGGCGGCGGGGCTTGCAGCCTGCGTCGTTGCGCATTCGGCTGAAGCAAGCGAGGGCGCCGCGAGCTACTACTTCGCCGGCGGCTTCGGCTCGTTCATGGTTGCGGTGCCGCCGGCCCCCGGCTTCAGCATCGCCAGTCAGACGCTGATGTACGGCGGCCAGGCCTCGCGCGCGGTGCTGAACGGCCGCGCGACCTCCGGCCTCAATGCCTTCGCGCTCTACGAATTCCTCGGCGCCAGCTATGTCTTCGATCAGCCGGTGCTGGGCGGCCGCCTGCAGGTCGGCGCCGCCGTGCCCATTCCCAGCTACGCCACCACGATGGTGTCGCTGCAGACGCGGAATTTCGGTGCCTTCTCCGGCAGCGCATCGGATTTCGGCATCGGCGACAGCCTGCTGAATCCGTTCGCGCTCTACTGGAGCTTCGGCGAATTCAACGTCAAACTTACCGAATACGTCGTCGTGCCGACCGGCCACTACGACATCAACGGCACGATCAATGTCGGGCGCAACTACTGGGCGTTCGACACGCAGCTCGGCTTGACCTGGTTCCACAAGGCGACCCGCACCGAAGTTTCGCTGCTGCCGGGCCTCATGCTCAACACCACCAACCCGGCAACCGACTACAAGACCGGAGCCGAGTTCCATCTCGACTTCATGGTCAACCAATTCGTCACCGACGACGTCGCGATCGGCCTGCAGGGCTACTGGTACAAGCAGATCGAGGGCGACAGCGGCTCGGGCGCGATCCTCGGGCCCTTCATGGGCGAGTCGTTCGGTCTCGGCCCGGCCGTGCTGTGGGCGCCCGAGCAGCTCAAGGGCCGCTACGCGTTGATCCTGAAGTGGACCCACGACGTGTCCAACACCAACCGCCTCAACGGCGACTGGGGTCAGGTGACGATGTCCTGGCGTTTCTGAAGGGGAGGGTGATGATTAAACGTCTATCGGCACTGGCCTTGATCGCTGGAGCCTTTGCCACGAACGGTCATGCGCAGCAGACGAAAGGGGACGCCGCCACGGAGCTTGCCAAGCAGACCCAGAACCCGGTTGCCAGTCTGGTCAGCGTCCCGCTTCAGAGCAATTTCAATATCCACACCGGCCCCTTCAACCGTCTTCAGTATGAAGGTCTGCTGCAGCCGGTGGTCCCCCTCGGCTTGACCGACGAATGGAATGTGATCGTGCGGCCGATCATTCCCTTCGTCGGCCAACCGGTCGGCGCCTCGTCGAGCACGTTCGGCCTGGGCGACATCGCCTTGCAGACCTATTTCACGCCGCAGCATACCGGCAACGTAATCTGGGGCGTCGGCCCGATCGGCCAATTCCCGACCCGCACCGCTCCGGTGCTGGGCGAAGGCATGTGGGGCGCGGGCCTCGGCGGCGTCGCGCTGGTGCAGCCCGGCCCATGGGTGATCGGCACATTGCTCAATCATGTTTGGTCGATCGGCTCGCCCGGACCCGACCAGCAGGCCTTCAGCCTCACCACCATTCAGCCGTTCATCAACTACAATTTCGGACACGGCACGGCCATCGCGTTCACCTCGCAGATGACCCGCGACGGTGCGCAGCCCGAAGGCCAGCAGTGGACGGTGCCGCTCGGCGGCCAAGTCTCCCAGATCCTGCCGATCGGACATCAGCCGATCCAGCTATCGGCCGGTGCCTTCTACAACGTAGCGCGGCCGAGCGGCGTCTCCGATTGGCAGGTCCGCTTCCAGGTCACCCTGCTTTTCCCGAAGTAGGCGATCGATGCTCGACCTCTTCGCGTGGCTCGTCTTGCTCATCCTCGTGGCGAGCGCGATCGCCATGATCGTCATCGCGGGCTCCCTGCCCGGCCACGTCGCCCGCACGCGACGTCATCCGCAGGAGCAGGCGGTGCGGATGGCCGGGTGGATCACGCTGTTCCTCGCCCTGCCTCTGTGGCCGGTCGTTCTGATCTGGGCCTATGTCGACTGGCCCCGTTCGCCGCAAGGCGTGGAGGACGCGCGATGATCGTCGCGATCTTCAACGTCTACCTGGTGATCCTGTTCGGGCTGGTGAAGCTCCGGATTGTGCCGTTCAACACCTTCTGGAAGATCTCGCCGGCGATCGTGCTCGTGCTGCTGCTGTTCGGCCTGTTCATCCCGATGGGCTGGGGCGCGCCGGAAGGCTCGGCCGTGGTCGTCCGCAACTCCGTCGCGATCGTCCCCGACGTGGCGGGCGAGGTGATCGAGGTGCCGGTCACGGCCAACACGCCGATCAAGGCGGGCGACGTGCTGTTCCGCATCGATCCGGTGCCCTTCCAGAGCCAGGTCGATGCGCTCGCCGCGCAGCTCAAGCTCGAGGAGACGCGGCTCGCCGAGACCACGCAGCTCGCGCGCACCAATGCCGGCCGCGTCTACGACGTCGAGCAGCGCCAGGCCTCGGTCGACCAGCTCCGGGCGCAGCTCGTCGGTGCCCAATGGAACCTCGACAAGACGGTGGTGCGCGCCCCGGCCGACGGCTACGTGACCAACCTGGCGCTGCGCAAGGGCGCGCGGGTCGGCAACCTGCCGCTGTCGCCGGTGATGGCCTTCATCGACACGTCCGAGACCTTCATCGGCATGGAGGTCAATCAGATCGACACCCGCTTCATCGCCCCGGGCCAGCCGGTCGAGGCCACCTTCAAGTTCCTGCCCGGCAGGGTCCACAGCGGCACGGTCGTGTCGGTGCTGCAGGCCCTGTCGACCGGCCAGGTCCAGGCCTCGGGCAGCGCGCCGACGCCGCGCGCCCTGCAGGCGGCACCCTTCGCCGTGCGGGTGAAGCTCGACGACGACGCGCTCGCCGCCCGCCTCCCCGCCGGCAGCGTCGGCGACGCCGCGGTCTTCACCGAGCACGTCAAGGCCTCGCACGTCATCCGCAAGGTGCTGCTGCGCCAGATCGCGATCCTGAACTACGTTGTGCCATTCTGAGGAGGGTCGTCATGCGTTCGATGTCGATTGTCGCCGGCCTGTTGCTGGCGTTCGCTGCCTGCGCCCATGCGCAAAGCGGTGGCGGCTTCGTCAACGGCTATCCGACGCCGGAGTTCGCGCAGCGTGCGCAGAACGAGGCCGATTTCCAGCGCGCCGTCGTCGCCTACCGTTTCTGGTATCCCGCCGTCTCCGCCGAAGGCATCTTCAACGGCAACCGCATTGCCGGCATGAAGGACAACGAGGCGATGGGCATCACCTCGACCGGTCCGCGCCAGGTCGGTTTCACGTTGAACTCGGACACGCCCTACGGGTCGGCGATCCTCGACCTGCGCAACGGCCCGATGGTGATCGAGCTGCCGTCCGGCCCCTTCATCGGCCTGGTCAACGACCACTATCAGAGCTGGATCCTCGACATAGGCCTGCCCGGCCCCGACGCCGGCAAGGGCGGCAAGCATGTCATCCTGCCGCCGGGCTACACCGGAGCGGTGCCGACCGATCACCAGGTCGGCCGCTCTTCCTCCTACAAGGTGCTGGTGGCGGCGCGCTCCATGCCGGTCGGTGGCGACGTCGACAAGGCACTGGCGGCACTGCGCACCATCAGGATCCATCCTCTGAACGGCGATAAGACGCTCGCCTTCATCGACACCACGAAGACGGCGATGGATTCGACCAGCCTGCGCTGGGAAGACAATTTCCAGTTCTGGCAGGTCCTGGCCAAGATCGTCGACGAAGAGCCGGTGAACGAGGCGTGGCTGCCGTTCTACGGCGAGCTGGCGGCGCTCGGCATCCTCAAGGGTAAACCCTTCCAGCCCGACGCCCGCCTGAAGGGCATCCTCGAGCGCGCCGCCAAGGCCGGCCGCGATCAGATGCTGGTCTCCGCCTTTGCGAGCACGCGGCCTGACCGTCAGGCCTGGCCCGACCGCAAATGGGAATGGGTCGGCTTGGTCGCAGAGAACGGCGATTTCCGCACACCCGGCGGCTACGACCTCGAGGCACGCGACCGCTGGTTCGCCCAGGCGATCGTCACCTCGCCCGCCATGTTCCGTCGCAATGCCGGCGCGGGCTCGCTCTATTGGCTGGGCGTACGCGACAGCGGCGGCGCCTATCTCGACGGCGGCAAGAGCTATCGGCTCGTGATACCCCAGCCGGTGCCAGGCAAGCTCTTCTGGTCGGTGACAGTGTACGACGCGCAGACGCGCTCTCAGGTCCAGACCGACCAGGACAAGGCGGCGCTGCGCTCGCTGTTCGAGCTGAAGGACGCCGGTGGCAGCGCCCCGGTCACGCTCCATTTCGGCCCGACCTCGCCGGCCGGCAGCGACGCTGCGCGCTGGATCAAGACCGCGCCCGGCCGCGGCTGGTTTGCCTACATCCGCATCTACGGCCCCGAAGGTGCGGCGTTCGACGGCACCTGGAAGCCTGGCGATTTCGAGCCGGTGCCCTGAGCCCATGGGGTTGGGCGTTCGTCGCTTCGATCCCCTGCCCGACCAGCCGCGCGACGCTGCGCGCTTCGAGCAGCTCATGCTGGCGTCACTGGTCGTCGGCGCGATCATCGCCGTGCTGATGACCCGACACGTGATCCGGCATGTCGGCTTGCAGACCGGCGCGATCCTGATGCTGATCCTGTTCGGCGGCGCGTTCGCGCTCACGCTGCTCGCCAGCCGCCGCGCCAGCCGGGTCGCGCGCTGGCTGCTGGTGATCGGCACGGTGCTCGCCCTCGTGCCGTGGCTCGCCCACGTGCCCAACATGGCCGCGCGCGGTTACGTGCTCTACCTCTCGCTGCTGCAGCTCGTGCTGCAGGTCGGCGCGCTGGTCTATCTCTTCACCGCCCGGTCGCGGGCCTGGTTCGCACGCCGGGCCTACGCGTCCGACGGCCAGACTTAGTTCGTCGGGCTTCATCGGCGGCAGCGGCGCGTGGAAACGGATGGTCAACCCGGTGATTGCGATGATCTTGCGATCACTCGATCGACACCCGGTACGCTTCCTTCGTCGCGGGACGGAGTAGCAATCGTCGGCCGGCCCTACGACCTGCGGGAGGTCGATCAGGCGGCAAAGGCCCTGCCGACCGGCGCTCTCGGCCGCAATTGAAGAGGTTCTGCAACGTTCCGGTGCTCGGCCGAATGTAACTTTTCGCACCATCGGGCGTTCTTTCCGCGAAAATTTGTTACGCGCGCGTCACAATTCGGTGTGGGGCAGCGTGCTCGGTTGGGGAGAGAATGGTTCCACCCTTGGTGACGACGGGGGAGACGCCGCAGCCTGACCCCATCGTCCTCATCGTCGAAGACGACGTGCTGATCCGGGCTGCCGCAGCGCAATATCTGCGCGGCGCGGGATTGGACGTGCTCGAGGCGGTCAACGTCGACGAGGCGGTGCAGATCCTGCGCGCGACGGCGGACATCAAGGTGGTGTTCAGCGACGTCAAGCTGGCCGGCCCGCGCAGCGGCTTCGACCTGCTGGAGATCATCCGCCAGGATTTCCCGAAGGTGCGGGTGCTGTTCACCAGCGGCGTGGTGCCGGCCGACGAGGTCGGTCGCACCGGCATCCCGTTCGTCCGCAAGCCCTACTTCCTGTTCGAGATCGAGCGGCATATCAAGACGTTGCTGGCGGCTGGCTGACGCTTCTGCCCGCTCGGCCAAGGTCGTCCACTGCGGCAAGGTCATCGACGCGGCGACGTGCGAGCGGCTCACCGTGATCGAGCCCGCCGCGAGCCGGAGCCGCCGCAACCGGACCGCCGACGCACTGCACACTGGCCGCAATCGTCGTGGCGCCGCCCGGTACGGTGACACGCCCCCGACGATCGATGGCAAATGGCAAAACAGGCTGAAAAGTCACGCCCGCCTGCATTTCACTCGTGCCAGATTGGCAAAACCCGTTGCGTGCCATTTCTCATCACGCGCGCTCGCGATGGTTCTACAGCAGGCCGAGCCGCTTCAGCTCGTCGGCCATCTCCTTGGGCATGTCGCCGGTGTCGCCCTTGGAAAGATCGGGCGGGGCATCGTCGCCGTTGTAGTAGCGCCAGCCCTGGAAGGCGCGACAGGCGCGCGGCGCGGTCGGGATGATGGTGCGCTTGACCTGGATACGGCAGTACTTGTGCGCCTCTTCCTTGTCGAAGTCCTCCTCGAAGCCGACCAGCTCCTGACGGCAGCGAATGACCCCGCGCACCACCCAGTAGAGCGAGCCGCCCCGCAGCAGCTCGTCGACCCGCTTGGGCATGTGCCGCGTGTACACCCAGTGCGGCGAGCGCGGGCCCTGGCGGCGCTGCTTTCGCCGGGCGGCCTGAAGCTTCTTCATGTGGGCAAGGTCGTCCACGCCAACTGCGAGCTTGATCAGATTCAGCACCATGACGCCGAGGGTGATAGCGTGACTTCGCCGCCACAGCACCGGATTATTTCGGCGGGGATACAAGCTCTCCACAGTCCCTGCACAATTGCGGCGATAGAGTCCGCGCACTCGCTCGCGGGGGATTCCGATGAACAGGTCGACGTGGACTGCTCTGGTCGTGGCTTTGATGCTGGGATCGGGCATCGCCGGTTATCTCATCGGGAGGCCGGCCGACACCGTCGATCAGGCACCGCCGCACGCACGCACCGCCACCACCAGTACGTCCCCCGTGCCCGCCCCGACGCCGTCGCGTCCTGCGCCGATGCCGGTCGCGCAACCGACGTCGCCGGCCCCCGTCGAACCCTTCCGCTACCAGTTGCTCAGCCTCGACAACAGCGCGGCCGAAGCGGAGGCCTGCCTGTTCTTCAACAAGCCGCTGGCCGGCGACGGCGTCAAATACGCCGACTACCTGCGCGTCGAACCGGAGGTGAAGTCGACGGTCAAGGCGGTCGCCAACAAGCTGTGCATCGGCGGCCTCGCCTACGGCCAGGACTACTCGGTGACCCTGCTCGCCGGCTTTCCCGGTGCCGGCAACGTCAAGCTCGACGAGGAGCGCAAGGTCTCGGTGGCGCTCGGCCCGCGCCCCGCGTCGATCACCCTGCCGGGCAAGGGCTTCATCCTGCCGCGCGGCATCGCTGCCGGCCTGCCGGTCACCACGGTGAACGTGAGCAAGGTCGCCATCGCGGTCTATCGCGTCAACGAGCGCGGCCTCGATAAATTCACGCAGCAGTACTACTACGGCGGCACCTTCCCGGCGACCGAACCGATCACCGAATCGTGGACGCTGCGCCAGTGGCTGAACGGCCAGAACGCCAAGCGCGTGTGGCGCGGCAGCATGGAGGTCAAGAACGTCCTGAACCAGGCGACCACCACCGCCTTCCCGATCCGCGAAACCATCCAGGACTGGAAGCCCGGCGCCTATTTCGTCGTGGTCTGGAACGCCGCCAAGCCGCCGGCCAAGGAGGGCGAGGACGACAGCGCTGGCGACGAGGACGAGCAGAACGGCACCAACCTCGCCGGCATGTGGGTGATGGATACCGACATTGCCCTCACCAGCCTGACCGGCCGCGACGGGCTCACCGTGTTCGCCCGTTCGCTCGCCTCGGCGCAGCCGCTGCCCGATTGCGAGGTCGTGCTGCTGTCGCGCGGCAACGAGCCGATCGGCAAGGCGGTGACCGACGCCCGGGGTCAAGCCCGCTTCGATGCCGGTCTGCTGCGCGGCCGCGGCGCCGCCGAGGCGGCGTCGATCATGGTGACCGACCAGGCCAAGCAGGAGTTCTCGCGGCTCGAGCTCACCAAGGCTGCGTTCGACCTCAGTGACCGCGGCATCGAGGGCCGAGCCCTTCCTGGCCCGGTCGATGCCTTCCTCTACACCGAGCGCGGCGTCTATCGGCCCGGCGAGACGGTGCACCTGATGGCCATGCTGCGCGACGACGGCGCGACGGCGTTGAAGGACATGCCGGTGACGCTGATCGTCAAGCGGCCCGACGGCAGCGAGTTCACCCGCTACACGCAGCAACTGCCGGCCTCGGGGTCGCTCTACCAGGCGGTCGACCTGCCTAAGTCGTCGCGCCGCGGCCTGTGGTCGGTGGCGGCCCATATCGATCCCAAGGGATCGCCGGTCGGCCGGGTCGAATTCTCGGTCGAGGACTTCGTGCCGGAGAAGCTCAAGGTCGAGCTGTCGACCGACCAGAGCGTCCTGCGCACCGGCCGGAGCACGACCTTCGATCTCGCCGCGGACTTCCTCTACGGCGCGCCGGCCTCGGGGCTCCGCGTCGAGAGCGACCTGCGCGTCACCGTCGACTCCACCCCCTTCCCGGCCTTCTCGAAGTACACCTTCGGCTCGCAGGAGGAGCGCCGGACCTACGAGCCGCCGCTGATCACCCTCACCGGCCCCGAGACCGACGACAAGGGCAAGTCGAAGATCGTCTGGGACGGCAGCCAGGTGAAGGAGACCAACCTGCCGCTGCGCGCGCAGATCACCGCGCGAGTGTTCGAGCCGGGCAACGGCCGCGCCACCAAGACGGAGAAGTCGCTGCCTTTGCGCACCCGCGACGTCTATCTCGGCATCCGGCCGACCTTCGAGGGCCGCTACGCCCGCGAAGGCAGCGACACCGCCTTCGACATCGTGGCGCTCGGCGCCGACGGCAAGCAGGTCGCGCGCGAGGTCGAATATTCGATCGAGCGCATCAGCTACGACTACCAGTGGTACCAGAGCGACGGCCGCTGGCGCTGGCAGAGCCTCACCCACGAGCGCGAGATCGATAGCGGCACGCTGGCGCTCAAGGCCGACGCACCGGTCAACCTGTCCAAGCGCCTGCAGTGGGGTCCGCACCGCCTGGTCGTGAAGGATCCGCGCACCGGCAACTCGACCACCACCACCTTCTATGTCGGCTGGTGGGGCGGCAGCCGCGGCGCCGAGGATGCGCCCGACACGCTCAAGGTCGCGAGCGACCGCGAGAAGTACGCGCCGGGCGAGTCGGCCAAGCTTCGGATCGAAGCGCCGTTCGCCGGCGAGGCGATCGTCACCATCGCCAGCGACCATGTGCTCGCGACCTACACTGCGCAGCTCCCGGCCGGCGGCACGACCATCGACGTGCCGGTGAAGGACGACTGGGGCGCCGGCGCCTATGCGCTGGTCACCGCCTGGCGGCCGCTCGCCGCGCCCGCCGAGCGCACCCCGGTGCGCGCCATCGGCGCGGTTTGGCTGGCGCTCGATCCCAGCCTGCGCACCCTCAATGTGCAGATCGCGGCACCGGAGAAGGTAGCGCCGCGCCAGCGCATCGAGGTGCCGCTGCACGTCGCCAACGCCAGCGGACCGGAGGCCTATGTCACCCTGGCCGCGGTCGACGAGGGCATCCTGCAGCTCACGCGCTTCAAGACCCCGCGGCCGGCCGACTACTACTTCGGTAAGCGCCAGCTCGGCCTCGCGGTGCGCGACGACTATGGCCGCCTGCTCGACGCCCGCGCCGACGAGCTCGGCAAGATCCGCACCGGCGGCGACGCCGGCGACATCGGCGGGCTCGACGTCGTGCCGACCCGCACCGTGGCGCTGTTCAGCGGCCCGGTGAAGCTCGACGACAAGGGCGAGGCCAAGATCGCCCTCGAGATCCCCGACTTCATCGGCCAGCTCCGCCTGATGGCGGTCGCCTACGACAAGAGCAAGGTCGGCTCGGTTGACCAGCGGCTGATCGTGCGCGATGCCGTCACTGCCGACGTCATCCTGCCGCGGTTCCTGGCGCCCGACGACACCGGCCGCGTGGCGCTGTCGCTGCACAACGTCGAGGGCCAGCCGGGCGACTACAAGGTCACCCTGGAGGCGACCGGCTCGGTGTCGCTCGAGCGGCCGGTGGCTGAAACCAAGCGGCTCGCCGCCAACCAGCGCGAGCTGATGACCTGGCCGTTGAAGGCGGGCGACGTCGGCTTCGGCAAGGTCGCAGTCGCCGTCAGCGGCCCCGGCAACTTCTCGGTCCGCCGCGAATGGGACATCCAGGTCCGCGCCTCCCAGACGCCGACCGCGGTCGACACCGTGGCGCCGCTCGACGGCTCGCGCGAGCTGACGGTCGATCGCGAGGTCATCTCGCCCTTCACCAACGGCACTGCGCAGGTCAGCGTGGCGCTGTCGCGCACGCCCGGCATCGACGTGCCCGGCCTGCTGCGGGCGCTCGACAAGTACCCGTACGGCTGCATCGAGCAGACGACCAGCCGTGCGCTGCCGCTGCTTTACTACAACGACGTGGCGCTGCTCGGGTACGGGCCGGCCGATCCGAAGATCACCGACCGCGTGCAGGAGGCGATCTATCGGATCGTCGACATGCAGATCGGCGACGGCTCGTTCGGCATGTGGGGCCCGTTCTCCTCGCCCGCCGCCGAATGGCTGCAGTCCTACGCCCTCGACTTCCTGCTCAGGGCGCGCGACCAGAAATTCGTGGTGCCGGCGGCCTCGCTGTCGCGCGGCCTCACCTGGCTGGCGCGCTCGGTCGAGAAGATGTCGCCCAATGCGCAGGCCTATGGCTGGTACGTGCTGGCCAAGGCGGGGCAGGCCGATGCCGGCCGCGTCCGCTACTTCCAGGATGCCAAGGGCGGCGAGATCGTCGGCGGGCTGGCCTGGACGCACCTCGCCGCTGCGCTCAACCAGGTCGGCGAGCCCGGCCGCGCGCGGCTCGCCTTCTCGATCGCCCGCCAGCGCCTCGATCAGCGCGATTCGAGCGACTACTACGGCACCGGCCTGCGCGACCGCGCTGCCCTGCTGGCGCTCGCCCAGGAGGCGGCCGGCCGCGAGGGCCTGATCGCCGTCGCCAATGCCGTGCGCGAGCGCATGGTCGCCAGGGTCGAGTACACGACCACCCAGGAGAAGGCATGGCTGCTGATGGCGGCGCGCGCCATGGCCGGTGACGCCGAGCTCGCCTACTCGGTCGACGGCGAGAGCCGCAAGGAGACCAAGGAGCCGGTCGTGCTCAATCCCGATGCGGCGGCGATCCAGCGCGGCGTCAAGATCCGCAACCAGAGCGACCGGCCGATCTGGATGCAGGTCACCGCGCGCGGCGTGCCGAAGGAGCCGCAGCCGCCGGCCGAGCAGGGCCTCAGCGTCGACCGCACCTTCTACACGCTCGACGGCAAGGAGGCCGACCTCTCCAGGATCCGCCAGAACGACCGCCTGGTGGTGTCGATCTCGGGCTACGACGAGGATCGCGGCTATCACCAGATCGCGCTGCTCGACCTGCTGCCGGCCGGCTTCGAGATCGAATCAGTGGTGAACAAGGACACGGTCAAGAACTTCCCGTTCCTGCCCAACCTTACCCGCACCCGCATCGCCGAGGCGCGCGATGACCGCTTCTTCGCCGCCTTCGATGTCGGCCGCCGGCCCTACTGGTCGTGGTGGGAGGCCAATCACGACGAGCTCGACGGCGGCTATCGCTACCACGTCGCCTACATCGTACGCGCCGTGACGCCGGGCCGCTTCGCGCTGCCCGCCGCGCACGTCTCCGACATGTACGCGCCGCGCGTCTTCGGCCGCACGGCGATGGGCACCGTCACGATCGCACCGCGATGAGCGTTCTCCGTCGTCCCGAGCGAAGCCGAGGGACCTTGTCATGATTAGACAAGGTCTCTCCACTGCGCTCCGCTTCGCTTCGCTCCGGTCGAGACGACGGGCGGCGCTGGCCTACGCAGCGCTGGCCGTCACCCTCACGGTGACGGCGGCGCTGGCGCTCGACCGGATCTTCCCGCCGGACCTCACACGCTACCACGAGCGCTCGACCGAGGTGGTCGACGCCAACGGCCGCCTGCTGCGCGCCTTCACCACCGCCGACGGCCGCTGGCGGCTCAAGACCACGATCGACGACGTCGATCCGAGCTACATCGCCCTGCTCAAGGCCTACGAGGATTGCCGCTTCGACTGGCATCCCGGCGTCGATCTGATGGCGGTGGTTCGCGCCACCGGCCTGCTGATCGCGCGCGGCCATGTCGTGTCCGGCGCCTCGACGCTCACCATGCAGGCCGCCCGCCTGCTCGAGCCGCGCAAGCGCACCTTCCGCAACAAGGTGATCGAGGCGGCGCGCGCGCTGCAGCTCGAATGGCGCTTCTCCAAGCGCGAGGTGATGGCGATCTACCTCACGCTGACGCCGATGGGCGGCAACCTCGAGGGCGTGCGCGCGGCCTCGCTTGCCTATTTCGGCAAGGAGCCACGCCATCTCAGCGCCGCCGAAGCGGCCTTGCTAGTCGCCATCCCGCAGGCGCCGAGCAAGCGCCGGCCCGACCGCTTCGCCGCGGCCGCCCAGGCCGGCCGCGACGGCGTGCTGGCGCGCGGCCTGGAGGACGGCGTGATCGACCGCGCGCTGTACGACAAGGCGATGAGCCGCCCGGTGCCGACACAGCGCCTCGCCCTGCCGATGAACGCGCCGCACTTGTCGGCATGGCTGGCCGGCCAATCGCCGAACGCCGCCGTGCCGACCACCATCCGCCTGCAGCTCCAGCAGAGCCTCGAGCAGCTGGTCGCCGAGGAACGCGGCCAGCTCACCGACAAGGCGCAGATCGCCATGGTGGTGATGGACAACCGCACCGGCGGCGTCGTGGCATGGCTGGGCGGCGGCGATTTCTTCGGCCGCGCCGGCCAGGTCGACCTGGTGCGCGCCCATCGCTCGCCGGGCTCGGCCTTGAAGCCGATGATCTATGCGCTGGCCTTCGACGACCGCACCCTGCATCCCGAGTCGCTCGTCGAGGACGTGCCGGTGCGCTTCAAGGACTGGCTGCCGCGCAACTTCGATCGCGATCACCAGGGCGCCGTCACCGTGCGCCACGCGCTGCAGCAGTCGCTCAATGTGCCGGCGGTGCTGGCGCTGGAGCGCGTCGGGCCGGCGCGCTTCCTGTCCGCGCTGCGCTCGGCCGGCGCCACGCCGATCCTGCCGCCGGGCGATCCCGGTACCTCGCTCGGGATGGCGCTGGGCAGCGCCACCATCTCGCCGCTGGAGATGGCCGGGCTCTACTCGGGCCTCGCCAATGGCGGCCGTTTCTCGCTGCCGCAGGTACGCCGCGACCAGCCGCGGCCCGCGCCGGTGCAGATCGTGGGCGACGACGCCGCCTGGTATGTCGCCGACGTGCTGGCCGACGCGCCTCTGCCCGACGGCTTCGCCTCGCTGCCGGTGGCGCTGCGCGAGCGGCGGATCGCCTACAAGACCGGCACCTCGGCCGGCTTCCGCGACGCCTGGGCAGCGGGCTACAGCGCGAACTGGACGGTCGTGGTCTGGGTCGGCCATGCCGACGGCACGCCGCGGCCGGGCCAGCTCGGCCGCGCCGCCGCGCTGCCGATCCTGTTCAAGGCGTTCGGCCGACTGCCCGGCGAAGACAATCGCGGCACCCGGCCGCCGGCCGACGTGCTGCGGGTCGGCTCGTGGAAGGAGCTGCCGCTGCGCATGCAGCGCCTGGCGCCGACCGCCGTCGAGGGTGCGCCGCGCATCGCCTATCCACCGCCCGACGCTCGGCTCGAGCTCGGCACGCACGACACGGTGACGCTCGCCGCCAGCGGCACCGGCCGCCTGCACTGGCTGGTCAACGGCCGGCCTATCGCGGGCACCAGTTGGACGCCCGACGGCGCCGGCGAGATGCGGCTCGCGGTGGTCGACGACACCGGCCGCTCCAGCGCCGTGCTGGTGCACATCGTCAGGCGGCAGTGACCGCCAGCACGACCGACGCCAGCAGCAGGATCGCGAACGCGACGTTGACGATCCGGTTGGTGCGCGGATCGCGGAAGAAGCGCGTCAGCGCCGCGCCCGATATCAGCCACAGCACGTTCACCGCGGTGATCACGACCGTCAGCACCGCGATCTTCGCCACGGCGTCGGCCGTCACCCGGTCGCGCAGCAGCACGAAGCTCGAGAACAGCGCCGCCATCGCGGCATAGCCCTTGGGATTGATCAGCGACAGCGTGAAGCCCGCGCCGAAGCTCGGCGGCTGGCGCTGCGCATTGCCTTCCGTCAGCGGCGGCGCCATCGCGATGCGCCAGGCGAGCCACAGGAAATACGCCGCGGCGGCGACGGTGACGACCGGCGCGACGCCAGGCAACGCCAGCATCAGCCCGATCACGCCCGAGGCGGTGATCGCCATCACCGCGACCATGCCGACGCCGATCCCGACGAGATAGCCCGCGACGCGGCGCACGCCGAACGCGGCACCCGACGCCGCGAGGCTCAGCGTCGCCGGGCCAGGGCTGCCGGCCAGCGCCACGGCCGCCAGCAGGAAACCGGACAGACCTTCCATGCCGGCCGCTATGGGCCGGTTAGGCGCCGCCGTCTTGAACGTTCGTGCAAAGCCAGGCCAGCCGGCCGTGGTTGACCACACTGCGCGTCGGCGGCGGCAGCGGATCGACGAGGCAGCCGCCGGCGATGCCGGTCCGTCCCGGCTGGCTGTCGATCGTCCAGAAAAGGGTGGTGCCGCAGGTCGCGCAGAACCAGCGCCGCTGCTCACGGGCGAGAATCTCGTAGCAGCGCAGCTCTCCGGATCGGCCGACCACCTGCTCGTCGGCGAAGTAGATCGACCAGCCGAAGGCGCTGCCGGTGCGCCGCTTGCAGTTGTCGCAATGGCAGATCGCATTCATCACCGGCGCACCTTCGACCTCGATCGAGCACGCACCGCAACAGCAGCGCGCGGTCATGCCGCCTTGGCCTTGAGCGCCTGCGCCACCTTCGAGGCGGGCTCGCGGCCGAGCTCGACACAGATCGCGCGGCCCGCCGCGGCGATCACCTCGAGGTCGACGCCGTGGGCGATGCCAAGGCCGTTCATCAGGTAGATCACGTCCTCGGTCCCGACATTGCCCGACGCGCCCTTGGCATAGGGGCAGCCGCCCAGCCCGGCGACGGCGGTGTCGAACACCGCGACGCCGCGCTCCATCACCGCCATGATGTTCGCCAAGGACTGGCCGTAGGTATCGTGGAAGTGCGCCGCCAGCTTCTCACGCGGCACCTTCTCGGCGACGGCGTCGATCATGGCGACGCATTCGCCTGGCGTGCCGACGCCGATCGTGTCGCCGAGCGAGACCTCGTAGCAGCCCATCCTGAACAGCCGATCCGACACCTCGGCGACCTTGGCCGGCGCGACCTTGCCGTCATAGGGACAGGCGATCACGGTCGAGACGTAGCCGCGCACCTTCATGCCGTGCCTTTGCGCCGCTTCCATCACCGGCGCGAAGCGCTCGAAGCTCTCGTCGATCGAGCAGTTGGTGTTCTTGCGGCAGAACGCCTCCGACGCGGCAGTGAAGACCGCGATCTCGCCGCAATGCGCCTCGACCGCGCCGTTCATGCCCTGCTTGTTGGGTACCAGCACGGGATAGGAGACGCCCGGCTTGCGCTTGATCTGCGCCATCACCGCGTCGGTGTTCGCCATCTGCGGCACCCATTTGGCCGACACGAAGCTGCCGGCCTCGACGGCGCTGTGGCCGGCCGCCGACAGCGCGTCGATCAGCCTGACCTTGGCCTCGACCGATACGGGCTTGGCCTCGTTCTGCAGCCCATCGCGCGGGCCCACTTCCACCAGCCGCACCGACTTGGGGTAATTCATGCTTCGCCTCCGGCGTGATCTTACGCCAAAGCTAGGGTCGCCCCGAGCAGAAGCAAGCCAGCAAAGAACACCTTGCGGAACGTGGCGGCCGAGAAGCGCCCGCGCAGCCATTGCCCCGCGTACATCCCGGCCAGGGCGGGCACCAGGGCGAGCAGCGAGATCCAGACATCGTTCACCCGCCACGCATCGACCCGCAGCAGGCCGAGCGCCAGCGCCACCGTCGACACGGTGAAGGAAAGGCCCAGCGCCTGGATCAGATCGTCCTTCTCCAGCCCGATCGCCTGCAGGTACGGCACTGCCGGGACGACGAACACGCCGGTCGCGCCGGTGACCAGCCCGGTCACCGCGCCGATCGTCGGCCCCAGCCAGCCTTCGTGGCGCGGCGCCACCGACCAGCGGAAACCCGCCAGCCCGACCGCCGCATACAGCGCCAGCGTGATGCCGAGCCCGACCTTGGCCAGTCCCGCGACATTACCTGCCAGCACGCCGGCGCCGGCAACCGTGCCGACCAGGACGCCCAGCATCATCGGCCACAGCCGGCGCAGCAGCGCGCCGAACGCCGGGCCGGCCATGAGCTGCCAGACATTGGTGACGAACGACGGCACGACCAGGATCGCCGCCGCCTCGGCCGGCGGCAGGACGAGCGCCAGCACGCCCATCGCCACCGTCGGCAGGCCCATGCCGATCACGCCCTTCACTACGCCCGCCAGCAGGAACGTCGCACCGATCAGGATCCACACGCTCATGCCAGCAAGCTGGAGCCGGCCGCAGCCGGTCACAATGCGGAAGTCGCCGCGATAGCCTTCGGCCCAGCCGAAGGCTACGCTTGGCGCCATGCACTTCGACCTCGTCGACCTGCGGCTGGTGCTGAACGTCGCCGATGCCGGCAACATCACGCATGGCGCGAGCCGCAGCGGCCTCGCTCTCGCCTCGGCCAGCGAGCGCATCCGTGACATGGAGCGCGAATTCGGGGCGCCCCTATTCGAGCGCCAACGCCGCGGCGTGGTCCCGACCGCGGCCGGGCTGGCGCTCGTCCATCACGCGCGTCTGGTGACGCAGCAGCTCGACACGATGCGCAGCGAGCTCGGCGACTTCGCCAAGGGCCTGCGCGGCCGGGTACGGCTACTGTCCAACACCGCGGCGACCTTCGAGGTGCTGCCGGCGCTGCTCGGTACCTTCCTCGCCCGCCATCCGCGACTCGATATCGAAATCGAGGAGCGGCCGAGCCCCGAGATCGTACGTGCCGTGGCACGCGGCCGCGCCGAGATCGGCATCGTCGCCGACGTCGTCGATTCGGCGGCCGAGCTCGAGACCTTCCCTTTCGCCGAGGACCGGCTGGTGCTGGTGACACCGCAGAAGCACCCACTGGCCGGCAAGCGCCGCCTCGCCTTCAAGGACGTGCTGGCGCACGACACGGTCGGCCTGCCGGCCGGCAGCGCGCTGCAGGAGCATCTCGACGGCCAGGCGGCGCGGCTCGGCGCGACGCTACGGCCACGCCTGCGATTACCGGGCTTCGACGCCTTGTGCCGCGTGGTCGAGAGCGGCATTGGCGTCGCGGTGGTATCGCGGAGCGCGGCATTGCGCTGCCGAAAGTCGATGGCGATCCGGATCGTGCCGCTGCTCGATACGTGGACACAGCGCAAGTTGCGGCTGTGCGTCAAATCCGAACGCGCCCTGCCAGCTCCGGCCCGGGCACTGTTGGAGCACCTCAGACGATCGTCTGCTTGAGCTTTCCGGCGCGGGCCAGGATCACGGTGACGGCTGCCAGCGCCAGCACGGTCAGGCCGATCAGCAGGGTCGCCACGGCGGTGATGGTCGGGTTCACCTCGAGGATCAGCTCGTTGAACATCTTCTTCGGCACGGTGTCGTACTTGCCGGCGATGAAGGACGTGACGATCACCTCGTCGAAGCTGCCGATGAAGGCGAAGATCCAGGCGGCGAACACGCTGGGCGCCAGGTTGGGCAGCATCACTTTCCACACCGTGTAGCGCCACGACGCGCCGAGGCTCCAGGCGACCTGCTCGATCCTGGGGTCGAACTCGCGGATCGCCACGCCCATCACCATCATCACCAGCGGCACGTTGAGCAGGGTGTGCGCCACGATCAGGCCGGCCAGCGAGCCGAGCAGGCCGATCTTGGCCAAGCCGAGATAGAGCGCGATCGCGACGATGATGGTCGGCACGATCAGCGGCGCCATGAAGTTGCCCTCGGCCCAGTCGCGGCCGCCGAACGTGCCGCGGCGGAGGCCGTAGGCGGCCAGGCTGCCCAGCAGCAGCGCCGCCACCGACGCGACCAGCGCCACCAGGGTCGAGGTCCACATCGCGTCCATCCAGCGCGGATCGCCGAAGAAGGCCTGGTACCAGCGCAGCGAGAAGCTCGGCGGCGGGAAGGTCAGCGCCTTGGCCGAGGAGAACGACATCGGGATCACGACCAGGATCGGCACGCCGAGGAACACCAGGCCGATCACGCCGGTCGTTGCCAGAAGGCGCCGCGTCCAGGGCGAACCGCCGATCATGCCGATGCCTTGCGGTCGAGCCGGCGGTAGGCGGCAAAGATCAGCAGCGTCACGATCAGCAGGATGGTCGAGATCGCCGACGCCTGCTCCCAGCGCGGGATCTGGTTGATCAGCGTGTCGAGCAGGTTGGAGATCATCGGCACCCGGCCGCCCCCCAGGATCGCCGGGGTGACGTAGAAGCCGAGGCAGAGGATGAAGACCAGCAGCGTGCCCGCCGCCAGCGCGGGCAGTGTCAGCGGGAAGTAGACCTTCCAGAAGATGGTGCGCGGCGGTGCGCCGAGCGAGGCCGCCGCCTGCATCAGCCGGTCGTCGATCCGGATCATCGCCGCGAACAAGGGCAGCACCAGGAACGGCAGCAGCACGTTGGCCATGCCGATGGTGACGCCGAGCTCGTTGTAGAGGAACGACACAGGCGCATCGGTCAGGCCGAGCCACATCAGCGCGCGGTTGACCAGCCCGCCATTGCCCAGCACGACGATCCAGGCATAGGTGCGCACCAGGATCGACACCCAGAACGGCAGCACGACCAGCGCGATCGCGATCAGCCGGGCGCGGTTCTGCAGGCCGCGCATCCAGTGCGCCAGCGGATAGCCGATGATCACGTTGGCGAGCGTCGCGATCAGGGCGATGCGCATGGTGTTGCCGAGCACCCGCAGATAGACGGGAGCCTCGACCAGGCCCTCGTAGTGCTCGAGCGTGAAGCCCTGCCCCTTCGACCAGAAGGCAAGGCCCAGCATGTAGAGGATGGGCAGGTTGAAGGCGAAGACCATCAGCACCAGAAGCGGTGCGATGAAGGAGAAGCCGGAGGAGCGCATCAGAACACACCTCCCCATTCAAATGGGGAGGTGGCGTGGTAATCCGCGACGGAGGGGTCATGCCTCTTCCTCTTGGCACGGCCTATGACCCCTCCGTCGGCGTATGACGCCGACACCTCCCCATTTGAATGGGGAGGACAATGAAAGAGCGTTCCGTTCATCACAGGCTGAGCTTGAACGCCTCCCATTTCTTGTTCACCGCCTCGCCGTTGTCGGCCCACCATTCGGCGTTCTCGAAGTACTGCACCGCCTTGTTCTGCTTGCTGGTCGGGAACTGCCAGAGCTTGTCCTTGGGCAGCAGCGCATCGAGGTTCGGACTGGGGCCGGTGTAGGAGATCACTTCGGCCGCTTTGGCCTGGTTCTCCGGCAGCGACATCTCGTGGAACAGCTTGTAGGCCGCTGCCTTGTTCTCGGGCGACGAGCCCTTGACGATGGCGATGAACGAAAGGTCGGCCTTGCCGCCGGCGAAGTTCAGCCCGAACGCCGGATCGCCGACGACGCGGCCCGACCAGCAGATCGAGTACTGCACCTCGTTGTCCTTCATGAGCTGCGGCGGCTGGGCGCCCGCCTTCCACCACACCGCGACGTCCTTCTTGATCTCGTTCAGCTTCTTGAAGGCAAGATCGACATCGAGTGGGAACAGCTTGTCGATCGGCACGCCCGCCGCCTGCAGCGCGAACGGCAGGCAGTAGTGCGGGAAGTCGGGCAGGCAGCGCTTGCCCGGGAAGGCCTTGGTGTCGAAGAACTCGGCGAAGCTTTTCGGCTCCTTCACGCCCTTGCGCCACGCCATGATGGTCGAGAAGTACTGGTAGCCGAAGCCGTACTCGTTCTTGGCCTCGGGGAACATCTCCGCCGGATTGACCGCGGCCCAATCGACCTTCTCGATCAGGCCGAGCTTCTTGGCCTGCAGGATGATGCCCGAGCCCAGCTCGAACAGCGTCGTGGTGGTCTGGCCGCTCTCGACCAGGGCACGCAGCTTGCCGAGCGAGCTCGGGTTCTCGCGCACCACCTTGATGCCGGTCTTCTTGAACAGCGGCTCGATATAGCCCTTCTCGATCGAATCGCCCGAGGCGCCGCCCGATTCGATCATGCGGATCTCCTTGGACTGCGCCCGCGCCGTCCCGGAGAGGATGTTGACCGCCGGCAGGCTCGCCGCAGCCGCCACGAAAGTACGCCTCTTCATCGTCGTCCCCCTTCTGCTGATCAAGTCACCGGCCAGATGTCGGCCGCATCCCATGAAACCGCGACGGATTCCCCCGCCTGCCAGGCCCGGCCGACGAACGGCACCGCCGCCACGATCGGCGCGCCCTCGCTGCCCTCGATCGCCAGGTGATAGCGCACCATCTGGCCGAGATAGATCGCCTCGATCACGCGCGCCGGCCGGCCGCCGTTGACGCCGCCCGGCCCGAGCCGCACGCGCTCGGGCCGCACCAGCCCGGTGCGCCCGCCGTCGAGCCCGACGAAGTTAGCGATGCCCAGGAACTCCGCGACGAAGCGGTTGGCCGGCTTCAGGTAGGCCTCCGCGGGGGCGGCGACCTGCTGCGTCTTGCCGTGGTTGAGCACCATGATGCGGTCGCTGAGCGACAGCGCCTCCTCCTGGTCATGCGTCACCAGCAGGGTCGTCACGCCGAGCGTGCGCTGGAGCTGCTTCAGCTCGACCTGCAGCTCCTCGCGCAGCTTGCGGTCGAGCGCACCCAGCGGCTCGTCGAGCAGCAGGATGTCGGGCTTGAACACGATCGCGCGGGCGAGCGCCACGCGCTGCTGCTGGCCGCCCGAGAGCTGCGACGGCCGCCGGCCTTCGAGACCGTCGAGCCGCACCAGCTTCAGCGCCTCGAGCGCCTGGCTGCGCGCCGCAGCGCCGCCGATCTTGCGCACGCCCAGCGGGAACAGGACGTTCTCCAGCACCGTCATGTGCGGGAACAGCGCGTAGGACTGGAAGACCAGCCCGATATTGCGCTCCTGCGCCGTCGCCTCGGTGACGTCGCGGCCGCCGATGAAGATGCGGCCCGCGGTCGGCCGGTTGAGGCCGGCGATCAGCGACAGCAGCGTCGTCTTGCCCGAGCCGCTCGGCCCCAGGATGGTGACGAACTCACCCTGCGCCACCGAGAGGTCGACATCGTCGGCCGCCGCCACCGGGCCGTAGCGCTTGGTGACGCCCTCGAGCCGGATGTCGCTCATGCGATGGCGGCCATCGCACGGTCGGCCGCCGCCAGCGTCTCGTCGATGATCGCCTCGTCGTGAGCGACCGACAGGAAGAACTTCGCGTTCTGGTTGGTGCGGATGCCCTCTTCCTGCAGCGCCGTGTGGAAGGCCAGCGCCTTGTCTCGATCGCAGGCGACTGATTCGCGGTAGTTGCGCGGCGGTGCGCCCTCGGTGAAGTAGACCTGGAAGATCGCCGGCAGGCCTTGCACCTTCACCGGCATCTTGTGCTTCTCGGCGATCGCGGCGAGCCCCTGCATCAACCGCGTGCCGCGCGCTTCGAGGTCGCGATAGACCGCGCCATCATTGGCCTCCAGGACGTCGAGCGCCGCCAGCGCCGCCGCCATGCTCTGGACATTGCCGTTGTAAGTACCGCCGTGCATCACGCCCTTGTCGAGTAGCGTGTCCATGACGTCGCGCCAGCCGCCGACCACGGCGAGCGGAAAGCCCGCGGCGACCGCCTTGGCGTAGATCGTGAGGTCGGCGGTGACGCCGTAGCGGCCCTGGGCACCGCGCAGGCCGACGCGGAAGCCGGTGATCACCTCGTCGCAGATGAACAGCGCACCGTTGTCGCGGCAGAGCGCGCGGACGCCGTCGAGATAGCCGGGAGCAGGCTCGGTCGGCCCGCCATTCACCATCACCGGCTCCATGATGACGGCGGCGATCTCGCCCTCGTGACGCTCGAACGCCTGCTTCAGGAGATCGAGGTCATTCCAGCCGGCGACGACGGTGTCTTCCAGCACGCTCGGCGGCATGCCGGGCGAGCCGGCCACCGGCACGGGTGAATCGGCCGGACCGGCCTCGTTCAGCGACGGGCGGGCGCTGATATAGGCCTGGTCGGTCCAGCCGTGATAATGGCCCTCGAACTTCAGGATCTTGGTGCGCCCGGTGAAGGCGCGGGCCAGGCGGAACGCCATCAGCACGGCCTCGGTGCCCGAGGTCGCGAAGCGCACCACCTCGATGCCCGGCAGCAGCCGGCAGAGCCGTTCGGCCAACTCGGTCTCGCGCGGATGCTGCGCGGCATAGACCTGGCCCTGCGCCAGCGAGGCGGCGACGGCGTCGATCACCGGCTTGGGCGCGTGCCCCAGGATGGCCGGGCCGTTGCCCAGCACGTAGTCGATGTGGACATTGCCGTCGATGTCGTAGAGCCGGGCGCCCTCGCCGCGCTCGAAGAACAGCGGCACCGGCGCCGAGGCGTAGCGCACGTTGCTGCTGACGCCGCCGGCCAGCGTCCTGCGGGTGCGTTCATACAGTGCGATCGACTTGGCGTAGTTGCGCATGGTCCCTCGACGAGCAAGAACGATGCCTTGCGCGCAACCCAGGGGCAATCGAAATTTGTGATCACAAATCGGCGCGGCTGGTCTATGCTGCGGGCCGATGGCACCCAAGGCGCCCGTCGACACCTCGCTGCGCTCGCAGGTCTACGACTCCCTGCGCGATGCGCTGACGGCCGGCCGGTTCGCGCCGGGTCAAAAGCTTTCCTTCCGTTTCATCGCCGGCACCCTCGGCGTCAGCATGACCCCGGTGCGCGAGGCGGTGCGCCGGCTGGTCGCCGAGGGCGCGTTCGAGATGCGGCCCAACCGTTCGGTCCGTGTTCCGCTGATGACCCGCGACAAGATCCTCGAGCTGCGCGACATCCGCCTGGCGCTCGAGGGCCTGGCGACCGAGAAGGCGGCCGCCCTGACGACGCGCGAGCACGCCACCAACCTGCGGCGGATCGCGACCGAGCTGATGGCCGTGCGCGCCCGCGGCGACACGGTCGCCGACCGCCAGAAGATCCGCGAGTTCCACTTCACCCTCTACGCCATCGCCAACCAGCCGACCTTGCTGCGCGTGATCGGGGGCCTGTGGCTGCAGACCGGCCCGTACCTGAACCTGCTCTATCCCGACTTCATCGCCTCGTCGCGCGGTCCCGAACGGCGCCTGCGGATCGTCAAGGCGCTGCAGGCGCATGACGGCGCCACGGCGCAGCGCGAGATGCAGGGCGACATCGGCGACGCCCTCACCTACGTCGCCGGCCTTGCCGACGCCGAGGGCAACATTGCGCCGGCCCAGCCGGTCGAATCCAAACGCCGGCGGCGGCCTTCCCCGTCGCCCGCCGGCGCTCTAGCCTTCGCCTAACTGGAAAGGAAACGAGATGGCCCAGCAGCTCAGCAATCAACGCATCGCGTGGTTCAACGGCAAGTTCATGCCGGAGAACCAGGTCATGATCCCGTTCCGCGACCGCAGCTGGAAGTACGGCGACGGCGCCTTCGACATGACCCGCACCTTCGAGGGCACGCCGTTCCGCCTCAAGGAGCACATCGACCGCTTCTACCGCTCGCTGCGCTACCTGCAGATCGACCCCGGCCTCTCGCCCAAGGAGATGGTGGCGCACAGCGAGGCTGTCGTGGAGAAGAACGAGCACCTGCGCGCCGCCGCCGGCGACTGGTGGGTCGGCCAGCGGGTCAGCCGCGGCGTCGACGCGGTCGGCGACGAGGGCTGGGAGCATACTGGCCCGAACGTGGTGATCGAGGTGCTGCCGCTGCCCTTCGCCAAGCGAGCCAAGCTCTACCGCGACGGCGCCGAGGTGTTCACGACGACGACGCGCCGAATCGCGCCGTCGATGCTGTCGCCGCGCGCCAAGACGCACAACTACCTCAATATGATCATGGCCGAAAAACCGGTTAAGGCGCTCAAAGAAGACGCTTGGCCGCTGCTGCTCGACGAAAACGGCAACCTCGCCGAGGGCCTGGGCTCCAACATCTTCATCGTGCGCGAGGGCGAGCTGTTCACGCCGTCTGAGCGCTACGTGCTGCCGGGCGTCAGCCGGCAGATGACCATGGACATGGGCAAGAAGCTCGGCGTGAAGTGCACCGTCGGCGACATCGACATGTTCGACGCCGCCAACGCCGAGGAGATGTTCCTGACCTCGACCAGCCTCTGCATCCTGCCGGTCCGGGCGTTCAATGGCGCGGCCGTGGGCGACGGCAAGATCCCGGGCCCGATCACCAAGAAGCTGATCAACGCCTACTCCAAGGATGTCGGCTGCGATTTCGTCGCCCAGTACCTGAAATTCCTGAACTAGGAAGGAATCGACTGAGGGGTATCGTTCCACAGCCGAAATCTGGACAATAGCGGGGCACGAACGAGGGGGAGACTCGGGACATGCTCTGGTACCAGAAACCCGCCGTCGAGGGCGTCGTCGTGGCGCCCGATGAGCGCCTGCCGTGGCCACAGACCACGGCGCTCGGCCTGCAGCACGTTGTCGCCATGTTCGGCTCGACAGTGCTGGCGCCGATCCTGATGGGCTTCGATCCCAATGTCTGCGTGCTGATGAGCGGCGTCGGCACGCTGATCTTCTTCGCCGTCACCGGCGGCAAGGTGCCGAGCTATCTCGGTTCCTCCTTCGCCTTCATCTCGGTGGTGATCGTGGCGAGCGCCTACGGCGGCAAGGGCGCCAACGGCAACATCGCGGTGGCGCTGGGCGGCATCATCGCCGCCGGCGCGGTCTATGCCGTGATCGCCTTCGCCGTCATGGCGACCGGCACGCGCTGGATCGAGCGGCTGATGCCGCCGGTCGTCACCGGCTCGATCGTCGCCGTGATCGGCCTCAACCTGGCGTCTATCCCGGTCAAGAACATGGCGTCGACCGAGTTCGACGCCTGGATGGAGCTGGTGACCTTCGTCTCGATCGCCCTGGTGGCCGTGTTCACGCGCGGCATGGTGAGGCGACTGCTGATCCTGGTCGGCCTGGCGATCGCCACCATCGTTTATGCCGTGCTGGCCAACGGCATGGGCCTCGGCAAGCCGGTCGACGGCACGGCGATCGCCAATGCCGCCTGGCTCGGCGTGCCACACTTCACGACGCCGGTGTTCGACGCCAAGGCGCTGGTGCTGATCGCGCCGGTCGCGCTGATCCTGGTGGCGGAGAATCTCGGCCACCTGAAGGCCGTCTCCGCCATGACCGGACGCGACATGGACCCCTATCTCGGCCGCGCCTTCCTGGGCGATGCCATCGCCACCATGGCCTCGGGCGCGGTCGGCGGCACCGGCGTCACCACTTACGCCGAGAATATCGGCGTGATGGCGGCGACCCGCATCTATTCGACGGCGCTGTTCGTGGTCGCCGCGCTGTTCGCCATCCTGCTCGGCTTTTCCCCGAAGTTCGGCGCGCTGATCACATCGATCCCGCTCGCGGTCATGGGCGGCGTCAGCATCGTGATCTTCGGCCTGATCACCGTGACCGGCGTGCGCATCTGGGTCGACAACAAGGTCGACTTCGCCGACAGCCGCAACCTGCTGGTCGCGGCGATCACCCTGGTGCTGGGCACCGGCGACTTCACCCTGAAGTTCGGCGGCTTCGCGCTGGGCGGCATCGGCACGGCTACCTTCGGCGCCATCCTCTTGTACGCCGTCCTGAGCCGCGGCCGCTCCTAGAGCGCGCTGACATTAGGTCGAATCCCGTCGTCCCGACCGGAGCGCCGAAGGCGCGTAGCCGAGGGACCTTGTCTCAACAACGAGCGGCAAACCGCGGAAACGAGGTCCCTCCACTGCGCCGAGCTTCGCTCGGCTTCGGTCGGGACGACGGAAGCTCAAATCATCCCGCTTTAAGCGCGGCGCCAGACGATCTGCTGCGACCGCTTGGTGCCCGGCAGGAAATCAGGGCCCGAGAGGGTCAACCGGTCGCCGTCGAGCGCGATGCGGCGGGTCGAGCGCACGCCGATCAGCGCCGGGTTGGTCGACAACTCGATCGAATGGAAGACCGTGCCGTCGGCGATCTCGTAGCGGCCGGCATAGGCGAAGCACTCGCTCCTGTCGGCGCGCATGATGGTGGCGCTGACCTGGCCCGTCGGCGTGTAGAGGATGTAGCCCTTGGCGTCCGGCCCCATTGGGTATTCCGGCGGCCGGCCGTCCTCGTAGACGAACGACCAGCTCTCGAGCCGCCAGCCGCCGAGCAGCTCCCTCATTCGAACTCGACCAACTCGGCGCCTTCGGGCACCTGCTCGCCGACGCCGTAGCGCACGCTCTTGACCGTGCCGTCGGCCGGGGCGGCCAACGTGTGCTCCATCTTCATCGCCTCGAGCACCAGCAGCGGCTGGCCGCGGCTCACCGTGTCGCCGGCCTTGACCTTGAGGTCGATGATCTTGCCCGGCAGCGGCGAGCGCACTGAACCCTCGCCCGCCGCGACCGCCTCGTACTGCGTGACGTCGAGCGGATCGACCAGGCGCAGGCGCTGGCTGCCGCCGTCGGCGAACAGCGTGTAGTCGGTGCCGTCGGCCACCTGGCGACGCACCACCGCCGCGGTGAAGGTGTCGTTGCCGAGGCGAATCGCCAGCCGGCCGTCGCCGCGCTGCACGCTGGCTTCGACGGGTCCGCCCGGCAGGCCGAGCTCCAGCATGCCGGATCGCAAGCGGCGCACGATCACGGCGACCTCGCGTTCGCCGTCCTTCCAGTGGACCTCGTCATGACCGACTTCGAGGAGGCGGAAGCCGTTCTTCTGATCCCATGGATCGTTCGATCGCGGCGTCGATTCGGCGACACGGGCGAGCGTCGCGATGGCGAAGGCGCGGTCGTCGGCCTGGCCCATCTTCGCGAACAGCTCGTCGCGGTGCCGCTCGATGAAGCCGGTGTCGACCTCGCCGCCGACGAAGGCCGGGTGCGAGCACAGCGCCTTCAGCAGGCCGGCATTGGTGGTGACGCCGACGACCTCGGTCTCGCCCATCAGCGCCGCCATGCGCCGCATCGTCGAGGTGCGGTCGCGGTCGTGCACGATCACCTTGGCGATCATCGGATCGTAGTACGGCGTGACGGTGTCGCCTTCGCGCACGCCGGTGTCGACGCGCACATGCAGGCCCTCGGTCGGGAGCCGCAGATGCACCAGGGTGCCGGTCGAGGGCAGGAAGTTGCGGTTGGGATCCTCGGCATAGAGCCGGACCTCGACCGCGTGGCCGTCGATGCGAAGCTGGTCCTGGGTCAGCGGCATCTTCCCGCCCGAGGCGACCACGAGCTGCCACTCCACCAGGTCCTGGCCGGTGATCATCTCGGTGACCGGATGCTCGACCTGCAGGCGGGTGTTCATCTCCATGAAGTAGAAGGTGCCGTCCTGATTGGCGATGAACTCGACGGTGCCGGCGCCGACATAGCCGATCGCCTTGGCCGCAGCGACGGCCGCTTCGCCCATCTGCTTGCGCCGCGCCGGGTCCATGTTGGGCGCCGGCGCCTCCTCGATCACCTTCTGATGGCGGCGCTGGATCGAGCAGTCGCGCTCGAACAGGTAGAGGCAGTTGCCGTGGCTGTCGGCGAAGACCTGGATCTCGATGTGGCGTGGCCGCGTCAGGTACTTCTCGACCAGCACGTGATCGTCGGCGAACGACGCCTTGGCTTCGCGCTTGGCGCCGGCGAGCGCGTCGCCGAACTTCGCGGCTTCCTCGACCACGCGCATGCCCTTGCCGCCGCCGCCGGCCGACGCCTTGATCAGCACCGGGAAGCCGATGCGCTGCGCCTCTTTCGCCAGCAGCTCCGGCGACTGGTCGTCGCCATGATAGCCCGGCACCAGAGGCACCCTGGCCTTCTCCATGATCTTCTTGGCTTCGCTCTTGGAACCCATGGCGCGGATCGCCGCCGGCGGCGGGCCGATGAACACCACGCCCGCCTGCCCGCAGGCCTCGGCAAAGCCGGCATTCTCCGACAAAAAGCCGTAGCCCGGATGAATCGCCTGCGCGCCCGCCCGCTTCGCGGCGTCGAGGATCTTGTCGACCACCAGGTAGCTCTCGCGCGCCGCGGAGCCGCCGATATGCACCGCCTCGTCGGCCATCGCGACATGGCGAGCACCGCGGTCGGCGTCTGAATAGACGGCGGTCGTTTTGATGCCCATGCGCCGCGCCGTCTTGATGACGCGGCAGGCGATCTCGCCGCGGTTGGCGATCAGGATCTTGGAGAACATCAGACGGCCCACTTCGGTTTGCGCTTGTCGAGGAATGCCCGCATGCCTTCGAGCGCTTCCTCGCTGACGCACTGGTTGGCGACCTCGCCGCCGAGGATCTCGGCGGCGTCGGAATCGTGCGGCAAGGCGCTGATCTGGGTGACCAGCTTCTTGACCAGCGTCTGCACCGACGGCGCGCCGAGCTTCAGCTCGCCGGCCAGTGTCGCGACCGTGGCGTCGAGCCCTGCCGGCTCGACCACCTGGTCGACCAGGCCGACGCGCAGCGCGGTCGCCGCGTCGAACGTGCCGCCATGCATCAGGAGCTGCCGCGCGACCCGCGGGCCGACCGCCTCGATCAGCACCGGGATGGCGATGCCGGCCAACAGGCCGTTGCGCACCGAGGTCAGCCCGAAGCGCGCCGCCGAGGACGCGACCGCGAAGTCGCAGGCCAGCATCAGTCCGACGCCGCCGCCGACGGCCGCGCCATGGACCCGAGCGATCGACGGCTTGGGAAACTCGTAGACCGCCTGCACCGCCGCCATCAGCGCGTCGGCGAAGGCATGCCGCGTGATGGCGTCGAGCCCGGGCCAGCCCAGCACCCAGTTGAAGTCGCCGCCGGCCGAGAAGATCGCGCCCTCGCCGGCCAGCACCATCACCCGCACCGAATCGTCGGCAGCGAAGGCCTCGACCGCGTCTCGGATCGCGCGCGCGGTGTCGGCGTCGAGCGAGTTCATATCGTCGCCGCGGTTGAGCCGCAGCGTGCCGACGCCGCCTGCGACCGAGGTCAGGATCGACGGACGCATCACGACCTCACATCCGGAACACGCCGAACCTGGTCGGGCCGATCGGCTGGTTCATCGCCGCCGACAGGCCGAGCGCCAGCGCCATGCGCGTGTCGACCGGATCGAGGATGCCGTCGTCCCACAGCCGCGCCGTAGCGTAGTAGGGATGGCCCTCGCGCTCGTACTGGTCGAGGATCGGCTGCTTGAAAGCGGCCTCTTCCTCCTTCGACCACTGCCCGCCCTTGGCCTCGATGTTGTCGCGCCGCACGGTCGCCAGCACCGACGCCGCCTGCTCGCCGCCCATCACCGAAATACGCGCCGACGGCCACATCCACAGGAAGCGCGGGCTGTAGGCGCGGCCGCACATGCCGTAGTTGCCGGCGCCGTAGCTGCCGCCGACGATCACCGTGAACTTCGGCACGCCGACGGTCGAAACCGCGGTCACCATCTTGGCGCCGTCGCGCGCGATGCCGCCCGCCTCGTACTTGCGGCCGACCATGAAGCCCGTGATGTTCTGCAGGAACAAGAGCGGAATGCCGCGCTGGCCGCACAGCTCGATGAAGTGCGCGGCCTTGAGCGCCGATTCGTTGAACAGGATGCCGTTGTTGCCGACGATGCCGATCGGATGGCCCCAGATGCGGGCGAAGCCGGTGACCAGCGTCGTGCCGTAGAGGTGCTTGAACTCGTCGAGCTCGCTGTTGTCGACCAGGCGCGCGATCACCTCGCGGATGTCGTAGGGCGTGCGGCCGTCGGTCGGGATCACGCCGTACAGCTCCTCGGCGGCGTAGCGCGGCTCGACCGGCGGCAGCAGCGCGAGCGACGGCTGCTTCTTCCAGTTGAGGTTGGCGACGATGCGCCTGACCATGCCCAGCGCATGGCTGTCGTTGTGCGCGTAGTGGTCGGCGACCCCCGACGTGCGGGCATGCACGTCGGCGCCGCCCAGGTCCTCGGCGCTCACGATCTCGCCGATCGCCGCCTTCACCAGCGGCGGGCCACCGAGGAAGATCGTGCCCTGCTTGCGCACGATGATGGTCTCGTCGCTCATCGCCGGCACGTAGGCGCCGCCCGCCGTGCACGAGCCCATAACGCAGGCGATCTGCGGAATGCCTTGCGCCGACATGTTGGCCTGGTTGTAGAAGATGCGGCCGAAGTGGGTCTTGTCGGGGAAGACCTCAGGCCATTGCGGCAGGTTGGCGCCGCCGGAGTCCACGAGGTAGATGCATGGCAGCCGGTTCTCCATCGCGACTTCCTGCGCCCGGAGATGCTTCTTCACCGTCATCGGATAGTAGGTGCCGCCCTTCACCGTGGCGTCGTTGCACACGATCACGCACTCGACGCCGCTCACCCGGCCGACGCCGGTGATCACGCCCGAGCCCGGCGCCTCGTTGTCGTACATGTCCATGGCGGCAAGCGGCGACAGCTCGAGGAACGGCGAGCCTGGATCGAGCAGCGCCCTGACCCGCTCGCGCGGCAACAGCTTGCCGCGCGAGACGTGGCGCTTGCGCGAGTCCTTGCCGCCGCCCAGCCGCACTTGGTCGGTGCGCGTCTTGAGGTCGGCGACCAGCCCGCGCATCGCCTCGGCGTTGCGCTTGAAGGTGTCGGAACGGGTATCGATCTGCGAAGCGAGGACTGTCATGTCCCGGCCAAACTGCCCGGACCACGCCGCCGGTTCAAGTGCACCTCACCCTGAGGAGCGGCCCGCAGGGCCGCGTCTCGAAGGGTGGGATCAAAAACTTGTCTGTACGCGAGCTCCTCAGGATGAGGTATCCCGTTACGGCAGACGCGACATTGTCCGCCAGTCCATGCCCTGCGCCATGAACTTCCTCAGGTCGACCCAGGCAGCGGCGAACTCGGCGTCCATCTCGGCGCGCTCCTTGAGCACCGCCTCGGCGTTCCTGCGGAAGGCGTCGAGGATTGCCGGCGACCACTGCTTGATGGTGACGCCCGCGGCGCGCAGTTTCTCCAGCGCCAGCGACTGGGTGTGCGGCGAGCGGCTCAGCATCAGCGCGATGTTGGCGCGGCAGGCGGTTTCGATCTGCGCGCGCTGTGCGGCCGGCAGAGCCGCCCACTTGTCCTTGCGCATCAGGAAGTCGATCACCGCCGAGGGCTGCTGCCAGCCCGGCATGTAGTACGGCAGGCCGAGCTTGTCGAAGCCGAGGGCCGCGTCCATGGCCGGGGTCGACATCTCGCCGCCATCCACCTTGCCCTGCTGCAGCTTGTAGAAGAACTCGCCTGCCGGCACCGGCTCCAGCGTGGCGCCCATGCGGGCGAGCACATCGCCGGCGAGCTTGCCGTAGCGCAACTTCACGCCCTTGAAGTCCTCCGGCGTGTTGAGGTCGGCGCGGAACCAGCCGCCGCCCTTGGAACCTTGCACGCCGCACGGGATGCCGGTGACGCCCAGCCGGTCGTAGGCGTCGTGATGGAACTTGCCGCCGCTGCCGTCGAGCAGCCAGGACGTCATGACGCTCGGCCCCGGGCCGAACGGCACCGTGCCGAACAGGCTGAACACCGGCGCTTTGGGAGCGGCATAGCCCGCCCAGGTGAAGGCGGCCTCCAGGTCGCCGGCGACTATTGCGTCCAGCATATCTTTCGTTGGCGCGATGCGGCCGGGCTCGACGATTTTGACCGTCAGCGCCCCCGCCGACATGTGCTTCAGCGTCTTGGTGAAGGAGCGCACGCCCTCGCCGGCGCCGGGCAGGCCCGGATTGAAGGCGGTCTGCATCTGGATGACCCGGGCGCCGGGAGCGTCGGGCTCCCCGGCCGCGGCTGTACCCGCCGCCGTGCCGAGCACCGCAGCGAGGACCCCAATCACCCCAAATTTACGGCGCACGGTGTTCCATCCGCCGCCCAGGCTCCCCTGCCTTCTGGAGCCGCACGGGCGGCCCACTTCATAGAGGGTGACTCTTGCACAATTACAGGCCCCGCGACAAGCGACAGGCAGGCATCACAACGCCGCAAGGCCCCGGCCGATCAGAAGACGTTGCACGTCGCTGGTGCCCTCGTAGATCTGACACACCCGCACGTCGCGCCAGATCTTCTCCGCCAGGCAGTCGGCGACGTAGCCGTACCCGCCATGGATCTGGATCGCGGCCGAGCACACTTCCTCAGCCATCTCGGAGGCATATAGTTTGGCCATTGCGGCCTCCGTGAGGCAGGGCTGGCCGGCGTCCTTCAGGCTGGCGGCATGCAGGACCATCTGCCGCGCCACGGTCACCTTCGTGGCCATGTCGGCCAGCCGGAACTGCACCGCCTGGTGGTTGATGATCTTGGTCCCGAAGGCCTCCCGCTCGCCGGCATAGGCCCGGGCCAGTTCGAAAGCCGCACGGGCCATTCCCACGGCCTGGGCAGCAATTCCGATGCGCCCGACCGAGAGATTGGCCAGCGCCACCCGGTAGCCGTCGCCCTCCTCGCCCAGCAGCGCGTCGGCGCCGACCTGGCAGCCCTCGAAGGCGATCTGACAGGTGTCGGACGACTTCTGGCCCAATTTCTTCTCGACCGATGCGACACGGTAGCCGGGGGTCCTGGTCGGCACGATGAAGCAGGAGATGCCTCGCTTGGACGAGCCGGGATCGGTCACGGCGAAGACCAGCGCCATATCGGCCGTGCGGCCCGAGGTGATGAACTGCTTGACGCCGTTCAGCACCCAGCCGTTGCCCTTGCGGGCCGCCCGCGTCTTGAGATTGGACGCATCCGAACCCGCATGCGGCTCGGTGAGGCAGAAGGCGCCGAGGATCTCGCCCCGGGCCAGCGGCTTCAGCCACTTCTCCTTCTGCTCGGTCGAGCCGTAGGTCAGCAGCGCCGCGCAGTCGGGTGAGTTGTTGACGCTCATCATCGTCGACAGACCGCCATCGGCCGCCGCGATCTCCTCCAGCGCCAGCACGTAGGACACCATGTCGGCGCCGGCGCCGCCCCACTCCGCCGGCACCGTCATGCCCAGGAAACCGAGCTTGCCCATCTCGGCGAGCAGCGGACGCGGGATCTCGCCGGCGGCTTCCCAGGCGCGGACATGCGGCAGCACCTGCTCGCGCGCGAAGGCGCGGGCGGTGTCGCGGATCAAAGTCTGTTCTTCGCTGAGCAGCATGGTGTTACCAGGGAAGTTCGGTGCCGTCGTACTGGAGATAGCGGCCGTTGTCCGACGGCTTGAAGCCCGCGATGGTCTTCACCATCGCCGGCACGCTCTGGTCGATCGTGAGCGGCGCTGTGCCGCCGCCCATGTCGGTCTGCACCCAGCCGGGATGCAGGGCGACGCACGTGATGCCGCGGCTGCCGAGGTCCCTGGCCAGGCAATTCCATTCCATGTTCAGCGCCGTCTTGCTGGCGCGGTAGAAGTAGCGGCCGCCGTTGTTGCTAGCGAGGCTGCCCAGGACGCTGGTGATAGCGACCATCTTGCGCTCCTTGGAGCGCGCGACATGCTCGACGAAGGCCTCGGCCATCATCAACGGCGCCAGCGTGTTCACCTCGAAGATGCGGCGCCACTCGCCCGGATCGAAGCCGCCGAGATCCTGCCCGGGCGAACCGCGGCTGCCGCCGATCCCGGCATTGCAGATCAGGACATCGATCGCCTCACCGTCGAGCTTCCGTGCCAGCGCTTTCATCGCCTTGTAGTCGGTGACCTCCAGTGCGTGGTGCTGCACGTCGCCCTCGACGCCTTTCAGCCCGTCCGGCGTGCGCGCGCAAGCCATCACCTTCCAGTCGCCGGCGGCGTACAGCCTGGTGAATTCCAGACCCAGCCCGCGCGCGGCGCCGGTGATCAGGACGGTGCTCATCGCCGCGCCAGCAGGCGGGCACGCTGGCGCTTCCAGTCGCGCTCCTTGATCGACTGGCGCTTGTCGTGCGCCTGCTTGCCGGTGGCCAGCGCGATCTGCACCTTGGCGCGGCCCTTCTCGTTGAAATAGACCTCGAGCGGCACCACGGTGCGGCCCTCGCGCTGGATGGCGCCGATCAGCACGTTGATCTGCCGCTTGTGCAGCAGCAATTTGCGCGGCCGCTTGCGCTCGTGGTTGAAGCGGTTGCCCGAGGCGTATTCCGGGATGTCGGAATTGACCATCCAGGCCTCGCCGCCCTCCTCGGTGACATAAGCCTCCGCGATCGAGCTCCTGCCGCCACGCAGCGACTTCACTTCGGTGCCCGTCAGGGACAGGCCCGCTTCCATCGTCTCCTCGATGAAGTAGTTGTGCCGCGCCTTGCGGTTCTGGGCCACCACCGTGCGGCCCAGCTCCGGTTTCTTCGCCAATGTAAAACTCGTCTAGTTGATGAGGCCTGCGTGGACCATCGCCTCGCGCACGGCCTTCTTGCTGCTCTCGGCGATCGGCACCATCGGCAAGCGCATCTCGGCGCTGCACTGGCCGATCAGCTCGGCGCCGAACTTCACCGGGCCGGGGCTGGTCTCGCAGAACATCGCCTTGTGCATCGGCATCAGCCGGTCCTGGATCTCGAACACCTTGTCGAGATTGCGCGCCTTCCAGGCGTCGTGCATCTCGGCGCACAGGCGCGGCGCCACGTTGGCGGTCACCGAGATGCAGCCGTCGCCGCCCTGGGCCAGGAAGCCCACCGCGCTCGCATCCTCGCCCGAGAGCTGCACGAAACCTTTCTTGGCGCGCAGCTTGGTGAGGGTCGGGCGCGCCATGTCGTAGCTCGCATCCTTGATGCCGACGATGCCCTTGACCTGCGACAGCCGGATCACGGTCTCGACCTGCATGTCGCCGCCGGTGCGCGGCGGCACGTTGTACAGGAGGATCGGGATGTCGACCGCCTCGGCCACCGCCTTGAAGTGCTGGAACAGGCCTTCCTGGGTCGGCTTGTTGTAATAGGGCACGACCAGCATGGCGGCATCGGCGCCGGCCTTCTTGGCGTGCTGGGTGAGCTCGATCGCCTCGGCCGTCGAGTTCGAGCCGGTGCCGGCGATCACCGGCACGCCGGTACCCTTGGCGGCGGCGATGCAGATGTCGATCACCCGCTTGTGCTCTTCCATCGAGAGCGTCGGCGATTCGCCCGTCGTGCCGCAGGGGACCAGGCCGTCCGTGCCTTCCTTGATCTGCCAGCCGACGAATTTCTCGAATCCCTTCTCGTCGACCGATCCGTTCTTGAACGGGGTGATCAGCGCAACGAGTGATCCGGCGAACATGGCTTCCTCCCGATTTCCACCAATCGGCTAATCTACGCCCCACCTACCACCCCGGCAAGGTGAGCAACTTGCCATTGTGATGCCGCGTTGAGGTGCCTACGATTCCTAGCGTGAAACAAGAAAATGCCCCCCTCCTATTGCTGACCTTGGCCGGCCTGTTGATGGCCCCGGCCCAAGCCCAGCAGCAACAGCACGGCGTGACCATTCTGCGCGGGGAAAGCAGCGACCAGCTACGCGAGGGCAAGCCCGACATGGGCATCCGCCGCACGCCGCCCGCCAACCCGGCGCCCCGCCCCCAGGCCGCCGACTCGCCGCCGCCGGCATCCGCCCTGCCGATTGCCCGCGACGGCAGCGGCAACGGCGTGGTGCCGCCGTCGACCGACAGCGAGATGTCCCAGGCGCTGACGTCGCCCAAGACGCTCAGTCCAGGCGAAGCGGCGGCGCTCGCGGCCGCCTTCAAGGCGGTCGACGACAACCGCTTCGCCGATGCCCGCGCCGCGGTCGCCAACTTCAACAATCCCCTGCTCGTCCGGATCGTCGAATGGAGCGTGCTGCGGGTGGCGCCGCGCAAGGATGCCGACTTCGCCGCGACCTGGCGCTTCCTGCGCGAGTATCCCGACTGGCCCGAGCCCGAGATCCTGCGCCGCCAGGCCGAGGACCGCCTCGGCCCCGAGACGCCGTCGCCGCAGGCCTTCGCCTACTTCACCGCCTTCCCGCCGCTCACCAGCGCCGGCCAGATGAAGCGGCTCGCCGCGGCGCAGAGCGTGAGCCCGTCGAGCGTGCCGAAGCTCGCCAGTGAGAGCTGGCGCAACGCCACCTTCAAGAAGACCGACGAGGACGAGTTCCTCAACAAGTACAGCCAGCATCTGTCGGGCGACGACCAGATCGCCCGCTTCGACCGCATCCTGCGCGAGGGCCGCGCCCCCACCGCGCGCGAGCTGCTGCCCAAGCTGCCGCCGGACTACCAGCCGGTCGCCGAGGCGCGGCTCGCCATGGCGACGCGCGCGGCCGACGCCACAACCGTGCTGCGCGGCGTGCCGGCGGCCAAGCTCGCTGAGCCCACGATCAAGCTCGAGCAGCTCGCCTGGCTGCGCCGCACCGGCAACTTCAGCGAGGCCAAGGCGATCGCGCTGCAGGCCACGGCCAACCAGAACGACACCTGGTGGAACGAGCGCCAGCAGCTTGCGCGCGACATGCTCGCGGCCGGCCATCCCGCCGATGCCTATGCCGTCACCGTACCGCACGGCCAGACCCGGGGCGTCGCCTTCGCCGAAGCGGAGTTCCTCGCCGGCTGGATTGCGCTCCGCCATCTCAAGAAGCCGGCCGAGGCGCAGAAGCATTTCCAGACGCTCTATGACGGCGTGTCGTTCGACAGCTCCAAGAGCCGCGCCGCCTACTGGCTGGGCCGCACACACGAGGCGGCCCATCGCCAGAAGGAGGCGATGGAATGGTTCACCCGCGCCGCCGCCTTCGGCCAGACGTTCTACGGCCAGCTCGCCGCCCGCAAGCTGCCGGGCGGTTCACGGCAGATGCCGAGCGATCCGGTCGCGACCAACGCCGACGAGCAGGCACTGGCCGGCCGCGAGCTGGTGACCGTGGCGCGCTTCATCGGCCAGAGCGGCGACAGCGAGCGCACGCGGCCGTTCCTGCTCCGGCTCGCGCGCCTGGTGACCGGGCCGGGAGAAACCCTGCTGCTCTCCCGTCTCGCCAGCGAGCTGAAGCGGCCCGACGTGGCGCTGACCATCGCGCAGCGGGCAACCGCAAGCGGCGTCACGCTGTTCGACGCCTCGTTCCCGGTGGTCGAGCTCGGCTCGACCGGCTCGATCGAGCGGGCGCTGGCGCTGGCGCTGACGCGGCAGGAGAGCGGCTTCAACGCCGCCGCCGTCTCCTCCTCGGGGGCGCTCGGGCTGATGCAGCTGCTGCCCACGACGGCGCGCGAGGTCGCCGGCAAGATGTCGCTGCCCTTCGTGCAGGACAAGCTGACCAACGACCCGCAATACAACGTGGCGCTGGGCAGCCAGTATCTCGCCCAGATGCTGCAGCGCTTCGGCGGCTCCTACGAGCTCGCTCTGGCCGCCTACAACGCCGGCCCCGGCCGCGTCGCGCGCTGGCTCGACACGATGGGCGATCCGCGCGCCGGCAAGATCGACATGGTCGACTGGATCGAGATGATCCCGCTGCGCGAGACCCGCAACTATGTGCAGATCATCATGGGAGGCGTCGGCGTCTATCGCGAGCGGTTGAACGGCCCGTTCACCCTGCAGCGACCCGGCATGGGACGGTCCTAGGCGGCGATCTTCGCTAGCGCGGCTGCCGGCAACGGACCCTTCGCCACCGCCTTCGCCGCTTCCTCGAGCTGATCGAGGGTCGAGTAGCCGACCAGCATCGTCGTCACCGCGGGATGGGCGATCACGAAGCGCTGGGCAAGTTCGACCAGGCTCCCGGCCGTGCCGTCCTTGATCAGCGGCTCGAGCTGCCTGGCCCGTGCCACGTCCGCGGCGAAGTTCGGCGCCGAGCCGATCGGATCCACCTGCTGCATGGCGAGCGGATGGCGCGCCTCGGTGCCGGCAAGTGCGCCACCCGCCAGCGCGCGGATGACGATGGTGCCCATGTCGGCCGCCTTGGCGCGGTCGAGCAGCCGGCCGTAATCGAGGCCCGGCGCGCCTTTGGGCATCGGCCCGCCAGCGCTGGGATTGAGCGCATTGTAGACGACCTGCACGGTGTCGAAGGCCTTGGAATCGACCGCCTTCAGGATCGATGCCGGCTCGCCGGTGCCGCTGAAGCCGATGAAGCGCGTCTTGCCCGCCTTCTGCAGCTTGTGCAGCGCCGGCACGACTTCGTTGAGCGCGATCTCGACATCCATGTGGTCGTCGGCGTCCTTGGCGACCAATGGATTGTGCAGTTGGAAAAGATCGACATAGTCGAGACCGAGGCGTTGCAGGCTCTCGTCCATCGACTGGGCCACGTAGTCGGAGACCCGCGAACGGTCGGCCGTCTTCAGCCGAAACTTGGTGCCGAGGATGACGTCGTCGCGCTTGCGGCCCTTGAAGATGCGCCCGAGCGTCCGCTCCGATGCGCCGTTGCCGTAGAGGGCGGCGGTGTCGATGTAGTTGATGCCGAGCTCGAGGGCGCGCGCCAAGGCGCGATCCTGGTCGGCCGCGGCGCCCTTGGTCATCAGCCCGCCGACGGCGCCCGCACCGTAGCCCAGCACCGAGATCTCGAGGCCGGTTCGGCCCAACCTGCGCTTCTGCATGTCGTTTCCTCCCGTCTTTTTCCTCCCCATTCAAATGGGGAGGTGGCGGCGTAATCGCCGACGGAGGGGTCATGAGCCACAGTCATGGTGCGGCTCATGACCCCTCCGTCGCGGGTTACCGCGCCACCTCCCCATATGAATGGGGAGGAAAATGAATCACTCCTCGACCTTCACCTGACCGGCTTCGTTGTCCACGATGACGTGGTTGTCGTAGTAGGTGACCTTGGGCTTGGCACCGAAGGCCGCTTCCATGCGCTTCTCCCAGTCGGGCGTGTACCAGGCGCGGGCAGCGGCCTCCGATTCCCAGAGATAAACCCCGCCGCCGCCGGCCTCGCCGTTGAGGTAATACTTCTTCAGCAAGCCCTTGGCGCCCAGCGCCGTGTAGGTCGGCGCCGACTTGCGCGCTGAATCCACAGCCGCATCGCGCGGCCGCTTGGCCATGGGGATTTGAACGATGGCGACGAACATGCGAGTAGCCTAGCACATGAAAGACATCGAAATGTGCGTGTTCGATGCGTACGGCACGCTCTACGATTTCAACTCCGCCGTCGCCCGGCATCGCGCTGCGATCGGGCCCAAGGCCGATGCGTTGTCCGAGATGTGGCGGACGAAGCAGATCCAGTACACCTGGCTGCGCAACGGCATGGGCGACTACGCGCCGTTCTGGCAGGTGACTGGCGAGGCGCTGGACCACTGCCTCGCCGCGCACGGCATCGCCGATCCGTCGGTGCGTGACAAGCTGATGAATGCCTACCTGGCGCTCGACCCGTTTCCCGAAGTGCCGGCAACGCTCGACCGCCTGCGCCGCGCCGGCGTGCGCTGCGCCATCCTGTCGAACGGCAATCCCGAGATGCTCGATCCGATGGTGAAGGCCTCGGGCCTCGCCGACCGCTTCGAGGCGGTGCTGAGCGTCGACGCCGCCCGCGTGTTCAAGGTCGATCCGAAGACCTACCGCCTGGTCGAGGCGCGCTGCGGCGTGAAGCCCGACAAGGTCTGCTTCCTGTCGTCGAACTGCTGGGACGCGCATGGCGCGGCGCGGTTTGGCTTCAACGTCGTCTGGGTCAACCGCGCTTCGGCACCGGACGACAACCTGCCGGGCAAGCTCGCCGCGCAGGTCAAAGACCTTTCGTTCCTGCCTGCCCTGTTGGGGGTTGCCTGATGTCCATGCCGACCTTCGCCGATGTCCAAGCCGCCGCGCGCCGCCTCGACGGCATCGCGATCCGCACGCCATTGCTCGAGAACCCGCGGATCAACGACCAGCTCGGCGGCCGGCTGTTCATCAAGGCCGAGTGCCTGCAGCGCACCGGCTCGTTCAAGATCCGCGGCGCCTACAACTTCCTCGCTTCGATGAGCGAGGCCGACCGCAAGAAAGGCGCGGTCGGCTGGTCGTCGGGCAACCACGCGCAGGGCCTCGCCGAGGCCGGCCGCCTGCTGGGCGTTAAGACCACCATCGTCATGCCGGCCGATGCGCCGGCGCTGAAGGTCGCGAACACCCGCGCCTCCGGCGCCGAGGTCGTGCTCTACGACCGCGTGAAGGAGAGCCGCGAAGAGATCGGCATGGGCATCGCCAACAAGACCGGCGCGACGGTCGTGCCGCCCTACGATCATCCCTGGATCCTGACCGGCCAGGGCACGGCAGGGCTGGAGCTGGCCGAGCAGGCCAAGGCGCTGGGCGTCACGCTCGATGCTGTCGCCGCGCCCTGCTCCGGCGGCGGCCTGTCGACCGGCGTAGCGCTGGGCGTGAAAGGCATCATGCCGAACGCGACCGTGCATGCCGGCGAGCCGGCGGGGTTCGACGATCTCGCGCGATCGCTCAAGAGCGGCAGAAAGGAGACCAACGAGAAGCTCTCGGGCTCGATCTGCGACGCATTGCTGGCGCCGACGCCGGGCGACGTCACCTTCCCGCTGGCGCAGCAGGTGCTCGGACCTGGCCTGGTGGTGACGGACGACGAAGTGCTCGACGCCATGGAGGTGGCGTTCCGCGAGTTCAAGATCGTGGTCGAGCCGGGCGGCGCGGTCGCGCTCGCGGCGGCACTCACCGGCAAGCTGCCGGTGCAGGGCCGCACCGTCGCCGTGATCTGCTCCGGCGGCAATGTCGACCACGCGACCTTCGCGCGGGCGCTGGCGCGGCGGATCTGAGCCCCACCCTGTCTGTCATCCTGAGCGTAGCGAAGGATCTCATGCCGGTTGCCAGCGGCGATGAGGTCCTTCGCTTCGCTCAGGACGACAGAGAACCTAACGCGCTCGTTTTCGGTTCCTGAGCCGCGTGAGCTGCTGATCGGCGAGCACGCCGATCAGGATCACCGTGCCCATCACCGCGAAGTTGAGCGAGCTCGGGATGCCGAGCAGGTTGACCAGGTTCTGCAGCACCTGCAGCAGGATGGTGCCCAGCACGATGCCGAGGATCGAGCCCTCGCCGCCGCGCAGCGAGCAGCCGCCCAGCACGGCCGCGGCGATGCCGTAGAGCTCGTAGAAATTGCCGTGGCTCGCCGGCGAGATCGAGCGCGTGTACATCGCGAGATAGATCGACGACAGCCCGGCCAGCGCGCCGCACAGGATGTAGGCCGCGGCGATCACCCAGTTGGTGCGGATGCCGGAGTAGCGCGCCGCCTCCTCGTTCTTGCCGACCGCGAACAGATAGCGGCCGAACACCGAGCGGTGCAGCACCACCGCCATCAGCGCCGCCACGATCAGGAAGACGATGAAGGAATGCGGCACCCCGGCGGTGCGGCCGGTGGTGATCCATTCCAGCGTCGGCAGGCGCTGGCCGAACTCGAAGCCCGCGGTGCCGTCGTTGGTGTAGTAGCGCGCAACGCCGCGATAGATCAGCAGGCCGCACAGGGTGACGATGAACGGCTGCAGCTTGAGCTTGGTCACGAGGTAACCATGGATGGCGCCCAGCACGGTGCCGCCAAGCACGGTGATGATCACCGCCTGCCACCACGGCAGCGCATAGGTCACCAGCAGGTCGATGAAGATGACGCCGAGCAGGGCGAAGATCGAGCCGATCGACAGCTCGATGCCGCCGGTGATGATGACGATGCCCTCGCCCAGCGAGAACAGGCCGAACAGACCGATCAGGTTGGCGGTGTTGCCGAGATTGATCGGCGACAGGAAGCGCGGGTTCAGGACCGCAACCACGCATCCCACCACCAGGATCAGCAGGAACAGGCCGAGTTCTTTCTTCATCATGACGCCACGGCCTCCGCGGCCTGCATGTCGCGCCGCCCGACGGCCAGCCGCATCACGTTCTCCTCGCTGAACTCGTTGCGGGTCAGGAAGCCCGCGATCCGGCCCTCGCGCATGACGGCGATGCGGTCGCTGACGCCGATCACCTCCTCCATGTCGCTCGAGATCATCAGCACGGCGACGCCGCCGTCGGCGAGCCCGCGCATCAGCTTGTAGATCTCCGCCTTCGAGCCGACGTCGATGCCGCGCGTCGGCTCGTCGAAGATCACCACCCGGGGCTTCATCGACAGCCACTTGGCCAGCACCACCTTCTGCTGGTTGCCGCCCGACAGGGTGCCGACCAGCGTGTCGACCGAGGCCGTACGGATGTCGAGCGCCGCCTTCTGCTCCAGAGCGTTGCGACGCTCGTCGCCGCGGCGGACCAGCATCGCGCGCGCGAAGGCCTTGAGGTTGGGCAGGGAAATGTTCTCGTTGACCGATTCGTCGAGCACCAGACCGGTGCGCTTGCGGTCCTCCGGCACCAGGAAGATGCCGAGGTCGATGGCGTCGCGCGGCTCGCGGATCGCGACCCGCTGGCCGTCGAGTCGCACCTCGCCCGCCAAAGCGCGGTCGACACCGAACAGCACTCGGGCGAGCTCGGTGCGGCCGGCGCCGACCAGGCCCGCCATGCCGAGGATCTCGCCGCGATGCAGGGCAAGGTCGATCGCTTCGTCGGGATGCACCGGTGTACGCATACCGGCTGCCTCGAGCACCGGCTCGCCGGGCGGGCGCAGCGGCGAGATGTAAAGCGACTTGAGATCGCGCCCGATCATCATGCGGATCATCGCGTCGTGGCGGATCTCGCCGCGCTGTAGGGCGCCGACCACGGCGCCGTCGCGCAGCACCACGACGCGGTCGGCGCACTGCTCGACCTCGTTGAGACGGTGGGAGATGAAGATCACCGAGACGCCGCCGGCCTTGAGCTCCGCGATCACCTTCAGGAGCCGCGCCGTCTCAGAGGCGGTCAGCGCCGAGGTCGGCTCGTCCATGATGACGACCCGGGCATCGAGCGACAGCGCTTTGACGATCTCGACGAGCTGGCACTGCGCCAGCGACAAGTCGGCGACCGGCGTATGGGCCTCGAAATCGACGTCGAGGCGGCGCAGCAGCGGCGTCACCTTGTCGTCGAGCGCGCGGTGATCGATCAGCCGCGCCGGGCCCCTCACCGGCTCGCGGCCGATCATGACGTTGGCCGCGACGTCGAGATTGTCGAACAGGTTCAGTTCCTGGTGAACGAAGGCGATACCCGCCTTCATCGCGGCGGCGACCGTGAGCGAGGCATGCTCGGCGCCGTCGATGCGGATCGTGCCCTCGCTGGGCTCGACCACGCCGCCCAGGATCTTCATCAGGGTCGACTTGCCAGCGCCATTCTCGCCGATCAGCGCCAGCACCTCGCCGGGCCCGACCGCGAGGCTGACGCGGTCGAGCGCTTTGACGCCGGGATAGGTCTTGCTGACGGCGAGCAGTTCGAGAAGTGGAGCCTCTTTCTTTCCCTCCCCATTCACATGGGGAGGCGGCCGCAGGCCGGAGGGGTCATCGGTCATCGAGGCGATTTTGACCCCTCCGCCCCTTCGGGGCATCTCCCCATTCGAATGGGGAGGAATGCCATCCCTACTTCCTGCCCTGCCGTTCCTTCAACTCGGCCCAGAAGGCGTCGACGTTGCCCTTGTCGATGATCTTGGTCGGGATGACGATCAGCTTGTTCGCCGGGATGGAGGACTTGTCGCCCTCCAGGTACTTGGCCATCAGCTTCATGCCCTGGTAGCCCCATTCGTAGGGCTGCTGCACGACGGTGCCGACGATGGTGCCTTCCTTGACGCCGCCCAGCGTGATCGGATCTTCGTCGAAGCCGATGATGGTGACCTTGCCGATCTTGCCGGCGTCCTTCAGCGCCTCGTAGATGCGCGGCGTGTTGTACGAATAGAAGCCGACCATGCAGTTGATGTCGGGCCGCGCCGAGATCATGTCCTCGACGTTGCGCTTGGCGCGGGTCTGGTCGATGTCGTCGGCGCGGACGTCGACCAGCTCGATCTTGGTGCCCTTGATGACCTCCTTGACGCCCTCGATGCGCTCGCGCGCATTGTCGGCGCCCGGCAGGCCGACGAAGCCCATGCACTTGCCGCCGTTGGGCATCGCCTTGACCATGAGCTGGCCAGCCTGCTTGCCGGCGTCGGTGTTGGACGAGCCGATATAGACGATGCGCTTGCTGTTGGGCGCGTCGCTGTCGGTGGTGAACAGCGCCACCTGGCCGCCGACCCGATTGAGCGCATCGCCCATGGTCTTGGGGTCGACCGGGCTCACCAGGATGCCGGCGACGCCCGCCGCGACCAGATCGTCCATGATGCGGGTCTGGATCGCCGCCGAGGACTGCTCGGGATACTTGAAGGAGAGGTTGTAGTTCGGCAGCTCGGTCTGGGCCTTCTTGACGCCGGCCTCGGCCGCCTTCCAGAAATCGGACGCACCGTTGACCACGAACGCGAGAGTCTTCTTGCCCTGGCTCTGGGATGCGCCGCTCAGCGCCCCGAGCGCCAGCACCGCAGTGGCGGCCAGCAACAGCCTTTTCATGAGCGTTCTCCCTCAACGACGATTTATGGTGCGAAGGCTATGCGTAGCGCGAACGGACCGTCAATCTCCAGGGAGCGGCAGCAAGGTATGCAGACGTCATGATGCAGTCGCAACGCGACCGTCGGGCCTGGCGGCTTTTCTTCCGTCTCAGTCTCGGCAGCGCGCTGATCAGCGCCCTGTTCGGCTACAGCCAAGGGTCGGAAACGCCGCTGAAGTCGCTGCTCATCGGCATCGTCGGCTCGCTGGTGATCGCCACGCCGATCATGCTGGTCGAGATCAAGGGGCAGCGCGCCCTGCTGCGGCACCTGCGGCACCTGCCCCTGTTGGCCTATCTCGGCCTGAAGATCGCCTTCTACCTGGTGGTGATCCTGGGCGGCCTGCTGCTGCTGCGCGTCCTGAACATCTCGAGCCACGAGCGGTTCGACGACACGTTCGGCGCCTCGCTGGTCTTCGCGACCGTCATGGCGGTGGGGACCAACGTGGTGCTCGAGATCGGCATGCTGCTGGGCTTCGGCACGCTGAAGAACCTGTTCACCGGCCGCTACGTGCAGCCGCGCCGCGAGCAGCGGGCCTTCCTGCTGATCGACATGCGCGACTCGACCGGGCTGGCCGAGCGCCTGGGCCCGATCCTGTTCCACGAGCTGCTGAACGACTTCTTCCGCGACGTCTCGGACGCGGCCCTCGAATGCGGCGCGGAGATCCACAAGTATGTCGGCGACGAGGTCATCCTGACCTGGCCGCACCGCGCGATTGCCGACGGCGACTGCCTGCGCTGTCCGTTCATCGCGCGGGAGCGGATCGAGGAGCGGCGCGACCATTACCTCGCTCGTTACAAGGCGGTGCCGGAGTTCCGCGCCGCCCTGCACTACGGCGAGATCGTCGCCGGCGAGATCGGCGACGTGCGGCGGGAGATCGCCTATGTCGGCGACACGCTGAACAGCGCGGCGCGGCTGCTCGACGCGGCCAAGGAGATGGGGCGCGACGTGCTGGCGTCGGGCGACTTGCTGGCCCAGGTGGCGCTGCCGCAGGAGGTCACGGCGGAGAAGCTGCCGATGCTGAGCGTGCGCGGGCGGGCTCAGCCGCTGGGCGTGTCGGCGCTGGCGCGCGCCTGAGCTTCAGGCGGTCGAGGATGCTGCCCAGGATGCCCTTGGGCAGGAAGATGATGAACGCCACCAGCAGCGCGCCGTAGATCAGGTTGTCCCAGCCGACCGCCTTGGTGCCGAAGCCGATGCGCAGCATCTCGGCCAGCAGGATGGTGATAATCGCGCCGACCGTCGGCCCGAGCGCGACGTAGAGGCCGCCGACCACCGCGGCGAACACCATCTGCAGCGAGATGCCGATGCCGCTCACCGTGTCGGGCGAGATGAACATCTGGTACTGGCAGTAGACGGCGCCGGCCAGCGCGGTCATCAGCGCGCTCAGCACCGTGATCTTGAGCTTCTCGGCGGTGACGTTGACGCCGGCGGCGGCGGCGGCGTCCTCGTCCTCGGAGATCGCGTCCATCGCCGAGCGCGCCATGCTGCGGTCGACCCAGGTCCAGACCACCAGGCCGAACGCCCAGACCACCAGCGCCCCCAGGTACCACACGACCTTGTCGCCCGATTGCATGGCCAGCAGCTGGCTGCCCTTGGTCGCCTCGGGCGTGTAGCCCAGCGAGCCGCCGGTCCAGTCGCGGGTCGCGGTGATGACCTGCAGCACGATGCCCGACAGCGCGAGCGTCACCAGCGCGAAGTAGTGGCCGGTGATGCGGAAGCGGAAGCACGGGTAGCCGACGATCAGCGCCAGGATCGCGGCGCAGACCAGCGCGATCGGGATGCCGAGCCACGGCGTCAGCCCGAGATGGTTCCACAGCAGCGCCGTCACGTAAGCGCCGACTCCCATGAAGCCGCCATGGCCGAGCGAGGTCAGGCCGAAGCGGCCCATCATCGACCACGAGGTGTAGGCGAACGACCAGATCAGGATCAGGATCAGGATGTGCAGATGATAGGGGTCGCGATGCACGAACGGCACGGCCGCGAGCACAATTGCAGCGACCGCCCAGGCGATGGGCCAGGCGATGGGATTGCGACCGAGGCTCATGAGCGCCTCGCCAGCAGGCCGGCGGGCCGGATGAACATCATCAAGATGAAGAAGCCGAAGGCCAGCACGTAGCCCCACTCGAGGTCGGAGAACAGGCCGCCGAGCGAGATGATCTCGGCGAACAGGAACGAGGCGACGAAGCCGCCGACGAAGTTGCCCAGCCCGCCCAGCACGCAGATCAGGAAGGTCACCGGCCCGATCGACAGGCCGATGAAGGGATGGACGTCGTACATCAGCACCAGCAGGCAGGCCGCGAGACCCGCCAGGGCGCCACCGATCGCCGAGGTGATGAGGTAGATGCGCTTGGTGTCGACGCCCATCAGCACCATGATCTGGCGGTCCTGGGCGATGGCGCGGATCGCGGTGCCGACATAGGTCTTCTTCATGAAGACATAGACCGCGACCATGCCGATCAGGGCGGCGACGAAGGCGAGCAGCCTTGCGTAGCTGAAATGCATCTCGCCGACCGCCAGGATCGGCAGCTTGATGCCGACATTGCGGAAGTCGATGCCGAAGACGACGGTGGCGAAGCTCTGCAGGAAGAACAGCACGCCGCCGGTGGCGAGCAGCTGGTTGATCGGCGGCGCGGACAAGAGCGGCTCGATCACCAGGAAATGCAGCAACGCGCCGAGCGCCGCCACCAGCAGGATGCAGAGCGGAGCCGCGACCCAGTACGGCATGTGATAGACGCTGAACAGGTAGTACATGCCGTACATGCCGATCATGATCAGCTCGGCGTAGCAGATCCAGGTCACGTCGATGACGCCGAAGATCAGGTTCAGCCCGAGCGCCAGCAGCGCCAGCACGCCGCCCAGCAGGATGCCGTTGATCACGGCCTCGAGCAGGTAGATGTCGAAGATCTCGAGGAAGGCTTCCATGGTCACACCCCGAGATAGGCCTGCTTGATGGTGTCGCTTTCCAGCATCTCGGCCGAGCTGCCGGAATGGCGGATCGTGCCCGCCTCCAGGAGGTAGGCGCGGTCGACCACCTTGAGCACCTGCTGCACGTTCTGCTCGACGATCAGCACCGTGAGCCCGCGCTCGCGGATACGCTTCACCAGCTCGAAGATCTGCTGCACCACCACCGGCGCCAGGCCGGCCGACGGCTCGTCGAGCAGCAGCAGCTTGGGATCGCTCATCAGCGCGCGGCCGATCGCGCACATCTGCTGCTCGCCGCCCGACATGGTGCCGGCGAGCTGGTGTCGCCGCTCCTTCATGCGCGGGAACAGGCCGAACACGAGCTCCAGCCGCTCGTCGTGCTTTCTCCGCGCCTGGGGCATGAAGCAGCCCATCTTGAGGTTGTCCTCGACGCTGAGCCGCGGAAACAGCCGGCGGTTCTCCGGCACGTGGGCGATGCCGAGGCTTACGATGCGATGCGCCGCCGTCGCGAGCACGTTGGTGCCCTGCATGGTGAGTGCCCCGCCGCGCGGCCGGATCAGGCCCGAGATCACCCGCATCAGGGTCGTCTTGCCGGCACCGTTGGGGCCGATCACGCCGACCGCCTCGCCCGCCCGGACCTCGAGGTTGATGCCGAACAGCGCCTGGAAGCTCCCGTAGCCCGCGTCGATGCCCCTGAGCTCCAGCATGTCAGCGGTTCCCGCGTGCCGCGGCGACGGCCTGCGTCGCCTGCGCGTCGGTGCCGAGATAGACCTCGATCACCCGCGGGTCGCTCGCCACCTGGTGCGGCAGGCCCTCGGAGATCTTCTCGCCGTGGTCCAGCACCATCACGCGGTCCACGACCTTCATCAGCACGCCCATGATGTGTTCGACCCAGATGATGGTGATGCCCAATTCGTCGCGGATCTTGCGCAGCATGTCGGCGGCCTGGTCCATCTCCGTCTCGTCGAGGCCGCCCAGGCTCTCGTCCGCGAGGAGCAGCTTGGGCTCGGTGGCAAGCGCCTTGGCAAGCTCGAGCTTCTTCAGGCCGGCAGCGCCCAGCCCGTCGACCGGCGCATGGCGATCCGTCGGCAGCCCGACCATGGCAAGCGCCCGCTCGGCCGCGGCCTCGGCCTTGGCGCGGCTGTGGCGGTTCTGGCCGAAATAGCCCGCGAGCGCGGCGTTCTCGAAGATCGAGAGGCGACGAAAGGGCCGCGGGATCTGGAAGGTCCGGCCGATGCCGCGGTTGATGATGGTGTGCGGCGCCAGCCCACTCAGCTCGTGGCCCTCGAACTTGATCGATCCCGCGCTCGGCGCGAAAGTCCCCGAGAGCATGTTGAAGATCGTGCTCTTGCCCGAGCCGTTGGGGCCGATCAGGCCGAGGATCTCGCCCTGATCGACCTTGAACGACACGTTGCTCACAGCGGTGAAGCCGCCGAAGCGCTTCACCAGTCCTTCGACCGCCAGCACTACTTGTTGCTGTAGGTCGTGCCGGCCGGCAGCGGCAGCACCGGCTCGGCCTGCTGCTGGCTCTTCGGCCACACGACGACCGCCTTGCCGTCGACATACTGCGTCACGACCGGGAAGGCGCGCATGTTCTGGCCGGCAAGCTGGTCAGTCTCGGCAGCGAACTTCACGCCGAAGCCCAGCATCGTGCCGCCTTCGGGCAGGTCGACGTCGAGCGCGGCCTTGCGCAGCGCCTCGCCGTCGATGCCGCCGTACTTCTTGATCGCGACCGGCAGCACCCTGGTGAAGAACAGATAGGCGTTGCTGGCCGACATGCCGACATGCGCCGAGCGCGACGCGCCGGGCTTGGCCTTATCGAACGCGTCGCCGACCATCTTGATCACCGGCGGCAGCGCGGGATCGAGGCTCTTCGGGTTGGTCAGCCAGATCGAGATCGGGTCGATGGTGAAGAGATGGTTGGAATCGTCGCCCAACCCTTCCTTCAGCTTGTCGTAGACGCTGTAGCCCGCACCCTGGCCGACGATCGCCTGGACCTTCAGCCCCTGCTCGCGCGCCTGGCGCAGCAGCAGCGTGATGTCGGGATTGTAGCCGGTGTGGAAGATCACGTCCGGCCGCGCGCGCTTGAGCTTGGTCACCAGCGCCGACAGGTCGGGCGCGGTGATCGAGTAGCCCTCCTTCAGCACGACGTTGAAGCCGTGCTTCTTGGAGCCGGCCTCGTCACCCTTGGCGACGTCGACGCCGTAGGCGCCGTCCTCGTGCACGATCGCCACGCGCAGGTCCTTGGGCTCCTTGCCGAGCTTGGACTTGGCATACTCGGCGATCATGTCGGTCGCGGCGACGCCGTAGAGATTGCCGCTGACCTGCGGGCGGAAGACGTAGTGCAGATGGCGGTTGTCGAGCACCGCGCTCGAGATGCAGGTGGTGAGCCACATGAATTTCTTCAGCGTCTCGACCTTGGCGGCCGCCGGCACGCACTGCGCCGAGGAGTAGAAGCCCATCAGCATGTCGACCTTTTCCTGCTCGACCAGCCGCACGGCTTCGTTGATCGCCACGTCGGGCTTGCTCTGGGCATCGGCGTAGATCGGCTCGATCTGATAGCCCTCGACCCCGCCCTGCTTGATGAAGTAGTCGATCATGATCTTGGCGCCGGTGTACTGCAGCTCCGAGCCGCCGCCCGCGAACGGGCCGGTCAGGTCGTAGACCACGCCGATCTTGATCTTCCTATCCTGAGCCTGGGCAGCGACCACCAAGCCAAGGCACGCAACAAACGCGAACGCCAGACGCACCATCTTGGACATGCTGTCCTCCCTGATCCCGCGCGGCTTCGTTATTCGTTTTTGGTTGCGCGCATCACACGGACTGCCCATGCACCTGTCAAGCGCTAACGCCCTTCGCCGGGCGTCAGGATCTCGAACATGAGGCCTGTCGGCTGATCGAGCATGTCGAACAAAGCCGCGAGCCGCGCGACGTCGCCCTCGACCCGGATCGCGCCCGACGCGAGCGCGTCCGGCAGCTTGGTCCGGCCGAGCGTGACCTGGTCGAGCGTCGCCCGCGTGGTGGCGATCGAGACTGCGGCGGCATCCGACCACTCGCCCAGGCGATGCGTCAGCGTGCAGTGCTTCAACGTCTGGGCGAGCTTCTCGCCGCGATCGGTGAAGTGCCAGTTGATGACCATCGCCTGCCCCGCCGCCTTGGCCGGGTCGAGCCGGATCGCCATCGAATCGAAGAAGATGTCGGTGCTGAGCCCCGCCAGGGTGTCGGCCGACATCAGCCCGCGCGCCGGCACCTTGAACGCGCCGTGCCTGAGCTCCATCGCGCCGTAGAGGAAGGCATTGCGCCAGGTCGCCGACTCGGCCTGGTAGCCCATCTGCTCCAGCGCGTCGGCGCAGAGCGCGCGGGCCGAGAGGTTGTCCGGCTCGGCGTAGACCACCTCCTTCATCACCTGGGCGACCCAGCGGAACTCGCCCTTGGCGAAGTCGGCCCTCGCGCGCGCGATCGCCGCATCGGCGCCGCCCATGTACTCGACGAACTTCTTCGCGGCCGGCGCCGGCGGCAGCGGATGGAGATTGCAAGGATTGCCGTCGTACCAGCTCAGGTACCGCTGATAGACCGCCTTCACGTTGTGGCTGACGCTGCCGTAGTAGCCGCGCACCGACCAGCGCTCGGCGAGGCCCGGCGGCAGATCGACGACCTCGGCGATCTCCGCCGGCCGCCAGCCCTTGTTCATGTGGCGCAAGGTCTGGTCGTGGATATGCTTGTAGAGGTCGCGCTGCGCCTCGAGCCGGTCGAGCACCGCTTCGCGGCCCCAGGTCGGCCAGTGGTGCTGGCCGATCATCACCTCGGTGCGCGGCACATACATCGCGATCGCGTCGCCGATATACTTCGCCCAGATGCGCGGATCGCGCGCCACCGCGCCGCGCAGCGGGATGAAGTTGTGCAGCAGCGGGCAGGCGTTCTCCGCCATGTTGAGCACGCCGAGCTCAGGATAGAACATGTGCATCTCGGCCGGCGCCTCGGTCTCGGGCGCGAGCTGGAAGACGATCTCGAGCCCGTCGATGGTGTGGGTCTCGATCGCCTGCTCGACGCTCATCGTCGGTGCGATCAGGCCCGGCGTGCCGCGCGCCACCGACTTGCCCAATCCGGCATCGACCTGGCCGCGCGCCCCGCGCGGCAGCATGGTGCCGAACTGGAACTGCGCCCGCCGCGACATCGGCAGCCCGGCCAGCACGTTCTCACCGGCAATCGCCTCCATGAAGCCCGCCGGCGCGATCACCTTCACCTTGCCCGCCTTCACATCGGCCTCGTCGACCACGCCGCGCACGCCGCCGTAATGGTCGATGTGGCTGTGGGTGTAGATCACCGCGACCACCGGCTTGTCCGGCCGATGCGCGCGATAGAGCGCCAGCGCCGCGCGCGAGACCTCGGCGGTGGTCAGCGGATCGATCAGGATCAGGCCGCTGTCGCCCTCGAGCACCGTCATGTTGGAGATGTCGAAGCCGCGCAGCTGCCAGACGCGCTCGGCCACCTTGAACAGGCCGTTGGCCATGTTGAGCCGCGCCATGCGCCACAGGCTGGGATTGACCGTCGCCGGTGCGAGCTCGCCGTCGACAAAGGCGTATTCGCCCAGATTCCACAGAACCGTGCCGCCGCCGGTCTGCACGACCCCGTCGGGCACCGCCGCGATCAGGCCGCGTCGCGCGGCCTCGAAATCATCCTTGTCGGCGAACGGCAGCTTCGCCGCGAGCGCGGCGTTGGCCGCACGCGTGGCGGCCTCGGCATCGCGTGCCACGTCGAGGTGCGATGCCGGCACCGGTACGGCGGATCCTGTCGCCATGTTCCTCCCCTTCCCCTAGGCTTCCCCGGCATGGCCGGTCGCAAGCTTCCCCTCTCGACCATCCGCAAGGTGGCGCTGTCCTTCCCCGGAGTCGAGGAAGGCACCTCCTATGGAACACCGGCCTTCAAGCTCGAGAAGAAGCTGCTGGTCCGACTGCACCAGGACGGCAGGTCGCTGGTACTCAAGGTCGGCGACGCCACGCGGGATCACCTGCTGCAGGCCGATCCCGACACCTTCTTCGTCACCGACCACTATCGCGGCTATCCCTACGTCCTGGCGCATCTCGACAGGCTGAGCGCCGCCGACCTCGGCAAGCTGATCGAGCGGGCGATCGCGTTCCTTGCACAGGGAAGTCGAGGGGGACCCCACTAGCCACGGCCGTCCGGCACGCTCGCGCCCGGGGCGCCGGGAGGCCACGAAAGTCCGCAAGAGTCCACACCGGTGTGGACCGGTTCGATGCCGATGGCATCGGCGTTTTCGGCCCGGAGTCCACGAATCCACCGACTCCCGGGGGCCCCTGAAAAAACACTCTATCCAGGGTCCCGGCACGGCCCCGCGCAGGTAGCGGGCGCCCCCTTCGGATCTGGTCGTAACGTGGCGCATCATCATGCGCGCCATCCTGCATCAGGGCGCGTCGAACACCTATTATGGGCAATGGAACGCGCGCATCCTTGGGCAAACGCAGGCGAATCGACCGTTCCATTGCCCATAATGAACTCGCCGCGAGCGCAAAATTTGCCGCCCTGGATGGGTGCGGGCGCATTTTGCCCGGAAATCGAGGCTCGGCCCGCGGGAAATTTACACCGGCCCGAAAAAGAAATTGTCCGGCGAGCCAGACTTCAGAACGGGGAGCTGTTCTCAGTCGAACTCAAATCATCCGATTCTATCCCTCGATCTTGATGCCGTTGTCTTTGACCACCTTGGTCCAGCGCTGGGTCTCGAACTTCAGCTTTTCGAGATAGGCCTCGGGCGTGCTGCCGGTCATGACGAAGCCGAGGTCGCTGTACTTCTTGATGACCGCGGGATCCTTGATCGCCTCGTGCACCAGCCCGTTCAGCCTGTCGATCACCGGCCGCGGCACGCCGGCCGGCGCGACCAGGCCGTAGAACACCGCGCTCTCCATGTCCTTCATGCCGAGCTCGCCCACCGTCGGCACGGTCGGGCAGATCGTCGAGCGCTCGGGCGAGGCGACGCAGATGCCGTTCAACCGTCCCGCCGCCACGTGGTTGCCGGTCGGCAGCACGACGTCGATGATGATCGGCACGTGGCCGGCCAGCACGTCGCGCAAGGTGTCGGCGACGCCCTTGTAGGCCACGTTCTCCATCTTCATGTCGAGCCGCGCGCGCAAGAGCTCGGCCCACAGGTGCGGCTGGTTGCCGACGCCGGAGGTGCCGTAGCGCGTCTTCTCCGGCTGCTTGGCGAGCCAGTCGACCAGCTCGGGCAACGTCTTCACGGGAATCGAGGGATGGACCGCGAGGATGTCGGGAATGTCGGCGACGGTGGAGATCGGCTGGAAGTCCTTCAGCGGATCGTAGGGCTGCTTGAGGCCGAGCGCGGCATTGGTCGCCAGCGTCGTCGTGCCGAGCAGCAGCGTGTGGCCGTCGGGCTTGGACTTGGCGACCATGTCCATGCCGATGATGGTGTTGCCGCCGCCCTTGTTCTCGACGATGACCTGCTGGCCGAGCAGCGCCGTCATCTTCTCCGCCAGCACGCGGCCCGCGGTGTCGGTGGCGCCGCCCGGGATGTAGGGCACCACGATCTTCACTTGTTGGGTGGGCCATGCCTGGGCGCGCACGGCCGAGGCGCCCACGATTGTCCAGCCGGCCGCCGCCAGCACGCTACGACGCTTGAGCATCAATCAATCCTCCCCATTCAGATGGGGAGGTGTCGGCGTCCGAGCGCTTTTCGAGCTTCGCTCGAAAACGCATGGCCGACGGAGGGGTCAGGAGCCGCATCACGCCTGCCGCTCATGACCCCTCCGCCCGCGATTACGCGGGCACCTCCCCATGTGAATGGGGAGGGCTGGCCTTTTACTCCGCCGGCTTCAGCGCCGCCATCTCGCTGCTCTTTTCACTGGGCAGAAACGAGATGGCGATGAAGGTGCAGAGGGCGACGCCGGCGAGTGTCACCAGCAGCGTCGGGAAGCCGGCCGCCTTCACCGATGGGCCGATCGCCGCCACGACCAGCGAGCTGACGCCGAAGCCGATCGCCAGCCGCATCCCCGTCACGCGACTCCTCATGCGGTCGTCGACGTAGCGCACGATCATCGCATCGGTGAACGGGATGGCGCCGAACACGAAGACCATGAACAAGGTCGTCACGCCGATCAGCGCCCAGCCTTCGGCGTAGGCCGCCAGCACGAACAGCGGCACCTGGGCGATCAGGATCGGCAGGTAGATGGTCTTGAGCGGATAGCGGTCGATCAGCGAGCCGACCACCAGCTGCATCAGCGACGCCACGGTGAAGATGCCGAACAGCACCACGCTCAGCAGCCAGGGATTGGCCGCCAGCTCGGCGATGCGCGCCTTCAGCATCTCGCCGTTGGAGTTGGTCGTGAAGTTGAAGACGATCGAGCCGGTGACCGCGGCGCAGGTCATGATGAAGAACACCCGCGCCATGACGTTGGGCGGCAGGTCGAGCATCTTGGCCTTGCGCTTGGCCGGGGCCTCCTGCTCCTTCGGCACCAGCACCGCGAACAGCACTGCGGCGATCAGGCAGACCACGCCCGGCACGACGTAGGCCATCTGCCAGCCGTAGCGGGTCGCCAGGAAGACCGACAGGCCGGCGCCGATGGCGATGCCGAGGTTGCCGACCAGGCCGTTGACGCCGATCACGAAGCCCGGGCGATCGGCGCCCTGCACGATCATCGGGATGCCGACCGGATGATAGATCGAGGCGAAGGCGCCCATCAGCGTCAGCGCCGCGCCGATCTGCCACTTGTTCTGGGTGAGCGCGATCAGCAGGCACGACACGCCGATGCCGGCGAAGAAGATGATCATCATGGAGCGGCGGCCCCACGAGTCGCCGAGCTTGCCCGAGACGATCGAGCCCGCGCCGAACATGAACGAGGCGCCGAAGGCGTAGGGCGTCAGCTCCTTCCAGTCGGTCCCCCAGACGCCGGCGATCACGCTCACCGTGTAGAGGAAGATCGCGATGACCCAGTGGTCGACCGCATGGCCGAGATTGAGCAAGAGGGAGGTCGGGCTGCCGAGCTTCATGACGCGCGTTTCACTCCAATCGCCGCCAGCATCGCCACTCGACACCGCCGGCACGGCCATCACACCTCACCCTGAGGAGGCCGCGCAGCGGCCGTCTCGAAGGGTGGGTACGAGCACCTTTGTTGCCCACCCTTCGAGACGCCGCGCTGCGCGCGGCTCCTCAGGGTGAGGTGATGGGTAGAAGATTAGGGAAAGCGCCCGTGGCTGTCTTGCGCTAGGATGCCAAACGATGTCGCGAAACGGCCAGCGCTCCACAAACCCCCTGGACTACCAGCATGTCCCGCGCGCGGTCGCGGCCATGCCGAAGGACTTCGCCTGCGGCTTCGAGATCCAGCCGCACCATCATGCCCGGCCGCAGCTCATCTACGCCACCGCGGGGACCATGCGGGTATCGACCGACGACGGCGTCTGGGTGGTGCCGCCGCAGCGCGCACTGTGGATGCCGGCCGGTGTCGAGCACAGCATCGTCATGCTGAGCGACACCACCATGCGAACGCTCTATGTCCGCGACGATGCGGCGGCAGCGATGCCGATGGAGTGCCGCGTGCTGATGATCTCGCCTCTCCTGCGCGAGCTGATCGTGCGAGCGACGGAGCTGCCGGTGCAGTACGACGAGAGCGGGCCGGCCGGCCACGTCGTCGCCCTGATCCTGTCGGAGCTGCAAGGCCTGCAGTCGCTCGGGCTGCAATTGCCGATGCCGCACGACGGCAGGCTGCGCGGCCTCTGCCAGGCGCTGCTCCAGGCGCCCGGCGATCAACGCCCGCTCGAGGCGTGGGCCGAGACGATCAACACCAGCGCGCGTACGCTGGCGCGCCGCTTCCAGAGCGAGACGGGCCTGAGCTTCGGGGCGTGGCGGCAACAGGCGCGCGTGCTCGAGGCGATGGGCCGGCTGGGCGGCGGCGAGTCGGTGACGCGGGTCGCGCTCGATCTCGGCTACGAGAGCGTCAGTGCCTTCAGCGCCATGTTCCATCGCGCCACCGGGGCCTCGCCTAGAGCATATTCCGTCCGGCTGGGAACAGCCGGACGGAATATGCCCTCTGCGGCCAACATCGCCCGCGCGCGCGTTTCCGATCAGCCGGAAGTGCGAGCGCTTCCGGCTGATCGGAAACCGCTCTAGTCACTTCCGCGGCCGCTCTCAGGTGCAATGAAAAATCCCTTCGCCGCTTATGGGATTATGGTGTCGCGGCAACCTGTCAGCACACAGGAACCTTGACGGAATGGGCACGAATCTCCCCAATGCGCACCCTTATTGGGGTAATCTAAACCGTCATTTAGCAGAATCGGCGGCTGCCGCCCTGGCAGCACCGGAGTGAGTCCAGTTTGAAGCCGACCGACATCTCGAATCCCGACTATTTCCACAAGGTCGTGGATTGCCAGTGGGCCTGTCCCGCGCATACCCCCGTCCCTGAATACATCCGCTTGATCGCTCACGGGCGCTACTCCGACGCCTACATGATCAATTGGAAATCGAACGTCTTCCCGGGGATCCTGGGCCGCACCTGCGATCGCCCGTGCGAGCCGGCCTGCCGCCGGTCCCGCGTCGAGGACGAGACCCTGGTCAAGGGCAAGAAGGAGCCGGTTGCGATCTGCCGCCTGAAACGCGTCGCCGCCGACTACAAGGACGATGAAGGCATCCTGGCCGCCATGCCGAAGGCGCCGGCGAAGAACGGCAAGCGCGTCGCTTGCATCGGCGGCGGCCCGGCCTCGCTGACCGTCGCGCGCGATCTCGCCGTGCTCGGCTACGAGATCGTGATCTACGACCAGGACCCCAAGCTCGGCGGCTTCATCCGCACCCAGATCCCGCACTTCCGTCTGCCCGAGCACGTGATCGACGAGGAGGTCGGCTACATCACCGGCATCGGCAACATCGAGTTCCGCCACCAGAAGATCGACTCGATGAAGAAGGTCCTGACCGAGGGCTACGACGCTGTATTCGTCGGCTCTGGGGCACCACGCGGGCGCGATCTCGACGTGCCGGGCCGGCAGGAAGCAGCCGCCAACATCCATATCGGCCTCGACTGGCTGTCGTCGGTTTCGTTCGGCCATACCACCAAGGTCGGCAAGCGGGTGATCGTGCTGGGTGGCGGCAACACCGCGATGGATTGCTGCCGTACCGCCCGCCGCCTTGGCGGCGACGACGTGAAGGTGATCGTCCGCTCCGGCTTCGACGAGATGAAGGCGTCTCCCTGGGAGAAGGAAGACGCGATGGGCGAGGACATCCCCATCCTCAACATGCTCGTGCCCAAGGAAGTGAAGCACGACAACGGCAAGATCAAGGGCGTGCTGTTCGAGAAGGTGAAGGCCGAGTACGACGACAAGGGCCGCCGCACGCTGAAGCCGTCGGGCGAGCCCGACGAGTTCCACGAGTGCGACGACGTGCTGGTCGCGATCGGCCAGGAGAACGCCTTCCCGTGGATCGAAGCGGACGCCGGCATCGAGTTCGACCGCTGGGGCCTGCCCAAGCTGGGCGAGACGACGCTGCAGAGCACGAACAAGAAGATCTTCTTCGGCGGCGACGCCGCGTTCGGCCCGAAGAACATCATCTGGGCAGCCGCGCACGGCCATGACGCGGCGATCTCCATCCACAAGATGCTGATCGGCGAAAACGTCGAGGAGCGCCCCGCTCCCGGCGTCAACATCGTCAGCCAGAAGATGGGCATCCACGAGTGGAGCTACGACAACGCTCCGACCATCGACCACCGCTTCAAGGTCCCGCACCGCGCCAAGCAGGAGGCGCTGAAGGACATCATGGCCGAGGTCGAGCTCGGCTTCGATCCCAAGCTGGCTTTCAACGAGGCGCAGCGCTGCCTGAACTGCGACGTGCAGACGGTGTTCACCGGCAAGCTCTGCATCGAGTGCGACGCCTGCGTCGACATCTGCCCGATGGACTGCATCACCTTCACGCCGAACGCCGAAGAGAAGGAGCTGCGCCAGCAGCTCATGGCGCCGGCGCTGAACCCGACGCAGGACCTCTACATCGGCAACGACCTCAAGACCGACCGCGTGATGGTGAAGGACGAGGACGTCTGCCTGCACTGCGGCCTGTGCGCCGAGCGGTGCCCGACCGGCGCCTGGGATATGCGCAAGTACTACATGGAAATGACCCAAGCGGAGCACGCATGCCGCCAGCACTAGCCGCCGTTAACGACTTCGTCGTCAAGTTCGCGAACGTCAACGGTTCGGGTTCGGCCTCCGCCAACGAGCTGTTCGCCCGATCGATCCTCCGCATGGGCGTCCCCGTCAGCCCGCGCAACATCTTCCCGTCGAACATCCAGGGCCTGCCCACGTGGTACGAGGTCCGCGTCACCGAGAAGGGCTATCTCGGCCGGCGCGGCGGCGTCGACATGATGGTCGCGATGAACCCGCAGACCTGGGCGCAGGACGTCAAGGAGATCGAGCCGGGCGGCTATCTGTTCTACGATTCGACCAAGCCGATGCCGTCGTCGATGTTCCGCGAGGACATCAACATCGTCGGCGTGCCGCTCACCGCGATCACCAACGCCACCTACGCCGACGCCCGCCAGCGCCAGCTCTTCAAGAACATCATCTATGTCGGCGCGCTGTCGATCCTGCTCGACATCGACGAGACCAAGATCCAGGGGCTGTTCGGCGAGCAGTTCAAGGGCAAGGAAAAGCTGATCGATTCCAACGTCAAGGCGCTGCAGCTCGGCCGTGACTGGGTCACGCGGCACATCGATCCCGACACGGTGAAGCTCAAGGTCCGGCCGTCCAACAACGTCGGCAACCGCATCTTCGTCGAGGGCAACAATGCCGCGGCGCTCGGTGCCGTCTACGGCGGCGCCACGGTGTGCGCCTGGTATCCGATCACGCCCTCCTCCTCGCTGGCCGAGGCGTTCCAGTCGCATTGCAAGCGGCTGCGCCACGACAAGGAAACCGGCAAGGCCAAGTACGCCATCGTGCAGGCCGAGGACGAATTGGCCTCGATCGGCATGGTGATCGGCGCCGGCTGGAACGGCGCCCGTGCCTTCACCAGCACCTCGGGCCCGGGCATCTCGCTGATGACCGAGTTCATCGGTCTCGCCTCCTTCGCCGAGGTGCCGGCGGTGCTGGTCAACGTGCAGCGCGGCGGGCCGTCGACCGGCATGCCGACGCGCACCCAGCAGTCCGACCTGCTGAGCTGCGCCTACGCCTCCAACGGCGACACCAAGCACGTGCTGCTGTTCCCCGAGGATCCGAAGGAGTGCTTCGACTTCACCGCCGAGGCGCTCGACCTGGCCGACCGGCTGCAGACGCCGGTGTTCGTCATGACCGACCTCGACATCGGCATGAACCACCGCCTGTGCGAGCCGTTCCAGTGGGACGAGAGCCGCCAGCTCGACCGCGGCAAGGTGATGACCGCCGAGGACCTCGAGGCCGGCAAGACCTTCGGCCGCTACCTCGACGTCGACGGCGACGGCATCCCTTATCGCACCTATCCCGGCACGCACCCGACCAAGGGCAGCTATTTTACCCGCGGTACCACGAAGGATGAATACGCGCGCTACTCCGAGGAAGGCGCGGTCTATGTCCGCAACATGGAGCGGCTGCAGAAGAAGTTCCTGACAGCGGCCAAGATCGCGCCGCAGCCGCTGCGCTACTCCTCGCCCAAGCCGACCAAGCACGGCGTGATCTACTTCGGGTCGACCAGCCCGGCGATGGCCGAGGCGCTGGACCACCTCGAGGCCGACGGCAACCACGTCAATGCGCTGCGCGTGCGGTCCTTCCCGTTCTCGACCGCGGTCGAGGACTTCATCCACGAGCACGACAAGGTGTTCATCGTCGAGCAGAACCGCGACGCCCAGCTGCGCACCATGCTGATGGCCGACTTCACGCTCGATGCCCGCAAGCTCATTCCCGTGCTGCACTACGACGGCACGCCGATCACCGCCCGCTTCATCGCCGGCGACATCGCCAACAAGCTCGACCAGATGAAGGTCGTCCCGTTCGAGAAGGCCGCGTCATGACCTACATCGCCAAGCCGAAGCTCCACCATCCCTCGCTGGTCAAGAACAAGGCCGGCTACACCCGCCGCGACTACGAGGGCGCGGTCTCGACGCTGTGCGCCGGCTGCGGCCACGATTCGATCAGCGCCGCGATCATCCAGGCCTGCTACGAGCTCGATATCCTGCCGCACCAGGTCGCCAAGCTCTCCGGCATCGGCTGCTCGTCCAAGGCGCCGACCTACTTCGTGGGCGCGAGCCACGGCTTCAACACCGTGCACGGCCGCATGCCGTCGGTGATGACCGGCGCCAACCTCGCCAACAAGGACCTGATCTACATGGGCGTGTCGGGCGACGGCGATAGCGCCTCGATCGGCCTCGGCCAGTTCGCCCACGTCATGCGGCGCGGCGTGAACATGACCTACATCGTCATGAACAACGGCGTGTACGGCCTGACCAAGGGCCAGTTCTCGGCGACCGCCGACAAGGGCTCGATCAGCAAGAAGGGCGTCGCCAACTCCGACGAATCGATCGACCTCGTCTCGCTCGCCATCCTGATGGGCGCAACCTTCGTCGGCCGCTCGTTCTCGGGCGACAAGCACCAGCTGGTGCCGCTGATCAAGGCGGCGATGGCGCATAAAGGTGCCGCCTTCCTCGACGTCATCAGCCCGTGCGTGGCGTTCAACAACCACGCCGGCTCGACCAAGAGCTACGAATATGTGCGCGAGCACAATGAGGCGCTGAACCGGCTCGACTTCATCGAGAGCCGCGAGGAGATCACCACCCGGTACGATCCCGGCACCACGACCACGGTGCAGCAGCACGACGGCTCGTTCCTGCGCCTGCGCAAGCTCGGCGAGGAATACGACGCCTCCGACAAGGTCGCGGCGATGAAGCGCGTGCAGGAAGGCCTCGCCGCCGGCGAGGTCGTGACCGGCCTGCTCTACCTCGATCCGACGCCGAAGGACCTGCATCACAACCTGAACACGGTCGACGCGCCGCTCAACACGCTCGACACCGCCGACCTCTGCCCCGGCTCCGGAGTGCTGGACCGCATCAACGCGAGCCTGCGCTAGAGCGCACGGGGGTTGTTGTTGCAGCAGGCGTATTCCGTTCGGCTAATTCCAGCCGAACGGAATATGCTCTAAGGGCGAAAGCCCTGGTCAAATTCCTGCTCGCCCTCTGGGGCACGATGATGGGCGCCTTTTCAGGCGCCTGTCTTTTGGCGATGGCCGGGGCAGCCATCGCCAGCCAGATCTACGGCAGTTTCGAAGGCGCCGCGGCGATGTCCGCCGGCTGGCTGGGCGCCTGCGTCGGTGCCTTCGGGGGCGCGGGCACGAGCCTGTGGCTGATCCTGCGCCAGGGTGGCCGACACGGCGGCACCGCGGTGGTCGCGCTGACCGGACTCGCCAACATGATGGTGGTTTGTTTCGCGTTCGTCGCATTTTCGGGCTGATGTATCGCGCGCGATACGGTTGTAACCTGTAATCGATCTTCGTGTGGACGTACCATGCCTTCCCAGGGAGCACCGGGGCATGGCGACCACCCGTCCGCTACGGCCGATTGGCGAGGAAAAGCTGGGCAACCTCCAGGCATGGTTTCCCCGCGATCGCGCCGTCAGCGATCCGCCGCAGGACGACACGTTCGAGATCGGCCTGACCTTCGCCGGCGGCCAGTCGGCCGGCTGCTATCTCGCCGGCGTGCTCGATTTCCTGTTCGAGGCGCTCGATGCCTGGGAGCAGGCCCGCAAGGCCGATCCGGCCCGCACTCCGAACCACAAGGTCCGGATCAAGATCGTCACCGGCGCCTCGGCGGGCGGGCTGAACACGGCGCTGGCGGCGATCGCCGGCCGTTACCGCTTCGAGCCGGCGCGGCATGCCAAGTTCGAGGACGGCGACAAGAACCTCGGCAGCCCGTTCTATCGGGCATGGGTGCGCGACGTCGATCTCAAGCACCTGCTGACCACCGAAGACCTCACGGGCAACAGCGGCTCGTTCTCGGTGCTGAACACGCAGTATCTCGACGCCAAGGTCGCGAGCTACCTCGACTTCAAGGGCGACGGGCTCGCGGAGCGGGACTGGCTCGACGATCCGCTGCCGATTGCCGTCATGATCTCCAACGTCGACGGCGTGCCCTATCGCATCAAGTTCCGGACCGAGGACGAGAACGACGCCAGCGCCAACGCCTACTGGATGACGCTGCACGGCGACCGCCTCGCCTTCCTGCGGCCGATGGCAGCCGGCGCGCCGCAGCCGACCAGGCCCGACAGCGATGCGCTGTCGCTCGACAACAGCGCGGCGGCCGACGACTGGAAGCGGCTCGGCCAGGCGGTGCTGGCGACCATCGCCTTCCCGCTGGCGCTGCGCGAGCGGATCGTCGGGCGACCCAGCACCGACTACGACTACCGCTTCGCCTATCCGTTCGATCCCGGCGGCCTTGTCTACGCGCCGCCGTTTCCCGGCGACGCCGAGCAGCAACGCAGCTTCGTGACCATCGACGGCGGTGTGACCGACAACGAGCCGTTCGAGCTGGCTCACACTGCCTTGGCCGGCACCGACGGGCGCAACGTTCGCGAGGGCGAGAAGGCCAAGCGCGCCGTCATCCTCACCGCGCCGTTCGTCAGCCCCAAGCCGGTGCAGTACGGCGTGCCAGACACGCCGCTGCCCAGGCTGCTCGGCAACATCTTCAACGCGCTGATCGGGCAGAGCCGCTTCAAGCTGATGGACGTGTCGCTGGCCGCCAACGCAGACATCTACAGCCGCTTCATGATCGCGCCGGTGCGCGTGCAAGCCTCGGGCAGCAAGGTCCGCGGCGATGCGGCACTGGCCAGCCATCCGCTGACCTCGTTCTTCGGCTATTTCTCCGAACCCTACCGGCATCACGACTTCATGCTGGGCCGGCTGAACTGCTACCTGTTCCTGCGCGACTGGTTCGTGCTGCCGAGCACCCACGCGCCGGGCGATTCGGGGCCCAAGCCGGGGCTCGGCAACTCCCTGTTCGCCAACTGGCCCGACGCGGCGCTGGCCGACCCGGCCTACAAGAGCCAGTCGCCCCACGTCAAAGACCACCGGCAGATCATCCCGCTGATCGGCACGGCGGCGCAGCAACCCCAAAGCTATCCCTGGCCGACCGGGCAGTTCGCCGGCTATTCGGCGGTCCGGCGCGGCATCGAGCAGCGCCTCGACGCGCTCTATCCGCTGATCCGCGATCGCCTGCTGGGAGCGGCGGTCGAGAACGGCTTCTTCCGCGGCATCGTCAGGCTGGTCGTGGGAGGTTACTGGTGGCTGAGCGGGCGCGGCGCGGTGCTGGGCGCGCTCCGGCAGATGATCGACAAGGCGCGAGAGCAGATCGATGACGATCGATAATAGTTTCACCGAACAGGGCGGCGCGGCACAGCCGCCGCAGGCCAGCCAGCCGTGGCGCAAGCGCGTCTACGACTACATCGTCGTCGGCTCGGGCGCCGGCGGCGGCACGGTCGCCTCCAACCTGGCGCGCGCCGGCTACACCGTGGCGCTGCTCGAGGCGGGCGGCGCCGATACGCCCGCGAGCTACTACACGCCGGCCTTCTTCGCCAAGGCGTCGGAAGACGTGGCGATGCGCTGGGACTACATCGTCCATCACTACGACGACCCCGAGCAGGAGAAGCGCGATCCCAAGGCGGTCGAGCTGCGCGGCGAGTTCGGCGTCTGGTACCCGCGCTCGGGCACACTGGGCGGCTGCACCGCGCACAATGCGCTGATCACCATCGTGCCGCACGATTCGGACTGGGAGCACATCGCCGACCTGACCGGCGACCAGAGCTGGCGCGCCGCGGCGATGCACCCCTACTTCCGCCGCATCGAGCGCTGCGAGTACGTCACCGACCACTATTTCGGCCGGCCGCACCCCGGCAACCACGGCTTCCTCGGCTGGCTCGCCACCGGCATCGCCCGGCCCAAGCTGCTGGTGGCCGACTGGAAGGTGCTGCGCATCGTGGTCGCCACGCTGCTCACGACGGTCGAGGGCAAGTTCTGGTCGAGCTGGCGCTACTTCCGCGACGCCTGGAAGAAGTTCGTCGGCGGGCCGATCGAGTTCGTCTTCAGCTTCTTCGATCCCAACGACATGCGCGACAGCTGCTTCGAGCGCGCCGGCCTGTTCTTCGTGCCGTTCTCGATCCAGCGCGGCCAGCGGGTCGGCGTGCGCGATTTGATCAGCGTCACCGCGCAGGACTTCCCCGACAGGCTCGACATCTACACCAATTGCCTGGTGACGCGCGTGCTGTTCGACGAGGTCGGCTCGGCCGAGGGCCCACGGGCGATCGGCGTCGAGCTCATGGAGGGCCTGCATCTCTACCGGGCCGACCCGCGCTGCGACCCCGCCGGCCCCAAGCCGCCGCTCCGGACGTTGCAGGCGCGGCGCGAGGTGATCCTGTGCGGTGGCGCCTTCAACAGCCCGCAACTCCTGATGCTGTCGGGCATCGGCCCGGCCGCGCACCTGCGCGAGAAAGGCATCGACCCGATCCTCGACCGGCCGGGCGTCGGCCAGAACCTGCAGGACCGCTACGAGATCGGCGTGGTCACCGAGACCAAGAGCGACTTCGCGCTGACCCGGCACTGCACCTTCAAGGTGCCCAATGTCGGCGAATATGCCGACCCGCAATACGAGGCGTGGCTCGACGGCAAGGGCCCCTACACGACCAACGGCGTGCTGATCTGCATCACCATGCGCTCGACACCCGACCGCAAGGAGCCGGACGTCTTCATGTTCTGCGTGCCCGGCGTGTTCAAGGGCTACTTCCCCGGCTGGACCTCGCTGATCGCGCAGCAGAAGACGCAATTCTCCTGGCTGATCCTGAAGTCGCACACCAACAACCGCGCCGGCGCGGTGACGCTGCGCAGCAACGACCCGACCGACACGCCGCATGTCGCCTTCCGCTACTTCGAGGAAGGCTCGCCGGGCTACGAGGCCGACCGCGACGCCGTCGTTTCCGGCATCGAATATGTCCGCCGGGTCTCGGCCAAGGTCTCGGGCTTCGTCGAGAAGGAGCTGCTGCCGGGCGCCGAGTACGACGACCGCGACAAGCTGCGCCAGTTCGTGACCGACAATGCCTGGGGCCACCACTGCTCCTGCAGCAACCGCATGGGCCGGCCCGACGACCCGATGGCGGTGGTCGACAGCAATTTCCGGGTGATCGGTACGCGCGGGCTGCGCGTGGTCGATGCGTCGGTGTTCCCGCGCATTCCCGGCTTCTTCATCGTGACGCCGATCTACATGATCGCCGAGAAGGCGAGCGACGCGATCGTCGCGGATGCCCGCCTCTCGACTGGGGTCAACCCGCTTTCTTGACGAACCACGGGATGATCTTCGAGCGCGTCCGCACATACTCCTCGAACGGCTTGCCGTAGAGCTGCTTGAGGTTGGTTTCGAGGAAGAAGATCCCGAACATGATGTAGGTCGTGAGCCCGACCGCGAAGATCAGATGGCCCATGGTCATGGTCGGCGTCACCCAGAAGGCGGTGATGAAGCCGAAGAAGTCGGGATGGCGGGCGAAATACCACACGCCCTTGCTGCTGATCGGCCAACCGACCTCGTAGAACTCCGGCTGCAGCCTGGGATAGGTCTGCTTGATGTACGGCCGGTCGCGGATGAAATCGAGCGTCTGGGTGACGCCGAAGATCTTCCAATGGCCGACCTGGAAGGTGGCGATCAGCACCATGATCCAGCCGAACACCTGGATGCAGTAGAGCACGATCCGCCAGGTCGGATTGTCGACGTGCCAGATGACCTGGGGAATCGGCCGCCACTGCCAGATCAGCAGCGACAGCGCCGAGGTGGCGAAGATGATGTAGACGCCGCGCTCCATGTGCGGCGGCACGATCTTGGTGATCCAGGTCTTGAACCAGGGCCGCGGCATGATGCTGTGCTGCAGCCCCAGGATCGCCACCAGCCCGAGATTGACCCAGAACGACGGCCAGAACGGCCCGACCTCGCCGCTGTCGATCGATTTCAGGGGCAGGACGGCATCCCATTTGGTGCCGAACAGCGGATTGAAGAAGTTGCCGACGAAGAGGAGGATGTAGATCAGGATGAACCAGACCCCGACATAGACGGCGGCGCCGAACAGGAAGGCGACGACCTTGGCCGGCGTGTCGCTGGGGTCGGTCTCGACGATGGAATTCGGCGAGGTCCTGCCCGGCTCTTGCTCTGTGATCATGAACTGTCCCCTTTTCAGAACGTCTTGAGGAACTCGATCAGGTCGCGCTTCTGCTGATCGCTCAGGCCGGGTTCCTCGCCGAACCTGTCGGTGCCGAAGTAATGGCCGCGATTGACCACGAAGTCGGGGCACTTGCTGAACGCCAGCAAGGGCTCGAGCACTCCCACGAACGCTTCCCGTTGCTGCGCTTCGGTCGGATTGTCCGGCATGCTCCAGAAGGCGCCGACCAGGCGCAGGCCGGACGGCGCGAACTTGATGAAGTGCCACATCCGCTCGAAGAAGTTCGCACCGTCCGGCACCAGCTCGAGGTTTGAGATCAGGTTGACCGGCGTGCCGGCGGGGATCGGCCCGATCCGCACCATGCCGTCCTTGTCGATCCAGGAGCTGTTGAGCTGGCGGATCGTCCACACCGCGATGCCCGGCAGGTTGTCGGGCGGCACGATGAAGTAGCTCGGCGCCGTGGTCCGGTCGATCCAGCCCGGCACCTTGGTGCCCAGCACGGTGTCGTACTTGCGCTTCTCCGGCCACAGCATCTGCTCGATCGACGCGTCGAACGAGGTCATGCGGTCGGGCACCGAGCCGGTCCACTTGAAATCGCCCATCGCGTTGTTCTGCAGGAACGGTGCGGTCGCCCACAGCGAGATCAGCGACGCCGGCCGGATGTAGCCGCGGCCGCCCGCCGGCATCTGCCATTGCCGCGGCTCGCCGGTGAACGGGCTGTGCACGGTGATCGTGCCGACCGACGGCATGGCCTTGTAGGTCTGCGACGAGAAGTTGTCCCAGATGTTGCCGGCGATCGCGTTCGAGCCGAGCGGGCTGCAGGCCTGGGTCTGCAGCAGCGTCACCGGCACGCGCAGATCCGTCGACAGGAAGTTGTCCTTGAGGAAGTCCGGCGCCTTCACGATCTCGCGCATCTTGCTCTTGAAGGCGCCGGTCTTGGTCCAGCTCCAGTAGCTGTTCCAGCACTGCAGGTAGGTCGGCCCGCCGCAGCCCTGGCTGACGTCCAGCGCCGGCGCGGGTGCCGGGATCTTGCTGGAATGGCAGCGTGCGCAGCGGTCGGCGAAGACCTCCTTGCCGCGCTCGAGCACGGCCTCGTCCTTGCTCACGATGCCGTCGCCGCCCGGTGCCTTGGCGAGCTTGTCGGGCTGGCTGGCGGCGATCAGGAACGAGGCCATCGCCGGGCTGCGCGCCTCGGTGGCCCGCCAGTAGGCCGACTTGTTCTCGGCGTCGGCGATGCGGATCGGCGTGATCGGCCGGCCGCCGACGAACGGATTGAAGTGCAGCAGCCATTCCTCGCTGAACAGGCCGATGTTCAGGTAGACGCGATTGAGCGCCCCCAGCGCGCCGACCGAATCGGCGCCGTCCTTCAGCACGCGCGGCGTCGCGACGTCGCTGCCCCAGGCGTAGTCGGGCAGCTGGCGGTTATACAGCTCGTCGCCGGCCAGCGTTTCCTTGCCCCAGCGCATGGACTGCGCCAGCCGCGGCCCCAGGCCGTACACGGCGTTCATGGTGCGCGGATTGTTGATGTAGTCGGTCGAGACCAGCGAGGTGTCGAGCGTGCCCGGCCGCGAGGTGTGCAGCAGCTGGTAGATGAAGTTCGACGGGTCGGCCTCCCAGTTGAAGATGCGGTCGACCCAGTAGTATTGCGCGCCGGCCACCGAGCTCAGGTTGCCCCATTTGGGATTCTCGGGATCGGCCGGCGGATGGGTCGGGCTCGGCCCGACATGGCAGAGGCCGCAGGCCATGCCGACGCGGTAGGGCCGCACCAGCTTGGCTGACTTGTAATAGCTCGGATCGTCGTAATAGCGCTTGGGATCCCAGTTGCGCGCCGCCGCCTCGTCGAAGTCGGGATTGGGGAACAGTCGCAAGCCGACAACGCCCGTCGGCTCGCCGTAGAACGAGCCCACCGGCATCGTCGCCCTGGTGCCGTCCTTCAACGTCAGCGTCTTGCCGCGGCTGCCGATCTTCACGCCGGGATATTTCTTCTCGTCGGCGAACGGATCGGCCGGGCAGTCGGCCTTGCGCTTGTCGAGCCACAGGCCGAAGCGGCCGGGATCGGCCGCGGTCGCCTTCTCGAAACACGGCTCGTTGAGCAGGCCGAGCCATTGCCAGCGATTGTCGCGGCTGAACTTGAGCGAGCGATAGGACGACAGGACCTTGAGCAGGTCGAACGAACCGAAGGTGTATTCCTGCGCCAGCTTGTCCCAGAAGCGGTCGTTGCCGCCGGTCCAGATCACCCAGGTGTCGCGGCCCATCGCCTCTTCGGCGGTGAGCTTGATGCCCGGATCCATGTCCTTGAGGTAGCTCTCTTCGTGCGATCCGAGGGAATCGGCGGTGCGGCCCGCCTTCATCGCCTCATCAGGCACCGTTCCGGGAGCGGGCCTCCCGTCGGCGACGATCAACAGGAACAGCAAAGCGACGACCGCCAGGGCCGTCTGTTGCACTGGCCAAGTACGCATGCCCGACCCCGCTCATCGGTTTGCGAATCGCAAACGGCGTCACAATCAACGGTGGTATGATAGGACGCGAGGCCGGGCGGTCAATCTGAACAAGGTTTCCCGGATGTTTCGTTGATGTTTCGCGGTCAGTGCTCGAGGTCGAGCGTTTCGGCTGCAGGCACCGACTTGAGGTTCATGCGGCCGTCGTAGATCGGCCGAGCGCCGGTGGTCGGACCGGGATACTGGACGAACAGCACCATGCCGCCGGTCTCTGTGCGCATCTCGTTCTCGAAATGCGGGTCTTCCATGTAGACGAGGGTGCCAGGACCGTACGTCTTGTCGCCCATCTGGAACTCGCCTTCGATGACGTACCAGATCTGCGCGAAGTCGTGCTTGTGCAACGGGAAGCCCGCGCCCGGTTCGTAACGCAGGAAGCCGACGTTGGGGGTCGTCGGCCGCTCAGGCGTCGGATGGAACAGGAACTTGGTGACGTTCCGGAAGCGGCCCATCTCCCAGTCCATCTCGTCGGGATGCTTGAACTCCGGCGAGTGATGCATGGCTTCCTCCTCCGCTAAAGGTCGACGCGCTCCTTCTCGACCGACTTGCGCTCGGTCATGTCGAAGCGGCCCGAATAGATCGGCCGCTCACCCGTGGTCGGGCCCGGATACTGCACGATCAGGATCTCGCCGCCGGTGTCGGTATGAAACTCGCCCTCGAAATGCGGGTCGGGATGATAAAGCATCGCGCCCGGCGTGCAGAGCGTGCCGCCGATCCGGAACTCGCCCTTCAGGACGTACCAGACCTGCGCGAAGCCGTGATAGTGCTCGGGATGGAAGGCGCCCGGCTCGAGCCGCAGAATGCCGGCGTTCGGCTCCGTCGGCCGCTCCGGCCGCGGATGGAACAGCATCTTGCCGGTCTCGCCGGGCCACCGGATCGTCTCCCAGTCGACGTCGTCCATATGCCGAATGTCGTACGGCAGGTGATCGCGCCGCGAGGCCTCACGGGCGGTGGCGAGGCCGGCATTGGCCTCGGCCGTATCGGGAACGTGCTTGCTCATGCTCGAGTCTCCTCTCTGTCGAACATCACGCCGCCGGCGCCGCTTCGACCAGCCGACCGATCTGGCCCTGTCCGCGCCGAAGCTCGATCTGCCGGTCGTGCCATTGCCGGAGCGACGGCCGATGGCCGACCGAGACCAGCGTGGTCTTCGGCAGCCGGGTCTTCAAGGCCTTGTAGACGATCGCCTCCATCGGCTCGTCGAGCGCGGCCGTGCCTTCGTCGATGAACAGCCAGTCAGGCTTGAAGACCAGCGCCCGCGCCGCCGCCAGCCGCTGCTGCTCGCCGCCCGACAGCACGTTGCTCCAATGCGCCTGCTCGTCGAGTCGCGGCGCCAGATGGCCGAGCTGCACGGCCTCGAGCGCCGCCTTGATCTCGCCGTCAGTCGTCGCCGAATGCTCGTCGGGATACTTGACGGCATCGCGCAGGGTGCCGATGGGGATGTACGGCTTCTGCGGCAGGAACAGCACGCGCGCGCCCGCGGGCACGTGGACATGGCCCTTGCCGAACGGCCAGATGCCGGCGAGCGCGCGGAACAGCGTGCTCTTGCCCGAGCCGCTCGCGCCCGAGATCAGCGTGGCCTTCCCTTGGGGCAGCTCGACCCGGGCGTCCTTCAACAGGCTCTCGCCGTTCGGCAGATCCAGAGTGAGATCCTCGGTGCCGACGGTGTGGGCACCGGCCTCGGGCACGATGTCGAGGGCCTTTTCCGGTCGGTCGTCCGTCGCCGCCTGCAGGCCCTTGAGGCGGTCCATGACGGCCCGCAGCTCGGCCAGCGAGGTGTAGTTGTCGATGAAGAAGGACAGCGCCGATTGCACCTGCCCGAAGGCCGAAACCGTCTGCATCACGATGCCGAGCGTAATCGCGCCGGCGAAGAACCGCGGCGCCGTCACGAGGAACGGAAAGATGAGAGCGAGCTGGCCATATCCCGATTGATAGAAGACGAGCTGCGCCTGGGTGAACAGCACGCGCCAACCGTTGGCGAAGATGTCGGCGAACCGCGCATTGAGCGCCTCGGCCTCGCGCTGCTCGCCGCGATAGAGGGCGATGCCTTCGGCATTCTCGCGCACGCGCACCAGGGAGAAGCGGAAGTTCGCCTCGTAGCGCTGCCGCATGAAGTTCAACGGGATGAGGCGCCGGCCCACCAGATTGGCGAAGTAGGAGCCGGCCAGCGCATAGATCAGCGCGGCCCAGGCCATGTAGCCGGGGATGTTGAATTCGGTACCCAGCATCTTCACCGGCAGCGATCCGGAGAGCTCCCACAGGATGAAGGTGAACCAGACCAGCGAGCCGATGGCACTCAGCACGCCGAGCAGCAAGGTCATGCTGTATTCGCCGAGCTGGCGCAGGTCCTCGGCGATGCGCTGGTCGGCGTTGTCGACCGAGCGCTGCAGCTCGATCCGGTAGTAGCCTTGCCCACCGAGCCAGTTGGACAGGTAGTGGGCGGTCAGCCAGCGGCGCCAGCGCAGGCGGAGATAGGGGCTGGCAATCGCACGGGCGATGTAAACGGCGATGTAGATCGACGCGAGGAAGGTGAAGAAGATGATCTCCCGCCAGAACGTGGCCTCGTCCTTGTTCTGCAACGCGTCGTAGAAGCGCCGATTCCAGGCATTGAACAGGGCGTCGAGGACGACGCCGCTGAAGGTGAGCGCAATCGACCCGACCAGCAGCGGGATGGCCCAGCGCCTGTCGTCCGACTTGAAGTACGGCGAAACCAGCCGCCACCAGTCGGCGATGAACGAGCCTACTTTGTTGTTCATTGGGGGGAGATCCTTTCAGCCCCCAAACTAGCCTCAGAGGCGGCTGGGCAGCCACAAAGCGATGATCGGGAAGGCGATCAGGATGATGAGTCGCAGGATGTCGGTCGCGATGAACGGCAATACGCCTTTGAAAATCGACGAAAACGTGACGTCCTGGACAACGCTTTTGATCACGAAAACGTTCATTCCGACCGGCGGATGGATCAGGCCGAGCTCGACCGTCATGACGATGATCACGCCGAACCAGACCGGGTCGAAGCCGAGCTGGGTGACCACCGGGAAGATGATCGGCACCGTCAGGATGATCATCGCCATCGCGTCCATCAGGCAGCCCAGCACCAGATACATCAGCATGATCAGCGCCAGCACGCCGTAGGGGCCGATGCCCAGCCCGGTCAGGAACTCGGTCACCTTCTGCGGCACCTGGGTGATGGTGAGGAAATAGCCGAACAGCAGCGCGCCGATCAGCACGGTGAACACCGCCGCGGCGGTGCGCGTGGCCTGCAGGAGCGAGGCGCGGATCGCCTTGCCGTCGAGCCGGCGACGCAGCACGCCCAGCAGGAAGGCGCCGGAGGCACCGACGCCGCCCGCTTCGGTCGGTGTGAAGACGCCGCCATAGAGACCGCCGATCACCAGCACGAACAGCAGCACCGGCGCCCAGACGTCCTTGAGGCCGGCGAGGCGGTCCTCCCACGAGGCCTTCGGCACGGTCGGCAGCAGGTCGGGCTTCACGCGGCAGATGATGGCGATGGTGACCATGTACATCGCCATGGCGAGCAGGCCCGGCAGGATGCCGGCCTGGAAGAGCTTGCCGATGTCCTGCTGGGTGATCAGGCCGTAGACCGCCAGCACGGTCGAGGGCGGCAGCATGGCGCCCAAGGTGCCGCCGGCCGCGATCACGCCGGTCGAGAAGCTCTGCGGGTAACCGTAGCGGCGCATCTCGGGATAGGCGACGGTCGAGAAGGTCGCCGCCGTCGCCACCGAGGAGCCGGAGATCGCGGCGAACGCGCCGCACGACACGATGGTGGCGAGACCCAGCCCGCCCTTGCGATGGCCGACGAAGGTGTTGGCGGCGCGGAACAGCTCGCGGCTCACGCCCGAGGCGGAGACGAAGGCGCCCATCAGCAGGAACATCGGGATGACGCCGAACTGGTAGCTGGTGACCGTGCGCATCGAGGTCTGGCCGACCAGCTTCAGGGCCGGCGCGCCGCCGGTCAGGTAGGCATAGCCGGTGACGCCGACCAGCCCCATCGCCATGCCGACCGGCACGCGCAGCATCATCAGCGCGAACAGGGCGACGAAGCCCGCCACGGCGATGGTGTCGGGGCTCACGCGGCAGACTTCACGTCGTGGATGTCTTCCGGATGGAAGATCAGCCGATAGGTGCGGATGGCGATCAGCAGCACCGCCGAGACGTCGCCGATCCAGGCGACGGCGAAGAACGGCCAGGTCGGCAAGCCCATGTCGAAGGTCAGCACGTGGTCCTTGTAGGTCGTCGCCACCTTGTCGAACAGCGTGTAGGTCTGCACCGTCACCACGAACAGCAGGACCAGCGTGGCGAAGATGTCGATATTCCGCTTCCAGCGCGGATTGGCCTGGGCCCACACCAGGTCGACCGTGATGTGGGTGCCCCGGTAGGAGGTCGCCGCGATTCCCCAGAAGATCAGGATGCCCAGCAGCATGCTGCCGAAGTCGTAGGCGTCCGGGATCTGCAGGCTGAAGAAGCGCCGCAGCACCACCGAGATGAAGATGTCGGCCGCCACCAGCCCCACGAACAAGGCGGCAATCGCCTCGATCGTGTCGATGATGCGGTCCATCGCGCTACGCTTCATGACGCCCTCGCCGCGGGCGCCGCCCCATCACAGGCCGGCGTCGTTCTTGGCGATGCTGTCCTGCAGCTCCTTGTAGATCTGCTCGGGATTGCCGCCCGCCTTGGTGACGGCGTCGGCCCACTGCTTCTGCAACGGCGCGGCCACGGCCTTCCATTCCTTGAGCTGGTCGGGCGTCAGCGGATAGACCTCGTGACCGGAAGCCGCGAGCATCTTGGGACGGCCGGCCTTCTCGAAGTCGGCGAAGGGCGAGGCGACCTTGACCGCCCACTCGGTCGTGCAGTGCTCGTCGATGACTTTTTTCTGCGCCGGCGACATGGCGTCGTACTTCGCCTTGTTCATGGAATAGGTGAAGACTGCCGTGAAGAGCGGCACGTCCATCGAATACTTGGTCACCTTGTCGAGGCCGAACAGGAACATCGAGCCCCACGGGAAGAAGATGCCGTCGGCCACACCGCGCTCCAGCACGTCGCGCGCCTCGGGTGCGGAGGCCTGCACGTTGGTGCCCCCCAGCATCGTCACCATCTGGCCGATCGTGCTCTGGGGCGGGCGGATCTTCATGCCTTTGATGTCGCCAGGCACCACCACCTTCTTGCGGCCGTGATAGCCGCCGGGTTCGAGCATGAAGGCGAAGCAGAAGTGCGTATCCTTCATCTCGGTGGCGGCATACTTGCGGTACCACGTATCGAGCGCCGCCGTTCCCTTCTTGGCGTCCGAGAACATGAACGGAAGCTGGCCGGCCGCGATGGTGGGGAAACGTCCGGGCTGGTAGCCCGGATTGACGTAGGTGATGTCGGCGATGCCGTCGCGGGCCATGTCGTAGTGGTCGAACGCCTTGCCGAGCTGCTCGGACGGGAAGATCGCCGTCTTGATGGTGCCGCCCGACTCCTTGGTGATGTCTTCCGCCCAAGCCTTGGTGGACGGAACCAGCGGATGGGCGGGCGGCAGCCAGATCGAGATCTTGAGGTCGACCGTCTTGTCCTGGGCCATCACAGGGGCCAGCGCGGGCGCCGCAAGCAGACCGGCGGCCAACACCGCCAGGGCGAGCTTCTTCATGAGCTTCTTTCCTCCCAATTCGTTTGCGCCCCAAACATACCGGGTTTATAGCCCGCGGCGAAATGGAAGATTCCCGCCGGATTGCACTCGACGTCCTCGAGGCGTGCCTGGACAAGGGCCAGCCGCTCGACGATGCGCTGGCGCGCCATCCCGGCTTCCCGGCGCTCGACCCGCGCGACCGGGCGTTCGTGCGCCTGCTGCTGGCCACCGCTTTGCGCCGGCTGGGCGAGATCGATGTGGTGCTGGGGGCGATGATCGAGCGCCGCCTCGAAGGCGCCAATGCGATCGGTCATCAGATCCTGCGGCTGGGCGCGGCCCAGCTCCTCTTCCTGGGCACGCCCGCCCATGCCGCGGTCGATACCTCGGTGCAACTCGCCCAGAGCCGCCTGCCCCATATCAAAGGCCTGACCAACGCCGTGCTGCGCCGCGTCGCACGCGAAGGCATCGCGATGCTGGGCGACCGCGACCCCGCCCGGCTCAACACGCCGCTGTGGCTATGGGAAAGTTGGTCGGCGACCTACGGCGAGGAAGCGACCCGCGCCATCGCCGCCGCCCACCTGATCGAGGCGCCGCTCGACCTGACGTCGCGGGCCGACGCCGATTTTTGGGCCGGCCAACTGGAGGCCGAGAAGCTGCCCACCGGCACCCTGCGCCGCCGCACCGGCGGCGCAATCGCCGAGCTGCCGGGCTACGCCGAAGGCGCGTGGTGGGTGCAGGACGCCGCCGCCACCCTGCCCGCCCGGCTGCTGGGCGACATCGCCGGCAAGCGGGTCGCCGACCTCTGCGCCGCGCCGGGCGGCAAGACGATGCAACTCTGCGCCGCCGGTGCACAGGTGACGGCGGTCGACATCTCTGCCCGCCGCGTGACGCGGCTCAGCGAGAACCTGGCGCGCGCCGGCATGACGGCCGAGTTGGTCATCTCGGACGCCAGCAAATGGATGCCGGCCGAGACGTTCGACGCCGTCCTGCTCGACGCCCCCTGCTCCGGCACCGGCACCCTGCGCCGCCATCCGGACATCGCCTGGCTCAAGGACGAGGAGGATGTGAGCCGCCTTACCCTCACGCAGGACCGCCTGCTGGTGCACGCGCTCGATCTGCTGAAACCTGGCGGCACCCTGATCTACGCGGTGTGCTCGCTGCAGGAGGACGAAGGCCCGGCGCGGGTCGAGGCCCTGCTCGCCCGCGAGCCCAGCCTGCAGCGCGTGCCGGTCACATCGGCCGAGCTACCCGGCCTCGCCGAGGCCGTCACGCCGGCTGGCGACGTCCGCACCCTGCCCTCGATGTGGGCCGAGCGCGGCGGCATCGACGGCTTCTACATCGCCCGTCTTCGTTCGTAGGACCGCGCCACTGGAGTGCGCGGTCCCCCGGTCAGACCATCGAGCTCGGCCGGTAGAATGGCTGGTGCTTCGAGGTGTCGATGTAGTCGGCGTAGAACTTCCGCGCGTGCGGCAGCAGCGCCTTGGAGAGGTTGCGCCGCTCGACCTCGTCGTCGGCCAGCGCCTTGCTGAGGTCGTCGTGCAGCGCCTTCAGCGTCGCCGTCTTGTCGACCTTGGTGAACTTGCCATGGTCGTAGATCACCTCGCCGTCGCACATCGTCATGGTGACGGCCTGGCTCTTGGCGCGCTGGATCACCGCGTCGAGGGTCGGGGTCAGCTCGTCGAGATACGGATAGGCGACGCTGTCCCAGTCGATCAGCACCATGTCGGCCGCCTTGCCGACCTCGAGCGTGCCGAGCTGGCTGCCGAACGGCGTCGTCTTGGCGCCGCCGACGGTTGCCATGCGCAGCACCTGCGCCATGGTCGGCACGTCCTCCTCGACCATGCCGGGCACGCGGTGGGCGCGCAGCACCAGCTTCAGCTCCTGCAGCATGTCGCGGTCGTCGTTGATGCCGGCCTCGTCAAGGCCGATCGCGGTGTTGATGCCCTTCTTCTCGAAGAAGTTCAGCGCCGCCACGCCCGAGCGCAGGCGGAAGTTGGACGAGCAGTTGTGGCAGACGCAGCCGCCGGCCGAGGCCAACCGGTCGATGTCCTTCTCGTTCAGCCAGACGCCGTGGCCGAGCGTCAGCCGCTCGTTCACCATTCCGAAACGGTCGATGTACTCCAGCGCCGTGCAGTCGCCGCGCCGCCTGGCGTATTCCTTCTGGTAGGCCGTCTCGACCAGGTGCATGTGCATCGGCGCGTTGTACTTCGACGAGGCGTCGGAGAGCGCCGTCAGTGCCTTGTCCGAACACCAGTGCAGGTTCGCGGGTGCGAGCTGGATCTTCACCCGGCGCTTGTTGTGATGCTGCGCATGGAACGACTTGAACATGTCCATCGCATCGTCGAGGCTCATCCTGAAGCGGTCGAACCAGCGCTGCATCGGGCCCTGCAGCGCCGCCGGCAGGCTGCGGACGAACTCCTCGTCGGCCTGGTAGACGAGCCGGTTCTGGTCGCGCACCGCGTAGCAGTAGCTGACCCGCATGCCGACATCCTCGTAGGCCCGGATGGTGTCGGTCGCGCGCTTCTCGACGTCCGGCAGCGTGCCCGGCATCCAGCCCTGGATGTGCTGCACCGTGGTGATGCCCGAGCCGATCATCTCGAACGCCGAGTAGAGCGTGTCGAGATAGAGGTCGACGTTGCGGATCACCATGCGGGTGATGAACCACAGCTCGAGCGGCATGTCGGGCGAGCCGAGCTGCACCGGCGTCAGGCCGACATGGTGATGGCCGTTGACGAAGCCCGGCAGCAGCACCTCCTTGCCGGTGCCGATCACCGGCACCGTCGGGTGCTTGGCGTGCAGGTCGTCGTAGGTGCCGACGGCGGCGATGATGCCGTCCTCCTGCAGCACCGCGCCGTCCTTGATCTCGTTCCACGACAGGCGGTCCTTCGTGCCCGTGATGGCGGCACGGCTGCGAATCAGGCTGGTGGCCATTGCGGCTTCTCCTAGAGAGCTGAGGCGAGAGCTTCCTGTTCGGCGAAGGCACGGTCAACTTCGTCGCGCAACAGGTTGGTGAGCTGGATGCGGAGCACCTCCGCATCGGCGGAGAAGAGGTTGCGCGGCCGCGGCAGGTCGATCGGCACGATCGTCTTGATGCGGCCGGGACGCGCGGTGAAGACGACGACGCGGTCGGCCAGCGCCACCGCCTCGTCGATGTGATGGGTGACGAACAGCACCGACGCGCCCGAATCGCGCCAGACATCGAGCAGGAAGTCCTGCATGCGCGCGCGGGTCTGCACATCGAGCGCCGCGAACGGCTCGTCCATCAGCAGCACCTTGGGGCGCATGGCGAGCGCGCGCGCCACGGCGACGCGCTGGCGCATGCCGCCGGAGAGCTCGTCGGGCCGCTTGTCCATCGCGGCAGTGAGGCCGACCCGCTGCAAGGCGTCCTTGGCGACGCTGCGGCGCTCCTCCTTGCCGGCGCCGCGGATCGACAGGCCGAAGCTCACATTCTCCCAGACGGTCAGCCAGGGAAACAGCGAGGTCTCCTGGAAGATCAGGCTGCGCTGGGGCGACGGCGTCTCGACCCTGTCGCCGAACGACCAGACATGGCCGCCGGTGACGTCCTCGAGGCCGGCGATCAGGTAGAGCAAGGTGCTCTTGCCGCAGCCGGACGGCCCGAGGAAGACCACGAACTCGCCCGGCTTGATGTCGAGGTCGATGTCGCGCAGAGCCTCGTGGGCGCGCCGCGTGCCGGCCGCCCAGGTCTTGCCGACGCCGCGGCAGACCACGGCGTCCTTCGAGGAAAAGCGGATCGGTCGGTCAGAGCGCACGCAGCTTCTCCGTCTGGTCGGGCAGCCAATAGAGGATGCGCCGCTGCGCCTGGCGCAGCAGCCAGTCGAAGGCGAAGCCCAGCACGCCGATCACCGCGATGGTGAAGAACACCAGCGACGGGTTGAAGGTGTTGCGCGCCAGCATGATGACCTGGCCCATACCGTAGCCGACGCCGGTCGATTCGGCGATCAGCACCACCATCCAGGCGCCGAACAGGTTCATGCGCAGCACCGCCAGCATGCCGGGCAGGATCGCCGGCACGATGACGCGGCCGTAGATCTGCCGCTTGGTGGCGCCCATGGTGCGGGCGACATTGATCAGGTTGTTCGATACGCCGTCGATCTGGGTGATGGTCGCCAGCACCATGTGGAAGAACAGCGCCACCACGACCATGAAGATCGCCGGTCCATTGCCGATGCCGAAGATGAAGATCGCCACCGGCAGCCAGGCGATCGGCGATACCGGCGACAGCAGGGTCACGGTCGGCAGCACCAGCCGGTCGAACAGCTTGTAGTAGCGCACCAGCACGCCGGTGCCGATCGCCAGCACCGAGGCGATCAGCAGGCCGACGAACACCCGCATGGTGGTGGCGGCGACGGTGATCATCACCGATTCGAAGGCGCTGGGTCCGTCGGCCATCGACTTGCCGATCTGCCAGCGCGTCGCGGTGTTGAAGAACTTGCCCTGCTCGGCGATCGAGCCGAGGAAGATGTGCGGTGGCGGCAGCAGCTTGGGGTCGGCCCAGCCGACCAGCCAGCACAGCTCCCACAGGCCGACGAACAGACCGACCGACAGGATCGTCCAGCCGATCCGCGCGACCAGACTCTCGCCGGCCATGGTCGCGAACAGGCGCGCTACCGCCGCCGGGCGGGATGCTCCGGCGCCGGCCGTCCCCTCGGAGAAGTCAGGGGGCGTGACGACGGCCATCAGACCGCCGACTTGTACTTGAGCTTGCCGTAGAGGTCGGCGTTCTCCTTGATGACTTCCTCGAGCAGCGTCCAGTCGATGGCGCCGCGGTCGGGCTTCTTCTTGATGTAGCCCATCTCGACCACCGAATCGGTGCGGTCGAGGATGAACTGCGTCTGGCTGCGCGCATCGACGATCGCCGGCTGCTTGCCCTGGGCGATCTTGGCGTTCTCCATCGAGGTCTTGTAGTACTTGCCGACCAGCTCCTTGAGCACCGCCTCGGTCTGGGTCTCGGCATCGTGCTGCGCCTGCATCATCGCCTTGATGATGGCCTTCAACCCCGCCGGATTGTCCTTGATCAGCGCCGAGCGGCAGGCGAGCACGCAGTCGGTGTAGCCCTTGCCGTACATGTCGATGCCGTTGCTCAGCATGACCGCGCCCTTGACGTCGTTCACCAGCGCCGAGGCGTAGGGCTCGATGGTGCAGATCCAGTCGAGCGCGCCCGCCTTGAACGCCTCGACCGCCTCGGGCGTGTTGCCCATGTAGCGGACCTTGACGTCCTTGAACGAGATGCCGTGCTTCTTGAGATAGTCGTACGGCATGACCTCGAGCGTATCGAGCTGGAAGGTGCCCAGCGTCTTGCCCTTGAGCTTTTCCGGCGAATCGAGGCCGGGACGTGCGACGATGGCGCAGCCCTCGACGCCGCCGCCGGCGACGATCTTGACCGGCGCGCCGGCGTCGTAGAGCGCCATGAACGAGGTGTAGGGCATCAGGCCGATATCGACCTGGCCCATGCCGAGGAACGTCACCTGCTCGGCGAAGGTCGGCGTGTTGATGAACTCGAGCTCGACGCCCGCCGCCTTGGCGTACTGGCGCGAGTGCGCGAGGAAGATGTTGAGGTTGCAGAAGCCGGTGCCGTGCGTGCCCTTGATCCCGACCGCCGCATGCGCCGGGCCCATCATGCCGCCCATGGTGATCGTGGTGACGGCGGCGGCGCCCTTCAGGAAGCCGCGGCGCGAGGCCACCGCACGGCCGGAAAAATCCATGTCCTGGAGCTTGGGGAAATGCGTACAGCCAATGCGATCACACATGACGGCCTCCTCGGGCAGCAGAGTTCGTTGGATCGGGATTGCGGGCGGGTCGGGGACTGGGCACGGACGACTCCATCGTCGGCACGCCAACCGAAAGAACCGCAGATGCGGCCTGCGCTGTCCGTGCAGGATGCAAGCGATATGCCACCGGCTCAAAAGCCGGTGATTCGCCTGCAAAAACAGCCGCATGGCGGGGTACGCGGCGTCGCGTCCGTTGACTTTGCGAGGCGATTGAATTCAATCCGCCCAACAAACAGGCACTCGACGCGATCCAGGAGGAGGAGATACCCGATGACGATCACCCGACGCCGGATTCTGGCGGCCACGGCAGCCGCGCCCCTCGCCGCCCCGTGGATCGGCGGCACCGCCCGCGCCCAGGCCAAGCAGCTCAAGATCTCCCACCAGTTCCCGGGCGGCACTGTCGATTCGGGCGACTTCCGCGACCAGCTCTGCCGCCGCTTCGCCGCCGATTTGGCCAAGAAGACCAATGGCGCCCTGACCGCCGAGGTCTATCCCAACTCCTCGCTGGTCAAGACGGTGGCGCAGTACTCGGCGATCCGCCGCGGCGCGCTCGACATGACCCTTTATCCGCTGAACTACGCCGGCGGCGAGGTCAGCGAGTACAACATCGGCTTCATGCCGGGCGTCGTCAGCTCCTACGACCAGGGCTATGCCTGGAAGAAGGCCGAGATCGGCAAGCGCCTGAACGCGGTGATGGCCGAGAAGGGTGCCGTGCTGGTCACCTGGCTGTGGCAGGCCGGCGGCTCGGCCAGCCGCGATGCCAAGCCGATCCTCGCGCCTGAGGACGTCAAGGGCAAGAAGGTGCGCGGCGGCAGCCGCGAGATGGACCTGATGCTGAAGGGCGCCGGCGCCTCGGTCGTGTCGATGCCGTCGAACGAGCTCTACGCGGCGATGCAGACCGGCACGATGGACGTCTGCATGACGACCTCGACCAGCTTCATCTCCTTCCGCCTCGAAGAGATCGCGAAGAGCCTGACGACGGCGCGCAAGAAGAGCTTCTTCTTCGTGTTCGAGCCGCTCTTGATGTCCAAGTCGATCTTCGATTCGCTGCCGAAGGACCAGCAGACGGCGATCATGGATATCGGCGCGGAGATGGAGAAGTTCGCGCTCGAGAAGGCCAAGGCCGACGACGAGGAGGTCGCCAAGGTCTACGAGAAGCGCGGTATCAAGACCTACGCCATGGAGCAGGCCGAGGTCGACAAGTGGAAGGCCGTCGCCAAGGACACCTGCTGGAAGGAATACGCGGCGAAATCGGCGAGCAACGCCGAGCTCCTGAAGCTGTCGCAGGAAGTCCCGGCGGCGTGAGGCTGCTCGGCCTCCTCAACAGGGCGATCGTCGTTGCCTCGGCGATCGCCCTCGTCGTTGCCTCCTGCGTGCTGACCTACTCCGTCGTCGTGCGCTACTACACGCACGAGGCGACGGACTGGCAGGACGAGTTCTCGGTCTTCCTGCTGATCGGCGTCACCTTCCTGTCGGCCGCCTGGGTGCATTCGCAGCGTGGCCATATCGGCATCGAGGCGCTGGCCAGCATCCTGTCGCCCGCCGTCAACCGGGCTCGCCTGTTCGTCGTCGACATGCTGAGCGCGCTGTTCTGCGCCTTCTTCGCCTGGAAGTCGTGGACGCTGCTGCACGAGGCCTGGACCGAGGGCTATGTCAGCGCTACCGCCTGGGCGCCGCCGCTCTGGATCCCCTATCTCGCCATGTCGGCCGGCATGACCCTGCTCACCGGGCAGATCTTCCTCCAGGCCTTCCTGCCGTCCGCCCAGCCGCCGCGATCCCACTGATGACTGCTTTCGAGATCGGGCTGCTCTACGGCGGCTTCACCCTGCTGGTCATGTTCTCGGGCATGCCCATCGCCTTCGCGCTGGGGCTGGTGGCGACCGTCTTCATGGTCTTCTTCATGCCGCCGTCGGCGCTCGATACGGTGACGCAGAACGTCTACGAGGAGATGTCCTCGATCACGCTGCTGTCGATCCCGCTGTTCATCCTGAAGGGCGCCGCGATCGGCCGCTCGCCGGCCGGGCGAGACCTCTACTCGGCGCTGCACGTCTGGATGAGTCGCATCCCGGGCGGCCTCGGCATCGCCAACGTCTTCGCCTGCGCCCTGTTCGCCGCCATGGCGGGCTCGAGCCCGGCGACCTGCTCGGCGATCGGCTCGGCCGGCATCCCCGAGATGCGCAAGCGCGGCTATCCTGGCGGCTTCGCGGCCGGCCTGATCGCCGCCGGCGGCACGCTTGGCATCCTGCTGCCGCCCTCGATCACCATGATCCTCTATGCCGTGGCGGCGGAGCAGTCGCTCGGCCGGCTGTTCCTGGCCGGCATCGGCCCGGCGCTGCTGCTGGTCGGCTTCTTCGCGGCCTACGCCGCCTGGCGCTATTCGCGCGAGGCCCAGCGGGCCGAAGCCGGCTCGGCCCTGCTGGACAACGAGCGCTACACGCTCCGCCAGAAGTTCGCCGCGCTGCCCCGCGTGCTGCCGTTCGTGGTCCTGCTGACCGGCGTGATGATCGCCCTATACGGCGGCTTCGCCACGCCGTCGGAGACGGCGGGCCTCGGCGCCATCCTGGCGCTGATCCTGATCGCGGCGATCTACAAGACCTGGCGGCCCAAGCAGCTCCAGCCGATCATGGTCAACACGATCCGCGAATCGACCATGCTGATGCTGATCATCGGCATGTCGCTGTTCTACAGCTACGTGATGAGCTACCTGCACATCAGCCAGTCGGTGGCGACCTGGATCGTGGCGCAGCAGCTGTCGCGCTGGGTGCTGCTGCTGGCGATCCTGATCATGGTGGTGGTGCTGGGCTTCTTCCTGCCGCCGGTGTCGATCATCCTGATGACCGCGCCGATCATCCTGCCGCCGCTCAAGGCCGCCGGCTTCGACCTGGTGTGGTTCGGCGTGGTCATGACCATCGTCATGGAGATGGGCCTGATCCATCCACCGGTCGGCCTCAACATCTTCGTCATCAAGAACATCGCGCCCGACATCCCGCTGGGCGACGTCGTCTGGGGCATCGTGCCCTTCGTGATCCTGATGACCCTGGCCGTGGTGGTGCTCTGCTTCCTGCCGGAGATCGCCTTGTGGCTGCCGGACAAGGTGATCACCTAGACACGGGTTCGTTCCCGCCATCGCACGCGCTCGCGGTAACCGATGTAGAGGCCCGAGCCCACGATCACCGCCGCGCCGACCCAGGTCCAGGTGTCGGGAAAGTCGTTGAACGCGGCGTAGCCCAGGATGGTCGAGCCGATCAGCTGGGTGTAGTTGAACGGCGTCACCACCGCTGCCGGCGCCTGGCTGTAGGCGATGGTCAAAAAGTAGTGGCCGGTGCCGGCCATGATTCCCATGCCGACGAACAGCAGCGCATGCCAGGTGCTGGTCGGCGTCACCCAGTCGAAGGGCACGAACGGCGTCGCCGCCACCGTGCCGACGATGGTCGCCACTGTGGCCGAGGCGTCGGGCCGCTCGGTCTGGCCGTAACGGCGCGAGAACAGCTGGTAGAACGAGCTGCACACCGTGCTGGCGACGATCAGCAGCGCATGCCAGTCGAACTCGGCATGGCCCGGCCGCACCACGATCAGCGCGCCGATGAAGCCCACCATCACCGCCGCCCAGCGGCGCGGCCCGACCGACTCGCCGAGCAGCCGCGGCGACAGCGCCGTAACGATGATCGGGCTCGACAGCGAGATCGCCGCCGCGGTCGCCAGCGGCAGGTAGACCACGCCGTGGAAGAACAGGTAGCTCGAGAAGAACAGCAGCATGCCGCGCACCACCTGGGTGTCGAGGCGGCGGACCGAGAACAGCTGGCGGCCGCTGCGCGGCAGGAAGATCGCGAGCATGAAAGCGAAGGCGAAGACGTAGCGCGCCCAGATCACGTGGATCACGGGATAGCCGCTGGTCGACAGCGTCTTGGACATCGCGTTCAGGATGGCGAAGCACGCCATCGCCACGATCGTCGACAGGATCGCCCGCAGGATCCGGTCGGTCGGCGGAGAGCTGGGCACTCCGCTAGGCGCCGCCGCGCGCCACGAGGGCGGCGACGAACTTGCTCAACTGGGCCGGATTGTACGGCTTGAGGAAGACGTGGACCTTGCCACCCTCGATCGCCGGCGCTGTGGTGTTCGATCCCGAACACTGGATGATCGGCGTCCCCGGCCGATGCTTGGCCGCGGCCTCGATCACCTTCGTGCCGGGCATGTCGGGCAGGCCGAGATCGACGATCACCGCCGCCAGCGCCTGGTCGCTCGCCAGCACGTCGAGGGCGTCCTGGCCGGTCGGCGCTTCGACGCAGGTGAAGCCCGCCTCGCCGAGCGCATCGACCAACACGGCCCGGATCAGGAATTCATCCTCGGCCAACAGCACGTTCGGCATACCGCTCCTATTCGGCCGCTTTGGCCAGGATGGGCTGGGGCTTGAACGGCAGGATAGTAGTGGCGCGGGCCGCGGGTAGTGGCAAGGCTGGGGCATCGACCCCGAGCGCGCGAGCGGCGTTCCAGCCCCAGCGCGGGTCGAGCAACAGGGCACGGGCATGCGCGGTGCAGTCGGCCTCGCCTGACGCGACGATGCGCTCGGCCTGCTCGGGTTCGGTGATCACGCCGACCGCCCAGGTCTTGATGTTGGCCTCTTTCTTGACCCTGGCCGCGAACGGCACGTGATAGCCCGGCGTCACGGTGATCTTCTGCAGCGGTGAGTTGCCGCCCGAGCTGACATCGACGAAGTCGCAGCTCAGCGCCTTGAGCTGTCGTGCTGTTTCAATCGTATCCTCGACCGCGAGCCCGCCCTCGACCCAGTCGGTGGCGCTGAGACGCATGCCGAGCGCCTTGTCGCGCGGCACGACCTTGCGTACGGCGTCGAACACCTCGAGCGGGAAGCGGCGGCGCTTCTCCATGCTGCCGCCGTACGCGTCGCTGCGCTGGTTGGAGAGCGGCGACAGAAACTGGTGCAGCAGGTAGCCGTGCGCGCCGTGCAGCTCGATCACGTCGAAGCCAAGCCGCAGGCTGCGCAGGGTGGCGTCGATGAAGGCCTGCTTCACCCGCATCAGCCCGACGGCGTCGAGCTCGATCGGGGTGTGCCACTTGCTGTCATAGGGAAGCGCCGAGGCCGAGACGGCGGTCCACGGCAGGTCCGGCGCATCGGCCTGGGTGAGCGGACCGCCGCCCTTCCACGGTCGCTGCGCCGAGGCCTTGCGGCCGGCATGGCCGATCTGGATGCCGAGCTTGACGTGGGGCATCCAGGCGCGCGCCCAGTCGACGACCGGCTTCAGCGCCGCCTCGTTGTCGTCGCTGTACATCCCGGCGCAGCCCTGGGTGATGCGGCCGTCGCGCTCGACGTGGGTCGCCTCGAAGCACAAGAGGCCCGCGCCCGACATCGCCAGCATGCCGTAGTGCACGTGGTGCCAGGGCTGGGCGCTGCCGTCGATCGCCGCGTACTGGCACATCGGCGAGACGACGATGCGATTGGGCAAGGTTATGCCGCCCAGCTCGACGGGCGAGAACAGAACGCTCATGGGGGAGATCCTCTAACCGCTGATTGAGGGCCCGGCTTCGTGGCCGAGCCATTCCTCGATCAGCCGGCGGGCGATCGAATCGCGCCGCGGCATGAAGAAGGAGCCGTCCTTGGGCAGGTTCTCAGGGCGCAGCTCCTCGCGGCTCAGCCACAGCGCCGAGGCCAGCTCGTCCTGGTTGACCTCGAAGTCGAGCGACTCGGCCTCGGCATGGAAGCCGATCATCACCGACGCCGGGAACGGCCACGGCTGCGAGCTGCGGTAGGTGACGTTCTTCACCCGCACCCGTACCTCTTCGTAGACCTCGCGGGCGACGGCATCCTCGAAGCTCTCGCCCGGCTCGACGAAGCCCGCGAGGGTCGAGTGCATGCCCTTGGGGAATTGCTTGCCGCGGCCGAGCAGGCACTTGTCGCCGTGGTGCACCAGCATGATCACCGCCGGATCGGTGCGCGGGAAATGCTCGGTCTTGCAGGTCTCGTTGGTGCAGACGCGGACATGGCCGCCGCGCGTCACCCGTGTGGGCGATCCGCAAACGCCGCAGAAGCGATGGCGGCGGTGCCAGTAGGTCATGCCGCGGGCATAGGCCAGGATCGAGCCCTCGCGCGCGAACAGCAGCGCCCCGACCTGGCGCAGGTCGACGAACTCGCCCATCTCGGCGAGCGGCGTCTCCTTGCCGGTGACGTCGACGGCGAAGTAGGGCGTGCCCTCGACATAGCCCAGGAAGATGTGGTGCTCGACCGTCGCGATCACGGCGCGGGCCATCATGCCCTGCAGGAACACCGGCTCGGGATTGCCGCTGCCCTTGTTGACGAGGTTGCGCTCGCTGTCGATCGGCACGAAGCGGGCGGCGCCCGACGAGGCCAGCTCGATCATGCGCTCGTCGTTCTCGCGCTCGTGGCTGGAGCGGTCGATCTCGGCGCTGGAATAGGGATTTCTGGATCTTTGCATGCGGCCGGACGGTGCCACAGGGGGCCGGGGCCTGCAATTGTTCCGCCTCGCTCCGCGAGCCCGGCTAGACTGCGCCCATGAGCAGCTCCCTGCCGCCCCTCCTTCCGCATGCCACGCGCGACCTTGCCCGCTTCGCGGCGCGAACGCGGTTCGACGACATCCCTGCCGGCGTCACCGACAAAGTGAAGCTCAGCGTCCTCGACGGGCTGGGCGTCTGCCTGCACGGCTCGACCCTGCCGTGGACACAGAAGGTGCGCGACGTGGTCCTCGCCGACGGCGGCAAGCCGCTCGCCTCAGTTTGGAACAGCGACGCCAAGGTCGGGCTCAGCGGCGCGGTGCTGGTCAACAGCACGGCCGGCCATGCCTTCGAGATGGACGACATCCACAAGGAATCGATCCTGCATCCAAACTCCTTGTCGGTGCCGACGGCTCTGGCCCTCGCCGAGGCCGATCCGTCCCTCACAGGCCGGGACATCGTCGCCGCGATCGCGATGGGTGCGGAGATCGGTGCCCGCATCGGCAATGCCGCGACCATGGCGCTGTTCCTCAATGGCTTCCATCCGCAGGGCACATCGGGCGCTTTCGTCGCCGCGGTCACCGCCGGTCATCTGCTGAAGCTCACGGCCGAGCAGATGCAGCACGCGATCGGCATCGCGGGCTCGCTCGGCGCCGGCCTGATGGCGGCGCAGGAAGGCGCCATGGTGAAGCGCCTGCATGCCGGCCGGGCGGCGCAAGGCGGCCTGACCGCCGCCCTGCTGGCGAAGAAGGACTTCACCGGCATCACCGACGTGGTCGAAGCGGGCTATGGCGGCTTCCTGAGCGCGATCGCCCGCACGCCCAACCCGGCGCGCCTGCTCGACGGGCTCGGCAGCGACTGGGAGGCGGCCAAGGTCGGCTTCAAGATGTATCCCAACGTCACCAGCATCCACGCGGCGCTCGACGCGATGCGCGACACCAAGATCGCGGCGCGCGACATCCAATCGATCGAGATCGGCGTCGGGCACATGACGTTCGTCCACACGGCCTGGGACTACAAGCCCGCCGGCGTGACCGCGGCGCAGATGAACATGTTCTACGGCATCGCCGCGATGGCGCTGCGCGGCGACGTCGCCGCCCGCGACTACACGGAAGACCGCATCGCCGACCCCGAGACCCTGGCCTTCATCTCACGCGTCAAGGTCTTCGTCGACGACGAGCTCGAAGGGATGGGCGCCGCCTTCCGCCATGCCGCGCGCGTGACCGTGCACACCACTGACGGCCGCACCATCAAGCGCGAGGTGCTGAACCGCCGCGGCAGCCCGGAGAACGCCGTCACGCGCGAGGATGTCGAGCGCAAGTTCGCGGCGAACCTGGTCGGCATTCTGCCGCCGGCCGAGATCGATCGCCTGAAGAATCTGGCGCTGTCGCTTGATACGCTACCGAACGCCGGTGAGATCGTGAAGATCCTCTTGCCGGCCCGCTCATAGGAGGACCGCTTGCCCATCGAATACGAAAAGCGCGACGGCGTCGCCTACATCACGCTGACCAACCCCGGCAAGGCGAACATCCTCGACAAGCCGACATCCGACGCGATCTCCGAGGCGTGGATCGATCTCTGGGAAGATCGCTCGATCCGCTGCGCCATCCTGACCGGCAAGGGCGACACCCACTTCTGCGGTGGTCACAATCTCGCACCGCGCGAGAACATCACCGAGGAGGAGCGCGAGTATCTGCGCACCCAGCGGATCTTCTGGCCCCTGGCGGGAACCGTGAACGGCCAGAAGACCGGCGTCGACGGCCGCATGGGCGATCACTATCCGCGCGTCTGGAAGCCGGTGATCGCCGCCGTGAATGGCTGGGCGGCCGGCGCCGGCCTCTACATCCTGCTGGCCTCGACCGACATCCGGATCGCCAGCGCCGAGCATGCCCGCTTCAAGTTCGCGCTGCTGACCCAGGGCTGGCTGGGACACGGCCCCGGCGCCAGCCTGCTCGCCAAGCAGCTGCGCTATATCGATGCCATGAAGATCCTGCTGACCGACGAGCCGTTCGATGCGCAGGAGGCGCTGCGCATCGGCCTGATCAACGAGGTCGTCCCGCACGCCCAATTGCTCGAGCGTGCCGAGAAGATCGCCCGCCACATCTGCACGCTGCCGCCGGTCGCGGTCCGCATGATGAAGGAGTTCCTGGTGCGCTTCGGCGACCTGCCGACCGACCAGGCGTGGCACGTGCAGAACCTGATCAACTCGCTGCTCATCCAGACCACGACCGACGGCGAGGAAGGCCGGCAGGCGTTCAACGCCAAGCGCAGGCCGAACTTCGACGGCAAGCTGCGCAAGCGCGGCGAGGCCTGGCCGGAGCTGTCGGAAGAGGACGCCAAGCGGCTGGACGAGGCCTATCGCAGCGGCGAGTTCTAGCCGAGCGCCCCGCTCGCCCGCAGGTCGGCGATACGGTCCGGCGACAGTCCGAGGACGTCGGCGAGCACCTGATCGGCATCCGCGCCCAGTGCTGGTGCGGGGCCCGTCGCGCGTCCGAAGCTCGCGCGCCACGGCAAGCCCGGCAACCCGTCCTCCCAAAATTGGCGGGCGGCAAGGTGCGGACTTTTCACCAGATCTTCCGTGCGCGCGAGGGCGGCCGCGGGGATGCCCGCCTTTAGCAACGTTTCGGCGGCGGCCTCCGCCGATTGAGACGCGGCCCAGGCGGACAACGCCTCATCCGTGCCGCCGGGCACGACGCCGCACAGCGCGCGCCATTCGGCGTCGGTGCGCGCGGCGATGCTGATCCAGTCGTCGTCGGAGGCACAGCGCCAAACGCCGTGCAGGGCATAGCGCGCTGAAGCATTGCCGATCGGTTTCGGCGGTGTGCCGAGCTGGGTCGCGACCAGCGGCTCGGCCATCGTCCAGAGCATCGCCTCGATCATCGAGAAATCGACGCGCGCCACGGCGCCTTCGTGTTGGCGATGCCAGAGCGCGGCGGCAGCAACAAACGCCAGCATCAGGCCGCACATGGGATCGCACCAGGCGAAGCCGACGCGCGGCGCGATGTCGGGATGACGGTTGAGGCCGGCAAACCCGGCGTAGCACTGCAGCAGCGTGCCGTAGGCGACCGCCTTCGCCTCCGGCCCCGTCCGGCCCATGCCCGACGCGGAGATGTAGATGAGATCGGGGTTCACGCTCTTCAGCGCCTCGGCGCCGAGGCCGAGCCGGTCCATGACGCCGGTGGCGTAGTTCTCGATCAGGATGTCGGACGTCGCGGCCAGCGCCCGCGCCACCTCGACGGCCTGCGGCTTCTTGAGGTCGAGGACGATGCTCTTCTTCGCCTGGCCGAGCGCCGTGTGCAGCTCCGAGGCGCGTCCCGGATCGCCGGCGGGCGCTTCGACCTTGATGACCTCCGCGCCCATCGCGGCCAGGTAGCGCGTCGTCGTGGGCCCCGCGATCACCCAACTGAAGTCGAGCACACGCACGCCCGACAGGGGCAGCGGACCTTCCGGGACGGGCCGCTTGCGGCCCGACACGATGCTGAGGCCGAACGGCGTCGACGGCACCTGGATCGCCTTGCCGGCCAGATCGCACGACCGGTAATAGCGACGGTGCCGCATCTGCGGCGTATCGAGATGCTCCGACACCTCGCGCAAGGGAAAGCTCGGGACGTGCGCGTGCTGCGCCGTGTCGGCGATCCACTGCTTGTCGTGCGGCCGGCTCCAGTCCGACATCAGCGCATGGAGGGCATCCCAGTTCTTCACCCGATTGGCCTTGGGAACGAAGCGCGGGTCGTCTCCCCAGGCCGGCGATCCCATCGCGGTCAGCCACGACGCCCACTGCTTCTCCTCGCGTGGCGAAATCGCGGCGTAGCCGTCGCTCGCCGGCAGGATCGTCACGGTCGCGCCATTGCCGTCGCCGACGCGCTTGCGATCCCAGCTCTTCTTGCCCTGGCCGGCGCGCGCGAGCTCGGTCATGGCGAGCGTCGCCAGGGCTTCCTGGATCGACACGTCGATCGAGGTGCCAGGCTGATTGCCGAGCGACGCATGCATGCCCGCGCACGCCGCGGCCAATCCGCCGATGAACGCCGATTGCTCGCCGACGGGACGGATCGGCGGCTCCGTCAGATCGTCGACCTGCCCGGTCAGCAGGCGGGCAATGCCGCTGGCGAAGAACAGCGTCAGGTCGGTGGCCGGATCGTCGGCCTGCGGGCCCGTCTCACCAAAGGGAGAGATCGTGACGATCGTCGCCGCTTCATTGGTCCGCCGCAGCTCGGCCAGTCGGGGGGACTGGCCTTCGCGCACGATCAGGTTGGCCGCTGCCAGGCTGTCCTGCGTGGCGGTGGCCTTGCCCCGATTGAGGTAAGCCAGCAGCGTCGTGCCGGTGTCCGGATCGATGCAGGTCACCTCAGCGCCGACATCGGCCAGCAGCCGGCCGCACACGGCGGCGGCCGCACCGCCGCCGACTTGAACCATTTTGAAGCCGGCGAGCAGGGTCATCACGCCAACGCGCGGTCGAGCACCTGCGCGACGTGGAGCGCGTGGCGGTTGGCGCCGTCGGCGATCTGGTGCCGGCATGAGGTGCCGTCGGCCACAACCAGCGCATCCTTGTCCTCGCGGATCGCCGGCAGCAGCGACAGCTCGGCCATGGCGACCGAGGCTTTGTAATGCTCGGCTTCGTAGCCGAAGCTGCCGGCCATGCCGCAGCAGCTCGACTCGATCGGCTTGACCGCGAGCTCAGGCACCAGCGCCAGCACCTCCTGCACCGCGCTCATCGCGCCGAACGCCTTCTGATGGCAATGGCCGTGCAGCAGCGCCGTCTTCTGCTCCAGCGGCTTGAGGTCGAGCGCGAGCCGGCCCGCCTTCTTCTCCTGCGCCAGGAACTCCTCGAACAGGAAGGTCCTCTCCGCCGTCCGGCGCGCGGCTTCGCCCAGGCCCAGCGCCAGGAACTCGTCGCGCATCGTCAGCAGGCAGGACGGCTCCAGCCCGATCACCGGTATGTCACGCAGCACGAAGGGATAGAGCGCCTCGAGCACCCGGTAGGCCTCGTCTTTCGCCTTGTCGACCTGACCTGTCGCAAGATAGGTGCGGCCGCAGCATAGCGGGCGCGCGCCTATGTCGGGCCAGGCGACAGCGACGCGATGGCCCGCCGCCTCGAGCACCCGCCGCGCCGCGTGCAGGATCTCCGGCTCGAAATTGTTGGAGAAGGTGTCGGCGAAGATCACCACCGTCGCGTCCTCGGCGTCGACGCCGGTGGTCGACAGGAAGGTATCGCTGCGCCACTTCGGCAGCGCGCGCTGCTTGGCGAAGCCGAGGAACGGCTGGACGATCCAGGCGAGATTGAACAGCCACGGCAGGCGGCGTGCCACTGGCGCCAGGGCCGGCAGGTTGCCGATCAGCTTGTCCCGCCGGCTCAGGCCCTTGCTCATGCGCCGCGCCGAGCGCACCTCGATCTTCATGCGCGCCATGTCGACGCCGGTCGGGCAGTCGCGCTTGCAGCCCTTGCAGCTCACGCACAGGTCCATCGCCTTCGCGACATCGTCGGAGGCCATCGCGTCCTTGCCGAGCTGGCCTGACAGCGCCAGCCGCAAGGTGTTGGCGCGGCCGCGCGTCAGATGGATCTCGTCGCGCGTGACACGGAAAGACGGGCACATCGTGCCGGCGTCGAACTTCCGGCAATGGCCGTTGTTGTTGCACATCTCGGCGGCTTTCGCGAAGCCGCCGGTCGGATCGCCGCCGCTGCCGGGATCGGTGAGCGCCTCGGTGCGCGGATCGTTCTGGACGTTCCACGCCGACCAGTCGAGCGCCGGCTTGTAGTCGATGCCGCGATAGCCTGGCTTGAAGCGGAACAGCGTGCGGTCGTCCATCCGCGACGGCCGCACGATCTTGCCGGGATTGAGCCGGTTCTCCGGATCGAACAGGCCCTTGATCGCCTCGAACGCCTTGGTGATCCGCGGCCCGAACTGCCAGCTCACCCACTCCGAGCGCACCAGCCCGTCGCCGTGCTCGCCCGAATAGGCGCCCTTGTACTCGCGCACCATCGCCGAGGCTTCCTCGGCGATCGCCCGCATCTTGTCGGCGCCGTCGTTGCGCATGTCGAGGATCGGCCGCACATGCAGCGTGCCGACCGAGGCATGCGCGTACCAGGTGCCGCGCGTGCCGTGCTTCTCGAACACCTCGGTGAGGCGCTGGGTGTAGTCCGCCAGATGCTCCAGCGGCACCGCGCAATCCTCGATGAAGGAGACCGGCTTCCCGTCGCCCTTCATCGACATCATGATGTTGAGGCCGGCCTTTCGGACCTCCCAGAGCGCCGCCTGCGGGCCGGGCTCAGGCATCTCGACGACGCTGCCGGGCAGGCCGAGATCGCCCATCAGCTCGACCAGGCGCCTCAGGTCGCGCAGCTGGTCGTCGCGCTCGGCACCGGCGAACTCGACCAGCAGGATCGCCTCCGGCTTGCCGATCCCCCCGCCTTCGATGAGGGCCTTCTCGATCACCGGCCGGAAGGCGGGATTGGCACGCGCCAGCTCGATCATGGTGCGATCGACCAGCTCGACGGCGACCGGCTTCAGCTTGACGATGTGCTGCGCCGATTCCATCGCCTTGTAGAAGGACGCGAAGTTCACCACGCCGAGCGTCTTGTGCTTGGGCAGCGGCGAGAGCTTGAGCGTCAGGCGCTCGGTGACGGCCAGCGTGCCTTCGCTGCCGACCAGCAGGTGCGCCATGTTGACCGAGTTATCGAGCGTGTAGGGCCGTTCGGACTGCGGGAAGAAGATGTCGAGGTTGTAGCCCGCGACCCGGCGCAGCACCTTCGGGAACATGCGCTCGATCTCGTCGCGCTCGGCGAAGGCCAGCGCCGCCACCTTGTCGGCGATGGCGCGCACCGCCGGCTGCATGTCCTCCGGCCGCTTGGCATCGAAGCGCGCCCGGATGCCGTCGGCCAGGATGACGTCGAGGCCGGCGACGTTGTGCACCATGTTGCCGTAGCGGATCGAGCGGCTGCCGCAGGAGTTGTTGCCGGCCATGCCGCCCAGCGTGCATTGCGCCGAGGTCGAGACGTCGACCGGGTACCAGAGGCCGTGCGGCTTCAGCCAGGCATTGAGCTGGTCGAGCACGACGCCGGGCTGCACGGTGACTTCGGCGCGGTCCTTGTCGAAGCCGACGACGTTGCGCATGTGCTTGGAGAAATCGACGACCAGCGCCTCGCCCACCGTCTGGCCGCACTGCGAGGTGCCGGCGCCGCGCGGCAGGATCGCCGCCTTGGCATCGCGCGCCACGTCGAGCGCCAGCGCGAGATCGGTCTCGTCGCGCGGCACGACGATGCCGACCGGCTCGACCTGATAGATCGAGGCGTCGGTCGAGTAGCGGCCACGCGAGGCCCTGTCGAACAGGACCTCGCCCTTGATGGTGTCGCGAAGGCGTTCCTCGAGAGTACTCAATCCAGCTTCACTCCTGATGCGGCGACGACCTTCTGCCACTTCTCGATCTCGGAGCGGATTCGCTTGGCGAACTCGGCCGGCGGCTCGCCGCCCACCTGCGCCACCTGATCCTTCCAGATCGCCTGCAGCTTCTCGACTTTCATGGCCTTCACGGTCTCGGCGTACATGCGGTCGACCAGCGGCTGCGGCGTGCCCTTGATCGCCCACAGACCATACCACGTCGAGACGATCCAGTTCGGCACGCCGACCTCGGCCGAGGTCGGGATGTCGGGGAACTCGGAGACCCGCTGCGGCGTCGCCGTGGCGAGGCCGATCAGGCGGTTCTGGCGGATCTGCTGGGCCGAGGTGCCCATGCCGTCGAACATCATGTCGACGTTGCCGGCCAGCAGGTCCTGCATCGCGGGCCCGGCGCCGCGATAGGGCACGTGGGTGAACTTGGTGCCGGTCTCCAGCGCATAGAGCTCGCCCGCGAGGTGATGCGCGGTGCCGGCGCCCGGCGAGGCGTAGTTCACCTTGCCGGGATTGGCCTTCACGTAGGCGAAGAACTCGGCGTAGGTCTTCACCGGCACACGGGTCGGATTGATCGAGATCACCTGCGGCACCAGCGCGATCATGGTGATCGGCACGAACGAGGTCTCGAGGTCGTAGTCGAGGTTCTTGTAGATCGACGGCGCGATGGTGTGGTGCACCGCCCCGACGAAGAAGGCGCTGCCGTCGGGCTTCATCTTGGCGGCTTGCGAGGCGCCGACCGTACCGCCCGCGCCGCCCTTGTTGTCGATGATGATCTGTTGGCCGATCTGCTCGCCGATCTGCGCCGCCAGAGGCCGCGCGAACACGTCGGTGCCGCCGCCGGCCGGGAACGGATTCAGCCAGGTGATCGGGCCGATCGGCCAAGGCTCGGCCCGAGCGACCGCCGGCGCCGCGAGCGCGGCCGCAAGCGCACCGCCGAGAACGCGGCGACGCGACGACATGAACGACTTGGACATAACTACCCCTTGTTCCTCCCGAACCACGCTTATTGTTCGCCCATTGTCTCCAGCACCGCGCGTTGCTTGTTGCGCAGGTGCTTCACCAGGAGGTCGCGCAATTTCTCCCCGTTGCGCGCCGCCAGAGCCTCGACCATGTCGCGGTGCTCCTTCACCGCCTTGTCCCACTTCGCCTGGACCAGGTTGGACCGGAAGCGCAGCGCATGCAGGCGCGCATTCAGGGTCCGGAAGGTGTGGGTCAGCACCGGGTTGCCGGCGATCGCATTGATGCGGTCGTGGATCGCGCGATTGACCCGGTAGTAGTTCGGCAGGTCGCGCCGGGCATGCGCCTGCTCCATCTCCGTCTGCAGGGTGCGCAGGTCGGTGACGTCGGCGTCGGTCACATGCGCCGCCGCCAGCTCGCCCGACAGGCCTTCCAACGCGGCCATCACCTCGAAGGCGTGGCGCGCATCCTCGCGCGACAGCGACACGACCTGGGCGCCGCGGTTGGGGAGCTGCACCAACAGCCCGTCGGCCGCGAGCATGCGGAAGGCCTCGCGCAAGGGCGTGCGCGACACGCCCAGGCGCTCGCTGAGCTCGCGCTCGTTCAGCCGCGCACCCGGCGCCAGGTCGCCCTCGATGATCAGGGTGCGCAATCGCTCGGCCGCCGCTTCGGGCAGCGAGGAACGGGCAATCGGAAAAGAACCATCCATGGGTGCTGGACTCAGTCTCGCAGATTGCATACAAAATACAACGACGAATCTCAGAAGGGATGAACGATGCGCCTGAACTCGCACCCGAGCGGCCGCCACTTCCTGCAGATCCCCGGGCCGACCAACGTCCCCGACCGGATCCTGCGCGCGATGGATTATCCGACCATCGATCACCGCGGACCGGAGTTCAACGCGTTGGCGAAGAAGGTCCTGCGCAGCGTCCGCCAGATCTTCCAGACCAAGCAGCCGGTGATCGTCTATCCGGCGTCGGGCACCGGCGCGTGGGAGGCGGCGCTGGTCAACACGTTGTCGCCGGGCGACCTGGTGGTGATGTGGGAGACCGGCCACTTCGCCTCGCTGTGGAAGAAGATGGCCGATCGGCTCGGCATCAAGTCGGAGTTCATGGGCGGCGACTGGACCAAGCCCGCCGATCCGGCGGCGATCGAGAAGCGCCTGAAGGACGACGCCGGCCACACGATCAAGGCGGTGTGCATCGTGCACAACGAGACCTCGACCGGTGTGACCAGCGACATCCGAGCGGTACGGCGCGCGATCGACGCGGCCAAGCATCCGGCGTTGCTGCTGGTCGACACCATCTCGTCGCTGGGCTCGCTCGACTACCGCCACGATGCGTGGGGCGTCGACGTCACGGTGGCGGGCTCGCAGAAAGGCCTGATGCTGCCGCCGGGCCTCAGCTTCAACGCCGTCAGCGAAAAGGCGGTGGCGGCGTCGAAGAACTCCAAGATGCTGAAGTCGTTCTGGAACTGGGAAGAGATGCTGGCGAGCAACGCCAACGGCTGGTTCCCCTACACGCCAGCAACCAACCTGATGTACGGCCTCAACGAGGCCTGCGACATGCTGCTGGAGGAAGGCCTCGACGCGGTGTTCGCCCGCCACGCTCGCCATGCCGAAGCGACGCGTGCGGCGGTCACCGGCTGGGGGCTCGAGATCCTGTGCAGCGATCCCAAGGCCTACTCGGGCGCGCTGACGGCGATCGTGATGCCGGAGGGCCACGACGCCGACGCCTTCCGCAAGGTCGCGCTGGAGAACTTCAACCTGTCGCTCGGCCAGGGCCTCAGCAAGGTCGCCGGCAAGGTGTTCCGCATCGGCCATCTCGGCGACTTCAACGACCTGATGCTGATGGGCACGCTGTCGGGCGTCGAGATGGCCCTCGGCCTCGCCAGAGTCCCGCACAAAACAGGCGGCGTGCAGGCCGCCCTCACCTACCTGCGCGACACCGCGCCCGGCGCGCGGCACGGCTGAATGCGCCTCTATGTGACGCTCGCCTCGCCGTGGGTGCGGCGCGTGCGGGTGACGATCCTCGAGCTCGGCATCGAGGATCGCTTCGAGTTCGTGCAAACCAAGTGGCCGCATAGCTGGGGCACGCAGACCGTCGCCATGCCGGCCGACTTCACGGCGGCGACGCCGGTCATGCGCATCCCCGCGCTGGTCACCGACACCGTGACGCTCACCGACTCCCACGCGATCTGCGACTACCTCAACGCCGAGTTCGGCGCCCACCGCCTGCTCGCGCGCGAAGGCAAGGCGCGATGGCAGGCGCTCTCGACGATGGCGCTCGCCAATAGCGTGCTCGAGGCGCAGATCATGCGGCGCGCCGAGACGCTGCGCTCGGACAAGGAGCGCTCCGACGACTTCATCGCCAAGATGCGCGACCGGACGTTCCGCTGCTTCGCGGCGCTGGAGAAGCACCTGCCGGATTTCGGCGGCACGTTCGACCTGGCACAGATCACAACGGCCGTCGCCTGCAGCTACGATGATTGGCGCTACGGCCGCGGCTGGCGCAGTACGGCGCCCAAGCTCGCGGCTTGGTACGACTCTGTTGCCGCGCGGCCATCGATGAAGGCCACCGAGCCCGCCGAGACGCCGCAACGGTAAGGGGGGTCCCAAACCGTCCCAGCTCCGGGACGGCCAACCCTTTGGCGGATCGACATTTTCGCCCCAGAGTCCCAGAATCCGGGACAGCCACCCCCTGCCTAACATCCTTTTTCTGGCCAGGCGGTGCACAAAGAACGATGGCAAGCAGAGCAACGGCATCATGCGTGCGACTCTGCACGCGTCAGCCGCAGACTCCTATTTTGGGCATTGGCCGCGATTTTCCGGCCCGGAAATCAGGCCTCGAGTCGCGGTCCATTGCCCATATTGAGCCTCGCGCGAGAAGGCTTATCCACAAGCTCAGGACAGGATCAGGCAGGTCGTCGTGGCGTGCGCGAGCAGCCGGCCGTTGGCGTCGGTGACGCGGCCCTCCGCCGTGCCGACGCGGCGGCCCGGGCTCACCACCTTGCCCTCGGCGCGAATCGGTCCCGTCTCGGGTGTGATCGCGCGAATGAAGGAAATCTTGAACTCGAGCGTGGTCGAGCCGACGCCCTTGTCGAGCAGGGTCATGATCGCGAGCCCCATGCAGCTGTCGAGCATCGTCGCCGCCAGCCCGCCATGCACCGTGCCATGCGGGTTGAGCTGCGTGCCGTTGGGCGTCGCGGTGACGACCACCCGCCCCATCTCCGCCTCGACGATCCGGTAGCCCAGGGTATCGGCCATCGAGTTGTGCGGCAGCGTGCCGTCGATCATCGCCTGGACGAACTCCAGGCCGGTCATGTCCTTGCGCATCACATTCACTAAGCGGCTTGGACGATTAGGGGCTCGCGGTTTTCGGACCTCTTCACCATCTTTCCTCCCTGCGCGCAGCGTGGGGAGGTGCCCCGAAGGGGCGGAGGGGTCATAGGGCCCAGTCCTCGATGTGGCCCATTGACCCCTCCGGCGGCGCAAGACGCCGCCACCTCCCCGCGCTTTGCGCAGGGAGGAACATGAGCCTCACTCGAAACGGCCGGCCATTTCCTTGCGATGCAATGCTTCGAAGATCGTCTCCATGACACTCTCGGTCTCGCTCAAGACATGGCCGTTCCAGAATCGCAGCACCCGGAAGCCTCGTGATCGCAGGAAATCGTCGCGCCTTGAATCGTATGCCGCCGCATCCAGATGCTGGCTCCCGTCGAGCTCGATGACGATTGCGGCTTCCGGGCAGACAAAGTCGCAGATGTAGGGGCCGATCATATGCTGACGCCTGAACTTGAAACCGGCCATCTGGCGACGGCGCAAGCGGCTCCAGAGCAGGCATTCGGCGTCTGTCAGATTTTGACGAAGGTCGCGGGCGAAGTTGAGCGCGGATCATGACCCCTCCGCCTCTGCGGGGCACCTCCCCGCGCTTCGCGCAGGGAGGAACTATCTGAGGTGGCAGGCGACGTGATGGCCGGGCGCCACCTCGCGCAACGGCGGGTCCTTCACCTTGCAGTCGGCCACGGCGTAGGGGCAGCGGGTGTGGAAGTGGCAGCCGGGCGGCGGCTTGGCCGGGCTCGGCACGTCGCCCTGCACGATCGCCTTCTTGGCGCGGCGGCGGCGCGGGTCGGGTACGGTCGCGGCCGAGAGCAACGCCTCGGTGTAGGGATGCAGCGGCCTGGCGAACAGCGTGCGCTTGTCGGTGAGCTCGACGATGCGGCCAAGATACATCACGGCGATGCGATGGCTGATGTGCCGCATCACCGCGAGATCGTGGCTGATGAAGAGATAGGCCAGCCCGTACTCGGCCTGAAGGTCGATCAGAAGGTTCAGCACCTGCGCCTGCACCGAGACGTCGAGCGCCGACACCGGCTCGTCGGCTACGATTACCTCGGGGCTGACCGCCAGCGCCTTGGCGATGCCGAGCCGCTGGCGCTGGCCGCCGGAGAATTCATGGGCGTACTTGCGCATCGCCTCGGGGCGCAAGCCGACCCGCTCGAACAGGGCGGCGACGCGCTCGTCGCGCGCGCGGCCTTGGGCGATGCCGAAATTCTCCAGCGGCTCGCCGACGATGGTGCCGGCTGGCAGCCGCGGGTTCATCGACGAATAAGGGTCCTGGAAGATCGTCTGGATGCGTCGGCGGTGCGGCCACATCGCGCCGGGCTTGAGCGCCGTGATGTCCTCGCCGCCCAGCACGATGCGGCCGGCGGTCGGCTCGATCAGCTTCAGGATGGTCTTGCCGACTGTCGACTTGCCGCAGCCCGATTCGCCGACCAGGCCCAGGGTCTCGCCCTTGGCGATGCTGAAGCTGACGCCATCGACCGCCTTCACCGAGCCGACCTGGCGCTGCAGCAGGCCGCCATGGATCGGGAAATGCTTCACCAGCTTGTCGACCGCCAGCACCGTCACGGCGTCACCTCCCAGCAGAGGGCCGTGTGCCCGCCGCCGACATCGACCATCGGCGGCGCCGCGGTGCGGCAGCGCTCGGTCGCGATCGGGCAGCGCGCAGCGAAGGCGCAGCCGACGATCGGCCTGGTCAGCAGCGGCACCATGCCCGGGATCTCCTGCAGGCGTGGCGCATCGACGTCGAGCCGCGGGATCGCCGCCATCAGGCCGCGCGTATAGGGGTGCAGCGGATTGTCGAACAGCGCCTCGACCGGCGCCTCCTCGACCTTGCGGCCGGCATACATCACCACGACGCGCTGCGTCGTCTCGGCGACGACGCCGAGATCGTGGGTGATCAGCACGATGGCGGTGCCGGTCTTCTCCTTGAGGTCGAGCATCAGGTCGAGGATCTGCGCCTGGATGGTGACGTCGAGCGCGGTGGTCGGCTCGTCGGCGATCAGCACCTGCGGATCGCAGGAGAGCGCCATGGCGATCATCACGCGCTGGCGCATGCCGCCCGAGAGCTGGTGCGGATATTCGTCGAGCCGGCGGCGGGCGTCGGCGATGCGCACCAGGTCGAGCATCTCGCAGGCCCGCTCGCGCGCCGCCTTCTTCGACACGCCGAGGTGGCGCGTCACGTTCTCGGCGATCTGCGTGCCGACCGTCAGCACCGGATTGAGGCTGGTCATCGGCTCCTGGAAGATCATCGAGATGCGATGGCCGCGCAGGCGCTTCATCGCTTCCTCGCCGAGCGTCGTCAGCTCCTCGCCCTCGAACTTGATCGAGCCCGAGGCGATGCGGCCGGTCTCCGGCGGGATCAGGCGCAGGATGGAGAGCGCCGTCACCGACTTGCCGCAGCCCGATTCGCCGACGATGCCCAGCGTCTCGCCGCGCGCCAGGTCGAACGACACGCCGTCGACCGCGCGCACGACGCCGTCCAGTGTGTTGAACTGGGTGTGCAGGTCGCGGACCTCGAGGATGCCGCCCGAGTTGCCGCTCACAGCCGCCTCGCCAGCCGCGGGTCGAGCCGGTCGCGCAAGCCGTCGCCCAGCAGGTTCACCGCCAGCACGGTGAGCGCCAGGAAGCCGCCGGGGATCAGGATGCTCCAGGGCGCGATCTGAAAGAAGGTGCGGCCCTGGGCGATGATGTTGCCCCAGCTCGGCACCTCGGGCGGCACGCCGGCGCCGAGGAAGCTGAGACTTGCCTCGATCAGCATCGCCGAGGCGCAAACGTACGTGGCCTGCACGATCAGCGGCGCCAGCGTGTTGGGCAGAACGTGCCGCCACAGCAGCTTGATGTGGCGCGTGCCGCCGGCGATGGCGCTCTCGATGTAGGGCTGGGCGCGAATCCCCAGCACCACCGCGCGCACGACGCGCACGATGCGCGGCACCTCGGGGATGACGATGGCGACGATGACGATGCCGAGACCGGGCCGCGTCAGCGTGATCAGCGCGATCGCCAGCAGGATCGAGGGGATCGCCATCACCCCGTCCATGATGCGCATGACGAAGCCGTCGATCGCGCGGAAGTAGCCGCAGGCCAGGCCCAGCGCGAGGCCGAGCACGCTGGAGATCGCGGCGACCGACAGGCCGACGATCAGCGATACGCGGCTGCCGTAGACCGTGCGGGTGAAGAGGTCGCGGCCGAACTGGTCGGTGCCGAACCACCAGCGCTCCGACGGCGGGCGCAGCCGGTTGACCGGCGCGATCTTGAGCGGATCGCCGACGAACGACGGGCCGACGATGGCGACCGCGATCAGCAGGAACAGCAGGACCGCGCCGAAGGTGATGGTCGGATTGCGGCGGATCGCGGTCGCCAGCGAGAAGCGGCGCTGCGGCGGGAGGTCTTCGGTGATCGCTACCACGCCTTCCTCCCTGGCGACGCCGGGGAGGTGCCCGCGTCTTCGCGGGCGGAGGGGTCATGGGCCCCTGGGAAATGGCGGCTCATGACCCCTCCGGCCGCTACGCGGCCCCCTCCCCGCGCTGGCGCGCAGGGAGGAATGGAACGCGCTTGGCTAACGGGAGTCATCAGTACCGGATTCGCGGATCGAGGAAGGCGTAGGAGATGTCGATCATCAGGTTGATCACCACCTTCACCGCCGCGAAGACCAGGATGAGCCCCTGCACGATCGGGTAGTCGCGCTTCAGCACCGCATCGACCGTGAGGCGACCAAGGCCCGGGATGTTGAACACCGTCTCGGTGATCACCACGCCGGAGATCAGCAGCGCGATGCCGATGCCAATCACCGTCACGATCGGGACCGCGGCGTTCTTCAGCGCATGCAGCAGCAGCACGCGGTCGGTCGCCAGGCCCTTGGCGTTGGCGGTGCGGATGTAGTCCTGCTGCAGCACCTCGAGCATCGAGGCGCGGGTGATGCGGGCGATCAGCGCCATGTAGGTCACGCCGAGCGCCACCGAAGGCAGGATCAGGCTCTGCACGAACGGCCAGAAACCCTCGGCGATCGGCGAATAGCCCTGCACCGGCAGGAGCTGCCAGCGCACCGCGAAGAAATAGATCAGCACGTAGGCCAGCACGAACACCGGCATGGCGAAGCCCAGCACGGCGAAGCCCATGGCCAGCCGGTCGACCAGCTTGCGCGCCTTCCAGGCCGCGACCACGCCGAGCGGGATGGCGAGCGCCACCGCCACGAACAGCGTCGAGAGCGTCAGCGCCAGGGTCGGCTCCAGCCGCTGCGCGATCAGCCGCGTCACGGCGAGGTTGGAGAAGATCGACACGCCGAGATCGCCGTGCGCCAGGCCCCAGACCCAGACCGCGAACTGCTCGACCACCGGCCGGTCGAGGCCGAGCTTGACGCGCACCGCCTCGATCGCCTCGGTGGTGGCGTCGTCGCCGGCGATGATCGCCGCCGGATCGCCCGGCGCGAAGCGCAGCAGGAAGAAGACGAACAGCGCCACCACCGCCATGACCGGCACGACGGCGAACAGGCGCCGGATGATGTAGGCGGTCATTGATCACCTTCCTCCCCTTGGCCGGGTCGGCCAAGGGGAGGTGCCCGCGTCATCGCGGGCGGAGGGGTCATGAGCCGCAACACGCGGTGACTCATGACCCCTCTCCGTCGGCGTCAGACGCCGACACCTCCCCTTCGCGGACTCCGCGAAGGGGAGGAAATCTCCGGCCCTCATTTCTTCGTAATCCCCCACAGCACCGCCAGGCCGGTGTTGGGCACGATGCCCGAGATGCGGTCGGCGCGGTAGGCGAGCGGCGCGTCCCACTGGCCGAACGGCAGGAAGACCACGTCGTCCATCGCCCGCGCCTGCAGCGCATTGGCGACCGTCTTGCGCTCGGCCTCGTCCTTGGCCATGCCGAAGGCGTTGCGCAGCTTCTCGACCTCGGGATCGCACGGCCAGCCGAACAGGCCCTTGTCGCAGGCCGCCCCGATCCAGGTGTGCAGCACCGGATTGGACGAGCCGACGCCGCCCGACGTGGTGACGAAGATGTTCCAGCCGCCCTGCACCGGCGGATCCTTCTTGGCGCGGCGGGTGACGACGCTGCCCCAGTCCATCGACTGGACGTCGACATTGATGCCGGCCTCGCGCATCGCCTGGATCAGCACCTGGGTGGCCGGCGTGATGGTGTTGTGGTCGGTCGCGGCCAGCACGGTGATCGGCTCGCCCTTGTAGCCGGCCTCCTTGAGGAGCTGCAGCGCCTTCTTCGGGCTGTACTCCTTCATCCACTGCGCGCCGCCGTCGTTCTCGTAAGGGCCGCCGCAGGTCAGCAGGCCGGGACACACCTTGTAGTACCGCGGGTCGCCGACGATGGTGCGCAGGAAGTCCTCCTGGTTGATCAGGTAGTACATCGCCTGCCGCGCCTTGGGGTTGTCGAACGGCGGCTGCAGGTGATTGAGCCGGATCATGCCCTGCGTGCTGTCGATCTTGCCGGTCTTCAAGAGCTTCACGCCCTTCGCCTTCTCGAGCAGCGGCAGGAAGTCGGTGTTGGGGTTCTCCCAGAAGTCGATCTCGCCGTTGATCAGCGCCGACATCGCCGTCTGCGGATCGGGCATCCAGATCAGCTCGATGCGGTCGACGCCCGGCACCTTGCCGCCGGCGAAGGACGACGGCGGCTCGCTGCGCGGCAGGTAGTCCTTGTTCTTGAGATAGACCGCCTTGCTGCCCGGCACCCACTGGTCCTTGGCGAAGATGAACGGACCCGAGCCGACCGATTCCTTGACCTGCTGCTGCGGGTCGGTCATCGCGTCCTTCTCGCGCATGATCGCCGCGATCGAGCTGCCGCTCTTGCCGAGCGACTCCAGCACCATGCCGTAGGGCTCCTTGAGCGTCATGGTGAAGCTCTTGTCGTCGACCGCCTTCATCTCGGTGACGTAGCCCATCAGCCGCTGGCCGACGCCGTCCTTGGCGCCCCAGCGCTTGAGCGAGGCGATCACGTCCCTGGTGGTGACCGGCGAGCCGTCATGGAACTTCAGCCCATCGCGCAGGGTGAAGGTGTAGTTGAGCCGGTCCGGGCTGATCTCGTACTTGCCGACCATCTGGGGCTGCGGCTTCTGATCGGCGTCGTTGCCGAACAGCGTGTCGTAGACCAGCGCGCCATGGATGTTGGCGATGGTCTGGGTCGTCCAGACCGGATCGATCACGCGCACGTCGGCATGCATCACCGCGCGCAGCACCTTCTCCTGCGCCGACGCCGCCAGCGGCAGCAGCAGCGCGGCCAGGACGGCCAGGACTCGAACCATCATGCTTTCCCCACCAACAAGAGCCATGCACACCCTATGCGATGGGCACGGCTTGTACACACTAGAAAATCAGTCCGCGCGGCTTTGCGTCGGCATCGAGCGGCCAGATCGGGCGCTCGACCTTTGTATAGGGAATCCTGGCCGGGTCGCGCTTCAGCGGACCGCTGGAATCGACGTAGATCACCTTCTTGGCGATCGGGCCGTAGGCCGCCATGAAGTGGTTAGTCGACTTCACCACCACGATCTTCTTCTCGGTCGGTTCGATGCCGACGTTGCGGAACAGCTCGAGCCCGGTCGCCTGCGTCCGGTTGGCGATCAGCACGACATCGACGCCGCCGACCCGCACCGCGGCGCAGTCCCCGACCGGCACCTGGGTCGGCCCGAAGCGCTGCCAGGCGTTGCGCTTCAGCCCGATCACCTCGACCTCGGCGTCGACCGGCTGGCCCGAGGTGACGGCGATCTTGCCGCCGAAGCGCAGATGGATCTTCGCGCCCAAGCCGGCATCGAAGCAGATGCGCACGGCGATCGGGTCCCAGATCGGGCCGATGCAGGCATCCTCGATCCGGGTCTCGATCAGATGCTTCAGGATGTCGGTGTTGTCCGACGGCGCGCCGCCGCCGGCATTGTCGGCCGGATCGGCGATCACCACCGGCAGGTCGTTGAAGGCGACACCCTCGCCGACCCCGGCCTTGACGTTGAAATAGGTCGGCGTCGTCTTGCCGCGCAGCGAGACCAGCTCGTCGCCCAGCTTTGTCGCCAGCGCATCGGCCTTCTTCTTGTCGCCGTCGGCGATCACCAGCACGCGCGTGCCGATCTCGGCGACGTCGCCATAGGGGAAGCAGTGGGCGATCGAGACGGACAGGATGCCGTCCTTGCCTTCCATCGCCATGATGCGGTCGACCAGGCTGCGCATCGGCTGCAGCGTGGTCGGATAGCTCTGGATCTGGCGGCAGTCGTAGACCGACATCACCGGCTTGATCTGGCCGCGCAGGGTCTTGAGCACCAGGTCGAGCACGTCCTCGGCCCGCTCGACCACGTCGGTGTGCGGGAACTCCTTGTACAGCACGATGATGTCGGCCTGGGAGACGCGCTTCATCGTCAGATGGCAGTGCGGGTCCAATTCGACGCCGATCACGCAGTTCGGCCCGACGATCGCGCGCGCCTTCAAGAGGAGGTCGCCTTCGACGTCGTCGTAGCCGTGCGCCACCATCGCGCCGTGCAGGCCGAGCAGCAGGCCGTCGACCGGCATCGCCTTCTTCAATTGGTCGAGGATCTCGTCGCGCATGAGCTCGTAGTCGGCGCGGTTGGTCGTGCCGGCCGGGCTGGCGGCGAAGCAGGAACCCTCGATCAATTCGAAGCCCTCGGCCTTGGCGCGGGCGCGGCCGACGAACAGCGGCGCGGTGCACATGCGCGGCGCGTCGGTCGGATGCTCACCCGGCCGGAAGAACACCGACTCCTTGTAGTTGTCGAGGCTGGTCGGCAGCGGCGAGAAGGTGTTGGTCTCGGTTGCCAACGTGGCGGTGAACAGACGCATGTTGCTCCTTCAGGGAACGGTGCCGGCCGGCAGGCCGATGCAATGACGGGCGATCGCGCCGGGCGTGGTCAGCCATATCGCGTCGCGCTGCTCGGCGATATGGCGCAGCGCGCGCTTGAGATGGCGCAGACGGTGCGGCTGGCCGACGACGTAGGCGTGCAGCGCCACGCCCATCACCAGCGGCCGCGCCGCCGAGAGCTCCTTCATCTCCTCGAACTGGTCGACGATCATGTCGGCGAAGTCCGAGGCGTTCTCCTTGCGGCCGACGATGGCGGGGATGTCGTTCAGCTCCTGCGGATAGGGCACCGCGAGGACGCGGCGATTGCCTCGACACCTGAACCAGACCGGCTGGTCGTCCATGCACCAGTCGAGGAGGTACTTGTAGCCGGTCTCGGCCAGCAGGTCGGGCGTGCAATGGCTGTGTGAAATCGACGGGCCCAGCCAGCCGTCCGGCGCACGGCCCTCTTCTTTCGCCAAGCGTTCCGTCGCTTCGCGGATCAGAAAGGCCTCGGCCGCCTCGTCGAGCGTACCCTGGCGCTCGGCATTGGTGCGGCCATGGCCCACGATCTCGTCGCCGCGCGCCCGGCAGGCCGCGACCAGGGAAGGCGCGTAGTCGTACATTGCGCTGTTGGCCAGCGCGGCCATCGGCAGCCCGAGCGCATCGAAGGCGTCGAGCAGGTACCAGGCGCCGATGCGATTGCCATAATCGCGCCACGCAAAGTTGAGAATGTCGGGTTGCGAGCCACCCGGCACCAGCTCGGCACCGAGCCCTTCGCCGTAGGAAAAATGCTCGAGATTGAGAGCGAAATAGACGGCCAGTCGCCGGCCAGTCGGCCAAGCGTAGTCGGCCCGGCCACGCAGGGGCACATAATCATAGCGGTTGTGCGTTCTCAGTCGCATTGCTCGGCATCCGCTCCTTGCCTCGGGTTCGGTCCACACAAAACACGAAGAAACGTTAGACCATGCTCCAACGCCTGCTGTCTGCTGCGCTCGCCAGCGTCCTTCTTCTTATCACCGGCTCCACCGCCTTCGCCTACTACTCGAAAGACTCGTACGAAGGCGACGTCACCTTCACCGGCAGGGTCGAGATCGCGGACGATACGCCCGACTTCCTGATCATACCCTCGTACGTCAGCCGACAACTCCTGTATCTCGCCGGCCCTCTGGGAGCCGCCCCCAGGAAATCCGCGGCCAAGAGCGACGGGCACATCGACATTCTTGGCAAGGATCGCGACAGCAAGACCGGCAAGCTCTATGTGCGCTACCGGTACACCGGCACGTTCGTCCTGGACAACGAGCTTCAGGACGTCGTGAAGATTCGCCTGCCTCTCCATCTGGAGGACATCTGGGAACGTTCGAGTGACGAGTGCTTCAGCTGGGGCAGCATCTATCGCATGGCCTACTTCTGGAATCCGTCGGGCAAGGGCTGCAAGCTGGTCGACGGCGTCGACTATCTCTCCACCGATGCCGCAATCGTCAGAAAGCTCGCCAACACCTCCAATACCATGCCCGCCTACGAACGGCTGACCGACAGCAACGGCGAAATCCGCATGGTGTTGGCCTTCGGAGCCGACAAGGACCACAAGGGCAAGCTCCCTCCCGACACGAGCGACGACTACAACGCCGCGAACTACCGGGACGCGCGGAAGTTCCTGCTGGGTCAAGGCTTCTCGGCCGTCACCATTCCCGTCGATGTGCGCGTGCGCGAGTGCGGGACGGCGAAGTCTCTGGCCACCTCACCGGGCTACGTGGAGGAGTTCGTCCGCAAGGATGCCGGGCGCAAGATCGTCGTGCGCCTGTTCTGGGGCGTCGCCAACATAGGCGACGAGAGCAACGCCTTCTTCTGCATGGCGAAGGAGGCTGCAGAACGCGGTTCCGTTTTCCTTTACTCCGGACATTCCCGCGTCGGCGGTCTGGACCTCGACTACATGAGCAGCCAGATCGGCTCGCCCATCAAGGCGAATCACAGCCAGTATCAGATCTACGGATTCTTCGGCTGCTCGAGCTACAGCTACTACAACCTCTCCTACTTCGCGGCGAAAGCCTCGAAAGCCGATCCGGACGGCACGAAAAATGCGGACATCATCACCAACGGCGTCACGGGTTCGTTTTATGCCATGGCGGATTTTTCCATCAAGACCGTGGCACCCATCCTCAATTGGTCCGCGCGGGGCAGCAGGATGTCCTGGCAGCAGATCATGGGGTCCTACTCGAAGAAATTCCTGACCGGGGTCAACGGGGACGAATAGACGGGCGGCCTCACCAAGACGTAGCGTCGGAAATCGCGATGGGCTACGGTGCAGTCGCAATGAATAAGCCGTGGGCCGAACCCGCGGACGCGTCTGGGAGGTGTGTGTTTGACGGCAACGAGTACGGCCGCTCTGGCTGAAGCGACGCAACCTGCCGCCGTACCGCGGCGGCTCGGCGCGCCCCTGTGGGTCGGCGCGCTGGTGATCGTGCTCGCCTTCCTGGTGCTCTATCCGCTGCTGATGCTGTTGTTCGGCGCCTTGAGCGATTCGAACCCGGTGATCGACGGCTTCGGCAAGTTCCGGCCCTCGCTCGACCATTTCCTCAAGGTGCTGGGCAACGAGAACGTCCATCTCGCCTTCTTCAACGCGATCGCCGCCTGCGGCGGCGGCACCATCCTCGCGGTCGCGATCGGCCTGGCTTTTTCCTGGATCGTCGTGCGCACCAACACGCCGTTCAAGCGCTTCATCGCCGGCGCGAGCATGATCCCGCTGTTCGTGCCGCCGCTGGTCGCGGGCGTCGCGTGGAGCATCCTCGGCTCGCCCAAGACCGGCCTGCTCAACACCGCGTTCAAGTGGATCGGCATCGACTTCCGGGTCGACTTCTACTCGATGGCGGGCCTGATCCTGGTATTCGGCATCTACTATGCGCCCTACGTCTACATGTTCACCTCGTCGGCGCTGCAGAACATGGACCCCAGCCTCGAGGAGGCCTCCGAGGTCTCCGGCGCCTCGGCCTTCACTACGCTGTTCACCGTCACCTTCCCGCTGATCGCCCCGGCGATCCTGGCCGGCAGCCTGCTGAGCTTCGTGGTGATGCTCGGCATCTACGGCGTGCCGGCGGCGCTGGGTGCGCCGGCCAACATCAACGTGCTCACCACCTACATCTTCAAGCTCACCGCCTGGAGCCCGCCGCTCTACAACACGGCGGCGGCGGTCGCGATCCTGCTGATGATCGTCACCGCGATCCTGGTGTGGGCGCAGCAGCGCGTGCTGATGGGCAAGAGCTTCGCCACCGTGGCCGGCAAGGCGTTCCGTCCGCGCAGCCTCAATCTCGGGCCATGGCGCTGGTTCACCTTCGGCCTGGCGCTCGCCTACCTGTTCGTCGTCGTCGTGCTGCCGACGCTGGCGCTGGTGATCGCAGCCTTCCGCAAGTTCCTGTTCATCAAGGACTTCGAGGCGCTGTTCGACATGCGCGCCTACGGCTGGTTCCATTTCGCGCAGGTGTTCGACAACCCGCTGACCATGCTGTCGATCTACAACACGCTGAAGGTCGGCGTGATCACCGCCCTGATCGGCGGCGCGCTGGCCTTCGCCATCGGCTATACGGTGAACCGCACGCAGGTGCCCGGCCGCAAGGCGATCGACCTCCTGTCGACCATCCCGGTCGCGATCCCCGGCCTGGTCGTCGGCGTCGCCTATCTGTGGGCGTGGATCGGTCTGCCCGGCGGCCTCTACGGCACGATCTGGATCCTGGCGCTGGCCTTCGTGGCGCGCTTCATCCCCGACACGGTGAAGGCGCTGTCGACCTCGTTCATGCAGATCCACAAGGAGCTCGAGGAGGCCTCATGGATCTGCGGCCGCGGGCTCCTGAGCACCATCACGTCGGTCGTGCTGCCGCTGGCGAGGCCCGGCGTCGTCGCCTCGATGACGTTGCTGTTCGTGCTGGCAATCCGCGAGCTCGGCTCGTCGCTGTTCCTCTACACCAGCGACACCACGGTGATGGCCGTGCTGCTGCTCGATTATTACGAGGGCGGGAACATCGGGAAGACCGCCGCCTTCAGCCTGGTCCAGACGGCGATCCTCGCCGTGCTGCTGGGCCTCACCAACTGGCTCGCGCGCGGCGCCGCCCAGGGCAGCGCTCGCGTCGGCTGATTCACCGGAGGAAACCATGAAGCGTAGAAGTGTACTGGCCGGCCTCGCCGGCGCCGCCGCGAGCTGGACCCTGCCAGCCGCCGCCCAGGACGAGTTCGGCTCGAAGGACCTGGTCGCCGCCGCCGAGAAGGAAGGCTCGCTGACCTACTACACGGCCAACTTCGCCGAGGTCGAGCAGGAGGTCATCAAGGCCTTCAACAAGCGCTTCCCCAAGGTCAAGGTCGCGATGGTGCGTGCGCCGGGCGGCCAGATCATCCAGCGCATCAAGACCGAGGCGGCGGCCGGCAAGCTCGCCGCCGACGTCGTCAACCATTCCGACCGCGGCCTGATGAAGGAGCTGGAGGACCTGTTCCAGGACTACACGCCGCCGAACGCCGCGGACTATCGCCCCGATGCCCTGGTCTCGCCCAAGTTCTGGCCCGGCGTCACGCTCGGCTGGTGCCTCGCCTACAACACCGAGCTGGTGAAGAACCCGCCCAAGACCTGGGCCGACCTCACCAAGGAGGAATACAAGGGCAAGAAGATCGGCCAGGTGGTCGGCCCGTCCGGCGGCACGACCTGGACCCGCATCATGTTCGAGCGCCAGGTGCTGGGCGAGGACTACTGGAAGAAGCAGGCGGCCCTGCAGATCGCGCTCTATCCGTCCGGCGCGCCGCTCTCCGACGCGCTGGTGCGCGGCGAAGTCTCGATCGCGCCGCTGCTCTACAACATCATCTACACCAAGATCGTCGAGGGGGCGCCGGCCGAGGCGATCTTCGCGCCCGAGGGCGTGCCGATCATCCCCTACGCCGACGGCATTACCAAGACGTCGAAGAGCCCGAACGCGGCCAGGCTGTTCATGAACTGGCGGCTCAGCAAGGAGGGCCAGACCTTCGCCATCAAGTCGCTGGGCAACATCACCTCGCTCAAGGAACCGCCGCTGTTCCCGAAGGGCTGGGACCCCAAGCTGATCAAGGTGTGGGTGCCAAAATTCGACGAGTTCGAGAAGCTGCGCGACGGCTGGCTCGAGGAGTGGAACAAGACCTACGGGTACCGCCAGTGACCGCAGCGCTCGCCATCGAGCGGCTGGAGAAGCGTTTCGCGCCGGGCACGCGTCCGGCAGTCGACGGCGTGAGCTTCGACGTGCCGGCCGGCGAGATCGTGGTCCTGCTCGGGCCCTCCGGCTGCGGCAAGACCACGACCTTGCGCTGCGTTGCAGGCCTTGAGCATCCGACCGGCGGCCGCATCTCGATCGGCGATCGCGTGGTGTCGGAGCCCGGGCGCGGGCTGCTGGTCTCCCCGCGCGAGCGCGACATCGGCATGGTGTTCCAGTCCTACGCGGTCTGGCCGCACATGACGGTGCGCCAGAACGTGGCCTATCCGCTGAAGCACCGGCGCAACAGCGGCGGCGGCGACATCAACGCCAAGGTCAAGGACACGCTCGAGCTGGTTGGTCTCGGCGAGTATGCCGAGCGGCCGGTGGTGTCGCTGTCGGGCGGCCAGATGCAGCGCGTCGCGCTGGCCCGCAGCCTGGTCTATCGGCCGCAACTGCTGCTGCTCGACGAGCCGCTCTCCAACCTCGACGCCAAGCTGCGCATCCGCCTGCGCGACGAGCTGCGGCGCATCCTGAAGCAGACCGGCATGACCGGCCTGTACGTGACGCACGACCAGGCCGAGGCCGTGGTGCTGGGCGACCGCATCGGCGTGATGAAGGACGGCAAGCTGCTGCAGATGGCGCCGCCGGGCGAGATCTACAATCGGCCGGCCGATTCCTTCGTCGCCAACTTCACCGGCGCCTCGAACGTGCTGACCGGCAAGGTGCTGGCGCGCTCGGGCGAGCGGGCGACCATCGATCTCGGGGTTGCCGGCAAGATCGAGGCGTGGACGCCGCAGCCGCTCAATGCCGGCGACAAGGCGCGCGTGGCCTTGCGCGCCGAGAACGTCCGGCTGGGCGAGCGCGGCCCCGCCAACGTCTTCTCTGGCAAGGTGATCGAGCGGCGCTACCAGGGCATGCAGACGGTCTACGACGTCGAGATGGGCGGCCAGCGGCTCGAGGCGCTCGAGCTCGGCACCGCGGCGCGGCACGAGCAGAACGGCGAGGTCGCCATCACCCTGCCGCCCGATACCTGCTGGGCCTATCGCGACGAGGGCGTCGCCATCGATTAGGCTCGCTTGACGTCGCCCGAGACCTCGACAACCGGCTCCTCGCCGCCGATCACGCGGTAGACCACGCCGGCGAAGGTGGCGCCGATCAGTGGCGCCAGCCAGAACAGCCAGAGCTGCTCCAACGCCCAGCCGCCGGCGAAGATCGCCGGCCCGGTGCTGCGCGCCGGGTTCACCGAGGTGTTGGTCACCGGGATGCTGATCAGGTGGATCAGGGTGAGGCAAAGGCCGATCGCGATCGGCGCGAAGCCCTTGGGCGCGCTGCCGTGGGTCGAGCCCAGGATCACGAACAGGAAGCCGAAGGTCATGGCGACCTCGCAGACGAAGCCCGCCGCCAGCGCATAGCCGCCGGGCGAGTGCTCGCCGAAGCCGTTGCTGGCGAAGCCGGCATGGACGTCGAAGCCCGCCTTGCCGCTGGCGATGGCGTAGAGGACCGCCGCGCCCGCGATCGCCCCCAGCACCTGGGCCACGATGTAGGGCACCAGCTCGGCTGCCTTGAAGCGGCCGCCGGCCCACAAGCCGACCGACACGGCCGGGTTGAGATGGCATCCGGAGACATGGCCGATGGCGTAGGCCATGGTCAGGACCGTCAGGCCGAACGCCAGCGAGACGCCAACGAAGCCGATGCCGAGTTGGGGAAAGGCCGCGGCCAGCACTGCGGAGCCGCATCCGCCGAGAACCAACCACGCCGTCCCGATGAATTCGGCAGCAAGCTTGCGCACCATTGCACCGTCCTCCCGTAGGGTTCGCGAGCATTGTTCACCCTCTGCCTCAGCGGGAGCACCCTGCAGCGATGCATAGCTCGATGCCCGCCTAGGGTAGAGCCGCGCGCAGAGCCTCCACCAAGGGCGCGTCATGCTCGGGCAACAGCACCTGTGGATCGAGCGTGAGGATGCCGCGCGCGGCGTGGCGCTCCGACAGATGGACCGGCGGGTCGCCGCGCTGCAGGCGGACGCTCGCCGCCAGCGCATCGGGCACGGCAATCTCCAGCACCGGCACGCGGCCGGTCTTCTCGGCCGGCACCAGCGTGACCGCGTGCCCATCGAGCGCCGAGGCGATCGCCCGCAGGCGCGCCTCGAGCGCAGCGTTGGTCGCCGCATCGTCGGCCGTCACGAAGCGGTCGAGCGCGGTCAGCAGGCCGACGATCTCCTCCTTGCCCGCCTTGAAGCCGCGGCCGATGCCGTGGTGGGGCACGCCGCGCAGGTTGGCGCGGTCGATCAGCTTCGGCGGCGTCCAGGTGTCGGGCGATACGTCCATGTCGAGCTGCTGCAGCAGCGCGGACGCGATCAGGTCGCGCCGGCCGGCGAGGATGCCGGAGGCCTGCGGCCCGCCCAGCGCCTTGCCACCCGAGAACGCCACCAGATCGGCGCCCATGGCGATGAAGCGGCGCAGATTCTCCTTGGGCGGCAACTGCGCCGCGGCATCGACGATCAGCGGCACGCCGTGCGCGCCGCAGACGGCGACGGCGGTCGGCAGGTCGACGATGCTCGTGGCATTGACCGAGAAGCCCATGGCGACGACCGACGGCGACAGCGCCGCCTCGATCTCCCAGGCCTCCAGACCGCGCACGCCTGCGCCCGTGCCGCGGTCGTTGTGGCCGATATCGACCAGCCGCGCGCCCGACGCGGCCAGCGCATGGGCGTAGCCGGTGCGATGCGTGCGCGGCAGCAGGATGTCGGCCGCGACATGCGGCAGCGCCGCCATCCTGGCGACGTCCCAGCGCGCGATCGCCGCCGCGGCCGCGAGCGTCAGCGCCGCCGCCGCGCCGGTCGTCACCAGGCCGGCCTCGGCGCCCGTCGCCTCGGCGATGCGCGCGCTGCCGGCATCCTGCAACTCGCCGATATCGACCGAGCCACGCGAGGCTGCCGCCATCGCCTCGACGACTTCCGGCGCCATCACCGCCCCGCCCAGCCGCGTCAGCGCACCGGCTGCATTGATGCGCCGGCGCACGCCGAGCTTCTCATAAGGATCGTTCATCGAGGCCGAGCTTAGCCTACTCGCTTCTGCGGTTCTTCCCTGCGCGAAGCGCGGGGAGGTGTCGCCGTCATACGGCGACGGAGGGGTCATGAGCCGCAGTATATTGCTCATGACCCCTCCGCCCGCGATTACGCGAGCACCTCCCCTTCGCGGAGTCCGCGAAGGGGAGGAAAGCCTTACACCTTCGCGATGATCGCCACGGGCCCACCACCAGCGGGTCCTTGGTGCTCGGCGCCGCCGGAGACGTAGAGCAGCGTGTCGCCGATCACGCCGGCCAGCACGCCGCCGACCAGGGCGCGGGCGTGGCGCGTCGAATGGATGTCGCTGTCGTCGAGCATGGTGTGGCGGCGGCCGCGGATCTCGCCCGAGGGCGCGGCCTCGGCCTTGGCCAGCACGGCGACGGTCTCGCCGCCCAGCGCCTCGAGCACGCGGCGCGCGGCAGCGGCATCGATAGCGTCCTTCATGACGTCGTGGCCGATCACCAGGTCGCCCGCCCAGCCGCTGGCATTGCCCAGCACCACGATCTCGTTGCGCAGCAGCTCGACACCGGCCGAGGTGCTGGCGACACTGGAATAGAGCGACCAGTCCTTGCAAATGGCGGACTCCGGCGCGCTCTTGATCTCGCCCAGCGCCAGCGCGACGCCGAGCGCCGAGGCGCCGCGCGACACGGCCATCGAGTAATAGGCGTCGTCGGTCGCGGTCTTCGCGCCGCACCTGGCGGCCTCCTCGATGCGCTCCTTGGTGAGCAGCGGGCATTTGATTTGGACGAAGTGCACGTCGGAGGCCGACATGATGCCGGCATCCGTCATTGCGGCGCGGACCGATTCGGCGGTTGCCTCGATCTGGGCGGCGCGGCCGATCTCCTCGGGCTTGAACTCGCGGGTCAGGCCGACACCGATCGCCAGGCGCGGGGCTGAGGCAGCGGCCGGTGCCGCCTCGCGGCAGAAGACCAGAAGATGCGGCGACAGCCCGCCTTCGGTACCGCCGGACATCACGATGGCGACCCGCTTCTCGACGTCAGCCAATGGGACGCGGCAGCGCTCGGCCAGCAGCAGCTTCAGGGCGAGCGTCGCGTAACCGCGGGTAAAATCGTTGACGCAGCCGTTGCCCTCGGTCTTGCCGACGATCGCGACGATGGTTGTGGGATCGACGTCGCCGCGATCGATCGCTGCCGCCAGCGATGCCGTATCCTGCGGGCCGGCGGTCGGCAGCCGCAGCACCCGGGCGCGGCGGGCCATCAGGCGGCCTTGCCGGCGTCGCTGCCGTGGCGCTCGCGGCGGCGGCGCACGATGATCGTCGAGACCAGCGCCAGGGCGATCACCAGGAAGCTCAGGCCCGTGGTCACCGTGCCCAGCGCGTAGAGCACCGGCGTGGTGACGTTAGTGGTCATGCCGTAGATCTCGAGCGGCAGGGTGTTGAAGGTGCCGGCCGTGTAGAGGCTGCGGGCGAACTCGTCGTAGGAGAGCGTGAAGCCGAACAGGCCGACGCCGATCAGGCTGGGCAGCAGGATCGGCACGATGACGTGCTTCACGGTCTGCCAGGAGGTGGCGCCGAGATCGCGCGCGGCCTCCTCGTAGCGGCGGTCGAAGCGGTTGAACACGGCGAACATGATCAGCAGGCCGAACGGCAAGGTCCAGGTGAGGTGCGCGCCGAACGCCGAGCTGTACCAGGCGGTATCGACGCCCATCACCCGGAACAGCAGGCCGATGCCGAGGCTGATCAGGATCGACGGCACGATCAGGCTGGCGATCGCGAGATAGAAGATCGCCGCCGAGCCGCGGAAGCGTTTGCGGAAGGCGAGCCCTGCCGAGAAGGAGACCAGCACGGTGACCACCATCGTCACCAGGCCGAGCACGATCGAGCGCTGAAAGGAGCCGGAGAAGTCGCCGACCATCTGCTTCTCGAACAGGTTGCCGAACCAGTGCAGCGACACGCCGCGCATCGGGAAGGTCAGGCCGCCCGACGGCCCCTGGAACGACAGGATGGTGATGGTGATCGTCGGCCCGTAGAGGAACAGCACGAACAGGGCGAAGAAGCCCGTCAGCAGCCAGAAGGCGGGACCGCGGCGGTGCACGTCAGAGCTCCTTGCGGATGTCGACCAGCCGCATCATCACGCCGACCGTCAGCAGCACCAGCAGCAGCAGCACGACGGCATTGGCGGCCGCGGCGGGATACTGCAGCAGCGACATGGCGTTCATCATCATCAAGCCGACCGACGCGGTCTGGCCGCCGCTCATCAGCCGCACGGTGACGAAGTCGCCCATCACGATGGTGACGACGAAGATCGAGCCGATGGCGATGCCGGGCTTGCACAGCGGCAGGATGACGTTCCACAGCGTCTGCCAACCCGAGGCGCCGGCGTCGCGCGCCGCCTCGAGCAGGCTGCGCTCGATGCGCATCATCGAGTTGAAGATGGGCACGACCATGAACAGCGTGTAGAGGTGGACGTAGGCCAGCACGACCGAGAAGTCGGAGAACAGCAGGAACTCGAGCGGCTCATGGATCAGGCCCATCTTCAGGAGCGCCGTGTTCATCAGGCCGTTGCGGCCGAGGAACGGGATCCACGAGATCATGCGGATGATGTTGGAGGTCCAGAACGGGATGGTGCAGACCAGGAACAGCACGGTCTGCCAGGTCGCCGACCGGACGTAGAACGCGAGGTAGTAGGCGATCGTGAATCCGATCGCCAGGGTCAGCGCCCAGGTGATCACCGTGAACTCGAGCGTCTGCAGATAGGTCTGCCAGGTGACCGGCGAGAGCAGCAGCTCCTCGTAGTTCTGCAGCAGGAAGGCCGGGATGATCTGCGTCGTCGAGTAGTCGAAGAAGCTCACCACGACGATGGTGGCGATCGGCACGACCAGGAACAGCAGGAACACCAGCGACAGCGGCGCGACCTGCAGATAGGTGACCCAGGCGTCGACTCGTCTCATTCGATAAAGCGAGGGCGCCCTGACGGCGCCCTCGTCTCTTCCACCGATGGAAGGATCACGCGGCAATGAACTGATTCCATTTCTGGACCATGTAGCGGTCCTCGTCCATCACCGCGTTCCAGCAGGAGACGGCGCCCATGCGGTCGTAGAACGAGCCGCCGTCGCGCACCGTGCCCGCCTTCTCCATCAGCTTGCCCTGCGGGCTCATGATGTCCTTCTGGGCGGGCTTGCCCTCCATCCAGAAGCCCCATTCGTCAGCGCTCATGTTGGCCTTGGCCGTGTCGAGCACCGCCGAGTAGTAGCCCTGGCGGTTGAGGAAGGCGCCGACCCAGCCCGACATGTACCAGTTGATGTAGTCGTAGGCCGCATCGAGCTGGCTGCCGCTGAGGTGCTTGGCGAGCGCCAGACCGCCGCCCCAGGCGCGATAGCCTTCCTTGAGCGGCTGGTAGACGCACGGAATGCCCTTGGAGCGCACCGCCGCGACGGCGGGCGACCACATCGACTGGATCACCACCTCGCCCGAGGCCATCAGGTTGACCGACTCGTCGAAGGTCTTCCAGAAGGCGCGGAACTGGCCTTCCTTCTTGGTCTTGATCAGGAACTCGATCGTCTTGTCGATCTCGGCCTTGGTCATGTTGCCCTTGTCGGCATACTTCATGATGCCGGCCGATTCGCAGATCATCGCCGCGTCCATGATGCCGATCGAGGGCACGTTCAGGATCGAGGTCTTGCCCTTGAACTTCGGATCCAGGATGTCCTTCCACTGGGTGATCGGCCGGCCGACCAGGTCGGGGCGGATGCCGAGCGTGTCGGCGTTGTAGATCGTCGGGATCATGGTGAACCACTGGGTCGGCGCCTTGGCGAAGGTCGTCGACTCCTTGCCCTCGACGAAGCCGACGGTCGACGGCGCGGTGCCCTGGGCGATCACGCTGTCGGGCTTCAGCTTGCCGGTGGTGAAGATCGGCACGATCTTGTCGAAGTACTTGATCTTCTTGGTGTCCATCGCCTGCAGGGTCTTGGCCGGGAAGACCTTCTTGACCATCCAGTACTCGATGTCGCCGATGTCGAAGGAGTTGGGCTGCGTCACCACGCGCTGCACGACGGCGTCGGAATCGAGCGCCGTCATCTGCAGGGTGAAGCCGAGGTCAGCCTTGGCCTTCTCGGCGATCTCATTGAAGGCCGAGACGCCGGTGCCGCACTGGCGCAGCACGATGTTCTTGTTGTTCTGCGCCCAGATCATCGGAGCGCCAATCACGCCCGAGCCGACGGCGGCGCCCACGAAGCCCGCCGCCCCCTTCAGGACCTTGCGGCGTCCCCATTCGCGTCCTTGGCCATTTGTCTTGCGAGCCATCTCCACCTCTCCTTTTTTGACAGTTATCGTCCGAGGACGTGCACGTCCTTGGGCGTCCACGACAGAACCACCGGCTGGCCGGGCGCGACCGGATTGGCGTCGAAGCGCGCTTCCGGGACGACGGCCGACAAGGTCTCCAGCCCCGCGACATCGATGCCGACCTGCACCGTCGAGCCGAGATACTCGACCGAGCGCGTGATGCCGGAGAGCGAGGTCGCGTCGACCGGCGCGGTGCCCGACTGCAGGATCAGCCGGTCGGCGCGGATGGCGACGTACTCGCCCTCGCCTTTCGCACGGGCGACGGCGGCGGGCAGCACGTTGTGCCCGCCGACGAACTTGGCGACGAAGGCCGAGGCTGGCTTGTTGAAGACCTCGCGCGGCGGCGCGCTCTGCTCGATCTTGCCCTGGTTCATCACCACCACCAGGTCGGCCAGCGCCATCGCCTCGTCCTGGCTGTGCGTGACGTGGATGAAGGAGATGCCGAGCCGGATCTGCAGCGCCTTCAGCTCCTCGCGCATCTTGATGCGCAGGAACGGATCGAGCGCCGACAGGGGCTCGTCGAGCAGCAGCACCTGCGGATCGGTGATCAAGGCGCGGGCAAGCGCGACCCGCTGCTGCTGGCCGCCCGAGAGCTGCGCCGGCAGGCGCTGCGCATAGGGCTCCATCTGCACGCGCTTCAGGAGCTCCATCGCGCGGGCGCGGCGGCTGTCCTTGTCGACGCCGCGCATCTTGAGGCTGAAGGCGACATTGTCGATGCAGTCGAGATGGGGGAACAGCGCGTAGCTCTGGAACATCATCGCCGTGCCGCGCGCCGCCGGCGGCAAGTGGGTGATGTTGTCGGGCCCCAGGATGACGTCGCCTTCGCTCGCCTCCTCGTGGCCGGCGATCATGCGGAGCGTCGTGGTCTTGCCGCAGCCCGAGGGCCCGAGCAGGCAGCAATAGGAGCCCGCGGGAATTTTCAGATTGATGGCGTCGACCGCGACGGTGGCACCGTAGCGCTTGGTGAGGGCGACCAGTTCGATGTCGGGCTTTTTCGCCATGGGCCCGGGAGAAGCAAGTGCCATGCCAGCACTGTAAAATAGGCCCCCGGCCTCCGATCAGCGCAAATCAGTCTGAATTTTGATCGATATAGTCCTCGTAGACGGTCGCCAGGAAGGCACCCAGGACCAGCCCCATGGTCACGCCCAGCCAGCCGCTGTTGTGCGGGAAAAGCGTGTGCTCGAAGTACCAGACGCCGGCCACGCAGAGCGCGATCAGCACCAGCTTCAGCCACCAGAATCGGTTCGGGTCCTTGGTCATCCCGCCCCCGCTGTCACTCCTATATAGACGCCCGACTTGGCCTGTGTCTTGCTGTTCCAGGCCTAACAGAGGATCGGGAGGGGAGCGATGCGGCTGATCGGCGTCGATGTGGGCGGGACTTTCACCGACCTGGTCTATGCCGACACCGAGGCCGGACGAACCGGCGTCCACAAGATCTCGACCACCCCGGACGACCCCTCGCGCGGCGTGGTCGCGGGCCTGGCCGCCCTGTGCGACAAGTACGCCATCCCGCGCGACACCATCGATGTTGTGTTCCACGGCACCACCATCGCCACCAATGCCATCCTGGAGCATGACGGCGCGGTGACCGGCATGATCACCACCGGCGGCTATCGCGACATCCTGCATATCGGCCGCCACCAGCGACCGCAGCACTACTCGATCATGCAGGACATCCCCTGGCAGGACCGTCCTTTGGTGAAACGCCGCCATCGCAAGACGGTCAGGGAGCGGCTGGTGCCGCCCCGGGGCGAGGTGCTCGAGCCGCTCGACGAGGCGGGCGTCCGCCAGGCCGTGCGCGAGCTGAAGGAGGCCGGCGTCCAGGCGATCGCCATCTGCTTCCTGTTCTCCTACCTCGACCCGGCGCACGAGGCGCGGGCGATGGCGATCGTGCGCGAGGAGTACCCGGAGTGCTTCGCCACGACCTCCTCGTCGGTGTCGCCGCAATTCCGCGAGTTCGAGCGCTTCACCACCACGGCGATGAACGCCTTCGTCGGCCCCAAGGTGCGCACCTACGTCAGCAAGCTCGAGACCGACATCGAGGCGAGCGGCTTCAAGGCCGACCTGCGAATCATGGCGTCGAACGGCGGCGTCGCGACACCGGCGATGGTGGCCGAGCGGCCCGTCCTCACCCTGCTGTCCGGCCCGGCAGCCGGCGTGATCGGCGGCGACTGGGCGGGCGGGCTCTCCGGCAAGCGCAACCTGATCACTTTCGACGTCGGCGGCACCTCGGCCGATATCGGCATCGTGGCGCAAGGCGGCTTCGGCGAGGCGACGGCGCGCGACACCTGGATCGCCGGCTTCCCGGTGATGGTGCCGATGATCGACGTGCACACGATCGGCGCCGGCGGCGGCTCGATCGCCCACCTCGACCAGGCCGGCGCCTTCAAGGTCGGGCCGCGCTCGGCCGGCGCGGTACCGGGACCGGCCGCCTACGGCCGCGGCGGCGCCAAGCCCACCGTGACCGACGCCAACGTCGTGCTTGGGCGGCTCGACAGCCAGAACTTCCTGGGCGGCGGGATGTCTCTTGATGAAGTTGCAGCCCGCCGCGTGATCGGCGAGCTCGCGAAAGAGCTCAAGATGAGCGAGCGCGAGGCGGCCGAGGGCGTGATCACCGTGATCAACGCCAACATGGCCAACGCCATCCGCTCGCGCACCGTCCAGAAGGGCATCGACCCGCGCCACTACGCCCTGGTCGCCTTCGGCGGTGCGGGCCCGCTGCATGGCGCCGAGGTCGCCGAGATGCTGGGCGTACCCGAGGTGATCGTGCCGCCGCATCCCGGCATCACCTCGGCGGTCGGCCTGCTGATCAGCGACCTGCGCTACGACGCCATCCGCACCTCGTTTCAGGTCTCGGGCGCCGCCGACATCGCGCGCCTCAATGCCGACTTCGCCGCGATGGCGAAGGAGCTGGCCGACCGCTTCACCGCCGACGGCATCGACCTCGCGAAGGTCACGTTCGAGCGGCGCGGCGACCTGCGCTATGTCGGCCAGGGCTACGAGCTGCGCGTCCCCTTCCCCGACGGCACGATCGACGAGGCCGCGCTGGCCAAGGCCTTCGCCGCCTTCCACGAGGTGCACAGGCGCGAGTACGGGCATCACTTCGCCGACTCAGGCATCGAGATCGTGAACCTGCGCCTCGTGGGGGCGGCCAGCGCGGCCACGATTGCAAAGCCGACCGTGTCGGCCGGCAAGTCGCTCGACGAGGCGCGGGTGCGCAGCGGCCACTGCACCTTCCGGGTCGACGGCCAGCTCGGCGACTATCCGACTGACTTCTACCGCCGCGACCTGCTGCCGGTCGGACAGAAGATCGCCGGCCCCGCCATCGTGCTGCAGATGGACACCACCACCGTCGTGCCGCCGCGACACAGCTTCGAAGCCGACCGAGCCGGCAACCTCATCCTCGCCAAGGAAGCCCAGCAATGAGCCCCGCCGCCCAGCCTGCGCCGAAGCCCGACCGCATCGATCCGATCACGACGAGCGTGATCCAGGGCGCGCTCGAGAACATCGCGATCGAGATGGGCTACAAGCTGATGCGCATGAGCTATTCCTCGATCATCCGCGAGTCGGAGGATTTCGGGGCGGCTCTGGTCGATGCCGAGGGCCGTGGCCTCGCCGAATCGGCGCAATCGACGCCGCTGCAGTCGGGCCCGATCCCGGGCTACGTGCGCGGCGTTCTGCGCATCCTGAAGGAGCGCGGCGATCAGTTCCGGCCGGGCGACGTGGTGATGCACAACGACGCCTACTCCGGCGCCAGCCACGGGCCGGACGTCGCCTTCATCGTGCCGGTGTTCGTCCGCAACCGGCTGATCGGCTTCGCGGCAACCACCGCGCATCATCTCGATATCGGTGCGCTATCGCCGGGCTCGTGCGGCATCGTCGAGGCGATCGACGCCTACGCCGAGGGCCTGCAGTTCAAGGCGATCAAGGTCTACGACCGAGGCGTCAAGAACGACGCCGTCTGGCAGATCGTGCGCGACAACATCCGCGCGTCGGACCTCGTGGTCGGCGATATGGACGCCCAGGTCGCCGCCGCGCGCATCGGCGCCGAGCGCATGGTCGAGCTGGTCGAGCGCTACGGCACCGAGACCTTCGATCTCGCTTGCGAGGCACTGATGGATCACGCCGAGCGGCTGATGCGCCAGGCGATCGCCAAGCTGCCCGACGGCGTCTATCGCGCCGAGACGGCGATCGACGGCTATCTGGACAGCGACGATCCGGCCAAGAAGGAGCTGCCGATCGTCGTCACCATCACCAAGACGGACGACGGCCTCACCGTCGACCTTACCGGCACCGCGCCGCAGGTCCCCGACCGGCCGATCAACATGCCGCTCGAAGGTACCGCCGACATCGCGATCTGGCTGACGATCCGCTCGGTGCTGCTGGACACCGAGGTGCACGGCCACATCCCGGTGAATGCCGGCCTGATCCGGCCGATCACCATCGTTGCGCCCAAAGGGTGCCTCGCCAATCCGACTTTCCCGGCACCGACCATTGCCCGCTTCTGCCCGGGCAATCAGCTCGCCGACACGGTGATGAAGGCCCTGTCGGCGGCAATGCCGGGCAACGTGTCGGCCGGCATCGGCAACCTCAAGGTCATCGCCTTCTCGGGCCTCAAGAACGAGACGCACTGGGTGCATATGGAGATCTTCGAGGGCTCCTACGGCGGCCGACTGGGCAAGGACGGGATGGACGCCGTCGACACGCTCTACGCCAACACCCGCAACAATCCGATCGAGGACATCGAAACCCATCTGCCGCTGCGCGTGCTGCGCTACGAGCTGCGCGAGGACGTCGCCGGCGCCGGCAAGTGGCGCGGCGGCCTGGGCTCGGTGCGCGAGTTCACGTTCCTCTCCGACGGCGGCGCCTCGGTCGAGGGCGAAGGCCATCGCTACCGGCCGTGGGGTTTCCTCGGCGGCAAGGAAGGCATGCCGGCCAAGCTCGACCTGGTGCAGGGCGACACCAGCAAGCCGCTGCCCTCCAAGGTGCCGCACATGAACATCGCTCGCGACGGCCGCTTCATCTGCTACGGCCCGGCCGGCGGCGGCTACGGCAGCCCGTTGGAGCGCGACCCGCAGAAAGTGGCCGACGACGTGCTCGACGGCGTGATATCGGTCGAGACGGCGCTCCAGGATTACGGCGTCGTCATCTCGGCCGCGGGTATCGTCGACAAAGAGGAGACGGCCAGGATGCGGGCTGCGCGTTGAGAACTCAGGAAACGATTTGCTTCTCGATCTCCCCGAGGTCGAACTCGTTCCAAGCTTCGCAAATCTGGTTGTCTTTCACTCGAATCTTTGCGGTGCCGTAGAAGCTCACTGGCTTTCCGCTCTCCTTATGCGTACCAACGACCTTGCACCGCGACGTCGTCGTCCCATCCGGGTTGTCGGTGGCGCTTTCCACGGTTATCGAAAGTGCGGAGAAAAGCTGCTGTAGATCCCGATGGAATTGCCTGAAGGCCGGGCGGGCAGGCACCGAATTTCCAGCCACGTCCGTCAAGCCGTGAATGAGGCAGTCACTCGCCAGCATCTGGTCGATTGCGACCTCGTTGTTCTTGGTCCAGACCTCGTCGAACCAACGACGCATCAATGTGTTCGACATCCTTCCCCCTGGAAACTGCAAAGATCGAATTGTCTTCAACCTTTCCGAGAAAGTCACGAGCAATTGCGCCGGCGGTCGTTAATCTCCGTTTGCCGCTGCAGGCAACAGAAAAAGTCGTTTCGTCGGTTACGCCGAGCAAACGCTTCGGTTGTAACGCGCGTTACGCCCGGCATAGTCGGCGGCATCGAATGCCGCTTCGTCGACCCGGCCAATCCGGAGAACTTCCGCCGCGCCACCGATGCGAAGACCCGCTGCTATTACGCCGAGACGCTGCCCAATCCCAAGCTGACGGTGTTCCCGATCGGCGAGGTCGCCAAGATCGGCCGCGCGCTCGGCGTGCCGCTGATCATGGACAACACCGCGGCTCCGGTCCTCTGCAGGCCACTCGACCATGGCGCGGCGATCGTCATGCACTCGACCACCAAGTACATCGGCGGTCACGGCACCTCGATCGGCGGCATCCTGGTCGACGGCGGCAACTTCGACTGGGAGAAGCACAAGGACCGCTTCCCGATGCTTAACACGCCCGATCCGAGCTACCACGGCGCGGTGTGGACGCAGGCGGTGAAGCCGCTGGGCCCGATCGCCTACATCCTCAAGGCGCGCGTCACCCTGTTGCGCGACGTCGGCGCGCCGATGAGCCCGTTCAACGCCTTCATGTTCCTGCAGGGACTGGAGACGCTGCCGCTGCGCATGCGGGTGCATTGCGACAATGCCAACGCCGTCGCCAAGCACCTCGGCAAGAATCCGAAGATCACCAAGGTGATCCATCCCAGCGCGATGAGCGGCGAGGCGAAGAAGCGCGCCGAAAAGTACCTGTCGCGCGGTCTGGGGGCCCTGCTCGGCTTCGAGCTCAAGGGCGGCGTCGAGGCCGGCCGCAAGTTCATCGACTCACTCAAGATGTTCTATCATGTCGCCAACATCGGAGACGCGCGGAGCCTCGCCATCCATCCCGCCTCGACCACCCACTCCCAGCTCACGCCCGAGGAGCAGGCGCAGACCGGCGTGACGCCGGGCTACGTTCGGCTGTCGATTGGGCTCGAGCACATCGACGACATCCTGGCCGACCTCGACCAGGCCCTGGCGGCGGTTTGACCCGGATCGCGATCCTCGGCGCCGGCGCGATGGGCAGGACCCACGCGGCAGCGTACGCGACCCTGCCGGACGTCGAATTGGTCGACGTCCCCGCGCGCGATGCGGCGCGCGTGCAGGCGGCGATCGAGGGCCGCGACATCGACGCCATCGACATCTGCCTGCCAAGCCCGGTCCACGCCCGCTTCGCGATCCCGGCGCTGCAGCACGGCAAGCACGTGTTCTGCGAGACACCGATGGCGCTCGCGCTCGACGAGGCGCTGGCCATGCGCGACGCCGCACGCCGGGCCGGGCGCCTGCTGCAGGTCGGCCTGCTCTGCCGGTCGATCGCGACCTATCGGCATATCAAGGAGATCGCCGAGGCCGGCACGCACGGCCGGCTGCTCAGCCTCGCGACCTGGCGGCTGGGCTCCTACCTCCGTCCCGGAGCGCCCGACCACAAGCCGCACTACGGCGACCCGACCACCGAGCTGATGACCTTCGACTTCGATTTCGCCAACTGGGCGATGGGCGCGCCGGCGCGGCTGTCGGCGGCGGGCCAGGGCGACATGACCGCCCTGCTCGACTACGACGACGGCCGTCATGCCACGATCGCGGCAAGCGGCCTGATGCCGCCGGGCGCGCCGTTCACGGTCGGCTTCCGCGCCTTGTTCGGGGATGCCTGCTTCGAGCTGCAGCAGGTCTTCCGGGACGGCCCGCCCGAGATCACCTTCACGGTCGCCGAAGGCAACTCCGCGCCCAGGCCGGTGGCGCTGCAGGGCGCCAATCCCTTCGAGATCGAGCTGCGTCGCTTCGTCGACTGCATCGCGGGCAAGGCCGACGCTGCCCTGCTCGATGCCGAGCGCGCCATCGAGGCATTGCATCTTTCACTGGCGGCACAACAGGCCCTTGCCCGAGGCACGTCGGTCGCGCTCTGAGGCGCACATGGACTACGCACTCAAGGATCGGACTTGCCTGGTTACCGGCGCAAGCTCGGGGATCGGCGCCGCCGCTCGATGAACTCGTCGTCCGAGCGGCTGTCGACCTCGAGCACGCCGAGGGGCCGGCCTTCGCCCTGAAGGATGACGTTCATGGCGCAATGGACACCGTGCTGGCACAGGATCTCGGGCGTGCGGAACCGCTCCTCGAGCGAAGGCCTTCGGCGGCCATGCAGGGCGCGCACGCTGACGGCCGGTTTGTCGGAGGAACCAGGTTCGACGAGCGGTGTAGCCCCCCTGGATTGTTCCGTGAAGACGCGATAGCTGGTCGCTGCCAGCCCGACAAGGGATAAGAGCAACGTTCGCCAATGGGGAAGCGATGCATCGTGAAATGCGGCTCGGCGTGTTCGTGCAGGCGCCCGGCCATCATGTCGGCGGCTGGCGCCATCCCGACGCCGTCACCACCGGCTGGCCCAATCTCGGGCTGATGCAGCACATCGCCGCGACCGCCGAGCGCGCGAAGTTCGACATGTTCTTCCTCGGCGACGGCTTCGCCACCGGCTACGGCGAGCATCCCTCGACCATCGGCAAGTTCGAGCCGTTGACCCTGCTCGCGGCGCTGGCGATGACGACCTCGAAGCTCGGCCTCGCCGCCACCGGCTCGACGACCTATGCCGAGCCCTATCACATGGCCCGCGCCTTCGCCTCGCTCGACCATATCTCGGGCGGCCGCGCCGCCTGGAACGTGGTGACCACGGCTTACGCCAAGTCGAGCGCGGTGTTCGGCCGCCAGCATCCGCCGCATGCCGAGCGCTACGCCATGGCCGAGGAGTTCGTCGCGGCCTGCCGTCTGCTGTGGGACAGCTGGGACGACGACGCCTTCATCGGCGACAAGCAGGCCGGCCGGTTCGTGAAGCCGGGCAGCCTTCACATTCCGAACTTCAAAGGCAAGTACTTCGTCGTCGAAGGCGCGCTCAACGTGCCCCGCGCGCCGCAGGGTCATCCGGTGCTGATCCAGGCCGGCTCCTCGGGGCCGGGCCAGGCGCTGGCGGCACGCATCGCCGACGTGGTGTTCACCGCCCAGAACGACCTCGACGAGGCGCTCGCCTTCACCAAGGCGCTGAAGGCGCAGGTCGCGGGCTTCGGCCGCAAAGCGGACGAGGTGCTGGTGATGCCGGGCGTCATGCCGGTGGTTGGCCGCACCGAGACCGAAGCGCAGGCGATCTTCGCCGAGCTCAACCGCAACATCGACACCGCGCAGGCCTTCACCGTGCTGTCGGAGCGCCTGGGCATGGACATGTCGTCCTATCCGATGGACGGCCCGGTGCCGACGCCGCCCGCGACCGAGCACCTCAAGAGCCGCGCGGCGCTCCTGATGGAGATGGCGCGGCGCGACAAGCTCACCTTGCGCGAGCTCTACTACCGCGTCGCCGCGGCACGCGGCCATCTGCTGCTGGTAGGCACGCCGGTGCAGATCGCCGACGTGATCGAGCGCTGGTTCCGGGCCGGCGCGGCCGACGGCTTCAACGTCATGCCGCCCTTCTTCCCCGGCCAGTTCGATGCGTTCGCCGATCAGGTCGTGCCGATCCTCCAGGAGCGCGGCGTGTTTCGCGGCGACTACGCCGGCCAGACCTTGCGCGACCATCTGGGCCTCAAGCGCCGTTGACAGCGCCACGGCGGGCGGCACAATCGCGCCCACTGAATAAACGACCATTAACGAGAGGAAACACCATGTCTTCCAGGCTGTTGGGACGCCGCACGCTGACTGTCGGGGCTGCTGCCGGGATGGCCTCCCTCGTGATGCCGGCCTTGGCTCAGGGCGAGCCGATCAAGGTCGGCGTGATCGTGCCGCTGTCGGGGCCGGCCGGCCCCAACGGCCAGGGCGTGTTCCATGCGGTGCAGGTCGCGGCCGAGATGGTCAATGCCAAGGGCGGCGTGAACGGCCGCAAGATCGCAGTGATCTCCAAGGACGACGAGAGCACACCGGCGGTCGGCGTGACCCGCGCCAACGAGATGGTCGGCGAGAAGGTGGCGCTGGTGATCGAGGGCTGGAACAGCCCGGTGACGCTCGCCATGCAGCCGATCCTCGCCCGCGCCGACATCATGGACATCACCGCGGTGTCGAAGGCCGACCCGATCGTCGCCGGCACGGTCAATCCCTACGCCGTGCGCATCAACAGCTCGAACGGACAGGACGGCTCGGTGATCGCCGACATCCTGGCCAACCATCTCGGTGCCAAGCGCGTCGGCTTCCTCACCCAGAACGACGCCTACGGCAACGGAGCGCAGGCCGTCATCGAGGCCGAGTTGAAGAAGATCGGCAAGCCGTTCGAGGTCGTCGTCACCGAGAAGTTCCCGTTCAAGCAGACCGACTTCCGCGTCAGCCTCGCCAACGTCAAGCAGGCCAAGCCGGACGCCGTGGTCGCCATCAACGCCGCGGAATCCTCGGGCATGCCGGCGCTGATCCAGCAGTACCGCCAGGCCGGCATCGACGGCATCTTCGTCGGCGCGGTCGGCACCATCCTGCCGACGGCGTTCAAGATCGCGGCCGAGGCGATGACCGGCGTGGTCTCGGCCGACGTCTATTTCCCCGACCTGCTGCCGTTCGACGGCATCAAGGAGAATCTCGACTTCGTCGCCGCCTTCAAGAAGGCCCATAACCAGGCGCCGGACAAAGGCGATGCGCTGGGCGCGCAGGCGCTGTTCGTCTGGGCGGCGGCGGCCAACGCCACCAAGAGTCTCGAACGCAAGACCGTCGCCGAGGCGCTCCGCGGCAAGACGATCAAGGGCACGATTTTCGGCGACATGAGCTTCGAAGCCAACGGCCAGGCCAAGCACAAGCACACGCTGTTCAAGGTCACCGACGGCAAGACCTCGAAGCTCGAAGTCCTGAAGTAGCTTGCCGCTCCTTCGCGTCGAAGGCCTGACCGTCCGCTACGGGGCGCTGACCGCGCTCAACGACATGTCGTGGCAGGTCGAGGCCGGCGAGATCCTGGGCATCATCGGCCCCAACGGGGCCGGCAAGAGCTCGTGCTTCGCCGCCGTCACGCATGCGGTGCGGCGGGCCGGCACGGTCTGGCTGGCCGACGAGGACGTGACCGGCCTGCCGACCTTCGAGCTGGCGCGGCGCGGCCTGCGCCGCACCTTCCAGCAGAACGCCTTCTTCGGCGAGCTGACGCTGCTCGAGAACGCAATGGCGGCGATGCTGCGCGAGCATTCGACCTCCCTGCCCCGGTCGATCGCGCTGCCGTGGCGCGAGCGGACCACGCGACGGAACGCAGAGGCGGCCGCAGCCAAGCTGCTGACCTCGTTCGGCATCGAGCCGCAGGACCACGGCAAGCGGCCGGGCGATATCGCCTACGGCACGCAGCGTCTGCTGTCGGTGGTGCTGGCCTATGGCGCCGGTGCGCACGCCCTGCTGATCGACGAGCCGGCGGCCGGCACCGGCGGCACCGACATGCGCCGCCTCGCCGACCTGCTGGTCGACCTGCGCCGCCGCGGCGTCGCCGTGGTGGTCATCGAGCATCACATGGACCTGATCATGGCGATCGCCGACCGCATCGTGGTGATCGACCAGGGCCGCAAGCTCGCCGAGGGCGCGCCGGCCGAGGTGCAGCGCAATCCCGCCGTGCTCGAAGCCTATCTGGGACGCGCGGCATGACCAACGCGCTCGACGCCAGCGGCCTCTCGGTGCGCTACGGCGGCAACCTGGCCGTCGACGGCGTCGACGTCGCCGTGCCGACCGGCAAGATGATCGGCATGGTCGGCGCCAACGGCGCGGGCAAGAGCACGCTGATCAATGCGCTCGCCGGCTGGTCGCGCGGTGCCCCGCAGGTGCGCGGCACGGTGACGCTCGCCGGCCAGTCGATGGACGGGCTGCCGCCGCATCGCCGCGCCGCGCACGGGCTGGTGCTGGTGCCGGAGGGCAAGGGCATCTTCGCCGATCTCACCGTCACCGAGAACCTGGCGCTGGTGAAGCCGCCGACCGACACGACCGGCCGAAATCTGTTCTCGATGGAGGAGATCCACGATCTCTTCCCGCGGCTGGCTGAGCGCCGCAACCACAGAGGCGGCATGCTGTCGGGCGGCGAGCGGCAGATGGTGGCGGTGAGCCGCGCGCTGCGCGCCGCGCCCCGGGTGCTGCTGCTCGACGAGCCGTCGGCCGGTCTCGCGCCGCGGCTGGTCTACGAGCTGCTCGACACGATGCGCAAGCTGGTCGATCGCGGCCTGTCGCTGCTGCTGGTCGAGCAGAACGTGCGCGCGACGCTCGAGCTGGTGGACGAGCTCTACCTGCTGGAGCGCGGCAAGGTCGTCGCCAAGGGACCCGCCGCGTCGATGAAGGACGATCCGCGCATCCTCGAGGCCTATCTCGGAAGCCTCACCGCATGAACCTCGTTCAGCAGCTCATCAACGGCCTGGTGCTGGGCTCGGGCTACGCGTTGATCGCGATCGGCTGGACGGTGCTGCTGGGCGCCGCGCGCCTGGTGAATTTCGCGCACGGCCAGCTCTACATGCTGGGCGCCTTCCTCGCCTGGGCGGCGATGAGCCAGCTCGGCGTCAACTACTTCGTCGCCGTGCCGATCGCCGTGCTGGTGCTGGGCCTGCTCGGCATCCTGCTGCAGGGCATGATGCTGCGGCTGGTGATGCAGCAGAACCTCACCAGCCTGATGATCGTCACCCTGGGCTTCGGTTACCTCTTCCAGGGCGGCGCGGCGCGCATCTTCGGCGGCAATCCCGAGCGCTTCATTAGCCCATTGCAGAGCGCCGAGATCCGCTTCGGCGATATCTGGTTCACTTGGCAGGACGTGCTGACCCTGCTCTGCACCCTGCTGCTGTTCGGCCTGCTATGGCTGGTGCTGAACCGCACCCGGCTCGGCGCCCTGGTGCGCTCGGTCGCCGAAGACCCGAAGCTGGCGCAGCTCTTCGGCATCAACGCCGCGCTGGTCTATGTCGGCGTCTTCGTCTTCGAATGCGCCGCGGTCGCGCTGGGCGCGGGCCTGGTGGCGCCGCGCAGCCCGATCCTGACCAGCATTGGCTTCGACGAGGTGATCCTGACTTTCGTCGTCGTGGTGCTGGGCGGCATCGGCTCGGTCGGCGGCAGCCTGCTGGCGGGTTTCGGCCTCGGCCTGTTCACCGCCCTGTTCGGCGCGCTGGTCTCGCCCGCCTACACCACCGCGGCGGCCTTCGCGCTGCTGCTGGGCGTGCTGGTGGCACGGCCGCACGGGCTGGGAGCGCGGCGATGAAGAACGTGGCCACGCCCGCCGCGCTGATCCTGGCGGCCTTCGCCTACTTCGTGCCCTCGGTCGCGGGCGGCGCTCCGGTCATCTATGCCGCCTGCACCAGCATCGCCATCCTGGCGGTGATGGCCTACGGCGCCGACCTGATCCTGTCCTATCTGGGCGAGGTCAGCCTCGGCCACACCATCTTCTGGGCGGCCGGCGGCTACGCGGCCTCGCTGCTGGCGGTGAATGCCGGCTGGAACGGCTGGCAGACCGCGGGCGCCGCGATCGTCGTCTCGCTCGTCCTCGCCGCCGCGCTCGGCCTGGCGACCCTGCGCACGCGCGAGTTCGTCTTCTCGCTGGTGACCTATGCCGCCGCCGTGGTCGCCATGGAGATCGCCTTCAACTGGCCGTTCCTCGGCGGCTCAGACGGCGTGGTCGGCGTGCCGCCGCTCGAGCTGACGATCTTCGGCAAGGGCATCACCGGTGCCGGCGATGCCGCGCTGTGGCCGGTCGCCTGGGCCTTGCTGATGCTGACCCTGCTGTTCATCCAGCGCTTCCGCCAGTCGCGGCTCGGCACCAGCGCGCTGATGGTGCAGATGAATCCCGACCTCGCCCAGGCGCTGGGCGTCGACGCCCGCGCCGTGCGCTTCCTGGTGTTCGTCGCCTCGGCGCCGATCTCGGCGCTGGCCGGCTGGCTCTACGCCTACCAGCGCGCCTATGTCGGGTCGGACATGTTCGAGAGCTACTTCCTGGTGCTGATGCTGACGGCGATCGTGATCGTCGGCCGCCGCCTGCTGCTCGGGCCGCTGATCGGCACCGCCCTGATCATCGTCCAGCAGACCTTCTTCTCGATCGGCGGCGACGGCGACAAGATCGTGCTGGGCACGGTGCTTGCCGCCATCCTGCTGCTGTGGCCACGCGGGCTGGTCGGGATCTGGACCGTGATGGTGCGTCACCGGATGATTTGACCTTCTCCGCGCAAAAAATTCTGAACGGACGCGCCGGAAGGGGGTGGGAAAGTGGGAAGAATCACCCAAAATCCTTGTGCCATCGGCATCGGAGGCTTCCCACGACCGTGGGAAACCGGTGGGAAGTGGGTGGGAAGGTCGGCAAACCTGCGTAACCCCCAGCCCGCCCTTGCGCCGGCAGCCCCGACTCCTGATATAACCGCCTCGAGGGGCCGGTGTGGGCGGAGCAGTCGCCAACCCGGTCAGATCCGGAAGGAAGCAGCCGTAACGAATTCGCTTCGGGTCATGCCGGTCTCTCACCCGTCGCCAGGCGCGCGCCGCCGCCTTGGGCGCGGTTGGCCCCGACGCGACGACCGCGGGGCCTGAGAGGGCCACGGCGCGTCTTCGGGTTCGAGGTTGCCATGCCGGAAGCCAAGGAATCGCTTCCCTACCGGGTCCTCGCCCGTAAATACCGTCCCGTCGATTTCACCACCCTGGTCGGCCAGGAAGCCATGGTGCGCACCCTGCGCAACGCCATCGCGACCGGCCGCATCGCCCACGCCTTCATGCTCACCGGCGTCCGCGGCGTCGGCAAGACGACGACCGCCCGCATCATCGCTAGAGCGCTCAACTGCATCGGCAAGGACGGCAAGGGCGGGCCGACCGTCGATCCTTGCGGCGTGTGCGCCCATTGCGTCGCCATCACCGAGGATCGCGACGTCGACGTGATCGAGATGGATGCGGCCTCGCGCACCGGCGTGGCCGACGCGCGCGAGCTGATCGAGGGCGTGCGCTACCGCCCGGTGTCGGCGCGCTACAAGGTCTACATCATCGACGAAGTGCACATGCTGTCGACCGCGGCGTTCAATGCGCTGCTCAAGACCCTGGAAGAGCCGCCGCCGCACGTGAAGTTCGTCTTCGCCACCACCGAGATCCGCAAGGTGCCGGTGACGGTGCTGTCGCGCTGCCAGCGCTTCGACCTCAAGCGCGTGCCGCAGGAGGCGCTGGTCGACTGGTTCGGCAAGATCGCCGAGCGCGAGAAGGTCGAGATCTCGCCCGAGGCGCTGGCGCTGGTCGCCCGCGCCGCCGACGGCTCGGTGCGTGACGGCCTCTCGATGCTCGACCAGGCGATCGCCCACGGCGCGGGCGTGGTCGATGCCGCGCAGGTGCGCGACATGCTGGGCCTCGCCGACCGCAGCCGGGTGCTCGAGCTGTTCGAGAAGGCCATGCGCGGCGACGCGCCGGCGGTCGTCGGCCTGCTCGGCGAGATGCACGATGCCGGTGCCGATCCGGTGGTGATCCTGCAGGACCTGCTCGAAACAACCCATTGGGTGACCCGGCTCAAGGTCACGCCCGAGGCCGGCGCCACCTCCGCCGACAGCGAGCGCACGCAGGGCCTCGCCATGGCGCAGAAGCTGTCGATGGCGGCTCTGACCCGCGCCTGGGCGCTCTTGATGAAGGGCCTCGACGAGACGCTGCGCGCGCCCTCGCCGGCGCGTGCGGCTGAAATGGCGCTCATCCGGCTGTGCTATGCCGCCGACCTGCCCTCGCCTTCGGATGCGCTGAAGCAGCTCCAGAGTGGCGGCAGCGCGCCGGCCGCAGGCGGTGCACCGGCCCCGCGCGGCGGCGGAGGGGGCGGTGGTGCGGCCGCGCGGCTCGCCACATCGCAGCCGGCGAGCGCGATCGCTCCGCAGCCAGCCCCGGCCGCCGCGGACTTGCCGAATCCGCGGACCTTCACCGAGGTCGTGGCGCTGTTCGAGAGCAAGCGCGAGGCGCGGCTGGTCAACGCCCTGATGCATCACGTCCACGAGGTGCGCTGCGAGCCGGGCGTCATCGAGTTCCGGCCCGAGAAGATCGCGCCGGCCGACCTCGCGTCGCGGCTGAGCGACCTCCTGGGCAAATGGACGGGCAAGCGCTGGCTCGCCTCAGTGTCCAATGCCGAGGGCAAGCCGACCCTGGCGCAGCAGAAGGCCGCCAAGGCCGACGACCTGCGCGCCAACGCCGAGGCCAACCCGCTGGTGCAGGCCATATTGAAGACATTCCCCGGTGCCAAGCTGGAGGCCGTGCGGCGCAAGGGCGAGGACGCCTCGCTGCTGGCCGGCCTGCAGGGCGCCCTCGATGAGGAGCCGTTGGGCGAGGAGTATCCTGCCGACGACGACATCCCGGAGAGCGAGTACTGATGTTCGACAAACTCAAGGACCTCGGCGGCCTGATGGCACAGGCCCAGCAGATGCAGCAGAAGATGAAGGAGCTGCAGGAGCAGCTCGAGCGCCAGGAGATCGTCGGCAGCTCGGGCGCCGGCATGGTCACGGTGACCGTCAACGGCAAGGGCGAGACCCGCAAGGTCGACATCGACGCCTCGCTGTTCAAGCCGGACGACAAGGGCGTGGTCGAGGACCTGATCGTCGCCGCCGCCAACGACGCCCGCGCCAAGGTCGAGGCCGTGGTGCAGGAGCAGATGAAGCAGATCACCGGCGGCCTGCCGCTGCCGCCGGGCTTCAAGCTCTAGAACAATGAACGGACCCGAGATCGAGCGGCTGATCCAGTTGCTGGGCCGGCTGCCGGGGCTCGGCCCCCGCTCCGCCCGCCGCGTCGCGCTGCATCTGCTGAAGAAGCGCGAGGTGCTGATGCAGCCGCTCAGCGCCGCGCTGTCCGACGCCGCGCGCGCCATCCGGCCGTGCACCTCATGCGGCAACCTCGACACGGTCGATCCCTGCTCGATCTGCGCCGACCCGCGGCGCGATGCCGGCCTGATCTGCGTCGTCGAGGATGTCGGCGACCTGTGGGCGATGGAACGGGCCAAGATCTTCAGCGGCCGCTATCACGTGCTGGGCGGCACGCTGTCGGCGCTCGACGGCATCGGTCCGGACGAGCTCAACATCGCGGGCCTCCTGCGGCGGGTGAACGAAGGCGGCATCCGCGAGGTGATCGTCGCCACCAACGCCACCGTCGATGGCCAGACCACCGCGCACTATCTCGCCGAGCGGCTCGGCGACAGCGGTGTGCCGCTGACCCGGCTGGCGCACGGCGTGCCGGTCGGCGGCGAGCTCGACTGGCTCGACGACGGCACGCTCGCCACCGCGCTCAAGGCGCGGCGCGCCCTCTGATGCAAAAATGAGCGGCGACACGCTCGCGGTGCTCGCCGTCGCTCTGGCTGCGAGCTGGGCGAGCGGCCTCAACGTCTACGCGACCGTGCTGGTGCTCGGCGCTGCGCAGCGCCTTGGACTGGTGATGCTGCCGCACGACCTGCAGGCGCTCGGTTCGATCTGGGTGCTGGCGGCGGCGGCACTGCTGTTCGCGCTCAACTTCTTCGCCGACAAGATTCCGCTGGTCGACAGCCTCAACGACGTGCTGCACACCTTCGTACGCATACCGGCCGGCGCCCTGCTCGCCTTCGGCGCGGCCGACGGTTTCGGCCCGGAAACCGCGACGGTCGCTGCGCTGCTTGGCGGAACACTTGCAGCAGGCACGCATGTTGCCAAGACCGGCACGCGCGCGCTGATCAACACCTCGCCCGAGCCGTTCAGCAATATCGCTGCCTCGCTGGCCGAGGACAGCATCGTGATCGGCGGGCTTATCCTGGCGCTCGCCCACCCCATCACTTTCCTGTGTCTCCTGATCCTGTTCCTTGTGGTCTTGGTGTGGCTGCTGCCCAAGCTGGTGAGGCTGGCGCTGTTGCCGTTTCGACGCATGGCCGGCTGGCATCGTCAACCCTGAGCGAAACCTTTCTTTGCCGGCCCCCCGGCGGTAAACTCTCGCCCTCGCCATGTTCATTCGGCAGAACATCCAGACCCTGCGCTTTTTCCGGACGACGCCCGCAATGCGTTGCCCGTACCTGCCGCACCGTCTGGAGACCAAGCTCGTCACCGAGCTCAGCGGGCCGGATGCGATCTCCCAGCACGACACGCTGACCGACGCGGGCTTCAGGCGCTCGCACCACTTCGTCTACAAGCCGCTGTGCGACGGCTGCCGCGCCTGCGTGCCGGTGCGCATCCGCGTGCGCGACTTCGATCCCAGCCGGGTCCAGCGCCGCATCCTGCGCCGCAACGAGCACGTCCACGCCACCGAGGTGCAGGCGCTGGCGACCGGCGAGCAGTACGCGCTTTTTTCGCGCTACGTGATGGCGCGCCATCGTGAAGGCGACATGGCCGACATGGATTTCGACGACTACCGCGCGATGGTCGAGGAGAGCCCCGTCGAAACGGCAATCGTCGAGTTTCGCGACGATTCCGCCGACGGCCGCCTGGTCGGCGCCTGCCTGGTCGACTGGCTGTCGAGCGGCGTGTCGGCGGTCTACAGCTACTTCGATCCGACCGACCCGCGGCGCGGCCTCGGCACCTACATGATCCTGTGGCTGGCCGACGCCGCCGCCCGGCGCGGCCTTCCTTACGTCTACCTCGGCTACTGGATCGCCGATTCCAGCAAGATGGCCTACAAGCGCGCCTTCCGGCCGCTCGAATTCTTCGGGCCCGAAGGCTGGATGGAATTGCCCACGGCGTAGGCAGATTTAGGGGCAGCTTCCGCCGGGTGGAGCGACTTGACGCACCCCAGCCCCAATCGAATTCTTGGCAGACCCTAGCGCGGAATTGGCCGTCGCGTTATGGAGTGCGCGGCCCCGACGCGAGACGGGGCGGAACAAACAACAACTCGCTGCGGGGAAACGGATGGGTGTACTGCTGAAATTCAGCGCCGTTATTGATGTCATAAACGAAAAGATCGGGGTGGTTTGCAACTGGCTGGTGCTGCTGGCCTGCATCGTCAGCGGCGGCAACGCCATGGTGCGCTATGCCTACGACATGAGCTCGAACGCCTGGCTCGAAGTCCAGTGGTACATGTTCGCCGTGATCGTGATGTTCGGCGCGTCCTACACGCTGAAGCGCAACGAGCACGTGCGCGTCGACCTGCTCTACATGACGCTCGGCCGTCGCGGCCAGCTCTGGATCGACATCCTGGGCACGCTGATCTTCCTGTTGCCGACCTGCCTCATCCTGGCGTGGCTCAGCTGGCCGTTCTTCATGCAGGCCTTCAACGTCAACGAGCACTCCTCCAACGCCGGCGGCCTGCTGCGCTGGCCGATCAAGATCGTCCTGCCGGTCGGCTTCGTGCTGGTGGCGTTCCAGGGACTTTCCGAGCTCTTCAAGCGCGTGGCCTTCCTTAACGGTCATCCCGTCGAAAGTCTCGAAGCCCACTACGAGAGACCGACGCAATGATCATTCCTCTCGAGTGGATGCCGCCACTCATGTTCGCCGGGCTGGTGGTCTTCATGATCATCGGCTACCCGGTGGCCTTCTCGCTGGCGGCGGTCGGGTTCTTCTTCGGCTTCCTGTCGATCGACTTCGGTTACTTCACCATGCCGTTCATGCAGGCCATCCCGGGCCGCGTGTTCGGCTCGATCCTGTCGAACGAGCTGCTGCTCGCCATCCCGTTTTTCACCTTCATGGGCGCCATCCTGGAGAAATGCGGGCTGGCCGAGGACATGCTGGAATCGATGGGCCAGCTGTTCGGCCCGATCCGCGGCGGCCTCGGCTACTCGACCATCATCGTCGGCTTCATCCTGGGCGCCATCACCGGCACAGTGGCGGCGCAGGTCATCGCGATGGCGCTGATCACCCTGCCGGTGATGATGCGCTACAAGTACGACATGCGCTACGCCACCGGCGTGCTGGCGGCCTCGGGCACCATCACCCAGCTGGTGCCGCCGTCGCTGGTGCTGGTGGTGCTGGCCGACCAGCTCGGCCGCTCGGTCGGCGACATGTATCTCGGCGCCTGGGGGCCGTCGCTGCTGCAGATCGCCCTGTTCGCCGCCTACACCTTCTATCTCTCGCTCGTGAAGCCGGAGGCGCTGCCGGGGGTGCCGCGCACGCTGTTCGGCAAGGAGCTGCTGATCAAGTGCGCCTGGGGCATCATCCCCGCCGGTGTGCTGATCTTTCTGGTGCTCGGCACCATCATGATGGGCCTCGCCACGCCGACCGAGGCCGGCGCGATGGGCACGATCGGCGCGATCGTGCTCGCGGTGGTGCGAAATGCGCCCCTGACGAAGTTCGACAAGGGCATGTTCGCCGCCGGCTGCTCCGCGGCCATCGTCGGAGCCCTGATCGGCATGGTTGCCTTCAAGTCGCCCGCCTTCAAGGTCGCCTTCACGATCATGTTCGCCGCGATCATCTGGCTGTGCTGGCGGGCCTGGCAGGACAGGGCGCTGCACGACCTGATCGTCCAGGCCTTCCAGGCGACGATGCGCATCACCGCGATGGTCGCCTTCATCCTGGTCGGCGCGACCTGCTTCTCGATCACCTTCCAGGGCGTCGACGGCAATCGCTGGGTCGAGCACCTGATGTCGAACCTGCCGGGCGGCGTCTGGGGCTTCCTGGTCGTCGTCAACCTGTTCGTGTTCTTCCTCGCCTTCTTCCTCGATTTCTTCGAGATCGCCTTCATCATCATCCCGATGCTGGCGCCGGTGGCGCAGAAGATCCTCGAGCCGGTGGTCGGCCACGACGCGGCGCTGATCTGGTTCGGCGTCATGATCTGCGTCAACGTGCAGACCTCGTTCATGCACCCGCCGTTCGGCTTCGCGCTGTTCTACCTGCGCTCGGTCGCGCCCAAGGAAGTGAAGAGCTCGGACATCTACTGGGGCTCGATCCCGTGGGTTCTGCTGCAGCTCATCATGGTGGTGCTGGTGATCGCGCTGCCGCAGTCGGTGACCTACTTCCTCGACAAGCCCTCGGGCATCGACCCGAGCAAGGTCAAGATCGAGATCGAGGCGCCGCCGTCGGAAGACGCCGCCCCGCCCGTCTTCAAGTAGCCGGGCAAAGAGGCAAAGAAAAAGCCCCGCCGGGCGACCGGCGGGGCTTTTCCGTGGAAGTGCGTCTCTCGGCTACCGGCCCGTTTAACGTCCCTGGGCCGACATCGAGAAGTTGAAGTTGTCGAAGGTGTTCTCGGCGACGCGGAACCACAGGTTCTGGTCGGCGCGGAAGGCCTTCAGGCTGTCGTAGATCTTCTTGAACTTCGGATCCTTGGCCGACAGCTCGTCGTAGAACTTGTAGGCCTCGTTGAAGCAGGGCTCGAGCACGGAGCGCGGGAACGGCCTGAGCTCGGTGCCGGCCGCCACCAGGCGGCGCAGCGCCGCCGGGTTGCTGGCGTCGTACTTCGGCACCATCCACGAGGTGACGAGGCCGGCCGCCGTCTCGACGACCGCCTGGTACTGCTTCGGCAGCTTCGCCCAGGCGTCGTTGTTGATATAGAGCGAGCCGCCCGAGCAGCCCTCCCACCAACCGGGGTAGTAGTAGTACTTGGCGACCTTGTTGAAGCCGAGCTTCTCGTCGTCGTACGGGCCGACCCATTCACAGGCGTCGATCGTGCCCTTCTCGAGCGCCGGATAGATGTCACCGCCGGCGATCTGCTGCGGCACCACGCCGAGGCGCTCCAGGATCAGGCCCGCGAAGCCGCCGACGCGGAACTTCAGGCCCTTCATGTCGTCCATCGACTTGATTTCCTTGCGGAACCAGCCGCCCATCTGGCAGCCCGTGCCGCCGAACACGAACGAGCGGAAATTGTATTCCTTGTAGAACTCGTTGATGAGCTGGCTGCCGCCGCCGAACTGCAACCAGGCATAGAGCTGGCGCTGGTTGACCGAGAACGGTAGGCCGGTCTCGAACACGAAGTTCGGATGCTTGCCGAAGTAGTAATAGGCTGCCGTCTGGCCGGCCTCGACGGTGCCGTTCTGCACCGCATCGGCGACCTGCAGGCCCGGGACGATTTCGCCCGCCGCGAACGCGCGCACCTCGAACTTGTTGTCGGTCATCTCGCTGACCATCTTCGAGAACAGCTCCGCGCCGCCGTACAAGGTGTCGAGCGACTTCGGGAAGCTCGAGGTCAGACGCCACTTCACCGACGGCATGCTCTGGGCAATCGCAGGCGCTGCCAGACCCGAGGCTGCCGCGACCCCCGCCGCACCCACACCTGCCGTCTTGATGAACTTCCTACGCTGCATTCAGTTTCTCCTCCCAAAACGGGGAAATTACCTGTTCCCCTGAGCGCAACGAGACTGACATGCGGAATGCAACTTGGAAAGCGCGGCCGCGCACAAAAAAGCAAAGGAAACCCCGCCGGAGCGGGGTTTTCGCGCGGTCGTGATGGCGCCTACAATTTCCCGGCCGCCGACTGGCGGGCCATGAAATTGTCGAAGCTGCCTTCGCAGACCCGGAACCACAGGATCTCCTCGTTCCGGAACAGCCGCCAGTTCTCGTAGACCTTCTTGAACTTGGGATTCTTGGCGGAGAGCTCGTTGTAGAGCTCCGTGGCGGCAATGAACGCCGCTTCCATCACCGGCTGCGGGAACGCCACCAGCTTGGTGCCGCCGGCGACCAGCTCGCGCAGCGCCTTGGGATTCTCGGCGTCGTACTTCGACAGCATCCAGTTCTGCGCATAGGCCGAGGCCGCCTCGACCACCGCCTTGTAGTTCTTCGGCAGCTCGTTCCATTTGCTGAGGCTGATCATGGCCGTGGTCTGCGGCCCGCCTTCCCACCACCCGGGGTAGAGATAGTACGGCGCGATCTTGTTGAAGCCGAGCTTCTGGTCGTCGTACGGCCCGATCCATTCGGCGGCGTCGATCGTGCCCTTCTCCAGCGCCGGGTAGATGTCGCCGCCGGCGATCTGCTGCGCCACGCCGCCGAGCTTGTTGATCACCTGGCCCGCGATGCCGGCGATGCGGAACTTCAGACCCTTGAGGTCATCGACGCTCTTGATCTCCTTGCGGAACCAGCCGCCCATCTGCGCCCCGGTGTTGCCGCACGGCAGCGGATGGATGTTGTAATCCTTGTAGAGATCCTGGATCAGTTCGCGGCCGCCGCCCCACTTCATCCACGCTTCTTGCTGGCGCGCGTTGGTGCCGAACGGCAGGGCGGTGTCGATCGCGAGCGTCGGGTCCTTGCCGACGTAGTACGTGCCGGCGGAGTGGCCCATCTCGACCGTGCCGTTCTGCACGGCGTCGAGCACCTGCAGGCCGGGCACGATCTCGCCCGAGGCGAAGATGCGGACGTTGAACTTGTGGTCCGTCATCTCGTCGATGTACCTGGCGAAGACCTCGCCGGCGCCATAGATCGTGTCGAGCGACTTCGGAAAGCTCGACGCCATGCGCCATTTCAGCTCCGGCATCGACTGGGCGATGGCCGGCGCGGCAAGCGTACTCCCAGACGCAACTCCGCCGGCGCCAAGCGCGGCGGTACGCAGGAATTTGCGGCGTTGCATGTGTTCCCTCCCAAGGAAACGGCTTTTTGTTTGCCGAACAGTAATTCTATTTGGCGGAATCAGCCTGCCACGGCGCGCACGGGCCGCGCAAATAAAAAGCCCCGCCGAAGCGGGGCTTTTCTGGGGTCGGCATGGACGGTCAGAGCTTTCCGGCCGCCGACTGGCGCGCCATGTAGTTGTCGAAGGTGTTCTCGACCACGCGGAACCACAGGACCTCTTCCCGGCGGAACGCGGCCATCGAGTCGTAGACCTTCTTGAACTCCGGATTCTTGGCCGAGGTCTCGGCATAGACCTCGTTCGCCGCGGCGAACGAAGCGTCCATGATCGCCTGCGAGAACGGCAGCAGCTTGGTGCCGCCGGCGACGAGCTCGCGCAGCGCCTTCGGGTTGTCGGCGTCGTACTTCGCCGTCATCCAGACACCGGCATCCTCGCAGGCGGCGCGGAGGATCACCTGATAGCTCTTGGGCAACGCGTTCCATTTCTCGAGACCGATGAAGGTGTGCAGCATGGCGCTGCCTTCCCACCAGCCCGGGTAATAGTAGTAGGGCGCGATCTTGTTGAAGCCGAGCTTCTGGTCATCGTACGGTCCGACCCATTCGGCAGCGTCGATCGTGCCCTTCTCCAGCGCCGGATAGATGTCGCCGCCGGCGATCTGCTGCGGCACCACGCCGAGCTTGGCCATCACCTGGCCGGCGAATCCGCCGATGCGCATCTTGAGACCCTTGAGGTCCTCGACGCTGTTGATCTCCTTGCGAAACCAGCCGCCCATCTGGCCGGCGGTGTTGCCGGTGGCGATGCCGAACACCTTGTAGGTCTTGTAGAAGTCGTTCAGCAGCTGGTCGCCGTTGCCGAACTTGAGCCAGGCCTGGAACTGGCGCGTGTTCAGCCCGAACGGCACGGCCGTGCCGAGCGCGAAGGTCGGGTCCTTGCCGAAATAGTAATACGACGCGGTGCCGCCCATCTCGACCGTGCCGTTCTGCACGGCATCGAGCACCTGCAGGCCGGGCACGATCTCGCCTGCGGCGAAAGTGCGGATCTGGAACTTGTTGTCGGTCGCGTCGGCCACGATCTTCGTCATCCGCTCGCCCGCCCCCCACAGGGTGTCGAGCGACTTGGGGAAGCTCGAGGTGAAGCGCCAGTTGAGCGTCGGTGCCGACTGGGCGATGGCCGGCGCGGCCAGCGTACTCACGGACGCAACTCCACCGGCGCCAAGCGCAGCGGTACGCAGGAATTTGCGGCGTTGCATGTGTTCCTCCCGGGAACGGCTTCTTGTTTGCAGAGCGATCATTCCACCCAGCGGAAGAATCCTGCCACGCGAAGCGGTGGCCGGGCAAACAAAAAGCCCCGCCGACGCGGGGCTTTTCCTTGGTCCATGGCGACCGGTCAGAGCTTGTTGGCCGCCGACTGGCGAGCCATGAAGTTGTCGAAGGTGTTCTCGACCACGCGGAACCACAGCACTTCCTCGTTCCGGAACTGCTTCCACGAATCGTAGATCTTCTTGAACTTGGCGTTCTTGGCCGAGGTCTCGTTGTAGAGCTCGACGGCGGCGTTGTAGCAGGCCTCGAGCACCGGCTGCGGGAACGGCAGGAACTTGGTGCCGCCGGCCACCAGCTCGCGCAGCGCCTTGGGATTCTGCGTGTCGTACTTGGCGACCGAGCGTGCGGTGATCTCGCCGCACACCGCCGCGAGCGCTTCCTTGTAGGCGGCAGGCAGCGCGTCGTAGGCCTTGTTGCCGACATAGAGCGACAGCGCCGCCGAGCCTTCCCACCAACCGGGGTAGTAGTAGTACTGTGCGACCTTGTTGAAGCCGAGCTTCTGATCGTCGTACGGGCCGACCCATTCGGCGGCGTCGATCGTTCCCTTCTCCAGCGCCGGATAGATGTCGCCGCCGGCGAGCTGCTGCGGCACCAGGCCGAGCTTCTGCAGCACCTGGCCGGCGAAGCCGCCGATGCGCATCTTCACGCCCTTGAGGTCCTCCGGAGTCTTGATCTCCTTGCGCCACCAGCCGCCCATCTGGCCACCGGTGTGGCTCATCAGGAAGGAAGTCATGTTGTAGTCCTTGTAGAACTCGCGCATCAGCTCGAGCCCGCCGCCGTAATAGACCCACGCATTGTGCTGGCGGGTGTTGAGGCCGAACGGCAGCGCGGTGTCGAAGGCGAAGGTCGGATCCTTGCCGACATAGTAATAGGCCGCGGTGTGGCCGCACTCGACGGTCTCGTTCTGCACCGCGTCGACGACCTGCAGGCCCGGGACGATCTCGCCCGCAGCGAACACACGGATCTGGAACTTGTTATCGGTGAGACCGGCGACGCGCTTGGCGAGGTCCTCGCCAGCCCCATAGATCGTGTCGAGCGACTTGGGAAAGCTCGACGCCAGGCGCCACTTCACCTCGGGCGTCGACTGAGCGATCGCCGGTGCTGCGAGAGTGGCGCTCGCGGCAACAGCCGCACTGCCGACGCCGGCGGTGCGCAGAAACTTACGACGTTGCATGGTCATTTTCCCCAAACTCGAAGTGACCGGGTATGACATGCCGCACAGCGAGTGAAAAGCATAGAAAAGCCCCGCAAAGCGGGGTTTTTCGCACGGTCAGCGAGGCCGGTTCTAGAGCTTGTTGGCAGCCGACTGGCGCGCCATGAAGTTGTCGTAGGTGTTCTCGGCGACGCGGAACCACAGCACGCCGTCCTTGCGGAACGCCGTCTGCGAGTCCCAGATCTTCTTGAAGTTCGCGTTCTTGGCGGTGAGGTCGGCATAGACCTCGTTGGCCGCGTTGAAGGATGCTTCAAGGATCTGCTGCGAGAACGGCTGCAGCTTGGCACCGTTGGCGATCAGCGAGCGCAGCGCCTTGGGGTTGTCGGCGTCGTACTTGGCGGCGGTCCAGTTGTTGGTCTCGGCCGCGGCCATGCGCAGGATGCCCTGATAGGCCTTGGGCAGGGCGTTGAACTTGTCGACACTGATCAGCATGTGCAGCGCCGCGTTCCCTTCCCACCAGCCGGGATAGTAGTAGTACGGCGCGACTTTCACGAAGCCGAGCTTCTGGTCGTCATAGGGGCCGACCCACTCCGCGGCATCGACGGTACCCTTCTCGAGCGCCGGATAGATGTCGCCGCCGGCGATCTGCTGCGGCACCACGCCGAGCTTGGTCATGACGTCGCCCGCGAGGCCGGCGATGCGCATCTTCAGGCCCTTGAGGTCGTCGAGGGTCTTGATCTCCTTGCGGAACCAGCCGCCCATCTGCGCCGTCGTGTTGCCGGCGACCATGCCGACCACGTTGTAACCCTTGAAGAAGTCGTTGAGCATCTGCTCGCCGCCGGCCTGGGTCAGCCACGCATTCATCTGGCGCGTGTTGAGGCCGAACGGGACCGTGGTCGCCAGCGCGAAGGTGGGATCCTTGCCGAAGAAGTAGTAGCAGGCGGTCTGGCCCATCTCGACGGTGCCGTTCTGCACCGCGTCGAGCACCTGCAAGCCCGGAACGATCTCGCCGGCCGCGAAGGTGCGGATCTGGAACTTGTTGTCGGTCGCCTCGGCGACGAGCTTGGCGAAGTGCTCGGCGCCGCCATAGAGCGTGTCCAGAGACTTGGGGAAGCTCGAGGTCATGCGCCAGTTGAGCTCGGGCGCCGACTGCGCGATGGCGGGCGCGGCCACCGCGCCCGAAGCGGCCGCTACGGCGGTGCCGATGCCGGCCGTACGGATGAATTTGCGACGTTGCATGCAGGTTCTCCGGAAAATCCGATCTTGCTTGCGCGGGCTTATGGCACGCGACCCGGAACTGCAGAAGACTCAACGCATGACGAGGAAGACGAGCGCCAATGCACCCACTGCAATACGATACCACGCGAACACGCCGAAGCCATGGCGGCTGACGAAGCGCAGGAACGGCTTCACCACAACCAGGGCCGACAGGAACGCCACGACGAAGCCGATGGCGATCAGCCCGCCGCCCTGCCAGTCCAGGGTCTTCCAGTTCTTGTAGAGGTCGTAGACCGTCGCCCCCAGCATGGTCGGGATGGCGAGGAAGAAGGAGAACTCCGCCGAAGTCGCACGATCCACGCGAAAAACCCGGGCGCCCATGATGGTAGCGCCCGAGCGCGAGACGCCGGGGATCATGGCGAGGCACTGGCAGAAGCCAATGAACAGCGCCGTCTTCCAGTCGATCTCGTCGACCGACTTGATGCGCGGGCGCTGGGCGTAGTGCTCGATCACCAGGATGGCGATGCCGCCGACGATGAAGGCGATCGGCACCACCATCGGCGTATCGAGCATCATCTTGATGTACTTGTGCAGCAGCACGCCGATCACGGCGGCCGGCAGGAAGGCCACGATCACCGCCGTCGCGAAGCGGATCGACGTCGGCTCGCGCCGCATCACGCCGCCGACGGTCGCGAGGATCTTGCGCCAGTAGAGGAGGCAGACGGCAAGGATCGCGCCGGCCTGGATCACGATCTCGAACACCTTGCCCTGCGGCCCCTCGAAGTGAAGGACCTCCTCGGCCAGCAGGATGTGGCCGGTCGACGAGACCGGCAGGAACTCGGTGACGCCCTCGACGATGCCGATGACGATGGTCTTCAGGAGCAGCGCGAGATCCATACGATCAATCCTTGAAGCGTTTCGCCCGGGGCCAGCCCTTTTCCGGCATGCGCCCGGCCTGGGCGCGCTCGCCGCGCCAGAACTTGAGCTCGTTTGCGGGGATCACGCGATTGCCCCACGGCAGACCGTCGGCCAGCGTGAAGGCCTGCGCATCGGACAGCCGGTCCGCTTTCGACTTCTGCAGGGTGACGCCGCGGCCGCGGCCCATCTCCGGCACCTGCTCGATCGGGAAGATCAGCAGCTTGCGGCCTTCGCTCAGCGCGGCGATCGAGTCCGCACGCTCGGGCACGATCCCGAAGGCCTGCGCCTTTTCCTTGTCGGCGAGGTTCAGGACCTGCTTGCCGTTCTTGGTCTGCGCCACGACCTCGTCTTCCGGCACGATGAAGCCGCGGCCGGCGTCCGACGCGACCAGGAACTTGCGGCCGCTCTTCAGCACTTCGAGGTCAATGATGTCCTGCTCGTTGCCGAGCTCGATCATCAGGCGCACCGGCTCGCCGTGGCCGCGCGCGCTCGGCAGGCGGTCGCAGCCCAGGGTGTAGAAGCGGCCGTTGGTGCCGAAGATCAGCACCTTGTCGGTCGACTGGGCGTGCAGGCTGAACTTCGCCTCGTCGCCTTCCTTGTACTTGAGCTCGGCCGCCTGCTTGTCGTCGAGATGACCCTTGGCGGCGCGAATCCAGCCCTTGGCCGACAGCAGGATGGTGACCGGCTCGCGCTCGACGAAATCCTCGATCGCATGCTCGACCTCGACCGGCGCATCGGCGAGCTCGGTGCGGCGTTTGCCGATCTTGGTCTTGGCGCCGAACTTCGCCTTGGTCTCCTGGACCTCGTCGGCGATCTTGCCCCATTGCTGCTTCTCGTCCTTGAGCAGCGCGCGCAACTCCTTGCCCTCGGCGCTGAGCTTCTTGTGCTCGCCCTTGATCTCGAACTCTTCCAGCCGGCGCAGGGCCCGCAGGCGCATGTTGAGGATCGACTCAGCCTGCAGATCGCTCAGCTTGAACGTCCGCATCATCACCGGCTTGGGTTCGTCCTGCTCTCGGATGATCTTGATCAACTTGTCGATGTTCAGATAGGCGATCAGGTAGCCGTCGAGGATCTCGAGCCGCCGCACGATCTCGGCCAGCCGGAAGTTGGACCGCCGGATCAGCACCTCACGGCGATGGTCGAGCCAGGCCTGCAGCGCCTCGCGCAGGTCCATCACCCGCGGCGTGTTGGTCCGGTCGAGGACGTTGAGGTTCAGCGGGAAGCGGATCTCGAGGTCGGTCAGCTTGAAGAGCTGCTCCATCAGCAGCTCGGCCGGCACGTTGCCGGTGCGCGGCTCGAGCACGATGCGCACGTCGTCGGCCGACTCGTCGCGCACGTCCTCGAGGATCGGCAGCTTCTTGGCGTTGATGATCTCGGCGATGCGCTCGATCAGCTTGCCCTTCTGGACCTGGTACGGGATCTCCGTGACGATGATGCGGTACTGGCCGCGCGGCAGCTCCTCTTTCTCCCACTTCGCGCGCAGGCGGAAGGCGCCGCGGCCGGTCTTGTAGGCCTCGACGATCGATTCGCGCGGCTCGACCAGGATACCGCCGGTCGGGAAGTCCGGGCCCTTCACCAGGTCGACGATGGTGTCGATGCGCGCGTTGGGCGTCTTGATCAGGTGCAGCAGCGCATCGCACAGGTCGCCGGCATTGTGCGGCGGGATCGAGGTCGCCATGCCGACCGCGATGCCGGCGGCGCCGTTGGCCAGCAGGTTCGGGAAGCCGCCGGGCAGGACGATCGGCTCCTCGGCGGCGGCGTCGTAGGTCGGGCGGAAGTCGACGGCGTTCTCCTCGATGCCGGCGAGCAATGCCTCGGCGACCTCGGTGAGGCGCGCCTCGGTGTAGCGCATGGCGGCCGGGTTATCGCCGTCGATATTGCCGAAGTTGCCCTGGCCCTCGATCAGCGGATAGCGGACGGAGAATTCCTGGGCGAGGCGGACCAGGGCGTCGTAGATCGACTGGTCGCCGTGCGGATGGTACTGGCCGATCACGTCGCCGACCACGCGCGCGCTCTTCTTGAAGGCGCTGTTGGGATCGAGCCGGAGCTGGCGCATCGCGTACAGCAGGCGGCGATGAACGGGCTTGAGGCCGTCGCGCACGTCCGGCAGCGAGCGCGCCATGATCGTGCTGAGGGCATAGGACAGGTAGCGCTCCTGGAGCGCTTGCCCGAAGGGCACCGGCTTGACGACGGCGAGCGGGACGACGTTGGTGCTGCGTTTGGCCATTTGGCTCTTAGAGAGGGAAACGACCGCAACCGGCCGTCATTGTTGTTCTTGGCGGAGCAGCGTCTCCATAAATCTCGCCCGCGCGCCGGGCAAGGGCTTGTTGTGTGGCCAGAAGACGTGGCGCTCAAGGAAAAAGCCCGTCAAATCGAGGCCTTGTCGCAGTTCGGCTGCATCGGCCGGCAGGCCGCCGGTGGATAGAAAAGCCGGCAGCGCAATCAGCTTGTCACGGTAGGGCTCGGAGGCCGCGCGCGACACCGCCCGCCCGGTCTTGGGCGACACGAACGCCAGGTCCTCGGTCGCGCCGGTCAGCGCACATTTCTCGAGAGCGAGGCCGAAACCCAGCTCCTGCAACAGGCCGAGCTCCAGGCGGACGTAGATCGCGGGCCAGCCGTCATGGCCGAGCACGCCCAGGAAAGCGTGAAAGCCCTCGTACATCGCCGGATGCGGCTCACGCTCGGGGAGCGCGGCGTCGACCATGGCGCAGGCGGCAGCCAGGCCCGCCAGCTCCATCGGATCGTCCAGCGCCCGCGCCGCATGCGGCTCGCGCAATTCGCCGGTGAAGTTGCCGAGCTGCTCGGTCAACCGCGCCCGCCAGGCGACCTCGACCACGTTGCCCGGCTGCCAAATCGGTTTCGACCTGCGCGAGACGCCGCCATGGATGAAGCCGGCGTGACGGCCGTGCGCGTGTGTCAGTAGGGAGGCGACCAGCCCGGTCTCACTGTGAGGCCGGCTCGAGAGCACGATGCCCTGGTCGCTCCACTCCATTACTTGGGCTCGTAGTCCAGCCCGATGGCGCGGTAATGCGCCGGGTCGTCGGCCCAGCGCTCGCTCACCTTGACATGCAGGAAGAGATGGACCGGCCGCTCGAGCATGGTCGTGAGCTCATGGCGTGCCCGCGCGCCGATCTGCTTGATGCGCGCCCCGCCCTTGCCGAGCACGATCGCGCGCTGGCCCTCGCGCTGGACGTGGATGATCTGCTCGATGCGCACCGAGCCGTCACCGCGCTCCTCCCACTTCTCGGTCTCGACCGCGGCCTCGTAGGGCAGCTCCTGGTGAAGCTGCAGGAAGACCTGCTCGCGAGTCACCTCGGCGGCGAGCAGGCGCATCGGCAGGTCGGCGGCCTGGTCCTCGGGATAGAGGAAAGGCCCTGCCGGCACCGCGGCGGCGAACGCGGCCAGCACGTCGGCGACACCGTCGCTCTTCAGCGCGCTCACCATGAAGGTGTGCTCGAACGGCACCAGGGCGTTGAGCTCGGCGGTCAGCGCCAGCAACTGCTCGCGCGGCACCAGGTCGATCTTGTTCAGGATCAGGTATCGCGGCGCCCGGTTCTGCTTCAGCCGCTCGACGATGGCTCGGGTTTCCTGGCCAACACCGCGTTCGGCATCGACCATCAGCCCCACCACGTCGGCATCTTCGGCGCCCTGCCAGGCGGCGGCGACCATGGCGCGCTCCAGCCTTCGCTTGGCGATCCGGAAGATGCCGGGCGTGTCGACCAGCACGACCTGTGCGCGGTCGCCGCCGGCCAAGTCGGCCATGGCGATGCCGATGACGCGCATCCGCGTCGTCTGCACCTTGGGCGAGACGATGCTGACCTTGGAGCCGACCAGGGCGTTGACGAGCGTCGACTTGCCCGCGTTGGGCGCCCCGACGATGGCGACGAAACCGGCGCGGGTCATGACGCCCCCAGCTGCTCGAGCAATGCCGCCGCGGCCAGCCGCTCGGCCTCGCGCTTGCTGCCGGCGCGGCCGCGGCCGGGCTCGTGGCCCTTGATCGAGACGTCGACCACGAACACCGGCGCGTGCGCTGGGCCTTCGCGGCCGATCTCGCGGTAGCTGGGCAGCGGCAGGCGGCGCGCCTGCGCCCATTCCTGCAGGCTCGTCTTGGCGTCACGCGGCGCCGCCAAGGTCGCGCTCAGGCGCTCACCCCACAACCGCTCGATCGCCGCGGCGGCCACGACAAAGCCGGCATCGAGGAACAAGGCGCCGAGCACCGCCTCCATGGCATCGGCGAGGATGGTCCGCCGCACGCCCTCCTCGTGGCGCTCGGAATCGCCGAGGCTGAGCGCGGCACCCAGGCCGATCGACGCCGCGATCTCGGCCAGGGTCGAGGCCTGCACCAGCGCCGAATAGCGGCGCGCCAGATCGCCCTCGTGCTCGTGCGGGAAGCGGCGCATCAACAGGTCGGCCATGGCAAGCGACAAGACGCGGTCGCCGAGGAACTCCAGCCGCTCGTTGCCGTGCGGGAAGGCAGCCTTGAGGTCGGGCTGGCGATCGAGGGCGCTGCGATGGGTCAGCGCCTCGGCGAGAAGCTCGGGGCACGCGAAGTCATGCCCCAGATCTGGCAAGGTATCCGGCAGGGTGGGCTTCAGCGGATCGCCTTGAAGAAGCGGCTGAAGCGGATCGCGGCTGGCCATTTCCACGGCTCGTACCAGTTCGCCGCCGTCGGGTCGTGCGAGAAAAAGATGAACTCGGCGCGGCCGACCAGATTCTCCGCCGGCACGTACCAGCCGAGCTGCGCCGCCGCCTGGCCGCCGCTCAGCTGCAGGGCGGTGCGGCTGTCCAGCGAGTCGTCGCGGTTGTCGCCCATCATGAAGAAGTGGCCGGGCGGCACGACGAACTTCGGCGTGTTGTCGGACTGGCCGTTGTCGGTGGTCTCGACGATCTCGTGGCGGCGGCCGTTGGGCAGCACCTCGTCGTACAACGTGCCGGTGCGATAGGCGCCGCCACCGCTCGGCGCGTAGTCGCCGACCTTGATGCGCTCGACCGGCTTGCCGTTGATCTGGAGGATGCCCTCGGTGACCTGGATGGCATCGCCCGGCAGGCCGACGATGCGCTTGATGTAGTCGGTGCGGTTAGGGCCCTGGCCCTGGTCGCCGGGATACTTGAAGACGGCGACGTCGCCGCGCTCGGGGTCGTGGGCGAAGATGCGGCCCGAGAAGAAGCCCAGCGAGAACGGGAAGGAGTGCTTGCTGTAGCCGTAGGAATACTTGGAGACGAACAGATAGTCGCCGACCAGCAGCGTCGGGATCATCGAGCCCGACGGGATGTTGAACGGCTCGACGGCGAATGTCCGCACAACGAGTGCGATCAGCACCGCATAAACGACGGTCCGGATGGTCTCCGCCAGACCGCCGGCCTTTTCCTGTCCCCGCTTGCGACGTTCAACCACGTCCGTCATCGCCGTACCAGTTTACAAGTGCTGCGCCTATAGCAGGGCGGTAACACAATGTCTCCCGTCCGGCCGTCGCATGGAAGGGGTGCAAATTGGTCATTTCAGGGCGGTGCCCATGCGACCCAGTTGCTCGAGTCCGGACCAGTAGATGTAATTGGCACGGCCGACCAGATGATCGGCCGGCACGAACCACCAGCCGGCGCGGCCGTCGAGCGAATCGTCGCGATTGTCGCCCATCACGAAATAGCTGCTGGCAGGGACCGTGACCGGGCCGCCCTCGTCCGCCGGGCCGTTTCGCGAGTACTTGATGATCTCGAACGTCGCGCCGTCGGCGAAACGCTCGCGCAGGCGAGTCGCCGCGCGTCCGGGAAGCCCCGGGCGGTCGGCTGCAAATTCGCCCACGCGCTCCTGGACAGCAGGCCGTCCATTGATGACCGGAACGCCTTTGCGCATTTCGATCTGCTCGCCGGGCAGACCGATCACTCGCTGCACGAATTCGGCACGGCGACCGCCGAAAGTCGAAAGGCTGCCGGCGTTGTCCGGCACCCGGTAGACGATGAGGTCGCCGCGCGCCGGCTGCCGACCGTCGGCATAGGCGTTGAGATCGACAAAGAACTGATCGGTACGCAGCAGGCTCGGCAACATCCCGCCGGACGCCATGTGGAACGCCCGCCAGCCGGCAAGCTGCACGGCTGTGCCGGCGAGCACCATGAAGGTGACGACCGGGATGGCGACGATCAGCACCAGCACGATCCAGAGCCGCCGGCGGCGCGACGGTGGCACCGGCGCGACGGGCGGTGGCGGCGCGGGCTCGCTCACGCGGGCACGCCCGAGATGATCACGATCGCCTGGGCGAGCGGATACTCGTCGGTCAAGGTGAGGTCGATCTGCGCCGTCATGCCGGCCGGCGTGATCTCCTGCAGGCGGGCGAGCGCGCCGCCGGTCAGCGCCATCGTCGGCTTGCCGCCGCGCATGTTGATCACGCCCATGTCGCGCCAGAACACGCCGCGGCGCAGGCCGGTGCCGAGCGCCTTGGCGCAGGCCTCCTTGGCGGCAAAGCGCTTGGCGTAGCTCGCGGCGCGGGTGGCGCGGCCCTCCGAGCGCTTCTGCTCGACCTCGGTGAAGATGCGCTGGATGAAACGGTCGCCGAACCGCTCGAGCGACTTCTCGATGCGGCGGATGTCGCAGAGATCGTTGCCGAGGCCCAGGATCACGTCGAGCCCTTGCGCGCTTCGTCGATCAGGCGGCGCATCTCGCGGATCGCGACCTCGAGGCCGACGAAGATCGCCTCGCCGACCAGGAAATGGCCGATGTTCAGCTCGCGCACCTCGGGAATGGCGGCGACCGGACCGACATCGGCGTAGCTCAGCCCATGCCCCATGTGGCATTCGAGGCCGAGCCTGCCGCACAGCGCCGCGCCCCTGCGCAGCCGCTCGAGCTCGGCTTTCTGCGCCGCGCCTTCCAATTCGCAATAGCGGCCGGTGTGCAGTTCGACGACTGGTACGCCGAGCGTGACGGCGGCCTCGAGCTGGCGCTCGTCGGCCTCGACGAACAGCGAGACGCGGATGCCGGCGTCGCGCAGCCGCGCCACCATCGGCTTCAGGTGATTGTGCTGGCCGGCGGCGTCGAGGCCGCCCTCGGTCGTCCGCTCCTCGCGCTTCTCGGGGACGATGCAGGCGGCATGGGGTTTGTGGCGCAGCGCGATGCGGACCATCTCCTCGGTTGCCGCCATCTCGAAGTTGAGCGGTATGGTGAGCTCGCGCATCAGCGCCTCGATGTCGGCGTCGACGATGTGACGGCGATCCTCGCGCAGATGGGCGGTGATGCCGTCGGCGCCGGCCTTGGTGGCGAGTGCCGCGGCGCGCAGCGGGTCGGGCAGCTTGCCGCCGCGCGCGTTGCGGACAGTGGCGACGTGATCGATGTTCACGCCGAGACGCAGGGACTGGGCCATTGGCTACTCTGGTTAGTTGCGCGCGCGCTCGACGGCGTTGATGGCGGGAGTGGCGCGCAGCGCCGCGGTGATGTCGGCGAGGTGCTTCACGTCGGCGACCTCGACGTCGATCACCATGTCGAAGAAGTCCATCGAGCGGTTGACGATGCGCAGGTTGGAGATGTTGCCCTCGTGCCGCGCGATGACCGTCGAGAGGCTCGACAGGCTGCCCGGCTGGTTGGAGACGGTGATCTTGAGCCGGCCGGTATAGGCGCCGCCACCGCTGTCGCTCACCGAGTCCCAGCCGACATCGATCCAGCGCTCCGGCGTGTCGGAGAAGCTCTCGAGCGTGGCGCAGTCGATGGTGTGGATGGTGACGCCCTTGCCGGTGGTGATGATGCCGACGATGCGGTCGCCCGGCAGCGGATGGCAGCAGCGCGCGAAATGCACCGCCATGCCGGGAATCAGCCCGGTGAGCGCGATCTGGCGCTGGCCGTTGTCCTTCTTGGCCGCCTCGCGCGCCTTGCCGGCCTTACTGCGGGCGCGGCTGATCGGGACGATGTCGGCGCCGCCCTGCTTGCGCGGCTGCTTGAGGCCGGGATAGACGGCGGTCAGCACCTCGCGCGAGCCGGTCAGGCCCGCCCCGACATTGGCGATCAGGTCGTCGACGCTCGCCTGCTTGAAGTTGGCCTTGACGCCCTCGAGGCCCTTGTCGGTGACCTCGTAGCCTTCCTCGTGAAAGGTCTTGTCGAGCAGCGAGCGGCCGAGCTGCAGGTACTGCTCGCGCTGGCGCACGCGGATGAAGCGGCGGATCGCGGCCTTGGCCTTGCCGGTGACGACGAAGCGCTCCCAGGTCGGCGACGGCGTCTGCGCCTTGGAGGTCACGATCTCGATCTGGTCGCCGTTCTGCAGCTGGGTGCGCAGCGGCAGCATGCGGCCGTTGATCTTGGCGCCGACGCAGGTGTCGCCGACCTGGCTGTGCACCGCGTAGGCGAAGTCGATCGGCGTCGCGCCGCGCGGCAAGGAGATCAGTTTGCCCTTGGGCGTGAAGCAGAACACCTGGTCCTGGAACATCTCGAGCTTGGTGTGCTCGAGGAACTCCGCCGCGTCGGGCGCCTTGTCGAGGATATCCATCAGCGAGCGCAGCCACGCATACTGCGGCGCGTCGGTCGACGGCCCGCCCTGCTTGTAGATCCAGTGCGCCGCGACGCCGCGCTCGGCCTGCTCGGCCATCTCGGCGGTGCGGATCTGGATCTCGATGCGCTGGCCGTGCGGGCCGATCACGCCGGTATGCAGCGAGCGGTAGCCGTTGGGCTTGGGGACCGAGATGTAGTCCTTGAAGCGCTGTGGCAGCATCTGGTAGCGGCCGTGCAGCAGCCCGAGCGCCTGGTAGCACTGCGCCGTGTCGGCGACGATGATGCGGAAGGCCATGATGTCGGCGAGCTGCTCGAATGACACGTTCTTCTGCTGCATCTTGCGCCAGATCGAATAGGGCGTCTTCTCGCGGCCCGAGACCTGGGCGTCGAGCCCGCCGTCCTTCAGGGTCCTGGTGAGCTCCGCTTCGATCTGCGGAACGATTTGCTCGCCCTTCTCCCGCAGGTAGCCCAGCCGCGCCTGCACCGAGGCGCGGCCGTCGGGATTGAGCTCGGCGAAGGCCAGCTCCTCCAGCTCGCGCTTCACCCTCTCCATGCCGATGCGCGAGGCCAGCGGTGCGTAGAGGTCCATGGTCTCGCGCGCGATCCGCCGGCGGCGCGCCGGTTCCTTGATGTGCTGCAGCGTCCGCATGTTGTGCAGCCGGTCGGCGAGCTTCACCAGCAGGACGCGGATGTCGGTCGACATGGCGAGCACCAGCTTGCGCAGGTTCTCGGCTTCCTTGGTGGTTTCGGACTGGACCTCCAGGCGGGAGAGCTTGGTGACGCCGTCGACCAGCTTGGCGATCTCCTCGCCGAACAGGCGCGCAAGCTCCTCGCGGGTGGCGTCGGTGTCCTCGAGCGTGTCGTGCAGCAGGCCGGTGACGATCGAGGAGGTGTCCAGCCGCATCTCGGCCAGGATGCCCGCGACCTCCACCGGATGGGAGAAATAGGGGTCGCCGGAGGCGCGGAGCTGGGTGCCGTGCTTCTTCAGGCCGTAGACGTAGGCGCGGTTCAGCATGTCCTCGTCCGCATCCGGATCGTAGGAATGCACGCGCTCGACGAGTTCGAACTGACGAATCATGGCAATCGTCGATTATATGGGGACGATTGCTTCCGCTCCACGCACAATGCGCGAATAGCAGGGCTGAGCCCTGCTATTACGAGCGTACCGAGCGCTACTCCGTGATGTCGTCTTCCTCGGCCATCGGCAGCGCCTTGGGCTGAGCGGCTTCCGCACCGCCCTGCGCCAGCGCCGCGGCAAGCTCCTGCTCGAGCTCGGCCATCTCGTTGACCTCCTCGGGCTTGTCAATGTCGGCGTGCTTCTGCATGCCCGAGATCAGCTTGTCCTTGAGGACGTCCTGGTCGAGCTTGACCTCGGCGATCTCGCGCAGCGCCACGACCGGGTTCTTGTCGCGGTCGCGATCGATGGTGATCTGGCTGCCGCCCGAGATGTCACGCGCGCGCTGGGCGGCATACATGACCAGCTCGAAACGGTTGGGCACCTGCAGGATGCAGTCCTCGACGGTGACGCGCGCCATTCAAGACCTCGGGTTTCGCGGAAGCGGCGGGTTATACGCGGCCAAGAAGGCCTTGGGAAGGCAATTTAGAGGGATGCTTTGCGCTGTGTCCTCAAGGGCTTATCCCGGCTTTCCCAGCCCGCGCGCCCGCCCCAGAACGTGTTTTACGACCGGCCTCTTCGTCGGGGCCGCCCACGCCCGGATTCGGCGGACGGCCGGACGCGTCCAATACCGATTCTATAAGGGTTTTCGTCGAGAATCCGGGAATCCGGCCCCACCCCCCAGGCCGGACACATCCGGACATGTCCGGATGCGCCGGACGAGAGAGTGCAATTATCCCGCGCGCTCGGCGATCTGGTCAGCTGGCAAAGCGGCCAGCAGGTCCGCGATCGCCTGTCCGGTGACCGGATGGCGCCAGTCCGGCGCCAGATCGGCCAGCGGCCGCAGCACGAAGGCGCGGCCGGCCAGGCGCGGATGCGGCAGGGTTGCCTTCCCCGGTCCGCCCGGGGCGATTTCCCCGCAATAATCCAGCAGATCGAGGTCGATCGGGCGGGCGGCGTTGGGCACCGTCCGCGCCCGGCCGAACGCCGCCTCGACGGCATGCAGCTCGGCCAGCAGCGCATCCGCCGGCAGGTCCGAAGCCGCTTCGACGACGGCATTCCAGAACCACGGCTGGTCCGACGCCGGCACCGGCGCTGTGCGGTACCAGGGTGACCGGCGCACCGTCCGCACCCCCCGCCGGCCCAGTTCCACAAAGGCCGCCTCCAGGGTCTGGCGGGGCGAGCCGTAGCGCTCGTGCGGAAGATTTGCCCCTGCGCCTAGGAATATTGAGTTATGCATGCAAAGATTCCGGCAACCCCTTGTAATCAATGTAATAGCGGCCTAGACTTCATGCGCAGTAGGAAGGGTGTGGGTTACTGGGTTCCTACTGCTCAATAATAATTTTTCGCCCCCTCTGTATATAAATCGAAAAGGACAATTACGTCATGAAAGGTAATTTTTACGAAAATGAGCGCACGGCCCTGTTCATTGACGGCGCCAACCTCTACTCCGCCGCGCGCTCCCTGGGTTTCGACATCGACTATCGCCGGCTGCTGAAGGTGTTCCGCGAGAAGGGCCGCCTGGTCCGCGCCTATTACTACACCGCGCTGGTCGAGGATCAGGAGTATTCGCCGATCCGGCCGCTGATCGATTGGCTGGACTACAACGGCTACACCATGGTCACCAAGCCGACCAAGGAATTCACCGACGCCATGGGCCGCCGCAAACTCAAGGGCAACATGGACATCGAGCTGGCCATCGACGTGCTCGAGATGGCCGAGCATCTGGACCATGTGATCCTGTTCTCCGGCGACGGCGACTTCCGCCGCCTGGTCGAGGCGGTGCAGCGCCGGGGCCTGCGCGTCTCGGTGGTCAGCACCATCAAGTCTTCGCCGCCGATGGTGGCCGACGAGCTGCGCCGCCAGGCCGACGACTTCATCGAGCTCGCCGAGCTGGCGCCGCTGATCGCGCGCAATCCGGGCGAGCGCACGCCGCGCCCCGCCGGCCAAGGCGACGCCGGCACCGAGGACATCACCGGCCAGCTGATGCGGACGGCCTGATCGACCCCCTGTCCGACAAGTGGCCGTCTCGCCGTTCGAGGAACCGCCTCTCGATTGTCCGCGCTGCGTCAGGCTCGTGGCCTTCCGCCACGCGCTGCAGGGCAAGTATCCTGACTGGAACAACGCGCCCGTCCGTTCGTTCGGCTCGATCGACGCCGGGCTGCTGATCGTCGGCCTGGCGCCCGGCATGAAGGGCGCCAACCGCACCGGGCGGCCGTTCACCGGCGACTATGCGGGCGACCTGCTCTATTCGACGCTGCTCGAGTTCGGTTTCGCCGAGGGCACCTACAAGGCCGATCCCAACGACGGCCTGCGTCTGGTCGATGCCCGCATCTGCAACGCCGTGCGCTGCTTGCCGCCGGAGAACAAGCCCTTGCCGGTCGAGTTCACCGCCTGCCGGCCCTTCCTGCAGGCCGAGCTGGCGGCGATGCCGAACGTCAAGGTGCTGCTGGCGCTCGGCAAGGGCGCGCATGACCAGATCCTGCGCGCGCTGACGGTGCGGCCGGCCGGCAGCTATCCCTTCATCCACGGCCGCCTGCACGAGCTGCCGACCGGCTTGCATCTCGCCGACAGCTATCATTGCTCGCGCTACAACACGAACACCGGGCGGCTGACCACAGCGATGTTCCACGACGTCTTCAGGACGATCCGGAACATCCTGGCGCCGTGACCAGGCCGGCGATCCGCGAGGCTATTGACTGACCGCGCTCGGGTGCCGGTATGATCCGCGCTCGGACCGTGTGATCGAGGTGAGCGTCATGAGATTGCTCGCGCACCGTACCCTCGTCGACGCCGCGCGCCTGCACTACGCGCAGCCGCATCGCGCCTATCACAATGCCGCCCATCTCGACGAGCTGATCGCGCTCACGCGCGAACACACGCCCGATCTCGACGAGGCCGAGCAGCTCGCGCTGCTGTTCCACGACGCCGTGTACGTGCCCGGCGCGCCCCGCGGCGACAACGAACGGAAGTCGGCGGCGCTGATGGCCGCGACCGTGGACACGCTGGCGCTCGACCACCCCGATCTCGCGCTCGCCGAGTCCGTCCTCGAGCGCGCCGCCCGCATCATCGAGGCGACCACCCATGCCGAACCGCCGCCCGCCGAAGCCGCGCGGGTCTGCGATCTCGATTTGTGGCGGCTCGCCGCGCCGTGGGAGGCTTTCTGCCGGTACGCGCTGGGCATTCGCCGCGAGTACCTGCACCTGTTCGCCGACGAGGCCGCCTTCTGGCAGGCGCGCAACGCCTTCTACACCACCATGCTGGCCAAGCCGCGCCTGTTCGCGACCGACCGGTTCTTCGAGCGGTTCGAGCAGCCCGCCCGCACCAACATGCGGCGGGCGCTCGCCGGGCATTAGGGCGCGATCATCTGAAGTCGAAGCAAGGCCTTCCCCCCATTCATATGGGGAGGTGGCGCCGTCTGCGCCTTTTCGAACGGAGTTCGAAAACGCGTTGGCGACGGAGGGGTCACGGGCGACAATGCAACTGCTGCCTATGACCCCTCCGTCGGCCTAAGACGCCAACACCTCCCCATATGAATGGGGAGGGTTGCTTCGCGCGATTCCAACGAGACCAATTTCGCTCCAGGCGAGAGGACGTCCCGTCAGCCTGCGAGCATCATATCGATCTGGCCGGTGATCTCCGACGACGTCGGGCTGACCTTGCTCGGCCAGGAGCCGGCGAGCTTGCCCTCCTTGTCGATCAGGTACTTGTGGAAGTTCCACCGGTGCGCCGCCGCCTCTCCCGCCTCACCCGAGATCCACTGATAGAGGCCGTGCGCATCGGCGCCGACCACCTTCTGCTTGGCCGTCATCGGGAAGCTGACGCCGTAGTTGGTCTCGCAGAACTTTGCGATCTCGGGCTCGGTCTTGGGCTCCTGCGCGCCGAAGTCGTTCGACGGCACGCCGAGCACTACCAGCCCCTTGGGTCCGTAGGTCTCGTGCAGCTTCTGCAGCTCCTTGTACTGCGGCGTGAACCCGCAGAACGAGGCGACATTGACCACCAGCACCGGCCGGCCCCTGTACTGCTTGAGGTCGATCGGCTTGTGGTCGATGCCGGGGAAGGTGAAATCGTGCGCCGATGCCATGTCACATCTCCTATAGGCCTTCTGAGGCCTCATCGTCGTATCTCTGCTCGCGCCAGGGATCGCCGTAATTGTGGTAGCCGCGCACTTCCCAGAATCCCGGTTTGTCGAGCACCGAGAACTCGACGCGCTTGATCCACTTGGCGCTCTTCCAGAAATAGAGCTTCGGGAGAACGACGCGGAGCGGTCCGCCGTGTTCCCGGCTGATCGGCTGGCCGTTCCAGCTCCAGGCCAGCAACACGTCGTCGGTCGCGAAATCGGCCAGCGGCACGTTGGTCTTGTAGGTGTCGTAGGAATGGAAGATCACGTGCTGCGCGTCGGCCTTGGGCTTGACCCGGTCGATCAGCGTGCGCGCGGAAACGCCTTCCCACTTGTTGTCGTAGCGCGACCACGCCGTGACGCAGTGGATGTCGGTCGTCAGCTCGACCTTGGGCAGCGCCCTGAACTCCTCCCATTTCAGGGTGGCCGGGTTCTCGACATCACCGTCGACGAACAGCCGCCAAGCATGCAGGGGGATCTCGGGCTGGATGCCGAGGTCGAGCACCGGCCAGGTCTCGACCAGCCGCTGGCCGGGCGGCAGGCGCTCGGACGGCAGTGCCGTCGTGCCGGTGAGCAGCCGGCCGTCGGCCGCCCACTTCTGCTTGCTGTCGATCAGCTTGTCCTTGAGCTCGCCCGACAGGGTGACGTCGTCGTCCGCCATTGAAGAACCTCTATCAGCTCTCCTCCCCTTCGCGGATTCCGCGAAGGGGAGGAAGTGATTCGCTAGATCGACCTTCCAGACTTCTCCCAATATGGGCTGCGGAGCTTGCGTTTGAAGATCTTGCCCGAATCCTCGCGCGGCAGGCTGGCGCTGAGCTCGACCACCTTCGGCACCTTGTAGCGCGCCAGGTGCTGGCCGAGGTAGCCGCGCACCGCCGCCGCGTCGAGTGCCGCGTCCGGCAGCGGCTCGACATGGGCGCAGATCTGCTCGCCGAACTCCTCGTCGGGGATGCCGAACACCGCGCAGTCGCGCACGCCCGGCATCTGGATCAGGATGGATTCGATCTCGGCCGGATAGATGTTGACCCCGCCCGAGATGATCATGTCGCGCTTGCGGTCGCACAGGAACAGGTAGCCGTCTTGGTCCTGGTAGCCCATGTCGCCCACGGTCACGAGGTCGCCCAGCGCGATCTCGCGCCGCTTGGCGTCGTCGTTGTTGTAGGTGAACTCGCTGTAGAGCGGCCCGCGCAGGTAGATCTCGCCGACCTCCCCCGGCTTCACGTCGCGGCCCTGCTCGTCGACGATCCGCATAGTGGCGCCGGCGACGACGCGGCCCACGGTGCCGGGCTTCTTCAGCGCCTCGGCCGAATCGTGCCACACCACGATGCCGGTCTCGGTGGCGCCGTAGTACTCGTTGATCACCGATCCCCACCAATCGATCATCTGCCGCTTCACCGCCGGCGCGCAGGGCGCGGCGCCATGGGTGATCCAGCGCAGCGACGACAGGTCGTACTTCGCCTTCACCTCGGCGGGCAGGCGCAGCAGCCGCACGAACATCGTCGGCACGATGTGCATGTGGCTGACCTTGTGCCGGGCGATCAGCCGCAGCATGTCCTCGGCCTCGAAGCGCGGCTGCAGCACGATGTGCAGCCCGAGCCGCGCGCTCTGCATGCCATAGGCGGCGGGCGCGGAGTGGTACATCGGCCCGTTCATCATCACCACCGTCGAGGGATCGCTCACCAGGCCCCAGTGCTTGCCGATCTCGGCGGCGCCCTTGGCCTGCTGCTCGGGGGTCGAGGGCTCTCGCTTGACGCCCTTGGGCCGGCCGGTCGTGCCCGAGGTGTAGATCATGCTGCCGCGCGAGGCCTTGGGCGGCGCCGTGTTGGGCGCGCTGCGCGCCACGAAGGCGTCCCACAGCTCGACGCCTTCGGGGGCGCCGCGCTTCTCGGTCGGCACGGCGTAGGCGTCGCAGATCTCGATCGGCGTCGGCACGACCAGCACCTTGGTGCCCGCCGGCACGCCGGCCGCGACCTGCGGAAGCAGGTCGGCATGGATGACCAGCGCCTTGGCGCGGCAGTCGCCGAGGATGTAGCCCGCCTCCTCGGCGGTGAAATGCCAGTTGATCGGCACGGCGTAGGCGCCGAGCTGGCCCGCCGCCATGTTGACCTCGAAGGTCGCGAAGTCGTTGCGCAGCATCAGCGCCACGCTGTCGTCCTCGCCGATGCCTAGGCCTGCGAAGCCGCCAGCCGCACGCGCGGCATTGGCCGCGATCTCCGTCCAGTTTCTGAAACGCTCGCCCGAGGTGACGCCGGTCATTTCCTGCCCTTTGCTCCCTTCACCAGCGTCGGCCCGAGGAACGCCGCCAGCTTCTTGTAGTCCGGTCCGTGCTCCAGCATGCCCGACTGGTGCAGCATGACAATGCCGTGCAGCGCCGCCCACTGGGCGTAGCCGAACAGCACCGGATCGGCGTCGATGATGCCGGCCTGGGCCATCTCCTCGGCGCCTCGGGTGATGAAGCGCGCCGCCCGCTCGGCCGCGCCGTGCAGCTCGGCATGCGATTCGTCGATCGGCGCGTCGATGTCGAACATGATGCGATAGGCATGGGGGTTCTTGAGCGCAAAGCCGATATAGGCCTCGACGATGCGCCGCCCGCGGCCATCGGCCGGCCCCTTGGCCGCCGTATCGAGCGCGTCGGCGAACTTGGCGAAGGCCTGTGCCCGCACCGTCGCCAGGATGTCGGCCTTGTCCTTGAAGTAGCGATAGGGCGTCTTGGGGCTGCAGCCCAGCGCCTCGGCGAGCTGGCGCATGGTGACGCCCTCGTAGCCGTGGCGCGCGAACCGCTCGGTGGCGACCTTGCACAACTCGTTGCGAAAGTCGGCGATGTCCTGCTCAGTGAGGTAACGGGGCATGATCTTTGATACACAGCGTGTACCGAAAGACCGCCAGCGTCAATCGCCCAATCGCTTCAGCACTTCCGGCAGCAATTCCGCGAGGCGCTCGTAGTCGCCGATTTCGTTGTAGGCGTAGGCCGACAGGCGCAGCCACAGCGCTCCATCCAGCGGATGGGCCGGCGCGTCGGTGCTGGCCGCCTGAAGCGCCTGCCGCACCCTCACCGCCTCCGACCGCTTCGATGCGAGCGCGATCGGCAAGCGGACGAGCCCCATGCTGCCCGCCATCTCGGGCAATGCGCCGACCTCGGTCTTCAAGGCGCCGGCGACCAGCGTCGCCGCCTCGGCCGCAAGCTTGCGATTGCGCTCTCGCAACGCCGCACCGCCCAGCTTCTCGTAGAAGGCGATCGAGGCCGGCAGCGACAAGAAGGCAGACGGATCCATCGTGCCCGTCCAGTCGAACTCCGCGGTGAAGCCGCCGCCGTAGCCGTGCGAGATGGTCACCGGATGCAGGTCGTCCCGGCGGTCGGCGCGAGCATAGATGAAGCCGCAGCCCTTCGGGGCACACAGCCATTTGTGGCAGGTGCCGACGTACCAGTCGACGCCGAGCCCCTGCAGATCGAGCGGAACCTGGCCCGGCCCATGAGCGCCATCGATCAGGACCGGCACGCCGGCGGCATGGCACAGCCGGACGATATCCTCGACCGGCAGCACCAGCCCGCTGGGCGAGGTGATGTGGTCGATCACGGCGATGCGGGTGCGCCTGGTGATCGCCCGCTCGATGCTCTTCACGATGGAAGCGGGCTCGGGACGCGGAAACGGGATGTCGGCGATCACCGCCTTCGCGCCGGCCTGCTCGGCGACGTAGGCGATGGTGTTACGGACGGCGTTGTAGACATGGCTGACGTGAAGGACCTCGTCTCCCGCCGCAAAGCGCATCGATCGCAGCACGGCGTTCGCACCGCTCGTCGCATTGGGCGAGAACGCGACGCCCTCCGGGTCGGCGCCGAGGAAATGCGCCAGTGCCGTGGCGGCCTCGCGCAACGCGCCCGGCAGCTCGAGGAAGAAGAAGCGCGTCGGCTGCGCCTCCATGCGCTGGCGCCAGCGATCCTGCTCGGCGCGCACGGCGAGAGGCGTGGCGCCGTAAGAGCCGTGGTTGACGGTCAGGAAATCGGGGTCGAGGCCCCATTCGTGCCGAATGGAAGTGCCCAGAGCAACCGTCACGGCTGGGAGCGCGCCACTCCCGTGGCGCTCATGAGAACGTTGAGGCGAGACGAATGTAACTTCTTCATTGGCTGAGTATGCCATGAGCGCCACGGGAGTGGCGCGGTCCCAGCTACGCCGTCTCGGCGAACAGCTCGCGGCCGATCAGCATGCGGCGGATCTCGCTGGTGCCGGCGCCGATCTCGTAGAGCTTGGCGTCGCGCAGCAGGCGGCCGGTCGGGTAGTCGTTGATGTAGCCGTTGCCGCCCAGCAGCTGGATGGCGTCGAGCGCCACCAGCGTCGCCTTCTCGGCGGCGTAGAGGATCGCGCCGGCGGAATCCTTGCGCGTGGTCTGGCCGCGGTCGCAGGCCTTGGCGACGGCGTACACATAGGCCTTGCAGGCGTTCATCGTGGTGTACATGTCGGCGAGCTTGCCCTGGACGAGCTGGAACTCGCCGATCGGCTGGCCGAACTGGCGGCGCTCATGGACATACGGCACGACGATGTCCATCGCCGCCTGCATGATGCCGATCGGCCCGGCCGCCAGCACCGCACGCTCGTAGTCGAGACCGCTCATCAGCACGTTGACGCCCTTGCCGACCGCGCCCAGCACGTTCTCGGCCGGGATCTCGCAATCCTCGAACACCAGCTCGCCGGTCGACGAGCCGCGCATGCCCATCTTGTCGAGTTTTTGGGCCACCTTGAAGCCTTTGACGTCGGTGGGAACAATGAACGCCGTGATGCCGCGCGAGCCGGCGCTGGGATCGGTCTTGGCATAGACCACGATCACCTGCGCGTCGGGGCTGTTGGTGATCCACATCTTGGTGCCGTTCAGCACGTAGCGGTCGCCCTTCTTGTCGGCGCGCAGCTTCATCGACACCACGTCGGAGCCGGCCCCCGATTCGCTCATCGCCAGGCTGCCGACATGCTCGCCGGAGATCAGCTTGGGCAGGAAGCGCTTCTTCTGGTCGTCGGTGCCGTTGCGCCGGATCTGGTTGACGCAGAGGTTGGAGTGCGCGCCGTAGCTGAGGCCGACCGCGGCCGAGGCGCGGCTCACCTCCTCGACGGCGATGACGTGCTCGAGATAGCCCAGCCCCGCGCCGCCATACTCCTCCTCCACGGTGATGCCATGCAGGCCGAGCTCGCCCATCTTGGGCCACAGCTCGCGCGGGAAGCGGTCGGTCTTGTCGATCTCCGCCGCGATCGGCGCCACCTGGTCGGCCGAGAAGCGCTGGACCTGCTCGCGCAGCGCGTCGGCGGTCTCGCCGAGGCCGAAGTCGAACGGCGGCATGGCATTGGGGATCATGATTTCTTGCCTCTTTCAGACGGGGGCCGCTCGGGCACCGGCGGGCCGTCAGCCGACGGCGCCACCCGGACGGTGATACTGATCAGCTTCCAGTCGCCGTCCCAGGCGACGAAGTCCATCTCGAAGCTGACCCGGGTCGGGTCGGTCGGGAACAGGCCACGCAGGACGAGCTTGCCCTGTGGATCGACGAAGGGCGGCTGGCCGCAGACCGGCGACCGCGCGCAGACGATGTCGATGTCGACGTTCTTCTCGTTGAACTCGCGGAAGCTCTGCTTCAAGCGATCCGGCGTGAATTGCTGGCGGAACGGCCCGCTCAGCCGCGCATGGAAGACGCGGTAGTCGCCGGTCAGGTTGGCGTCGTTCAAGGTCATCAACGTGGCCTTCACCAGCGCTTCCAGCGGCTTGGGCGCGGGCACCTGGTTCTGCGCCCACGCCGGCACCGCCAGCAGCAGCAGCAACAGTGCTCCTCGCACGACCGCCGTCATCGTCCGTCCCCCGCGGGCGACGATAGAGCGGTTTCCGATTGGCGGGAAGCGCCCGCGCTCCCGCCAATCGGAAACGCATCCTGCGTCGATTGCGAGCACGACGAGGCGACCCGCCTGCTCGCCGCTGCCGGCAGCCACCCGCGCCGTGCTGCTGGCCTGGCGCGGCGACGGCCGACGACCGCCTCGCCCTCGCGCGCTGATCCGTCGGTGGGAAGTCCGTGGGAAGTCCGTTGGAAGTCCTATAGCAGGAAGAGCGTCGCCAAGCCGAGGAAGGCGAGGAAGCCGATCACGTCCGTCACCGTCGTCAGGAACACCGTCGAGGAGACGGCGGGATCGACGCCGAACTTCTGCAGCCCGATCGGGATCAGGGTGCCGGCCAGCGCCGCGGCGACGAGATTGCAGATCATCGCCGCGCCGATCACCGCGCCGAGCCGCCAGTCGTGGTACCACAGCACCACGGCGGCGCCCATGATCAGGGCGAAGATCATGCCGTTCATGCCGCCGACCGCGATCTCCTTGGCGATGAAGCGCAGCGCGTTGGCCGGCGTCAGCTCGCCCATGGCGAGCGCCCGCACCGCCACGGTGACGGTCTGGGTGCCGGCATTGCCGCCCATCGAGGCGACGATCGGCATCAGCACGGCGAGCGCCACGATCTTCTCGATCGCGCCCTCGAACTGGCCGATCACCAGCGAGGCAATCACCGCGGTCAAGAGGTTCACCGCCAGCCACAGGCCGCGCAGCCGCACCGTGCGCACCGTGTTGGCATGCATGTCGTCGTGGACGACGCCGCCCATCTTGAGCAGGTCCTCCTCGGCCTCCTCGTCGATCACGTCGACCACGTCGTCGACCATGATCACGCCGAGCAGGCGGCCCTTGTCGTCGACGACCGGGCAGGAGACGAGGTTCTGGTCGCGGAACAGGTGGGCGACGTGCTCCTTGTCGGCCGTCACCGTCACCGACGGGATGTCGGGATCGACGATGTCGATCACCGGCACCGGACGCTTGCTGCGCACCATGCGGCCGAGCGGCACCGAGCCCTTCAGCCGGCCGCTGCGGTCGACCACGAACAGGTCGTAGACGTCCTCGGGCAGGTCTTCGGCCTCGCGGCAGTAGTCGATGACCTGGCCGACGCTCCAGCTCTGCGGCACCTTGACCAGCGAGCGCTGCATCATGCGGCCGGCGCTGTCCTCGGGATAGGCGAGCGCGGTCTCGATCTCGTCGCGCTCTTCCGCGGTCAGCTCGGCCAGGATCTCCCGCCGCTCCTCGTCGGGCAGATCCTCGAGCAGGTGGGCGGCGTCGTCGGTCTCGAGGTTGCGGGCGGCGGCCGCGATCTCCTTGCTGTCGAGCTGCTCGAGGACCTCGTCGCGCACGGTCTCGTCGAGCTCGGTCAGCACCTCGGGATCGAGATCGCGCCGCAGCAGGGCGACCAGCGCCTCGCGCTCCGGCTCGGAGACCTGCTCGAGCACGGCGGCCTGGCCGGCCGCGCTCAGCTCCTCCAGCAGATGCTTGGCCTGGTGGTTGCCGCCCTCGGCGAGCGCTTCCGCGATTTGCCGGACCAGGTCCGGCGTCACCTCGTCGAGCGCATCGCCTTCGCTGCTCATTCGCGCGCCTCGGCCAGGCGCTGCGCCTCGACGACGCTGAGCGCCGTCATGTTGAGGATGCCGCGCGCCGTCACCGATGGCGTCAGCACGTGGGCGGGCCGCGCGGTGCCGAGCAGCATCGGGCCGATATGCAGGCCGTCGGCCGCGCTCTTCAGCAGGTTGAAGGCGATGTTGGCCGAGTCGAGGCTGGGGCAGATCACCAGGTTGGCCGCGCTCTTGAGCCGGGAGTTGGGGAACACGCTGTCGCGGATCTCGGGATCGAGCGCGGCGTCGCCGTGCATCTCGCCGTCGACCTCGAGCGCCGGTGCCCGCTTGTGCAGGATCGCCACGGCCTCGGCCATCTTGACCGCCGAGGGCTGCTCGGAGCTGCCGAACAGCGAGTGCGAGATCAGCGCCACCTTGGGCTGGATGCCGAAGCGCAGCACGGCGTCGGCGGCCAGCAGGGTGATCTCGGCCAGCGTCTCGGCGTCGGGATCGACGTTGACGTACGGATCGGCGATGAACAGCGAGCGCGTCGGCATGACCAGCATGCTGAGCGCCGCCATGTGCTTGGTGCCCTCGCGCCGCCCGATGACGTCGCGGACATGATTGAAATGCGTGCGAAAACGGCCATAGGCGCCGGCGATCATGGCGTCGGCATCGCCGAGATGGACGGCGAGCGCGGCGATCAGGGTCGGGCTGGAGCGCACCAGGTTGCGCGCCGTCGGGATGGTGACGCCGCGGCGCTCCATCAGCGCGTGGTAGGCACCCCAGTATGTGTCGTAGCGGGCGTCGCTCGACGGATCGATCAGCTCGCAGTCGGTGCCCGGGCGGAAGCGCAAGCCCAGGCGCTCGGCGCGGCGGCGGATGATCTCCGGCCGGCCGATCAGGATCGGGCGGGCGACCTTCTCGTCGAGGATGACCTGGGTGGCGCGCAGCACGCGGTCGTCCTCGCCGGCGCTGAAGATCACGCGCTTGGGATTGGCGCGCGCCTGCTCGAGCACCGGCCGCATCACCAGGCCGGACTTGAAGACGAACTGGCTGAGCTGCTGGCGGTAGGCGTCGAAATCGGCGATCGGCCGGGTCGCGACGCCCGAATCCATCGCCGCCTTGGCGACGGCGGGGGCGAGCTCGACGATCAGGCGAGGGTCGAACGGCTTGGGGATGATCTGGTTGGGACCGAAGCCGCCCACCGTCTCGCCGAAGGCGCGGGCGACCACTTCCGACGGCTCCTTGCGGGCTAATTCGGCGATCGCGCGCACGCAGGCGATCTTCATCTCGTCGTTGACCGTGGTGGCGCCGACATCGAGCGCGCCCCTGAAGATGTAGGGGAAGCAAAGGACGTTGTTGACCTGGTTGGGATAGTCGCTGCGGCCGGTCGCCATGATGGCGTCGTCGCGGACGCCGGCGAGCGCCTCGGGCGTGATCTCGGGGTTCGGGTTGGCCAGGGCGAAGACCAGCGGCTTCTTCGCCATCTTCGCCGCCATCTCGGGCTTCAGCACGTTGGCCGCCGACAGGCCGAGGAAGATATCGGCATCCTCGATCACCTCGCCGAGGGTGCGCGCCGCGGTGTCGCGGGCGTAGCGCTCCTTCCACGGGTCCATCAGCTCGTTGCGGCCCTTCCAGACCACACCGGCGATGTCGGTCACCCACATGTTCTCACGCGGCAGGCCGAGCTTCTCGAGCACACCGAGGCACGACAGCGCCGCGGCGCCGGCACCGGACACCACCAGCTTTACCCTGGCGATGTCCTTGCCGACCAGCGCCAGGCCGTTGAGCATGGCGGCGCCGACGATGATCGCGGTGCCGTGCTGGTCGTCGTGGAACACCGGGATCGCCAGGCGCTCGCGCAGCTTCTGCTCGACGTAGAAGCACTCGGGCGCCTTGATGTCCTCGAGGTTGATGCCGCCGAAGGTCGGCTCGAGGGCGGCGATGACCTCGACCAGCTTCTCCTGGTCGGGCTGGTTCAGCTCGATGTCGAAGACGTCGATGCCGGCGAACTTCTTGAACAGCACGCCCTTGCCTTCCATCACCGGCTTGGCGGCGAGCGGGCCGATCGCGCCCAGGCCCAGCACGGCGGTGCCGTTGGTCACCACGCCGACCAAATTCGCACGCGCCGTGAGTTCAGCCGCGGTCGCCGGATCGCGCACGATCTCGTTGCAGGCCGCGGCGACGCCGGGGGAATAGGCAAGCGACAGGTCGCGCTGGGTGGCCAGCGGCTTGGTCGGGACGACCTCGATCTTCCCGGGGCGGGGGATGCGGTGATAGCGAAGCGCGCCGTCGGTCAACTCATCCGCCAAGCTCGCCTCCACCCGTCCCCAACAGACAAAAAGGGCCGCCCCGGTGAGGGGCGGCTTCTCCATTACCTTTTCGATCGAACCGGCGAGTTTGGTGCGGCCAAGAAGACTCGAACTTCCACGCCTCGCGGCACTAGCACCTCAAGCTAGCGCGTCTACCAATTCCGCCATGGCCGCGCCGGTTCGATGCGGCGGGGGATACCAAATAGCCCCCTGAGTGGCAAGACAGAGAGACGCAGCGATACCCCTGCCCTTGCGCCCGCGGCGATAAATACCGATTTTGGCACAATGATGCGGCCGGAATGGCGAATCTCGGACGGGCTCGTCCCCTATGACGAGGCCCTGGCGACCATGGAAGCACGGGTCGCCGACATCCGCGCCGGCCGGGCCGAGGAGCTGATCTGGCTGCTGGAGCATCCGCCGCTCTATACCGCCGGCACGAGCAGCAGGCCCTCGGATCTGCTGCAGGCTCGCTTCCCGGTCCATGTCGCGGGCCGCGGCGGCCAGTACACCTATCACGGGCCCGGTCAGCGGGTGGTCTACACCATGCTCGACCTGCGCCGCCGCCGGCAGGACGTGCGGCGCTTCGTGTCCGATCTCGAGGACTGGACCATCCGCACCCTCGCCCGCTTCAACGTGCGCGCCGAGCGGCGGGACGGCCGGGTCGGCGTCTGGGTCGCGCGCGACGGTCGCGAGGACAAGATCGCCGCGATTGGCGTGCGCATCCGCCACTGGGTCTCGTTCCACGGCCTGTCGATCAACGTCGAGCCCGACCTGTCGCACTATGGCGGCATCGTGCCCTGCGGAATCTCGCAGCACGGCGTGACCTCGCTGGTCGATCTCGGCCTGCCGGTCACGATGACCGACCTCGACATGGCCCTGGCCGAGACCTTCGACGAGGTGTTCGGCGCTCCGGCAGAGAGCAAATCGCTCCAATTGTCGTCCTGAGCGCTTTCCGTGGACCGCGTGCATCTTGCGCGCTCATGAGCGGGCTGGAAGCCCGCGGTCCACTGAGCCTCACTCCGTCGGCAGCCGCGTAAAGCCTGCGGGCAGGATGTCGAGGTCGACCGGCTCGACGTCGATCTCGTCGACGCGGGCGAGCGAGGGGCCGCGGCGGCAGGCTTCGATCATCTGGCCGACAGCGTCTTCCTCGCCGACGATCAGCGCCTCGACGGCGCCGTCGCGGCGGTTGCGCACCCAGCCGGTGAGGCCGAGCCGCAGGCCGGTGTCGATCGCCCAGTCGCGATAGCCCACACCCTGCACCCGGCCGCTGATGGTGAGGCGGGCCTGCAATGCCATCGGCTCAGGCGAACTCGATAATCTTCTGATCGACCTTGAGGCTGTCGCCGGCCTTGGCGTGCAGGGTCTTGACCGTGCCGTCCTGCACCGCGCGCAGGACGTTCTCCATCTTCATCGCCTCGACCACGGCAAGCGGCTCGCCGGCCTTGACCTCCTGCCCCTCGGTCACCGCGACCGAGGCCAGCAGGCCCGGCATCGGCGACAGCAGGAACTTCGAGGTGTCGGGCGCCGCCTTGACCGGCATCAGGGCATAGAGCTCGGCCTGGCGCGGCGTCAGCACCAGCGCGTCGGCCTGGCCGCCCTCATGGACGAGGCGCCAGCCCGAGCCCACGGCATCGACCTGCACCGCCACGTCCTGGCCGTCGATCTTGCCGTGCAGCAGCGGCTCGCCCGGCACCCAGCCGGTCTGGATGCCGATGCTGCGATCGCCGACCTTGACGGTGAAGTTGCCGTCCTTGCCGGTGACATTGAGCGCCACCGGCTCGCGGTTCAGCATCACCGTGCGCGTGTCCTGGGTCACGCCGCTGCGCTCGTCGCGTACGCGCTCGACCACGGCGGCGACGGCGGCCAACACCGCGGGGTCGCGCGGCGGCAGGTGTTTGGCAGTGAAGCCGCCCTTGAACTCCTCGGCGATGAAGTTTGTGGTGAGCCTGCCTTCGCGGAAGCGCGGATGGGCCATCAGCGCGGCCAGGAACGGCACGTTGTGCGACACGCCACGAACGTAGAACTCGTCGAGCGCGCGGCGCATGCGGTCGATCGCATCAGGCCGGTCCTTGCCGTAGGTGCAGAGCTTGGCGATCATCGGATCGTAGAACATCGAGATCTCGCCGCCCTCGTACACGCCGGTGTCGACGCGTACGTCCGAGCCGGGCATCGGCTCGCGGTACTTCACCAGCCGGCCGGTCGACGGCAGGAAGTTGCGGAACGGATCCTCGGCATAGACGCGCGCTTCGACCGCCCAACCCTCAAGCTTCACGTCCTTCTGCGCGAACGGCAACCTCTCGCCGGCGGCGACGCGGATCATCAGCTCGACTAGGTCGAGGCCGGTGATCAGCTCGGTCACCGGATGCTCGACCTGCAGGCGGGTGTTCATCTCGAGGAAGTAGAAGTTCCGGTTTTTGTCGACGATGAACTCGACAGTGCCGGCGCTCTTGTATTGCACGGCCTTGGCCAGCGCGACCGCCTGCTCGCCCATCGCCTTGCGGGTCTTGGCGTCGAGGAACGGGCTCGGCGCCTCCTCTATCACCTTCTGGTGCCGCCGCTGGATCGAGCACTCGCGCTCCCAGAGGTAGACGCAGTTGCCGTGGCCGTCGGCGATCAGCTGGATCTCGATGTGGCGCGGCTCCTCGACGTATTTCTCGATGAACACGCGGTCGTCGGCGAACGACGACTTGGCCTCGTTGGTCGCCGACACGAAGCCTTCCCTGGCCTCGGTGTCGTTGTAGGCGATGCGCATGCCCTTGCCGCCGCCGCCGGCCGAAGCCTTGATCATCACCGGGTAGCCGACCTTCTGCGCGATCTTCACGGCCTCGTCGGCATCGGGGATCGCCGCGAGATGGCCCGGCACGGTGCTGACGCCGGCGGCCTGCGCGAGCTTCTTGGACTCGATCTTGTCGCCCATGGCGTAGATCGCATGCGCGTCGGGCCCGATGAAGACGATGCCGGCATCGGCCAGCGCTTTCTGGAATTCCTGCTTCTCCGACAGGAACCCGTAGCCCGGATGCACCGCCTGCGCGCCGGTCTTCCTGCAGGCCTCCACGATCCTGTCGACCAGCAGGTAGGACTGCGTCGCGGGCGGCGGGCCGATGAACACCGCCTCGTCGGCCTGGCGCACATGCAAGGCGTCGGCATCGGCCTCGGAATAGACCGCGACCGTCTTGATGCCCAGCCGCTTGGCCGTGCGGATCACGCGACAGGCGATCTCGCCGCGGTTGGCGATCAGGATCTTGTCGAACAGCTTGCTCATGAGCCTTCCTTGTTGCGGTCAAAGAGGCCCATCGACCAGGCCGTATGGCCAGCGATGATCGGCATCCAGACCATCAATACCCAAAGCCACCACGGATACGCGCGCGTGAAGAGGGCGTTGACGGCAATCAGCACCATCAGCGTGAACATCGCGACGATCACGTGCAGCCGCACCGACCTCCGGCGACGGAACCGCTCTTCGGGGCTGATCGCCATCACCACACCGTCACAGCGGGATGTTGCCATGCTTGCGCCACGGATTGTCGAGGCGCTTGTTCTCCAGCGTCTTCAGCGCCCGGCAGATCCGCCGCCGCGTGCCGTGCGGCATGATCACGTCGTCGATGAAACCGCGGTTGGCGGCGACGAACGGATTGGCGAACTTCTGGCGGTATTCCTCGGTGCGCGCCGCGATCTTGTCAGCGTCGCCGATGTCGGAGCGGAAGATGATCTCGACCGCGCCCTTGGCGCCCATCACCGCGATCTCCGCGCCCGGCCAGGCATAGTTGACGTCGCCGCGCAGGTGCTTGGACGCCATGACGTCGTAGGCGCCGCCATAGGCCTTGCGGGTGATGACGGTCACCTTGGGCACCGTCGCCTCGGCATAGGCGTAGAGCAGCTTGGCGCCGTGCTTGATGATCGCGCCGTATTCCTGCGCGGTGCCCGGCAGAAAGCCCGGCACGTCGACGAAGGTCACGATCGGGATGTTGAAGGCGTCGCAGAAGCGCACGAAGCGCGCGCCCTTGCGGCTGGAATCGATGTCGAGGCAGCCGGCCAGCACCATCGGCTGGTTGGCGACGAAGCCCACCGTCTTGCCGTCCATGCGGCCGAAGCCGACCACGATGTTGCCGGCATATTCGGGCGACAGCTCGAAGAAGTCGCCCTCGTCGACGACCTTCAGGATCAGCTCCTTGATGTCGTAGGGCTTGTTGGGATTGTCCGGTACCAGCGTGTCGAGCGAAGCATCGTCGCGGTCGACCGGATCGTGGGTGATGCGCACCGGCGCCTTCTCGCGGTTGCTGGCCGGCAGGAAATCGACGAAGCGGCGGAGCTGCAGCAAGGCCTCGACGTCGTTCTCGAATGCGAGGTCGCTGACGCCCGACTTCTGGGTATGGGTGAGCGCGCCGCCCAGCTCTTCCTGGGTCACCGTCTCGTGGGTCACCGTCTTCACGACGTCGGGACCGGTGACGAACATGTACGAGCTGTCCTTCACCATGAAGATGAAGTCGGTCATCGCCGGCGAATAGACCGCGCCGCCGGCGCACGGCCCCATCACCATCGAGATCTGCGGGATCACGCCCGAGGCCATGACGTTGCGCTGGAAGACGTCGGCGTAGCCCGCCAGCGAATCGACCCCCTCCTGGATGCGGGCGCCGCCCGAGTCGTTGATGCCCAGCACCGGCGCGCCGACCTTCATCGCCGCGTCCATCACCTTGCAGATCTTGGTCGCATGCATGGCCGACAGCGCGCCGCCAAACACCGTGAAGTCCTGGCTGAAGACATAGACCAGCCGGCCGTTGATCGTGCCGTGCCCGATCACGACGCCGTCGCCGGGGACCTTCTGGCTCTCCATGCCGAAATCGGTCGAGCGATGCTCGACGAACATGTCGAGCTCCTCGAACGAACCGGGATCGAGCAGCACGTCGATGCGCTCGCGCGCCGTCAGCTTGCCTTTGGCGTGCTGCGCCTCGATGCGACGCTGCCCGCCGCCCAGCCGCGCGGCGTTGCGGCGCTTCTCCAGCTCTTCCAGCATCTTTTGCATCTGTCGGTTCCCGGATCGTTGCTATTCGTTCTAGCGCAGGAATCGCTTCTCGTCGTCCTTGACCTTCCCCATGCCCTGGAGGTCGAACACCTCGTCGACCGTCGGGATCTGCGATTCGACACCATGGATGCCGCCGTCCTTGCGGATCTGCGCGAAGGTCTTGCGCATGGCGCCGACCGAGGCGCGGATCGCGTGATTGCCCCAGATCAGCAGGCCGATCTTCTCGAGCTCCTTCACGCGCGCCACGGTCATCTGCGGATACGCCGTCGGCACCAGCGCGATCGGCGCCTTGCCGTCCCACGCCTTCACGAAGGCCTCGATCTCGTCGGGCGTCTTCTGCTTGGAGTGGACGAGGATCATGTCGGCACCGGCGGCCTCGTAGGCCCGCGCGCGTTTCAGCGCCTCGTCCTGGCCGAGGCCTGCGATCAGCGCCTCGGTGCGCGCGACGATCACGAAGTCCTTGTCCTTGCGCACGGAGCGCGCGGCTTCGATCTTGCCCTGGAATTCCTCGATGCGGACCATGTCCTGGCGGCCGCCGGCGATCAGGCTCGTGACCTTGGGGAAGCTCTTGTCCTCCATCACGATCGCGGCGGCGCCGGCGCGCTCATACTGCTCGACCGCATAGAGCACGTTGATCGCATTGCCGAAGCCGGTGTCGATGTCAGCCACCACCGGGATACCCGAGCGCTCGGCCATGGCGCGCGTCATGTCGAGATGCTGGGTCATCGACACCACGCTGACATCGGGCACGCCGTACATCGCCGACAGCTCGAAGCCCGAGGCCCAGATCGCATCGAAGCCCGCCTCGGCGACCAGCATCGCCGACAAGGGGCTGTGCGCCGCCATCGCCTCGACGAGTCCCTTCTTGCCCAGGATCTCCCGGAACGTCGTGCCCATGCCCGTACCAGTGCCCATGCTCATCCTCTCAGTCGTGCGTCGCCGAGCAGCGCGAGGAAGCGCGCCCCGGCATCGAGGTCGCGGCGGATGCCGTCGTGCCGCTGGGTCGCGATCGGGTCCTCGCCCCATCGCTCGATCTGGAACAGCTCGTCGAGCTGCGCGGTGCTGAACGCATCGGCCGCCGACAGCCGGCCTTCCGATACCGCCAGCGCGATCACCAGCGAGCCCGCGACATGCGTGAGGTTGTAGAGCGCCGACAGCGCGAGGTCGCCGTGCGCCGCCACCGCGCCGCGCAGCGCCGCGAGGGCGGCATGCGGCTGCGTCACGAAGGTGGTGCCGCTCGCCACCGCGAGCTCGGCGCCGTAGCGCTCGCGCGCCCAGTCGAGCAGTGGCTGCCAGTGGGTATCCTGGCGCTGCACCAGGCTCGACGGATCGGTCGCGCGATAGCACAGCAGGTCGGAGGCGCCGTACTTGGCGGTGTCGTTGACCACCTGGGTCCGCTGGCTGGTCACCCGATCGAGGCCGGTCGCCGCGAGCCGCGTCAGCGGCAGGTGCGTGACGTTGATCTCGGCCTTCTCGGGCACGTCGCGCCATTCGCCAGCGATCGCGCCGGCCAGCGGCTCGGTCGGCACCACCAGCACCGCCTTGGCGGGCGTGCGCATCGGCCGGCCGTCGAGCAGCACGCGAAAGCCGCCGTCGCCGGTATCGACCGCTGTTTCCTTGTAGAACCGCTTCATCGGCCGAACGCCTTACACGCCGCTGCGCGCGGGCGGAAGGGGCCTAGCGCGACGGCGCGGCCCCCTGGGCCCGCCGGTTGGCGCGTTCGCGCTCGGGGTTGGTGGGTGTCGGCAACTGCGCGCGCAGGCCGGGCCGCATACCGTCGACCCGCGGCGCCAACAGGGCGCAGGCATTGGCGCTGGGCTGCTGCTTGGCGATCTGGTTGTAGCTGCCGGTCAGGCTCGGCACGGCGCCTGCGCCGATCAGCAGCTTGGAAAGGCCGGGATCGAGCGCGCCGGAAACCGCACGGCCCGTGCCGCCTTTGAGCCGGATCGGCGTGGCGAGCGGCACGCCGTGCGCATCGCGCGCCTCGGGGGCGACGATGAACTCCCAGCCCTCGTTGCGCAGCGACAGGTAGCCGCCGCCGATCCAGGTCGCGCGCGGCGTGTCGACCACCAGCCGCCGCAGGTTGGCGACGCCGGCGCCGACCTCGAAGCGGCCCGCCAGGCAGTTGAACGCCGCCCCGCCCTCGTTCGCATTGAGCAGGCGCATCGGCTCGCCGGGCCAGCCGGTCAATCCGTCGGCCGGCCAGGTGCCCTTGGCGAAGCCGAACTCGATCGTGCCGCTGGCGCCGTTCAGCGCCGCCGCGGCGCTGCGGCCGCCACCGCGCAGCTTGAGATCGATGTCGCCGACGGCATCGTTCAGCCCGAGATCGAAGCCCAGCAGCGCGCCGAGGTCGTTCATCGGCACACGGGTCGCGCTGCCGGTCAGCGTCGTCATGCCGTAACGTCCGGCCGGATCGTAGACGAGATCGAAGCTCGCCGAGCCGTTGCCGATCGAAGCGGCGCCGCGGAAGGTGAATCGCTTCTCGCCGGAGGTCAGCGTCACCGAGCCGTTGGCGACCTTGGCCGACAGGCCCGACAGCTCGCCGACGCGCGCGGTGACCGAGAGGGTGTTGCGGCCGAGCCAGCTCGCCGTGAACGGCGTCGACGGCAGCACGCGCCGCGAGGCCGGCACCGCGCCCGCCGGTGCTGCCGGCGCCGGGGCCGCCTTCAGGCCGGCGAGGTCGATCTTGTTGACGTCAACATTGACCGTGATGGTCGACGTGCCGCTGCGGTCGACGCGGAACAGCGCCTCGCCCGTGAGGTCGGACTGGCCGACCTTGAGCTGCAGCACCTCGACCTTGAGACCACTGCGCTGGGTCGAGGCCTTGCTGCTGAGCACATAGGGGCCGCCGCTCGGCAGCGGCAGGCGGACATACGGCCCGAACGCCGCAACGTCCGGCCCCTCGCTGGTGATCTGGAGGTTGGTGCCCTTGCTGCCGACGCTGCCCTTGATCGCGATCTTGCCGCCGCCGAAGCCGCCCTGGACATCGATATTGCCCGGCAGGCCGCGCAGCCAACCGTCGAACGAGCCCAGAGTACCGGCGATCTCCAAGGGCGTGGCGCGCGGCGCGCCGAGCTTCGCCTCGACCTGGAGCGGCTGGTTGGGCGCGTTCGACTTGAAGCTGGCGCTGGCGACGTCGAGCGTCACCAACGGGCGGCCCTGGCCCTCGTTGATGGTCAGCGTCGAATCGCGCACCTCGATGGTGTTGATCCAGGGAAAGGCCGGGTTGGTCTTGATGCGCAGCGAGCGGTTCTCGCCGGCATGCGGGCCCGAGCCGTCGGGCGGCGGCAGCATCTCGAGGTTGGTGTCGCCGGCCTCGTTCTGCTCGACCAGAATGTCGGCGCCTTCCAGGATCACCCGGGAGACCTTCGCCTCGCCGAGGAACAGCGAGAACGGGTCGAGGTACATGGTGATGCGGCGCACCCTGGCGAGCTCGGGCCGCTTCGCCCATTCCGCATTGCTGAGCGTGAGGCCCTCGGCGACCAGCGCCGGCTCCTTGCCGAGCTTCACCGACAGCGGCACCTTCGCCTTCAGCTCGCGCCCGGTGACCTTGCGGATCTGGTCGGTGAGCTTGGCCTGGTAGCGCGACAGGTCGCGGGTGCTGAGCCACAGGATCGTGCCGACCGCCGCCACCGGCACCAGGATCGCCACGATCCAGAGGACACGCCGCCAGGGGATGTGGACGTTGAGCTTCACGCCCGATCACCCGCCGTCGAGAAACCGAACGACTCGAGCGTCCGCTTGAAGTGCGCCGGCGGCTCGGCCTGCAGCTTGAGCGTGCCCTTGCCCGACGGATGCGGCAGCACCAGCCGCCGCGCGTGCAAGTGAAGCCGCCGCGAATCGGCGACGGCCGACAACAGCGCCTCCTCGCCGCCGTACTTGCGATCGCCCAGGATCGGGCAGCCGATCTCGGCGCAATGCACGCGCAACTGATGGGTGCGGCCGGTGCGCGGCCACAGCGCCAGCAGCGCAGCGCGGTTGGCGGCGCGGTCGAGCACCCTGAAATGGGTCAGCGCCTTCTGACCCTCCTCGTGATCGACCTGCATGGTCTCGAGGTCGCGCGCGCCGGGGCGTTTGGCAAGCGGCAGGTCGATCGCGCCTTCCGCGCGCGGCGGTACGCCGACCACGACCGCCCAGTAGAGCTTCTCGGTCTCGCGGTCGCGGAAGGACTCCGACAGCCGCTTGGCCGCCTGGCCGGTGCGGGCGACCAGCAGCAGACCGGACGTGTCCTTGTCCAGGCGATGGACCAGCCGCGGCCGCTCGTCGAAGCCGAAGCGCAGGCCGTCGAGCAGGCCGTCGACGTGGCGCTCGGTGCCCGAGCCGCCCTGCACCGCGAGGCCCGAGGGCTTGTTGAGGGCGATCACCCAGTCGTCGCGATGGATCACCAGGCTCTGGATCTCCTCGCTGTCGCGGGCGGAAAGCTTCGGCGCGGCTTTCGGTTTTGGCGCCGGCGTGGCGGTGACGCCGGGCGGCAGGCGGACGGTCTGGCCGGGCTCGACCCGATCCTTGCCCTCGGCCCGCTTGCCGTCGAGCCGGACCTGGCCGGTGCGCAGCAGCTTCTGCAGAGCGCCGTGGCTGAGCTCGGGGAAATGGCGCTGAAACCAGCGGTCGAGCCGCAAGCCGGCCTCGTCGCCCGACACGGCGCGCGTCTGGACCCGCGGAGAGTCGCTCATAGCGCCGCACTCCCGCATCCGTCATACGGGTTGGCGTTTTGGCCGCGAAGCGGCCAAAAGCGCATTGGTGGCCGAAGGCCGGAGGGGGTTGGCCTCACAGACATTTCGCTCTTTCCCCCTCCCGTACCCTCCCCCGTCAGACGGGGGAGGGGGAATGAGGCAGCGCTCATGGCGCTGAACCTAAGGGACAAGGTAAAAAGCGTCCATGGAATCGGTGTCGTTCGACACGCTCACCTTCGACCATCCGGCGGCGCGCCGGCCTGCGCGCGTGTCGGGCGCGCTGCATCTTCCGATGCAGGCAGATCAACCTTTTCCCTGCATGGTGATCCTCACCAGCAGCGCCGGCGTGCAACGCCATCGCGAGCATTATTATGCACAGGCGCTCAATGACGCGGGTGTCGCCGCCCTGATCGTCGACAGCTTCACCGGCCGCGGCGTGCGCCGCACGGTGGCTGATCAAACCCTGGTCTCGGCGGCGCAGATGGAGGGCGATGCCTTCGCGGCGCTGGCGCTGCTGCGCGCCGACCCGCGAATCGATCCGGCGCGGATCGGCGTCATGGGCGTCTCCAAGGGCGGCGGTGCGACCCTCGCCACTGCGATCGCCGTGCGCCAGCGCTGGCGTGCCGGCTTCGCGCACCTGTTCGACCTGCATGTCGCGATCTGCCCCGGCGCCACCGCCCAGCACCGCGACCCGACCACCCACGGCCGGCCGATCTACTTCATGCTGGCCGGCCGCGACGACTACACGCCGGCGCCGCTCGCCCTGGAATACGCCGAGCGCATGCGCGCGGCCGGCAACCGGCGGATCAGGGTCAAGGTCTATAGCGGCGCCCATCACGGCTGGGAATCGCTCGGCCCGGTGTTCGATATCCGCGACGCCGAGAACTGGTCGTGCTGCAACAACTGGATCGAGGACGACGGTCGCCATTTCGTGATCGCCGCCGGCCGCGCCATGGCCGAACCGGAATACCAAGCCTGGGCACGTATCCATTGTGTCACCCGCGGCGCCCGCGCCGGCGGCGGCACGGCGGCGCTCAAGGGCCGCGCCACCGCCGACCTGCTGGCCTTCCTTTCGACCCACGGATTCGGCGTGACAAAACCGCCACAGCCCGCGGCGATTCGCGAGGACGATATCGTCTCGGCGTGAGTCCGGCCGGCATCGCGGCTAGAGTCTTTCGCGTGATGCGGGTGGTACTTTTCAGCGCCCTCGTGGCGCTTTTCGCTCCCCTGGTGGGAGCCCTTCCTTCCTTTGCCGCCGACGACCCTTTCTGGACCGCGCCGCGAGCCGCTGCGCTCCTGCAGGCGATTCGGGCGGCCGGCGACCACGGGCTCGAGCCCGACTGGTACAATCCCGAGCTGGTCGAGAAGGCCGGCGCCGCCGGCAACGAAACGGTGCTGAACGACGCCTTCGTGCTCTATGCCAGCGACCTCTCGACCGGCCGGGTCAACGCCAACCGCGTCGACAAGGACATCGACATCCAGCAGCGCAAGGTCTCGCGCGATGAGCTACTGAAGGCTGCCGCCGCGGCGCCCGACTTCGCGGCGTACCTCGCCGCGCTGGCGCCGAAGGGCGACTACCCGGCGTTGCAGAAGGCGCTGGCCGACCTGCGCAAGCAGCGCGCCTCGGCGGCCTACACGCCGCTGCCCGGCGGCGACCTGCTGAAGCCTGGCATGATCGACGCCCGCGTGCCTGTATTGCGCAAGCGGCTCGGCGAGCTCGGCCTCACGGTGCCGGAGCTGCCAGCCGGCGCGGTCGCCGAGCTGTACGACGATGCTCTCGCGACGGTGGTGAAGACCTACCAAGAGACCAAAGGGCTGACCGTGGACGGCGTGATCGGCGTCAACACCACGCGCTCGCTCAACACCTCGCTCGACGACCGCATCCAGCAGGTGATCGCCAACCTCGAGCGCCGGCGCTGGCTGCCCGAGGACCTCGGCAGCCGCTACGTGCTGGTCAATGCCGGCGACTATTCGATGGTGTTCGTCGACGGCGGCCAGAAGGTGTTCGAGAGCCTGGTGATCGTCGGCACGCCCAAGGATCCGACGCCCGAGATCCAGTCGACGATGTACGGCTTCCAGACCAACCCCTACTGGACGGTGCCGCAGTCGATCGCGGGCGAGGAGTACCTGCCGCTGCTGCGCCGCGATCCGACGGCGCTCGCCAGGGGCGGCTTCAAGATCTTCTCGAGCTGGAGCGACAACGATTCCGAGCTCGATCCCGGCAGCGTTGACTGGAACGGCATCCATGCCAAGGCCTTCCCCTACCGCATCCGCCAGGAGCCGGGCGCGAGCAACGCGCTGGGCTACATCTTCTTCGGCTTCGCCAACAAGTACGGCATCTACATGCACGACACGGCGAACCGCTGGCTGTTCACCGAGGGCAGCCGCAACTTCAGCCACGGCTGCATCCGCCTGCAGAACCCGCTCGACTTCGCCGAGAAGGTGTTCAAGGGCCGGCCGGGTTTCGACAAGGCGCGGGTGCAGCAGGTGATCGCGGCGGGCCAGCAGGCGCACTATGGCTTCCCCGAATCGGTGCCCCTGCACGTGACCTATCGCACGGTCGGCATCGGCAGCGACGGCGCGGCTGTGTTCCGCGACGACGTCTACGGCCGCGACCGTCGGGTCGTCGCCGCGATGGCCAAGCCGCGCAGCTAGAGCGATTTCCGAGCAGATGGAACCGCTCGCGGTTCCATCTGCTCGGAAATGCGCGCACGGGGGTTGTCGTTGCAGCAGGCATATTCCGTTCGGCTGATTCCAGCCGAACGGAATATGCTCCAGGCACCGACCGGACTGCCACCGGCTGCCAATCAGACTGGCAGCGCTTCGTATCAGGCAGGCCAACGTTTTTGCCCATTCCTGCCACCCCCCCCGCAGCCGCGCCCGCCCCTCGCGAATTTTCGGCCCGGAAATCAGGGCGCGAATCCCGTTCCATTGCCCATAATGAGGGTCGCCCGGGCTTAACCACAGCCTGACTGACGCTCAGAGGGGCCGCTTGCGGCCCCTGACCATGGCGGCCGGCAGGTTCTCCTTCCAGATCACGCTCATGGCCACGACGGCAAGCACGTGCACGGCGACGGCGGTCATCAGCAGGTCGGCGAGCACGGTGTGGACCTCCTCGATCCGCTCGTCGCCCCAGAACATGTCGAGCCGGCTCATCCAGCCGCTTACCATCAGCAGCAGCACCAGGATCCAGAGCAGCCACACCATCCAGAGGCCGAGCGGATCGTGGCCATGCGAGCGCGGCGGCTTGCCGGCAAGGAGCTGGCGGACATAGAGGCGCGTCTCGGCGATCGACGGCTTCAGGCTATGGCCGCGGAGCGCGGCCCAGCCGAGCCGCAGCAGGACGACGACGGCCGCTCCATAGCCCACCATGCGATGGGCGTAGCCGCCGTCATCGTAGACGAGATCGAAAATGACGAGGCCCGCGAGCGTCCAGTGGCACAGCCGGACGACCGGGTCCCAGGCCGGCAAGGTCAGCCCTTGATCTCGGCCTTCACGACTTCGAGCGTCTTGGTGTCGAAGTAGATCTCGACCTTCTTGCCGTCCTTGTTGCTGCCGTAGATCTCGTAGCAGTTGCCGTCGATCTTGAACTTGTCGATCTTGTAGCCCTGCGCGACGATCTTGGCCTGCGCGTCGGCCTCGCTCATCCACTCGGCCTTCGGATTGGCCTTGCAGTTGGCCCCGGCGAAAGCGGCGGTCGGAAGCGCGGCCGCCACGACGGCGGCAATGACGATGCGGATCATTGAGCGAGTTCTCCCTAGCAAGGAACCCTGCCTTTAAGAATGATTCGCACTACACTGTCAATGCGATTGCGACTTAGTCACGAGTTCGTGCGCCGCTTGTCCCGCAATTTCTTCCAGTATTCCAAGCGCTTGAGGATCTCGCGCTCGAAGCCACGCTCGACCGGCTGATAGAACGCCTCGCGCGCCATGCCGTCGGGGAAGTAGTTCTGGCCGGAGAAGCCTTCCTCGGCATCGTGGTCGTACTGGTAGCCGCTGCCGTAGCCGATCTCCTTCATCAGCTTGGTCGGCGCGTTGAGGATGTGCATCGGCGGCGTCAGCGAGCCGTGCTCCTTGGCCGAGCGCTTGGCGGCGCCGAACGCGACATAGCCCGCGTTCGATTTCGGCGCCGTCCCGAGATAGATCACCGCCTGGGCGATCGCGAGCTCGCCCTCGGGCGAGCCGAGCCGGTCGTAGGTGTCCCACGCCGCGAGCGTCTGGGTCAGCGCATTGGGATCGGCCATGCCGATGTCCTCGACCGCGAAGCGCACCAGGCGGCGCGCGATGTACTTGGGATCCTCGCCGCCATCGAGCATGCGCGCGAACCAGTAGAGCGCCGCATCGACATCCGACCCGCGCAGCGACTTGTGCAGCGCGCTGATCAGGTTGTAGTGCGCCTCCTGCGCCTTGTCGTAGAGCGGCGCGCGCTTCTGCAGCAGCGTCGCCAGCCGCGCCGGCGGCAGCGGCCCCTTCTCCTTCAGTTGCGCGAGCTGCTCGGCCAGCGTGATCAGGTAGCGGCCGTCGCCGTCGGCCATGGCGAACAGCGCCTGCCGGCCCTGCGCGTCGATCGGCAGCTTCCTGCCCAGCGCCTCTTCGGCGCGCTCGAGCACGATATCGAGCGCCGCATCGTCGAGCCGGCGCAGCACCAGAACCTGGCAGCGCGACAGCAGCGCGGCGTTCAATTCGAACGACGGGTTCTCCGTGGTCGCCCCCACGAGCGTGACCGTGCCGTCCTCGACGTACGGCAGGAATCCATCCTGCTGCGCTCTGTTGAATCGATGGATCTCGTCGACGAACAGCAGCGTGCCCTTGCCGTCCTTGCGCCGTTGGCGCGCCGCCTCGAACACCTTGCGCAGGTCGGCGACGCCGGAGAACACCGCCGACAGCGGCTCGAAATGCAGGTCGACCGATTCGGCGAGCAGGCGGGCGATCGTCGTCTTGCCGCATCCCGGCGGGCCCCACAGGATCGACGACGCGAGCTTCTTCGCCGCCAGCATCCGCCCGAGCGGCCCCTCGGGCCCGAGCAGATGATCCTGGCCCAGCACATCCTCAATCGACCTCGGCCGCAACCGCTCGGCCAAAGGCGTCGGGGCAAGCGAGGCAAAGAGCTCAGCCATTACACCCTACCCCTCACCCTGAGGAGCGCCCGCAGGGCGCGTCTCAAAGGGTGGGACCAGTCAAGCTGGTGCATGCGGTGTCTTTCTCTTCGACAGAAGTTGGATCACGGCGAAGTCTCCACGAATAAGAGCTTCCTTCTTCGCTCGCGACCAACCCTTTAATTGACGTTCGAAAGCGATCGCATCGGTGATGGCCTCGAACTGCTCCGCCCAAACAAGAACGACCGGCCGACGGGTCGAAGTGTACCCGCCGTAGACACCTTGGTTGTGCTCGCCGACACGACGTTCCAGTCCGAGACGCGCCGAGCCAACGTAGTAGCTGCCGTCGGAACGACGAAGCATGTAGACGTGGGCGCCAGGCTCTTCCTTCATCGGTCCTTCGCGTTGCCACCCTTCGAGACGGCCCTTCGGGCCTCCTCAGGGTGAGGTGTACTCACCGGAACTGGATGGTCGAGACCATGCCGTCGCGGGCGACGCCCATGCTCTGGACGCCGGCGGCGATGCGCCGCTTGAGGTCGGCGACGTTCTTCACGTCCTGGCCGTTGATCGCGCTCACCATGTCACCCGCTCGAAGGAAACGCGCGGCATAGGAGCCGGGCTGCACCTCGATTACCGCGACGCCCGGCTTCCATTCGACCAGGCCCATCTCGTCGGCCACCGCCGGCGACATGTTGACCACGGTCGCGCCCGACAGCGGCTGGCGGCCGTCGAGGGCCGAGCGCTCGCGCAGCGGCTTCTCCGGCGGCGCCGCCAGCTCGACCTCGAGGATCACTTCCTTGCCGGCGCGGATCACCTTGACCGGCACCCGCTCGCCGGCCGCCAGCGTCGCTAGCCGGAAGCGCAGGCTCGCCTCGTCGTCGATCGGCATCTCGCGCAGGGCGACGATCACGTCGTTGCGCTTGAAGCCCGCCGTCTCGCCCGGGCCCTCGGCATAGACATCCTTGACCACCAGGCCCGCGGGCCGCGGCAGGTTCAGGCCGGCGGCGATATCGGCGGTGACGCGCTGCATCGAGATGCCGAGCCACGGCCGTACGATGCGCCCGCCGTTCTCGCCGATCGCCACCATGCGCGCCACGATGTTCGACGGCGTGGCAAAGCCGATGCCGACCGAGCCGCCGCTCTGCGAGTAGATCGCGGTGTTGATGCCGATCAGCCTTCCGTCGAGGCTGACCAGCGCGCCGCCCGAGTTGCCCGGATTGATCGCCGCGTCGGTCTGGATGAAGAAGCTCGAATCGTTGACGCCGCCCGCCGAGCGGGCGAGCGCCGAGATGATGCCGCTGGTCACCGTCTGGTTGAGGCCGAACGGGTTGCCGATCGCCAGCACCACGTCGCCGACCTCGATCGAATCGGAATCGCGCAGCTCGATGTGGGGGAACTTGTCGCCCATGGTATCGATGCGCAGCAGGGCGAGGTCGTAGCGCTCGTCCTGCGTCACCAGCTTGGCGTCGAACTCGCGGCGGTCGGACAGCACCACGCGGATCTCGTCGGCACCCTTCACGACATGGGCGTTGGTGACGATCAGCCCGTCGGCCTTGACCAGCACGCCCGAGCCCAGCGAGTTCTGCACCCGCTGGCCGTCCTGCGGCATGCCCGGGAAGGGGAACGGCAGACGGCGCTGCACCCGGGCGGTGGTCGTGGTGTAGATGTTGACGACCGCCGGCGACACCTTCTTGACCACCGGGGCGAACGAGTAGGCGAGGTCGCTGCGGCTGGTCGGCAACGGCTGTGCCCCTGCAGCCGGGACGAGCCCGAGACCGAGCCCCACCGCCAGCACCGCCGCCATCACGCCCCGACGCATCACGCCTCCGCCATTGTCCGTCCGGCTGGCATATGCATTGCAGCAGCCCCCGGCAAGCCAATCATAAGGGGAGTGCTTGCCATGAAATTCACCCGCCGTACGGTCCTCGTCGCCGCAGCCGCGAGCCTGGCGGCCCCGGCAGCTTCCACGACGGTGAGGGCCAGCCCCGGCTGGCCGGCCAAGGGCACCATCCGGCTGATCGCCACCTTCCCGCCGGGCGGCACGGCCGACACGATCTCCCGCATCCTGGCGCCCAAGCTGTCGGCGGCGCTCGGCACCCAGGTGGTGGTCGAGAACAAGCCCGGCGCCGGCGGCACCATCGGCTCGGACCTCGCCGCCAAAGCGGCGCCGGACGGCTACACCCTGGTGATCTCCCATGCCTCGCCGCTGGGCATCGCGCCCGGAATCTACCCAAAGCTGCCCTACGACGTGGTCAAGGACTTCAGCCACATCAGCCTGATCGGCCACACGCCCAACGTCCTGATCGTGCCGGCCGCCTCGCCCTGGAAGACGCTGGCCGACTACCTGGCTGCGGCCAAGGCCAGGCCCGACGAGATCGCCTTCGGCAGCTCGGGCATCGGCTCCAACACCCATCTGATGGGCGAGCAGCTCTCGGCGCTGGCCGGGATGAAGCGGAAGCACGTGCCCTACAAGGGCTCGGCGCCGTCGCTGCAGGACATGCTGGCGGGCAACATCCCCTCGATGTTCGACCCGATCACCACCAACGTGCCGCACATCAACGCCGGCAAGGTGCGGGTGCTGGCGATCAGCTCGGAGAAGCGCATCGCGATGTATCCCGACGCCCCGACCTTCGCCGAGCAGGGTTTAGATGACCACCTCGACCTGGGTCGGCGTCTCGGGACCGAAGGGTCTTGCCCCTGAGGTTGTCGCCAAGCTGCATGCCGAGCTCTTGAAGGCCTACCAGGCGCCCGACGTCACCGAGCGCTTCAAGGAGGTCGTGCTGCTGCCCGAGGACAAGCCGATGACGCCGGCCGAGTACGCCACCTTCGTCGGCGCCTTCGCCGCGATCTGGACCAAGGTCAGCAAGGACGCCGGCATCTCGCTCGAGATCGGTTAACCACACCTCGAGTAGCCGCAGTTGAGGCAGATGTCGCAGCCTTCCTGGTGGGTGAGCGCCGCGGCGCCGCAGTTGGGGCACTGACCCATCTTCGCGGCGGGTCCGCCTGATCCGTCCGACGGCTCGCGCGCACCGGCGGCGAGCGCGAGCCGCGCCTCGGCCGCCTCCGCGATGCCCGGCGCATCGACCGGGCTGAGGAAGCCGATCTCGATCAGGTGGCGCTCGATCACGCCGCCGATCGCGGCCAGCAGCGAGGGCACGTAGCGGCCCTCCATCCACTGCCCGCCGCGCGGGTCGAACACCGCCTTCAGCTCCTCGACCACGAACGACACGTCGCCGCCGCGCCGGAACACCGCCGAGATCATGCGGGTCAGCGCCACCGTCCAGGCGTAGTGCTCCATGTTCTTGGAGTTGATGAAGATCTCGAACGGCCGGCGGCGGCCGTCCTGCATGACGTCGTTGACGGTGATGTAGATCGCATGGTCGCTGCCCGGCCATTTGATCTTGTAGGTCTTGCCCGGCAGGTCCTCCGGCCGGTCGAGCGGCTGGGCGATGTAGACCACCGAGTCGCGGCTCGCGACACTATCGTGCGTCGCCGGCACCGGCAGCGCCGCACGCGGCGCCTCGACCACGGCGGTGATGGGCTTCACCTCGAGAACGGCGCCGGTCACCTCGTTGGGCCGGTAGGTCGTGCAGCCCTTGCAGCCGGTCGCGTAGGCCTCCTCGTAGACGTGCTTGAAGGCCTCGAAGGAGATGTCCTTCGGCAGGTTGATGGTCTTGGAGATCGAGCTGTCGACGAACTCCTGCGCCACCGCCTGCATGGCGAGGTGATCGTTGGGCGTGAGCGTCTGGGCATCGACGAAGACGTCGGCCGGCGGCTCGGCCGTGCCCTTGAGCCTGCGCCACAGGCGGAAAGCGTGATCGTCGACGCTCTCCTCGCGCCGCGTCCCATCGGGCTGCAGCACGTGGCGGACGTGACTGAAGGCGAACACCGGCTCGATGCCGGACGAGACGTTGTCGGCGAGCAGCGAGATCGTGCCGGTCGGCGCGATCGAATTGAGCAGCGCGTTGCGGATGCCGTAGCGCGCGATCGCCGAGCGCACCTCCTCGGGCAGCGCCTTCACCGTCTCGCCGGCGAGATAGCGCGCGCGGTCGTACATCGGGAAGCTGCCCTTCTCCGCCGCGATGTCGGCCGAGCCGAGATAGGACAGCCGCTGCACCGCGGCCAGCCACTGGCGCGTCAGCCGCACCGCCTCGGTCGAGCCGTAGCGCACGCCGCAGAAGATCAGCGCATTGGCGAGGCCGGTGACGCCGAGGCCGATGCGGCGCTTGGCCTTGGCCTCGCGCTCCTGCGCCGGCAGCGGGAAGCGCGACACGTCGACCACGTTGTCCATCATGCGCACGGCGACCGGCACCAGCTTCTCCAGCGCCTCCATGTCGAGCTTGGCCTGCGGCGTGAACGGATCCTTGACCAGCGCGCCCAGATTGATCGAGCCGAGCAGGCAGGCGCCATACGGCGGCAGCGGCTGCTCGCCACAGTTATGGACGTAGAGGCCATTGGCATCGAACGCGTTGATGCCCGGAATCTGGACATCGTAGACCTCGGCCTCGCCATCCGGTTCGACCGCTTCGACTTCAGCGACGAACCTCTCGCGATTGAGCTTGCGCCGGTATCCCGTCAGCAAAGCCTGCAGGCCACATGCCTTGTCGTGATCGGCAAATCCAATCTGCTCCGCGAACAATCCGACTCCTTCACCCGAAATCACCAGTTCATGCTGAGCGGCAATCTCGCAGAGACGCAGACCGCCCTTTCCATCCGGCATCGGCCGTTGACCGGCCGGACGGCGCTCGCGGTAGAGCGTCGAAGCGATCCCCAGGCGCAATAGCATGCGCTGAACCGCTTCAAGCACGGCCAGATCGCTCTGGCTCAAGCGAACGCTGACGCCTTTGGCTTGCGTGCCCTGCACCGATCCGTCGCTGTCGAACAACCCTCGCAAGAAGCCACGATGGAAATTCGAAGAGGTCCCTTCAATCGCGGACGTGATCGTCTTCCGTCCGGGAGCCATGCCGACGTCGCGCGCCAGGGCCTTCACCGCGCCCAGTGCCAACCGCCATTCGTTGCGCCCTTTGACCTCGATCCATCCTGTGAAGTCCGCTCGATGCGGGAGCGTCCAGGCAGCGGCCATGGCCGCTTCCATCACGCCATCGACGCCGGCGCGGCCGACATCGCCGTTGGCGACCTGCGCCGGTCGCCAGACGCTGATGACCGCCTTGTCATCCTTCAATGTGCCGTCGCCCAACAGCAGACCGAGCAAATAACCTTCGGACTCATTTCGAGGTCCTGACCATTGCGCGGCGTCGCGGTGATCGTGCAGGACGATCTTGTCGCCCGCTCGAAGTTCGCCGGCCGCGACCCATTCAAGCTCCTTCGTCCAACGCGTCAGCTGCGCGACTCTGCGCACGCGATGGTCGGACGTGAGGCGTAGGCCATACCCTTCCTTGGTGCGCAGCCGCACCACGGACTTCAGGCCGGTCGAAAAGAAGCCGTCGATCGCGCCGGCAAAACCTTTACCGTCGACCCGGGCGACGAAAGGCCGGCCGACGAGATCGCGCACCTGGCGCGGCCCATCAGTCGTATGCACCCAGGTTTCGGCCGTGACACACGGGTTGGTCGCCTGGATCGATTCGCAATAGTAGAGGTTGTTCCGCTTGTTCACGCGATCGATGAAGATCACGCCGGGCTCGGCATAGTCGTAGGTGGCGCGCATGATGCGTTCCCACAGGGCGCGCGCCTTGACCGTCTTGTAGACCTTGCCGCCGAACACGAGGTCCCAGTCGGCATCGTCCCTGACCGCCTGCATGAAGGCGTCGGTGACCAGCACCGAGACGTTGAACATGCGCAGCCGCTTCGGATCGCGCTTGGCGTCGACGAAGGCCTCGATGTCGGGATGGTCGCAGCGCAAGGTCGCCATCATCGCGCCGCGGCGGCTGCCCGCGCTCATGATGGTGCGGCACATCGAATCCCAGACATCCATGAAGCTGAGCGGCCCCGAGGCGTCGGCGCCGACGCCCTTCACCGGCGCGCCCATAGGCCGGAGGGTCGAGAAGTCGTGCCCGATGCCGCCGCCCTGCTGCATGGTCAGCGCGGCTTCCTTCACGTTCTCGAAGATGCCGGCCATGTCGTCGGGGATCGACCCCATGACGAAGCAGTTGAACAGGGTGACGGTGCGGCCGGTGCCGGCGCCGGCGATCACCCGCCCGGCCGGCAGGAACTTGAAGCCCTGCAGGGCCTCGTGGAACCGCGCGGCCCAGGTCTCGGGGTCGCGCTCGGGTGTGGCCAGCGCGCGGGCGACCCGCCACCACGTGCCTTCGAGATCGGCATCGCCAACCCCCGAGCCATCGCGGAACCGGTATTTCATGTCCCAGATGCGCTGGGAAATCGGTGCCCAATCCATCCCCTAAAGATAGGCGGAATCGCCGGTTTTCAACAAGTGTTCTTTTTTCGTTCCCGCCCTAGGGATTCCGCAGTTATCCCCTAGGGACATGTAGGCGGATTTGGCCTACAATAGGCAGATGCGGGCATTCCCCTTCGCAACGACTATCAGTGTCCTCATCGGGGCCGGCGGCTTGGGAGCGCAGCAATTGCTAACCGGGCCGAAATGGGAATGGCTGTGGCCATGGGTGATGTGGGGCGGCTTTGGCACAGCGCTGTGCCTGCTGCTCGCCGCGGCCCTTCTCTACTTTTTTGGACGGGCCCAGCGCCACGATCTGGCTAGCGGAGCGGCAACAGTTGCGTCGGGCTCTCAGAGCGCTGCGGTTGGTGGCGATAATAACGGCGTGATAGTCGCGGGCAACGCAACAGTAAACGTCCTTCGCGACGACGCCACGGTGCTTTGGAGCGCGTGGGACCAGCAAGGATTGGAATACGTGAGGCCCCGCGTTAAGCGAGAAGACCTAATTGCCGCCCTCCAAGAAATCGAACGGGATTATCCGCAGCAATGAACCTACGTGACGCACGGAAGAAGAAACGGTTGGACCACTTCATGCGCGAGCGGGACGAAACGCCGACGCGCGACGATGCCAGCGAGCGCTTTCAGCGCCTCACACGCGCGATGGCACTAGGGACGGCCGGCGAAAAGCCCAAAGCAAAATCTCGAACATCACGTAAGGCTGCTTCCGAAGATTGAAGCGGTACTCGAACTCACCGAGGTATTTGTCCAAGTGCTTCTGCGACACATGAATGTAGGTGCCGTTGATCCCGCGCTTAAGCTGCGCCCAGAACGCCTCAATGGTGTTCGTGTGGATGGGGCCGCGAACGTACTCGCCCTTGGAATGGTTGACCGACGCATGCGGGTAGCCGTTGGTCGGCAGCGCGTCGTAGATCGCATTGTCGTCCGTCACCACTCGCGCGCCCGGAACCAGCATGCGGCGCAGCTTCGGCAGAACGGTCATGCCGCGCCGATCCGGAACCACGTCGGTCTGGACTTCGCCGCCGCGCTCGACCGCGCCGATCACGATGTGCTTGTCGTCCTCGCCCAGCTTGTCCTTGCCGCCGATGAACGTCTCGTCCGCCTCGACGATGTTGCCCAGCCCGCCGAGCGGCGCGTTGCCGTCCGCCTCCGCCATGAACTCCCTGATCTTATGGCCCATGCGGAAGGCGCACTTGTAGGTCACGCCCAACTGCCGCTGCAGCTCCTTGGCCGCCACGCCGTTCCGCGAGGCGCAGAACAGGTACATGGCGAAGAACCAATATTGCAGGGGCGTCCGCGACTTGTGGAAGGGCGTCCCGACGCACGGGTACAGGTGCAGGCCGCAGTATTCGCACTCGTACGCCTGCCGCGCCTTGATCCGGTAGTAGTGCGCCGACTTCTTGCAGCGGTCGCAGATGTGGCGCTCGCCGTAGCGGGCGCGCATCACATGATCGAGGCAAACGTCGTCATCCGGGTAGATCGCGAAGAACTGGCGGATGGTCATGGGCTTCGGCTTGGCCATACCCATCTATCTAGTCCTTGGGGCTACATGCGTCAAGGGGATAATTGCGAGGGATTCTCCACCAACCGCGCCGTCGCGCCTTCGATCTCGCCGCGCAGCCTCTCCATGAAGGCGTCGCGCGGCAGGCCGGGCGGGATCGGCGGCAGGATCTCGAGCGTGAGCGTGCCCGGCCGCTTGACCCACTTGCGGCGCCCCCAGAACAGGCCCGAGTTCAACGCCATCGGCACCACCGGCACGCCGAGCTGGCGGTAGAGCGCGGCGGTGCCGACCTGGTAGGGCCGCTGGTCGCCCGGCGCCACCCGCGTGCCCTCGGGGAAGATCACGATCGAGCGGCCCCCGGCGATCACCGCCTTGGCCTGCTTGACCATGCCGCGCAGCGCCGCCGCGCCGTCGCCACGCGCCACCGCGATGTTGCCGGCACGCGCCATCGCCCAGCCGACGACCGGGATGAACAGCAGCTCGCGCTTGAGCACGACGGCGATGTCATCGAACAGCAACGTGAAGGCGAGCGTCTCCCAGCTCGACTGGTGCTTGCAGGCGATGATCACCGGCCCTTTGGGCAGGTTCTCGGCGCCGACCACCCGGTGCGTGAGACCGACGGTCACGCGCAGCCACCACAGCACGAAGGCGATCCACAGCCGCGCCCAGGCGACGACCCAGCGGCGCGGCGCGAGCAGCAGCGGCATGCCGACGATCGCAAGGACCGTCGAGCCCAGGTACCAGCCCCCATTGAAGGCGAGAGAACGCAGCCAGAGACCGGGGCTTGTCATTGCTTGTCGGTCCAGTATTGGTGGCATAATGTCGAACAGCAAGCCTATGTGGTGGGAAGCCCGCTCCCGGTAATCATGGTCGTCACCTGTCCCAATTGCCGGGCGCGCTACGCCGTCGATCCGCAGAAGATCGGGTTCGCGGGCCGCACCGTCCAGTGCGCGCGCTGCAGCCATCGCTGGTTCGAGAAGGTCGCGAGACCGCCGGCCGCGCCTACGCCTACGCCGGCCGCCGAGGCCAAGCCTGCGCCCGAGAATGCGGCGGCAGCCGAAAGCTCGGCTGCGGCGGAGAGCGCGGCGACGTCGGAGAGCGCAGCGGCCCCCGAGGCTGCGGCGACGTCCGAGAGCCCGTCGGCGCCCGACCCCGAACCCATTCCCGAAATGGTGATCCGCCCGACCACCCGGGGCGCCGCGCTGCCGGTCGTGATCCCGCCCAAGGTCTCGGTATGGCGCCGTGTCGCCATCGCCGCGGGCGTGGTGCTGCTGCTGGTCGGCGGCGGCATGTTCGCCTTTCACGACGAGATCGCGGCTCTGATCCCCGCAGAAGAGCCGGCGGCTCCGGCGACCGCCGCCGCTACTGCTCCCGCCCCTGCTCCTGCCAAGCCAACCATGCCGCCGGCAGCGTCGCCGCGTCCGCAGCTCGAGATCGATCTGGCCAAGAGCAAGATCGACGTCGTCGACGGCCGTTACGTCGTGCGCGGCGAGGTGGTCAACAACGGCACCACGGCCGGCTCGACGTCGCAGCTGCGCGTCACCTTCAAGCGCAACGACGACGTGCTGGGCGAGAAGACCTTCCCGCTGGTCGAGGGGCCCTTGCAGCCGGGCAGCCGGGCGAGCTTCAGCCAGGTGCTGGAGGACCCGCCGGCCGGCACCACCGACATCGTGCCGGTGATCGAATGACAACCGACCGCCCGCAGGTTTCGATCCGCATCTCGGCCGCCGAGATCGCCACCCGGGTCGACGAGATGGCGGCCGACCTCGCCCAGCAGCTTCCGGCCGACACGCTGGTCGTGTCGGTGCTGAAGGGCAGCTTCGTGTTCGCCGCCGACCTGATCCGGGCGCTGAGCCGCGCCGGCGCCAACTGGTCGATGGATTTCCTGACACTGTCCAGTTACGGCACCGGCACGGAGACCAGCGGTAATGTGCGGGTGGTGCGCGACATCGTCGACGACGTGCGCGGCCGCGACGTGCTGCTGGTCGACGACATCCTGGAATCCGGCCTGACGCTCAGCTTCGCCAAGAACCTGCTGAAGGAGCGCGGCGCGCATCGCGTCTGGGTGTGCACCCTGCTCGACAAGCGTCACAAGCGGCGCGCCCCGCTCGAGGCCGACTTCACCGGCTTCCAGGCGGGCGACGAGTTCCTGGTCGGCTACGGGCTCGACTGGGCGCATCGCTTCCGCGGCCTACCCTATATCGGCGTGGTCGAGAAGACCGCCTCGTAGGTCTTGTGGTCGGGCCGGGCCTGGCCCGCCAGATGTGCAACCGCGCACCCCATGCCGACGTTGCTCGGGGGCCATGATCTTTCCCAGCCTGAGCGACACCGAGCGGGCCGCCCTCGAGGAGATGGCGGCGCACGGGGCGACGCGCGAGCTGGCCACGCCGGTGCGCGGCCGCCTCGCGCTCTACAAGCTGATCGACGAGACGCCCGAAGGCTGGAAGATCACGCCGCTCGGCCGCCAGGCCCTGCAGGCGGCCCCCTCCGCCGCCTCGCCCGGCCAGCCTCCGCGCAAGGAAGGCCACTCGCCCGACCACGAGCGCCACTACGGCAAGAAGACCCGCGACACGTCCTGGTTCGGCTGATCCGTTGAGGAAAGAAAGCCCGCCCCGCGGGGGAGACGACGGGGCGGGCTTCGCTCTGTCAGGGTACGGGTGCTCACTCCCGTACGTCCTGTCAACGCCGCCCCGGCGCCGGTTGTTCCCGGCCGTCTTGCGCCGGCCGACGCAGCGGACCATGTCCTTGCCATGGCCCTCGGCACCCCGCGCCTGACCTTCGGCGAACTCGCCCGCGAGCAGCTCGAGATCGAGGTCACCTGCCCCAACTGCAGCCACCGCAAGGTGATCGACGGCGATGCCCCGGCGCTGCGCCACCGCCTGGTCGCCGGCGCCCGCTTCCGCTGCGAGAAGTGCGGCTCGGTGGGACTGCCGGAGCTGGGCAAGCACCGCCTGTGGGCGCAGCGGCTGGCCCGGCACGGGCGACGGGAGACCGGTAGCGGTTAGAGCATATTCCGTTCGGCTGGAATCAGCCGAACGGCATATGCCGGTGCGGCAAATGCCGGTTACAAACTGATCACATCTCCGTGGGCGGGCTTCGTAGAGACGGTCGCGATGATTGCGCGGCCGTTTCAAATACCGGCAGAAGGCCGCTTCGATGGCGGTCGAGTGAGGCGACGACCCCCGCCGTCAGGTACCCGCATCACCGCAGGGAGATATGCACGGCGACACGCAACCTCGGCGATGATCAGTCGATCTGCAGCAACTCGCACTCCGCGGAGGGCGTTGGTCGGTTTTAGCAGCAAAAACGGAGCCAGGCACTGTGCCACTATTCTACAGGTGGACGCTTAGAGTGCTTCTGATCGTATCGCTGTTTCTTCTTGTCGTCACTCTTCTGGACATTTGGCCGACTGGCCGCTCCCCGAGTTGGATGGAGTTTGCCGGCATTGGCATTCTCGCGTTCGCCACCTTGAGTGTCGTTTTTTGGGCGATAGGCACCTGGATCGGCGACACTGACAGCGCCGCCGGCACGGATGCCTCATTGCGCGCGGAAGAGGAGGCCGGCTTCCGCGATCGCACGGCTCCCATTGCAGGGCGGTCATCAGGACGAGCGCCGTTTCGATAAGCTCTTCCAGCTTCTCCACGCGCTCAACCGGCTGGACACGTTGAAGGATCAGCCGCGCGTCGGTTCAGCCGCGCCTCATCGAATCGGGTTTCTCAGGAACAGCGGTGGTGACCGTTCGTTATCCGGCAGAGGGAGTGCGCGCGAGCTTTCGCGTGTCTTCAATCATCGGGTGATTCTTGTCTCATGCCACCGTCCTTGTCGTCGAAGACGAGCCCCTGCTGCGCCTGCACGCGGTGATGCTGCTCGAGGAAGCGGGCTACGCCACGCTGCAGGCAGGCTCGGCCGACGAGGCGATTGAGCGCCTGGAGAGCACTGCGGACATCCGCGCGGTCTTCACCGACATCGATCTGCCGGGCGACATGGACGGACTGCGGCTCGCCGCATCGATCCGCGATCGTTGGCCGCCGGTCGAGCTGATCCTGACCTCGGGCCACGTCAAGATCGAGAAGGGCCAGCTTCCCGAGCGCGGGCATTTCCTGCCCAAGCCCTACACGTCGCGCCAGCTCATGCGGGCGCTGGAAAACCTTCACATCCACTGAGCATCCTTCGCGGATGACGCACGTTGTTGTGCCGCGGTCCTCTTGCCAGTGGGCGTTTCCGGCGACCGATGGGCTAACGGTTGTCGGAACGCTCGCCAATCGGCGGCCTCGCCGGCTCGCCCCCCAGCCGCTAAAAGAAAGCATGAGCCAGGACCTCCGCGCCGACGTCGAAGCGGTGCTGCGTCTTCCCGCCGTCGAAACCATCCTGGAAGTCGTCTGCCGAACCACCGGCATGGGCTTCGCCGCCGTCGCGCGGGTGACCGAGGATCGCTGGGTCGCCTGCCAGGTACGCGACGAGATCGCCTTCGGGTTGAAGCCCCACGGCGAGCTCAAGGTCGAGACGACGATCTGCAACGAGATCCGGCGGAGCGGCCAGGAGGTCGTGATCGACCATGTCGGCCGGGACGAGGCGTATCGTGGGCATCCGACGCCCGCGATGTACGGCTTCCAGAGCTACATCTCTGTGCCCATCGTGCTGCCGGGCAAGGGCTTCTTCGGCACGCTCTGCGCCATCGATCCGCGGCCGGCCACCCTGCGCACGCCGCAAGTGGTGGGCATGTTCCGGCTGTTCGCCGAGCTGATCGCCAGCCATCTCGAGGCGCAGGACCGGCTCGACACCGCGAACCTGACGCTGGTCGACGAGCGGCGCACGTCGGAGCTGCGCGAGCAGTTCATCGCCGTGCTCGGCCATGACTTGCGCAATCCGCTGGCCTCGATCGACGCCGGTGCGCATCTGCTGGGCAAGCTGCCGCTCAGCAAGGATGCCAGCGCGATCCTGGCGATGATGCAGAGCAGCGCCAAGCGCATGACGACGATGATCGACAACGTGCTCGACTTCGCGCGCGGCCGCATGGGCGGCGGCCTGACGCTCGACCGAAGTAAGCACGCCCTGGCGCCGGTGCTGACGCAGGTGGCCGCCGAGCTGGTCTCGGTGCGGCCCGATCCGCCGATCGAGACGGCGTTCGACCTTGCCGCGCCGGTGCTCTGCGATCCCGGGCGCGTCGGGCAGCTCGCCTCCAACCTGCTGGCCAACGCGCTGATCCATGGCGATGGCAGCCAGCCGGTACGGCTGCTGGCGACCAGCGGCCCCACCGGCTTCGAGCTGGCAGTGACCAACGGCGGGCCGCCGATCCCCCCGGCCGCGCTGGAGCATCTATTCAGGCCATTCGAGCGCGGCGCCGTCGTGCCGGGCCAGCGCGGCCTCGGGCTCGGCCTTTACATCGCCTCGGAGATCGCACGCGCCCATGGCGGCACCCTGACGGTCAAGTCGACCGTGGCGGAGACGCGCTTCACGTTCCGGATGCCGGCGTAAGGCGACTCGGGATTTTCCGCAGCTCGCTCCGCCGGTTCAGGGGCAAGCGGGCAGGTCAGCGGGCGCGATCGTCGTCGACGCGCTCGTAGTGCGGCGGTGGATCGGCCATTTCCCACGCATAGAGCTTGGCCAGGACGTCCTCGATCTTGTCGACGATCGCCAACCGCAGGCGTCGCAGGGCCGACGGCACGCCGCTCATGACCGCACCAGCCGCGCCTGCCAGAGGCAGAGCAAGGGCGTGACGGCGAGCTCCACGATCAACGGGCCGACGACCGATGCCGACAGGCCGTCGCCCAGCTCGACGCCGAGCAGCCGGCAGAGCCCGCCGACCACGACGATGATCGTGAGCAGGCGAAAGGTCGCCGCCTTGGTCTCGATGCCGGGGATAGTCGATCAGAAGGCGAGCCCGATGCCGAGCAACAGCCCGGAGAGATAGCGCTCCTGGCTCATCGGGCCGGCGTGGCTGCCCTCCAGGCCGCCGAGCACGCCCCACGCACCCGCGATCACCGGCACCAATCCGCCGATCGCCACGCAAGCCTGAAACAGTCGTTTGGTGCTCATCACGAGGTACGACCGGCGGCCCGGGCCGGATCATCCGGGTTTCACGGGCACATTCCGGTCGGCGGCTCTAGTAGGTCTTGAGCAGGCGGTCGATGTAGTCGAGCTCTTCCTTCGGGCGCTGCATCTCGCCGGCGCGGCGGCGCAGCTCGTCGAGGATCTCGCGGCTCTTCTGGCGCTCGAGCTCGAGCGGGACCTTGTCGACGCCGGTGTCGACCGAATCGCCGAAGTTGCCGTCGGAGCGGCCGAGCGGGTCGCGATCCTCGCCGCGGCGCTCGCGCTCCTCGATCTCGGCGATGTCCTGGCCGTTGCCCGGCCCGCGCTGGCGCATCTGCTCGGCCATGTCGCCCATGCCCTGCTGCAGGTTGTCGAGCGCGCGGCGCTGGGCGCGGCTGGCCTCGCGCGGATCGCCGCGGCGCAGCGCGTCCTCGGCCTCGCGCATCGAGCGCTCGGCGCGGCCCAGCGACTCGGGCATCGGCATGCCATTCTCGTCGAGCTTCTTCATCAGGTCGCCGAGCTGGCCGCGCAGATGGCCCTGCTGGTTGCCCTGGTTCTCGCCCCACTGCTGGCCCTCGCCCTGCTGGCCCTGACCCTGCTGACCTTGCTGTCCCTGTTGGCCGCGCTGACCCTGCTGCCCTTGCTGGCCCTGCTGGCCGCGCTGACCCTGCTGCTGTTGCTGGCGGCCCTCGCGCTCGCTCTCGCCCAAGAGCTGGTTCTGGCGCCGCGACAGCCGGTCGAGCTGGTTCATCATCTCGCGGCCCTGCTGGTTGCCCTGGCCGTTCTGGCCCTGCTGCTGGCGCTGCTGCCCGCGCTGGCCCGGCTGGGCCATCATCGGGGTGGCGTTCTCCATCATCTTGCGCAGCTCTTCGAGCAGCCGCTTGGCTTCCTCGCGCTGGCCGTTCTTGGCCATCTCGCGAATCTTGTCGAGCATCTTCTGCAGGTCGTCGCCGGTGATGGTGTTGTTGGGATCCATCCGCTGCGCCTGCTCCTCCATGCGGCGGCGCTCCTCGGGATCCTTCATCCGCTCGGCCATCTCCTTCTGCCAGCGGTCCATCGCGCTGTAGAGCTGCTGGATCAGCTTCTCGATCTCCTCGTCGCCGGCCTGGCGCTGCATGGCGTCACGCAGCTCCTGGCGGGCCTGCTCGACCGCGCGCTCGGCGTCGGTGGTGGCGCCCTGCTCCAGCCGCATCGCGAGATCCCACAGCAGCTTCTGGCTGTCGACGACGGTCGGCTTGGAGTCATCCGCCGCCAGCCGCGCCGCGCCGACGCGCAGGCCGAGCTGCACCACCGGATCGTCGCGGTAGGACGCCGGGTGCGCCTGCACCAGCCGCATGCCGTCGGCCACGTCGAGCCGCAGGCCCTTGGGGTTGCGGGTCAGCTGCTTGCGCAGCACGATCAGCGCCCGCGCCGTCGGATCGTTGAACACGCGCTCGGGCAGCAGGAAGGTCTCGGGTGTGCTGGCGCCCTTCTGGCCGAGCGCGTCGGTGGCGAACAGCATGACGCGCACCTTGAGGCCGGCCCACGGATGGCTGGTCAGGTCGCGCACGAAGGCGTCGCTCACCTTCTTGCTGTTGCCCGGCACCGGCAGGTCGATGCGCATGACCTCCGGCTCCTCGCCGTCGTCGAGCATCTCGGCGCCCAGCACCGAGCCGTGCAGGCGGATCTGCAGCTGCACACCGGTGATGCCGAAGTCGTCGCCGCCGATGTACTCGATCCTGGTCGACCACTTGTCGACGCCGATCGGTTTGGAGAACTCGATGGTCGGCGCGAGATCGGGGATGACGTGCAGCTTCCAGCGCGCCTGCTCGTCGCCGCGCGCCTGCAGGCTGATCTTGCTGCCTTCGGTAATGACACTCTCGACCTGGTACTTGCCCTGGGAGACGGTGCCGAACTCGGTCTCGTTGCCGTCGATCACCAGCTTGGGCGGATGGCGGCCGCGCACGTCATCGACGAAGCCTGCGAGCTTGCTGCCGACCGGCACGCGCAGGACTTTGTCCTTGTCGGCCATGTCGAGATAGATCGGCGGCTTGCCGGTATAGGCCGGCGGCGCGATCCACAGGTTGGCGACGACCGGCGGCGGCGGCGGGAAGGCCGGCGTGAAGGCCGCGGCCATGCGATCGGCGCGCCAGCCGCCCGCCGAGGCGACGGCGACGACCAGCGCCAGCAACGGCACCAGGCGCAGCGCCCAGGTGTCGAACTTGGCGAGGCCCGGACGCGCCGGGCCGTTGCTGAGGCTGGCCAGCCGCTCGGCCTCGCGGCGGCGATGGGCTTCCCAGAGGGCGGCAACCATGCGGTCGTGCCCGCCCATGGCGAGCTGGTCCTGCACCGCGAGCAGCGGCCGATGCGGCACGCCCGAGTCCTGCTCGAGGCGGCGGATCGCCTCGGCGCGGACCGGCCAGGCGAAGGTACGGAAGCGCCACCAGGCGATGCCGATGACGCCCAGCGCCAGGGCGGCGAGCACGCCGGTATGGACCCAGGGATCGAGGCCGCCGAACAGGTCGAGATGCGCCGCCGCGACGAACAGGGCGGCGATGGCGAGCAACGGCATCAGCCGCGGCCACAGCCCTTCCCAGGCGAGCGCCGCCCATGCCAGGCCGATCTTGCGCTCGACACCAGGCGCGGCGATCGGGGTGGCTTCGGTGGCGTCCATCGAGTCCTTTCTTACGCGGGCTCCATCCAGGGCGGGAACCGCTCCGAAGAGAGCATCTCGTCGATCGAGGGCCTGGGACGGACGACCGCAAATCGCGTGCCATCCACCATGACCTCGGGCGCCAGCGGCCGGGTGTTGTAGCTCGAGGCCATCACCGCACCGTACGCACCGGCCGAGCGTACCATGACGAGGTCTCCGGCAGAAAGTGGAGCCAAATCACGGTTCTGTGCCAGGTAATCGCCCGACTCGCACACCGGCCCGACAATGTCACAGCGGATCGTGGCGGCATCGGGGCGTGGCCGCCGGACCGGGACGATGTCGTGCCACGCCTCGTACAACGTCGGCCGGATGAGATCGTTCATGGCGGCGTCGACAATCACGAAGGTCTTGGACACGCCGGGCTTCACCAGGATGACCTCGGCGACCAGCACGCCCGCCTCGCCGACCATGCGGCGGCCGGGCTCGACCGTGAGCTCGCAGCCCAGACCGTCGGTCTCCTTGGCTACAAGCTGCATGAAGGAGGCGATCGAAGGCGGCTTCTCGTCGGCATAAACGATCCCCAGGCCACCGCCGATGTCGAAGCGGTCGATGCGATGGCCGTCGGCGCGGAGCTGCCCGATCAGCGCGCGTACCTTGGCGATCGCATCGCGGTAGGGATCGAGCGTCGTGAGCTGCGAGCCGATATGCATCGCCACGCCCACCACCTTGAGGTTCGGCAGCGAGCCGGCGAGCGCGTAGGCATCGCGCGCCAGGTCGATGTCGATGCCGAACTTGTTCTCCTTGCGGCCGGTGGTGATCTTCGCATGTGTGCTGGCATCGACGTCGGGGTTCACGCGGATGGTGATCTCGGCCTTGACGCCGAGCTGGCCCGCGACGGCGTTCAGGGTCTCGAGCTCGGACGAGCTCTCGACATTGATCTGGCCGACGCCGGCCTCGAGGGCGGCCATCAGCTCCGACGGCTTCTTGCCGACGCCGGAATAGACGATCTTCTTCGGCAGGATGCCGGCCGCCAGCGCGCGGTGCATCTCGCCGACCGAGACGATGTCGACGCCGGTGCCGAGATCACCGAACAGCTTGATGACGGCGAGGTTCGAGTTCGCCTTGAGCGCGTAGCAGAGCGAGGCGTTGTGGCCCTTCATCGCCTGATCGAACTCCTGCCACGCCGCGCGCAGCGCGCCGGCGGAGTAGCAGTAGAACGGCGTGCCGACCTGCTGGGCGATGGTCTTGAGCGCCACGCCCTCGGCCTGCATGTCGCCGTCGGCATCGTAAGCAAAGAAGCTCATGCGCATCCTCCCCATTCAGATGGGGAGGTGCCCCCGTAATCGGGGGCGGAGGGGTCATAAGCACCCCGGTTGAAGCTCATGACTCCTCTGTCAGCGTAAGACGCTGACACCTCCCCAGATGACTGGGGAGGAAAGCTCTTGCGGCTCATGACAAGTACCTCTTGCGCGCGTCCTTGACCGCGCGCGCGACGCTGGCCGGCGCGGTGCCGCCGTAGCTCTTGCGGGCGGCGACCGAGGCCTCGACCGTCAGGACCTTGTAGACGCCCTTGGTGATGCGGGGCTCGATCGCCTGCATCTCCTCCAGCGAGAGCTTGTCGAGATCGACGCCCTTGGCCGCGGCCTTCCCCACCAGCGCGCCGGTCGCATGATGCGCCTGCCGGAACGGCAGGCCGACCTCGCGCACCAGCCAGTCGGCGAGATCGGTCGCAACCGAGTAGTCGGCCGAGGCGACGGCGCGCATGCGCGCCGGGTTGGCCTTGAGGTCGCGGATCATGCCGGTCATCGCCGCGACGCAGAGCTCGATCGAGTCGGCGGCATCGAACAATGGCTCCTTGTCCTCCTGCATGTCCTTGCCGTAGGTCAGCGGCAGGCCCTTGAGAAGCGTGCACAGCGCCACGAACGCGCCCATGATCCGGCCGACCTTGCCGCGGATCAGCTCGGCGGCGTCGGGATTGCGCTTCTGCGGCATGATCGAGCTGCCGGTGGTGAAGGCATCCGACAGGGCGATGAAGCGGAACGGCGCCGAGCACCAGATCACGATCTCCTCGGCGAGCCGCGACAGGTGAACGGCTGAGAGCGAGGCGGCCGACAGGAACTCCACGACATAGTCGCGGTCCGACACGGCATCGAGCGAGTTGGCCATCGGCCGGTCGAAGCCCAGCGCCTTCGCGGTGCGATGGCGGTCGATCGGATGCGGCGTGCCGGCGAGCGCCGCGGCGCCGAGCGGCGATTCGTTCATGCGTTCGCGGCAGTCGCGCAAGCGGCTGCGGTCGCGGCCGAACATCTCGACATAGGCCAGCAGATGGTGGCCGAAGGTGACGGGCTGCGCCGTCTGCAGATGGGTGAACCCCGGCATGATGGTCGACGCGTACTCTTCTGCACGGTCGATCAACGCGGCCTGCAAATCGCGCAGCATCGCCTCGAGCCGGTCGACCGTGTCGCGCGTCCACAAGCGCACATCGAGGGCCACCTGGTCGTTGCGCGAGCGCGCGGTGTGCAGGCGGCCGCCCGCCGGGCCGATCAGGTCGGTGAGCCGCTGCTCGACGTTGAAATGGATGTCCTCGAGCTTGGTCGAGAATTTGAACTTGCCCTGCTCGATCTCGTCCTTGATGCGGGCGAGGCCCTGCCTGATGGCGCGGCCGTCCTTGGCGGTCAGGATGCCCTGCGCCACCAGCATGTCGGCATGCGCTGCCGAGCCCGCGATGTCCTGGGCGTAGAGCTTCTTGTCGAAGCCGATGGAGGCGTTGATCTTCTCCATGATCTCGGCGGGACCGAGCGCATAGCGACCTCCCCACATCGTGTTCGGGGCTGCCTTTTTGTTGGTCGTCTTCCGTGCCATGAATCGGGCTTATGGCACATCCGCGTACCGATTTCCTCATGGGCCGCAGGCTCTTACTGGCTGCAGCCCCGGCTTTTTTTGCCATCCCCGCATTAGCCAGGCTGGGGCCTGAGCAGCTCACCGGCACGGTAGCCAGGTTCGCCTTGGCCAAGGAGGGCAAGCCGCTGAGCGACCTCGCCTTCACCGATGCCGACGACAAGCCGCTGACGCTTGCCGACTACAGGGGCAAGACGGTGCTGCTGAACTTCTGGGCGACCTGGTGCGCGCCCTGCGTCAAGGAGATGCCGAGCCTCGACAAGCTGCAGGCCGAGATGGGCAAGGACAGGTTCGCCGTCCTGCCGCTGTCGCTCGACGGGCCGACGCGGCGCAAGGTGGCGCCGTTCTACGAGGACAAGAAGCTCGCCAACCTCGGCATCTATTTCGACAAGGGCAAGAAGGTGATGGGGGCGCTCGATATCTCGGTGCTGCCGACGTCCGTGCTGATCGATCCCGACGGCCGCGAGATCGGCCGTCTGGAGGGCGAGGCGGACTGGGACAAGCCCGAGGCCCTTGCCCTCATGAAGGCGGCTACTCCAGGCGGATGAGCATCCGCGAACGGCGCGGCGAGTTCGTGGTCTCGACGGCCGGCATGGTGGCGATCCAGACGATACCGCACAGCACGGCCAGTAAACCGACGATGGGATCGCCGTTGCCGATGAAGATGCCTGCCGCCAGCCAGAACGCGGCGCCGATCACCTGATACATTGAGCACCTGAGGAGGGGAGCCATGGGTTCAGCCTTCTAGGAAGCGCCGGTTTCCCGCAGATTGTGTAACGGGGGATTCGCGTTTCGTGCGTTTCACCTGCGCCAAGAATCGCTAGGCTGTGGGTCATGACCACGCCCAAAGAAGCCCTCGATCGCATCCTTCCCGCCACCGGATGGCCCGGAAGCGTGACCAACGTCACATTCAGCGGCGGAACAGACCCGACCGTACCGACGCCGTTCAAGGTCGGCGTCGCCGGTGCCGCGACTATCGCCGCCGCCGGCCTCGCCGCCGCGAAGCTCTGGGAGATGCGCAGCGGTCGCCTGCAGCAGGTCGCCGTCGATGTGCGCCAGGCGACGGCGTCGATGCGCAGCGGCACCTACATGAAGCTGGGCGACGGCGAGCTCAGCCATGCTCGTCACAGCGTCATGGGCACCTACCCCGCCAAGGGCGGACGCTGGAGCTACCTCCACACCAACTTCCCCAACCACCGGGCCGCTGCGCTCAAGGTGCTGGGCGTGACCGAGGAGAGTCGCGCCGCCGTCGCCAAGGCCGTGGCGACCTGGAACGCGCAGGACCTCGAGGAGGCGATCATCGCCGGCAAGGGCGCCGGCGGCATGGTGCGCTCGGCCGACGAATGGAAGACGCACCCGCAAGCCGCCGCCATCGCCTCCCTGCCGCTGATGGAGATCGAGAAGATCGGCGATGCGCCGGTCGAGCCTCTCCCCAGGGGCGACCGGCCGCTCAGCGGCATCAAGGTCGTCGACATCACCCGCGTGCTCGCCGGGCCGACCGGCGCCCGCACGCTCGCCGAGCACGGCGCCGAGGTGATGAAGATCACCGCCGCGCACCTGCCCAACCTCGGCTACCAGGAATGGGACACCGGCCACGGCAAGCTGTCGGCCCAGCTCGACATGCGCGACCCGGCGCAGCTCGAGACCCTGCGCGGGCTGATCCAGCAGGCCGACGTCTTCTCGCAGGGCTACCGGCCGGGCACGCTCGGCTCGCGCGGCCTGTCGCCCGAGGAGCTGGTCAAGCTCCGGCCCGGCCTCGTCTACGTCTCGCTGTCGGCATTCGGTCATAAGGGTCCCTGGGCGTCGCGCCGCGGCTTCGACACCGTGGTGCAGACAGTCAGCGGAATTACCTCCCGGCAGGGCGCCCTATTCCCCGGCAAGGATGCGGGGCCGCAATTCTATCCGCTGTCGGCGATCGACTATTGCACCGGCTATCTGATGGCGACGGGCGCCATGATCGCGCTGGCCCGCCGCGCCGAGCAGGGCGGCAGCTGGCTGGTGCGCATCTCGCTCGCCCAGGTCGGCAAGTGGCTGGTCGATCTCGGCGAGGTGCCGGAGAGCGCGCTCAAGGGCATCCCGGCCGAGTTCACCCAGGAGGAGCTCGCGCGCTGGTCGATGGTGACCGAGACGCCGTCGGGGCCGCTCCGTCATCTCAGACCGGCTGTACAGCTTTCCGAGACGCCGGCCTGTTGGGCGCGGCCGTCGGTTCCTCTAGGCTATCACCGTCCCGTCTGGCCCAACTGAACAGGAGGCCGCCATGACGACCGCAGCGGAAGGCGCGGAACTGACCCAGACCGGCCCCGGCACGCCGATGGGCTGTCTGATGCGGCTCTACTGGATGCCGGCCCTGAAATCATCGGAACTCGAACGCGACGGCCCGCCGGTGCGCTTCATGCTGCTGGGCGAGAAGCTGATCGCCTTCCGCGACACCGGCGGCAAGGTCGGCGTGATGGATCATCGCTGCCCGCACCGCGGCGCCTCGCTGTTCCTCGGCCGCAACGAGGAAGGCGGCATCCGCTGCCTCTATCACGGCTGGAAATTCGACACCTCGGGCCGGTGCATCGACATGCCGAGCGTGCCCGCGCACCAGGATTTCAAGCACAAGGTCTGTGCCAGGGCCTACCAGGCCGTCGAGCGCGCGGGCGTCGTCTGGGTCTACATGGGCGCGCGCGAGGCGCCGCCCCTGCCCGCCTTCCAGATCCTCGATGCGCCGGACGACGAGATCAACGTCGGCATGATCCAGCGCGATTGCAACTACCTGCAGGCGATCGAGGGCGAGATCGACACCGCGCATTTCGGTTACCTGCATGGCGGCCACGCCGATGCGAGCCGGCTCGACGAGAGCGAGCCGTTCTACTTCACCGTCACCAACCGCGCGCCCGAGTTCCATGTCGCCGATGCGCCGTGGGGCACGCAGTATGCCGGCTTCCGCTCGGCCGGACAGGGCCGCACCTACTGGCGCTTCGCCAACTTCCTCCTGCCGTTCTGGACCCAGGCGCCCAACGGCGAGTTCGACAGCCACGCCCATGCGCGCGGCTGGGTGCCGATCGACGACAACAACTGCATGTACGTCTTCCTCTGGTGGAAGCGCGCGAACAGCGCGATGAGCCTGCCGCAGCCCGCCTACAAGGACGGCACGCCGATCGGCGGCACCAGCCGCGGCAACCGGCTGCTGCCGAACACCACCGGCTGGATGGGTCGCTGGCGCATGGCCGACAACGCCGCCAACGACTGGGGCCTGGACCGCGAGGCGCAGCGCACCAACCGCATCTACAGCGGCATCGACGGCATCCACCTGCAGGACCAGGCGATCACCGAGAGCATGGGGTCGATCGTCGACCACACCTTCGAGCATCTCGGGCCGTCGGACCAGATGATCACCCGCACCCGTCGCCGCCTGCTGCGGGCCTCGCGCGCCCTGCGCGAGGACGGCACACTGCCGCCCGGCATCGAGGACGCCAGCCTCTATCACGGCGCGCGCAGCGGCTACTTCGTCAGCGACGACCAGCGCGCGTGGCAGGAGGTCTACAAGCACCGCCTCGACGCAGCGCTGCATCCGAGCGCCGTGCCCGCGAGGGCAGCGGAGTAGATCAGCCTTCCTCCTCTTGCCGGAGGCCGGCAAGGGGAGGTGTCGCCGTCTGCGCCTTTTCGAACGAAGTTCGAAAAGGCGGAGGCGACGGAGGGGTCATGAGTCACAGACTGCGGCTCATGACCCCTCCGCCCGCGATTACGCGGGCACCTCCCCTTCGCGGAATCCGCGAAGGGGAGGAAAGCACTTCATCACGCGCGGTTGCTCGCGCGGCAGCGGCATTTGTCGACCTGGTGCAGCTCGACCATGTTGCCGCAAGGATCGTTCATGAAGACCTGGGTCGAATCCGGGCTGGTCAGCCCTTCGATCACCCAATAGTGCACGCCCATGCGGTCGAGCTCCTTGCGGGTCGTCACGATGTCCTTCACGGCGAAGGCGATGTGCGGCCGCGTCGGGTCCTCGCCCGGGCCCTTGGCGACCGGCGAGGGCTGGTCGCCGCCGATCAGGTGGATCTGGCCGACCTCGCCGACGTTGATCCAGGCGCCGGGGATGCCGGGAATGGTCGGCCGCTTCTCGTCGCGCGCGAGGCCGAGCACGCTCTTGTAGAAGGTCTCGGTGTCGGAGAGCTTGTTCGCGCCGGCGTCGATGCGCACGCCGGTGTGATGGATCTCCAGAATCTCGATCGCCATGGGATTCCTCCGCGTTCTGCAGTCTTGATGTTGAGACGATCCTAGCCGCAGGATGCAGCCATGGCGAGACGACACCTCGAAGGCGACGGACAGCGGGCACGGATCGGTATCGTCGTGCCCAGCGTCAACACGGTCATGGAGCCCTGGGCGCAGAAGGTCGCGCCCGACGGCGTGAGCATTTTCGCGGCGCGCATGTTCATCCCGCCGGCGACCACGCCAGAGACCTTCATCGAGATGGACCGCAACGAGGGCAAGGCGGCGATCCGTCAGCTCTCCAGCGTCTTCCCCGACGCGATCGCCTATGGCTGCACCGCCTCCTCGATCGTGCAGGGCCTGGCCTACGACGCCCATCTGCGCGCCGAGATCGAGCACGAGCACCGAACGCCCTCGACCACCGCGGCGCATGCCATCCTGACCGCGGCCAAGGCGCTCGGCGTTTCGACGGTCAGCATCGTCTCGCCCTACACCAAGGAAGTCGACGACGCCGAGCACCGCTATTTCTCGGACGCCGGTCTGACCGTCGTGGGCGGCGCCTGCCTCGGCATCACCGACGGCTTTGCCCTGGCCGAGCCCTCCCCCGACACGCTGTTCGATCTCGGCATGCGCGGCTTCGACCCGCGGGCCGACGGGCTGATCATGACCTGCCTCAACACGCGCTCGCACACGGTCATCGATCGCCTGGAGCAAAAGCTCGGCAAGCCGGTCATCACCTCGACGCAGGCGACGCTGTGGCATGCGCTGCGGCTGGCCGGCATCGACGACCGCATCGAGGGCTACGGGAGGCTGCTCGATGGCTGAACCCCTTGTCGTCGTCACCGGGGCGAGCTCGGGCATCGGGTTGGCGCTTGCGAAAGCCTTCGCCAGGGAGGGCCATGCGCTGCTGCTGATCGCCCGCCACATGAAGCCGGTCGACGGCCTGCCCGCCGACTGCACCGCCTATGCCGAGGCCGACGTCGCCGACTACGACGCGCTCGAGCACGCCATCCGCGGCGCCGAAGCACGGTTCGGCAAGACCGCCTGCCTGGTGAACAATGCCGGGCTCGCCGATGCGCGCGCGTTTCAGCAGGTCGAGCCGTCGGCGTTCGCGCACGAGATCGACGTCAACCTCAAGGGCGTGCTGAACGGCACCAAGGCGGTGCTGGCCGACATGTCGGCGCGCGGCAGCGGCACCATCTTCAACATCAGCTCGGTCAGCGACCGCAAGACCGCGCCGGTCGCCGTCACTTATACCGCGACCAAGTACGGCGTGCGCGCCTTCTCCGAATCGCTGCAGCAGGCCGAAGGCAGGAACGGCGTGCGGGTGATCAACGTGGCGCCCGGCTACATCCGCACCAACATCCACGCCGGCATGGGCATCACCTTCAAGCAGTACCGCGAGGGCCTGGGCAATCCCGACTTCATGACCGCCGAGGAGCCGGCCGACATCCTGCTCTATTGCTGGAAGCTGCCGCCGCACATCTGCATCAGGGACATCGCGATCACGCCGACGCGCACGATGTTCTAGTGCTCGCCTATGCCGGCCTCTTCCTGGTCGCGCTGGCCGCGGCGACCGTGCTGCCGCTGCAGTCGGAAGCGGCCGTAGTGGCGATGCTGCTCTCGGACCATTCGCCGTGGCTGGTCCTCGTAGTCGCGAGCGTCGGCAATGTCCTGGGATCGACGATCAATTGGGTCCTGGGCCGCGCCATCGACCGCTACGGCAGCCGGCGCTGGTTTCCGGCGAGCGGTCCGGCCCTCGACCGCGCGGCGCGATGGTATCGCCGCCATGGACGGTGGTCGCTGCTGCTGAGCTGGGCGCCGATCATCGGTGATCCCATCACGGTCGTCGCCGGCGTGCTGCGCGAGCGGCTGCCGATCTTCCTGGCGTTGGTCACGATCGCAAAAGTCGGACGATATGTGGCGGTGATCGCCGTGACGTTGGGGTTATCCTAGGCCATGCCTACCTTGTATCTCCTCTCCGGCAAGATCGGCTCCGGGAAGTCGACCCTGGCGCGTGAGCTCGCGGCACGGCCGCAGACGCTCCTGATCAGCGAGGATCACTGGACCTCGACCCTGTTCGCCGACGACCTCAAGACGATCGAGGACTACGGCAAGTATTCGGCGCGGCTGCGGGCGGCGATGACACCGCACATCGTCGCCATCCTGGGCAAGGGCCTGTCGGTGGTGCTGGATTTCCCGGCCAACACCGTGAAGCAGCGCGCCTGGATGAAGGAACTGATCGACCTGGCCAGGGTCGACCACGAGCTGCACGTGCTCGACACGCCCGACGCGATCTGCAAGCAGCGGCTACGCCAGCGCAACAGCTCCGGCGAGCATCCGTTCCAGGTGAGCGACGCCGAGTACGAGCAGTTCACCCGCCACTACGCGGCCCCGACGCGCGACGAGGGCTTCAGGCTCATCGTCCACGGGACGGGAAGCTGACGTCGCCGAAAGGATAGAACTTGGTGACGTCGACGTTCTTGTAGGGCAGCGCGTCGAGCCGCACAGTGCCGAGGAACGGCTGCTCGGGCTCGACCAGCAGGATGGTCTTGGCGAAGCCCGAATCGTCGAAGCCGCGCCGGAAGTGCACCCGCGACTTGATGGCGAAGACCTTGAACTTGTCCGCGCCGAAACCCGCGATGTCGGACGGGTACATGATCTGCGTCAGGTACTCGCTCAGGACGACGAGATTGTTCTTGCCGAAGGCGACACTGACCCAGTCGCGGCCGAAGGCGTGCGCGACCAGCGCGATCGTGCCCTTCACCCGGACCGGCGCGCCGGCGGATTCGTCGGCCAGGCCGCCGATCTCCATGTCGAAGGCGTCGCCGGCTTTCAGGTCCTTGGCCTTGACCGCCTGGACGGCCTTGCGGTCGGCGATGGTGGCGATCATCACGTCACTGAGGTCCTGCGCGATCACCTGTTGAAGGATCCAGGTCGCCGAGCCCGAGCGGTCTGAATGGTCGGCCAGCACTACCGGCCAGTCGCCGCGGGCGTGAGCCTCCTTGGCGAGCTTCACGCCCTCGGGGATCGGATGGACCTTGGCGGTGCTCAACAGGTCCTTGCGGCGACGCCACGCCCAGGCCGCCATGTCGTCTGCTGCCTTCCGCGCGAGCTCGGGATTGCCGTTGCTCATCGCCTCGATGGTCATGCCGACGTCGGGCACGTCGGCGAAGGCGAAGCTGAAGAAGACGTTGACGTAGAGGTCGGGCTCGCGCGCCTCCCAGGTGAGCGCGCGCTGCACCAGATCCATCCAGGGCGACGCGCCGGTCCATTGCATGACGCTCGGCGCCAGGATCGGCACCTTCACGGTGACGGTCGACGGCTTGTAGTCGCCGCGAATGGCGCGGATCAGCATGCGGGCGGCGCGCTCGCCCTGCAGGCGGTCGTCGTAGTGCGGGAAGTATTTCACGCAGAAGGCCATGTCGGCCTGCTTCAGGAACTCCTCGTCCTCGTTGCCGTGCGGATCGAAAGTGCCGACGATGAAGGCGCCGCGGCCGACCACCTCGCGCACCCGGCGGGCGATGTCGGCCTCGGGCCTCGGCACGCCGCGCACGCCCATCGCGCCGTGCAGGGCGAGATAGACGCCGTCCCATTTGCCGCCGGCCTCGAGCTCGGCGATCTGGCGGCCGAGGAAATGCTCGTAGGCCTCGTTCGTGATCCAGCCCGAGCCGGTGCCGGTCTTGGGCCACAGCGGCGATTCGATGCCGACCAACTCGACGCCCTCGTGCTCGCGTGCCACCTTCACGAAGCCGCCCATGTACGAACCCGGCATCCAGGAGAGCAGCGCTTCGCCCTTGGCCGGCGAGCCCTCGAAGACGAAGTCGGCGAGCGTGGTGTCGTTCGAAAGGAACGTCACCGTCTCGTGGGCGAAGTTGAGGACGGCAATGCGGATCGGCTGGGTCATGGCAGGACGTTACTGGCTGGGCTGCGTCTTGTCTTCCGGACCGCGGGCCTGGAGGCCCGCGGTCCGGAAGAGCATGAGAAGACGTTAGCGACTGAGCTCGCAGGTCTTGCCCAGCTCGGCGCAGATGCGCATCACGGCGGCGACGATCTGCGAGGAAGCGGCCGGCTCGTTCGGCCGCGATCGGCCGGCGATCAGGAGTTGGGAGACACCTTCGCTCAGCTCGACGACGTTGAGCGTCGCCGTGCGGTCGCCCTCGGCGACCTGCAGGCGGCGGGCGACGGGGTCAGCCATCAGGATGCGGACCTGGTGGTTCTTCTGGGCGCGCTCGTGCGCGATCTTGAACACACGATCGGCCGGCGCCTCGAGCACCACCGAGGCGAAGTCGTAGCCCGGCTGGCCGCCGACACCGCCCTCGGTCATGTGATGGATGCGCTGCGCGGCCTTGCGCGCCACGAACACCCACTGGGCGTCGGCCGACGCCATCGGCAGCAGGAACGCCGCCGCCGTCAAAACCAACAGCCTCCGTTTCATTTGCCCCTCCGCTCCGAGACGAAGAAATAGTCGCTGTCGAACGTGTCGACATGCCGGATGCCGAGCCGCGCCAGCCGTTCGATCACCCGTCGCGGCCGATCATCGTCCCGCGACTCCGCCCCGGTCCAGACCTCTATCTGCAGAACACAATGGTTCTTCGCGAGAAGGGAGAGCAGGCCGTCGAGCGCCGCCTCCTCGTGGGTCTCGACGTCCATCTTCACCACCAGGAGCTTGCCCGCGAAGTCGAGCCGCTGGTCGATCCGCACCGCCTGGCAGGTGACGGTGTCGCGCCCCGCCGCCACGAGCTGCGTGCCGCCGCGGTTGCGGCTGTCGACCCGCAGGCCGAAGGTCGCCTCGCGGTCGCTGGCGGCGAGCTTCAGCGCCTCGATCGCGGCGCTCGCCTGGTTGAGGAACAGGTTGGCCTGGAGCTGCGCGTAGTTCGCCGGGTCGGGCTCGAAGGCGACGATGCGCTCGAACCAGCCTTTGCGATGGGCGAGCAGAGCGTAGAAGCCCCAGTGCGCGCCGATATCGAGGAAGACCGCGCCGTCGGGGCAGTGGGTCCGCTCTTTCTCGACCAGTGCGAACAGCCGCTCGACGCTTTCCGGCTCCCAAGTACCGGAAGTATGGAGCAGCCAGTCGACGGCGTTGCTGCGGTCGAGCAGCAGGGTCAGCCCCTGCCGGCGCTCGACGAGGTAGCGGCCGTAGAAGACGTTCGCCCAGGCGGCCAATACCACCCGGACGAGTCCTCGCAGCAGCGGGATCCGCGCGATGCTTCGCGGGATCGCGATCATTTACGGGATCGCGCGTTCAGCGCGTCGGGACGGGACGCTCACCGGAATAGTCGTAGAAGCCGCGCTTCACCTTGCGTCCGACCCAGCCGGCTTCGACGTACTTCACCAGCAGCGGGCACGGCCGGTACTTGGAATCGGCCAGACCCTCGTGCAGCACCTGCATCACCGACAGGCAGGTGTCGAGGCCGATGAAGTCGGCTAATTCGAGCGGGCCCATCGGATGGTTGGCGCCGAGCTTCATGCCGGTGTCGATCGCCTCGACGTTGCCGACGCCCTCGTACAGGGCATAGACCGCCTCGTTGATCATCGGCAGCAGGATGCGGTTGACGATGAAGGCCGGGAAGTCCTCGGCATTGACCGGCTTCTTGTCGAGCTTAACGACGACGTCGCGCACCGAGCGGAAGGTCTCCTCCTCGGTCGCGATGCCGCGGATCAGCTCGACCAGGCCCATCAGCGGCACCGGGTTCATGAAGTGCATGCCCATGAACTTGCCGGGGCGGTCGGTGACCGACGCCAGGCGCGTCACCGAGATCGACGAGGTGTTGGTCGCCAGCAGCACGTTGGGCGGCAGGCCCTCGCAGACCCTCTTGAAGATGTCGCGCTTGACCTGCTCGTTCTCGGTCGCCGCCTCGACGACCAGGTCGCACTCGGCGAACTGCTTGAAGTCGGTGCCGGTCTGGATGCGGCGGAGCGCGGCGTCCTTGTCCTCCGGCCGGATCATGCCGCGGCCGATCTGGCGGTCCATGTTGCGGCTGATGGCCTCGACACCCGAGTTGAGGTGCGGCTGGTCGACATCCATCAGGCGGATGTCGAATCCCTTGAGCGCGCAGACATGGGCGATGCCGCTTCCCATCTGGCCGGCGCCGATGACGCCGATGCGCTTGATCTCCATGACGGGCTACTCCAGCGCTACTTCTTGTCCACCGCGGCGGTGAGTTCCGGCACGATCTGGAACAGGTCGCCGACGATACCATAGTCGGCGACCTGGAAGATCGGCGCTTCCTCGTCCTTGTTGATGGCCACGATGGTTTTGCTGTCCTTCATGCCGGCGAGATGCTGGATCGCACCGGAGATGCCGACGGCGATATAGAGGTCGGGAGCGACCACCTTGCCGGTCTGACCGACCTGGTAGTCGTTGGGGACGTAGCCGGCATCGACCGCAGCCCGGCTGGCGCCGAGACCGGCGCCCAGCTTGTCTGCCAGGGCCTCGAGGATCTTGAAGTTGTCGCCGCTGCCCATGCCGCGGCCGCCCGACACGACGATCTTGGCCGAGGTGAGCTCCGGCCGCTCGCTCTTGGACAGCTCGGCGCCGACGTAGGAGGACAGGCCCTTGCCGCCCTCGCCGCCGATCTGCTCGATCGCCGCAGAAGCGCTATCTTGGCCACCGCCCGCCGCCGCCTTGAAGTTGGTCGGGCGGACGGTCACGACCTTGACCTTGTCGGCGCTCTGCACGGTCGCCATCGCGTTGCCGGCATAGATCGGCCGGACAAAGGTGTCGGGCGAGACGACCTGGATCGCCTCCGAGATCTGGCCGACGTCGAGCAGCGCCGCGACGCGCGGCGCCAGGTTCTTGCCGACCGAATCGGCCGCCATGACGACGTGGCTGTAGTTCGGCGCCAGCTTCACCACCAGCGGCGCGAGGTCCTCGGCCAGCCAGTTGGCGTAGGCCGCGTCCTCGACCTGCAGCACCTTGGCGACGCCGGCGATCGCAGCGGCGGACTTGGCGGCCTCGCCGCAATCCTTGCCGGCGACCAGGACGGCGACGTCGGAGCCCATCTGGCCCGCGGCGGTCACCGCGTTGGCGACATTGGTGCGCACGGCTTTGTTGTCATGCGCAGCGACAACGAGAACGGCCATAGTCAGATCACTCCCGCTTCGTTCTTCAGCTTGTCGACCAGCTCGGCGACGGTCTTCACCTTCACACCGGCCTTGCGCTTCGGCGGCTCCTCGACCTTGAGGACCTTGAGGCGCGGCGCCACATCGACGCCCAGCGCGTCCGGCGCCAGCGTCTCGATCGGCTTCTTCTTGGCCTTCATGATGTTGGGCAGCGAGGCGTAGCGCGGCTCGTTGAGGCGCAGGTCGGTGGTGATCACCGCCGGCATCTTGAGCTTGATGTTCTCGAGGCCGCCGTCGACCTCGCGCTTCACCTCGATCGAGCCGTCGGCGACGGTCAGCTTGTTGGCGAAGGTGCCCTGCGACCAGCCGAGCAGCGCGGCCAGCATCTGGCCGGTGGCGTTGGAGTCGTCGTCGATCGCCTGTTTGCCGACGATCACCAGGCCGGGCTGCTCCTTGTCGACCGCGGCCTTGAGCAGCTTGGCGACGGCCAGCGGCTGCAGCTCGGCGTCGGTCTGGACAAGGATGCCGCGGTCGGCGCCCATGGCGAGCGCGGTGCGGATCGTCTCCTGGCACTGGGCCGGTCCGGCGGAGAAGGCAATGACCTCGGTCGCGGCCCCCTTCTCTCGCATGCGGATCGCCTCTTCCACGGCGATCTCATCGAAGGGGTTCATGGACATCTTGACGTTTGCCGTCTCGACGCCCGTCTTGTCGGCCTTGACGCGGATCTTGACGTTGTAGTCGATGACCCGCTTGACCGCGACCAGCACTTTCATCGGGTGGAGCCTGCTCGGTGAGTGAGGGCCGGACACACCGTCCGGCGAAGGGGATTTCGTGTAGGGGCGTTCCGCCGATGATGTCAAGGCTATGGCGCACTGCACAAAATCGCAGGGTGAAAGCGTTTTGTGAATACTTTCAACGATTTACAAGACGCAGTCGCAACGAATCAGCGGTTCGCCCCGGGCACCCACAGCACGTCCGAGCCGCCATTGTCGTTGAGCTTCCGCGACAGCACGAACAGATGATCCGACAGGCGGTTGATGTATTTGATCGCCTCGGCGCTCACCGGTTGCTCGGCCGCCAGCGCGGTCATGCAGCGCTCGGCACGGCGCGTCACGGTGCGCGCGAGATGCAGCCACGCCGCCGCCTCGCTGCCGCCGGGCAGGATGAACGAGGTGAGCGGAGCCAGCTCGGCGTTCATGGCGTCGATCTCTTTCTCCAGCCGTTCGGTTTGCGACGGCAGCATACGCAGCGCCTGCTCGCCCGCCTTGCCTTCGATCGTGCAGAGATCGGCGCCCAGGTCGAACAGGTCGTTCTGGATGCGCTTCAGCATGTCGTCGACAGGCGCGCGCAGGGCATCGTCCCGTACCGTGCGCTCGATCGCGGCGCGCGCCAAGCCGATCACCGCATTGGCTTCGTCGGTGGTGCCGTAGGCCTCGACGCGCAGGTCGTGCTTGGCCACGCGCTCGCCGCGGCCGAGCGAGGTTTCGCCCTTGTCGCCGCCCTTGGTGTAGATGCGCGTCAGCTTGACCATGGTCAGCCCTTGGTCATCCACCACAGCAGGATGAAGATGATCGTCAGGAACTGCAGCCGCACGCGCCACCACATCAGCTTGTTGCTGCCGCGCGCGCGCTCGAGGCTGTTGGTCGGGCCGCGGCTCATGCTGACCAGACCGGCGAACAGCGCGCCGAGCGTCGCCAGGCCCGAGACGATCACCAGGATGAAGAAGATGGTGTTGGCGGTGTGCATGGTCGGACTCTATCACCCATTGTGCCGTCCCGCTCCCAGCCGCGCCTTGGCCCACGGCCGCATCTCGCGCGAGGCGTCGACGCCGGTAGCGGCCCGGAACACCGCCTCGGCCGTCTGCTCGCCCGACCAGAGGGCCGCATGCACGGTGCCATACTCGACCGGCTCGGTCGCCTCGCCGGCGAAGAACACCCGGCTGCCCAGCGGCCGGGCATAGACGCTGCGGTCCTCCGGCGCGCTGCCGACGCCGGGATAGGAATAGCCGCCGCGCGACCACGGGTCGGACAGCCAGCGCGGATAGAGCATGCCGACCGGCTCGGGGATCTTGTCGCCGAACATCTTGCGCAGAGAGGACATGGCGACCTCCTTGACCTCCTCGTCGCTGGCCGAGCGGTCGAGGCGCGCCGCGGTGGCGCCGTTGGAGAAGCTCAGCACGATCGGCAGGCCGGTCTCGTGGTGATGGCTCACCCAGGTGTTGAAGGTGCCGCGCCGGTCGGGACTGTCGGGTAAACGCCCGAACCATTTCGGCTGTTCCGGCCAGAAGCGCTCGGGGAAGCGCAGGTAGATCTTGCCCAGGATGCCGGCGCCATAGCCCAGGGTGGCGATCGCCTTCTGCTGATCGACGGGCGGCAGCGGGTCGAGCGCCGGCAGGCCGGCGCGCAACAGCCCGAGCGGCACGGCGATCACCGCGCGATCGGCCTCGATCCTCTCGCCGCCCTGCAGGATCGCGGTGACGCCGCGGTCGGTCCAAACGATGCGCTCGGCGGCGGCGCTGCGCCGGATGCTGAGCTGGCGCGCGGCATCCTCGGTCAGGCCGACGAAGCCGCCCCGGGGCTGTGCGTTGCGGTCGAGGCCCTCGGTCGGGAACCATTCCTCGGCCGCGACGGCGTCGTAGGGCGCACCCTGCACGCCCTCGCTGCCCTCGATGAAGGTCGAGATGACCAGCCGGTCGATCTCCGGCAGCCACGAGGCGTGGAGCAGCGGATCGACCGCCTCCTTCACCGAGATCGAGCGCGGCCCGCGCGCCGCCGTCATCGCCTTGCTCTTCCAGCTCGCCCATTCCATCGCCGTCTTGAAGGCGATGCGGCCCAGCACGGCGCGCTTGCGCTGGCCGTCGCGGGTTTTCACCTTGGCACGCGGATCGATCAGCAGCCGATCGCCCTGCGATTCGACCAGGGCAATGCCGAGCTTCTCGCACCACAGGGCGAGCGGATTGCCGTCGACGCCGTGCACCCACGAGCCGCCGAGATCGAGCGGCGCGCCCAGTGACTCGTCGGTCCAGGTGCGGCCGCCGACGCGCGCCCGCGCTTCCAGCACGGTCACGGTGAAACCCGAGTCGTGCAGCAGCCGCGCCGCGACCAGGCCCGCCATGCCGGCGCCGACCACGATCACGCGCTCGGCGGTGCCGGCGCCCATCGACCAGGAGCCGGTCGCGGTCATGACAGCAACAACCCCGGCAGCTGCTCCATGTCGTCGAACAGCGTGCCGCCCGCCTTCGCAAGACTCTCGCGATCGGCGTAGGGCGCACCGGCATAGGCCAGCGCCCGCATGCCAGCGGAGCGTGCGGCCTGGATGCCGGGCACGGAGTCCTCGACCACGATGCTGTCGAACGGCTGCTCGTTCATCGCGATCGCGGCATGCAGGAAGAGATCGGGAAACGGTTTTCCGCGCGGCACCTGACTGGCGCTGAAGATGCGGCCGTCGAACAGCTCCCACAGGCCGGTGAGGCCCAGGGTGAATTCCATCTTCTCCGGCGAGCCCGAGCTTGCGACGCAGGTCGCGAGCCCTGCCTCCTGCAACGCCACGACCGCGTCCTTCACGCCGGGCACCGGCTGCAGCGGCGCCTCGCGGAAGCTGCGGTAGGTCACTTCCTGCATCTTCTCGACGAAGTCGTCGGGCAGCTTGCGGCCGAGCTCGGCCTCGCAGATCTCGACGCACGACTTGAGCGACCGGCCCATCAGCCGGCGCATCGTCTCCTCGACGGTCCAGTCGAGGCCGTGCGGCCTCAACGCTGCCGAAAAGCTCTTGTTAGCGAGCGGCTCGCTGTCGACCAGCACGCCGTCGCAATCGAAGATTACCAGCACAACCCTGTCATCCTGAGCGAAGCGAAGGATCTCATGGCGATTGCTACCGGCATTCCGCTCGAAATGCCATGAGGTCCTTCGCTCCGCTCAGGACGACAAGGGCTAGTAAGGCTTGTCTCCCGCGACGGTGACGCGGTTGCCGCTGCGGGTATGCGGCCAGTAGTCCCACATCGCCCGGTGCTGGACGCAGCGATTGTCCCAGAAGGCGATCGAGTTCTCCTGCCAGCGGAAGCGGCACTGGAACAGCGGGTTCTCCATGTGCTGGTAGAGGTAGTTCAGGATGCCGTCGCTCTCGTCGCGCGGCACGCCGATCAGGTAGCGCGTGAAGCCGCGGTTGACGTAGAGCGCCTTCTTGGCGGTCACCGGATGGGTGCGGACCACGGGGTGGGTGGCGCGCGGATACTGCTCCTTCTCGGCGACGCCGTAGTTCTTGTAGAGGCCGCGATAGACCGATTCGCCGTCGTGGAACGCGGTCATGCCGTCGAGATAGGTCTTCATGCGGTCCGACAGCGCGTCGTAGGCGGCGTACATCGAGGCGAACAGCGTGTCGCCGCCCTTGGGCGGACACTTCTTGATGTAGAGGATGCTGCCCATCGGCGGCTCGACATCGCAGCTCACGTCGGTATGCCAGCCCTCGCCGTTGGCGCGCGGGCTGTCCTTGTCGGCGTGGATGACCATCAGCTCCGGCCGGCCCGCTTCGTGCGGCGCCGCGGGATGGACGTGCAGGTCGCCGAACAGGCGGCCGAAGGCGACGTGCTGGTCGGGCGTGATGTGCTGGTCGCGGAAGAAGATCACCGAGTTCTCGGCGAGCGCGCGATGGACCTCGTCCTGCTGGCGGTTGCTGAGCGGCTTGCTGAGATCGATGCCGCTCACTTCCGCGCCGATGATCGGCGTCATCTTGTCGATGGCGATGGTCTCGTAGGGCGCGCTCTCGTCTGCGACGTGGCGGATGCGGGGGCCTTGGCGGCCGCTCAGGGATCCTTGCATGGCAATCTCCTACTCGAGCTTGATGTTAGCGCGTTGGATGATCTTGCCCCAGCGCTCCTTTTCCGAGCGCGTGAAGGCAGCGAACTCGTCGGGACTCATCAGCCTGGGGCCGGTGCCCATGGATTCCAGCCGCTCCAGCACCGCCGGCTTGGCGGCGACGGCGCGGACGTCGGCATTGATCTTGTCGACCACCTCGCGCGGCGTGCCCCTGGGCGCATAGAGCCCGGTCCAGGTGGTGAGCAGCACGTCGGGCAGGCCGACCTCGGCCGCCGTCGGCACGTCGGGCAGCGGCCCGTAGCGCGTGGTGTCGGTGACGAACAGGCCCTTCAGCGCGCCGCGGTCGATCGCGATCTTGGCGTTGACCGTGTCGATCATCATGAAGGTGAGCAGGCCGCTCTGCACGTCGGGGATCGCCTGCGGGTTGCTCTTGTAGCCGACGTACACGGCCTCGACGCCGGCCGCCAACTTGTAGAGCTCCGACGCGACGCGCGCCGGCAGCGCGCCGGCGCCGTAATTGTGCTTGCCCGCCTCGGCCTTCAGCTTGGCGGTGAGCGCGGCCGGCGTGTCGATCGGGCTGTTCCTGTCGACCAGCAGCACGAACGGCGAGGTGCCGAGGCGCGTGATCGCCTCGAAGCTCGCGATCGGATCGTACGGCAGCTTGTCGTAGATCGCCGGATTGACCGTCTGGGTCATCGCCGACGTCGCGAAGATCGTGAGCCCGTCGGGTTTGGCGCGCGCCACCGATTCGGCGGCCGGAATACCGTTGCCGCCGCCCTTGTTGTCGACCACCACCGGCTGGCCCCACATCGCCGAGAGCTGCTCGGCATAGATGCGCGCGCCGATATCGGTCGCGGCACCCGCCGGGAACGGCACCACCACGGTGACGCGGCTCGGCGGCCAGCTCTGCGCCCGCACGACGGCGGGAGCGGCCAAGGCCGCCGCTGTTGCCCCGATGAACCGGCGACGATCGAACATGCCCGCAAGATAGGCAGGCCCGCGGCGGAATGCGCGCCACACGTCGACAAAGTTCGTATTACGGAATAGCCTTTCCAGGATGATCGAACCCGTCAGTCGCAGCTTCGCCATCATGGAGGCGCTGAGCCGCCGGCCGCGCGGCACGGTCGCGGTGCTGGCCGGCGAAACGCACCTGCCCCGCCCGACCGTCGTGCGGCTGCTGAAGACGCTGGTCGAGCTGGGCTATGCGACGCGGATCTCGCGCGAGGCGGGCTATCGCCTCACCGACAAGGTGCTGGGCCTCGCCCAGGGCATCCGCTTCGTCGACCGCCTGATCGACGCGGCCGCGCCGCACATGAGCCGCTTCACGCGGCGCTACGGCTGGCCGCTCTATCTCGGCACGATCAGCGACCGGGCGATGACCATCCGCCATTCGACGGCGACCGAGAGCCCGATGTCCTTCGAGCGCACGGCGCTGCAGCGCCGCAGCCCGCTGCTGTCGAGCGCGCTCGGCCGCGCCTGGCTCGCCTTCTGCCCGGCCGAGGAGCGGCGCGGCGTGCTGCGCCATCTCGGCGTCAAACCCGACGCCAAGCTCGCGGCGGCCTTCGCCAGGATCAGGAGCGACGGCTACGCCTTCACGGTGCTGCCGCGCAGCGGCCGCTTGCAGGGCATCGGCGTGGCGATCCGCGACGGCGAGCGGGTGATGGGCTGCCTGTCGATGCGCTTCATCCGCTCGGCGATGACCGAGGACGAAGCCGGCAGGCGATACGGCGCGCCGCTCAACGCGCTCGCCGCGGCCATTGCGGCCGACGCCGACCGCTAGGCACAATCGGGCCCAACAACCAAGACCGGAGGACGCCATGAAGCCGCAAGACGTGTTGCAGCATCCGACCAACGTCCTGACCGCCGCCCAGCGCCGGCAGTTCTTCGACAAGGGCTTCGTGGCGCTGCCCGACTATGTGCCGGAGCGCTGGCTGGCGCGGTTGCGCGCCGCGATGGCCGAGTTGCTCGACTGCAGCCGCGCCAAGACGCAAACCGACAGCATCTACGTGCTCGAGGAAGGCCATTCGGCGAACGACCCGCGGCTGCATCGCGTGGCCAGCCCGCAGGATCAGCATCCCACCTTCTGGGAGTTCATGACCGACCCGGTCATGACCGATTTGGCCGCCGATGTCGTCGGCCCCGACGTGAAGTTCCATCACGCCAAGCTCAACGTGAAGTCGGGCAAGGGCAGCCGCGGCTTCAGCTGGCACCAGGACATCCCGGCCTGGCCGCACACCGACTTCAGCCCGGTCACGATCGGCGTCTATATCGACGGCTGCACGCCCGAGCAGGGCCCGCTCAGCGTCGCCGAAGGCAGCCACGACGGACCGTTGTTCTCGATGTACGACGACGACGGCAACTACGTCGTGAAGATCCGCGACCGCGATCTCGGCTGGCTGACCGACGACAAGATCCGGCGCATCACCGGTGGGCCGGGCACGACCTTGCTGCTGAACTGCCGCGCGGTGCACGGCTCGGCACCCAACACGGAGACGGCGGCGCGGCCCCTGCTGCTGCCGGTCTATTCCTCCGCCGATTCGTTCCCGATCACGCCGAGCCCGATCCCCAGCCCGCACCAGGGCGACATCGTGCGCGGCCTGCCGGCCCGCTTCGCCAGCTTCGACACGCGGCCGGTCGAGATGCCGCCCGACTGGCGCGGCGGCTACAAGCCGGTCTGGATGCACAAGAACAAGGACAAGGTCGCCTATTAGGTGCCGAAGGTGACGTAGCCTTCGGGGCTGATCGGCCACGCCGGATTGAAGGCGATTTCCCAGGCATGGCCATCGGGATCGGCGACGTAGCCGCGGAAGCCGCCATGCGGCGGAGCGTCGGCCGCACGCAGCAGCGTGCCGCCGAACTGCACGAGGCGGTCGAGCGCGGGCTGCACGGCTTCCCTGCTGGTCACGTTGTGCGCCAAGGAGAAAGCGCCGGGCCCGGCTGGCGGCGGGCGGCGCGAATCCTCGGCCAGCGACGCGGCGAGCCAGGTGCCGAGCATCAGGCCGTTCATCTGGTAGAAAATGATGTCGGGAACCTCGAGCACGGGTTTCCAGCCGAAGCCCTCGACATAGAAGCGGCGCGACCGTGGGAGGTCGGCGACGCCGAGCGTGATCACGGAGATTTGCTGCTGCACGCTTGTCAGCATGGCCGGGGGCGGCCACAACCGCCAGCGTGAAGCTTCTGTTTCTCTGGGTGGCCGGCGTGGTCGCCGTCGTCGCCGCCACGGCGGCCGCTCTCTATCTGCTGACGCCCTGGCCGCGCGCCCTGCTGTTGCGCCACGAGTTCGACGCGGCCGGCCGGGAGACGGTGCGCAAGCTGGCGCCGCATGTTCCGCAGGACGTGACGGCGATCCTCGACCAGCGCTACGGAACGGACTATCGCGACCGGCTCGATGTCTTCCATCCGGCCGGCCCGCCGCGGCCGCGGCTCACGGTCGTGTGGATCCATGGCGGCGGCTGGGTGGCGGGCAGCAAGGATCACATCGCCCCCTACGCCCGTATCCTGGCCGCCAAGGGCTTCACGGTCGTCGCCATCGACTATGCGCTGGCGCCGGGCGCCACCTATCCGACCCCGGTGCAGCAGGTCAACCAAGCGCTCGGCTATCTGATGCAGGAGGCCGATCGCCTGCAGATCGATCCGTCGCGCATCGTGCTGGCCGGCGACTCGGCCGGGGCGCAGATCGCCCTGCAGCTGGCGACGTTCACCGCACAGCCGTCGTATGCGGAGCTGCTCCATATCGCGCCGGCCCTCGGCCGGGGCCAGCTGGCCGGCCTGCTGCTCTATTGCGGCATCTATCGAATGGAGCCGAAGGACGTCGACAACACGGTGCTGACCATCGAGTTCTGGGCCTACAGCGGCAGTCGCGATTTCCTGAACGACAAAGTCTTCGCGACGGCGTGGGTGATCGACCGCCTGAACGGCAACTTGCCGCCGGCTTTCATCTCGGTCGGCAGCAAGGACGACCTGCGGCGGCAGTCGATCGCCTTGGCGGACGCGCTGGAGAAGCAAGGCGTGCGGGTCGAGCGGCTGATCTTCCCGACCGACACCCAGCCGCCGCTCTTTCACGAGTACCAGTTCGACCTGGACCGGCCGGAAGCGCAGCAGGCGCTCGCCAAATCGGTCGCCTTCCTCGAGAGCCTGCAGCGGCGCTAGCTGATGCCCTGGGCCGCGAGGATGCGGCGTCAGTCGTCCAGCGCGTCCTCGAGCGTGCGCAGGCCCGGGCGCTTGGCCGAGACCAGCACGGCCATGTTTCCGGGCTTGTGCTGGTTCTTCCACATCTTGGTGTGCGCCTTGGGGATGTCGGCCCAGTCGAACACCTCGCTCATGCAGGGATCGATGCGGCGCTCGATGACGAGCTGGTTGGCCTGGCTGGCCTGCAGCAGGTTGGCGAAGTGGCTGCCCTGGATGCGCTTCTGGCGCATCCACACGAAGCGGGCGTCCATCGTCAGGTTGTAGCCGGTGGTGCCGGCGCAGAACACCACCATGCCGCCGCGCTTCACGATGAAGCACGACACCGGGAAGGTCTGCTCGCCGGGATGCTCGAACACGAAGTCGACGTCGTTGCCCTTGCCGGTGTGCTCCCAGATCGCGGCGCCGAACTTGCGGCACTTCTTCATGTACTCGGCATAGCCCGCCTGGTCGTCGACGTCGGGCAGCTGGCCCCAGCAATCGAAGTCGTTGCGGTTGATGACGCCCTTGGCGCCGAGGCTCATCACGAAGTCCTTCTTCGACGGATCGGAGATCACGCCGATCGCGTTGGCGCCCGCGGTGGCGATGAGCTGCACCGCCATCGAGCCGATGCCGCCCGCGGCACCCCACACCAGCACGTTGTGGCCCGGCCGCAGGATGTGCGGACGATGGCCGAACAGCATGCGGTAGGCCGTCGCCAGCGTCAGCGTGTAGGAGGCGCTCTCCTCCCACGTCAGATGCTGCGCGCGCTTCATGAGCTGGCGCGCCTGCACCTTGCAGAACTGCGCGAACGAGCCGTCGGGAGTCTCGTAGCCCCAGATGCGCTGTGACGTGGAGAACATCGGATCGCCGCCGTTGCACTCCTCGTCGTCGCCGTCGTCCTGGTTACAGTGGATGACGACCTCGTCGCCGACCTTCCAGCGCTTCACCTTGGCGCCGATCGCCCAGACGATGCCCGAGGCATCGGAGCCGGCGATATGGAACGGCTGCTTGTGGACGTCGAACGGGCTGATCGGCAGGCCGAGGCCTGCCCAGACGCCGTTGTAGTTGACGCCCGCGGCCATCACGAGGACCAGCACCTCGTCCTCGCCGATCGTATGGGTCGGCACGACCTCGAGCTGCATCGACTGCTCGGGCGGGCCGTGGCGATCGCGCCGGATCACCCAGGCGTACATGTTCTTGGGCACGTGGCCGAGCGGCGGGATCTCACCGACCTCGTAGAGATCCTTCACCGGCTGGCTGGCGGTGGGATGATTGCGAGCCGTCATGGCGACCACGGACATGAGTGGAAACCTCCTCCTGCAGCGCGACAAGCTATTGCTGCACGCGCGAAGTTGCAACGCACAAAATACGATTCCTGCACAGGAAGGTTCCTTGAACACAATATTATTGCGCGGAGCAAGAGTCACGTATTGACAGAGGGTTAGAGGTAAACGAACGTTTATTCGCTACGGTCCGAGTCACCGGGAGGACGCGCAATGAAGCTCATGTGGTTCCATCTGATGCCGTACACAGAGCTTCCGGACGACTTCAACAAGAAGCATCCGTCGGTGTGGGTCGACATCCATTCGTCGCTGTTCGACCCGCGCCGAGCGCACCACATGTACAACGACTTCATGGACGAGCTCGAATACGCCGCCGAATGCGGCTTCGACGCCATCTGCGTGAACGAGCACCATTCCAACGGCTACGGGCTGATGCCCTCGCCCAACCTGATCGCCTCGTCGCTGGCGCGCCGCACCACCGACACCGCGCTCTGCGTCATGGGCAACAGCCTCGCGCTCTACAATCCGCCGACGCGCGTCGCCGAAGAGTTCGCGATGATCGACTGCATCTCGGGCGGCCGGCTGATCGCCGGCTTCCCCGTCGGCTCGCCGATGGACACCTGCTACGCCTACGGCCAGAACCCGAGCCTGCTGCGCGAGCGCTACTACGAGGCGCACGACCTGGTGAAGCGCGCCTGGACCGAGAAGGACACCTTCGCCTTCTCCGGCCGCTTCAACCAGCAGCGCTACGTCAACATCTGGCCGCGGCCGATCCAGAACGATCCGCATCCGCCGATCTGGATCCCGGGCGGCGGCTCGATCGAGACGTGGCGGTGGTGCGCCGAGATGGACTACGTCTACTGCTACCTCTCGTACTACGGCTACAAGGCCGGCCTCACCACGATGAACGGCTTCTGGAACGAGATGGCCAAGCTCGGCAAGGATCGCAATCCCTACCGCGCGGGCTTCCTGCAGTTCGTCGGCGTCGCCGAGTCACGCCAGCAGGCGCTCGACCTCTACAGCGAGCCGGCCGAGTACTTCTACGGCCGCTGCCTGCATGTCGATGCGCGTTTCGCGCTGCCGCCGGGCTACACCACCGAGGCGACGCAGCGCGCCGGCATCGAAGGCATGATGACCAAGGCGGCGAACCTCGCCAATCCCGCGACCAAGGCGGCGCTCAAGGCGACCAACATGAAGGACATCGTCGACGGCGGCTATGTCATCATCGGCTCGCCCGACGAGGTGATCGAGCAGATCCGCCATGTCGGCACCAGCCTCAATGTCGGCCATCTGATGCTGCTGCTGCAGTACGGCAACATGAGCAAGCAGACGACCCAGTACAACACGCGCCTCTTCGCCGAGAAGGTGATGCCGCACGTGAAAGACCTGTTCTCCGACTGGGAGGACAAGTGGTGGCCCAAGCCGATGGCCAGAGGCCAGCGCGCCGCCGTCCCCGCCTTCCGTCCGCAGACCGTCGCCGCGGAGTAGACCTTGTCAGAACCGCAGACGACCACCGTCGAGGTCAACGGCTTCCCCTGCCGCGTCTGGACCAAGGGCAGCGGCCCCAAGCTCGGCTTCCTGGCGGGCTTCGGCGGCCTGCCGCGCTGGGTGCCGTTCCTCGATGCGCTGGCGAAGTCGCGCACGGTGATCGTGCCGTCCCTGCCCGGCTATCCGGGCGGCGCCCAGGGCCACACCGCGCTCGACAGCCATCTCGACTGGCTGCTGGCGGTGCGCCAGATCGTCGACAAGACAGGCCTCGCCGGCGCCGACCTCGTGGGCGCCTCGGTCGGCGGCTCGTTCGCCGCCGAGATGGCGGCGCTCTTCCCGGGCCATGTCCGCAAGCTCGCCCTGATCGCGCCGTTCGGCCTGTTCGACGAGGCCGAGCCGGCCGCCGATCCGTGGGCGCAGCGCAAGGACAACGTTCCGGCCCTGATGTGCGCCGATCCGAAGCACTGGGAGGCGCTGGTGGCGCCGCCCGAGGGCGCCAACTCGATCGAATGGCCGATCGAGATGACGCGCGCCGCCGAGGCCGCCGCCCGCGCCTTCTGGCCGCTCGGCAACACCAAGCTGGAGAAGCGGCTGCCGTTGATCGAGGCGCCGACCCTGGTGCTGTGGGGCGAGGCCGACCGGGTGCTGCCGCCCAGCTATGCGAAAAAGTTCGCAGCCGGGATCGACGGCGCGACGCGGGTGCAAACCATCCCCAACGCCGGCCATCTCGCCTATCTCGACCAGCCGGAAGCGGTGGCCAAGGCCGTTTTGGGCCATCTCGGCTGACGCCCGCAACTGGCGCCTTCATGGTTGCACCCGCGAGCCGGGGCGCTATTGTCCGGCGGCGTTCAAGGTTTCACGGGGGTAAGACATGACGATCCGCTCGATCGGCCGCTCGATTGGCACTTCGGTTCTCGCCGCGATGCTCGTCTCGGGCGCGAGCGTGGCGATGGCGCAGGGCCAGGTCCAGGCGGTGCCGCGCGCGGGCGTGTCCTTCACCAACAACGTCACGGTGAAGGCGTGGGTCGAATCGATCGACGCCGAGACTCGCACCGTGGTCTTCACCACGCCGGACGGCCGGCTGCTGAACGTCGCCGTCGGCGACGGCGTCAAGAACCTCGACCAGGTTCAGGAGAATGCCGAGGCCAACATCACCTACAACGAGGTGGTGACCCTGCTGAACCTGCGCCAGAAGGGCCCGGGCTCGCGCGAGGCGCGCAAGGAAGGCGGCAAGCCCGATTCGACCGACACCGACATCGGCCGCCTGACGATGACCGTGACCGCGGTCGACCTTGCCAACAACAAGGTATCGGTGATCGACGGCCGCGGCGGCCCGATCCGCACCTATGCCGCGACCTCGATCGCCAAGCAGGACATGCTGAAGAAGATCAAGGTCGGCGACGTGGTGATCGGGCTCTCGACGCCGCTGCTGGTGACGGCGATCGCGCCGGCCAGGTAGTCTTCCTGCTGGGAGCGCGGCACTCCAGTGCCGCTCTTCCTCTTTTGGACCGCGCGCATCCTGCGCGCTCATGAGCGGGCTGGAAGCCGGCGGTCCAATTGAGCACCACTGGAGTGGTGCGCTCCCAGCCCTACTCCTTCAGGTTCACGGTCTTCCCGACCTCGATCCACTGGTTCACCAGGGCGACGGTCTGCGCCTGGTGCTGCTCGGGTGTGTTGGCGATCGGCTCGTAGCCGAACTCGGCGAGCTTCGTGGCGAGCGCCGGATCGCGCAGCACCTCGGCGATGGCGTCGCGCAGGACGCGTCGGATCTCGATCGGCGTGTTGAGCGGGGCGTGCATGCCCCAGACGCTGGTGACGTCGGCGCCGGCCAAGCCCGCTTCGGTGAAGGTCGGCACGTCGGGCAACGAGGGATCGCGGTGCGCGCCGGTGACGGCAATCGCCCGCACCTTGCCCGACTTCACGTAGGGCGCCGCCGAGTTGATGCCGCCGTACTGCATCGTCACATGGCCGCCCAGCAGCGCGTTCAGCGCCGGCCCCGAGCCCTTGAACGGCACGTGGAGGATCTTCACGCCGGCCTTGAGGTCCACCATGACACCGACCAGATGGGTCGAAGCGCCGATGCCGCCCGAGGCGAAGCTCAGCTCCTTGGTCTTGGCGAGCGCAATCAGTTCCTTGAGGTCCTTGGCCGGCACGTCGGGATGGACGATCAGGATCACCGGCCCTTGCGCCACCATGGTGACGGCGCTGAAATCCTTGAGCGTGTCGTAGGGCAGCGATTCGAGGATCGCCGGATTCTGGTAGAGCGCGTTGTCGGCCAGCAGGACGGTGTTGCCGTCGGGCTTGGCCTTGCTGACGATTTGCGCGCCGACGACCGCCGAGGCATCCGGCTTGTTCTCGATCAGGATCGACACGCCGAGCTTCTTCTCCAGCCCCGGCTGCATCAGCCGGATCAGGTTGTCGGTGCCGCCGCCCGGCGCCCGCGGCACCACGACCCTGATCGTGTCCGAGGGATAGCCGGCGGCGCGGGCAGCGTTTGTTGCGGCGACGCCGGTCGCCGCGAGAAACAGCCTTCGTGTGAGCGTCATGGTCAGAACACCTTCCGTCGCCGCCATTTCGCCGGACGTTCGCCGGGAAAGGCAAGGCCGCTGGCATCGACGCCGAGATCGACCAGCGATTTGGCGACACCCAGGGCGCAGCGATAGCCTTCGAGCACCGGCACGTCCCAGCCGATCTCGGCGAGCTTCTTCTGCAGCAGCGGCTGCATCCAGTAGGCAGCCGAGCAGCCCAGCACGATGACCTCGGCGCCATCCTCCTCGATCGCCGCGATCGATTCGGTGACCGCGGCATCGAGCATGCCGGACTGCGCGCCGTTCAACGCGCGATCGCGCTCGACCTCGATCGGCTTGTCGTTGGGGAAGTTGGGGCTGGGCAGCGGATAATTGATGTTGCGGATCGAGGCACAGCGGTCGGTCATGCGGTACTGCACCACCAGGTGGTACATCTGCATGTTGTGGGTCTCGCCGATATCGACGATGCCGAACTTGTTGCCCAGCAGGCCCGCCATGTGCATCTGCGCATGCGCGCACGAGGTCACCGGGATGCGGTATTGCCGGCCGATCTCGCGCGATTCGAAGTAGCCCGGATCGCCGCCGCCCAGCAGCACGATGGCGTTGTACTTGCCGCTGGCACAGGCCTCGCGCACGACGGCCTGGCGGTTGTAGCCGACCGACATGAACTCCCACTTGCTCTGGACCGGCCAGTTGCCGTGCGTCGACGGCGCGCCGGGATGGAGGTCCCAGTCGATGCCCTCGAGGAAGGGCTTCACGTCCTCGTAGTTATAGAGCTGCGATTCCTTCGCGCCGGAGAACGAGCGCAGCTTGAAATCGCTGCCGGGCGCCAGGCTGAAGGCGTTGATCAGCAGGAAGCGATATTTCGACAGGGGTTCCTCCCTTCGGGCACAGTCAGCGAGAACTGTGCCGAAGGGAGCCGGCGTTGCAAACGACGATCAGGCGACCGCGACGTCTTCCCAGAAGCCGATCCAGTGATCGACCGGCTTCATCTTCGCCTGCGGTGCCTCGTAGGACCACGCCGCGCGCGGGCTGGCGGTGCCGCCTTCGACCACGTCGTAGAACTGAACGCCGTGTGGGCACTTGAGGTCGTTGGCCGTCTTGGGCGCGATCTTCAGGAGGTTCATCTTCACCGCGTCGCGCGGGAAGTACACGTAACCGCCGACCTCGACGGTCTTGTCGCTCTCCGCGATGACCTTGCCTTGCCAGGTGGCTTTCATGGGCGATCTCCCCAAATAGTTCGCCCATTAGGTGAGCACCGCAGGCCTGGTTTCAAGCGGCAATCTGCGGCTTGAAGCTCGGCTCGGTGGCCTTGGCGCTCGGGCGCGCCGTCATCTCGGCCGCCCAGCGGTTGCAGTTCGGCGCCTTGTCGGCGATCGCCTTGAGCTCCGGCACGTCCGGGAAATAGGCGTAGAGCGGGTAGAGATAGAGATCCGCCGCCGTCAGCTGCTCGCCCGCCAGGAAGCGATGCTTGCCGAGCTGGCGGTCGAAGATCGGCACGACCTCGACGGTCTTGGCCAGGTACTTCTGCGCCATCTCCGCCGGCACCGGCAGGAAGCCGGCGCGCGCCGCGAAGTAGCGCAGCGAGGCGTTGGCCAGCGAATCGGCCACCGCGCTCGCCCACTGGTCGCAGAGCGCCGCGGCGACCGCGTCGTCCGGCCACAGCCTGGGGCCCGGGAAGACGCGCTCGAGGTAACGCAGGATCGCGATCGATTCGTAGAGCGTCACGTCGCCGTGCGTGATCGCCGGAATCTTGGCGAACGGATTGAGCGGCCCGATGTTGTTGGGCATGGCGTCGACCATCTCGTAGTCGATGCCCTTCTCGTGGCAGGCCAGCCGCACCGTGCGGGTGAAGGTGCTGGGCGACAGCCCGTGGATCTTGAGCATGGCCATGATCATTCTCCCTCGTCCAGAAAAGCGGCGAACTTGTCGAAGGCGCCGTTCCAGCCCTCGTTGTGCCCGTTGAAGTTCGGCAGGTCGATGAACGGACCCTGCACCAGCGTGAGCTCGGTCTTGTCGCCGACCGCGCGGAAGGTCACCTCGACCGTGGTCTCGTGGCCGCGCGGGCTGGCGAAGCTGTCGTCGCCGTGGTGCGCCCAGGTGAAGACCAGACGCTCGGGCCGCTTGACCTCGCGATAGACGCCGGACTTCGCGAAGTGCGAGCCGTCCGGCTTGTAGCCGTGCGCGCGCCAGGCGCCGCCCGGGCGAACGTCGAGCTCGCAGCGGTCGAGCCCGAAGCCGGGCGGGCACATCCACTGGATGAACTGATCGGGATCGGTCCAGGCGGCGAACACGCGCTCGCGCGGCGCATTGAAGACGCGAACCAGCCGCAGGGTGCGGGTGTCGATGACGGTATCCATGCTGAGCTTCCTCATTCGGACCTGGGGTTCGGGCCTAGTACTTGTCGTGGCGGCGGACCCAGGCCATCGAGAAGGACAGGCCTTCCTCGTCGCGGCCCTTGGACGTGATGTCGAGCAGCTGATAGGTGCCGTTCAACATGTCGAGCCCGCGGGCGTAAGTCGAATAGGTGCGATAGATCGCGCCGTCGTCGCCGCGCCGCAAGGCGCTGAGGCCGGGCGTCTCCTGGCCGTACGGCTTGATCGTGCCGAAGTTATAGACCGGCTCCTTCGGCTCGCCCGGGAACGACACGGCGAAGTCGAAGTTGAAGTCGTTGTTGAGCGACGACACCCAGCGCAGGTTCCAGCCCATGCGCTTGCGATAGGCCTCGAGCCGGTCGATCGGCCCGCGCGACACCAGCACGAAGGCGGTGTCGCGATGCGCCAGGTGCACGTCGATGCCGTTGAAGTTGTCGGTCCAGAACGAGCAGCTCGGGCAGCCCTCGTTCCAGTCGGAGCCGAACATGAAGTGCTGCACGATCAGTTGGCCCTTGCCGTCGAACAGGTCGGCAAGCGTCACCTGGCCCTCGGGCGCGTCGAAGACATAGTCCTTCTCGACTTTCACCCAGGGCAGCGCGCGGCGCTCCTGGGCGAGCTCCTCGCGCTGCTGGGTGAACGCCTTCTCCTTCGCCAGAAGCGCCTTGCGCGCCTCGAGCCATTCCGCTTGGGAAACAATGCGATGCGCGGTCATGCAGTCCTCCGCAGGTAGGGTTCGAGCTTGTCGAGCGAGCCGGTCCAGCCCTCGAAGTGGGCGTTGCAGCTCGGCGTGTCGGCGAACGGGCCGTGGATCAGGGTGAGCTCGGTCTTGTCGCCCAGCGCGCGCAGCTCCAGGTGCACCGTCGTCTCGTGGCCGCGCGGGCTCGCCTTGTCGTCGGTCGCGTGATGCGCCCAGGTGAAGACCAGGCGCTCGGGCCGCTTGACCTCGACATACCTGCCCGAGGTCACGAAGTTGCGCGACGCGTTGCGGCCGCGCAGATGCCAGGCGCCGCCCGGGCGCACGTCGAGCTTCACCTCGTCGACATGGACGTTGGGCGGACACATCCACTGGATGAAGTTGTCCTCCACGACCCAGGCGTCGAAGACGCGTTCGCGCGGCGCGTTGAACACGCGCACGATCCGCAGGGTCTTGTCGTCAAGAGCGGCGGCCACGGCGTTTCTCCCTGGTCGATTTCGGGGCGTTTGGTTTCGGGGCGTCCGGCTTCGGCGCGGTGCGCGACAGGAAAGCGTCGAGCCGGTCGAACGATTCCTCCCAGAAGCGGCGATAGAACTCGATCCAGTCGGCGGCGGCGCGCAGGCCCTCGCCGCGTATCGCGCAGCGGCGCCATTGCGCCTCGGTGCTGCGCTCGATCAGGCCGGCCGCGGTCAGTACCTTCAGGTGCCGCGACACCGCCGGCAGCGACATCTCGAACGGCTCCGCCAGCTCGCCCACCGTCGCCTCGCCGTCGGCAAGGCGGGCCAGGATGGCGCGGCGGGTCGGATCGGCCAGTGCCGAGAAGGTCTGGGAGAGCGCATCCATATTTAACAAGTTAGTTAAATACAGAAGAGAGTCAAGGGCTCATTACCTGCGCGGTATTGCCGGCCGCCGCGGGGAAATCTATGAGGGCGCCCCTGATGGAAGCGATCTACCGCGTCGACGGCGAGTCAGTCGAAACCAGCGCCTTCGCCGGCGGCCCGTGGGATCCCAAGCTGCAACACGGTGCCGCGCCCTCGTCGCTGATCTGCTGGGCCGTCGAGCGCCTGCCCGCGCCCGTGCCGATGCGCGTCGCGCGGCTCACCGTCGACCTGATGCGGCCGGTGCCGGTGGCGCCGCTCTCGCTCGACGTCAAGGTGCTGCGCGAGGGCAAGAAAATCCAGCTCGCCGAGGTGCGCCTGCTGGCGAACGGCACGGAGGTCGTGCGCGCGACGGCGCTGCGCATCCGCCGCGCGGAGCGCGCGCTGCCGAGCACGGCCTCGACGCCGCCGCACGACATGCGCGCGCCCGAGATGCTGCGCGATCCGAAGACCCTCGGCATGGCCCACACGCCGTTCCTGAGCGGCATCTCGATGCGCATCGCGCGCGGCTCCTTCCACCTGCCCGGCTCGGCGGCGGTGTGGTATCGCGCCGAGCGGCCGATCGTCGAAGCCGCGCCGATTTCGCCGCTGATGCGCGCGGCGATCGCCGCCGATTTCTGCAACGGCACCTCGGCGGTGCTCGACTTCCGCGCCTGGACGTTCATCAACGGCGACCTGACCCTCAGCCTCGCTCGCGAACCGGTCGGCGACTGGATCCTGCTCGACGCCGAGACCTGGGCCGGCCCCGATTCGATCGGCATCGCTGCGGCGCGGCTGGCCGACCGCGACGGCTATTTCGGCCGCGCCGTGCAGAGCGTCCTGTTCGAGAGGCGCTAAGAGCGGAAAACTAATTGCAGTCTCTCGTCCGGCGCGTCCGGGGCGTCCGGACGCGTCCGGCCTGGGGGGTGGCGCCGGATTCCCGGATTCTCGAGAAAACCCTTATGAATGGACATCGGAGCTGTCCGGCCGCCACCGGATTGCGGGCCGGACGCGGCCGCCGGCTAGCCGCGCTTCCAGGTCGTACCCTTCGGCCCGTCCTCGAGGATCACGCCCTTGGCCTTGAGCTCGTCGCGGATGCTGTCGGACTCCTTGAAGTCCTTGGCCTTGCGCGCCGCCTGGCGGGCGGCGATCGCGGCCTCGATCTCGGCCTCGGTCGGCCCGCCGCTGCCGGTCGGCGCCCAGCGGAACCAGGACTCGGCTTCCTGCTGCAGCAGGCCGAGCGCTCGCGCGCCGGCCAGCAGCGCGGCCGGATCGTCGAGCTGGTGCAGGGCGCTGATGGCGAGCGGCGTGTTGAGGTCGTCCGACAGCGCATCCTCGACCGAGGCCGGCACCGCGTCGGCCGGCGTCACCGCCGTGCCGCGCAGCGCGCCGTACCAGCGGTCGAGCGTCGCCTTGGCCTGCTGCAGGCCCTCGTGCGTGAAGTCGAGCGGCTGACGGTAGTGCGAGGTCATCAGCAGCAGGCGGATCACCTCGCCCGGAAACTGGTCGAGCAGCTCGTGCACGGTGAAGAAGTTGCCGAGCGACTTGCTCATCTTCTCGCCCGAGACGTTCACGAAGCCGTTGTGCATCCAGTAGGTCGCCATGATGGCGTGGCCGAACGCCGAGCGGCTCTGCGCGATCTCGTTCTCGTGGTGCGGGAAGATGAGGTCGATGCCGCCGGCATGGATGTCGAAGGTCTCGCCGAGCAGGCTGCCGCTCATCGCCGAGCACTCGATGTGCCAGCCCGGCCGGCCGCGGCCCCACGGGCTCGCCCAGCCCGGCTGCGCCGCGGTCGACGGCTTCCACAGCACGAAGTCGGCCGCGTCCTTCTTGTAGGGCGCGACCTCGACGCGCGCGCCAGCGACCAGCTCGTCGCGGCTGCGGCGCGACAGCCGGCCGTAGTCCGCCATGCTGGGCACGCTGAACAGCACGTGGCCCTCAGCAGCGTAGGCATGGCCGCGCTCGATCAGCCGCGCGATCAGCTCGATCATCTGGCCGACATACTGGGTCGCCCGCGGCTCGTGGTCGGGCGGCAGCGCGCCCAGCCGCTTCATGTCGTTCTGGTAGGCCGAGCCGGTGCGCGCGGTCAGCGACTCGATCGTCTCCTTGTTGTCGGCGGAGCGCACGATGATGCGGTCGTCGATGTCGGTGATGTTGCGCACGTAGGTGACGCGCGGATGGCGCCGCTTCAGCAGGCGGTAGAGCACGTCGAACGCCACGACGGGCCGCGCATTGCCGATATGGACGTAGTCGTAGACCGTCGGGCCGCAGACATACATCCGCACATGCGCCGGATCGATCGGCACGAACGGCTCTTTTTCGCGCGACAGCGTGTTGTAGACGACCAGTTGGTCTTTGAGGGACATCGTCCCTTACTCCCGATTGCAGACGTGAACGATGGCTGACCGGCCCGGAACGGGCGTCAGGCCTCGAAACATCGCGGGAGGAAGACGAACGACATGCGGCCTCTTTATACGAAGCGTTTGTGCCGCGCAAACCATGGCGTGCAGAATCTTCTGCTTCAGGCCGGCTGCCCGCGCAGCCGCGCCGCGGCCCGCGCCCGGCCGATCAGCGGCAGCAGCTTGGCCATCTCCGGCCCCGTCTCCTGCGCCGTCAGCGCCAGCCTGAGCGGATGGAACAGCGCCCGGCCCTTGCGGCCGAGGCCTGACGTCCACTGCTTCCAGGTCGTATCGTCCCACGGCTCGGCCGGCAGCTTGTCCGCCGCTTCGGCAAGGAACGGTCCATCCTCGACCACCGGCGCGATCGGCCCCGAGACGACCTGCTTCCAGAGGGCGATATCGTCGAGCGTCGAGAGGTTGCCGCGCACGGCGAGCCACAGCGGCTCAGTCACGTCGGACGGCAGGCGGTCGCGCACGGTTGCGTACGGCATCGCGTGCAAGGTGCGGGCACTGAGATGCGCCAGCTCCTCTTCGGAGAAGCGCGCTGCGGCGCGGCCGACGCGGGCGAAGTCGACCGACGCGATCAGCGGCTCGAGCGACGTCACCGGCTCGACCGGGTCGGCGGTGCCGAGCCGCGCCAGCAACGCCGAGATCGCAAGCGGCTCGACGCCGCGCTCGCGCAGGTCGGCGATCGACAAGGAACCCATGCGCTTGCTCAAGCCGCCGCCGGCTGCATCGACCAGCAGCGGCAGGTGGGCGAAGGTCGGCAGCGGTCCGCCGAGCGCCTCGAACATCTGGATCTGCGCGCCGGTGTTGGTGACGTGGTCCTCGCCACGGATCACATGCGTGATGGCGAAGGCGATGTCGTCGACCACCGAGGTGAAGCTGTAGAGGTACGAGCCGTCGGCACGCACCAGCACCGGGTCGCTCTGGCTCGCCTCGTCGACATGCTGCCGTCCGCGCACCAGGTCGTCCCATCTCACCTCGGTCGCCTCGAGCCTGAAGCGCCAATGCGGCTTGCGGCCCTCCGCTTCGAGCGCCCGGCGCGCAGCCTCGTCGAGCCTGAGCGCGGCGCGGTCGTAGACCGGCGGGCGGCCCTGCGCCAGCAGGCGGCGGCGCTTGAACTCCAGCTCCTCCGGCGTCTCGTAGCAGGGATAGAGCCGGCCCGAGGCGATCAGGGCATCGCGCGCCCGGTCGTAGTGGGCCAGCCGGTCGGACTGCCGCTCCTTGGTATCCCAGCCGAGCCCCAGCCAGCCGAGGTCGCACTCGATCGCGGCCTCGAACTCGGCCTTGCTGCGGGCGCGGTCGGTGTCGTCCAGGCGCAGGATGAATTTGCCGCCATGCCGCCGTGCAAATAGCCAGTTGAACAGGGCGGCGCGGATGTTTCCGACATGCAGCAGGCCGGTGGGACTCGGCGCGAAACGGACAACAGCCATCGACGGGTCTTGTGACGATGGCGCATTGGCGGGTCAAGGGAGCTTCGTCTAAGGAGGGGCAACGGCGCCCAAGGGGGCCGATGGTGTGTAGCGTGGAGTAGCAGAATGAAGCGTCGTCATCTTCTGGTTGCCGGCCTGGGCGCGCTGGCAGCCCCCGCGATCGTTCGCGCCGAGGCCAAATACCCCGACCGTCCGATCCGCCTGGTGATCCCCTTCGCGCCGGCCGGCCCGACCGACATCATCGGCCGCAAGGTCGCCGAGAAGATGTCGGGCCTGACGGGCCAGACCTGGGTGGTCGACAACAAGGCCGGCGCCGCCGGGTCGATCGGCGCCGTCGAGGTCAAGAACGCCAAGCCGGACGGCTACACGCTGCTGCTCGCGACCTCCTCTACCCATGCGATCAACCCGACCGCTTACGCCAAGCCGCTCTACGACGCGGTCAAGGACTTCACGCCGATCTCCTCGATCTGCGTCAATCCGGCGGTGCTGGCGGCGCGGATGGACATGCCGGACACCGTTATGGGCCTGGTCGACGTGATGAAGAAGAACCCGGGCAAGTATTCCTACGGCTCGTCGGGCACCGGCGGCATCTTCCATCTCACCGGCGAGTACTTCAAACGCGAGGTCGGCGGCATGGATGTCGAGCACATCCCCTACAAGGGGTCGGCGCCCGCCCTGAACGACATGATGTCGGGCCAGCTCGCCTGGATGTTCGACACCTTCGCCACCATGCTGCCGCTGCATCGGACCGGCAAGATCCGCATCCTGGGCTATGCCTACCCCTCGCGCGCGCCGATCGCGCCGGATGTCCCGACCATGATCGAGGCCGGCGTGAAGGGCTACGAGGCCTACACCTTCAACCTGATCCTCGGCCCTGCCAACATGCCGAAGCCGCTCGTCGACACGGTCGATCAAGCCTCGCGCAAGCTGATGGCCGACCCGGAGATGGTGAAGTTCCTGAACGACGTCGCGGCGGCGCCGACGCCCGACACCAGCCCCGAGCTCACCGCGAAGTTCATCAAGGACGAGATCGCCAAGTGGGCACCGGTCATCAAGGCGGCCGGCGTCCGGGTCGAGTAACCGGATCGGCGAGGCCGCCCCGGCGCTATGGCGTGGCCGTGGCGACCTCGTCTAAGGTCTGCACCGGGAGTGAAACGGCGCCCGCCGATGCGGCGCTCTTGGTGTGACCCACGGGAGATAAGTCAATGAAACGTCGAGATCTTTTGGTTGCGAGCCTGGGTACATTGGCAGCCCCATCGATCGTCCGCGCCCAGGCCAAGTACCCCGAGAAGACCATCCGCCTGGTCGTGCCCTTCGCGCCGGCCGGCCCGACCGACATCATCGGCCGCAAGGTCGCCGAGAAGATGACCGGCCTGCTCGGCCAGACCATGATCGTCGACAACAAGGCCGGTGCCGCGGGCTCGATCGGCGCGGTCGAGGTCAAGAACGCCAAGGCCGACGGCTACACGCTGCTGTTCGCGCCGTCCTCGACCCACGCGGTCAACCCGACCGCCTTCGTCCATCCCGCCTACGACGCGGTGAAGGACTTCACGCCGATCTCCTCGATCTGCGTCAACCCGCTGGTGCTGGTCACCCATCCGTCGATGCCCGATTCGGTGATGGGCCTGGTCGACCTGATGAAGAAGAACCCGGGCAAGTACTCCTACGCCTCGTCGGGCAACGGTTCGATCCTCCATCTCGCCACCGAGTACTTCAAGCGCGAGGTCGGCGGCATCGACGTCGTGCACGTGCCGTACAAGGGCTCGGGACCGGCGCTACAGGACGTGATGTCCGACAACGTCGCCTGGATGTTCGAGACCTTCAGCACCACGCTGCAGCAGCATCGCGCCGGCAAGCTGCGCATCCTCGCCTACGCCCACGCCAAGCGCGCACCGATCGCGCCCGAGATCCCGACCATGATCGAGGCCGGCGTGAAAGGCTACGAGGCCTATACCTTCAACCTGGTCCTGGGTCCCGCGAACACGCCGCAGCCGGTGGTCGACGTGCTCGACAAGGCGTCGCGCACGCTGATGAAGGATCCCGACATGATCAAGTTCCTGGAGGATATTGCCGCGGTGCCGGCGACCGACACCTCGCCCGAGCGCACCGCCAAGTTCATCAAGGACGAGATCGCCAAGTGGGCGCCAGTCATCAAGGCCGCCGGCGTCAGGATCGAGTAGCGGCTACCGCGACGGCGCGAGCGGCACAGGCTGACCGCTTGCCGGCGGCATCATCGGAGCCGTCGGCTCGACGCCGGGGGTGATGGTGGCGCTGCCCGGCCCGTAGCCCGCGCCGGTGTTGGCGCCCTCGCTCGGCACCATCACGTTGCCCGGCGCGTTGGCGCCGCGGCTGCTGATGTAGTAGCCGGCCATGGCGTTGGAGCTCTCGCCCGAGGTCTTGGTCTGCACGTCGACCTCGCCGATGCGCCGGCCCTGCTTGTCCAGGCGGTAGCCCTGGGCGTCGAGCCTCATGTCCTCGTTGTCCAGCACCGCGCCGTCCGCTTCCTTGCGGTACGGCGCCGGATACGGGATCGTCTTGTAGTCAGGCACAGGGAGATTGCAGGCGCCCAGGCTGACGCCGCTCAGCAGCAGCGCGGCAACGACACGAACAGACGCCATCAAACTCCCCCATGGCCAGAACTCTAGGGCTGGGTCGACGCCGGGCTGATGATGTTGCCCCGCGCGTCGAGCCGGTTGCCCTGGCCATCATAGCGGAAACCATACTCATCCCTAAAGGCCTGAACGCCGGCCGGGGGCGGCGGCGGGACCGGCGGGGCGGCGACCTGCGCCGGGACATAGACCGCCGCCTGGTCGGCCCGTATGCGGCGGGCATCCATCTCACGACCGACGCAGCGGTTGAAGTACGGTGAGCCCGGCTCCAGGCCGTAGGAGGCGCAGGCATCTCGTGCATCGGCCTCGGCGGTGATCACCGCCACCCGGCCGCGGACACGAGCCGCTTCCGCGCGCTCGACGCAGCGATTGTAGGCGATGGTGCCCGGCACGAAGCCGTAGTCGACGCAGGCCTGGCCGGCGGGCGACGCGACGACGATCGGGCCGGGGGCCGTCGGGATCTGGGCGGTGGTGGTCGAACTGTAGGAACAGGCGCCGGCCGCAAGGCCGAGGGCCACGACAGCGAAAGCGGTGCGAACCATGGGGGCGCTCCTTCTGGAAAAGGCCTGACGCGGCAACGCGAAAGGCCCCGGCAGGTTCCGGCGCCCCGGGGTGCAGTCAGGCTGCCTTCTTCAGCACCTCGTCCCTGAGCTCTCGGCGCAGGATCTTGCCGACATTGGTCTTGGGCAGCTCGTCGCGGAACTCGATGTGCCGCGGCCGCTTGTAGCCGGTCAGCTCCTTCGCCAAGTCGGCCGCGAGCTTCTCCTTGGTCAGGCTCTTGTCGCGGCGCACGACGAACAGCATCACCGCCTCGCCCGACTTCTCGTCCGGCACACCGACGGCGGCGCACTCCAGCACCCCTGGGTGGCTGGCAACGACATCCTCGATCTCGTTGGGGAAAACCTTGAAGCCCGAGATGACGATCATGTCCTTCTTGCGATCGACGATCTTGACGTAGCCGCGCTCGTCCATGACGCCGATGTCGCCCGACTTGAAGTAGCCATCCGGCGTCATGACCTTGGCCGTCTCGTCGGGTCGCTGCCAGTAGCCGCTCATCACCTGCGGCCCCTTGATCGCGATCTCGCCCGCCTGGCCGAGCGGCAGCGTGTTGCCGTTGTCGTCGAGGATCTCGATCCAGACGTTGGGCATCGGCAGGCCGATCGTGCCGGTATAGGAATCCGAATCTGTCGGGTTGCAGGTCACGCCGGCCGAGGTCTCGCTGAGGCCGTAGCCCTCGACGATCGGGCAGCCGGTGACGGCGAGCCACTTGCGGGCGACCGCCTCCTGCACCGCCATGCCGCCGCCGTTGGAGATCAGCAGGCCCGAGAAGTCGAGCTTGGCGAACTCGGCATTGTTGGCCAGCGCATTGAACAGCGTGTTCACCGCCGGGAAGATGTTGATGTGGTGCTTCGCCAGCTCCTTGACCGTGCCGGGAATGTCGCGCGGGTTGGGGATCAGGAGGTTGACCGCGCCGGTGCGCATGCCGAGCAGGCCACAGGTGATGAAGGCGAAGACGTGATAGAGGGGCAGCGCGCAGACGATGGTGCGCTGGCCGCTCATCGGCCGGCGCTTCAGCCCCGGCTGCATCCAGGCCTCCGACGCCAGCAGGTTGGCGACGATGGTGTGATGCGACAGCATCGCCCCCTTGGCGATGCCGGTGGTGCCGCCGGTGTACTGCAGCACCGCGATGTCGTCCGGCACGATATCCGGCTTGGCGAGGCTCATCGAGCGGCCGGCGGCGATCGCCGCGTTGAAGGCGAAATGGCCGGGCAGCGACCAGGCCGGCACCATCTTCCGCACCGTGCGCACGACGAAGTTGACGATCGCCCCTTTCAGGAAGCCCAGCAGGTCGCCCATCGCGGCGACGACGACGTGCTTCACCGGTGTGCCGCCGGCCAGCGCCTGCTGCAGGGTCGCAGCGAAGTTCTCCAGCACGATCACCGCCTCGGCGCCCGAATCGTGCAGTTGATGCTCGAGCTCGCGCGCAGTGTAGAGCGGGTTGACGTTGACGGCGATCAGGCCGGCCCGCAGCACCGCTGCGACGGCGACGGGATACTGCAGCACGTTGGGCATCATGATCGCGACCCGCGCGCCCTTCGCGAGGCCGCGGCTCTGCAGCCAGGCCGCCAGCGCCTTCGACAGCTCATCGACCTCGCCGAAGGTGATGGCTTTGTCCATGCAGATATAGGCCTTGGCGTCGCGGTACTTGCCGAAGCTCTCCTCGAGCAGCGACACCAGGCTGGGATAGACCGACGGGTCGACATCCGCCGGCACGCCCGGCGGATAATTCTTCAGCCAGAACCGGTCCATCGACTTCCTCCCCTTCATTCACCTCTCCCCCGTCAGGGGGAGAGGACGGGTGAGGGGCTACGCACGTCGATTCTCCCTCACCTAACCACTCCCCCTAACGGGGGAGAGGACATTGCTGTCAAAGCTTCAACCCCTGTTCCAGGACGTGCAAGGCCAAACCGGCCAGGCCGCCGATCAGCGTGCCGTTGAAGCGGATGTATTGCAGGTCGCGGCCGGCCACGAGCTCGATACGCCCGATCAGCACGCCGATATCCCACGACTTCACCTGGTCGGCGATGAAGCGGCCGACGCCGCTCTTCTGGCTCTGCACGAAATCGCCCAGCACCTCCACCACGCCGCGGTTGATTTCGGCCCGCACCGCCGCGTCGCGGGCAAGCTGCGCGCCGAGCTCGAACAGCATCGATTCGAGCTGGCGGCGGACCTGCGAGTCGTCGCTCGCGACATCGCGCTCGAGGAAAGCGCGCAGGCTGTCCCAGGCCCCCTCGGCCAGCGCCGTCACCTCGGGCCGGGCCAGCAGATCGCGCTTCAGCTCCTCGGCGCGGCGGGCGAACGACGTCGAGGTTCGCAGCCGTTCGGCGAAGCCCCTGGCGAACTTGTCGAAGTCGTTGCGCAGCGGATGGCCGGGATCGGCCCGCGCCTCGTCGATGAAGTCGGTCGTCGCCGCGACGATCTTCTTCAGGACATAGGCATCGGCGCGATACCAGTTGAAGACCGAGGGGATCTCGTCGCGGATCTTCTCGCGCAGGGCCTCGAGCGTCTTCTTGTTCTTGAGCAGCCTGTCGAGCACGTTCAGGAGCTCGTCGAACAGGCGCCGGTGCTGGCCCTTCTCGGTGGCGGCGCCGAGCAACCCCGCGGCCAGCGGCGCGATCTCGATGCGCTGCAGCTCGGTCTGCACCCGCTCGCCGAAGAACTGGCGCAGGCCGCCCTGGTCGATCGCCGCCAGCGCCTGCGGCAGCATGCGGATCACGAAGCCGGCGAGCGCGGCGCTGCGCCCGCGGTCGGCCAGCCAAGTCGCCATGTGGCTCGCGAAGTCGACCTCGCCCAGCTTCTGCTCGACCGCCTCGGGCGCCAGGAAGTTGGTCTCGATGAAGTTGCCGAGATTGTCGGCGATGCGCTCGTGGTTGCGCGGCACGATGGCGGTATGCGGGATCGGCAGGCCGAGCGGCCGGCGGAACAGCGCCACCACGGCGTACCAGTCCGCCAGCCCGCCCACCGTGGCCGCGGCGGCGAACGAGGCGACGTACCCCCAGGCCCAGTGCGCCGGCTCGTAATGCCGCGCCACGATGAACAGCGCCGCCATCGCGAGCAGCAGCAGAGTCGCCACCAGCTTGATGCGGGCGAGCGCCCGAGCACGATCCGCGTCGCGCGCTTGCGCGCGGTCCGCATCGCGGGCCGGGAGAGGCGAATACTGGTCCATCCCTCGTATATAGTGCGCCGGTCGCAGTTTTTTTGGGGAGATGGCCATGAAGGTCGGATTCATCGGCGTCGGCAACATGGGCGGGCCCATGTGCCGCAACATCATCAAGCGCTCGAACCACCAGGTGACGGTGTTCGACCTCAACCCGGCGGCGCTCAAGACCTGCACCGATCTGGGCGGCACGGGGGCCAAGTCTGTCGCCGAGGCGACCAAGGGCGCCGACATCGTCATGACCTCGCTGCCCATGCCCCGGGATGTCGAGAAGGTGGCAATGGGCGACGGCGGCATCCTGGCCAATATCAGCAAGGGCCAGACCTACATCGACCTCAGCACCAACGCGCCGTCGATGGTGAAGAAGATTGGCACCGCCTTCGCCGACAAGGGCATCGCCATGCTCGACGCGCCGGTGAGCGGCGGCACGACCGGCGCCGAGGCCGCAACCATCGCCATCATGGTGGGCGGCGACAAGAAGGTGTTCGACGACGCGTTGCCCGTGCTGCAGTCGTTCAGCGCCAACGTGATCCACATGGGTGGGCTGGGCAGCGGCACGGTGGCCAAGCTGGTCAACAACATGCTGTCGTTCTGCAACATGGCCGCGCTGTGCGAGGGCATGATGCTGGGCACCGGCTACGGCCTCGATCCCGAGAAGCTGCTGCACGTGATCGCCAGCTCGAGCGGCAACTCCAACGCCATCAAGAACTTCACCTTGCGGGCGCTGAAGGGCCACTACTCGCCGCCGTCGTTCGCGCTCGACCTCGCCTACAAGGACCTGCACCTGGCGCTGGAGCTCGGCGACGAGCTGGGCGTGCCGCTGCAGCAGGGCGCCTCGACCCACAACCTGCAGCGCCTCGCCAAGGGCATGGGCTGGGGGCCGGACGACAGCTCCTCGGTCCTGCGCGTCTACGAGACCATGCTGCAGCGGAAAGTGAAGCCGTGAACCGGCCGCTGCCGGTCCACGGTCGCTTCGATTACGTCCCGCTGCCCAACCGCCCGGACTATTCATGGCCGGGCGGCAAGCGGCTCGCGCTGTGGGTGGCGCTGAACGTCGAGACTTTCGGCTTCGGCCTGAAGGGCCCGACCTTCGGCAATCCCCTGCCCTATCCCGATCACCGCAACTGGTGCTGGCTTGAGTACGGCAACCGGGTCGGCATCTGGCACATGCTGGAGATGGCCGACCGGTTCGAGATTCCGCTCGGCCACCACATCAACTCCTACCTCTACGACACCCATCCCGAGATCATGGCGGCGCTCAAGAAGCGGCCGCGCGACGAGATCATGGGCCACGGCCGCACCAACTCCGAGGAGCCCGGCCAGCGGCCCGAGGCCGAGGAACGCGCGCTGATCCGGGAAGCGACCGAGGCCATCACCAAGAAGGAAGGCAAGGCGCCGGCCGGCTGGATGACGCCCCTGCAGGCCGAGAGCCTGGTGACGCCCGACCTGCTCAAGGAGGCGGGCTACAGGTACATCGTCGACTGGCCGTGCGACGACCAGCCCTACTGGATGAAGACGCGGGCCGGCCCGCTGCTCAACGTGCCCTACGCCGTCGAGACCAACGACTACCTGTCGGTGATCCACCTCCGCCAGGACGCGCCGGTCTATGGCGAGGTGGTGCTGCGCCAGTTCGAGGAGATGCTGGAGCAGAGCGTGCAGCGGCCGCTGGTTATGGCGATCTCGCTGCACACCTTCATCATGGGCCAGCCACACCGCCTGAGGGTGCTGCGCGACATCTTCCGCCGCATCAAGGGGCACAAGGACTTCGACCGGGTGTGGCCCACCACGCCCGGCGCGATCGCCGATCACTGCATCGCGATGAAGCCGGGCATCATCCCGGGCAGCTAGTCTTCCTCTTCTCCCCCGTTCGGGGGAGAGGAATATGAGCGCTAAGCCGCGCTGCGCTTCTGGGCCGGCGCCATCCGGGCCAGGGCTTCGTCGACGGTCATGACGTCGCCGAACGAGATCTGGAAGCCGTTGAGCGCGGCGGCGTGCTCCTCGTCGGTCAGCGTGGCGTTGGCGTCGGACAGCATGGCGACGCGGTACTCCATCATCGAGGCGTCGCGCGCCGTCGATTCGCAGCACACGTTGGTCTTGGTGCCGGCGATCAGCAGGATCTCGATCCCGTGCGCCCGCAGCACTGCATCGAGATTGGAGGACTCGCCGACCAGCGCGCTGAACTTGATCTTGCGCACGTAAAGGTCGTCCGGCTTGGGCTCCAGCGCCTTGTAGAGCTTGAAGCCCTCGTCGCTCGCCGACAGCAGCTTCAGCCGGCGCGCCGCGTTCTCGGGCGTGAGCTTGTACTTGTGATGGTTGCCCCACTTGGCGAGCGCCTCGGCCGAATCGGTCTGGATCCAGACGACGCGCCCGCCCGCCGCGCGCATCGCCGCGGCCATGCGGTTGATGTTGGGCGCGATCGCCCGCGCGTTTGGCGATTCGTTGGGAAAACCCTCGGCCACGTAGTAATTCTGCATGTCGACCACGACCAGCGCGGCACGCGCGGCATCGATGCGGTCGAGCGCGAACGGCTTGCCCTGCAGGCGGATCACGCGGGCGCGGATGGCGTCCGGAACGACGTACTTATGCATGCGCCGAGCCTGTCGCCCCGGCGCTTTCGCGTCAATCCTCGGCGAGGTGCCGTTCGATCAGCGGTGCGACTTCATCGGCGTGAGTCCTGGCGAGATCGTGCCCGCCGCCCTTGACGACGTGGAGCCGGGCGTTTGGCACGCGTTGCGCGAGATGCTGCCCCACCGCCAGCGGGCTGATCGGATCGGCATCGCCCCACAACAGCAAGGTCGGTACGGCAATGCGCTCGACCGGCAACGGGGGCACGCTGGTCGACGCCGTGACCCAGGCCGCGGCATTGGGATGGAGCTGGCGATACTCTGGCCGCCAGTCGCTGGTGCCGAACGCCGCCATATCGACGCCACCCGAGGTCACGGTCAGAACCAGTCGCCGCACCAACCGCGGATGCTCGAGCGCCAGCCGGGCGGCGATGAAGCCGCCCATCGATTGCGCGACCAGGTCGACCGGTTCGGTCATGCGCGCCTCGACCAGGGCGACGAGGTCGTCGTAGCCCTTGATGGAGGGATCGTGCGGCTGGCTGCCCAGCCCGGGCCAGCCGAAATAAGTTTTCGGCCAGTCGGCTGGCAAGCGCGTGCCGACCGGTTTCCAGAAATCGGGCGAGGCGCCCGTGCCGGGCAGGAAGAAGACTTTGGCCATGGTCAGGTGCTGAGCTTAGCAAGAAACGGCGGCAGCTTGCGCCCCTGAGAGAGCAGATAGCGACCCATCGCGCCCGCGACTTTCGCGACCGCCGGCCGCGCGCTCATGCGATCGCGCCAGGCCTGCAGGCGCGGATGGCGCTCGTCCATCGGCGCCGTCATCCGCGCGCCAAAGAGCTGCGCCATGTAGAAGGCGATGTCGGCGTAGGAGTAGGAACCGGCCAGCCAGCCCTGCGTGCCGATCGCCCGCTCCATCGTGTCGTAGAACGCCGTCGCCGCAGCACGCGCCTCGACCGCGGCCGGATCGTCCGGCGTGCTCTGCAGGCCCATGAGGCGAACGATCGGCGGGAAATAGACCTCGTCGGACGTATGCTCGAGCAGGCGAGCGCGCGCCCGTGCCTTCGGGTCGGCCGGCCACAAGGCCGGCTCGGGCCGGATCGTCTCGAGGTATTCGAATATCTGCGTCGAATCGAAGATCTCGAGATCGCCGTCGACCAGCACCGGCACCTGGCGCTTGGGATTGATGCGCAGCACCTCGGGATGCTTGGGCTGATAGAGCGTCGCCATCTCGAACGGCACCATCACCAGCTCGAAGGCGATGCCCTTCTCGTGGGCGGCGATCTCGGCCTTGGCGCCGAACATGCTGAGCGGACCGGAATAGAGCTTCATGCGCCGGACGTTATCACGCCGAGGCGACAGGGACTGTCAGCTATTACATCGTCGCGAACATCGCGACCGCTGCGGCCGCCATCATCACCGTGGTGATCCAGCCGAAGATCCGCTGGCTGCGACTGGCGACGAACTTGCCCATCTGGGCCGGCCGCGATGCCACGATCATCATCGCCACCAGAATCGGCACGACGGCGACGCCGTTGACCACCGCGCTCCACACCAGCGCCTTGATCGGATCGAGGCCCGACAGATCGACGGCGATGCCGAGCACGGTCGCCGCGGCGATCACCGAATAGAAGCCACGAGCGTCGCGCGGCGGATGCTCGAGCCCGATCGGCCAGGCGAACAGCTCACCCGCAGCGTAGGCCACCGAGCCTGCCAGCACCGGCACGGCCAGCAGGCCGGTGCCGACGATGCCGATGCTGAACAGCAGGAAGGCGGCCTCGCCGGCGATCGGCTTCAGGGCCTCGGCCGCCTGCTGGGTCGACTGGATGTCGGTCTGGCCGTTGGCGTGCAGGGTGACGGCGGTGGCCAGCATGATGAAGAAGGCGACCAGGTTCGACATCGCCATGCCGATCCAGGTCTCCCAGCCGATGCGCTCCAGCTCGCGCGGCGCCTGCTGAGGCTTCTCGAGCAGGGGCGCGGCCCTGGGGTCGGCCTCCTCCTCCTCGACCTCCTGCGAGCTCTGCCAGAAGAAGAGATAAGGGCTGATGGTGGTGCCGAACACCGCGACCACCAGGGTCAGCGCCTCGCCGGTGACCTCGAAATGCGGCAGCAGGGCGCCGACCACGACGGCGTGCCAGTCGATCTGCACGGTGAAGGCGATGCCGATATAGGCGAACAGCGAAAAAGTCAGCCACTTCAGCACGTCGACATAGCGGTGATAGGGAATGAACACCGTGGCGGCCAGGGTGCCGAGGGCGAAGAGCACGGTGTAGAGGTGCTCGCTGCCGTCGCCGACGGCATGCTTCGCCGCAGCGCCCATCGCCGAGAGGTCGGCGCCGATGTTGATGGTGTTGGCGATGAACAGCAGCGCGACCAGCAACCCGACGACCGGCCGGGGAAAGACCTCGAGCATGTTGGCGGCGAGGCCGCGGCCGGTGACCCGGCCGATGCGCGCGCTGACCGACTGGACGGCGACCATCATCGGCCAGGTCAGCACCACCGTCCAAAGCAGGCCGAAGCCGGCCTGGGCGCCGGCCTGCGAATAGGTGGCGATCCCGCTGGGGTCGTCGTCGGCGGCGCCGGTAATGACACCGGGGCCGAGGCGCTTGGTGAGGTCTTTCAGGGACAAGGCGACGGAAAACGCGGGCCTCGCCCCCGAGGTTGCTCCATCACATCTTGCGGAAGGGCTTGGGTCCGTCGAAGTCGCCGATGTAGCTGACGTGGGTGACGAGCCCGGTTCCCGGTCGCCATTGATGCAGCGCGATCGCGGGTGGCTCCATCATCATGGTGAGCGCCGAGTGTTCGTGCAGATCGAGTGTCGCCTGGTGCGCCGTGCTCGGCGCGATCGAGGCCACGGTGCCGGCCCAGCGCACCTGGATCGGCCGATGGACGTGGCCGCAAGTGGCGCGCTCGACATTGGGATGGCTTCGAACCAACTCGGCCAGCCGGTCGTCACCTTCCATCAGGCGCGACTTGTCGAAGGTCTCGATGCCGCAGTCGAATGGCGGATGGTGCATGAAGAGCATGGCCGGCTTGTCGGTCTGCTCCGCCAGTCGGGCCTCGAGCCAGGCCAGGCGTTCCGTGCACAGCGCGCCGTAACCCTTGCCCTCGACCACGGTGTCGAGCGCGATCAGGCGGATCGGCAGATCCTCGACCGTGTACTGAAGGAAGCCGGACGCCGGGAAATAGCCCTGGTCGGCGAACGCCGCGCGCAGCGACTCGCGGGCATCGTGGTTGCCGGGAATGACGTAGACCGCCATCGGCAACGGCGCGATCAGCCGGCGCAGGCGCGCGTATTCCTCGGGCTTGCCCGCCTCGACGAGGTCGCCGGTCATGATGACGACATCGGGCCGCGGATCGAGCTTCAGGACGTGCGCCACCGCGCGTTCGAGATAGGCCGCGGTGTCGATGCGGTCGTAGAGCAGCTGGCCCTCGGGGCGCAGATGCATGTCGGAAAGCTGCGCGATCAGCATGTCAGCCCCTGAAGCCGTTGACGATCGGGTAGCGCCGTTCGCGGCTGATCAGGCGCGAGGTGATCTTCACGCCGGGCGGCGCCTGTCGGCGCTTGTACTCCGCCCCTTCGAGCAGGCGCCAGACACGCTGCACGGTCGCGGCGTCGTGGCCCTCCTTCGCCAGCTCCTCGGCCGACAGGTCGCGCTCGATCAGGCCCTTGAGGATCGCGTCGAGCACCGGATAGGGCGGCAGCGAATCCTCGTCCTTCTGGTCGGGCTTGAGCTCGGCCGAGGGCGGCTTGCTGATGATGCGCTCGGGGATCACCCGACCCTTGCGGCCCATCGCGCCCTCGGGGAGATGCGCGTTGCGCCATTTGCAGAGCTCGAACACCGTCGTCTTGTAGACGTCCTTCAGGACGTTGTAGCCGCCGCACATGTCGCCGTAGAGCGTGGCGTAGCCGACCGCCATCTCCGACTTGTTGCCGGTGGTCAGCACCATGCCGCCGAGCTTGTTCGAGAGGGCCATCAGGGTGACGCCGCGGGCGCGGCTCTGGATGTTCTCCTCGGTGACGTCTTCCTCGGCGTTGCCGAACATCGGCAGCAGCATCTTGCGGAATGCCGCCATCGCCGGCTCGATGCCGACGATGTCGTACTTCACGCCGATCGCCTCGGCACAGGCCTTGGCGTCCTCCAGCGACTCCCGGCTGGTGTAGGGCGACGGCATCATCACGGTGTGCACGCGATCGGCGCCCAGGGCGTCGGCGGCGACCGCCGCGGTGAGCGCCGAATCGACGCCGCCCGACAGGCCGATGATCACCGACGGAAAGCCGGTCTTGTTCACGTAGTCGCGCAGGCCGAGCATCATCGCCTGGTAGATCGAATCGATCGGCTCGAGCTCGGGCGCGATCGGGCCGGGCAGGCACTCCCAGCCGCCGCCGGCGCGGCGGAACTCGACGGTCGCGACCTGCTCGCGGAACGAGGCGAGCTTGGCCTTCAGCATGCGGTCGGCTCCCAGCACGAACGAGCCGCCGTCATAGACCACCTCGTCCTGGCCGCCGACCTGGTTGAGATAGGCGAAGGGCAGGCCGCTCTCGATCACCCGCTTGACGCCGAGCTGCACGCGATAGTCGGTCTTGCCGACCTCGTAGGGCGAGGCGTTGGGCACCAGCAGGATCTCGCCGCCGGTCTCGGCGACGCACTCCACGACGTCGGGCGTCCAGACGTCCTCGCAGATCGGCACACCGACGCGCACGCCGTTGAACACCAGCGGGCCCGGCATCGGTCCCGGCGAGAAGACGCGCTTGTCGTCGAACACGCCGTAGTTCGGCAAGTCGACCTTGTAGCGCTTGCCGATCACCTCGCCTTTGTGCAGGGCGACGATGGCGTTGTAGAGCTTGCCGTCCTCGTGCCACGGCGTGGCGACGAACACGCCCGGCCCGCCGTCGGCGGTGTCGGCGCGCAGCGCCTCGACCGCCTCGTGACAGCGCTTCACGAAGGACGGCTTCAGCACCAGGTCCTCGGGGAAGTAGCCCGCGAGGACCAGTTCCGTCGTCAGCACCAGGTCGGCGCCCTGCGTCTTCGCCTCGGCGCGCGCCAACCGCACCTTCGCCAGGTTGCCGGCGACGTCGCCGACCTTGGGATCGAGCTGGGCGAGCGCGACCTTGAGGCTGTCGGGCATCATCGTCGTCCCGAGCGAAGCCGCGCAAAGCGCGGCGCAGTCGAGGGACCTTCTCTCAGCAAGAGAGATCGCGGTCGCCGAGAGAAGGGCCCTCCACTCCGCGCTTCGCGCTCCGGTCGGGACGACGGGTATGTCATTTCGCGGCCGTCACTTCGATCTCGACCAGCATGGACGGATCGGCGAGACCCTGCACGATCAGCAGGGTCGAGGCGGTGTAGGGCTCCTTGATGTACTTGTCGCGCACGGTGCGGTTGGCGACGATGAACCGGCTGTCGGTCAGGAAGGTCGTCATCTTGACGATGTCCGCATAGTCCATGCCGGCCGACTTCAGCACCTCGCCGATATTCTTCCAGACCTGCTCGCACTGGGCCTCGATGCCGTCGGCGAGCTTGCCGTTGCCGTCGAGACCGACCTGGCCCGATACGAACAGCAGGCGCGTGCCGGCCGGCACCTCGCAGCCCAGCGCATACTTGCCGGCCAGCGTCACCGACTTGGGATTATGGAACTTGTTGGCCATCGTCTGCTCTCCCATGTAAGAGGGCGAGAGTTTCGGGTCCAAGCGGATGACGTCAAGCAGGAAGGTGCACATCGTGGGCGGCGGCCTCGCAGGCAGCGAGGCGGCGTGGCAACTCGCGTCCGCCGGCGTGCCCGTGGTGCTGCACGAGATGCGGCCGGTGCGCGGCACCGAGGCGCATGTCACCGACTCTCTGGCCGAGCTGGTCTGCTCCAACTCCTTCCGCTCGGACGATGCGCAGAACAACGCGGTCGGCCTGCTGCACGAGGAGATGCGGCGCGCGGGCTCGCTGATCATGCGCGCGGCCGACACGCACAAGCTGCCGGCCGGCGGTGCGCTCGCGGTCGACAGGCACGGCTTCTCCGCCGCGGTGCAGGCGGCGCTGCTCGCCCATCCGCTGGTGACGCTCGAGCGCGCGGAAGTGGCGGGGCTGCCGCCGGCCGAGTGGGAAATCACCATCATCGCCACCGGTCCCCTCACCTCGCCGGCGCTCGCCGAGGCGATCGCCAGGCTGACCGGCCAGGAGTCGCTCGCCTTCTTCGACGCGATCGCGCCGATCGTGCATCACGAGAGCATCGACCAGACGATCGCCTGGAAGCAGTCGCGCTACGACAAGGCGGGTCCAGGCGGCGGCGGTGCCGACTACATCAATTGCCCGCTCGACAAGGAGCAGTACGAGGCCTTCGTCGCGGGCCTGCTGGCCGGCGACAAGACCGAGTTCAAGGAGTGGGAGGCGAGCACGCCCTACTTCCAGGGCTGCCAGCCGATCGAGGTAATCGCCTCGACCGGGCCGCAGAGCCTGCGCTTCGGGCCGATGAAGCCGGTCGGCCTGCGCGATCCGCGCACCGGCCGGCGGCCGTGGGCGGTCGTGCAGCTGCGCCAGGACAATGCGCTCGGCACGCTGTGGAACATCGTGGGCTTCCAGACCAAGCTGAAGCATGGCGAGCAGGTGCGTCTGTTCCGCACCATCCCCGGCCTGCACAACGCCGAGTTCGCGCGGCTGGGCGGCCTGCACCGCAACACCTTCCTCAACAGCCCGCGGCTGCTCGATTCAACGCTGCGGCTGAAGGCGCGCCCCAGCCTGCGCTTCGCCGGCCAGATCACCGGCTGCGAGGGCTATGTCGAAAGCGCCGCCGTCGGCCTGCTGACCGGCCGCTTCGCCTCGGCCGAGCTGCGCGGCGAGACGCCGAGCGTGCCGCCGGTCACGACCGCGATGGGTGCGCTGCTCAACCACATCACCGGCGGCGCCGATGCGACGACCTTCCAGCCGATGAACGTGAACTTCGGGCTGTTCCCGCCGATCGAGGGCACGTTGCGCGGCAAGGAACGCAAGCAGGCGCTGGCGGCGCGGGCACTGAGCGATTTCGATCGCTGGTTGGCGCCGCCGCGGCTCGCCGCAGAGTAGCTGCTGCAACATTTCGTAACGACTCGACACGGTCGGTAACCAAACGTGTTTTAACGCCGGCCCCGGGATGGGTGGAGAATGCGGGGCATGAACAGCCCCTCCATCATCCTCCCCCGCAAGCTCGAGAGCGTCTCGCTGCAGATGGAAATCTACGGCGAGATCCGACGCCTCCTCACGCCCTATCTGGCCGAGGGCCGACCGATCGCCGGCGACACCGTGATCTGCGACGGCACCACGGTCGATTCGCTCACCGTCATGGACATGATGGTCGAGCTGGAAGACCGCTTCGACATCGCCATCCCGATGAAGCAGGTCGTCGAGATCCGCACCGTGAACCAGCTCGCCGACACGATATCGAGGCTGGTCATAAGATAAGCTTGCGCGTACCTCGGCGGGCGCATGCTACCTAACCCGGCATGAGTCCTGCCGAACGCCGGCAAATGATGCTGACGGGGCCGATCGTGCCCACCATCCTGACCCTGGCCGCCCCCAACGTGCTGAACGTGGCGATGCAGAGCCTGGTCAGCATCTCCGACAGCTGGTTCGTCGCCCAACTGGGCCTCGTCGATCTAGCGGCGCTGGCGCTGGTTTTCCCGACCCAGATGGCGCTCGGCCAGATGTCGGCCGGGGCGATGGGCGGCGGCATCTCCTCCTCGGTCGCGCGGGCGCTGGGCGCCGGCAACCGCGCCGCAGCGGAAGCGGCGGCGGCGCACGCGCTGGTGATCGCGCTCGGCATGGCGGCGCTGTTCGCGATCGTGCTGGTCGGCTTCGGGCGGCCGATCTACGGCGCGCTGGGCGGCAGCGGCGGCGCGCTCGACCGTGCGGTGGCCTTCTCGACCGTACTCTTCCTCGGCTGCTTCGCCCCCTGGATCGCCAACACGCTCGCCTCGGTGCTGCGCGGCACCGGCGACATGAGGACTCCCGGCTACGCGCTGGTCGCGACGGCGGCGCTGCAGATCCCGTTGAGCGGCGCGCTGACGCTGGGCTGGCTCGGCCTGCCGAAGCTCGGCATCGCGGGTCCCGCCGCCGCGGCCGTGACGTCGTTCACGCTGGCGGCGCTGTGGATGCTGATGCGTCTCGTCGGCCCGCACGCGGCATTGCGCCTGCACTGGCCGAAGGACGGATTCCGCTGGGCCTCGTTCCGCGACATCCTGAAGGTCGGGCTGGTCGCCTGCCTGGTGGTGATCCTGACCAACGGCACCGTGCTGCTGGTGACCGGCCTGATCGGGCGGGCCGGCGACGCGGCGATCGCGGGCTACGGCATCGGCAGCCGGCTGGAATACATGCTGGTGCCGATCAGCTTCGGCATCGGCGCCACGCTGACCGCGCTGGTCGGCACCAACATCGGCGCCCGGCAGCATGAGCGCGCCCAGCGCGTGGCCTGGAGCGGCGCGCTGATGGCGGGCGCCATCGCAGCGACCATCGGCATCGTGGTGGCGATCCAGCCCGACCTGTGGCTCGGCCTGTTCACCCGCCATCCCGATGCGCTGGCCTCGGGCCGCACCTACCTGCACATAGTGGGACCCGTCTACGGCTTCTTCGGCCTGGCCATGGCGCTCTATTTCGCGAGCCAGGGCACCGGCGAGATGGTCTGGCCGGTGATGGCCAACCTCTGCCGCATCCTGATCGCGGTCTGCGGCAGCCTGTTCGCGCTGGACGTCATGGGCTGGGGCCTGCACGGGCTGTTCGTGTTCGTCGCTTTGGGCATCGTCTCCTTCTCGGCCGTGCTAGCCTTCTCGACCACACGACCCGCCTGGAGAGGAACGTCATGACCACCGGATTGCAGCTGCGCTCCCTGATCAAGAAGAGCGGCGAGCTCGAACTGTCGCTCGCGACTGTCGAGGTGCCCGAGCCCGGCCCCGACCAGGTCGTGGTCAAGGTCGAGGCGACGCCGATCAATCCCTCCGATCTCGGCCTGCTGCTCGGCCCCGCCGACATGGCCGCCGCGACCACCTCCGGCAGCGGCGCGTCGCTCAAGGTCACCGCCAAGGTGTCGCCGCAGGCCCTGCCTTTCCTCGCGGCGCGGCTCGACCAGTCGATGCCGGTCGGCAACGAGGGCGCCGGCACGGTGATCAAGGCCGGCGCCTCCGACGAGGCGCAGGCGCTGATGGGCAAGACCGTGTCGATGGTCGGCGGCTCGATGTACGCGCAGTACCGCGTGCTGAAGGCGCGCGACTGCCAGCCGCTGCCGGCCGGCACGACGGCGGCCGAGGGCGCGTCGTGGTTCGTCAACCCGCTGACCGCGCTCGGCATGACCGAGACCATGAAGCGCGAAGGCCACAAGGCGCTGGTGCACACCGCCGCCGCATCGAACCTCGGCCAGATGCTGAACAAGATCTGCAACGAGGACGGCATCGGCCTGGTCAACATCGTGCGCAGTGCTGCACAGGCCAAGATCCTGAAGGACATCGGCGCCAGGCATGTCGTCGATTCGACCACGGCCTCGTTCCAGGACGATCTCGTCCAGGCGCTGGTCGAGACCGGCGCCACCATCGCCTTCGACGCGATCGGCGGCGGCAAGCTCGCCAGCCAGATCCTGACCGCGATGGAGATCGCGCTGAACAAGACCGCCAAGGAGTACAGCCGCTACGGCTCGATCACGCACAAGCAGGTCTATATCTACGGCAGCCTCAACACCGGCGCGGTCGAGCTGACGCGCAACTACGGCATGGCCTGGAGTGTCGGCGGCTGGCTGCTGACGCCGTTCCTGCAGAAGATCGGCCGCCCCGACCAGACACGCCTGCGCGAGCGGGTGGTGAAGTCGCTGAAGACGACCTTCGCCAGCCACTACACCAGGACGATCTCGCTGCCCGAGGTGCTCGATCCCGCCAACATCGCGATCTACAACAAGCGCGCGACCGGCGAGAAGTTCCTGATCAACCCGAATAAGGCCTGATACAGTCGGGCTCTTCGGGGGCCGACATGAAGAAATTCCTGATGATCTTCGGCGCGATCGCTTTGGTAGGCGTGATCGCGATTGCCGGTGTCCTCGGCTGGGCCGCGTATCGGGGTTCGGCGCTGGACAAGGAAAGCAAAGCTTTCGTCGACAGCGCCGTGCCTGCCATTGCCGCCAACTAGAACAGACAGGCATTGCTCGACCGTGCCGCGCCGGAGCTCCGGACCAAAGCCACCCCGGAGCAGCTCGCGCTGGTATTCGACACTTTGGCCAAGCTCGGCCCCATGGTCGCGTACGAGGGTGCCAAGGGTGACGCCACGATGAGCTATGGCACCGGCGCGGGCGCCGAAGTCTCCGCCAGGTATGTCGCCACTGCCCGCTTCCAGAACGGCAACGCGACCTTCCAGATCGTCCTGATCAAACGCGACGGGAGCTGGACGATTCTGAGCTTCCATGCCGACCCCGTCCCAGCTGGCGGCACGGCGAAGCGTATCTGAGGACTGACCATGACCGATCCCGGCTACAGTCTGCGCGGCCGCACGCCTTACCTGCCGATCCACAAGCGGCCGAAGCTCGTCCTGCCCGGCAACGCACGCGTCGCGGTATGGACGATCGTCAACGTCGAGAACTGGAGCCCGTTGGGCGCCATGCCGCGCACCGTGCTGCCGCCCCCGATGGGCCAGCCGCTGCTGCCCGACGTGCCCAACTGGGCGTGGCACGAATATGGCATGCGGGTCGGCTTCTGGCGCTTCGTCGAGGTGCTGGGCGCGCGCAAGCTCAAGGCGACGTTCGCGCTGAACGGCACGGCGGTCGAGCTCTACCGCGAGGCCTGCCAGGCGGCGCTCGAGGCGGGCTGGGACTTCATGGGCCACGGCTTCGTGCAGCGGCCGATGCACCGCGTCGACGACCAGCGCGCCGCCATCGCCGCCACCGTCGCCGCCATCAAGGGCTTCACCGGCAAGCTGCCGCGCGGCTGGGAATCGCCGGGTCTCATGGAGACCGACGAGACGCTCGACCTGCTGGCGGAGGCCGGCATCGAGTATGTCGCCGATTGGGTGCTCGATGAGCAGCCGGTGCCGCTCGAGACGCGCGCCGGCACGGTGGTCTCGGTACCCTACACGGTCGAGGTCAACGACGTGGTGATCAGCGCGGTCGAGAAGCAGCCCTCGGAGGAGATCTTCCGCCGCGGCCGCGACCAGTTCGACCGCCTGTACCTCGACGGCGCCACGGCGCCGCGGGTGATGGCGATCTCCATCCACCCCTACCTCACCGGCGTGCCACACCGGATCAAGTACCTCGAGATGCTGTACGACTACATCCTCGGCCGCGACGGCGTGGTGATGTGGACCGGCGCCGAGATCCTCGACTGGTATCGAGCGCAGGTCCCTGCCCCATAGGGAGTCAGGTGAGAAAGCGCTTGAAGCCTGTGTAGATCATGCCCGCGGCCGTCACCAGCGATGCGGCAAAGCGGGCGATCCTCTCCCATCGCTCCATGTGCTGCTCGAGCGGCTTCCCGGTGCGTTGCACGTTGGCCGCCATGAAGACGGCCAGCAGCCCGACTTGCCCACCCGGTACCGCCCTGGCCGCCAGCAGCGCACCCAGAATGTAGGCGAGCGCCATGCTCAAGCCGTACTCGACCAGCTCACGCTGCTCGACCGCTTGCTGCGGCCACACGGGGTTGCGGTAGGCTGCGTACATCACCAGCGACATGCCGAGCGCAGCGGCAAAGGCCACGAGGCAGGCGAACCCGCCGATCACGCGCCAGCGCGCGGGTCCTCCGGTCTGCAGCGCGTAACCGAAGATCATGGGCAGGATTGCGGTGGCGATCCGTAGATAGATCAGGTTCTCGTCGAGCACGACCACCAGCAGGAAGTGGACGGCGACGAGCAGCGCCACCGGCAGCAGCACGTAGGGCGTCATCAGCCGGCGGAGGTCCACGACGGGGATCGTCGGCGACGACCAGCCGTGCCGGGCGGCCTCGGCCTGCAGCGCCGCGATCTCGGCCTCGAGCGCCTCGACCTTGGCCTGCAGCGCCTGGTTCTGTTCCATGACAGGCCGCGGGATCGAGATGTCGCGCCGGCACGTCCGGCAGACCACCGCCTCCTCGGCTACGGCCTCTCCGCAAAACGGGCACTTCATGCGAGGCTCGCCCCGCTCACTCTGTTCACGGGCCAACGGTCAGCGTGACCGTGGAGAGGCCGACATGGCCCCGCGAATCGGTGAGCTCGATCACCATCACGTGCTGGCCGGATGGCGCCTCGGCGACCGGCATGTCGATGCCCGAAGCAGTCATGTACTTCTTCACCCGTGGCGTCAGGTCGACGATCGGCTCCTTGAGATAAAGCACGCGCGTCGAAGCCGGATCGATCGTCGTGCCGCCATGGGGCACGAACTTGATCCCGAATTGCAGCGGCGAGGTCACGCGGCCGCTGCGCGAGGGCGGCAACAGCTCGGCCTCGGGCGCTCGCGACAGCGCGCGTGTTTCGCCGACCGCAGTCTTGGATGGGGGAAGCGCTGCTTCCCGCGCCGTTATCAACACTTCCGCCCCGGCCGAGTTGCCCAAGAGGCAACCGCAGAGAACCAAGATAGATGCAAGGACGCGACGCACGTCTTCCGCCACGATAGATTGAGTTCGCCTATTCAACCATTATTGAAAACCCAAGCCAACCGAAAGGAGGCCCGCGCGGGCCCCTGCATCAATGAGACGTTCGTCGATCCTCCTGCTCGCTGTCCTCGTGCTCGCCCTCCTCGGAAGGCCGGGGGAGCCGGCGCGGGCCCAGGCGCCGGCCGGTTCCCTGCCGGAGAGCGCACTGGTCGACGCGCTGTCCAGGGGCGACACGGCAGAGGGACTGAAGCTCGCCATCCGAATGGTCGAGGAGCGGCAGGTCACGGCCGGTGACGGCTCACCGCAGCTCATGCCCGCCTTGCGCTGGCGCGGCTACTTCAAGGCGCTGGGCGGCGATGTTGCAGGCGCCGCCGCCGACTTCACCCAGTCCTTCGCGCTCGGCGAGAAATTCCTCGGCGCCAATGCGCATCGCCTCACCGATGCGGCGCTCGCCGCCATCCTGACCTATCTCGAAACCGACCGTGACCTGATGCTGTCGCTGCTCGCCGACCGCCCCGACGACCAGAAGCTCGCGTTGGCGGCTCTCGGCATGTCGCGTGCCGAGAAGGGCCGCCTGATGGAGTTGATGCGGGCCAACATCCAGCGCACCCGCCTCAATGCCAAGGGACCGTACAAGCTGCAGGAAAGCCGTCAGCTTGTGGCCGACATGGCCGAGGCGCGTGCCGAGTACGAGCGCATCCTGTTCGCTGCCGCGCAGCCCTTCGACGCCGCCACGATCGCCCAGTTGCAGGCCCTCGAGCAAAGGATCACTGCCGGCCAGCAGGCGATGAACGACCTCTTCGGCTTCATGGCCTTCTTGGCCGACGTCAACGAGGTCCGCTACAAACCCGAGCTGCTCGCGGACGCTGGGCGGCCGCCGATCGGCTCGTGGACGATCGACTACGCCACCTTCCGCCGCTACCGGTTCGGCAAGCCCGGCGCCAAGCCGGCCGCCGTGGCGCCGGCGTGGGAGTATCTGGGCTTCCTGTCGCGCTCGGATGGCCGCGTCGCGGTCGCCGCGCTGGGCCCGGCGGCCGAGATCGATCCGTTCGTGCTTCGCCTCCTGAATGCGGCCGCCAATCCCCTGAGCGACTACCTGCCGCTGGCGCGGCAGGGCTACAATCACCTCGTCGCCCCGCTCCTCGCGCGATCGAGGGAGGTGGCGTTCGCCGATCCGGGCGCGGCCCAGCTCGACCGGTCGATCATCAATCGCTTCGTGCGGATCTTTCCCGACGGCAACCTGAACCTTGTGGCCTTCGCCGCCTTGAATGACGGCACGTCGTTCCTGGTCGACCAGTACGATATCGGCTACGCGGCCTCGGCCTTGCAGCTCGGCATGTTCGCGCCGATGGCGCTGAAGCCCGGTTTCGACGTCGATGTCTATGCCGATCCGGACTTCCGCCTGTCGGCGCCCGCTGGGGGAGCGCAGGAAAGCAACCTGTCGCTGCTGAACCGGCGGCCGATCCGGCCCCTGCCGGGGACCCTCGCCGAGGCCAGCGCGATCGGCAGCGTCATCCCGCGCGCCAGTATCGTCTCGGGCGCGCAGGCGACGCGCCGGCTGCTCCTCGAGAAGCCGGCGCCGGGCGTCCTGCATGTCGCCACCCACGGCATCTTCTTCGACGACACCGAGCCCGCGGCCGGCGGCGTCGGCGGGGAGATGCCGGGATCGGCGCCGGCGCTCTGGCTCGCGCCGATGGTCGAGACCGGCCTGGTGCTGGCCGGCAGCCCCGACGATTCGATGGGCGGCATCGTGACCGCGCTCGACGTCCTGGGGCTCGATCTCTCGCCGACCCAGCTCGTGGTCCTGTCGGCTTGTGAGACGGCGCGCGGCGCGGTGCGGCCGGGCGATTCGGTCTACGGCCTGCGCTACGCCTTTCATGCGGCAGGAGCCGAGACGGTTGTCGCCAGTCTGTGGAAGGTGCCCGACGACGCCACCAAGTCGCTGATGGCGCGGTACTATGCCAACCTGCTGGGGGGTAACAGACGGCTCGGCGCCATGACCGAGGCCATGCGACAGACAAAGAAGACGCTGGCCCATCCGGCCTTCTGGGCGGCGTTCACGGTGTCAGGGGCAGGTGGCCTGCTGCGCGGCTCGAAAGACGGCGCGCTTCCCGAGATCAGAATGCGGCGCTGACGGGTTCGTATTCCGCAGAGTGTGGATAAGTGCTCGCGCCCGATCTTCATTATGGGCAATGGACCGCGAATCGAGGAGCCAAAATCAGGCCGCGAATCCTATTCCAATGCCCATATTAGCTGTTCGGGCCGGCATCGTGCAGTGTGGCGCGCATGACGATGCCCGCCCCAGCACTCCATAGCCTCTCGCCGGCCGCTCGTTGCGGTTGCGCTGGCTCGTGCGCGCGAGGGACGGGTGGATTTGTGCCCCCGGAGAGGGGGTGCGGGCAGAGTGGCAGGACAGGCCGAAAATGCCGGCCCGCCTGCACCAAACGACTGCCACGCCGCGTGGCAGGAGGCGGCAGTTCCGGCACTTGTCGCGAGTTGGCGCAGTTAGCGCTAGGCGCTACCCCCTCCTTGCGCTTACCTACAGGTACTTCGCCGGCCGGATGATGGCGCGCCACATGTGCGCGACCGGGCTGTTGTCGTAGCCCAGGCCCTGGCTCGGCTGCTTGAAGTTGCGACCGATGATGTCGGTGAACTCTTCGAGCACGGGATGCAGGTTGGGGTCGAACGAGTAGATGTCGTTCAGCGTGATCTGGCGGCCGGACATGTACCACTTGTGCGCCCGCATCCGCTTGTAGTCCTCCTCGACGTAAGGGTCGGGCACGTAGTCGGCGCCCATCCACTCGGTGTAGTTCTTGGGATACTCGTAGCCGACCGCCGGATCGGGATAGAAGCGCAGCACCTGGTGGGCGCGGATCGCCCAGGTCACTTCCTCGTCGACATAGGGCTCGACCAGCTGGGCGCCCCAGTAGCCGTGGTCGCCGCGGATGAAGCCGACCACCGAGATGTCGTGCAGCAGGCAGGCCAGGATCATGTTCTCCGGCAGGCCGTTCTTGCGGGCGTGATGGGCGCTCTGCAGCAGGTGCATCGACGGCCCGAAGCGCAGCTTGAAGAAGTCGACCAGCGTCGGCTTCTCCGGCATCGCCGGCAGGCGCGGATCGTCGACCATCGACACGCGCCCGTTCGGCTTGCCCTTGAGCAGCGCGCCGGCGCTCGGCGGCGGGTCCATCGTGCCCTCGGCGTACATGTGCAGCCGCGACTTGATGAAGACGGTGTCGAGCTCGCGCGCCATCCGGGCCTCGTGCTCGTCGGCGCGCTGCGACAGGGTCGCAAAATCGTTCATGGCTTCCTCCGCTGGCTTCTGGCTTGGGGGCCTTGCCCTCAGCCTAGCACAGGGCGGAGAATCCGACATGGTGTTCGAGGAAACACATTGGGAGGCGCTGAGGCGGGACGGCTACACGATCGTCTCGGGCGCGATCGCCGCGGGGCCGCTCCGCGCGGCGCAGGAGGCCGCAGATCGGCTGAATGCCGCATTCCCAGACGGCTGGGAGCGTTCGAAGAATGAATCCTGGCGCGAGATCCGCTATTGCCGCGAGCCGGCCTTCATGGCGCTGGTCGCCGATGTGCTCGATCCGCTGACCCTGGAGATCCTCGAGAGCGCGCCGCCGGTCGACTACGTGCAGCTCGCCGCGACCTTCCCCGGCTTCGCGACCAAGGGCCGTGTCGGCCGCAACTTCCATATCGACGGCGGCCAGCAGGAAGCGCTGGGCGTGTTCAACGTGCTGCTGGGCGTCGCGCTGACGGACGTTGCCTCGGACACCGCCGGCAGCTTCCACGTGCTGCCCGGCAGTCATGAGCAGTTCGCCGCGCTGTTCAAGCAGCAACCGACGGACGCTCCCGTCCATTGGGGCGAGGTCAAGCTCAGCGGCCAGAGGCAGTTCCTGCGCGCGCCCATGACGGTGCCGCGTCTAGAAGCCGGCGACATCGTCGTCGCGCACAGCTTCCTGGCCCACGGCACGTCGGCGAATACAACCGATGCCCGGCGCGATATGTTCTTTCAGCGCCGCGCCGCCCAGCCGTTGTGGGATCCGGCCCGCCAAGCCAGCGCGCGCGAAGCGTTCATGCGTAACCCCTGGATGTTCTTCCGCCGCCCCTGAGGTGATCGATGCTGCGCCGCCGAACCTTCCAGCGCCTGGCCGCTTCCGTGCTCGCGACGCCGATGATCGCGGGCCGCAGCCGGGCGCAAAGCTGGTCGGCGCAACCCGTGCGCATGATGGTCGGCTATGCCGCGGGCCAGTCGATCGACATCCTGGCCCGGCTGGTCGCGCAGTCGCTGTCGGAGCAGTTCTCCCAGCAGTTCATCGTCGAGAACAAACCGGGCGCCGGCGGCAACATCGCCGCCGAGGGCGTCGCGCGCGCCACGCCGGACGGCCATACGCTGCTGGTGATCGGCGCCAACAACCCGATCAACACGACGCTGTACGACAAGCTCGCCTTCGACCTGCTGCGCGACGTCGCGCCGGTCGCCGGCATCTACCGCGTCTACCAGGTGATGGTGGTCAATCCGTCGTTCCCGGCCAGAACCGGCGCGGCGTTCATCGCCTACGCCAAGGCCCATCCTGGCAAGATCAACTACGGCTCGGCCGGCACCGGCTCGGTGGCGCATGTCAGCGGCGAGCTGTTCAAGATGATGGCCGGCGTCGACATGCAGCACGTGCCCTATCGCGGCGCGCCGCTGGCGCTGGCCGACCTGCTGGGCGGCCAGGTGCAGGTGATGTTCGACAACCTGCCGTCGTCGATCGACCATGTCCGCAACGGCCGCCTGCGGGCCTTGGGCGTGTCGACGCCGCAGCCGCTCGAGCTGCTACCCGATGTGCCGCCGATCGCGACGTTCGTGCCGGGCTACGAGACCTCGGCCTTCGCCGGCCTCGGCGCGCCCGCGAGCACGCCGCGCGAGATCGTCGACAAGCTCGGCAAGGGCGTCGCCACCGCGTTGGCCGACGCCAAGATCAAGGCGAAGATCCTCGATCTCGGCGGCGTGCCGATGACGATGACGCCGCCCGAGTTCGGCAGGTTCCTCGCCGAAGAGACCGAGAAGTGGGGCAAGGTGATCCGCGCCGCCAACATCAAGCCGACTTAGCCTTCCTCCCCCGTCATCGGGGGAGGATCGAGGTGGGGGAAAGCGACGCGACGGGTTTGGGGCCTTCCCCCTCCCTGCCTCCCCCGTATGACGGGGGAGGTGAATGATTACGTGCGCTTGAAGCCTTCGAGCTCCATCGCCGCCCAGTCGGAGACCTTCTGGATCGAATCGCCCTTGAAGTGGCGGACGATCATCTGCGCCTGGATCGCCTGCGCCCAGATCTGGGCGGCGATCAGCGGCGGCGCCGGCGAACAGACGACGCCCGCCTTCTGGTCGCCGCCCTTGATCGGGTAGTGCGACAGCGCGCCCTTGGGCGGCCCCTCTTCCTCCCAGGTCTTGAAGTCGGTGAACTTCGGATAGGGCGGGATGTCGTAGCCCTGGCTCGCCGCGACCTGCTTCTCGGCGGCTTGCCGGCTCGCCAGGAACGCGAGCAGGCTCTTGGCCGCCGGCTTGTTCTTGGAGAAATTCCAGACGCCGTAGAAGCGCGGCAGGATCGGGTTGAACCGGCCGGCCGGCCCTTTCGGGAAGCCGCCGAACCAGCACTTCTCGGCGACCTGCGGCGCGTCGCGCTTGGCGACCGCCCAGGCCGACGGCGGATTGAAGATCAGCGAACCGTTGCCCGAGATCAGCCACTTGTTGTTCGAGGCGTCGTCCCAGGCCTGCGCGTCGGGCGTGCAGAAGCCGGCGATCTTCTTGCCGTATTCCAGCACCTGTTTGACCGCATCGCTCTTCACCGTGATATCGCCCTTGGCATTCATCAGCTCGGCGCCGTAGGCGAGGAACAGCGCCCCGACCCACTGGTTGGTGTCGGTGGTGTTGCCGAGCGGCAGGCCGAAGCCGTGCCCGGCCTTCTGGGTCTTCTCGGCCGCGACCAGGAAGGCATCCCAGGTCCAGCTCGCGTCGTTGGGCGGCTTGCCGGCGGGATAGAGCGCCTGGTAGTCGACGCCGGCATACTCCTTGAGCATGTCGAAGCGCACGGTGCAGCCGAGCAGCAGCGTTCCGCGCGTCATCGGTACGCCGAGCCAATGGCCCTGGTACTTGCCGAGATATTCCACGGCCGGATCGATCGGTCCGTTCTGGGCGACGACCTGCTGGACCACGTCGTCATGGTTGTCGAGCGCCTGGTTGAACTGCGCCGATTCCCAGTTGGTGAACTCCATGATGTCGTGGCCGGAGCGCGCCTGCGCCTCGACCGACAGCGTGAGCAGCAGCTTGTTGCCCTGGCTGGTGATGAAGTCGACCTTGACGTCGACCTTCTCCTTCGCTGACCATTCCTTGATGAGGGCTTCCTGGACATCGTTGGCGCCGGGCACCCAGTGGTCCCACAACCCGATGGTCAGACTCCCAGCTGCATTGGCGCTGCGCACGAACGGCGCAGCGAGGCCGAGGGCAGCGCCTCCGGCCACGACTCCACGACGAGACAGTTTTGATGGCGGCATAGAACGTCCTCCCTGTTAAGGAACGCTTGCGCACGCGACTGACGCTTACGGATTTTTGGTCGTTTCGTAGGGATCCGGTCGTCGGCGGAACGACGGCGAACGCGGGCCCCGGACGCTGTTACGCACTTACGCTGTACAACAGCGCCCGCACCCTAGCGCTTACGCCGGGGGCGCGCCACTGCAGGGGCGCGTCATATCGTTCCGGCTATCGCCCGATTGAGGAGGCCGCAGTCAGGCGGCCTGCCGCCGGCAGAGGCAGGAGGCGCGCACCGGCATGTCGGCGCGGGCCTGGGCCAGGTCGAGCCGCGCCTTGATCGCCGGCGCCTCGATCGTGTCGCCGCGCCGGATGAGGCATTCGTGCAGGCCGTGCAGGCTCCAGACATTGTCGAGGTTGTGCCGCGCCCGGCTGATCTTGAGATCGAGCCCGAGATCGGCGCGGTAGACCGCCTCGGCCTCGGCCAGGCGGTTCTGCTCCAGCAGCAGCGCCCCCAGCGCATGCCGCGCCGGCTGCATCCAGCCCCACGGCTCGTCGTAGGCCAGGCTGTCCTGCAGCTCGACCGAACGGCGCAGATGGGCGAACGCCACGTCGAAGTTGCCGCGCCGGTACTCGAGCTCGCCGTCCAGCATCGCCGCGGCGATGTCGAGCAGGTCGACGACCTTGTTGTTGTGCAGCAGGCGCGTATCGGGCACCCGCGCCTTGGCCTCGAGGAAAGCCGCGCGCGCCTTCACCGCCTCGGGGATCTCGCCCAGCACTGAATGGGCCAGCCCCTTGGCGTAAAGCATCATCGCCGTGGTGGCGCAGTAGAGGTCGCGGTCTGCCGGCAGCTCCTGGGCGGTAATCTCGCGCCATTTGCCGAACCGCACCAGCACGTGCTGCTTCATGCCGAGATAGGCCTCGGTGAAGTCGGCCATCGGCGGCGACGGGATGCGCAGCAGCGCCTCGGGCGTGGTGTCGATCAGCTCCTGCGCCGCCGCCATTGCGGGCGCGAACTGGCCGAGGAACATCGCGCCGTAGACCACGAAGTGATGATTGTGGCTGCGATAGAGCGTGTAGAAGTTCATCGCGCCTTCGCGCGCGAGATACTTGCGGTCGGCCGCGATCGCCTTCTGGTTATAGACGACGACGTTGTGATAGTGGCCGCACAGGATGTCGATGTGGGTCGGCATATGGATGAGATGCCCGGAGTCGGGCATCAGATCGCGCAGCCGGTCGCCCTGGCGCAGCGCGCGCTGCGGGAACGGCGACATCTCCATCAGATGGACATAGAGGTGCAGCAGGCCGGGATGGTCCCACGACGCCGGACGATTGGCGAACAGGCCCTCGAGCAGGCCGACCACTTCCTTGGTGCCGGCGCCCTCGGCGGCATCGCTCGCGTCGACGTCCCACATCTTCCAGGGCGTCTCGTTCATGATGGCGTCGGCCAGCGCGCAACCGATGTCGAGGTCGCTCGAGAAGGTGCCGAACACCTTGCGCATCTCGGCGGTGAAGGCCTTGTCCCACGGCCGCTGGTCCTCGATCGGATCGCGCTGCGGGTAGCGCGCCTTCAGCGCCTCGATCAGCGCCCGCTCGGGTGGCATGGCGCGATCGGCCACGGCAAGTGCCGCCTTCATGGCGTCATACGATGCACCCAGCGCCTGCGCCTTGCCCTGCGGATCGTAGAGGTACCAGGGCAGATTGTAGTTGGGTCCGGCGGCATAGGAGACGCCCCAGTGCGCCATCGGACACTCGGGGTCGTGCTCGAGCGCCTTGCCGAAGCACTTGATCGCCTCGGCATGGTTGAAGCCGTACAGCCAGTTCAGGCCGCGGTCGAACCAGACCTGCGCTTCGGGCGACGTCGTCGTGATGCGACGCGAATAGGCCCCCAGATCGTAGTAGTCGGTCATCGGTCTTCTCCCTGGTCCGTGCCAGCCGACTCTAGCGGGAAGCCGATTGCGTTGCGATGCGCATCTGCCTACGGTTGGTCCCCGTGATGCCGCGTAAGCCGACGCCAGCGGACGGGTCCGCCTTCGATTCCCTCAAATGGCGCTGTATCGGCCCGCCGCGCGGCGGCCGAGTGGTCGCGGTCTCGGGCGATCCGGTGAACCGGATGGTCTTCTATCTCGGCGCCTGCGCCGGCGGCATCTGGAAGACCGAGGATGGCGGCGTGTTCTGGCGCTGCGTATCGGACGGCTTCATGGGCAGCTCGGCGGTCGGCTCGATCGCGGTGGCGCCCAGCGATCCCAACGTGATCTATGCCGGCACCGGCGAGACGGCGATCCGCCTCGACGTCTCCTACGGCGACGGGATCTACAAATCGAGCGACGCCGGCCGCAGCTGGAGCCATAGCGGGCTGAAGAACAGCAAGTTCATCGGCCGCGTCGTCATCCACCCGACCAACCCCGACCTCGTCTACGCCGCGGTGCTGGGCGACATCTTCGGGCCGAACGACGAGCGCGGCGTCTATCGCTCGAAGGACGGCGGCAAGAGCTGGCAGCGCGTCCTCTTCCGCAACGACGTCTCGGGCGCGATCGACCTCACCATGGATCGCACCAACCCGCGGCTGCTGTTCGCCTCGATCTGGGAAGCCAAGCGCAATTTCTGGAACATATCGAGCGGCGGGCCGGGCAGCGGCCTGTTCCGCAGCACCGACGGCGGCGACACCTGGGAGGAGATCACCAGGAAGCCCGGCCTGCCCGAGGGCATGCTGGGCAAGATCGGCGTGTCGATCTCGCCGGCGAAGCAGGGCCGCGTCTGGGCGCTGATCGAAGCCGAAGGCGACAAGACCGGCCTCTACCGCTCTGACGATTTCGGCATGCGCTGGACCATGGTCTCACCCGACCGCGACCTGATGCACCGGCCCTGGTACTACACCCACGTCTTCGCCGACACGCAGCACCCCGACACCGTCTACGTGACCAACCTGCAGATGTGGAAGTCGACCGACGGCGGCATGAGCTTCGCCGAGGTCTCGACCCGCCACGGCGACAACCACGATCTCTGGATTGATCCCAACGACAACACGCGCATGATCGAGGGCAACGACGGCGGCGCGCACGTCTCGTTCAATTCCGGCGGCTCGTGGTCGACGATCTACAATCAGAAGACCGCCCAGTTCTACCGCATCGACATCGACAACCAGTATCCCTACCGCGTCTACGGCACGCAGCAGGACAACACCTCGATCTCGGTGCCGAGCGCGTCGGAATGGGGCGTGATCACGCTGGCCGACTGCTCCTATCCCGGCACCGGCGAATCGGGCTTCATCGCCGTCGATCCGCGCGACCACAACGTGGTCTATGTCGGCGCCATCGGCTCCTCGCCCGGCGGCGCCGGTGCCTTGCAGCGCTACGACCATCGCACGCGCCAGATCCAGCTGGTGAATGTCTGGCCGGAGGAGTCGACCGGCATCGCGCCCAGGGATCTGAAATACCGCTTCGCCTGGACCTTCCCGATCGTGTTCTCGCCGCACGATCCGCAGACGCTCTATGCCGGCGGCAACTGCGTGTTCCGCACCAGCGATCAGGGTATGAGCTGGCAGCGCATCTCGCCGGACCTCAGCCTCAACGACCGCGCCCGCCAGGGCGCCTCGGGCGGCCAGATCACCCGCGAGAGCGCCGGCGCCGAGGTCCATGCGACCTGCGCCTCGGTCGTCGAATCGCCGCATCGCAGGGGCGAGATCTGGGCGTCGACCGATGACGGCCTGGTCCATGTGACGCGCGACGACGGCAAGCGCTGGACTGACGTCACGCCCAAGGGCATGCCCGAGCTCGCCTATGTCGGCTGCGTCGAGGTCTCGGCGCACGATCCGGACACGGTCTACGTCGCCGCCACGCGCTACAAGCTCGCCGACTACAAGCCCTACCTGTTCAAGAGCACCAACGGCGGCAAGAGCTGGACTGCGATCAACGGCAACCTGCCGAAGGACGAGATCACCCGCGTGGTGCGCGCCGATCCGGTGGCCAAAGGCCTGCTGTTCGTCGGCACCGAGACCGGCATCCATTTCAGCCTCGACCACGGCGCCACCTGGCAGCGCATGACCGGCCTGCCCAACACGCCGGTCTATGACCTGAAGCTCAAGGACGCCGACCTGGTCGCGGCGACGCACGGCCGCTCGTTCTGGATCCTGGACGATGTCAGCGCCCTGCGTGCCCTATCATCCGCAAAGGGGGCCGACGGCCGCCGGACGACGCGGCTGGTCGCGCCGCGCACCACCACCCGCACCAAGCTGCACTGGAGCGCCGGCGCTAACGTGCGCACCGGCATCGCCTACGGCCCCGCCTTCGGCATCGACGGCAGCACGGTGATGGTCGAGCGGCCCGACGGCACGCGGGTGCGCGAGCATCTCGATGTCGGCGAGAACCCGCCCAACGGCGCGATCGTCTGGTACTGGCTGGCGCAGGAGGCGAAGGACGGCGTCACGCTGACCTTCCGCGATTCGGCCGGGCGCAAGATCGCCACCTTCTCGAGCACCGAGAAGGATGCCCCGCCGGCGCGCAAGCCCGACACCAAGGCGGGCCTCAACCGCTTCGTCTGGGACATGCGCTATCCCGGCCCGAGCAAGATCGACTATTCGCTCGCCCCGGCGCGGCCCAAGCCGCTGGTGCCCGATCCCGACAATCCGCCCGGCCCGACCGTGGTGCCCGGCAGCTACGGCGTCGATCTCGCGGTCGCCGGCAAGACCCAGTCGGTGAAGTTCACCGTGGTCAAGGACCCGCGGCTCTCGACCACGACGGCCGACTACGCGGCGCAGTTCGCCTTGCACAAGGAGCTGGTGGCGTCGCTCAGCAAGCTCAAGGAGGCGCTCAACCGGCTGCGCCGCATGAAGCGGCGGCTGGCCGAGGTCGCCGAGCGCACGGAGAAGTCAGAACGCGCCCTGCGCAACCGCGCCAACGCCCTCGTCGGCAAGCTCGACACCATCGAGCAGGTGATGGTCGACCCGCAGCGCAAGTCGGTGCGCGACGTGCTGCGCAACCCGGCCGGCCTCAACGACACGCTGTTCGACATGATCGCCATGACCACCACGGCCGACGCCGCGCCGACCGAGCAGACCCGCGAGGTCTCGCGCGAGGTCATGGCCAAGGTCGACAGCGAGGTCGCGAAGTTCGAGGCGCTGGTGGCCGGCGACATCGCCCAGCTCGACAAGGCGCTCGCCAAGGCCCGCGTGCGCCACATCACGGTAGCCTGAAGGGGGAGAATCATGGACTTCATCGAGCGACTCTTCGGCCTCTCGCCCGACAACGGCGACGGCTCGACCGAGATCCTGTGGCTGGTCGTGCTGGCGATCGTGATCGCGGCCTTCGTGTACTGGCGCCGCCGGAGCGCCGGCCTCCGCCATCGCCAATAGTGCGGGCGTTCACCGGCTACTGTTGCGGCGCGAGCACACGATCGAGCTCGCGCAGCAGTTTGCCGTAGTGCTCAAAGTCGCCGGAGGCATAGGCCTTGCGCATCTCCTCGAAGATCGCCCGGGCCTGGACGATCTGGCTGCCTGATGCCGACGCGGCGGCGGCGGCCGGCGCTACCGGCGGCTCGCCGACCAACAGGGCCTGCACCTCCTTCAGGCTCGGCGCCCATTCGATCCGCTCATCGTCCGGAAAGAGTTGCGCCATGACTACGCGGGTCAAGGTAGGAATCCTGGTCTGCTCGGCCTCGATGTAGATCGGCTCGATCGCAATGATCTGCTCCCCGACCAGAGGCAGAACGATCAGGTTGCCGCGGATCACCCGCGAGCCGCGCTGGTCCCACAAGGTGAGATTAGCGGAGAAGCGCGCGTCGGAGTTGATGCGCGACTCGACCTGGGCGGGGCCGTCGACGAAGCGGCCCTTGGGGAAGCTGAAGGCAACCATCTTGCCGTACTTGGCTCCGTCGCAGAGGCCGGCGAGCCAGCCGGCCATCTGGTTCTTGCCGTAAACCGCCATCGGCAGCATGAGCATGAACTCCGGGCGCTCCGCGCCCGGCAGCTTGGCCATCACGTAGTACGGCGCCATCTCGATCTCGCGGTCGCGATGGAGCTGGCGCGGCACCTGCCAGCGGTCCTCGCGGTTGTAGAATGTGGTCGGGTTGGTCATGTGATAGGTGCCGTAGATTTCGGCTTGCACGACGAACTGGTCCTCGGGATAGCGGATATGGCGACGCAGGTTTTCCGGCATGGCGGAGCCGTCGCGAAACAGGTCTGGCAGCATGCGGCGCCAGGCGCGAATGATCGGATCGCTGTCGTCGAACACATAGAAGGCTACGGAGCCGTTGTATGCGTCGACAACCGCCTTGACCGAGTTGCGCAGGTAATTATGGCCGTAGAACTCGGTCCTCGACCCCTCGTAGGCCTCGCTGTAGGGATGATTTGACGAGCTCGTGTAGGCGTCGACGATGAACGAGTAGTGGTCGCCGTCGGCGACGATGTACGGATCGCGGTCGAAGCTCAGGAAAGGCGCGAGCTGCCGCACGCGGTCGACGACATTGCGCCGGAAGAGCACACGGCTCTGCGGCGTGAAGTAGCCCGAGATGAAGAGATGCAGGCCGTCGAACTCGTGCGCCACCACCAGCTTGCGCCAGAAGCTCGACACCGCCACTCCGCCCGTGCCGCGATACTCGGTCTCGACATTGGCGTCGCCTTTGGGATGGTCGAACTCCTTCTCCGTGGTGTGCACGTAGACGCGATCGCGCGCCAGCCGACCGTAGTAGATTTGCCCCTGGCTGACGGCGAGGCTGCCCTTGGCCTCGATCGGGATATCGTACGCCCATGTCACCGGATTGCCGCGGGCTCCGACCTCGCCGACGGGCGCTGCAACGACGCCGTAGCCATGCGTGTATTTCAGCGCCAGATTGACCCAGACTTGGGCCGCCGCCGGCAGCCGCGCGACGTCAAGCTCACGTGCGGTCAGCATCACCTGCCGCTCGGCGCCGTCGATGACGTATCGATCGATGTCCACCTTGGAGAACAGATAGTAGGGACGCAGTCCCTGGATCTGCTGGAGCTGCGGCTCCAGTGCGCGCCAGTCCCAGATGCGCGCGTCCCGCAGGGTCGCCGCATTGGCCTCGAGATCGGCCGACTTCAGCGGCCTGGTGGAGACGGCGAATTCTCGCTCTTCCAGCGTCGGTGCCTCGATATTGAAGGCGCGGCGCGTGCCCGCGATGCTGCGCACCAGATACGGCTGCTCCAGAGTGATCTGGTTGGGTTGGACGTAGACCCGCTCGACCGCACCGGGCGTCATGCCGGCCACGAGGGCGACCGACATGAGTGCGCCCGCAGCGCCTGCCCAGCGCGCTGGCGTTGCGAGAAGCCAGGCGCAGATCTTCGCCGACAGGGCTGCCGCCGCGAACAGCAGCGCAGCCACGAGCCAGCAGCCGATGATCACGCCGTAGACCGGGATCCAGTACTCGACGTCGACGTAGGAAGCGCCGGCCACGACCTCCGAATGGCCGTCGATCACCAGGTGATAGCGGCCGAGCACGCGGCCGGCGACACCGGCGAGGCAGAACAGGGCCGCAAGCATTGCGCCCTGGCGCAGCCAGCGGAGCGGGAAAGGACCGCGAAAGCGCAGGGGATTGGTGCCGGTCACCCAGATCGCATGACCTCTCGCCGGCGACGCCAGGGGGGCAAAGCCGAGCGGCGAAGACGGCGGCGCCTGGTACATCATCAGCCCCCAGCCTCCCCAGACGAAGAGCGCAACGAGCAGCACGACGTAAGCGAAGCCAACCAGGCGATCGTATAGCGCCAGCTCCAGCAGATAGAAGGAGAGGTCCTTACCGAATACGGGGTCGACTGAGCCCGACGGCGTGGCCCCGAGGAACGCGAGGACCGGCATCCACAACGAGGTGGCCCCCAAAGCGACGATCGCGGCGAACAGGAATCCCACCAGCCACGGTGCACTGCGCGGCAAGCCGGGTATGTCCCGCGCCAGCAGCCGAAGGTTGGCCCCGGCGAACAAGCCTATGACGACGAATACCGCGATGAAGATGCCGATGCGCACCCCGAGGCCCAGCCAGTAGCGGTATTGTTGGCCGAGCTCCCTGAACCAATAGTTTTGCAGCGAGATGTCGAAGGCGACCTCGAGCAGGATGATCGCCAGCACGACGGCGCCGATCCGCAGCAGGTCGCGATAGATGCGATGCAGCGTCAGGCTCTGGCCGGGCACCAGTCGCGACAACGCCATCGCCAGCGGCACGGCCGTCACGACGATCGCGAGCAGGTAGGCGGATGTGAACATCGGGCCTGTCTCAAGCCCTGTAGTGAACGCCGCAATTCTCCGACCTGCGTCGACATGAATCAACCGACGAAGGCAGCCAGGCCGCCGATTCAGAAGCGCGGCGGGCCGGAATTCTGGTCCCAGTCGGGGTCGCTGCTGGGGTTGATCGGCGGATCGGTCGCCAGCAGGCCCTTGCCCGGGATGTGGTTGATCTCGAGCCGGATGCCGTCGGGGTCCTCGAACACGAAGAAGTAGTAGCCGGGCGCCCAGTCGCCCTCGAGCGGCCCGCGATCGATGCGGCCGCCGAGGCTCTTCACCTTCGCCGCCGCCTTGTCGACATCCTCGCGGCTGCGGGCGCGCAGGCAGAGATGGTGCAGGCCGATGCGGTTCTGCTCGAAGCGCCGGCCCTCGTGCTCGGGCGCGCAGCGCTGGATGCCGACCGCGGTGCGGCCGCCTACGTGATAGAGGAAGTTGTTGCCGTCGTAAACCTTCTTCAGGCCGAGGAACGGCAGCAGCCCGCCGTAGAAGGCGTGCGCCTTGTCCCAGCTGCTGACCGTCAGGATCACGTGCGCCATGCCGTTGACTTCGATCATTTTTCGTCCTCCCGCGAATTCACATCATCTGACATTCTTCGCGCGGGATTTCTAAATAATTTGGCTAATCCCCCCTCGAGGGAATGTACTCTGCCCTGCCTTTAGGGAGGGCGACGGAGGCCGATGGGTGCGGGACTGGACGCAATGACACGCGACGCGCTGGAGCGCGAGCTCGCCCTCGCGCGCGCCGAACGCGACCAGGCGCTGGAGCAGCAGGCGGCGCTTGCCGAGGTGCTGCGCGCGATCAATGCCTCTTCCGCTGATTTCCGGCCCGTGTTCGACCTGATCATCGGCAAGGCGATGGCGCTTTGCGACGCTGCATTCGGCACGCTGCTGAGCTACGAGAACGATCGCCTGTCGATGCTCGCGCAACTCAACGGCCCCGCCCCGCTCGTCGCGTTCTGGCAGACCCCCCAACCGCCTCATCCGGGCAGCACCACGGCCCGCGCTCTTGCAGCCGGCAAATCTGCCCAGACGCTCGACCTCGCCCGGTCCGAGTCCTATCTCGTGGAGCGCCTGCCGATGACGGTAGCGAGCGTCGAGCTCGGCGGCATTCGTACCATCCTGCAGGTGCCGCTGATGAGCGAGGCCGAGCCGATCGGCGTGTTCATTCTCTACCGCCAGGAGGTGCGGCCGTTCACGGAGGCGCAGATCGCCTTGGTCGAGGCGTTCGCCGGCCACGCGGCGCTCACAATGGGCAACGCCCGCCTTATGTCCGAGCAGCGCGAGGCGCTCGAGCAGCAGACCGCGACAGCCGATATCCTGCGCGTGATTTCGCAATCGCCGACCGACATCGCGCCGGTCATGACGGCCGTGGCCAAGGCGGCGGTGGGCTTCTGCGGCGCCGAGGACGCCCACGTCTTCCTGCGAGATGGCGACGAGATGGTGTCGAGCGCCCACGAGGGGCCGCTATCCGCCCACCCGCTCGGCTACCGCGACGCGCTGGACGCCCGCAATACGGCACGGGCGCAGACCATCGTCGAGGCGCGTATCACCCACATTCCCGACACGCTGGCTCCGAATGCGGAGGCGGCCTACCGGTCGATCCGGGAAAATTCGATCCAGCACGGCTTCCGCGCCCAGCTCAACGCGCCGATGCTGAAGGACGGCCGGGCGATCGGTTGCATCTGCCTACGCCGCCGCGACGCCGGCGCCTTCACGTCGCGCCAGATCGCCTTGCTCGAAACCTTCGCCGCCCAGGCGGCAATCGCGATCGAGAACGTCCGTCTGTTCACCGAGCTGCGCGAGGCGCTCGAGCGGCAGACGGCGACCGCCGAGGTTCTGCAGGTCATCAACACCTCGCCCGGCAGCCTCGAGCCCGTGTTCGGTGCCATGCTCGAGAAGGCGATGCATCTTTGCGAGGCGGCCTTTGGGATTTTCGGCCGCTTCGACGGACAGCTCTTCGAGCCCGCGGCCGACCTCGGGGTGCCGGCGGAGCTGATCGCGACGACGCGGCAAATCCAGTCGCCGCCGCCCAATTCGGGCCTGGGCCGTCTCGCGGCCGGGGAGTCGGTCGTGCAGCTGGTCGATCTCGCCAACACCGACGTCTACCGTTCGGGGTTCGTGGGCGCGACAGCGCTGGTCGATATCGGCGGCGCGAAGACCGCTATCTTCGTGGCCCTGCGCAAGGACGGCCGGCTCATCGGCGTCATCGTCATGTACCGCCGCGAAGTGCGCGCCTTCAGCGACAAGCAGGTGGCGCTCCTGCAGGACTTCGCAGCGCAAGCCGTCATCGCCATGGAGAACGCGCGCCTCCTGACCGAGCAGCGCGAGGCGCTGGAACAGCAGACCGCAACGGCCGAGATCCTGCGCGCCATCTCGCAGTCACCGACCGACGTGCAGCCTGTGCTCGACGTGGTCGTCAAGGCCGCCCAGCGCTTCTGCGGCGCCACCGATGCGGTGATCACGCTGCGCCAAGGCAATCACTACATGCACACGGCGCACGAGGGAAATCTGACGGCCGCGTTGGGCGTGGCCCGGCCGCTCGACCGTACCAACTCGATCGGCCGCGCCATCCTCGACGGTAGCACCATTCATCTGCCGGACATGGACATGCTGGATCCCGCCGAATGGGGTGCCGCACGCGAGCTGGCAGCCACGCATGGCTTCAAGGCAGCGATCGCGACGCCGATGATGCGCGAAGGTGTGGCGATCGGTGGCGTGCTGCTGCGCAAGCCCGAGCCCGGGCCGTTTGCCGCCCGCCAGATTGCGCTCCTCGAGGCGTTCGCGGCCCAGGCAGTGATCGCCCTCTCGAATGTCCGGCTGTTCACGGAGCTGCGGGAATCGCTCGACTACCAGACGGCGACCAGCGAGGTGCTGGAGGTGATCAGCCGCTCGACCTCCGACCTCACGCCGGTTCTGAACGCCATCCTGGCGGCGGCGGCGCGCCTGTTCGGCGTCGAGAAAGGCGATGTCAGCATCCGGCGCGACGGGCAGATACGCTACGCCGCCTCGATCGGCACCTCGCCCGCCGAGGATGCCTGGTTGCGCACGCGCATCATCGCCCCCGACCGGTCGACCTGCGCCGGCCGCGCGATGGTCACGCAGCAGGCCGTCCATGTCCTCGACCAGAGCGCCGATCCCGAGCTCGCGGTGCCGCGCCAGATCTCCGCCCACCAGACGGTGCTGTCGGTACCGCTGCTGCGCGAGGGCGAGGTGATCGGCGTCATCACCGTGCTGCGCGACCACGTCGAGGCCTTCACCGACCGCCAGATCGCGCTGATCAAGACGTTCGCCGACCAGGCGGTGATCGCGATCGAGAACGCCCGTCTGCTGGGTGAGCTGCGCGAGCGCCAAAGCGAGCTACGCGTCACCTTCGACAACATGGGCGACGCTGTCGTGATGTTCGACGCTCACCGGCGGCTCGCCGCCTGGAACCGCAACTTCCAGGAAATGCTAGACGTATCCGATGCCTTCCTGGCGGAGCGGCCTACGCTCGACGACTACGTTCGCCTGCTGATCGAGCGCGGTGAGGTCGGTCCGGTCGTCGATGTCGAAGCCGAGATGGCCCGCTTCCGCGCCCGGTTCGACCAGCAATGGTCGGCCGAGCGGACGCGGCCCAACGGCCGTATCCTCGAGGTGCGCAACAACCCCGTGCCAGACGGCGGCGCCGTGCTGATCTACGGCGACGTTACCGAGCGCAAGAAGGCCGAGGCCAATATCCGCGCCGCGCGCGATGCGGCAGAAGCGGCGTTGCTGCAGCTCAAGGCGGCGCAGGCTAACCTGGTGCAGTCGGAGAAGATGGCCTCGCTCGGCCAGCTCACCGCCGGTATCGCCCATGAGATCAAGAACCCGCTGAACTTCGTCAACAACTTCGCGAGCCTCTCGGTCGAGCTGCTCGACGAGCTGAAGGAGATCGCCGGGCCCGCGCTGGAGACGCTCGACCAGGACAAGCGCGCCGAGCTCGGCGAGACGATGGGCCTGCTGACCGGCAACCTCGGCAAGATCGCCGAGCACGGCAAGCGCGCCGACGGCATCGTCAGGAGCATGCTGTCGCATTCGCGCGGCGGCTCAGGCGACTGGCAGGCGTCCGACATCAACGCGCTGGTCGAGGAGGCGCTGAACCTCGCCTATCACGGCGCGCGGGCCCAGGATAAGGAGTTCAACGTCACCCTGGAGCGCGACTTCGAGGCGGCGGGCAAGCCGATCGAGGTCGTGCCACAGGACGTCACGCGCGTGTTCCTCAACCTGTTCGGCAACGGCTTCTACGCCGCCAACAAGCGCCGCCTCGCCAGGGAGGCGGGGTTCCGCCCGGCGATCAAGGTCTCGACGCGCGATCTCGGCGACCGGGTCGAGGTCAGGGTACGCGACAACGGCATCGGCATCCCGGCCGAGGTGCGCGACAAGCTGTTCCAGCCGTTCTTCACCACCAAGCCGACCGGCGAAGGCACCGGTCTGGGCCTGTCGATCAGCTACGACATCGTCACGCAGCAGCATGGCGGCTCGATCGAGGTCGAAAGCGAGGTCGGCAGGTTCACCGAATTCACCGTGCGATTGCCGCGTATTCCTCGGGTCGCTTCAGCAAAGAGAGCGTAGTCAATGAGCGTCAGCATCCTGGTCGTCGACGACGAGGCCGACGTCGCCGAGCTTTTCCGACAGCAGTTCCGCCGCGAGGTGCGGCAAGGCGCCTATGTCATGCATTTCGCGCAGTCGGCCGAGGAAGCGCTCGACAAGCTCGCCGATGGCATCCGGCCCGAGCTGATCGTGATCTTCTCCGACATCAACATGCCGGGCATGGATGGGCTCGGCCTGCTGCGCAAGGTCAAGGAGCGGCACGCCGAGCTGCCGGTGATCATGGTGACCGCCTACGGCGACGACGAGCGGCGGCGCAAGGCGAGCGAGTTCGGCGCCGCCGAGTTCGTCACCAAGCCGGTCGACTTCGCTCTGCTGAAGCAGCAACTGCAGCAGCTGCGCGCGGCCTCATGAGCGCTGCCAAGATCCTCGCCGTCGACGACGAGCCGGACTTCGAACTGTTGCTGAAGCAGCGCTTTCGCCAGCGCATCCGCAAGGGCGAGCTCGCCTTCCGCTTCGCCCGCCATGGCGAGGAGGCGCTCGCGGTGCTCGCCGAGGAGCCCGATATCGGTCTGCTGCTGCTCGACATCAACATGCCGGTGATGGACGGCCTCACCCTGCTGTCGGAGATGCGCACCCGCCGCTCGCCCGCCCGCGCGGTGATCGTGTCGGCCTATGGCGACATGGCGAATATCCGCACCGCCATGAATCGCGGCGCCTTCGACTTCGTGACCAAGCCGGTCGACCTCAACGACCTCGAGGTGACGATCGACAAGACGCTGGAGACCATCGCCGAAATCCGCGCGCTCGACCAGCAGCGCGCCGAGGCCGAGCGGGCGCGCTCCAACCTGGCGCGTTATTTCTCGCCCAACCTCGTCGACCTGCTGGCCGAGAGCGACGAGCCGCTCGGGCCGGTACGGCGCCAGACCGTGGCGGTGCTGTTCGTCGACATCGTCGGCTTCACCCGCATGGCCGAGGCGATGCCGCCGGAGGCGGTGGTCGCCCTGCTGCGCGAGTTCCACCAGCGCATGGCCGACGCGATCTTCGCCTGTGGCGGCACCATCGAGAAATACATCGGCGACGCGATCTTCGCGGTGTTCGGCCTGCCCGACGCCAGCCCGCACGATGCGCTGACCGCGCTGCGCTGCGCCGGCCTGATGCTGACGGCGCTCGAGGCCTGGAACGCCGAACGCGCAGCCTCGGGCGAGCTGCCGCTCGCGACAGGGATCGGGCTGAACTACGGCCCGGCGGTGATGGGCGATGTCGGCACCGAGCACAGCCTCGCCTTCACGGTGATTGGCGACACGGTGAACATCGCGAGCCGCCTGCAGGGCCTGACCCGCGAGTTCAAGACCCCGCTGGTGGTATCGGACGCGATCCTGAAGCAGATCGGCGGTGATCCGGCTACCCTGCCGGTCAGGCTGGCCGACCGTGGCGAGCACGAGCTGCGCGGCCGGACCGGCACCATCCGTATCTGGACCCGCGTCGAATCCTGACGCGCGCTGGCAGGAATTCGCGGCTACCATCCCTGCGATGGTGGCCAGTCCCGACTTTGCCGAGTTCCTGACCGAGCAGCTCGCACCGCTCGGCCGCGTCACCCTGCGGCGCATGTTCGGCAAGAGCGGCGTGTTCTGCGGCGGCGTGATGTTCGGCATGGTGACGGAGAACACGCTTTACTTCCGCGTCGACGAGCAGAACCAGGCGACGTTCGAGGAGGCCCGTTCCTCGCCGCCGCTCAACTACCGCAAGAAGGGCGAGATGATCGACCTTGCCTTCTGGCGCGTGCCGGATCGCCTGATGGACGAGCCCGACGAGCTGGTCGACTGGGGCCGGGCGGCGCTGGCGGCGGCGCGTCGCGTCGCGGTGAAGAGGAAACCGAAACGATGACCTATCGGCTGCATTGCCTGGGCGCCTCGGGCAATTCCTACAAGGTGGCGCTGCCGGTCGGCGGCTCGATGCCAGTGCGCCGCCCCTACACCGCCGCGGCGTCGTGAAGGTATAGCCAGCCTATGTTGCCGATCGAGCGGTCGCCTGACGCGGCCATCGCCTGGTCGCGCGCCTGTTGCGCGGGGCCGTCGGGCAGATGGAAGCGCGTGCGGTTGTTGGCGCTCGCCTCCTGCAGGCGCGTCGCTCGCGGTTTGCGGATCGCCTCGTAGCGCAGCAGCGCCCCGGGCACGTCGTCGGGCATCGCCTTGAGCAGCGATGCCAGCGCCGCGCCGTCCTCGATCGATTGCGCCGCGCCCTGCGCCATGAAGGGCAGCATGGGATGACAGGCATCGCCCAGCAGCGTGGCGCGGCCCGCCGTCCACTGCGGCAGCGGCAGGCGGTCGTGCAAGGCCCAGATGTACGTTTCCGGGAACGCCGCGATCAGGCCACGCACCATCGGATGCCAGCCCTCGTAGCGCGCCGTGGTGTCGGCGACATTGCCCTTGTCGGTCCAGCTATCGGGCGTCCAGTCGCCGTGCTCGGTGACGCAGACCACGTTCATGAAGCGCCCGGCCGAGACCCAGTAATGCACGACATGGCCGTCGGGCCCCATCCAGTTGTGCGAGGCGACCTCGATGCCGAGATGGCGGACGCGTTCGGCCGGCACCAGCCCGCGCCAGGCGACGCAGCCGGTGAAGCGCGGCTTCTCCGGACCGAACAGCACGTGCCGCACCTTGCTGTGGATGCCGTCGGCCCCGACCAGCAGGTCGGCTTCGACCGATGCGCCGTCCTCGAAGCGCGCGGTGACGCGGCCGCCCTTCTGCTCGAGGTCGACGAGCTTGTGGCCGACATGCACCCGCTCGGCCGGCAGTGCCGCCGCCAGCAGGTTGGCGAGATCGGCACGATGGAAATGGTAGTACGGCGCGCCGAAGGTCTCCTCGATCGGCTTGCCGACCGGCGCACGCTGCAGGGTGCGGCCATCGTCCCAGCGCCGCTGGTGCACCGCCTGCGGGAACACGCCGGCCGCATCCATCGCCGGCTTCAGCCCCAGCCGGATCAACAGCCGCGAGGCGTTGGGGCTGATCTGGATGCCGGCGCCGATCTCGGTGATGCGCGGCGCCTGCTCGTAGACCCGGACGTCGAAGCCGGCGCGCAGCAGATGCAGCGCCGCCGACAGCCCGCCGATACCGCCGCCGATGACCGCAATCCTCATCCCAGCACCTTCCGCCAGACTGCCGCCCCGTCGTCGCAGCGATCGCCGCGCCAGGCGACGTGGGTGTCGGGGCGGACCAGCACCAGCTTCGCCTCGTAGATCGGGGCGATCGACGGATCGTCGACGATCACCATCTCGACCGGCACCGGCGCGGCTTCGATCAGCGGCGACGGGTCCGCATCGCCGAAGCGCAGCAGGGTGAACCAGCGGCCGAGCCGGTCGTAGAGCGCCGAGCCGTCGCGCAGGAAGACACTGGGCAGGCGCGCGCCCGGCGCGGTGGTCGGCTCGTAGACGACCGAGTTGGGCTCGACGCCGTCGTAGCGATAGCCGAACTCGATGCCCCAGCTCTCGTTCTCGGCATTGCCCAAGGCGGCGATGCCGCGCGCCAGCGCCTCCGGATCGCGCTCGTTCTTGTAGAGCTCGGCGATCTTCAGGCGGACATCGGTGTGGCGCTCGGACGCCAGGCGATTGCGATTGCCGACCGGCCGCCGCTCGCGACCGTAGGACTCGAGCAGGCCCTGCCCGGCATAGCCCTTCACCGCCGCGGCGAGCTTCCAGCCGAGATCGACGGCGTCGCCGATGCCGGTGTTCATGCCGTAGCCGCCAGTCGGGATGTACTGGTGCGCCGAATCGCCCGCCAGGAACACGCGGCCCTGGCTGTATTGGTCGGCCAGCAGCAGGTTGGTGAACCAGGGATTGGCCACCAGGATCTTGCGCGCGAAGTCGCCCCGGCCAACCCAGGCGTCGAGCACGGCGTTGGGGTCGGTGTTGCCCTCCGTCGGCATGCGCATCTGCAGGGTCCAGGTCTCCTTGTCGTCCTGCGCGATCAGGGTGCCCATGGCGCTCTGGTAATGCCAGGCGATGCCGAAGGCCTGCAGGATGTCGCGGGCGTCAGAGCGGAAATGCACCATGTAGCGATGCGCCACATTGGCCTTGCCGCCGAGCCCGATGCCGAGCTTGTCGCGCACGATCGACGAGCCGCCGTCGCAACCCGCGAGGTAATCGCAGCGCACGGTTTCGGTCGCTCCGGTTTCAACGACCCGCAGGATGCAGGTGACGCCGGTCGCGTCCGGCACGAAGTCCTCGAAGGCCACGCCCCAGCGCGCGTCGACTAGGGGATCGTCCAGGATGGCGTCGCGCAGCACCGGCTCGATCATCACCTGGCTGACCCGCATCGCGGGCTCGCGTGGCTGGGTGCCGTCGTTCCTGGCCCGAATCTCGGCCCGCTTCTCGACCACGCTGGGATAGCGGAAGCGGTGCAGCTCCCGATCGGTCAGCGTGGTGATCCAGGCGACGTCGAAATTGTTCTCCTCCGGCACGGCGACGGCGCGCAGCTTGTCGACCAGCCCGAGCCGGCGGAACAGCTCCATCGAGCGGCCGTTGGTGATGTCCATCTTCGGATGCCGCGTGGTCGAAGGCTGGCGCTCGACCAGCAGGCAGCGCACGCCGAACGAGGCGAGCGTGCGCGCGAGCGTCATACCGACCGGGCCGCCGCCCGCAATCAGGACCGGAACATGCTTCACTGCCAAGCAAGATGCAGCGGCCCGCTCCGGTGGTCTATAGTGGCGCAAACATGAGGCCTGTCTCGTCCTGGGGCCGTCTGGGGGCCGCGCCCCACGACGTCGTCGAGCTCACCGACCGCCATGCGGTCGCCCCCGCCCTCGCCGGCCATCATCCGGGCATCGCCCATGGCCTGGGGCGCAGCTATGGCGACGCCTGCCTCAATGCCGGCGGCGTGCTGTGGCGCACGGTGGGCCTCGACCGCTTCATCGCCTTCGATCCCGACACCGGGCGCCTGACCTGCGAGGCCGGCGTCGTGCTGCGCGACATCTCACGGCTGATGATTCCCCGTGCCTGGAACCTGCCGGTCGTACCGGGCACCCAATGGGTCACCGTCGGCGGCGCGATCGCCAACGACGTGCACGGCAAGAACCATCACGTGGTCGGCACCTTCGGCGAGCATGTCCGCCGGCTGCGCCTGGTGCGCACCACCGGCGAGACGATCGACTGCGGGCCGGACCAGAACCCCGAGCTGTTCGCCGCGACCGTCGGCGGCCTCGGCCTCACCGGCCTGATCACCGAGGCCGAGCTGCAGTTGCGCCCGATCGGCGGCCCCTGGCTAGAGGCCGAGACGGTGGCGTTCTCGGGGCTCGACGATTTCTTCGCGCTGTCCGACGAATCGGAAGCGGCGTGGGAGCACACCGTGTCGTGGATCGACTGCACCTCGGGCAGCAGCGTGCGCGGCCTGTTCATGCGCGCGCGCCCCTCATCCGGCGGCACTGGCCGGCCGTGGCACGAGCGCTCGCGCCGCATCCCGATCACGCCGCCGGTGTCGATGGTCAACGGGCTGTCGCTCCGGCCGTTCAACGCCCTCTATTACTGCCTAAGCCGGCGTCGCACCGGCGTGCGGGTCGTGCATTACGAGCCGTTCCTGTTCCCACTCGATTCGATCCTCGACTGGAACCGGCTGTACGGCCCGAAGGGCTTCTTCCAGTACCAGAGCGTGGTGCCCCGCGCAGGCGCGCTCGGGGCGACGCGCGACATGCTCGATGCCATCGCCCGGTCGGGCGAAGGCTCCTTCCTCGCCGTGCTCAAGACCTTCGGCGCCCGCCCGCCGGCCGGCCTGCTGAGCTTCCCGCGCGAGGGCGCGACCTTGGCGCTCGACTTCCGCAACAGCCGCGCCGCATCAGGCCTGTTCGCCCGCCTCGACGAGATCGTCCAGGCCGCCGGCGGCCGCCTCTATCCGGCCAAGGATGCGCGCATGCCGCGGGCGCTGTATGAGGCCACCTATCCCAACCTCGCGGCCTTCGCGGCCCATCGCGATCCGGGCATGAGCTCGGGCCTGTCGCGCCGGCTGATGGGAAGCTGAAAGGACCAAGCCATGAGGATCGTCGTCATCGGAGCGACATCGGCCATCGCCGAGCATTGCTGCCGATTGTGGGCCGTCGAGGGCGCCGACTTCGTGCTGATGGCGCGCGATTCAGCCAAGCTCGAGAAGATCGCGGCCGACCTCACGGTGCGCGGCGCCAAATCGGTGTCGCTGGCGACGCCGGAGTTCTTCGATCCCGCGGCGATCAAGGCCTTCGCCGACGCCACCCTCGCCGGAGGCGCGGTCGACATCGTGCTGATCGCCCACGGCTGGATGCCGCTCGGCCAGGACGCGCTCGACATCGCCAGCGCCGAACAGGTGCTGCAGATCAACGCCGTGTCGCCGGTGCTGTTCGCCGAGGCCTTCGCCGGTCCCTTCGCCCAGGCGCGGCGCGGCACCATCGCCATCATCGGCTCGGTCGCGGGCGACGTGACGCGGCGCGCCAACTACATCTACGGCGGCGCCAAGTCCCTGCTGACGCGCTACGCCCAGGGGCTCGACCACCGCCTGTTCGGCAGCGGCGTGAAGGTGGTGCTGATCAAGCCCGGCCCGACCGACACGCCGATGACGACGCACATGAAGGCCGCCGGCCAGCGGCTGGCGACGCCCGAGCAGGTGGCGCAGATCACGGTCGATGCCATCCGGCGCGGCAAGACGACGGTCTATGCCCCGGGGCTATGGCGCTGGATCATGCTGATCGTGCGGCACCTGCCGCGGCCGATCCTCAATCGCCTGCCGATCTAGCCTTTTCCTTCTCGGCCATCTTGGCCTTGAGCTGCTCCGGCGTGAGCCGGACGATGTGCTCGTTCTGATGGCTGTAGATGTCGTACTTCTGGACGTCGAGATCCTCGAGCACGATCTCGCGCGCGATCACCTTGCGCTTCCACTCGGCGTGCTCTGACTCGGCCGCGTGGAACTCGGGCATCACTTCCTTCGCGAACAGCTCCAGCGAATCGCAGATGTCCTGATGGCTGGTCTTGCCGGCCTGGTTGAGCAGGATCACCTGGTCGACGCGGCTCGCCTGGAACTGGCGCAGCTTCCGGCGGATGGTCTCGGGCGAGCCGATCAGCCCTGACTCGAGCGCCTTCTTCTCCTCCGGGCCGCCCTTCCAGCTCTGGTACTCCTTCCACAGGTCGGAGGTGCCGGGCGCATCGACGCCTTTGCGGCCGTAATAGCTCAGCGCGAAGATGAAGAAGGTCCAGCCGGCGGCCTTGGCCTCGGCCTCCTCGTCGGTGGCCGCGCACATGAAGCCCGACACCATCGCGACGTTGGGATTGCTCGGATAGTCGGTGAGCTTGGCCTGGTTGTTCAGCAGGTTGTTGTAGTACTTGTGAACCCAGGCGCGCGCCGCCTCGGGCGTGACGAAGGTGAAGCCCAGCGCGCCCATGCCCCATTCGCCGGCCTTGCCGATGGTCGCGATGTTGGAGCAGGCGACCCACAGCGGCGGATGCGGCTTCTGCAGGGGCTTGGGGATCACGTTGCGCGCCGGGAAGTCGTAATACTGGCCGTGGAACTCCCAGCTCTCGCGGCTGAACATCGGGACGATCGCCTTGACCGCCTCCTCCCAGCGCTCGCGCTTATCGCGCACGCGGATGTTGAAGGGATGCAGCTCGGCTGGCCCCGCCGCCTCGCCCATGCCGAGATCGACCCGGCCGCCAGACAAGAGGTCGAGCGTCGCCACCTTCTCGGCGACGCGATGCGGCTGGTTGGTGGTGAGCTGGATCACGCCATGGCCCAGCCGGATGCGCTTGGTGCGCTGGCTGGCGGCACCGAGGAACACCTCGGGCGCCGAGGAGTGCGAGTACTCCTCGAGGAAGTGGTGCTCGACCTCCCAAGCGTAATCGTAGCCGAGCTTGTCGGCGAGCTCGATCTGGGTGAGCGAATCCTGCAGGAGCTGGTACTCGCTGCGCTCGCCCCACGGCCGCGGGAGCTGGTGCTCGTAGAAGATGCCGAACTTCATCGATCACGCCCTCCACTGTCGTCCCGACCGGAGCGCGAAGCGCGGAGCGGAGGGACCTTTTTTTCTGGCGCCTTCAAAATAGGCCCCTCGACTTCGCTTCGCTACGCTCGGGGCGACGGCCTATTTCCCTTGGCAGAACGACGCCACACGCTCGACGAGTCGCGGCACGAGCTGTGGCGGGAAGTCGTGGCCCCAGCCGGCGATGGTCTCGATCTCGGCGCCCGGCACCAGCTTGGCGACATCGCGACCGCAGTCGACCGGCAGGAGCGGATCCTCCTCGCCGTGCAGGACCAGGGTCGGCGCCTTGACGGTCTTCAAGAGATCCACGCGGTCGCCCGACGCGATGACCGAGACATATTGCCGGCCGACCCCTTCGGGATAATAGCGCCGGTCGACGTTCTTCTCGACGAAGGCGCGCAGCTCGGCCTCCGGGGTCGGAAAGCCCGGGCTGCCGATGGTCCGGCGCAGCTTCATGCCGTGCAGCACCCGCGCCTCGCGCGTGTCGTTCTCCGGCACCGAGCCCAGCATGGCGAGCGCTTCGGGCTTGCCCTGCGGCAGGCCGCGGCGGCCCGAGGTCGAGTAGATCGACACCATCGAGCGCGTGCGCTGCGGGTACCTGGCCGCCACGATCTGCACGATCATGCCGCCCATCGAGGCGCCGACAATGTGCGCCTTGTCGATGCCGAGCGCATCGAGCAGGCCGACCGCGTCGGCCGCCATGTCGTCCAAGAGATAAGGCGCCTTGACCGTCTCGCCCTTCATCGCCGCCTGGAGCGCGGCGGGAATGTTGGCCGGTCCCCACTTGCCGAAGTCGGTGGAAAGGCCGGTGTCGCGATTGTCGAAGCGGATGACGTAGAAGCCCTTCTGCGCCAGTCCCTGGAACAGGGAATCGGGCCAGATGGTGAGCTGCGCGCCCAGGCCCATGACCAGCAACAGAGCGGGATCGCTCTTGTTGCCCGCGGTTTCGTACTCGATCTCGATGCCGTTCGCCTTGATCTTGGCCACGCGGTCCTCCGTCCGATCCAGTTCATCGCCCCGGTTCATTCCCCTGGCGGACCGTGAGCGCTTCCGCCAACCAGCTCACCGCGGCAACGGCGGCGGCCAACGCCGCCTCCCGTGAGCCATAGGCGGCGCCGGAATGGTATGCAATCGCCGTCCAGAGGCCGGCGTCCTCGACGTCGCGGCGGAACACCTCGAATCCGAAACTGCCGCCGGGTCGCCGGAACAGGTCGACGCAGCGGTCGTGCTCGGCATTCTCGATGCTCTCCAGGACAAGCCATGACTTGTCGATGCGTGTCGACATCGCTCAGTAACGTCCGCGCCGGGCTGCCCACCACAGCACCAGAGGTTTCTGCCATGGCGCCCAGCGACGGTCGAGCAGACGCGCCGGCAGCAGGATCGGCAACGCCGCCGGATCGATCTGCGGTCGCAGCGCGCGCGCCTCAGCCAGCAGCGCCGCGCGCTCGGGCCCCTCGCCCATCAGCCCGGCCGCCGCGACGGCGCGTGCAGCGCTGCGTGTGGCGGCGGCGTCCACGCCCAGCACGCCAAGCTGCAGGTCGGCGAGGGCGTGGCCCGCACGGACGACGTCGAGCGCGCCCTCGACCTCTTCCTCATGCGCGTCGATCAGCGCGAGCAGGCGCTGCTGCGGCAGCCCGTGACGCCGGACCGTTTCGCTGAGCGATTCAACGACCGGCTGGGCGCGCGGCTTGCCCTCGCCCACTGCCTCGCCGATTGCCTCGCGCCACCATTCGAGGCGGATACGCGCCAGCATCGGCTCACGGGTGACGGTTCGGGTCCGCCCCAACTCGTGATCGAAGGCCAGCAGCGCCAGCAGGCCCCGTCGCTGGGGCTCGGGAGCGAACAGGGCCGCCAAGAAGCGGTCGCGGTCGGCCTGCCGCACCTCGTCGAGCACGTAACGGTGGGCAGCCTCGGAGGCGGCGAAGAAGGTGGATTGTGCAGCCATTGAACGCGCGACGTGCAAATAGTACAATAGGTTGATGGGATTGCGTGTCCCTTCAACAAGATAAGGGGATTTTAATATGGGTGCGATCTTTACATCACCCGGCCGGACGGTAAGCGCCGGCGTCGTCCTGCTCATCATCATCGTGGCCGTCGTCGGCGCCGTCACCGGACAATGGACCAAGATCGACCATGCCTGGGCGACCTACGCCATGGTCTGGCTGCACGTGATCAGCGGCGTGTTGTGGATCGGCCTGCTCTGGTACCTCAACTTCGTGCAGGTGCCGACCATGCCGAGCATCCCGGCGGAGAATCGCAGCGCCATCACCAAGCACATCGCGCCGAACGTGCTGTTCTACTTCCGCTACGCCGCGCTCGCGACGGTGATCACCGGCCTGCTGGTGGCTTGGATGCAGCGCTACATCCTGGAGGCGCTGATGCTCCAGAAAGGTTTCATCCTGATCGGCCTCGGCATGTGGATGGCGTTGGTCATGGCCTTCAACGTCTGGTTCATCATCTGGCCGAACCAGCAGAAGATCCTCGGCCTCGTTCCCGCGACTGACGAGCAGAAAGCCGCGGCCGCCAAGCCCGCGCTCTATGCCAGCCGTTTCAACACCATGTTCTCGATCGGCATGCTCTACTTCATGGTGATGCAGCGATTCGCCCCGATCTGACGGACGCGAGATCAACGGGAAGACGGGGCCCTGCGGGGCCCCGTTCTTCATGAGCGGCGCGCCATCGCGAGCCCGAGGCCCGCGCCGACCAAAAGGCCGCCGGTAATACGGTTGCGCAGCCGCACGTGCGCCACCAGGAGCGCACGCAGGCGGCCGGCGAGGATCGCCCAGGTGCTGTCGCACGCGATGGCGGCGACGAGGAACGTCACGGCCAGCAGCAGGAGCTGACGGTCGGCATCGGGACCGGGCGTGACGAACTGCGGGAAGAACGTGCCATAGAACAGCAGCGTCTTGGGGTTCGTCAGGCTGACCAGGAAGCCGCGCGCGAAGATCACGCGGGCCGAGCGGGCTTGCGCCTTGGTCTGCGCCAGATCGGCGGCCGGCGCACGCCAGGCCGAGACGCCGAGCCAGCGCAGCCAGTCGAAGCCCGCGGCCAGGACATTGAGGACGGCGGTCGCGCCGGCGACGGTCAGCGCGAGATGCACCACGACCGCGCTGCTGGTCGCGGCGACGGTCAGCAGGCCGAAGCGCGTGCCGTGCGCCACGCTGTTGGCGACGATCAGCGCCACGTTCGGGCCCGGGATCGCCATCAGGATCACGGTGGCGGCGATGAAGGCGAGATAGAGCTCGATCGGCATCATTGAGCGATCATAGCGGGATGAGGGCCGCCGCGACCCGCCGCCCTTCGGCCAGCAGGACGTTGTAGATGCGGCAGGCCGAGCCGCTGTCGACCACCTCGAGCGCGAGCCCGGCTTCCTTGAAGGCGGCACGCACCGCCGGCGGGATGAACACCGCGCGCGGGCCGCAGCCCACGACCAGCAGCTCGGCCGGCGCAGCGCCCTGGCGTGCGGCAGCGACATTGTCGGGTGAAAGGTCCTCGGCGCGCGTCACGGCCCACGGCGTCGAGGCGCCTGGCGTCACCAGCACCGGTTCGCGCCAGTCGCGCTCGCTGATCAGGAAATGGCCCGGCCCGTAGGTCCGGATCACCTGGACCTGCGCCGGATCCGGCGCCGGCAGGGTCTTGTCGAGCGGGCCGGTGCCCGGCGGCTTCACGCCTTCGCCTTGGCGGCTTCGTCGTCCTTGTCGGTGCGCAGCTGCTCGGGGCGCAGGCCGGTGTAGACCAGCGTGGCCGACGCGATCCAGATCGACGAGTAGGTGCCGACGATGACCCCCCACAGCATGGCGATCGAGAAGCTGTAGAGCACCGGGCCGCCGAACAGCACCAGCGCCAGCACCGCCACGAACACCGTGCCCGCGGTCATGAAGGTGCGGGCCAGCGTCTCGTTGATGCTGAAGTTCAGCAGCTCGATCAGGCCCATCTTCTTGTAGCGCCGCATGTTCTCGCGCACGCGGTCGAAGATCACGACGGTGTCGTTGACCGAGTAGCCGGCGATGGTGAGCAGCGCCGCGAGCGCGGTCAGGCTGAAGTCGAGATGGAACAGCACGAAGATGCCGACGGTCGACAGCACGTCGTGCAGCAGCGCGATCAGCGCGCCGACGCCGAACTGCCATTCGAAGCGGAACCAGACATAGATCGCGATCGCGGCCAGCGTGGCGATCACGGCCCAGATGCCCGAGTGCATCAGCTCCTCGCCGACCTTGGGGCCGACCGATTCGGTGCCGCGCAATTCGTACTGGTCCTTGATGGTGTCCTCGACCAGCTTGATCGCGACCTGCTGGCACCATTCGGCGCGCTGCTCGAGGCTCATGTCGATGCGCGCGACGTTGGTGTTGGCGCGCGGCAGCTGGCGCTCCTGCAGGGTCAGGCCGACCTGGCTCACCGCGTCCCGCCAGCCGGCGGCATCGAGCGGGCTGGGTGCGCCGAACTCGACGTCGCCGGTGCTGGCCGGACCCGGCTTGACCGACCAGCCCTGCCCGACCCGGCGCTTCATCACGTTGTCGGCGTGGGCGACGCACTCGGCGTTGCCCTCCTGGCGCTGCACGCGGATCAGGGCGGTGCTCTTGTCGCCGAATTCCTGCAGCGAGACCTCGCCGACGCCGAGATTGCCCAGGGTCGAACGCAGGTTGTCGAGATGGACCTCGCCCTGCTTGGCGCGGACCTGGACGGCGATGCCGCCCTGGAAGTCGATGCCGAAGTTGAGGCCGAACACGAACACGCCGACCAGCGCCACGACATTGATGACCGACGACAGGATGAGCGCGATCTTGCGCTTGCCGAGGAAGTCGAAGCTGGTCCGTTTCCGGATGAGATGATGGGGTTTCCAGAGCATGATCAGACCGGCAGTTCCGTCGGCCGCCGCCAGCGTACCCAGACCGCCAGCAGCATGCGGGTGAACACCGTCGCGGTGAAGAGATGGGTCAGCAGGCCGAGCGTCAGCGAGGTCGCAAAGCCCTTGATCGGGCCCGAGCCCATGCCGAACAGCAGCACGCCCGCGATCAGCGCCGTCAGGTTGGAATCGATGACCGCCGTCAGCGCCCGGTCATAGCCGGTGGCGAGCGCGCTGAAGGCCGAGCGGCCGCCCTCGCGCTCCTCGCGCACGCGCTCGTAGATCAGCACGTTGGAATCGACCGACATGCCGACCGTCAGCACCAGGCCGGCGATGCCCGGCAAGGTGAGCGAGGCCCCGAGCATCGACATGCCGGCGAACACCAGCAGCATGTTGACCAGCATGGCGAGCGAGGCGAAGCCGCCGAACAAGGGGCCGTAGACGAACAGCATGAACAGGATGACCAGCCCCGTCCCGACCAGCGCCGCCACCGTGCCGGCGCGGATCGCGTCGGCGCCGAGGTCGGCGCCGACCGTGCGCTCCTCGATGATGGTCAGGGTCGCGGGCAGCGCGCCAGAGCGCAGCAGCAGCGCCTGCTCCTGGGTCTGCTGGGTTGTGAACTGGCCGGTGATGATGCCGCTGCCGCCGCAGATCGCGCTCTGCACGACCGGGGCGCTGATGATCTCGTTGTCGAGCTGGATCGCCAGCCGCTTGCCGATGTTCTGGCGGGTCGCCGCGCAGAAGGCGCGGCCGCCGGCGCCGTTGAAGGTGAAGGAGATGATCGGCCGCCCGCTCTGCTGCTGATCGAAGGTCGCCTTGGAGTCGTCGAGATCCTCGCCGCCCACGATCACGCGCTTGAACACCGGCAGGCAGGGCGGCTGGTAGCGCCGGCACACCTGCTCGGGCGTGAGCCGCGGGTTGGCGCCCATGATCTCGTCAAAAGCCTTGGGATTGGCCTGGCGCAGCGCCTGCATGCCCTCGCGCGTCGGCACCAGCATGGTGGTGGGCGGCAGGTTGGTCGGGATGTTCTGGCCGGTTTGCGCCACGTCCTCGTTGACCAGATGGAAGGTGAGCTTCGCCGTCTGGTTGATCTTGCGCTTGAGGTCGGTGGTGTCCTTGATGCCGGGCACCTGCAGCAGGATGCGGTCGTCGCCCTGGCGGGTGATGGTCGGCTCGATGGTGCCGGTCTCGTCGACGCGGCGGCGCAGGATCTCGATCGACTGGTCGATCACTTCCTTCTTCTTGCGCACCAGGTCGACGTTGGAGAAGGTGAGCTGGAGGGTGTCGCCCTGGCCGCCGACCTGCAGCGACGGATCGATGTTGCGGATGCCTTCGATCGCCTTCTGGCGCTGGCTCTCGTCGCGCAGCACCACGATCACGGCGTTGCCGCCCTGCACGGTGACGTCCTTGATGCCGACCTGCTGCTTGCGCAATTCGCCGCGCACCGAATCGCTCAAATTGGCCAGCCGCTCGTTCAGTACCGAGCGCAGGTCGGCTTCCAGCAGGAAATGCGCACCGCCACGCAGGTCGAGGCCGAGATTGACGCGGCTCTGCTGGTACCAGCCCGGCAGCTTGTCGAGCACCGACTGCGGCAGCACGTTCGGCAGGGCGAACAGGATCGCCAGCGCCGTAACGCCAATGATGCCGATGACCTGCCAGCGCGGAAGATTGAGCATGACGGTGGCGGCTTACTTCTTGCCGCCGCCGAACAGGCCGCCCAGCAGGCTCTTGCGCTCGGCCGGCGCTGTCGCCGGCTTGGTCGGCAGCAGGGGCTTGTCGTCCTCCTCGGACTCCTTGCCGCCGCGCACCGATTCGCCTCTGGTGATGATGTCGGTGATGGTGCCCTTGATGATGCGCACCCGCACGCCTTCTGCGAGTTCCACCTGCAACTCGTTGTCGCCGATCACCTTGGTGACCAGGCCGATGATGCCGCCGCCGGTGACGACGCGGTCGCCGCGCTTGACGCCGGACAGCATCTCGCGCTGCTGCTTCATCTTGGACTGCTGCGGGCGGATCAGCAGGAAGTAGAAGACGATGAAAATGAGGACCAGCGGGAAGAGCTGGACGAGAAAGTCCGAACCGCCTCCACCGGCGCCCTGCGCCCACGCTTGCGAGATCAACATCGTCCCTGCTCCGATTCTTCATATCTTTCCGGACACGCCGAAAAAGCGCGCGGACTATAACCACCCTTGGCGGCTTTGCAACGCAAGGGCGGGGCGATATGGTCGCCCCCTTTTCGGCCCGATTTTGGGGTCGACATGGGCGCTGGATGACAATGGATCAAGAGCTTAAAGCCACGCTTTCCCGTATCGCCGGGGCGCTCGACCGCCTGGCCCCGCCGGCGCCGGCCGGCGCCGACATCAGGGGAGCGGAGGCCTATGTCTGGCATGCCGCCGGCCACCGGCTGGAGGCGGTCTCCAAGGTCAACCGGGTCGAGCTCGACCTGTTGCAGGGCATCGACCGGCAGAAGGAGACCCTGCTCGACAACACCCGCCGCTTCGCCAAGGGCCTGCCGGCCAACAACGCCCTGCTGTGGGGCGCGCGCGGCGCCGGCAAGAGCTCGATCGTCAAGGCGGTCCATGCCCACGTGAACCGCGAGATGGGCGGCCCGCCCGGCCCGCTGGCGCTGGTCGAGATCCACCGCGAGGACATCCCGTCGCTGCCCGCCCTGCTCCACCGCATCCGCGAGACCGACCGGCGGTTCGTGGTGTTCTGCGACGACCTCTCGTTCGACGGCCAGGACGCGGCCTACAAGTCGCTCAAGGCGGTGCTCGAGGGCGGCATCGAGGGCCGGCCGGAGAACGTGGTGTTCTACGCCACCTCCAACCGCCGCCACCTGATGCCGCGCGACATGATCGAGAACGAGCGCTCGACCGCCATCAATCCGTCCGAGGCGGTGGAAGAGAAAGTCTCGCTGTCCGACCGGTTCGGGCTGTGGCTCGGTTTCCACAATGCCGACCAGGACACCTTCTTCGCCATGATCGAGGGCTACGCCAGGCGCTACAAGCTCGGCGTGTCGTCGGAGGACCTGCGCAAGCAGGCCGTCGAATGGTCGGTGACACGCGGCGCGCGGTCCGGCCGCGTCGCCTGGCAGTTCATCCAGGAAGTGGCCGGCCAACTCGGCAAGAAGCTGGAGTAGACCATGAGCGGTCCCGAAGACGTCCTGTTCTCCCCGGCGGTCAAGGCGGAGCAGGAGCGTCTGGGATCGCGCCCGATGTTCGAGGGCCGCGACTGGAAGACGGAGATCACCGACGACCTCCGCCAGTTCCTCGACGCCATCGACACCTTCTTCTTCGCCACCGCCAGCGCCGACGGCCGGCCCTACATCCAGCATCGCGGCGGGCCGCCCGGCTTCCTGAAGACGATCGGCACCCATACGCTCGCCTTCGCCGACTTCGCCGGCAACCGGCAGTACATCTCGCTCGGGCATCTCAAGGAGAACGACCGGGCGCATATCTTCATCCTGCATTTTGCCACCCAGCAGCGTGTGAAATTGTGGGGCCGCGCACGGGTGGTCGAGCACGATCCGGAGCTGATGGAGCGGCTGGTCGATCCGGCCTACAAGGCGCGGCCGCAGCGCGCGATCGTGTTCACGCTCGAGGCGTGGGACGTCAACTGCAACCAGCACATCATCGCGCGCTACAGCGAGGCGGAGATGGCACCGGCCGTGAACAAGCTGATCGCGCGCATCAGGGAACTGGAAGAAGAAGTCGCGCGCCTGAAGGCGGGCTGACAGGGTCTGCCAGCCGCCGTGGCAGCGTCTCGTTGCAGACGGACCAACGTTTTCCGCCAGTCCTGCCACGCTGCCCGCACGCCCGCCTCCTCCGCGCGAAAAAAGCATCCCGAGAGTCCGCGGACGCGCGAGGACGCGGCGAGCGGAAGACGTTGGCGGGTCGAAGGCGGATGTCATCGTGGGCGCCACCCTGCACCAGCGCGCGCCAGACTCCCAATATGGGCAATGGCCGCGATTTTTCGGCAAAAGAATCAATATGCGACTCGCGTTCCATTGCCCAGAACGCGACTCGTGCATGCAGGCCTATCCACACCCGAACCGGCCGCTAGAGTGCGGGCATGAAGCTTCTCGTCGCCAATCCCAACACCTCGACCGGCATCACCGACCGCCTCGTCGCCTCCGGCAAGCTGGTCGCGAGTGCCGGCACCGAACTGATACCGATGACCGCCTCGCGCGGCGTGCCCTACATCGCCACCCGCGCCGAGGCCGCGATCGGCAGCGCGATGTTCCTCGAGATGCTGGCGGAGAAGCGCGGCACGTTCGACGCCGCGATCTGCGCCGCCTTCGGCGATCCCGGGCTGGGCGGCGCGCGCGAGCTGTTCGACTTCCCGGTGGTCGGCATGGCCGAGGCGGCGATGCTGGTCGCCTGCACGCTCGGCCGCACCTTCGGCATCGTGAGCTTCTCCAAGTCGCTCGAGCCGTGGTTCGCCGAGATCGTCGCCTGGCACGGCCTGTCGGACCGCTGCGCTGCGATCCGCATGCTCGATCGCCCGTTCACCAACATCGACGCGGTGGCGGACGAGATGGAGCAACTTCTCGTCGATCTCGCCAACGAGACCGTCGTCGATCACGGCGCCGACGTGATCATCCTGGCCGGCGCGCCGCTCGCAGGCCTCGCCAACAAGATCCGCGAGCGCGTGCCGGTGCCGCTGGTCGACGGCATCCAGGCCGCCGTGACCATGGCCGAGGGCCTGGTACGGATCAATCCGCGCAAGCCCACCGCCGGCACGTTCCGCCGGCCGGGGCCGAAGGATTCCAAGGGGCTGGCGGAGGCGCTGGCCGACGTGATCGGGCACAAGGATGCGTGACCGAGTCGTGCGGGACATGAGGGGCTACGGCCGCACGCCGCCCGATCCGAAATGGCCCGGCGGCGCGCGGGTCGCCGTCTCGTTCGTGATCAACTTCGAGGAAGGCGCCGAGATGTCGCTCGGCGCCGGCGACGCCTTCAACGAGAAGGTCTACGAGGTCAGCGACGAGGTCGCAGGCGTGCCCGACCGCTGCATGGAGTCCCATTTCGAGTACGGCACCAAGGTCGCGTGGTGGCGCATCGCCGACGCGTTGGCGCGGCTGGGCGTGCCGGCGACCGTCAGCACCTGCGGCCGCGCCGCCGAGCTGTCGCCGTGGCTGATCCTGGACGCGGTGAAGCGCGGCCACGAGATCTCCTGCCATGGCTGGCGCTGGGAGAAGCACGCGCACATGACGGAGGACGAGGAGCGCGAGGCGATCGCCAGGACGGTGCGCGTGCTGACCGAGATCGCGGGCCATCGGCCGGTCGGCTGGCACACCCGCTCGACGCCCTCGCCCAACACGCGGCGGCTACTCGTGGAGGAAGGCGGCTTCCTCTACGACAGCGACGACTATTCCGACGAGCTGCCGTTCCAGGTCGAGGTGTCGGGCAAGAGGCATCTGGTGATCCCCTACAGCTTCGACACCAACGACATGCACTATCACCAGGGCTTCCACCGCTTCGTCACTGCGCGCGATTTCGCCGAATACACCACCGACGCCTTCGACACGCTGTGGGCCGAGGGCGGACGGATGATGTCGATCGGCCTGCACCTGCGCATGATCGGCCGCCCGGGCCGCATCGCTGCAATCGACCGCATCGTCGGTCACCTGAAAGCGAAGGGCGGCGCCTGGTTCGCGACGCGCCGGCAAATCGCCGAGCACTGGACAGCCCAGATGTCATCCCGAGCGTAAGCGAGGGATCCTTCCTGCGATCTCAAAGATCCCTCGCTACGCTCGGGATGACAGGTTCTTTCGGCCGCACGATCTTCACCGTGCAGGTGGCGTGGACGATCAGCTTGCCGTCGGCGTCGCGCAGGTCGCCGTCGAGGAAGCCGACCGAGCCGCCCCAGCGCAGCACGCGGCCCTCGGCGAATACCGTGCCCGGGCCGACCGCTTCCATGAAGCTGATCTTGAGCTCCAGCGTCGGCACGGCGCAGGCGAAGCGGCCTTTGGCGATCGCGGCGTGGGCCATGGCGATGTCGACCATGCCGGTCAGGAAGCCGCCCTGGGCGATGCGGCCCTGCGAATGGCAGAAGGCGGGCACGATCTCGAAGCTGCAGCGGCAGGTGCCGCGCCCGGAATCGACGGCGAGGAAGGCGCCGTTGAGCAGCCGCGTCGGCTCGACCCGGTTGTCGTTGAAGTGCCGCAGCATGCCGGCGTCGGTCATCGCCGCGGCATCGACGCCGGCGAAATCGGGATGGGTCGAGGACATCGGGCGCGGACTATAACGAACGTGCCGACGCCCGCACCTTCTCCAGCAATCCGATGAGGGTGCGCGTTTCGGCCGCCGAAAGGCCCGAGGCGATGCGCTTCTCGTGCGCCTTCACCAGCCGCGCGAAGCGGGTCAGCGCCTTCTCGCCGGCCGGCGTCAGGCCGAGCGCATGGGTGCGCCCGTCGGTCGGTGAATCGCGGCGCACCAGGAGGCCACGCGCCTGCAGCCGGTTCAGGATCGGCACCAGGGTCGAGCGGTCGATGCCGAGCGCCCGCGCCAGCGCCATCTGGCTGAGCCCCGCATTGCGCTCGACCAGCACCAGCAGGCCGAACTCGCCCGGCGTCAGCGCCTCGCCGGCCTGGGCGAAGGTTGCGGCGAAATCGGCGAAAACCGCCGACTGGGTGCGCCGCAGCACGTAGCCCAGCAGCGACGGCAGCACGCCGCGATCGAGGCTGAGTGTGGGGTTTTTGGCCGATGGACGAGCCATGGTCCGAGTGGTAAACGGAGATTGTTTGGGGAGCAAACAAATTCGGATGGGCGTTATCTCTCCATGAGCTTCAAGGTCCGCATCGCCAAAGCCAACCGCACGATCGAGGTCGAGACCGGCGCCACCATCCTGTGGTCGGCGCTCGACCAGGGCGTCGACTATCCGTTCGGCTGCCAGTCGGGCAACTGCGGCGCCTGCAAGTCCCACCTCGTGAGCGGCGAGGTGACGATGGAGGGCTATTCGGAATTCGCCCTCTCGGACGAGGAGAAGGCGCGCGGCCTGATCCTCGCCTGTCGCGCCGTGCCGTGGGAGGACTGCGAGGTCGCCTGGCTGGAGGAGGACGACCTGATCGTCCATCCGCGTCGCATCCTTGCCTGCAGGGTGGTCGGCCTCGACGACGCCACGCACGACATCAAGCGGGTGCGGCTGGCGATCGACTCGGGCGGGCCGTTCGATTTCTCGGCCGGCCAGTTCGCCTCGGTGACCTTCGCGGGCTGCGTGCCGCGCGATTATTCGATGGCCAACGTGCCGGGCGATCCCATCCTCGAATTCCATGTCAGGCGTTCGGTCGGTGGTACGGTCAGCGCCTATGTCGCGGAGACCCTCAAGCTTGGCGACAGCGTGCGGGTCGAAGGCCCGTTCGGCCCCTCCTACCTGCGCGAGAGCCATCGCGGGCCGATCATCGCCGTCGCCGGCGGCTCGGGCCTGGCCCCGATCAAGTCGATCGTCGAGCGCGCGCTGGCGCAGAAGCTGCCGCAGCACATCCACCTTTATTTCGGCGTCCGCACCGAGCGCGACCTCTATCTGCACGACCATTTCGCGGCGCTGGCGGCAAAGCACGGCACCCTGCACTTCACGCCGGTGCTGAGTGAGGCGAGCAACGGCTCCCATCGCAGCGGCCCCTATCGGACTGGCCTGGTGCACGAGGCGGTCGCGAAGGACTTCGACGAGCTCGACGGCTGCAAGGCCTACCTCGCCGGCCCGCCGGTGATGGTCGAGGCGGCCACGAAATTGTTCGAGCAGCGCGGCATGCGCCGGATCGACATCCATGCCGATGCCTTCTACACGGCAGCCGAGATGGCCCAGGCGGGCAAGAAAACGGGAGCGGAACTATGACGGGACTTCTCGACGGACGTTCAGCCATCGTCACCGGCGCCGGCCGCGGCATCGGCCGGGCCATTGCCGAGTCTCTGGCGGCCGCGGGCGCCAACGTGATCGTGGCCGATGTCGGCGCCTCGATCGGCGGCGACGGCGCCGATCCCGCGCCGGCGCGCGAGGTCGCGGAGGGAATTGGCAGGAAGGCGATCGCCTTCACCGAATCGGTCGCCTCGCCGGGTGTCGCGAAGCAACTGGTCGAGATCGCGGTCAAGAACTTCGGCGGCATCGACATCGTCGTGAACAACGCCGCCATCCTGCGCGACGCCTTCGTCTTCCGCGCCGATCCGCGCGACTGGGACGCGGTGATCCGTAACAACCTCTCGGCGCCGTTCTACCTGATCAACGCCGCCTCCGGCGTCATGCGCGACCAGGGCAAATCGGGCCGCGGCGGCGCTGCCTACGACTGGGGCCGCATCGTCAACATCGTCTCGTCGGCGGGCCTCTACGGCAATCTCGGCCAGTCGGCCTATGCCAGCGCCAAGGCCGGCCTGTTCGGCCTGACCCGCGTGGCGGCAATGGACTTGGCTCGCGCGCAGATCACCGTCAACGCCGTGGCGCCGTTCGCGCGCACCCGCGTCACCGACATCATCCAGCCGGCCAACGAGGCGCAGAAGACCTACAAGGAGCGCGCGCTCAAGATCGGCGCCAACCACGTCGCCAACCTGGTGACCGCGCTGTGCACGCCGGCCGCCAAGGGCATCACCGGCCAACTCCTCGGCGTGCGCGGCCGCGAGGTCTTCCTGTTCGGCCAGCCCAGGCCGGTGGCCAGGCTCGAGGTCGAGAAGCCGGAGGCGCTCGCCGCCGACCTCATCGCCAGGCTCGGCGGAAAGTTCACGGACATGACCACCGATCTCGAAGCCTTCAACACCGAACCCCTCGTCTAGTGGAGCCCGTGATGACCGACCTCGTCGTCAAGACCGTCGAAGAGCTGAAGAACGCGCCCGCGGAATATCGCGAGGCCGTTGGCAAGCTGGTGATCAGCCACGCCATCAACGAACTCTACGGCGCGCAGGTATTCGACGAGCCGGCCATCGCCTACGCCCCGACGCCCTACGCCAAGTGGCTGACCTGCCGCGTGGCGATGGAGGAGTACGGCCATCACGTGCGCTTCCGGCAGCTCGGCACCCAGATGGGCATCCCCGAGGAGCGCATGGTCCCCGGCACCGGCAAGAAGCCGCTGTCGATCTTCGAGTTCCCGCTCAAGACCTGGGAGGAATTCGTCGCCATCAAGCTGCTGGCCGACCTCGCCGAGATCCTGCAGGTCGAGGATCTCCTGCACTGCACCTTCCATCCGCTGCGCAACCTCGCGCGCGCGACCATGCCGGAGGAGCGCTTCCATGCGCAGTTCGGCGAGGACTTCTCGGCCGAGCTGATCAAGACGCCCGAGGGCAGGGCGCGCCTGCAGGCGGCGGTGAACGGGTACTGGCCGTACCTGCCGAAGTTCTTCGGCAGCTCGAAGTCGAAGAACAACGAGATCTTCCGCAAGTGGAAGATCAAGCAGCGCACCAACGACGAGATGCGCGAGGACTTCGTCCAGCGCGCCACCGAGGTCGCCGCCAAGTACGGCCTCACCCTGCCCGAGGTCCGGCAGGCGGCGTGATCCGCGCAGCAAGCGCCTGATCCCATCCGGTGTCATCCCGAGCACAGCGAGGGATCTAGAAGGCCATGAGCATAGATCCCTCGCTGTGCTCGGGATGACACCGAGTTTGGGTGATATTGGTTCTTCGACCCGCGCGCTGCGCGCCGAAATCAGCGCGGCTTCGTGGTTCGCCGCGCTGGGCGAGCCGCTGACTGACGGCGATCGCACCGATGCCCTCGCCTATGCCAACGTTGATGACGTCACGCTCGTGACGTCGTGGCCCGAGGCCGAGGCGTTCCTGAAGGCGCCGGCCTCGCTCGCGTGGTGGGATCGCGAGGAAGCGCTGCGCAAGGCGCTGCTGGCGCGCGCCGAGGCAAAGGTTCCGGAGCGCGCGCTGTGGACGGCGCTCACCGAGCTCACGACCGAAGCCGGCGACCTCGTGCACGGCAGGGCCGCGACCGCCGCGGCGCGCATGGGCGGCGCGGCCCCGGCCTCGATCCATGTCGCAGCGGGCGCGGCGGCGCAGGCGGTGTACCAGCTCGCGGTAGCGCGCATCGCCGGCGAGACGGCGTCGCTGTTCGAAAGCAAGTTCAGATTGTTCGCGGCCGGACGCTGGCCGCTCGGCGTCGCGGGCTCTAGGCTGGTCCTCTTCTAGAAGGGGACTCGATGAAGCGCAGCGCCGGCAAGCTCGAACGGCCGTTCGGCAAGCTCCACTACGAAGTGACGGGCAGCGGGCCGGCGCTGCTGTTCGCCCACGGGCTGGGCGGCAACCAGATGAGCTGGTGGCAGCAGGTCGCGCACTTCGCACCGCACTACACCTGCGTCGCCTTCGCCCATCGCGGCTTCGCGCCGTCGGATCGGATCGCCGAAGGGCCCGATCCCGCCGACTATGCCGGCGACCTCGCCGCGCTGGTCGATCATCTCGGCTTCGCCGACGTGGCGCTCGTCGGCCAGTCGATGGGCGGCTGGACGGTGCTCGAATACGCGATCGCGAATCCGGGCAAGGTGACGGCGCTGGTGCTGAGCTCGACCTCCGGCACCATCGACCGCCGCGGCGCCGATCCGTCGGGCGGCGCGACGTACGACGCCTGGCTCGAGGATGCTGAGGCGAAGGTCGCCGCGGGCCTCGCCCAGGGCGTCCATCCCGCCGTCGGCCTCGCCGCGGCGGCGCGAACGCCCGCGTTGCATCTTCTTTACAAGAGCGTCGACGAGATGGCGGGCGCGCTCGACAAGGAGAAAGTGCGCACAGGCTTGCGTCGCACAGCGGTCCGCACCCTCGACGGGCTGAAGGATTTCCGCGTGCCGACGCTGCTGATTGCGGGCGGCCAAGACGTTGTTTTTCCTGCGTTCCTCGCCGAGGCCATCGCCGCAAAGCTGCCCTGCGCCGACGCACGAGTGATCGCCGACAGTGGACACTCGCCATACTTCGAGCAGGCCGCTACGTTCAATCGCTTGGTGGAGACCTTCCTCTCGCTCCACCGCTAAGGAGGAGACGTTGTCCAAGGACAACCCGCGAATCGCCGTGCTGGGATTCGCCATCGAGTGCAATCGCTTTTCGCCGGTCAGCACCAAGGAAGATTTCGAGACCGACGTCGACATCCGCGGCAACCGCATCGTCACCGAAGGCCGCGCCGAGGCCTCTATCACCCTGCCCGACCTGCCGGGCTTCTTCGCCGAGATGGACAAGGGCGGTCCGTGGACGCCGGTGCCGCTGCGCGTCTCGCAGGCCCAGCCCGGCGGCCCGGTCGAGGAGACTTTCTTCAAGGAGTTCCTCGCCGAGATCGAGGCCGGGCTCAGGTCCGTGCTGCCGGTCGACGGCGTGTTCGTCTCCTGCCACGGCGCGGCGCTCGCCGAGGGCACCGACGATCCCGACGGCGACCTGCTGGAGATGGTCCGCAAGGTCGTCGGCCCCGACGTGCCGGTGGTCGCCGTGTTCGACCTGCACGCCAACGTCTCGCGGCGCATGACCGACACTCTCTCGGTGTTCGTCGGCTACCTCGAGAACCCCCACAACGACATCTACGAGCGCGGCGTCGAGGCCGCCAAGCACCTACGCGAGTGCCTGGCCGGCACCGAGACCGCCGTCACCATGGTCAAGGTGCCGATCGTCTCGCCGCCGATCGCGCTGCTGACCGCGCGCGGCCCCTATGCCGACCTGATCAAGTACGGCCAGACCAGGGTCGGCGGCGACATCATGAACGTCTCGGTGATGGCGGGCTTCGCCTACGCCGATTCGCCCAAGAACGGCCTCGCCGCCGTGGTCACCGCGCGCAACGGCAAGCGCGAGGCGGCAGCGGCGCTGTCGCTTGAGCTGGCGAAGCGCGCCTGGGGCATGAAGGAACGCTTCAAGCGCGGCATGATGGCGATGTCCGACGCCGTGCAGCTCGCCGCCTCGGTCGGGCGCGACCGCCGCCGCAAGCCGATCATCGTGGCCGACGTCGCCGACAATCCCGGCGGCGGGGCGCGCGGCAACACCACCTACCTGCTGCGTGCGCTGAAGAGCGCCAGCGCCAAGGGCGTGATCTTCGGCGTGTTCAACGACGCCGCCCTCGCCGCCCAGGCGCACGCGCTGGGCGAAGGTGCGATCTTCACCGCCTCGTTCAACACAAAGGAGACGCACGAGTTCTCCCTGCCCTTCGATTGCGAGAACGCCAAGGTCGTGAAGCTCACCGACGGCAAGTTCGTCGGCCGCCGCGGCGTGCTGCGCAACGTCGCCGCCGACATGGGGCCGTCGGCGGTGCTCGACCTCGATGGCATCCAGATCGTGGTGATCACCCACCGCTGCCAGTGCATGGACCCGCGCCAGTTCGAGAGCTTCGGCCTCGACATCGCCCAGGCGCGGGTCGTGGTGGTGAAAAGCCGCGGCCATTTCCGCGGCGGCTTCGACGAGTTCTTCAAGCCCGACCAGATCTACGAGGTCGACTGCCCCGGCCTGACCTCGCCGGTGCTGGCCAACTTCACCTGGACCAAGCTGCCGCGCCCGGTCTACCCGCTCGACGAGGAGACCGCCTGGACGCCGCCCGAGCGCGTTTGAGTCAAGGGTCTTCCGGACCGCGGACCTCCCGGTCCGCATCAGATTCATGAGCGGGCCTGGAGGCCGGCGGTCCGCATGAGAGCTTGACCGGCCGGCGCTCACGCCCTTCACTTGCAGTAACGATGAATCGGTGAGGGAGTCCGTCCATGCTGCGCCGTCTGCTGCTTGCCTTTTGCGTTTCGATGCTGGCGGGGTCCGCGCTGGCGCAGCCCAAGACGCTCAGGGTCGTGATGCACTCGGATCTCAAGATCCTCGATCCGATCTGGACCACCGCCTACATCGTGCGCAACCACGGCTACCTGATCTACGACACGCTGTTCGCGCTGGACGCCAAGCTCGAGCCGCAGCCGCAGATGGTCGAGAGCTGGACGGTGAGCGACAACAAGCTCACCTGGACCTTCAAGCTGCGCGACGGCCTGAAATGGACCGACGGCACGCCGGCCACGTCAGCCGACGTCCTCCCCTCGATCAAGCGCTTCACCGACAAGGACGTGCAGGGCGGCCTGCTCGCCAAGGTGACGAAGGAGATGAAGGCGGTCGACGACAAGACCTTCCAGATCGTGCTCAGCGAGCCGTTCGGCCTGGTGCTGAAGACGCTCGCCAAGTCGGCCTCGGTGCCGCTGTTCGTCATGCCTAAGCGGGTCGCCGAGACGCCGATCAGCCAGCAGATTTCCGACACCACCGGCTCGGGTCCGTTCATCTTCAAGAAGGACGAATGGAAACCCGGCGAGAAGGTCGTCTATGTCCGCAATCCCGACTACGTGCCCCGCAAGGAGCCGCCGTCGAGCCTGGCCGGCGGCAAGGTCGCCAAGCTCGACCGCGTCGAATGGATCTCGATCCCCGACGGCCAGACCGCGATCAACGCGCTGCTGTCGGGCGAGGTCGATATGATCGAGACGCCGGCGCACGACCTGCTGCCGGTGCTGGAGAAGGACAAGAACGTCGTGATCCAGGTGCCCGATCACCTCGGCAGCACCTATGTCCTGCGCTTCAACTGGAAGCAGCCGCCGTTCGACAACCTCAAGGTCCGCCGCGCCGCCGAATATGCGCTGAACCAGCCCGACTTCCTCAAGGCCAATATCGGCGATCCGCGCTACTTCAAGGAATGCCGCGCGATGTTCGGCTGCGGCGCGACGTTCGAGACGGCCGCCGGCGCCGAGGGCCTCCTGCAATCGAACTTCGAGGTATCGAGGAAGCTCCTCGCCGAGGCGGGCTACGACGGCAAGCCGATCGTCGTGCTGCAGACCACCGACATCAACACGCACGTCAATCTCGCGCCGGTCGCCAAGAGCCTGCTCGAGAAAGGCGGCTTCAAGGTCGACGTGCAGTCGATGGACTGGCAGACCCAGGTCTCGCGCCGCGCCAAGAAGGACCCGGTCAACAAGGGCGGCTGGAACATCTCGATGACCGCGGCGGCGACCGTCCTGCTCTCCGACCCGATCGTCAACCACTACACCGAGGCGACCGGCGACCGCGCCCAGTTCGGCTGGCCGCTCGACGAGGAGATCGAGAAGCTGCGCATGGCGTTCGCCAAAGAGAACGATCCCAAGAAGCAGTTCGCGCTCGCCGAGCAGGTCCAGAAGCGCGTGCTCGACCTCGGCATCACGGTGCCGCTCGGCCAGTTCGTCCAGCCGACGGCGCGGCGCACCAACATCGTCGGCAACGTCGCCTCGCCGGTCACGGTGTTCTGGAACATCGAGAAGAAGTAGCCGCCGGGCACGACCGGCATCGCAGATCATATGAAGCCGAAAAGGTTGTCCGACAACTTTTGAAATGCGACCCTTCTGCAAACAACGATTTGCGAGGGGAGACGCGATGAAGGGTTTCAATCGGATAGCCGCCGGTATCGCGTTGCTGGCCGGCCTCGCCTTCACGGGCGATGCGTTCGCCCAGGCCAAGCACTACAAGCTCGCCTACGACCAGCCGGTCGGCACCGGCTACGGCGTCGGCGGCAAGATCTTCGCCGACAAGCTCAATGAGCTGAGCAAGGGCACCATGCTGATCGACCAGTACCCCGGCGCCCAGCTCGGCCAGGAGCCGCAGGTGCTGCAGCTGGTGAAGGCCGGCGACATCGAATTCTGCTTCAGCGCCTCGGCCAATGCCGCAACGCTGTCGCCGCAGGCCGGCGTGATGTCGCTGCACTTCCTGTTCCGCGACGAGGCCCATCTCAAGAAGGCGATCGCCGATCCCGAGGTGGTGAGGGCGGTGCGCACCATGATCGACGAGACGGTGCAGGGCGCGCACGTGCTGTCGCTGCTGACGCTCGGATTCCGCAACATCTACGCCAAGAAGGAGATCAAGAAGCTCGACGACATCAAGGGCATGAAGGTGCGCGTCCAGGCGACGCCGACCGAGGACACCATGTTCCCGGCCTACGGCGCGCAGATCGTCCACATGCCGTTCGGCAACGTCTACACCTCGCTGCAGACCGGCGTGGTCGACGCCGCCGAGAACGGCGTCAATGTCTTCCTGGTCAACAAGCACTATGAAGTGGCGCCGGTGATGTCGATGACCGAGCACGAGGCCAACAACAACCTGCTGTGGATCAGCGACAAGCTGTGGTCGAGCCTGACGGCCGAGCAGAAGGGCTGGGTACAGGCTGCGGCCGACGAGGTCGGCAAGGTCGAGCCGGGCAAGGCGCTCGATCTCGAGCGCCAGTCGGCAACCAAGCTCAAGGGCATGGGCGTAAAGATCGTCGACAACATCGACAAGTCGGGCTTCACCAAGATCGCCGCGCCCTATCTGGAGAAGATGGCCAAGGATCTCGGTCCCCACGCCGCCAAGATCCAGCAGCTGATCGCCGCGGTTAAGTAGAGTGGCCGACGACCGCTCGCTGGTGCTCCTCCGGCAGCGCCAGTTGAAGTGGCGCGCCCTCGACGGGCTCGAAGCCGTGCTGATGACGCTGTGCGGCGTCACGTTGTTCGGCTTCAGCCTGTCGGTGGTGTGCGACATCGTCACCCGCGAGATCGGCCGGCCGTGGCTGTGGCTGCAGGAGGTCACCTCGACCTTCTTCGTCTACGGCATCTTCATCGGCGCCGCGGTGGCGACGCGGCGCAACGACCACCTCTACCTGGCGGCGGTCGGCGAATCGATGACCGGCCGGCCGCGCACGATCATCGAGGCGGCGATCCGCCTGGTGGTGATCGGCGTCGGGCTGTTCCTCGCCTGGTTCGGCTACGAGAACTTCCTGCGCGGCTTCGCGAGCTTCCGCATGCCGTCGATGACGCCGATCGCCTCGCTCTATGCCGCGATCCCGATCTCCGGCGCCCTGATCGCGCTGTTCGCCTTCGAGCAGCTGGTCAACGGTCTCAGGAACGGCTTCGAGACACCGCCCGAGGACGCAATGCCCGAGGAAGGAGCCGGTGCGCCATGAGCCCCGCGTTGGTTCTCGGCCTCATGACCTTCCTGTTCCTGTTCTTCGGCTATCTCGGCGTGCCGGTGGCGTTCTCGCTGACCGCTGGCGTGATCATCGGCTCGGCCTTCACCGACGTCACCTACGCGGCGCTGGTGCAGAAGATGTTCGACGGTGTCGATTCGGAAGCGCTGCTCGCCATCCCGTTCTTCCTGCTGGTCGGCGAGCTGATGAGCTCGGCCAACGTGGTGCAGCGGGTGATCAACCTGTCGCTGTCGCTGGTCGGCCATCTCAAGGGCGGCCTCAGCCAGGTCGTCGCCGTGTTCAGCATGTTCTTCTCCGAGATGTCGGGCTCGACCACCGCCGACGTGGCGGTGATGAGCCGCACGCTCTGCGTGTCGATGAAGAGGGAGGGCTACGACCCGCCGTTCGTCGCCGCCATCATCGCCTCGGCCTCGACCATCGCCGCCCTGGTGCCGCCCTCGATCACCGCCGTGGTCTACGGCGCGGTCGGCAACGTCTCGATCGCCGGCCTGTTCATGGCGGGCTTCCTGCCCGGCTTCATGATCGGCATCGGGCTGATGATCTACTGCTATTTCTTCGGCCCGGTGGGCATCCGCCGGCCGCGCTCGAGCTTCGGCCAGGTCGGCCAGGCGACCAAGGAAGCCGCGCTGCCGCTGATGATCCCGGTGATCCTGCTGGGCGGCATCCTGACCGGCTGGTTCACGCCGACCGAGGCCGGCGTGGTGGCGGTGTCGTGGATCATCCTGGTGGTGATCCCGATGCTCAATCCCCGGCACATCCGCAACCTGCCGCGCGACTTCTGCTATGCCGGCCTGATCTACTCGCTGCCGCTGATCACCATCGCGGCGGCGACGGCGTTCGGCTGGATGCTGGCCTACCTGCGCGGCGCCATCGTGATCTCGGACTTCATCACCGACCTCGCCGGCAGCGACCCGCACCTGATCATGCTGCTGCTGGTGCTGCTGTTCACCATCGTCGGCGACTTCATCGAGCCGGTCCCCACCATCATCATCTTCATGCCGCTGGTGAACGCGCTGACCGAGGCCGGCAGCATCAACCCGGTGCACATGGGCGTGGTGCTGATCCTGACCCTGGCCTTCGGCCTGATCACCCCGCCCTACGGGCTGGTGCTGCTGATGGCCTCGAAATTCGTCGGCGTGCCCTTCTCGAAAGCCCTGAAGGCGGCGCTGCCGATCTACGTCGTGTTCCTGACGACCATCGTGTTCGCCATCTTCGCGCCCAGCGTGATCCTGTGGCTGCCCAAGCAGGTCATGCCGCAGGCCGTCGGCTGCTTCAAGAATCCCAGCGGCACCGGCTACATCTGCCCGTCCTGAGCGGACTTATCCACAGATTGGTGGGAAGTCGGTGGGAAGTCCGCGGGACTCGCAGGACGCTCAGCGATCGGGCAGCGGGATGAACTCCGGATCGCCCGGCACCTTGGCGAAGCGGCCTTCCTTCCAGTCGGCCTTGGCCTGCTCGATGCGCTCCTTCGAGGAGGACACGAAGTTCCACCAGATGTGGCGCGGCCCATCCATCGCCGCCCCGCCCAGCAGCATCAGCTTGGCGCCGTCGGCGCCCGCCAGCACGTCGACCGGCACGCCGGCCGCCAGCACGGCGAGGTCGCCGACGGCGAGCTGGCGGTCGCCGATCATGACGTTGCCGTGGCTGACATAGACGCCGCGCTCCGCGTGCTCCGGCGCGACCGTGATCCTGGCCGCCGCCGGCATCTCGGCCGCGACGTAGAAGATCGGCGAGAAATGCGTGGTCGGCGCCTTGCGGCCGGCGTAGCTGCCGACGATCAGGCGCAGCGCCGTGCCGCCCTCGCGCCACGCCGGCAGGTCGGCCTTGGCCACGTGCTGGAAGACCGGCGCCGTCTCCTCGTGGCTGTGCGGCAGCGCCACCCAGGTCTGGACGCCGTGCATGGTGAAGCCGGTGCGCTTCATCTCCGGCTCGGTGCGCTCGCTGTGGGCGATGCCGCTTCCCGCCGTCATCCAGTTGACGTCGCCCGGCCGGATCGCCTGGGCGTAGCCCAGGCTGTCGCGATGGAAGATGCCGCCCTCGAACAGGTAGGTGACGGTGGCGAGCCCGATATGCGGATGCGGCCGCACCTCCATGCCGTCGCCGCCCGGCGGGATCGTCATCGGCCCGAAATGATCGAGGAAGATGAACGGCCCGACCATGCGCCGCTTGACGCTCGGCAGCACGCGGCGCACCGCGAAGCCCGGTCCCAGCTCGTGGGCGCGGCCCTGGACCAGGAGCTCGATCGGATCGGTCATCTTGTCCTCCCGCATTGTTTGTGCTGCAAACAAATAGCCATGAGCCCTCGCGACCTCTCGCCCTTCTTCGCGCCGCGCAGCATCGCCGTCATCGGCGCGGGCGAGCGCGCCACCTCCTCCGGCGGCGCGATCATGCAGATGCTGCAACGGGCGGCGTACGGCGGACGGGTCGTCCCGGTCAATCCCAAAGGCGGCACGATATTCGGTTACGAGTCGGTGACCGCCATCGGCGCCATCGACCCGCCGGTGGATCTGGCAGTGATCGTGATCCGGCCGGACGCCATCCTCGAGGCTGCTGCCGAGTGCGCCGGCCGCGGCATCAGAAACCTGCTGATCCTGCCCGGCGGCTTCGCCGAGGCGGGCCCTGCAGGCGTAGCGCGCAACGAGGCGCTGCTGAAGCTCGCGGCCGAGCGCGGCCTCACCGTCGCCGGGCCGAACTGCGCCGGCATCGTGCATCTCGACCCGGCCTGGCGCTTCGCGGCCACCTTCCTGCGCGACCTGCCGCCGGGCGCCGCGGCGAACGGGCTCGCCTTCATCTCGCAGTCAGGGGCGCTCGCCGAGGAGTTCATCGACAAGGCCAATGCGCGCGGGCTGCCGCTGACCTCGGTGGTGTCGGTCGGCAACGCGGTGCATCTCGGCGTCGAGGACTATCTCGCCTGGCTCGGCGCGCGGCCGGAGATCGGCGCGGCGTTGCTCTATGTCGAATCGATCGAGGATCACGAGCGCTTCCGCACCCTGGCGCGCGAGGTCGCGGCGATCAAACCGGTGATCGCGTTGTTCGGTGGAAGCACTGTCGTTGGCGGCTTGGCGGCGGCGGCCCACACCGGCGCGATCGCCAACGACGATGCGGCGATCGATGCCTTCTGCACCTCGTGCGGCATCGTCCGCGTCGAGAGCCTGCGGCGGCTGCTGATCGCGGCCAAGGCGTTCGGGCGCTTCCCGCAGGGACTGGGCAAGCGGGCGCTGATCCTGTCCAACTCGGGCGGCCCCGGCGTGATCTGCGCCGACCGGGCGGCGCTCGAGGGGCTGGAGATGGGAGCCTTGCCCCAGCCGATGGCCGACGTGCTGCGCCAGCGGCTGCCGCCCGAGGCCTCGGCCGCCAACCCGATCGACCTGCTGGCCGACGCCCGCGACGACCGCTTTGGCCTCGCCTTCGAGGCCGCCATGACCCACGCCGCGTCGGCCTACGACATGGTGCTGATGATCCATGTCGTGCCGTTCATGGTGGATGCGGGTCCGGTGATCGCCCGGCTGGCCGAGCTCGCCGGCGCGGCCCGGCTGCCGGTGATGCATTCGATGATGGGCACCCTGCCCGGCAAAGCCGACTGGTTCGCCACCATGGAGCGAGCCGGGGTGCCGATGTTCAACGACGTCGAGGAGATGGCCGAGGCCGCCGGGCTGCTGGCCCGCTACCCGATCCTGCGGAATTCGGCCCGCAGCGACACTCTGCCCGGTGGGGTTTTCCACGACCGGAAACGCCGCCAACTATGATAATTCGGCGATTCTCCAGCGTTTTCAACTACATGCACAGGTGTTGCATTTTTGCCACTTTTTGTTGGACTTGAGAAAAACTCGTGTCCACTATCGGCCGCAACGGGGGCAATTGCGGCGGGCTCCGACGGGAGGTCGGAAATTCGCTGTCAGCCTCAGGTGTTGAAGACTTAGGCGGGAGAGGCTGATGGCGTACACGACGACGCGTGCTGAGCGCGCCGACCGGTCGCGGCAGGTTTGCGCCTTTGTGGCCGTCGCCGCCGTTTCCCTCTTCGGTTTCCTGTCCGCACCCGCTGTCGTTCCTGCCTTCGCCCAGGTCAAGGCGCCCGCCAAGGGCCATCTCAAGCTGCCGCCCAAAGAGGCCGCCTCGCCCACCGACAACCAGGCCGACAAGCTCAACGAGCAGTGGCTGAAGCAGCACAACAGTGGCGCCACCGCCGAGGCTCCGGCCGCCGCCGCCGGCAAGACCGAGGATGCCCCGACCCCCAGCACGGTTACCCTGCCGGACGCCGGGGCGCGCACCCTCGTCACCGGCTCGGTCAAGCTCGTGAGCGCCAAGACGGCCGCCGCGGGCTTCCTGCCGGGCGGCGCCAATGCCGGCGCGCTCAAGCCGCTCAGCGACGCCTTCGCCGGCTTCGCGGCCGGCGCGCCCAAGGTCGAGATGCTGGAAGGCCGCACCGCCGACGGCTCGAGTCGCCTGCTCTACGCCAGCATCGGCGAGGGCAAGAGCAAGAAGTCCTACTGGTGGTTCACGCCGCTCGACCAGCCGGAGGGCTGGTTCGACGAGACCGGCAAGCGGTTGGGCGGCAACGTCCTGACCGATCCCAAGCCCGATTCGCGCATCTCCTCGCCGTTCGGCAACCGCCGCTATTACGGCCGCTCGAGCGGCGGCGGCTTCCATGACGGTATCGACTACGAAGGCAAGGTCGGCGAACCGATCCTCGCGGCCGCCGATGGCGTGATCAATCACCAGAACTGGTACTACCAGTACGGCCGCACGGTGAAGATCACCCATGCCGACAGTTTCGAGACCCTGTACGCCCACATGTCCCGCTTCGAGACCAGCCTGGCGGTCGGCAGCAAGGTCAAGAAGGGCGACGTCATCGGCTATGTTGGCTCGACCGGCCGCTCGACCGGCCCGCACCTGCACTTCTCGGTGATCGTCGGCGGCCGCTTCGTCGATCCGCAGCCCTACATCTCGGGCAATGGCGGCCACGACGAGCTGGGCGGCCAGTCGCTGGTGGCCTATCGCAAGTGGCAGCAGGACGTGCGCACGGCGAGCGAGCAGCAGCGCTCGACGCGCCGCAGCGAGCCGTGGAGCCAGAACCCGTTCGCCGGCCACAACTGAGCCGCGCGCGATTCATTTCATTTCGACTGTTGCCTGACGGGGCCGGGAAGGCGAGACTCTGCGCCCGGGTTCTACAGGGCATCAATGGGAGAACGTAATGCGTAATTTCACTCTGACAGCCGCGGCCGCGGTGGCCACGATGCTGGCCTCGGGCAGCGCCTGGGCCGGCAAGGACCTCGACGCCATCAAGGCGCGCGGCAGCCTGGTCTGCGGTGTCGGCCAGGGCACCGCGGGCTTCATGATGGCCGACAGCACCGGCAAGTGGGTCGGCCTCGATGTCGACGTCTGCCGCGCCGTCTCGGCGGCGATCTTCGGCGACTCCGAGAAGGTCAAGTACGTGCCGCTCAGCTCGCAGCAGCGCTTCACCGCGCTGCAGTCGGGCGAGGTCGACATCCTGTCGAACAACACCACCCAGACGCTGACGCGCGACACCGCGCTCGGCCTCGATTTCACGGCGGTGACCTACTACGACGGCCAGGGCTTCCTGGTGCCCAAGAAGCTCGGCGTGAAGAGCGCCAAGGAGCTGAACGGCGCCACGGTCTGCGTCGCCCCCGGCACCACCACCGAGCTCAACCTCGCCGACTACTTCCGCGCCCAGAAGATGACCTTCAAGCCGGTGGTGATCGAGAAGGTCGACGAGGTCCGCGCCGCCTTCTTCTCCGGTCGCTGCGACGTCTACACCAACGATTCGTCGAGCCTCTATGCGACGCGCGCCGCCAACCCGCCACCGCCGCTCAAGCCCGAGGACTTCATCGTGCTGCCGGAGATCATCTCCAAGGAGCCGCTGGCGCCGGCGGTGCGGCACGGCGACAACCAGTTCGCCGACATCGTGCGCTGGACCCAGTACGCGATGGTCGAGGCCGAGGAGTACGGCATCAACTCCAAGAACGTCGACGAGATGCTGAAGAGCGAGAATCCGACCATCAAGCGCATCCTCGGCGTGACCCCGGGCATGGGCAAGGCGCTGGGCGTCGACGAGAAGTGGGTCTACACCATCGTCAAGCAGGTCGGTAACTACGGCGAGAGCTTCGAGCGCAATGTCGGCATGGGCTCGGTGCTCAAGATCGAGCGTGGCCTGAACAAGCTGTGGACGCAGGGCGGCCTGCAATACGCCCCGCCGATCCGCTGATGAAACGCCGCCTCTTCGCGGCGGCCATCGGAGCCGCCGCCCTCGTCGCCTCGGGCAGCGCGCTCGCCGGCAAGGATCTCGATGCCATCAAGGCGCGCGGCGCGGTGATCTGCGGCGTGCCGACCGGCATCGCCGGCTTCGCCGCGGCCGACAGCCAGGGCAAGTGGATCGGCCTCGACGTCGATGTCTGCCGCGCCGTCTCGGCGGCGATCTTCGGCGATTCGGAGAAGGTCAAGTACGTGCCGCTCACCTCGCAGCAGCGCTTCACCGCGCTGCAGTCGGGCGAGGTTGACCTGCTGTCGAACAACACCACGGTGACGCTGCAGCGCGACACCGCGCTCGGCCTCGACTTCACGGCCATCACCTACTATGACGGCCAGGGCTTCATGGTGCCCAAGAAACTCGGGCTGAAGAGCGCCAAGGAGCTGAACGGAGCGACCGTCTGCGTCGCGCCCGGCACCACTACCGAGCTCAACCTCGCCGACTACTTCCGCGCCAACAAGATGACCTTCAAGCCGGTGGTCATCGAGAAGGTCGACGAGATCCGCGCGGCGTTCTACTCCGGCCGCTGCGACGTCTATACCACCGACGTATCGAGCCTGGCGGCGACGCGCGTCGCCAACACGCCGGCGCCGCTCACGCCCGACGACTTCATGATCCTGCCGGAGATCATTTCCAAGGAGCCGCTCGGCCCGATGGTGCGCCATGGCGACAACCAGCTCACCGACATCATCCGCTGGACGCAGTACGCGATGCTGGAGGCCGAGGAGTACGGCATCACTTCCAAGAACGTCGACGAGATGCTGAAAAGCGAGAATCCGACCATCAAGCGCATCCTCGGCGTCACCCCGGGCATGGGCAAGGCACTGGGCGTCGACGAGAAGTGGGTCTACACCATCGTCAAGCAGGTCGGTAACTACGGCGAGAGCTTCGACCGCCATGTCGGCTCGGGCTCGCTGCTCAAGATCGACCGTGGCGTGAACAAGCTCTGGACGCAGGGCGGTCTGCAGTACGCACCGCCGATCCGCTGAGCTCGCAGGGGGAATAAAGCATGGCAGTCGAGGCCCTCGGCTCCCAAACCAAAGCCAAAGTCCCGCCGTGGAACGACCCGGTCATCCGCGGCTGGGTGTTCCAGATCGTCGTCGTGGCGCTGGTCGGTCTGCTCGCCTGGTTCCTGGTGAGCAACACCATCGAGAACCTGCAGCGCCAGAAGATCGCCTCGGGCTTCCACTATCTCGAGCGCGAGGCGGGCTTCGAGATCGGCGACACCATGATCCAGTACTCGCCGGCCAGCACCTATGCGCGCGCGATCTTCGTCGGCCTGCTCAACACGCTGAAGGTCGCGGTGCTCGGCATCTTCATGGCGACCGTCCTCGGCACCATGATCGGCGTCGGCCGGCTGTCGCCCAACTGGCTGCTCGCCAAGATCTGCGAAGCCTACGTCGAGATGTTCCGGAACGTGCCGCTGCTGCTGTGGCTGTTCCTGATCTACAAGCTGATCAGCGAGGCCTTCCCCGGGCCGCGACAGGCGATCAACGTCCTCAATTCCTTCTTCCTCAGCAATCGAGGTCTCTACTTCCCGGTGCCGCTCGCCGATCCGGCCTATGAATGGATGGGTATAGCCTTCCTGGTCGGCATCGTCGCCACGGTCTTCGTCGCGCGCTGGGCCAAGAAGCGCCAGGACGCGACCGGCCTGCCGTTCCCCACCATCAAGGCCGGCCTCGGCCTGATCGTCGGCCTGCCGATCCTGGTCTGGCTGGCATGCGGCGCGCCGCACCACATGAGCTGGCCCGAGCTCAAGGGCTTCAACTTCGACGGCGGCATGGTGATCCAGCCGGAATTCACCGCGCTTCTGGTCGGCCTGGTGCTCTACACCTCTGCCTTCGTCGCCGAGATCGTCCGCTCGGGCATCCTGGCATTGCACAAGGGCCAGAGCGAGGCGGCGATGGCGATCGGCCTGTCGCGCGGCCAGGTCATGCGCCTGGTCCTGCTGCCACAGGCGCTGCGCATCATCGTGCCGCCGATGACCAGCCAGTATCTCAACATCACCAAGAACAGCTCGCTGGCGATCGCCATCGGCTATCCCGACCTGGTTGCCTCGGTGAACGTCACCATCAACCAGACAGGCCAGGCGATCGAGAACATCCTGATCATCATGGCGGCGTACCTGTCGGTCAGCCTGTCGATCTCCGCCTTCATGAACTGGTACAACAAGCGCATCGCCTTGAGGGAGCGCTGACATGGCAGACGTCCTCCCGGGCGAACGCCCACAGCTCGCTCCCCCGGTCGACGACACCGGCCCGCTCGGCTGGGTCCGCAAGAACCTGTTCTCGAGCTGGGGCAACGGCATCACCACGGTCGTGCTGATCGTGGCGATCGGCTGGATCCTCTCAGGCTTCCTGCACTGGGCGGTGTTCACCGCCACCTTCGACGCCAAGAGCGGCGCCGAATGCCGCGGCCACGGCGCCTGCTGGGCGCTGATCCGCGAGAAGTACCGCTACATCTTCTTCGGCTCGTTCCCCTACGAGCAGCATTGGCGGCCGCTGTTCGCCGTCGTCGCCATGCTGGCCATGCTGATCCTGAGCTCGGACCGGCGGATGTGGAACAAGCGCCTGATCGCCATCTGGGGCGTCGGCAGCTTCGTCGCCTTCCTGCTGATGTTCGGCCAGATCCACATCTCGCTCGGCTTGATCCTGTTCGTGGCCCTGGCCGCGGGCGGGCTGGGCATGATCCTGCGCGGTGCCATCGCCACGCCGGGCGAGCTGAACGGCTGGCGTGCGCTGGCCGCGGTCGGCGCCCTCGGCCTGATCGGCCGCATCACCGGCGTGATCCCGACCTGGAGTCTGGCGATCGCGCCGCTCAGCTACGTCGAGACCGGCCTGTGGGGCGGTATCCCGGTGACGCTCATCCTCGCCACCTACGGCCTCGTGTTCGCCTTCCCGTTCGGTATCCTGCTGGCGCTCGGCCGGCGTTCCAACCTGCCGCTGATCAAGGGCCTGTGCGTCGGCTTCATCGAGCTGATCCGCGGCGTGCCGCTGATCAGCCTGCTGATCATGGCCTCGGTGATGCTGCCGCTGTTCCTGCCCTCGGGCATGACCATCGACAAGTTCCTGCGCGCCCAGGTGGCGGTGATCCTGTTCGCCGGCGCCTACATCGCCGAGATCATCCGCGGCGGCCTGCAGTCGCTGCCCAAGGGCCAGTTCGAGGCGGCCGACGCGATGGGCCTCAACTACGTCCAGAAGACCACGCTGATCATCCTGCCGCAGGCGCTGCGGGTGGTGATCCCGCCGCTGATCAACACCTTCATCGGTTTCTTCAAGGACACCTCGCTGGTGCTGATCATCGGCATCTTCGACTTCCTCAACACCGCCAATCAGGCGCTGGTCGATCCCAACTGGGCGGGCTTCCCGGGCGAGGTCTACCTGTTCGCCGCCTTCATCTACTTCTGCTTCTGCTATTCGATGTCGCGCTACTCCAAGCACCTCGAGATCGAGCTCAACAAGGGGACACGCCGCTGATGGCTACCGCTGCCCAACCCAAGCAGGACCTGTCGCACGCGCCGTCGGTGATCACGCTCAAGGGCGTGAACAAGTGGTACGGCCAGTTCCACGTGCTCTCCGACATCAACCTCGACGTCAAGCTCGGCGAGAAGATCGTCGTCTGCGGGCCGTCGGGGTCGGGCAAGTCGACCCTGATCCGCTGCATCAACCGGCTGGAGGAGCATCAACAGGGCAACATCGTCGTCGACGGCGTGACGCTCAGCAACGACGTCAAGAACATCGAGGCCATCCGCCGCGAGGTCGGCATGGTGTTCCAGTCGTTCAACCTGTTCCCGCACCTCACCATCCTCGAGAACCTCACCCTGGCGCCGATCTGGGTGAAGAAGATGCCGAAAAAGGATGCCGAGGAGGTGGCGATGAATCTCCTGAAGCGCGTGCGCATTCCCGAGCAGGCGCTGAAGTATCCCGGCCAGCTCTCGGGCGGCCAGCAGCAGCGCGTGGCGATCGCGCGGGCGCTGTGCATGCGGCCCAAGATCATGCTGTTCGACGAGCCGACCTCGGCGCTCGACCCCGAGATGGTCAAGGAAGTGCTCGACGTGATGATCGAGCTGGCGCGCGAGGGCATGACGATGATCTGCGTCACCCACGAGATGGGCTTCGCCCGCGCCGTCGCCGACCGCGTGATCTTCATGGACCGCGGCGAGATCGTCGAGCAGAACGAGCCCGAGGCGTTCTTCGCCCATCCGAAGAACGAGCGCACCAAGACCTTCCTCGGCCAGATTTTGCATCACTGATCATTGGACCGCGGGCCTCCAGGCCCGCATCATGAGATGAGCGGACCTGGAGGTCCGCGGTCCGGAAGAAGACATGAAACTCCTGATCACCGGCGGCGCGGGGTTCATCGGCTCGGCCGTCGTGCGCCATGTGATTCGCACCACCGACTGGTCGGTGGCGAACGTCGACAAGCTGACCTACGCCGGCAACCTCGAATCGCTCGCCGAGGCGCGCACCAGCAACCGCCATCGCCATTTCCCGGTCGACATCTGCGACCGGACGGCGATCGATGCGATATTCCGCGAGGTCCGGCCCGACGCCGTGCTGCACCTCGCCGCCGAAAGCCATGTCGATCGCTCGATCGACGGCGCCGCGCCCTTCATCCAGACCAACGTGGTCGGCACCTGGACGATGCTCGAGGCCGCCCTGGCCTGGTGGCGCACGCTCGACGCCGAGGCCCGCCAGCGCTTCCGCTTCCAGCACATCTCGACCGACGAGGTGTTCGGCTCGCTCGGCGCGACCGGCAAGTTCACCGAGCAGACGGCCTACGCGCCGAACTCGCCTTACTCCGCCAGCAAGGCCGGGTCTGACCATCTGGTGCGCGCCTGGCACCACACTCACGGCCTGCCGGTGCTGACCACCAACTGCTCCAACAACTACGGCCCCTATCATTTCCCCGAGAAGCTGATCCCGCTGATCGTCATCCGCGCGCTGCGCGGCGAGCGGCTGCCGGTCTACGGCAAGGGCGAGAACGTGCGCGACTGGCTGCATGTCGAGGACCATGCCGAGGCCCTCTCGCTGGTGCTGCAGAAGGGCCGGCCGGGCGAGACCTACAATGTCGGCGGCGACAGCGAGCAGCGGAACATCGATGTCGTGCGCGGCATCTGCCGCCTGCTCGACGAGTTGCAGCCGGCGAGCCCGCACCGGCCGCACGAGCGGCTGATCGAGTTCGTCACCGACCGGCCGGGTCACGACGCACGCTATGCAATCGACGCCTCGAAAATCCGCGACGAGCTGGGCTGGCGACCCCGGCACAGCTTCGAGGCCGGCCTGCGCAAGACCGTTCAGTGGTTCATCCACAATCCGTTGTGGTGGGAACGGGTCATGAGCGGCGCCTATCGCGGCGAGCGGCTGGGACTGGCCCACGAATAGCCACGGCGGCCCGGCAACCGTCGCGCGTTGCCTACGTTGTCTCCCGCTCGAATGACAGGAGACCCCCATGCGCAGCTTGATCGTACTGGCCGTCGCCGCGCTGTCGATCGCGGCCTGCACCTACAAGACCGAAACTGTCGAGCGGCAGACGCCGTCTGGCCGCACCGTCGTCAGCGAGCACGCCAGCGTCGGCACGCCGGTCGTGGTCGTGCAGGACTAACCGACGCGCCCGAAGAGAAAGGGCGGACGCAAGCCGTCCGCCCTTTTTCGTTCGTCCCCGGGCGTATTGCGTACTAGAGATCGTTCGAAGCCGGCTGCAGGACCCGCGTGAACCGCGACACGACAGACGAGTCGGTCGCCATCTTGCGCTGGCGCAGCTCGATGCTGCGCAGCAGGTACTCGAACTGATCCTCGTCGACCGGCTTGCCGACCAGGTAGGCGTTGCCGATGCCCCGCACCTCGGCCTGGATCGAGGGGGTGTCGGCATAGGCCGTGCAGAATACGATCGGAACATCTCTGAGCGAACGGATCAGACCGGCCGCGCGCAGCCCGCTGTCCCTGCGGCCTAGCCGGACATCCATCACCACGGCATCGGGCTGTGTCGCCTTGAACAGGGCCAGCGCGCTGGCTTCGCTGTCGGCGGTGCCCACCACCCGGTGACCCCAGTCCTCCAGCATCAGCGTCAGCGCCATCGCGAGGATCACTTCGTCTTCGACGATCGCGAGCTTCACCCAATCCCTCCGTCGTAGTCGCCCGTACGGTATGGATCAGGGTCGGACATGACACGTGATCAAAGTGTGGCGCACAGCGCACACCCCTGGACGCCCCGGGGCATCGGAAGAAAAGAACGCGTTTTCAGGGGATTTTCTGCACCATGGCCGACATCGCAGTCGGGTTTGTATCGGATAGGTTGCGCGGTCACACTCTGATCACAGACGAGAGGTGCCATGCGGAGCATCGAGGGGCGCCCATCCCAGCAGCCGGCTGACGGCCGGCATCGCCGTCGAACTGCGATAGGGGCACGCAGGTCCGTCATCCCAGCTGGCGCTTGAGCTCCGACCAGCGGTCGAGGATCGGCATGAGCTTGTCCGCCTTCTCGGCCGGCAGGGTGAACACCACCCGGTCGATCTCGAGGTCCTGACAGAGCTTCAGCCGGTCGAGATTGTCGGGATGGCGGAAGACGCTGATCGGCAGGCTCTTGGGGTCGCGGCCGGCGTCGGCCGCCATCTTGCGGAAGGTGTGGATCGACTGGATGCCCTCGGTCTCCAGCCAGTCGTCGCGCGGGATCCAGCCGTCGCCGTAGCGGAAGGCGCGCTTGGCGGCATATTCCAGCCGGCCGCCGACGATGATCGGCGGATGCGGCTTCTGGTAGGGCTTGGGCCACATCTTCATCTTGTCGAACTTCACGAACTCGCCGTGATACTCGGGCTCCTCGTTGGCCCAGATCGCCTTCATCGCCTCGATGCGCTCGCGCGCGAGCTTGTGGCGGCTCTTGAAGGCGGTGCCGTGGTTCTCGATCTCGTCCTGGTTCCAGCCGTTGCCGACGCCGAACAGGAAGCGGCCATTGGAAAGCTGGTCGATCGTCGCCACCGCCTTGGCGGTGATGATCGGATCGCGCTGCACGATCAGGGCGATGCCGGTGCCGACCTTGAGCTTGGTCGTCACCGTCGCCGCCGCGTTCAGCACCAGGAACGGATCCATGATGTCGTAGTACGGCCGGATCAGGCCGCCGCCCGCCGGATAGGCCGTCTTGCGCGACGACGGGATGTGCGTGTGCTCCGGCACCCACAGCGATTCGAAGCCGCGCTTCTCCAGCTCCATCGCCAGCGGCGCCGGTCGCATGGAGTCTGTCGTGAAAAACATGACGGCGCCGATCTTCATGGCTTCGCTTCTCCCGTTTCGAGACCAGTGTAGGATGATCGGGCATGACGACGCACGCCCCGCCGAAAACCGCCGATCCGGATCATTTGACGGCGGCGCTTCGCAGAGCGGGTGTGCTCGAGAGCGGCCGCGTCGCCGCGGCGCGGGTCGTGCATTCCTTCCCGACCCTGCTGTCGCAGTTCCATCGCCTGAAGCTCGACTACGAGGGCGCCGACGGACCGCGCCATCTCTACCTCAAGACCGACCTGGCCGGTCGGCCGACCCCGGGCTGGGACAGCGGCCCCCGCGAGGTCGCCTTCTACACCACCGTCGCGCCGGCGACGCCACCCGGCCTGCTGCCGCGCTGCTTCGAGGCGGCGAGCGCGCCGGACGGCGCCTGGCACCTGCTGCTCGAGGACCTGACCGACACGCACTCCATCGCCACCCAGTGGCCCCTGCCGCCGACTCTCGCGCAGAGCGAGGCGATCGTGCGCTGCCGGGCGCGCTTCCAGGCGGCGTGGTGGGACCATCCGCGGCTCGGCGGAGAGGTCGGCACCTGGGCGTCGGACGCCGAAATCGACGTGTGGACCGCCGGGCTGGTCAAGGAGTACGAGGCCTTCGCCGACGCGCTCGGCGAACGGCTGCCGCCGCATCGGCGCGAGCTCTATGAGAGGCTATTCGCCCACGCGCCCAAGCTGCAGCAGCGCTACCGCAACCATCGCCACCAGACGGTCATCCAGGGCGACTCCCATTTCTGGAACTGTTTCCTCGCCAAGGACGCGAGCGGCACGCCGCGCCTGTTCGACTGGGACGGCTGGCGTGCGACGATCGGGGCCGAAGATCTCGCCTACATGATCGCCATGCACTGGTACCCCGACTTGCGCCGACGCACCGAGCGGCGCCTGCTCGATGCCTTCCATGAAGAGCTGCTGGCCGGCGGCGTGACCAGCTACGACCGGCGCGCGCTGCAGGACGACTATCGGCTCACGGTGCTGTGGCAGATCACGCGACCGATCTGGCTGCGCGCCGCCGGTATCCCGCCCGTGATCTGGTGGCCTCACCTCGAGCGCATCCACCTCGCCGCCGACGACCTCGATTGCCGCGAGCTGCTTGGCTAATCTTCAGGGCTAGTTCAGCCGCGCCGCCTGGGCCATCACCTCGATCGCTTCGGGTTGGCGCGAGCGGACGCTGAGCGAATCGGCACCCGATTCCTCCCAGGCCCGATAGCGCTGCTTGATGCGGGCGGCCGGCCCTACGAGCGACTTCAGATCGACCCATTCGTCGGGAACGGCGGCGATCGCCTCGTCCTTGCGCTTGGCGAGGTAGAGCTCCTGGATGCGCTTGGCGGCGTCGCCGAAGCCGCGGCGCACCATGATGTCGTTGTGGAAGTTCTTGGTCTTGTGGCCCATGCCGCCGACATAGAGCGCGACCTCGGGCTTCAGCTTCTGCAGCGCCGTCTTCACGTCGTTCTCGACCTCGACATGGACCGAGGCCTGGATGGTGAAGTTGTGGAAGCCCTTGCCGTTGCCGGCGCGACGGAAGCCCTCCTCGAGCCACGGCCGGTATTCCTCCATCGCGCCGGGCACGAAGCCCATCGGCAGCCAGCCGTCGGCGATCTCGGCGGCGAGCTTGACCGTCGTCTCGCTGCCGGTCGCGAGATAGATCGGGATCTGGTTCATGTGCAGGATCGACTTCAGCGGCTTGGCCAGTCCCGCCGAGCCCGGGCCGGTGTAAGGCAGCGAGATCTCCTTGCCCTCGTGCGTCACTGGCGCCTCGCGCGCAAAGATCTTGCGCATGATCGCCACGTAATCCTTCATCCGGTAGTACGGCCGGCCCCACGGCTGGCCGTACCAGCCCTCGACGATCTGCGGGCCGGAGACGCCGAGCCCGGCGATGAAGCGGCCGCCGCCGGCCAGCGCATCGACCGTCGCCGCCGACATCGCGGCGTTCGCGGGCGTGCGCGCGGCGAGCTGCATGATGCCGGTGCCGAGCTTGATGCGCTCGGTCTTGGCGGCGAGGAAGGCGAGCGGCGTTACGGCATCGGATCCGTAGGCCTCGGCCGTCCACACCGAATCGTAGCCGAGCTGCTCGGCGCGCTGCACGAGCGCGACCGGAACGTCGAGATGCGCCCGGGAGTAGCCGATCGACAGGCCGAGTTTCATGCGGTTCCCCTGATTTTTCGCGGTCGACTATAGCATTAGGGCGGAATTGTGGGCGCAACCTCGCGGTCGCGAACCGGTTATCTGGTCGTCTTCATAGCCTACAGGAGACCACCATGAGGCAAGTCGGGATTCTGCTCGCCGCCGTTGTGTTGGCCGGAACCGTGGGCGCCTGCGCCGATCCGTACTACGGATATCGCAATCGCAGCTACGCCTACACGTCGGACTACTACTATCCGAACTACTACTCGAGCCGCCCGGTCTACTACTCGAGCGCGCCGGTCTACTACGGCCAGCCGTACTACTATGGCCCGAACTATTACGGGTCGCGGTACGACTACTACCGCAACTACAACGGCATCCACTCCACCAACGAAGTGAGCGCGATGTAACGGCTGCGGCCGCGCATCGAGCGGAGGAATTCATGATGAAAACCGTCGTCTTCGGCGTCGCCGTCGTCGTCCTCGCCGCTCTGACCGCCGGCTGCGGCTACTCGGAGCGCACCTACGCCGTCCAGGCGCCAGGCCCGGCCTACGAGCGGCCGGTCGCGGTGCCGGGCGCCGAGTACTACGGCGACCGCTACTATTCGAACGGCTACTACTATTACCCGTCGAGCGGCCGATACGTCCGCGTCTACTGACTAGGACGCGCGCCGCACGGCGGCGGCGACCGCATTGATCGAGTCGAGGCTCATATGCGGCCCGATGGGCAGGCTGAGCACCGTCTCGGCGAGCGTCTCCGCCAGCGGAAACGATCCGCGCGGCAGGCCCAGATCGGCGTAGGCCTGCTGCAGATGCGGCGGAATGGGATAGTGGATCAGTGAGCCGATACCGGCCGCGTCGAGCGCTTTCACGAGCTCGGCGCGGTTCTTCGTGCGCACGACATAGAGATGCCACACCGGCTCGGCCCATTGCGGCACCCGCGGCAGGCCGAGTGAGGCGATTCCCGCCAGCCGGTCGTCGTAGCGCGCCGCCAGCACGCGGCGCCGCTCGTTCCAGTCGTCGAGCTTCTCGAGCTTGACCCGCAGGAATGCCGCCTGCATCTCGTCGAGGCGCGAGTTGTAGCCGCGCTCGATGTTCACATATTTGACCTTGCTGCCGTAGTTGCGCAGCGCGCGCAGCCGGTCGGCCAGCGCGGCATCGTCCGTCGTGACCGCGCCGCCGTCACCGAAGGCCCCGATGTTCTTGGTCGGGAAGAAGCTGTGCGCGCCGGCATGGCCCAGCGCGCCGGCGCGCCGGCCGCGCACCTTCGCGCCCTGCGCTTGCGCCACGTCCTCGATCACCTTCAGGCCGTGCCTATCCGCGAGCGCCATGATGGCGTCCATGTCGGCTGGCTCGCCGTAGAGATGAACCGGCATGATGGCGCGCGTGCGCGGCGTGATCGCCGCGGCGATGCGGTCGGGATCGATGTTGGGGCCGGCCGGCGTCGGCTCGACCGGCACGACCGTGGCGCCCACCGCCGTCACCGCCAGCCAGGTCGCGATGTAGGTGTTGGAGGGCACGATCACCTCGTCGCCCGCGCCGATGTTCCAGCCGCGCAGCACCAGCTCCAGCGCCTCCAGGCCGTTGCCCAGCCCGATGCAATGGCGCGTGCCGCAGAAGGCGGCGTATTCCTGCTCGAAGGCATCGACCTCCTTGCCCAGCACGAACCATCCCGACTCCATGACCCGCGCGTAGGCAGCGTCCAGCTCCGGCTTCAGCTCGGCATAGGCGGACTTGAGGTCGAGGAATGGGATCACGTGTTCATCTCTCTTTGGGCCAGCTCGCGCTTGAAGGTTTCGTAGTCGCGCAGGTACTCGGCCTCGTCGAACAGGGTCGAGGCGGCCACCAGGATGGTCGTCTCAGGCGCGAAGTCGGTCAACTCGTGCCAGATCCACGGCGGCAGGTAGAGCGCCTGGGTCGGGTCCTCGAGCGCCACGGTCTCCTTGGTCGTGCCGTCGTCGAGATGGACGCGGCAGCCGCCGTGCATCGCGATGAGCACAAGCTGCGTCTCGCGATGGGCATGCCGGCCGCGCCACTGGCCGGCGGCGATGTGATGCAGCCAGAACAGGCGCTTGGGCGGGAAGTCGAGCCCCTTGCCGAGCTGCAGGAAGTTGACGCTGCCGCGCGCATCCGCTGCGCGGGGCACGGCGATCCAACGGCAGCCGCGGGCCTTCAGGGTGTCGGTCATGCTCTGATCGGTGTCCGAAGTTTGCGCGCCTGCATGTACACTACTCCGCTCAGGGCGACCAAGCCGCCGACGATCTGATAGGCGTTGGGCATGAACCCGTACGCCACAGCCCACAATACGGCGAAGAATGGCACGAGATTGACCCACAGCGAGGCGATCGGCACCCCCAGCCGGCTGGCGCCGACGTTCCAGTAGTAGCCGCCCAGCCCGCTCGCCAGCACCGCGGTCGCGAGCAGCTGTGTCCACACCCAGCCATCATCGACACTGAACGGCTGCCGCGACCGGCCGAGCGCCACCAGCACGCCGGCGATCAGGATCAGCCAGCCCAGCGCCGACAGCGAGGCGACATAGGCGCGATGAAGCTGGCTCGCGCGGTCGAACCAGGCCTGGGCCTTGAGGCTGTAGACCGTCCAGATCGCGCTGCTCAGCAGCACGATGATCTCGCCGCCGCGGAAGGTCGCCTCGCGGCCGAGCAGGCTGCCCGAGGCCAGGATCAGGCCGCCCGTCACCGTCAGGCAGAGCGCGACGCCGAAGCCCGGGTCGAAGGCCTGGCGCGTCATCAGCCAGACGGTGGCGGCGGACACCAACGGCCCCGCGATGCCCACCGCCGCGGCGGTGATCGGATTGCTGAGATAGATGCCGAAGGCGTAGACGGCGAAGAACCCGCCCATCAGGAAGCCCAGCGCCAGGAAGCGACCGAGCGGCAGGCCGATGCGCAGCGCCTTTCGCCCCTCGACCAGCCAAAGCAGCACCGCCAGCGCTGCGGTCGCTGCCGCCGTCCGGACCGCGGCCATCGGCAGCAGGTCGAAGTAGCCCAGCATCACCTTGGTGACGGGCAGGTTGGCGCCCCAGCTCGCGCCGACGAACAGCATGGCGGCGAAAGCGCCGAAGAGGTGACGACGAGCCCTTCCTCCCCCGTCAGCGGGGGAGGTGCCCGCGTCATCGCGGACGGAGGGGTCAGGAGCGACAGACGTGCGGTTGCTCATGACCCCTCCGCCGCCGAAGACGGCGGCACCTCCCCATATAAATGGGGAGGAAGGGCTACGAGCGTCACCACTTTATTTGCGCCGCACCGCCTCGTAGCCGACCCGGCAGTCGCCGTAGACGTCGGGCTTCTCGGTCGAGACGCGCGCCTCGATCACGCCGGGCTGGGCGAGGCAGAGGTCGAGGATGGCGTCGACCAGCGTCTCCTGCAGGTTGAAGTGTCGGCTGCCGGCCAATGCCACGATGCCGCCATGCACCACGTCGTAGTTCAGCACGTTGGCGATGCGGTCGTTGTGCGCCTTCTCCGCCGGCGCCAGCTCGAGGTCGACATTGACCACGACGGTCTGCGGCCCTTCCTTCTCGAAATCGTGGATGCCGATCGAGACCTTGAGGCGGAAATCCCGCAGGAAGATGCGGCGGCTCACTTGTTTTTTTCCTTGAAGAAGGCGACGTCGCGCGGCCGGCCGGTGAGATGCTCGCCGGCATCGACGATCAGCGTGTCGCCGCTGACGCTGGGCGTCGCCACGATGTAGCGCAGCGCGCGCACCAGGTCGTCGGGGCTGACGCCGACCGCCAAGGGGTTGGCGACGTGCTGCTCGGCGAACCTGGCCGCCGTCTGGTGCAGCCCCTGCATCGTGAGGCCGGGCGCAATGCCCATCACCCGCACCCTGGGGGCCAGCGCCTGGGCCAGCAGATGGGTGACGCCGTGCAGGCCGATCTTGGACACCGTGTAGGTCAGGAAGTCGGGATTGAGGTTGAAGAGCTTCTGGTCCTCGAGATTGATGACCAGCCCGACCTCGCCCTTGGGCAACTGCCGCGTCAGCGCCTGGGCGATCAGCAGCGGCGCGCGGGCGTTGATCGCCATGTGCTTGTCGAACGCCACCGCCGTCGCGTTGGGCGCGCGGTCGAGCTCGAAGATCGAGGCGTTGTTGACGGCACAGACCAGCTTGACGCCCGGCGCGGTGCAGCGGCCGACCAGCGCCTCGGCCTGCTTGGCGGACGCCAGATCGGCCTTCACCGCCTTGGCTTTGCCGCCTTGGGCCTGGATCTCGGCCACGGTCTGGCGCGCGCCCTCGGCCGAGCGGTTGTGGTGCACGAAGACGAAATAGCCGTCCTCGGCCAGCGCCATCGCCAGCGCCCGGCCGATGCGCATGCCCGCCCCGGTGACAAGGGCCCCCTTCAATTTGCTCTCTCCAGCATGCCGGTCTAGTAGCATGCGCCCATGAGTTCGTCCCCGTTCGAAACGGTCGACTGCGTGGTGATCGGCGCCGGCGTGGTCGGTCTCGCCGTCGCCCGCGCGCTTGCCCTTGCCGGCCGTGAGGTCATCGTCGTCGAGGCCGCCGAAGGCATCGGCACCGAAACCAGCTCGCGCAATTCCGAGGTCATCCACGCCGGCATCTACTATCCCAAGGGCAGCCTGATGGCCGAGACCTGCGTCGCCGGCCGGCGTCTGCTCTATACCTATTTCGCCGAGCACGGCGTGCCGCATCGCAATTGCGGCAAGCTGATCGTCGCCACCAACGCACAGGAAGCGGAGCTCTTGCAGTCGATCAAGGGCCGCGCCGAGGCCAATGGCGTCGAGGGCATGCGCTTCCTGAGCGCTGCCGAAGCGATGGCGATGGAGCCCAACCTGTACTGCACGGCGGCGCTGCTGTCGCCCGCCACCGGCATCGTCGACAGCCACAGCTACATGCTGGCGCTGCAGGGCGATGCCGAGGCCAACGGCGCGATGCTCGCCTTCTTCAGCCCGGTCGAGCGGGCGCGCGCCACCGACGGCGGCATCGAGCTCGAGGTCGGCGGCGCCGAGCCGATGAAGCTGCGCGCGCGCCTGGTGGTGAACTCGGCCGGCCTGCATGCGCCGACGCTGGCCGCCAAGATCGCGGGCATGCCGGCAGACAAGATCCCGACCGCCTACTATGCCAAGGGCAATTACTTCACGCTGAGCGGCCGCTCGCCCTTCTCGCGGCTGATCTATCCCGTGCCGGTGCCGGGCGGGCTCGGCGTGCACATCACCGTCGATCTCGGCGGCCAGGCCAAGTTCGGGCCGGACGTCGAATGGATCCCGGGCATCGACTACTCGGTCGATCCGCACCGCGCCGACAAGTTCTACGCCGCCGTGCGCAAATACTGGCCGGAGCTGAAGGACGGCGCCCTTCAGCCGGGCTACGCCGGCATCCGGCCCAAGATCGTGCCGCAGGGCGCGCCAGCGCAGGATTTCACCATCCAGGGGCCGGCCCAGCACGGTGTCACAGGATTGATCAATCTCTTCGGCATAGAGTCTCCCGGACTCACCGCCTCGCTGGCACTCGCGGAGAAAGTGCGGGCGCTCGGCGGCAACGCCTGATCGAAGGAGGATCACATGGCCGTAAAGATCGTTCGCACTGCATCTGCCCACTGGACCGGCGGCCTGCGCGACGGCAAGGGCGCGATCTCGCTCGAGTCGGGCGCGATGAAGGACTACCCCTACGGCTTCGCCGCCCGCTTCGAGGGCCAGAAGGGCACCAACCCCGAGGAGCTGCTCGGCGCCTCGCATGCCGGCTGCTTCACCATGGCGCTGTCGCTGATTCTGGGAGAGGCCAAGCTGACCGCGACCGAGATGAGCACCTCCGCCAAGGTCACGCTGGAGCAGGTCGAGGGCGGTTTCTCGATCACCGCCGTGCATCTCACGCTCCGCGCCAAGATTCCCGGCACCGACCAGAAGACCTTCGAGGAGCTGGCCAACAAGGCCAAGGCCGGCTGCCCGATCTCCAAGGTGCTGAAGGCTGACATCACGCTCGACGCCAAGCTCGAGGGCTGATCTTCGTCTCACGCCGTGAGACCCGCTCCGACGCCGATGGTACAAGGATCTGCGCGTCCGGAGTTTCAAAGTCTCCGGCGCCCCGGGGGGCAGTGGACCGGGGGCCCGGGGTGGCTCGGTGATCGACACGGCGTTGGTGCGACGCGTCGCGCCGTGCCGCTCATGCTCATCCCTGCATATTCCTCAGGAATCGTGCCGACGGCACGCGGCGAATTTCCATCGGGGCAAAAAGAAAAGAGCGGCACGGCGTGCCGCGCTCCTTGCAACCGCTCCGCGGAAGCGCGTTCCGGGGGCTAGTGCCGCTGCGCCCTGTTCGCTAATGCTGGATCAACTCCAGCGGGGACAGGAAACGATGATCAAGACGCGCTTCACCGAGATGTTCGGCATCAAGCACCCGATCGTGCAGGGCGGCATGCAGTGGGTCGGGCGGGCGGAGCTTGCCTCGGCGGTGTCGAACGCCGGCGCACTCGGCGTCCTGACCGGTCTCACCCAGCCGACGCCGGAGGATCTTGCCAAGGAGATCAAGCGCTGCCGCGAGATGACCGACCAGCCGTTCGGCGTGAACCTCACCATCCTGCCGACCCTGGTGCCGCGGCCCTACGGTGAATACATCGACGCGATCTGCCAGTCGGGCGTGAAGATCGTCGAGACCGCGGGCAACAACCCCAAGCCGTTCCTGCCGAAGTTCAAGGAAGTCGGCATCAAGGTCATCCACAAGTGCACCTCGGTGCGCCACGGCATCTCGGCCGAGAAGGCCGGCGTCGACGCGATCTCGATGGACGGCTTCGAATGCGCCGGCCACCCCGGCGAGGACGACGTCCCCAACCTCGTGCTGCTGCCCGCCGCGGCCAACGTGATCAAGATCCCGATGCTCGCCTCTGGCGGCTTCGCCGATGCGCGCGGCCTGGTTGCGGCGCTGGCGCTGGGCTGCGACGGCATCAACATGGGCACCCGCTTCATGGCGACCAAGGAAGCGCCGATCCATCAGAACGTGAAGGAGAAGATCGTCTCCTCCGACGAGCGCTCGACCTCGCTGATCTTCCGCACCATGCGCAACACCAGCCGCGTCTACGGCAACTCGGTCGCCAAGAAGGCAATCGAGATGGAGACCGAGGGCAAGACCATCCAGGAGATCGGCCCGATCGTGTCGGGCGCCAAGGGCCGCATCGTCTACGAGACCGGCGACCTCGAGCATGGCGTGTGGTCGGCCGGCACCTGCATGGGCCTGATCAACGACATCCCGAGCTGCAAGGAACTGGTCGAGCGCATCGTCGGCGAGGCCGAGGGCATGATCAAAGGCCGGCTGGCCCAGGCGGTCGCCGCCTAGCGGCTCGGGCGCCAGCGCGCCCAGTACCAACGCACGATCAGCCCGACGACCGGCGACGGCAATGTTGCAGCCGCAGCGACGAGCCCGACCTCGGCAAACAGGCAGCTCCAGCCTTTCAGCTCGCCGGTCAGGCAGTCGCGCATGATGACGGTCCAGACCAGTCCGGCGATGAACAGCGGGTTGGCGACGATGGCGACCAGCCAGAGCTTCCACGCTGAAGCATCGAATTTGGGCCGCCACCAGCAGACCAGCGCGCCCACGACCGCCGCCGCGGCGAGGCCGGCGCCGAACACCAGCACCGCCGTCAGATCGAGGAAAGCGCCGCCGACCAGGCCCGTGATCAGCGCGCCGATCACGTGGCCATAGACGAAGGACGGGATCCGGCGCACGGCTCAGGCGGCGATGTGCTTGGCCACCGCTTCAGGGTGGAAGTCGAGCATGCCGTGATTGCCGCCGGCGATCGCCTCCATGCGCGCGCCGGGCACGAGCTTCATCAGCGCACGACCCATCGCTGGAATGACCTCTGGGCTTCGGTCGCCCCACACCATCAGGATCGGCAAGGCGAGTCCGCCAAGCTGCTCGGCGGTCATGTCGGCGGCGAAGCTCGAGCGCACGTCAAGCACGTTGCGCGGGGCGTTGGTGTTGAGATAACCGCGCACCGGATCGGGCAGGCGCGTGAACGCGCCCTTGCCGAACCAGTAGTCGATCATCAGCCCGACCGCGTCGGCTTCGCCCGAATCGACGCGCTTGACATAGGCCTCGAAGAAGTCCCGCACCGGCGGCAATGTCGGATCGTCCACGAGTTTCAGGCCGCACTGGAACATCGGCTCGAGCAGGGTGAGCTTCGTCACGGCGCCGGGCTTCACCTGCAAGGTCGCCGCCAATGCCACCAGCCCGCCGTAGGAATGGCCGGCAACGGCGGCCGGGCCGACGTTCTCGATCAGGCGGGCGATCGCGGTGCCCATCAGGGCGGCGCGACCCTCGGGCTCGTCCCGGACAGGATCCGACGCGCCATAGCCCGGCAGATCGGGCATCACCAGCCGGAAGCGGTCCTTCAGGAACGGCACGACGCGGATCCAGGCGCGGCCGTCGGCCGGCGAGCCATGGACCAGGACCAGCGCCGGCCCGCTGCCCTCTTCGCGCCAGTTGAGCTTGCGTCCGTCGCCCCACTCCAGAGTCGGCATCCTAGATTGGTATCACGCCGCGTCTCGGAGAAGTCGTCGCGTATGTTTCGTTGGATACGGGAGCGCCCAGGGCGATCAAGGCGGCGCGCTGCTCGCGCGGCGGGATGCGCACGATGGCGTCCTCGATCCGGGCAAGCTTCTGGAACGGCGACGTCGCGAGCGTGCGGGACATCCAGCCCGCCGTCTTCGGCCAGCGCGCCGAATCGATCTGGAAGCGCACGAAGGCGACGGTGCGGAAGAAGCAGGCCGGCGCGATGTCGGCCAGCGACAGCGCACTGAACTTGAATCCGTCCGCCGGCGCTTCGCTTTCGAGATAGTCGAGCACCGTCGGCACCTCTTCGGTCAGCGTCTTCTCGGTGAGCGCGCGATCGCCCTTCTCGCCCCACACCGCGGGCTTGATGGCGATGTGATTGAAGTAGCGCCAGATCAGCACGTCGCCCATGCGCGTGTCGGCGAACTCCTCCAGCCAGCGGGCGCGTGCCCGGCTGCGGATCTCTCTCGGATAGAGCGCCGGCTCGGGTTTGAGCTCGTCGAGGTACTCGCAGATCACGCTGGAATCGGTGAGCTCCAGGTCGCCGTCCACCAGCACCGGGATGCGGCGCAGCGGACTCAGCCTGGAGAACCGGTCGTCGCCGAAGAACGGCGCGAAATGGTCGACCTCGTAGGGGATGCCCTTGGCCTCCAGGCAGACCAGCACCTTGCGGACATAGGGCGAGAGATAGCTGCCGACGACGAGCAGGGGTTTCATGGGCGACCCTCTTGCATGTTGTACGCGATCGCTTCCATTCAATCAGGCGGTCGTGGCAGCGGCCGTGGCCGCAACAACCAGCGCAGGCCGACGCCGACCAGCGGCGGCAGCAGGCAGACGCCGACCACCAGCGGGCCGATGTCGCCGAACAGGCAGGCCGGGCCCTTGGCTTTGCCGATCACGCAGTCGGCGGCGTCGGCGGCAAAGAACAGCGCCACCAGCAGCAATGGGTTGGCCAGCGCGCCGACGAGCCAGAGCTGCCAGCCCGGCCCGTTCCAGCCGGGCCAGATCTTGCAGATGAAGACGCTGGCCAGCGCGCCGATGCCCATGGCGATGGCGAAGCCGACGATCGACGAGGCATTGACGAACAGGCCGCCGAGCGCGCCGATCAGAACGGCGCCCGCGACCTGGCCGATCGGAAACGGCAACATGCGATGCCTAGACCGACGTCACACCAGGTTGATGCGGCAGCCGCACAGCTCGATCTGCGCCGGGCTCGACGGAACGTGAGCCGGCGGATGATGCCGCTTGTGCGCTCCGCTCAGCACGGCTTCGCGGTCGACGGTCTTGATGTCGAACGCCGAGACGCCCGGCCCGCGATCGTCGGCGATCGGCACGAAGCGGATCTCGCCGTCGTCCTCGAGCCGGATGATGTCGCCCTCGACCGGCCGGTTCAGGATCTTCGACCACAGTTCCGCCGCGGCGTCCGGATCGTGCGCCTGGATCTCGACGCCGCCCAGCCCGTTGGTCACGCCCGATTTGGCGTGCGGCAGCCAAGCCTTCGAGGCCGGCGGCCACCACAGCTTCGGCTGGACACCGGCCGGCGCCACCGTCTGGTCGATCGACAGCAGCACGCCCGCGGTGTCCGCGGGATGGAAATGTGTGTACTTGTACTCGGCGAGGTCCTTCTTCTCGACCGCGCGGACGCCGAGCGCGGTGATGCGCTCGCGTTCCCTGATCGCGTCGGGCACCTGCAGGATCACCATGTAACCACCATCGCCCTTGCGGCGATCGATGTAGCGGCCGGCCGAGGTGCCGTCCTGGATGGGCGAGACGATCTCGAGGAAGTCATGGCCGGTCGGGCAGACGACGTTGGCCAGCCCCCACTTGCCGACGCCGGGATCGCGATAGGCGATCTCGATGCCGAGGGTGTCGCACAGCTCTCGGGCGTTGCGCTCGAGGTCCTTGCAGACGAAGACGGCCTGCCTGAGCTTCATCACTCCCTCCAATTCTTCCGTTATCCGGCCTATGGTAGCGCCATGCGGACCGTGTGGACCATGGGCTTCGTGGCAGCGGCCGCCCTTTCCTTCTGTTTTCCGGATTTCATCGTCTTCCGCTTCACCCAGGCCGTGATCTGGGCGATGGCACTGATCGGGCTGGTGCTGCTGTGCGGTGTCAGCGGCCAGTTCTCCTTCGCCCAGGCGGCTTTGTACGGCATGGGCGGCTATTCGGCGGCGTTGCTGGCGACCCATACGGCGCTGCCGGCCTCGCTGGCCCTGCTGGTCGCGCCGCTGGTCGGCTATGCCGCGGGCTATGGGCTGGGTCGCGTCGCCGCCCGACACGATCTCTGGACCCAGGCGCTGATCGGCTATGCGCTGGCCATCGCCTTCCCGCAACTGCTGCGCTGGCGGGTGATCGAGCAGTGGACCGGCGGCGTGTCGGGCCTCTATCTCGACCTGCCTTCGGCGCCGTTCGAGGTCCTCAGCAGCGACCGCTGGCTGTATCTGCAGAGCCTGGCGCTGCTCGGCGCGGGCGCGTGGCTCGCCCACAACATCGTCACCAGCCGTTCCGGCCGCGCCCTGCTGGCAACGCGCGATCATGATCTGGCGGCGGCGGCACAGGGCATCGATGTCGTCGCGACGCGGGCGATCGCCACCGGGCTGGCCGGCGGCTACCTCGCCCTGGCGGGCTGCCTGTCGGCGATGCAGTACGGCTACGTCGGGCCGGTCAGCTACAACTTCGCCCTGTCGGTCCAGATGCTGTTCGGCCTGGTGGTCGGCGGCATGAACTCGATCGCGGGCGCCATCATCGGCGGCGTGGTGCTGGAGTTCCTGCCGGGGATCGTCGCTGGGCTCGGCAAGGGCCTGTCGGCGCTGCTCTATGCGGTGCTGCTGATCGGCGCCATCGTGGCGATGCCCAACGGCATCGCCGGCGCGCTCAAGTTCCTCTCCCCTGTTCGGGGGAGAGGTTAGGAGAGGGGGTCAGTAGCCCTTGAACACCGGGGCGCGCTTCTCGACGAAGGCGCGGGCGGCTTCCTTGTGGTCCTCGGTCTCGCCGGTGCGGATCATGCGCGCGGCCTCGGAGTCGAGCGCCTCGGAGAGCGTGCCCTCCTCCGCCACCTTCATGTTCTTCTTCACGTGCCACCACGCCACGCGCGGGCCGGCGGCGAGCTTCCGGGCGAAGGCCATGGTCTCGGCGTCGAGCTTGTCGTCCTCGATCACGCGGTTGGCGAGGCCGAGCTTCTCGATCTGCTCGGCGCTCAGGATCTCGGCGGTGAAGTAGAGCTCGCGCGCCTTGGCGGTGCCGACCAGCTTGTGCAGGAAATAGTGCGAGCCGAAGTCGCCCGAGAAGCCGACCTTGGCGAAGGCGGTGGTCATGCGCGCGTTCTTGCCGACGAAGCGCATGTCGGCCGCCAGCGCGATCGACAGGCCGGCGCCGGCCGCCACGCCGTTCACCATGGCGATGGTCGGCTTGCCCATCTCGTGCAGCAGCTCGGAGACGCGCATGCGGATGCGGATGTCGTGGACCTTGTCCTCGTAGGTCTTTTCCTGGTCGCGGCCGGCCGCCATCGACTTCACGTCGCCGCCGGCGCAGAACGCCTTCTCGCCCTGGCCGCGCACCACGACGCAGCCGATGGCGCGGCTCGACGCCGCTTCCTCGAGCGACTCGTTGAAGGCGTTCATCATGTCGCGCGAAAGCGCGTTCATCGCATCGGGGCGATTGAAGGTGAGCTTCATCACGCCGTCTTCGACGGACTTCAGCAGGTCGGGCATGGATCTCCTCCGGGATTGCGGATTGCGTCTGTTGCAGCGAATGTTTCCCAAAGACTGAGCCCGCGCAACGGCATTCCGTCTTGCTGCGCGGAACCTTCTGGAAGGAGCGCCCGATCCATGGCCTACGAGACCCTGCTGACGCAACTGGAAGACGGCGCCATGACCGTGACACTCAACCGGCCGGACAAGCTCAACGCGTTCAACACGGCGATGAGCCGCGAGCTCATCGACTTCTTCCACGGCGTCAACGCGATGGACGAGGTGCGGGCGATCATCGTCACCGGCGCCGGCCGCGCCTTCTGCGCTGGCGCCGACATCTCGGGCGGCAGCGGCGCCTTCCAGGTGTGGAACGACGGCAGCAAGCCGGTGAAGCGCGATCCCAGGGAGTCGATCACCTTGGCGATCTTCAACTGTCTCAAGCCGATCGTGGCGGCGATCAACGGCGCGGCGGTCGGCGTCGGCATCACCATGTGCCTGCCGATGGACATCCGCATGATCTCGACGGCAGGCAAGATCGGCTTCGTGTTCAACAAGCGCGGCATGGCGATGGAGGCCGGCTCCTCGTGGTTCCTGCCGCGCCTGGTCGGCATGCAGCAGGCGCAGGAATGGGTGATGACCGCCGAGCTGTTCGGTGCCGAGGAAGCGCTCAGGGGCGGCCTGGTGCGCTCCGTCCATGCCCCCGAGGAGCTGCTGCCCGCGGCGCAAGCACTGGCGAGGAAGTTCGCCGCCAGCGGCTCGTCGTCGGTCGCGGCCGCGGTCAACCGCCGGCTGATGTGGAGCATGATGGGCGCGCAGGATCCGCTCGACGCGGTGACGCTCGACGTCGCCTGCGTCGGCTACCTCGCCGCCGGCGCCGACGCGCAGGAAGGCATCAAGTCGTTCTTCGAGAAGCGGCCGCCGGCCTTCCCGCTCAAGCCGTCGAAGGACATGCCGCCCTTCGGGCCGTGGGCCGACTAACTGCGAAATTGGCGACTTGGAACGTATCGCCCGCCGGCGTCTAATGGCGGCCTCGTCGGAGGTGCCCATGTCGCCTGACTCAGCGTTCGCTTCGAGTACGACCGACCCTCTCTACAAGGCCCTCGAGGAACGCATCCTCGACCGCGACCAGAAAGGCGCGAGCGAGGTCTACTACGGCCTTGTGAAATCGGGCCGGCCGCTGCCGGAGATGCTGCGCGAGGCGGTGCGCATCCATGCGCCCTACACCCACGTGCCCTATCACGAGCGTCTCGACGACGGCTATGTGAACTTCGTCAACAACGACCATTGCCTGCTGAGCGCGCGCGCGTCGCTGCACCTGTCGAAGATGGTGCCGAGTGCGGCCGCCGGCCTGCCGCTGGCGCAAACCATCTGGTACATCCCGACCGGGCTCGACATCTGGAACCAGAAGATCGGCAAGGCGCCCGGCCACTATTCGCGCGCCATGAAGGTCGAAGGAACGCCGCCGTCGCCGGTGGTGCACTGGCCCGACCAGGAGCCGCTGGCGCTCGACGGGCCGCTGAAGCAGCGGCTGGACCATTGGGCGACGCTGGTGCATCGCGGCCAGGTGATCGACGCCTATCGCGTGTTCCTCGGCCTGATGGAGATTCCCGCCGAGCGGCGCGCGGCGCTGGCCGAGCTGGTTTTCGCCGGCCTGATCGACATTCAGGACCGCTCGTTCCAGAACCGCTCCTACACCACCGGCCACAAGTCGTTCCGCGCCCGCGCCACGGTCGAGCTGGGCGACGCGATCGGCTGGGACGCCGCGCACGACGTGCTCTATGCCGGCGCGCTCGACATCGCGGTCGGCCCGCGCTGGTACTCGCTCTACGAGGTCGCCTGCAACGCGGTGATGGTCTATCTCGGCGGCCAGACGCTGCACGCGGTGCCCTACGCCGGCGCGACCGAGCTCGAGCGCGAGATCCTCGCCAACAACAAGGCGCCGCTCAGCCAGCCGGAGTCCGACGCGCTGCTTGACGCCGTGCTGCGCCAGCCCGAGCCGGCGTACCTGCTCAAGGTCACCGAGCTCCTGAAGGCCGGCAGGAGCGCGCGCTCGATCCTCGATGCGCTGCAGGTCGGCGCTGCCCAGGTCGTGATCGAGACGCACAACGAGCTCAACTTCTCCCTGCCGCAGCACTGCTACGAGTACCACAACACGCTGGGCTGGTTCTGGGACAGCTTCGAGCATCCGCAGCGGATCAAGCTGCTCTATCTCGCGGCCGCCTATCTCAACCAGGCGGCGCACCACCAGCGGCTGACCGGCGACCTGCTGCCGCCGCGCATCGAGAAACCCGACGCTTCCGGCCTCGACGCCGAGCGCATCGCGGCCGCGGTCGAGGCCGCGACGCTGGCGCTCGACGCACCCAAGGCGGTCGGCTGGACGCAGGCCTATCTGGAGAGCGGGCACGACACGGCGCCGCTGGTGCGGGCGTTGGCGATGGCCTGCTCGCGGCTGGGCAACGATCCGCACAACCAGGAGATCGCGCTCTGCCAGCTCGAGGATTTCGGCAAGAACCGCAATCCCGGCCGCGGCCGGCTGCTGCTTGCCGCCGCCCAGCACACCGCGCGGCATCGCAAGTACGGCGATCCGCAGGATTGCAGCCGCCGCTTCGGCCAGGCGCTGGGCATCGCGTCGCTGCATTGACGTGCTGGAGGGGCGTGCCCCCAGCCAAAGTCAGCGCAAGGCAACGACCATCGCTCGGGCAACCTCGGCCGGCGACTTGCCGCCGGGCCGGTACCAGGTGCGCGTCCAGTTGAGCGCGCCCAAGAGGTGCAAGCGCCATAGGCTACGGTCGGTGCCGGCCGGCAGCGGCAGCGCCGCGACCAGCTCGACGAAGCGCTTCTCGTAGCCGTCGCGCAGGGTCACCAGCCGGCGCCGCAGCCGGCTGTCGAGCTGGCCGAGGTCCGCCGTCATAACCGCGGCGTGCGCCGCATCGGCCAGCAGCGATCCGAGATGCGCCGCGCAGGCCGCCTCGAGCCGCGGCCAGGGCCCGCGCGCCTTCTCCAGCGCCTCGTCGACCGCGGCGCCGATCTCGGCCACGCCGGCCTCATAGACGGCGGCGATCAGGTCGTTTTTCGAGGGGAAGTGGTAATACATCGAGCCGGCCAGCATGCCGGCGCGGGCCGCGATGTCGCGCATCGAGGTCGCCTCGAAGCCGTTCTTGGCGAACAGCCGGGCCGATACCGACAGGAGCTTGGCGCGCGACATGTCGGCCCGAGTCTATCAACCAAACACTTGTTTGGTAAGCCGGCTGCCGCTAGCCTCAGGCCATGTCGTACGTCTTCGACCTCGGCCGGCCCGAGACCAACGCCAACCCGTTCCCCGAGTTCGCGCGGCTGCGCGCCGAGGACCCGGTGCACTGGTCGCCGGCGATGAAGGCCTGGATCGTCACCCGCTACGCCGATGTGAAGCAGGTCGCACTCAACAACCGGCAGATCTCGGCCGACCGGCTGACCCCGTTCTTCAAGACCAACGCTGAGTACCGGCGCGGCTCGATCGAGAGCCTGGTGCGCTACCTCAATCACTGGATGGTGTTCCGCGACCCGCCCGACCACACCCGCCTGCGCCGGCTGTTCACCAAGGCCTTCACCCCGACCTCGGTCGAGAACCTGCGGCCCAACATCGAGGGCATCGTCGCCCACCTGATCGACAGCATGGAGGCGCGGGCGCGGCGCGGCGAGCCGGTCGACTTCATCGCCGACTTCGCCTATCCGCTGCCGGCCTCGGTGATCATGGACCTGCTGGGCGTGCCGCGCGCCGATCTCGACCGGGTGAAGCTGTGGTCGGACGACATCGCGCTGTTCATCGGCACCGCCCAGGTCGCCGGCAACAAGTACCTGCGTGCCGAGGCGGGCGCGAAGGCGATGTCCGATTACTTCGGCGGCCTGATCGAGGCGCGCGCCGCGGCGCCGACCGACGACATGATCAGCCACCTGGTGCTGGCGCGCGACGACCGCGACGCACTCTCGACCGACGAGATCATCGGCACCTGCATCCTGCTGCTATTCGCCGGCCACGAGACCACGACCAACCTGATCGGCAACGGCTTCCTCTACTCGATGAAGAATCGCGAGCAGTGGCAGCGCCTGGTCGCCGATCCGGCCCTGGCCGATTTGGCGGTCGAGGAATATCTGCGCTACGACGGCCCGTCGGGCGCGCTGGCGCGCGTGGCGGCGGCCGACCTGGAGATGGGCGGCAAGGCGATCCGCGAGGGCCAGCGCGTCTTCGCCTTCATGAACTCGGCCAACCGCGACCCCGAGGCGTTCGACGATCCCGAGCGGTTCGACATCGGCCGGCCGGCCAACCCGCACGTGACCTTCGGTCACGGCATCCACTTCTGCCTCGGCGCGCCGCTGGCCCGTCTGGAATCGAAGATCGCCGCACAGCGCCTGGCCGAGCGCCTGCCCGGCATCCGGCTCAGCGGCGAGGGCGAGCCGGAGTGGCACGATTCGCTGATCCTGCGCGGCGTGAAGAGCCTGCCGGTCCTGCTATAGGGCGCGCTATAGTCGGCGGCATGAAAGCGATGATCTGCCGCCGGTGGGGCGGCCCCGAAGACTTGGCGCTCGAGGAGGTCGCGCCGCCGCCGCTCAAGGACGGCCAGGTGCGCATCCGCATCAAGGCGGCGGGCGTGAGCTTTGCGACGACGCTGGTGATCGCCGGCAAGTACCAGCGCAAGCCGCCGCTGCCGTTCGCGCCGGGCACGGAGTGCTCGGGCGTGGTCACCGAGGTCGGGCCGGGCTGCACACGCCTCAAGGTCGGCGACGAGGTCGTGGCGGTGCTCGACTGGGGCGGGCTCGCCGAGGAGACCGTCGCTCACGAGGTCAATGTCTTCCCGAAGCCGAAGACCGTGGGCTTCGTCGAGGCGATCCAGCTCGCGATCTCCTATCCGACCTCGGCGGGGTCGCTGACCTGGCCGCACGTGCTGGACGTGCAGAAGGGCCAGACCCTGCTGGTCCATGCGGCGGCAGGCGGCGTCGGCATGGCGGCGGTCGAGATCGGCAAGATCCTGGGCGCGACGGTGATCGCGACCGCGGGCGGGCCGCGCAAAGTAGCCTTCGCGAAGGAGCGCGGCGCGGACCACGTGATCGACTACCGGGCCGCCGACTTCCGCGACGAGGTGCTGAAGCTCACCGGCGGCCGCGGCGTCGATCGCGTCTACGATCCGGTCGGTGGCGAGGTGTTCACCCAGTCGCTGCGCTGCATGGCGGTCGAGGCGCGCATCTGCCCGATCGGCTTCGCCGGCGGCACGATCCCGCAGGTCCCTGCCAACATCCTGCTGGTCAAGTCGATCGCCGTGATGGGCTTCAACTACGGCTACTATGTCGGCTGGAGCCCGCACGATGCGCGCTTCGAGGAGGCCGACCGCACCTTCGCGCTGATGGAGCGCATCCGCGGCTGGTGCGAGGCGGGGCTCTGCCGGCCGCATGTCGACCGCACCTACAGGCTCGAGGAGGCGTCGCAGGCGATGCAGGCTCTGCTGGAGCGCAGCGTCACCGGCCGGGTCGCCGTTACGATTGAATGATCCTTGACATCCTCGCACAAGCGATCCGCGACAAGCGCTGCCTGACGGCGATCCACAAGCGCACGCGCCGGCATTTCGCGCCGCATGCCGTGGGCTTCACCTCGAAGAACGTCCCGGCCGCCTTCGTCTTCCAGTATCGCGGCGAGACGACCAGCAGCCTGCCGTTCAAGGGTGAATGGCGCTGCCTGCACATCGAAGATCTGAGCCACGTCGCCGAGAACGGCGACCGCTGGCGGACGCCGTCCAACTACAGCCTCAAGCGCCAGACCTGCCTGGAGCAGATCGCGCTGGCGGTGCCGGAAGGTTAGAGCGAATTCCGAGCAGATGGAATCGCTCGCGGTTCCATCTGCTCGGAATTGCGCGCACGGGGGTTGTTGTTGCAGCAGGCATATTCCGTTCGGCTGATTCCAGCCGAACGGAATATGCTCTAGCTGGTCTTCTTGCCGAGCTTGGCGTCGAACTTGCAGTAGCCGTCGAGCAGCACCTTGGACTCCGTGCCGTTGATGGTGCCTGTCACGTCCATGGTGTTGCCGCCGCCGACCACGGCCTTGGTCTTGAACACGCCGCCCTGGCCGAGAGTCGCCTCGAAATGGCGCTGGTCGCGGCCTTCCTGCTGGAACTGGCCCTTCACCGCGTTGCCCTCGACCGTGACGTTGATCGTCATCTTGTAGCGGTCGCACTTGGAGCTGCCGGCCACGTTCTGGCCCATGCCGGTCCAGGTATAGGCCGCCTGCTGGGCAAAAGCCGCGCCAGCGAACAGAGCGGTGGCGAAAACACTGGCGAGGATCGCTTGCTTGGTCACGGTACTCGTCTCCCTGATCAAAGAACTACGACTTGCGGCTGAGCTTGCCTTCGAACTTGCAATAGCCGTCGAGCAGGATGCGGCCTTCCTTGTCCGAGATCGTGCCGTTCACATCCATGGTGTTGCCCTCGCCGACATCGGCCTTGGTCTTGAAGGCGCCCTTGTCGTCGAGGGTGGCGGTGAACGCCCGCTCCGGCCGGCCCTGCTGCTTGAACAGGCCCTTCACGGCCTTGCCGTCCACGGTGACGTCGATGGTGATCTGATAAGTCGCGCACCTGGAGGTGCCGGCGACGCCGGTGCCCATGCCGGTCAGGCTGTAGACCGCGGCCTCGGCCCAGGCGGCACCGATGCCGAAAAGAGCAAGGGCCATCCCCAGCGTCAAAGTCCTCATCGCTCCCCTGCTCCCCCGTCATCAAAAGTAGTCTTGGATCGCGTCAAGCACCGCGGCCGGCTTCTCCTGTCCGACCGCATGGCCCGCCCGGCCGATCCGGACGAGCTTCGATTTGGATATCGCCTTTTTGAAGGCATCGCCATAGACCGGCGGGATCAGCACGTCCTCCCGGCCCCAGACGATCAGCGTCCTGGCCGTGACCCGGTACAGCCGCCCCGCCAGTCCCCGATCGGGGATCGGGAACAGGAGCTTGCCGGCCATGCCCAGCCGCCGGGCATTCATGACCAGGAATTGTTTCAGGAATTCGATGTCGCCCATGTCGCCGCCGCCCGCAGTCAGGATCCGGCGGCCCGCCTCGGCGTCGTGGAACAAGAGCGACGGCAGCTCGTAGGGCAGCTTGGCGAAGATGTCGGCGATCGGATGGTCGTCGAGCCACAGCCCGGCCGGCGCCAGCAGGCAGAGCTTCTCGATCTCGGTGTGGGCGATCGCCGCCATCTCAGCCGCGATCATGCCGCCCATCGAATGGCCGACCACGATGGGCTTGCTGAGCTTCAGTTTCTCCAGCACGTCGAGCGCATGCAGCGTCACGTCGAGCATGTCGCGCAAGCCCTCCTCGCCCTCCGACCGGCCGTAGCCCGGCAGCAGGGGCGCGGAGACGCGATACTTGGTGGCCAACGCCGCGATCAGCGGATCGTTCGGCATGTGGCCGCCGGCGCCGTGGAGGAACAGGAGGTCGCGGCCTTTACCGGTCTGCACCACCTCGATGCGAGTGGGCGGATTCTTGAACGTCAGCATCGTGTCATTCCGAGTCGCGCGGGGTAATCCCCGCGCTTCAGCGAGGACTCTATGGATTGCGGAAAGACCCCTCGCAAAGCCTCGGGGTGACGGCCACGGGCCGTCATTCGGCAGCGATCCGCGTCGGCACCGGCTCGTGCATGGGATGGCACCAGAAGCGGTCATCGTGATTCTTCCAGTCCGGCCACAGGTTGCGCAGATGCGGCATCACCTTCTCGGCGAACAGCCTGGTCGAATGGCGCACCTTGTCGTCGGGCATGTCGCCGATATGCAGCAGGCAGAAGACGTTGCCCACCCGCAGCGTCTTGATCAGCTCCTCCATCTGCTGGCGCACCGTCTCGGGCGAGCCGGCGACGATGTAGCGGCCCTCGGTCAGGTCCTTCCAGCTCATGCTGGGATAGTCGCGGCCGGTGCCCGGCGCGAACTGCGACAGCGCGCCGGTCTGGATGGTCTTGATGGTGCGATAGCCCGGCGCGTCGGCGAAGCCCGGATAGACGTGCAGGCAGCGATTGTAGAAGTAGCTGACATGCGGGCCGTACAGCCGCTCGGCCTCTTCATCGGTGTCGGCGACGCAGATCACCTGGGCGAAGCCCGCACGGTAGGGCGATTCGTCGGCCTTCCGCTCGGCCACCCGCTTCCAGTAGCCCTCCATCAGCAGCTTGGCGCGCAGGTAGCCCGAGTAGCTGAGGTACGAATAGGAATAGGTGTTGTCGAGGCAGAAGTCGTAGGTCTCGACCGAGCCGCCGCCCGGGATGAAGACCGGCGGCGGATTCTGGATCGGCTTGGGCCAGCAATTGACGTAGCGCAGCTTGGTGTAGCGGCCGTTGAAGGCGAACGGCTCGTCGGCCGCCCAGGCCTTGCGGATCAGCTCGTGCGCCTCGGCATACTTCTCGCGGGTCAGCGACGGTATCGTGCCGTAGGCGTAGTTGGTGTCCATCGACGTCCCGACCGGAAAGCCCGCGATCAGCCGGCCGCCCGACAGGACGTCGAGCATGGCCATCTCCTCCGCCACGCGCAGCGGCGGATTGTAGAGCGCGATCGAGTTGCCCAGCACGACCAGCGCCGCCTTCGAGGTCCGCCGCGTCAAGGTCGCCGCCATGATGTTGGGCGACGGCATCAGGCCGTAGGCATTGGCGTGATGCTCGTTCACGCCGATGCCGTCGAAGCCCACCTTCTCGGCGTACTCGAGCTGGTCGAGATACTGGTGGTAGGCGATGTGACCCAGCTCCGGCTGGTACATCCTGTTGGGCAGATCGACCCAGACCGAGCGGTGCTTCTGCCGGAAGTCGTCCGGCATGTGCGGCCAGGGCATCAGGTGAAACCAGGTGAACTTCATCGCATCCCTCCCTCGTCGTCCCGACCGGAGCGCAGCGGAGTGGAGGGACCTCTTTTCGCGGCCGACGAAAAGAGGCCCCTCGGCTTCGCTCGGTGCGACGGCAGCATCTATCGCCCCGTGAACTTGGGTTCGCGCTTCTCGAGGAAGGCCTTGATGCCCTCCTTCATGTCCTCGGTCTGCATCAGCGGCAGGAGCTGCAGGAAGACGTGATGAACATGCTCGTTGAACGGCTCGTTCCAGGCCATGCGCATCATGCGCTTGGCCGCCTGGATGGCGAGCGGCGCGTTGGCCGCGATCTCCAGCGCCAGCTCGCGGGCGGTGCCCATCACCTCGGCGTCGGGCACGACGCGGTTGACCAGCCCCAGCTCGAGCGACTGCTGCGCGTTCAGCGTGCGTCCGGTGAAGATCAGCTCGGACGCCTTGGCCCAGCCCAGCATGCGCGGCAGGTACCAGGTGCCGCCCGACTCGGGCAGCACGCCGCGCTTGGCGTAGGAGGCCGCCAGCTTGGCCGATTGCGCCATGACGCGAATGTCGGCCCCGAGCGCCAGGTCGAGACCGTAGCCCGCGGCCGAGCCGTTGAGGGCGGCAATCACCGGCTTGTCGAGCGCGTGCAGCACCGGCGGCGGCGTGTTGCGCAGATCGATGTTGGTCGGCGTGGCGCCCGAGCCGACCGAGAGATTGTCGGTGCCCTTGCTCTGCGCCTCGAGGTTCAGGCCGGCGCAGAAGGCGCGGCCGGTGCCGGTGAGGATGATCACCCGCACCTCGCGATCCTCCGCTGCCTTCACCAGCGCATCGGTGAGCTGCTTCAGCATCGGGCCGGAGATGGTGTTCATGCGCTGCGGCGCGTTCAGCGTCACGGTCGCGATCGGCCCATCGACGCGATACAGCAGCTCTTCCGGCATGACCTGCGATGCAGGCTGAGCCGCAAATTGGCTCATGTTTCCTCCCTCCGGGGTTTGCCGGTATGGTGGCGCAGGAGAACAACGTACGCCATGCAAAATCGGTTCATCGATCTCTACAGCGACACCAAGACCAAACCCTCGCCCGGCATGCGGAAAGCCATGGCCGAGGCCGACGTGGGTGACGAGCAGAAGTACGAGGACCCCACCGTCAACCGGTTGCGCGACCGGATCTGCGAGATCCTGGGTAAGGAGGACGCCGTCTTCATGCCGAGCGGCACGATGTGCAACCAGGCCGCCATCCGCGTCCATTGCCGGCTGGGCGACGAGGTGATCGCCGACAGGACCGCCCACATCATCAACGCCGAGACCGGCGGCACGGCGGCCAATTCCGGCGTCATGATCCGCATGCTCGACGGCCCCAACGGCGTGTTCACCGCCGACCAGGTGAAGGCCGCCCTGCGCGATCCCAACAGCCGCAACGCCCCGCGTTCGCGGCTGGTCTCGGTCGAGAACACCTCCAACGGCGGCTTCGGCACGGTATGGCCGTTGGCGACGCTGCAGGGTGTGTCGAAGGTCGCGCACGATGCTGGCCTCGCGGTCCACATGGACGGCGCGCGGCTGTGCAACGCCGCCGTGAAGTCCGGCACCAAAGCCCGTGACTATGCCGCCTGCACCGATTCGCTGTGGCTCGACTACACCAAGGGCCTGGGCGCGCCGGTCGGCGCGAGCCTCGCCGGCTCCAAGGATTTCATCAAGGAAGCCTGGCGCCAGAAGCAGATGCTGGGCGGCTCGATGCGCCAGTCGGGCGTGATCGCCGCGGCCGCGCTCTATGCCCTGGAGCACAACTGGGATCGCCTGGCCGAGGATCATGACAACGCCCACCATCTCGCGGCCGGCCTCGCCAACGTCAGGGGCCTCGACTGCGACGTCGCCAAGATGCAGACCAACCTGGTGTTCTTCGAGATCAAGAAGCCGGGAATGACCGGCGCGCAGTTCGTCGCCGCCTGCAACGAGCGCGGCGTCGGCATGGGCACCAGCGCCGGCAGCACCACGCGCATCCGGGCCGTGACGCATCTCGACGTCAACCGTGCCGACATCGACGCCGCGCTCAAGGTCATCAGCGACGTGATGGCGGCGTGAGCATCGGCCAGCCGCTCGAGCGGCGCGAGGACCAGCGTTTCCTCACCGGGCGCGGCCGCTACACCGAGAACACCGCACCGCGCGAGGCGCTCGCGGTGCTGTTCGTGCGCTCGCCGCACGCCCATGCGCGGATCGTCGGCATCGACAAGGCCGAGGCGCTGGCCCTGCCCGGCATCGCGGCGATCTACACCGCCGAGGACACGGCCGCCGACAGGCTCGGCCACCTGCCCTGCATCAGCGAGATCAAGGACGCCGCAGGCAACCGCCATCGCGAGCCGCCGCACCTGCCGATGCCGGTCGGCAAGGTCCGCCATGTCGGCGACATCGCCGCGATGATCGTCGCCGAAACGCTCGACCAGGCGCGCGACGCCGCCGAGATGTTGGCGATCGACTACGATCCCCTGCCCGCCGTCGTCACCGTTGCCCAGGCCTTGGCGCCCGGCGCGCCGCTGGTCCACGACGAGGCGCCCGGCAACCTGATGTGCCTGTGGCCGCGCGGCGACGAAGCCGCAACTGCTGCCGCCTTCGCCCAGGCCGCGCATGTCTCGACGCTGTCGATCCGCTCGCCGCGCCAGGTCGTGCACTACATGGAGACGCGCGCCGCATGGTCGGCCTGGGACGCGGCCGAGGACCTCGTCACCGTCACCTTCGCCTCGCAGGGCGTGCAGATCCCGCATCGGCTGATGTGCGAGAAGGTCCTCGACCTGCCGAAGGACAAGCTGCGGCTGGTGACTCAGGACGTCGGCGGCGGCTTCGGGCCGAAGTATCCGATCTCTCCCGAGTCGTCGCTGATCGCCTGGGCGACACGCAAGCTCAGGCGCGGGCTGCGCTGGAGCGCCGATCGCGCCGAGCATGCGCTGTCCGACAGTCATTCGCGCGACCTCGTCGCCTCGGCCGAGCTGGCGCTCGACGCCGACGGCAGGTTCCTCGGGCTGCGCGTGAAGGCCGAGGCGAACTTCGGCGCCTACCTGTCGATGTTCGCGCCGTCGATCCCGACCACCGGCCTCGCCAAGGTGATGTCGGGTCTCTACCGCATCCCGGCGATGCACATCCTGTTCGACTGCGCCTTCACCAACACCGTGCCGGTCGACGCCATCCGCGGGGCCGGCAAGCCCGAGGCGCTGTTCCTGCTCGAGCGGCTGATCGACATCGCCGCCCGCGAGACCGGCCGGACGGCGGCCGACCTGCGCCGGATCAATTTCCTGCACGGTAGCGACATGCCGTACAAGGCGGCCAGCGGCTACACCTACGATGCCGCCGATGCGCCGCGCCTGTTCGAGACGGCGCTGAGGGCGGCCGACGAAGCAGGCTTCGCCGCGCGCCGCGCCGCCAGCGAGGCCAGGGGCAAGCTGCGCGGCCTGGGCGTCGCCTGCCACCTGCACGGCACCGGCGGCATCGCCGACGAACATGCCGTGATCCAGGTGACGCCCGATCGGCTGATCGCGTATGCCGGCACACAGAGCCAGGGCCAGGGGCACGAGACGGTCTTCGCGCAGGTCGTCGCCGAGGGCCTCGGCGTGCCGGTCGAGCGCATCGAGGTCCGCCAGGGCGACACCCGCACCATCCCGCATGGCGGCGGCACCGGCGGCTCTTCGTCGACCATCATCAGCGGCACGACCTTGAAGCGCGCGGCCGACGTGGTGATCCAGCGCGGCCGCGAAACAGCCGCCGAGCGGCTGGAGACGGCGCCGGCCGACATCGCCTATCGCGATGGGCAGTTCGAGGTGGTCGGCACCGACCGCCGCATCGGCCTGTTCGAGCTGGCGGCGTGGAAGCCGTTCGAGGGCGATGCCACGTTCGCCGACAAGATCGAGACCTTCCCGACCGCGGTGATGGTCTGCGAGGTCGAGATCGATCGCGACACCGGCGCCGTGACGCTCGACAGGCTGACCGAGGTCGCGGACTGCGGCGTGGTGATCAACCCGCGACTGCTGGCGGGCCAGCTCCACGGCGGCATCGCCCACGGCGTCGGCAATGCGCTGATGGAGGAAGCGAAGTACGACGAGGAGACGGGACAGCTCCTGACCGCGACCCTGATGGACTATGCGCTTCCGCGTGCCGACGACCTGCCGTCGATGGCGATCGAGACCATCGTCACGCCCTCGCCCAATAACTTCATGGGCCTGAAGGGCGTCGGCGAGCTGCCGACCAACGGCGCGCCGGCAGCGGTGGCCAATGCCGTGCTCGATGCGCTGGCGCCGTTCGGCGTGCGCCATCTCGACATGCCGATCACGGCCGAGAAGGTCTGGCAAGCGCTCGCCAAGGGCCGGTAAAAGTCCACGATCGTCCACCGGAGCGGACTTCTGACTGGACTCCCAAGTCTTTGATGGATCAGCGTTTTCGCCCGAGAGTCCACGAATCCACCGACACCCCCCACCCCCTCGAAAAACACCCGCTTTCGCCGCCAAGCGGCGATAGCGGAGGACGAGGGCAACGGCGATGGGCGCAACGCGACTGATCATGCGCGCCACACTGCATCAGGGCGCGCCGAACACCTATTACGGGCAATGGACTGGCTTTTTTTCTAAGAAATTAGGGCTCGAATCGGTAGTCCATTGCCCATAATGGAATCGCCACGCGGCGGGTTATCCACAAAGTGAGCAGCCTTCCGCCCCAGTCAAAAGGGGAGGATTGCGGCGCGCGATTCAGCAAGACCAATTTCGCTCTAAGTGCGGCCGAGGCGGCGCAGCGCGGCGGCGAGGGCTTCGCGGATCTCGACGGGCTGCGCGGCGATCGCGTGCGCCAGCAGGTCGAGCTGGCCGCGCAGGGTGTGGACCTGGTCGACCAGGCCGACGATCGTCTCGACCGCCTCGTTGTCGAAGCCGATGTCGCCCTCGAGCTCGGCCAGCAGGCGCACGCGCGCCACGTCGATCTGCTCGAAGCTCCAGGCGTCACCGCTGCCGGTCGGCCGCAGCAGGCCACGCGCCACCCAGCGCTCGACATGCATCGCGGTCAGCCGGTCGTGCAGGCTGAGCAGCTCGGCGAGCGTGGTCATGTGAACGGCTCCATCGCCGCGCGCGGATCGTACGCCTTGCCTTGCTCCCACGACTGGAGGAATTCCTTGAACTTGTCGTCGGGCGCGTCGGGCAGCACGACCTTGAGCTTCACATACTGGTCGCCGCGCTGCTTGGTGCGGCGGTCGAGCAGGCCGCGGCCCTTGAGCCGCAGCGACTTGCCGGTGTTGGAGCCGGCCGGGATGTTCAGCATCACCGGGCCGCCGACCGTCGGCACCTTGACCTTGCCGCCCAACGCCGCCTCGGTGACGGTGACCGGCAGCTCGACATGGACGTCGTTGTCGCGCGGCTCGAAGAAGGGATGCGGCTGCACGCGGATCTCGACATAGGCGTCGCCCGCGGGCTGGCCCTCGCGGCCGGGCATGCCCTGCCCCTTCAGCCTGAGCGTCGTGCCGTCGGCGGTGCCCTCGGGCACGTCGATGTCGAGCGTGCGGCCGTCGGGCAGGCCGACCCGCTGCTTGCCGCCGCGCGCCGCCACCAGGAACGGCACGCTGAGCGAATAGGTCAGCGGCATGCCGCCCATGTCGAAGCCCTGCTCATCGAAGCCCGGGCGCTCGCCGCCGAAGCCGAAGCCGCGCGCCCCGCCGCTGCGCTGGCGGAACATCTCGAAGATGTCGCCCATGTCGGCGAAGGATTCGTGGCCCCCGCCGCGGCTGTACTTGAAGCCGCCCGGCCCGCCGGCCGCGTCGCGATAGAAGCCGCGCGGCGGCACGTCCTGGCCGGTCGCGTCGATCTCGCCCGCGTCGAAGCGGCGGCGCTTCTCGGCGTCGGAGAGGATTTCGTTGGCCTGGGAGATTTCCTTGAACTTCGCCTCGGCAGCCTTGTCGCCCGGATTGAGGTCCGGATGGTGCTTCTTGGCGAGCTTGCGGAAGGCCTTGCGGATCTCCTCGTCCGAGGCGGTCCGGCTCACCCCCAGGACGGTATAGGGATCGCTCATGGCCCCAAATATTGTGCGGGTTCAGGCGGTTGCAAGGCCCCGCCGGCTCACGGCATCGGCGAACAGCCGGTACTTCACCGAATCGACCGAGAGCTCGCGGCCCCAGTTCACGAGGTCGCCCCACGGGTCGTTGAGCTTGCCCAGGCCCGACACGATCGCCACCACCGTTCCGACCTCGAGCTTGTGCTGCACCGCCATCAGCCCGCCCACGCCGAGCGCGATGGCGACGGCGGCGTGATACATGAAGTTCATCGCCAGGTTCATGCTGAACTTGATCTTGTAGATGCCCATGTTCAGCTCGAACACGCGTTGGATGCCCTCCTCTTCCGGCACGCCCCTCGAGACGATGTCGCCGCCGACGTGACGCAGCGTCGTCACCCGCTCGGCCGCCCGCATGTTGATGGCGTGCTGGAGCATCGGCACGAACAGGAGTTGCGGCAGCAGGAAGCTCGCGCTCAGCAGCAGCGCCCACCATTCGAGCGAGGTCATGTAGCCGATCACGCTGACCAGGATGCCGACCTGCAGCAGCGGCTCGGAAATCGCCATGCCGACAAAGCCGCCGATCGGCTCGGCCTCGGACACGACCATGGCGGCGTGCGTACCGGTCTCGCTGTCATCGTCCGGGGTAGCCTCGCTCTTGGCTTCGCGGTTCACGTCGCGATGCGCGGGCTCGTGCAGGCCGACCTCGCGCAGCGTCCGGCGCAAGGTCCGCACCGCATCCTCGCTGACCCAGCCGCGATAGACGTTGAGCGCCAGCTTGAAGGCCTGTTCCAGCAGCGCCACGCCGCCATAGGCGATGGCCAGCCACACGATCGTCTCGGTGGCGCCGTTCTTGATGGCGTCGTTGACGATGCGGCGCTGGATCTCAAGCGGCACGGAGGTCAGCCCGAACACCCCTACCGCCAGCGCTGCGAGCCCGAGTTGGTGCTTACCCGAGGTGCGCAGCACGTAACCCATGATCGTGGTTGGAAGCGTGGCTGAGGGCATCGCAAGGAAACGCGGAAAGGTTGTCCACGTTCCCTTCTCATTGGAGCGCGCGCTTCCTGCGCGCTCATGAGCGGGCTAGAATCCCGCGGTCCCCTGAATCAGAGGGCCAGGACGGCCTTGGCGACGATATTGCGCTGAATCTCGTTGGAGCCAGCGTAGATCGTGGCCGCCCGGTTGTTGAGGTAGAGCGGCATCGCCGTCAGGCCGAGGTCGGGCACCACGGTCGGCTCGTTGCGGCCCATCGTACGGGCCTCGGGCTCGAACGGCGCCGCGTACCAGGCGAGCGCCTCGACGCCGAGATGATCGAGCGCCTGCAAGGTCTCGCTGCCGCGGATCTTCATCTGCGAGGAGACGGCGCCGGGATTGCGTCCCTTGCTGAGATCCGACAGCACCTGCAGCTCGATCATCTCCAGCGCCTGGATGGCGATCTCGGCCTCGGCCAGCCGCTCGGCAAAGCCGCGCTCCTCGATCAGCCGACCCGAGCCGTCGGCGGCTTCCTCCCTGGCGATGCGCCGCACGTCCTCGATACGGGCATAGAGGTTCGGCGTGTAGGCGTCGCCGCCGCGCTCGAACTCGAGCAGGTACTTGGCGACCGTCCAGCCGGCATTCTCCGGCCCGATGCGGTTGGCGACCGGCGTGCGCACGTTGTCGAAGAACACTTGGTTGACCTCGTGGTCGCCGGCCAGCGTCACGATCGGCTTCACGCTGAGGCCGGGCGTCTGCATCGAATCGATCAGCACGAAGGAGATGCCGTCCTGCGGCTTGCCCTCGGCCGCCGTGCGCACCAGGCAGAACATGTGATCGGCGACATGGGCGCCGGTCGTCCAGATCTTGGTGCCGTTGATCACGTAGTCGTCGCCGTCGCGCACCGCGCGCGTCTTGAGGCTGGCGAGGTCGGAGCCCGAGCCCGGCTCGGAGTAGCCCTGGCAGAAGGTGATGTCGCCGGCGACGATCTTCGGCAGGTACTTGGCCTTCTGCTCGGGCGTGCCGAACTTCATGATCACCGGCCCGACCATGCGCAGGCCCATCGAGAAGATGCGCGGCGCGTCCACCGCCGTGCATTCGCGCGCGAAGATGTAGCGCTGTGTGGCGTTCCAGCCAGTGCCGCCATATTCCTGGGGCCAGCTCGGCGCCGACCAGCCGCGCCTGGCCAGCACCTTGTGCCACCGCAGACCGGCTGCAAAGTCGGCGAACACGCCGCCGGTCTTGGCGCCGGCTTCGCGCAGATCCTCGCTCAGGTTGTCGTCGAGGAAGCGGCGCACCTCGTCCTGGAAGGCTTGATCCTCCGCACTGAGGCTGAGATCCATCGGCGTTTCTCTCCTTCTTTCGGCCCAGGCTAGAGCGGTTTGCAGCCAGATGGAACCGCTTGCGGTTCCATCTGGCTCCAAACGCGCGCACTGGCGATGTTGATCACACGGGCGCATCCCATCCGGCGAGCCGGACGGCATGCGCTCTAGCAGCGCCATTGCGGGGGCGGTATGCTTTTTGCGTCGCCGCCCAGGGCTCAACGAGATCGACCAGGAGGCGTGCATGCGTACTCTCGTTTGGCTGTTCACCCTGATCCTGCTCGCCCTGCCGGCGGCGGCGCAGGACAAGAAGGACGTCGACCTCGCGCTGGCGCTGGGCATCGACATCTCCGGCAGCATCGATCCCGACGAAGCCAAGCTGCAGCGCGAGGGCTATGTCGCCGCCTTCAGCGATCCGGTGATCGTCAAGGCGATCCTGGGCGGACCGAACGGCCGCATCGCCGTCGCCTACTACGAATGGTCCGACAGCTGGATGCAGAAGCTGCTGATCGACTGGACTTTGCTCGACAGCGAGGCGGCGATCGCAGCCTTCGCCCGCCGCCTCAGCGACATGCCGATCTCGATCGCGCGGCGCACCTCGATCAGCGGCGCGATCCGCTACGCGATCCCGCTGTTCGGCCGCAGCCCCTACGAGCCGCAGCGCAAGGTGCTCGACATCTCGGGCGACGGCTCGAACAACGACGGCGGCATGGTCACCGAGATACGCTACGAGGCGCTGAAGGAGAAGATCATCATCAACGGCCTGCCGATCATGAACGACCGGCCCAACCCGTTCGGCTTCCCCAACGAAGCCGACCTCGACCGCTACTATCTGCATTGCGTGACCGGCGGCCCGCGCTCCTTCGTCGAGGTCGCGCGCAGCTTCGAGGACTTCCCGAGAGCGGTGCGGAAGAAGCTGCTGCAGGAAGTGGCCGACTTGGGTTCTCACTGGGGCCCGCGGCCCGATACCGATATCGGCCTCGGACCCTTGCCGGACGGCACGCAGCTGGCACAGACCGGCCGGCCGTCGCGCGTGCGCGAGGACGAGGACTACACCAAGTTCGTGCGGCCCGAGTACGAGCTGGGCTGCGACGTCGGCGAGCGGCGCAGCCGCGAGTTCTGGCAGCGCCGCTTCGGCGTCACGCCCGACTGAGTCCACGCCCGCCTGACCTCACACTGACTGCGGCCGCAACTTAACGGCCGTGCAACATCCCCTTCCTACAGTCGGTCGGGCGACGAAGCGTGGCTTCGCCGCTCACCCCATGGAGGGCATGCATGTCCAAGGACAAGATCGTCGAGCATCATCACGCCGCCGCGGAGCACCACGAGCACGCCGCCCGGCATCATCGTGAGGCCGCCAGGCATCACGAGTCCGACGCCCACGAGAAGGCCGCGCATCACGCCCATTCGGCGCACGGCCATTCCGCGCACGCCACGCATCACGCGAGCGAGGCGAGCAAGCATCACGCCGAGCATCACGGCAAACACTAGGCGTCGTATCGGCGCAATCGGGGTTCGCGGGCGGCCACGAAGATCGTGGGGCGATCGCGCCTGCGAACCCGGAGGCAAGCAGGTACAGGGGGATAACGATGGAATCGTTTTTCGGCGGCCCGGTCGGCATCGGCACGGTGATCCTGCTGTTCGCCGCGCTGGCGCTGGCGTTGAGCTTCGAGTTCGTCAACGGCTTCCACGACACCGCCAACGCGGTGGCGACGGTGATCTACACCCACACGCTGACGCCGACCCAGGCGGTGGTCTGGTCGGGCCTGTGGAACTTCCTCGGCGTGCTCACCTCGACCGGCGCGGTCGCCTTCGGCATCGTGGCGCTGCTGCCGGTCGAATTGATCCTGAACGTCGGATCGGGCGCCGGATTCGCGATGGTGTTCGCGCTGCTCCTGTCGGCGATCATCTGGAACGTCGGCACCTGGTATCTCGGCCTGCCGGCCTCGTCCTCGCACACGCTGATCGGCTCGATCGTCGGCGTCGGCCTGATGAACTCGCTGATCTCGAGCGGCCAGCAGTTCGGCGAAGGCGTCAACTGGGGCAAGGTGCAGGACACGGCGATGGCGCTGCTGATCTCGCCGGTGGTCGGCTTCGTCGCGGCCGGCCTGCTGCTGCTCGCCGCGAAGGTCGTCATCCGCAATCCCGCGCTCTACCGGGCGCCCGAGGGCAAGACGCCGCCGCCCTTGTGGATCCGCGGCATCCTGGTGCTGACCTGCACCGGCGTCAGCTTCGCGCACGGCTCGAACGACGGCCAGAAGGGCATGGGCCTGATCATGCTGATCCTGATCGGCATCGTGCCGGCGACCTACGCCCTCAATCTCGATGCCGCGGCCAGCAAGCTGCAGTCGATCGTCGCCGCCTCGCAGGCCGCGGCGCCGGTGTTCGGCAAGGGACCGGATGCGTCCGACAGGCTCGCCAACGACGTCGCCGATGCCGAGCTGTCGCGCTTCCTGACCAGCGGCAAGCCGACCGACCAGACCATGACCTCGCTCGCGGTCAAGAACGGCGCCGTGGCGCTGGCGCTCGGCACGGTGAAGTCGGTCAGCGAGTTCACGCCCGAGCAGCGCTCGCGGGTGCGGCGCGACGTCTACCTGGTCGAGGAAGGCATCGCCAAGCTCAACAAGGCGGGCACGATCAAGGACGCCAAGGACAAGGCCGCGCTTGCGAAGCTGCGCAGCGAGCTGCAGGGCCTGACCGACTTCATCCTGCTGTGGGTCAAGATCGCGGTCGCGGTGGCGCTCGGCCTCGGCACGACCGTCGGCTGGAAGCGCATCGTCGTCACCGTCGGCGAGAAGATCGGCAAGTCGCACCTCACCTACGCGCAGGGCGCCTCGGCCGAGCTGGTCGCCATGACCACGATCGGCGTGGCCGACGGGTTCGGCCTGCCGGTCAGCACCACCCACATCCTGTCGTCGGGCATCGCCGGCACCATGGCGGCCAACCGCTCGGGCCTGCAGAAGGAGACGCTACGCAACATCCTGCTGGCCTGGGTGCTCACCCTGCCGGCTTGCGTGATCCTGGGTTCGGCGCTGTTCGCGGCCGGCCTGTTCCTCGTGCTGCGGATCCTCTGATTGTGTCCGCGAGCACGGGCAAGGCCTGAAGGCGTTCGGCGGCGAAGCCCAGGAACGCCTCGATCTTCGGGGGCCGGTTGGTCCGGCCCTTGGTCAGCAGATGAACCGGGAGGACCGGCGGCTCGAAGGCGCGCAGCAGACGGACGAGCCGGCCGGCCATCAGCGCATCGGCCACCTGGTACGACAGGAACTGGCCGATGCCGCGGCCATCGAGCACCGCCTGCAGGCGGGTCTCGACATCGTCGACCCTGAGCCGCCCGGCGACCCGGACGGCCGCGCGCCGCGCCCTTGCGAAGGTCCAGGACTGCGCCGTGCGGAAGGTGCCGAGCACCGCCTCGTGGCTGCTGAGCGCCGCCGGCGTCTGCGGCGTGCCGCGGGCCTCGAGATAGGCGGGGCTCGCGACCCATAGCCGCCGCACCGCGCCGACCGGCCGCGCGGTCAGGCCCGAATCGGCGAGCGGGCCGATGCGCACGGCGATGTCGATCGCCTGGTCGATCAGGTCGACGTTGCGGTCGCTCAGCAGCAGCTCGACCTCGAGGTCGGCATGGGCGTCGAGGAAGGCTGTCGCGATCGGCGCGACGTGGCGGCGACCGAACTGGACGGGTGCTGCGATCCGCAGCAGCCCGCGCACCGGCGCCTCGCGGACGCCCAGCGTCGCCGCCTCGTAGTCGCCCAGCAGCCCGCGCGCCTTGTCGTAGAGCAGGCGGCCGGCCTCGGTCGGCGCCAGCCGCCGCGTCGTGCGGTCGACCAGGCGCACGCCCAGCCGGCCCTCGAGCGCCGCCAGCGCGCGAGTCACCGCCGGCGGCGAGCGGCGCAGGCGGGCGGCGGCGCGGGCCAGGCTGCCGTCCTCCACGATGCGCACGAAGATCGCGAGCTCGTCCAGGCGGTCCATGGATTATTCCATTCTCTGGAAGACTGAGTTCGGATCATGTCTGTTCCGGTGCCGCCGGACAATCCGCATATTGGTTGTCTACACGGAGGGTCCCATGCTGACCGGAAGCTGCCTGTGCGGGGCGGTCGCCTATGAAGCCGACGCAGCCCTGTCGCGCATCGTCCATTGCCATTGCCGGACCTGCCGCAAGACCCACGGCGCCGCCTTCTCCTCGGTCACCGCGGTGCCGCGCGAGGCGTTCCGCTGGACGCGCGGAGCTGAGCTGCTGGGCGCCTTCGAATCCTCGCCCGGCAAGTTCCGCCGCTTCTGTACGCGCTGCGGCTCGCACCTGATGGCCGAGCGGGTGGCGCAGCCGGTGGTGCTGCTGCGCCTGGGCTGCCTCGACACCGCGGTCACCGACCGGCCGCAGGTCCATATCTGGCGCTCCGACGGCGCCTCCTGGTACGACCCGAAGGCGGCGTTCCCCGAGCTGCCGGAGGGACTGGCATGAGCACGCCGGACGGCTTCCTCTCCTTCCACGAGGATGAGCTGAGGGCCCAGACGCTTGCCGGCGAGCGCGCCGGGCGGGCGGCGATCCGGCCGTTCATGCCGCCGCAGCATCGGGAGTTCTTCCCGCTGCTGCCCTATCTGTTCACGGCGACTCTCGACGAAGCGGGCGCGCCGCTCGCCTCGATGCTGTGGGGGCCGGCGGGCTTCGTGCATTCGCCCGATCCCGTGACCCTGCGCCTCGATGCCCTGCCCGGCTCGGGCGATCCGGCGGCGGGCGGCTTCGCGGCCGGCCAACCGATCGGCCTGCTCGGCCTCGATCTCTCGACCCGCCGCCGCAACCGCGCCAACGGCCGCAACGCCGCGCGCGACGGGACGGGCCTCAGCGTCGCTGTCGAGCAAAGCTTCGGCAACTGCGCGCAGTACATCCAGACGCGGTTCGCGACGCCGCACGCGCGGCCGGCGCGAGCGACCGAAACGCTGTCCGCGCTCGATGCGCCGGCGCGCCGGCTGATCGAGACGGCCGACACCTTCTTCGTCGCCAGCCGCTCGCGCACCGGCATCGGCGACGGCGGCCTCGACATGTCGCATCGCGGCGGCCGGCCGGGCTTCGCCGCGGCCGAGGGCGACACGCTGGTCGTGCCCGATTTCCGCGGCAACCGCTTCTTCAACACGCTGGGCAACCTGCTGGGCGATCCGCGCGCCGGCCTGCTGTTCGTCGACTTCGCGACCGGCGACCTGCTGCAACTGCAAGGCACCGTCACGATCGACTGGTCGGGCGAGCCTCGGCGCTGGCGCGTCGCGGTCGAGCGTGGCTGGCGCCGGCCGGCCGCCCTGCCCTTCGACTGGAGGTTCGGCGACTTCGCGCCGACCACGCTCGCGACTCCGGTCGGCTAGCCGAGCCGCGTCACCATCGCCTGCAGCGCCAGCAGGTAGGAATCGACGCCGAAGCCCGCGATCGTGCCGACCGCGGCCTCGGCGGTGATCGAGCCGTAGCCGCGCTTCTCGATGTTGGTCATGTGGATCTCGATCGCCGGCGCCCGGATCGACTTCAGGCAGTCGCGCAGCGCGTGCCCGGCATGCAGGAAGCCCGCCGGGTTGAACAGCACGCCGTCGACGCCGGCACGGTCGGCCTGGTAGATCGCCGACACCGCCTCGCCCTCGGTGTTGGTGTAGAGGATGTCGAGGCCGACGCCGAGCTCGCGGGCGCGGCGGCGCAGCATGGCATCGAGTTCCTTGGCCGTGGTGGTCCCGTACAGTTCGGGCTGGCGCCGGCCGAGATATTCCATGTTCGCGCCCTGGATGAGCAGGAGTTTCATGATTGTCGATTTCGCGGCGCGGGCTTACCTCAGGGCGACAAGCCCGACCATAAAACAACTTTCGTTTGAACTGAACCGGCGCGCTGCGCGCAAACGCCGGTAGCGCACCCGGCTGCCGTCACATTATCGTCAGATGGCGGAGCGGGAGCCGCCCTGGGGAAAAGCGCGTGGCCGTCAACCTGTTGCAAGTCGTCGAGGCGGGCCTGCTCGGCCTGTTCACCACCAGCTCGGTAATGCTGGGCGCAGCGATGGGCCTCCATCTCAACTTCTCGCGCCGGTTCCTGGCCTGCATCCTGGCCTTCGCGGCGGGCTCGCTGATTGCCGCCCTGGCGATCGAGCTCGGCTTCGAGGGTGCGCACGCCCTCACCGCGCACGGCAACGACGTCCACCTCGCCTGGATCAAGGTTGCCGGCGGCTTCGCGATCGGCGCGGTGGTCTATTACGTCTGCGCGCTGTTCCTGGAGCAGAAGGGCGCGGCGCTGCGCTACCCCTCGCGCTTCATGGAGTACGCGCTCAATCGCAAGCGCGCGGAGGTCGGCGAGAAGCTCGGCCTGCTGTCGCAATGCAGCCTGCTGCGCCATCTGCCGGCGGAGCAGATCGAGCCGCTGCTCGACCGCGTGCAGGAGCGCAACATCGCCGCGGGCGAGGTCGTGTTCCGCGAGGGCGACCGGGGCGATGCGCTCTACATCGTCGCCCGCGGCACCGTCGAGGTGGTGCACGACAAGGCCGGCCAGACGCTGGCCGAGCTCGGCAACGGCCAGGCGTTCGGCGAGATGGCGCTGCTGAGCGGCGGCACCCGCACCGCGACGGTACGCGCCAAGATCGACAGCCACCTGCTGGTGATAGACAAGGCCGACTTCGACAGGCTGCTGGCCGAGGATCCGTTCCTCAGCGAGCAGGTGCGCAAGATGAGCCACGTGCGCGCGATCTCGAACCTGCGCACGTCCAAGGTCGATCCCGGCGTGTGGGCCAAGCATGCCGCCGAGAGCCTCGAGCATCTCAGCCGCAGCGAGGAGCACAAGCTGCTGCAGGAGACCAAGGCCGGCAAGGGCGTCGGCCTGGCCATCGTGTTCGGCAACATCCTCGACACCATCCCGGGCTGCCTGGTGATCGGCGCCAAATTCTCGGGGCTGGAAAGCCTGTCGCTGACCCTGATCCTCGGCATGTTCCTGGGCGGCATCCCCGAGGCGGCGGCGAGCGCCGCGATGCTGCGCCGCGCGGGCTTCGCGAACCGCTCGATCTTCCTGATCTGGTCGACCGTGCTGGTGGCCGGCATCGTTGCGTCAGTGGTGGGCAAGGTATTCATCAGCAACTCGGAGTCCGAGGCCGCGGTGATGGCCCAGGCAATCGCCGGCGGCGCCATCCTGGCGCTGGTCACACACGCCATGATCCCCGAGGCCCTGCACAAGGGCGGCTCGACGGTGGTGCTGCCGGCGGTCGGCGGCTTCCTGTTCGCGCTCTACCTCGCCCTGCTCGAGCTGGCGCCGCTCTAGTCTGGAGGCAGCAAAAAGGGCGGCCGAGGCCGCCCTTTCCGTCGGGCCGATCGATCGGCCCTTGCTTACTGCACCACGATCTCGACGCGGCGGTTCTGCGGCTCGCGCACGCCGTCGGCCGTCGGGACCAGCGGCTGGCTCTCGCCCTTGCCGACCACCGAGATGGCCGTCGCCGGCACGCCGTTCTGGACCAGCGCGTCCTTGACCGCGTTGGCGCGGCGCAGCGACAGCGCCATGTTGTAGTTCTCCGGACCCGAGCGGTCGGCATGGCCGGTCGCCACGACGCGGGCGCTGCCCTTCGTCTTGAAGGCGTTGGCCGCCTGCTGGATCGTGGCCATGGCCTGCTGCGACAGGTTCGAGCGGTCCCAATCGAAGAACACCATGAAGGAGTTCGTCTGGGCGGCCGGCGGGGCCGGCGGCGGCGGTGCGACCGTCGGCGCGCCGAACTTCACCTGCAAGCTCAGCATCGCGCTGATGTTGTTGTTGCTGTAGCTGTTGCCCACGAAAGTCGGGCTGGTGGTGCCGTAGTAGCGCGCGTCCAAATTGACGCGGAACATCGGGTCGATGTTGTAGCCGACGCCGAGGATCGCCTGGTAGGCGAACTGCGTGGTGTCGGTCG
>NZ_JAFKJN010000040.1 GCF_017305915.1 Reyranella sp.
GGCACCATCGGCAGCCAGTATGTCGAGCGCAACGTCAACTACGGCATCCCCAACAACGACTATTGGGACTGGCAGCTCGGCGCAACCGTCACCGTCTACGGCGTCGACCTGACGCTGGCCTATATCGGCACCAACATCGACCAGGCCGGATGCCTCAACACCCTCAACTGCGAGGACCGCGTCGTCTTCTCCGTCAGCAAGACGTTCTAGGTTCCTATGACGCGGCTATGACGGCGGGCCTGCAGCCGTCTCGAACGCCTATGTGGCAATTCCCACAATGACGGCTCCTCAAGGAGAGAACGCCGTCATGACCGTTATGTCCGAAGCGCTTGCAGAAGGCGAACCCCCATCTCCCCCCTTGGTCGCCGATGCACGCTGCGCCGCGCTCGTCGAGCGCGTCTGGGCCGTCGCCCATCTGCGCCCATCCGCGCATGTCGCCATCATCGGGCGCCGCACGCTCCCTCTCGTCCTCGAGTTCCTCAAGCGCGGCTGCAGCGCGGTGCGCAGCCTGCATCCCGGCGCCCCCGCGCCGGACTGCGAAGCCGCCCAGCTCGCCTGGATCGTCGATGTCGGCGACGGCGAGCTCGACGACGCCCTGCGCGCCGCGCGCGCGCGCGCCGGCAACAACGGCCGCGTGATCGTCGAAGGCGCGGCCACCCTGCCCCGGGTCCGCGACCGCGCCGTCGCCCAGGGCCTCGATGTCGTCTCGTTCGACCATGTCGCCTCGCGCGTCGTGCTGGCGACCGTCCATCGGCCGGCAATGGCCGCCTGAAGGAGAGAGTCATGTCCGTCAGAACCTTCGCCCTGCGCGGCGTCGGTGTGGCGCTGCCCACGCCCTACCGCTTCGGCAGCGTCGACTTCGACGCCTTCGAGGGGCTGTGCCATCGCGCGATCGAGCGCGGCGTCGCCACGCTGGTGCCGTGCGGCACCACCGGCGAAGCGGCGCTGCTCACCCTGGCCGAGCAGCGGCGGCTGATCGCGACCGCGGTCGCCGCCGCGCGCGGCCGCGTGCCGGTGATCGCCGGCGCCGGCAGCAACAACACCGCGACCGCCGTCGAGCTCGCCTCAGCGGCCGAGGATGCCGGCGCGGCGGCGCTGCTGTGCGTCACGCCGGCTTACCTGAAGCCGACCCAGACCGGCGTCATTGCCCACTTCACCGCGATCCACGAGGCAGTGCGCATCCCGCTGATCCTCTACGACGTTCCGTCGCGCACCGCCTGCCCGCTGAGCGACCTGTCGGTGAGGCGGCTCGCCAACCTGCCGCGCGTCATCGGCCTGAAGGACGCCACGGCGGAGGTGCCGCGCGTCGGCCGCCTGCGCCGCCGCCTCGGCCGCGAGTTCCTGCTGCTGTCGGGCGACGACGCGACCCAGTCGCCGTACCGCGCCGCCGGCGGCGACGGCTGCATCTCGGTCACCGCCAACGTCGTGCCGGCGCTCGTCGCGGCGCTGCATCGCGCCCACGACCGCCGGCAGCCCGACGAGATCGAGCGCCTCGACCGCATCCTGCGGCCGCTCCATGCCGCGCTGTTCCTCGAGCCCAACCCGATCCCGCTGAAGCGCGCGCTGCATCGCCTGAAGCTGATGCAGGACGGCCTGCGCCTGCCGCTGACGCCGATGACGCCGCAGGCCGAGCGCCATCTGGCGGCCGTGCTGGAGCGCATCACGCCGGCCGAGCAGATCGAGGCCGCGCGCTTCGCAGCGGCCCACCCCCTGATCGCGCCGCGGGCCGCATGATGCGTATCCCTCTTCACATGACGGGCCTCGTCCTCTTGGCAGGGGTCGTCGTTTTCGTGCGGACCTTCGGCTTCGAATACTTCCACGGCGGTCACACCGCCGTGGACGAGCTCACCCGCCTGCTGCTCGGCAGCTAGACGATGTATCCGATATTGGCGCTCCAGGCGGCGGCCGTGGGGCTGGCCCTCCTGGTCACGTGTCCCGACCGGCCGGTTGCGACGGTGCGGAACGAACCGCAACACGCCGTGCGCGCGCCCGCGCCGTCCGAGACTTCGCGGATGCGCTGCCGGCTCTATTTCGGCTGCACGCCGACCACGATCGACTCGAAGTCCGGCTACTCGCAGTAGGGCGCGATCGCCGCGACCAGCAGCCAGGTCATCGCCATGTCGAAGGCGGAGATCCGCCGCGGCTCCCGCATGACATTCAACGCATCCTGCGCTTCGGCAACGCCGGCACGCCGCAGGCCCCGCAACATGCCCAGCGCGACGAAGTGCATCGTCGCCAGCATGACGGCCGACATCGCCGCAAAACCGCGGACCACTTCGGCAGGCCTCGGCAGGCTCTGGGCCGCCGCCAGCATCAGCATCACGAGGACGCCGTACAAGCCGAGCGCCCGCAGGTTGCCGGGGCCGAGCGGCCGCTGTGACCAGCGCTTGAGCTCGGCGCCGACCCGTCGGGCTTCGTCCTGGGAGAGGCTGCGCATGCGGCGATCATGCGAAGCCGGCGCATAGGAATTCCAGAGGGGAAACCGCCTCCGTTCATAGGAACGCCCTTATCGATCACTGGCATCGGCCACTGGCATCGATATGGAATTCCTATGCGCCGGCTCGCTATATGCCCACGGATGCTCTGGCGTCCACGGCGCATCGTCCCCGCACACACCACCTTCGACTTCCTCGGCAAGCGCCGGCTCGCCCTGGTGCTATCGACCGCGATCAACGTCGCGGCGCTGCTCGCGGTGGCCTTCGTCGGCCTCAACTTCGGCATCGATTTCGAGGGCGGCATCGCCATGCAGGTGCGCGCCAGGCAGGGCGCCGCCCAGCTCGACGAGCTGCGCAGCACGGTGGGCGGCCTCGGCGTCGGCGAGGTCTCGCTGCAGGAGTTCGGCGATCCGAACACGGCGCTGATCCGCATCCCGCGTCAGGACGGCGGCGCGCACTGCGTCGGCGGCGCCGAGAAGGTGATGCAGAGGCGCGCCGGCGCGGGCTGGCAGGTGAAGCCCGGCCGGTCCGGAACGGGCGACGTGGGCTTCAGCTCGCCATCGACGCTCGACACCGCCGGGTGGCGCGACGCGGTGAGCCGCGTCGGCCTCACCGTCCAGGAGCGCCAGCTGCCGCGCGGCGCGTCGAACGCGGCGAACATCGACATGTCGCCCGAGCAGCGGGCGGAATGGTGCCAGCAGGTCGCGATCAAGCTGGTCGAGGATGCGATCGGCGGGCGCTACGACATCCGCAGCACCGAATCGGTCGGCCCCAAGGTCGGCGAGGAGCTGATGCACGACGGCGTCCTCGCCGCGCTCGCCACCCTGGCGGCGATCGGCGCCTATGTCTGGCTCCGCTACGAATGGCAGTTCGCCGCCGGCGCGCTGATCGCCATGCTGCACGACCTGATCTCGACGCTGGGCATCTTCGTGATCTTCCAGCTCGACTTCAGCCTGACGGCTCTGGCCGCGATCCTCACCATCGCCGGCTACTCGATCAACGACAAGGTGGTGATCTTCGACCGCGTGCGCGAGAACATGCGGCGTTACAAGAAGATGGAGCTGATCGAGCTGCTGAACCTCAGCATCAACGAGGCTCTGGCGCGCACGCTGATGACCTCGAGCACGGTGTTCGTCGCGGTGGCCGCGCTGGTGCTGTTCGCCGGCCCGGCGCTCTACAGCTTTTCAGTCGCCATGCTGTGGGGCGTCTTCGTCGGCACCTATTCCTCGATCTGGATCGCCTGCGCCGGGCTCGTCTACATGAAGCTGCGACCCGAGCAGATGAGCCTCGCCCCGGTCGGCGAAACGCCGTGACAATATAGGAATTTCATAGGAATTTTGGTGCGGCGGCGCCCCCGTTCGAGTTTCACGGGAATCGGGGTTGACCCGGGCCGGACCGGGCGCAATACCCCCGCGCCGTGCCATCTGTCCGGCACGCGAGAAGGGGCGCACACTTTTCATGGCTGTCGAGGTACTGCCGCAGCGGGCTGGCCGCAGTCGGACTGCGAAGCTCACCCTGGCCGCCCTCGGCGTGGTGTTCGGCGACATCGGCACCAGCCCGCTCTACACGGTCAAGGAATGCTTCAGCGAGTTCACCGGGCTGAAGCCGGTGCCGCAGGACGTGCTCGGCATCCTGTCGCTGATCACCTGGGCGCTGATCGTCATCGTGACGCTGAAGTACGTCGTGGTGGTGATGCGCGCCGACAACCGCGGCGAGGGCGGCGTGCTCGCCCTGATGGCGCTGGTCTCGCGCCGCGCGGAGATCGGCCCGCGACGACGCAACCTCTACATCATGCTGGGCATGGCGGGTGCCGCGCTGTTTTACGGCGACTGCCTGCTCACGCCGGCGATCTCGGTGCTGAGCGCCGTCGAGGGCCTGAACGTCGCCACACCGGCCTTCGAGCCGCTGGTCGTGCCGATCGCTTTGGGCGTCATCGTCGCCCTGTTCGCCGTCCAGCATCACGGCACGGCCGGCGTCGGCCGCTGGTTCGGGCCGATCATGCTGATCTGGTTCCTGGTGCTGGCGGTGCTGGGCCTGATGCATATCGGCCAGGCGCCGCAGATCCTGCTGGCGCTGTCGCCGCTCGAGGCCGTCGATTTCGCGATCCGCCACAAGTTCGTCGCCTTCGTGGCACTCGGCGCGGTCACGCTCGCCGTCACCGGCGCCGAGGCGCTCTACGCCGATATGGGCCATTTCGGCGCCCAGCCGATCCGCCGCGCTTGGCTCGGCCTCGTGCTGCCGTCGCTGCTCGCCAACTATTACGGCCAGGGCGCGCTGCTGATGAGCGACCCGACGGCGCTGGAGAATCCTTTCTTCCGGCTGGCGCCGGACTGGATGCTCTACCCGCTGGTGGCTTTGGCGACGGCGGCCACCGTCATCGCCTCGCAGGCCACGATCTCCGGCGCCTTCTCGATGGCGCAGCAGGCGGCGCTGCTGGGCCTCAGCCCGCGCATCCGCATCCAGCACACTTCGGCCAGCGAGTTCGGGCAGATCTACGTGCCGGCGGTGAACTGGATGCAGCTCGTCGGCGTGGTGGCGCTGGTGCTCGCCTTCCGCTCGTCGACCAACCTCGCCGCCGCCTACGGCATCGCGGTGACCGGCACCATGCTGGTCACCACCCTGCTGGTGTTCGTGCTGGCGGTGCGCGCCTGGAAGTGGAGCTGGCCGCTGGCGATCGGCGTGCTCGGCTGCTTCATGGCGATCGATCTCATCCTGTTCTCGGCCAACATGGTGAAGTTCGTGCAGGGCGGCTGGGTGCCGCTGGTGCTCGCCATCGCGATCTTCACCGCGATGTGGACCTGGCTGAAGGGCCGCCTCGCCGTTGCCGCGCGCGAGAACGAAGGCGCGCTGCCGCTGGAAACCTTGCTCGGCAGCATCAACCCGGGCCGCGTCCACCGCCCGCAGGGCACGGCCGTCTATCTCACCGCCTTCGCCGGCAACGCGCCCAACTGCCTGCTGCACAACCTCAAGCACAACGAGGTGCTGCACGAGCAGGTCGTGCTGCTCACCGTCGAGGTGCCCGACGAGCCCTACGTGCCGCCCAACGACCGCGCGCGCATCCGCCATTTCGGCAAGGGTGTGCACCATGTCGTGCTGCGCTACGGCTTCATGGAGCAGCCCGACGTGCCGCGCGATCTGCTGCCGCTCGCCGAGCGCGGCGTGCCGGTCGAGCCGATGCGCACGTCGTACTTCATCGGCCGCAACAGCTTCGTCGCCGCCGAACGGCCGTTGCTGCCGCGCTGGCAGGAGAAGCTGTTCCTGGTGCTGGCGCGGCTCGCTTCGAGCGCCGGCGACTTCTTCCAGTTGCCGCACAATCGCGTGGTCGAGCTCGGCAGCCGCATCGAGATCTGATCTTCCCGCGCGTGATCGATTGAGCTCCGTCCGGCGGGCCGGCCTGCCCGCCCGCCCGCCGCGAGTCCACAAGAGTCCACTCGGGTGTGGACCGGTTCGATGCCGATGGCATCGGCATTTCCGGCCCGGAGTCCACGAATCCGCCGACTCAGGGGGGCCCCTGAAAAAACACTCTATCCAGAGTCCCGGCAGAGCCGCGCGCAGGCAGCGGGCGGCCCATGCGGGAATGGTCGTGACATAGCGCATCATCATGCGCGCCACCCTGCCTCAGGGCGCGTCCAACACCTATTATGGGCAATGGAACGCGCACATCCTTAAGCAAACGCAGGCGAATCGACCGTTCCATTGCCCATAAAGACGTCAGCCGCGAGCGCAAAATGGGGGCCGTCGATGCGCGGAATGCATTTTCCCCACAAATCGTGGCTCGGCCGCGGAAAAATTTACGCCAGCCCGAAAAAGAAATTTTCAGGAGAGCCAGGTTTAGGCGTCGAAGCCCGACAGGCAGAGGGCGCCGCTCATCGGCGGCCGATGCCCCTGCCCCAAAAGATCGCCGAGCCGCGCGAAGATGCGGCCCGCTTCGGCGCAGCCGACATCGTCGGCCACCGCTTCGGCGGCGATGTTCAGCAACGCATTGCCCGCGAGGTCGCGGCAGCTTTCGGGAAGCTGCTCGACCGCTTCGGCGATCAGCTCCATGGCCTGCTTGAGGTTGGCCAGACGCTCGCGATCGGTCATCAGTTCAACCGCGCGCCCGGCTCGCCCGGCGCCGGCGCGAGATGCAGGCCGGCCTGCGCGAGCGCCGTCGCAAACGCCTTCAGTCGAATGCCGGCGACGCGCGACGCCGTCGGCGCCATCAGCAGCTCGAGCGACGCCATCATCGGCCCGTCGTGATCGCTCTGTGCCAGGCCGCACAGCGCGACCAGGGTCGCCTCGTCGCGGCTGACCATCGCGCAGGTCGGCAGATGGATGTCGATCGCGCGGCGCGCGCCGAACAGAAACGCATCCATCGCGATCGCGAAGTCGGGCAGCACCTCGATCAGGCCGGCCAACTTGAATCCTTCGTGCAAGGGCGAGCCTTCGACCGGCAGCGCACGTTCATGCTGCCACTGCCGCATCGCCCACAGCACGAAGCGCTCGCTGATGGGCAGGCCGCAGGGACAACCGGGGCGACCGCAGCCGGTCGTGAGCCGGTTTGGAGAGTGGTTAAGCCTCTGTTCTGACGAGCTTTCCATGGCCTCACCGAGTGTTGATCGCGCTTGACAGGTGCGCCCATTTTATGCGATTGCGAATCACTCGCAACTGATTTGGGGAAGGAGCGACAATGAATCACCAGCCGCGCGTTGTGCGGGCGGCCGAGCCTGACCCGTCGGGAGTGGCGCCGCTCGTCGTCGACAGCGTCACCTTGATGGCCGGACGCCGCGAGCTCCTGATTCGGCACGGCGACGACGTCTATCGCCTGCGTGTCACCGCTTCGAACAAGCTCATCCTCACCAAGTAACAACACCAACCGCCGGGGAGATTGCTCCTCGGTCGATCTGCCCAGCCCGCCGGTCCCGCGAGGGACTCACCGCCAGCCAGGCCTCCTTTCCGATTTGGGGACCTCTGGCCATGACGACCCGTTCTCTACTTCTTTCCCTGTTGGCGACGACCGCGTTGAGCGGCGTAGCCCTGGCGCAGACGCCGCCCGCCCAACCAAGCGCGCAACCCTCCACCACACCGCAGGCACAACCGACGCAGCTCGACGCCGTGACCACGGCGGCGACGCGCACCAAGCGGCCGATCGACGAGGTGCCCGGCACGGTGTCGGTGATCACCACACAGGACATCGACCGCGACAACATGCAGGACATCCGCGACGTCGTGCGCAACGAGCCCGGCGTCTCGGTCGGCAACCAGCCGGCGCGCGGCGGCTTCACCAACTACGTGATCCGCGGCATCGGCGGCAACCGCGTGGTCATCATGTCGGACGGCGTGCGCGTGCCCGACTTTCCCGGCAGCAACGCCGGCTCGCCGACCGGCTTCACCCGCGACCTGGTCGACCTCGAGAGCGTCAAGCAGATCGAGATCGTGCGCGGCCCGGCCTCGGCGCTCTACGGTTCCGATGCGCTGGGCGGCGTGGTCGCCTACACCACCAAGGATCCGTCCGACTACCTGGTGTTCGGCGGCAAGAACGTCTTCGCCAGCGTCAAGGCCGCCTACAGCGGCGCCGACAACAGCTTCGCCGAGACCGGCACCGCGGCCGTGCGCGCCGGCAACATCGAGTTCCTCGGCATCTACACGCGGCGCGACGGCGGCTCGATGCAGCTCGCCAACTCGGCACTCGCCCCCAATCCCGAGAGCTGGGGCGAGAACAACTTCCTCGGCAAGCTGGTGTGGCGGCCGACCGAGAACGACACCATCCGTCTGGTCGGCGAGTACTACAACCGGACGCAGAACACCGAAGTCCTGTCGAACATGGGCGACTTCCCCTCGCTGGTCGCCAAGATCTACGACGAATGGGCGCGCGACTACTCCAAGCGCTCGCGCGTCAGTGCCCAGTGGGTGCACGACGCGCCGGTCGGCTTCGTCGACCGCATCGACCTGATGGCCTACTTCACCCAGTCGATCCGCCAGGAGGACACCTTCCAGCTGCGCGGCCCCAACAACGGCTGGACCCCGAGCAACTACCGCTTCGCCTCCTACTGGTTCACCCAGAACATCTACGGCGCCGAGCTGCAGCTCAACACCAACACCAAGCTGCTCGACCTCGCGAACACCTTCACCTACGGCCTGTCGTTCAACTACACCACGACCAGCCGGCCGCGTAACCGCCAGCAGGTGACGATGGCGACCGGCATCAGCACCCAGACGTCGGGCGGCGAGACCTTCCCCAACAAGAACTTCCCTGACACCAACACCATGCAGATCGGCGCCTATCTGCAGGACGAGATCACGGCCGGCCGCCTCACCATCACGCCGGCGGTGCGCGTCGACTATTACAATCTCAATCCCAATCCCGACGCCGATTTCTGGCGCTCGAGCGGTGCGGTGAACCTGCTGCCGACCCAGAGCACCTACTGGTCGGCCTCGCCCAAGCTCGGCCTGCTCTACCGCCTCACCGACGAGTATTCGGGCTTCTTCCAGTACGCGCGCGGCTTCCGCGCGCCGCCGTACGACAACGCCAACTTCGCGTTCACCAACACGACCTCGTTCTACCAGATCCTGCCCAACGCCAACCTCAAGCCCGAGACCGCCGACAGCTTCGAGGTCGGCGCGCGCGCCAAGTACAAGGACGGCTCGAGCTGGCAGCTGTCGGGCTTCTACAACCTCTACACCAACTTCATCGACACCGTGGTGGTCGGCATGGCCGGCCCGATCACGCAGTTCCAGTACGTCAACCTCGGCCGGGTCAACATCTGGGGCGTCGAGGCGCGCGGCGACTGGCGTTTCATGCCCAACTGGGCATTGATGGGCTACTTCGCCTACGCCAAGGGCACCGACCAGGCGACCGGCCTGCCGATCGATTCGGTCGATCCGTGGAAGGGCTCGGCGCGGCTGCGCTACGGCTACCAGCAGGGTTTCGGCGCGCAGCTCATCTCGACCGTCGTCGGCGCGCACGACCAGGTGAGCAACCCGACCTATTTCCAGACGCCGGGCTATTTCACGCTCGACGCGACCGTCGGCTACGCCTTCGAAGAGCGCGTGAAGCTGAATGTCGGCGCCTTCAACATCACCAACGCCAAGTACTGGAACTCCCAGGACGTGATCGGCGTGGCGGCGACCAACACCCAGCTCGATCGCTACGTCCAGCCCGGGCGCTACTTCGGCGCCAATCTCACGGTGAAATGGTAGTCGCGGCGTCTCTCTCCGCCGACCGGCTGCCGGCGCCATCGACGCGCGAACCGCGCGCGTCGATGGCGTTGTCTTTTGCCCTGCATGGCCTCGCCCTGGTGCCGCTGCTGTTCGCCGGCGCCTCCGGCAGCGCGCCCGCCGAGGACCCTGCCATTCTCGTCGAGATCTCCCTGGCCGCGCCCGCGCCGACGCCCGAGTCGGCGATCGACGTGCCGACGGCCGATCCGCCGCCGCCCGTCGAAGCCGGCGAGATCGCGCCGACCGCCGTCGAGCTGCAACAGCCCGACGAGCCGCCGCCCCTCGACACCGCCGACCTCAAGCCGATCGAGCCGCCCCTGCCGCCCAAACCGCAGCCGAAACCGCAGGCGGCACCGGCGCCTCAAGCCAAACCCGCCCCGCCGCGCCCCGCTTCCAAGCCCGCCGTGACCCAGACCGCGACGGCACCCGACGCCGGCACCGCCCAGATCACCCAGACTGCGGCCGCGGCGCCACCATCGGCGATCGTGTGGGAGCATCATCCGCGCTTTCGCGTTCCCCCCAGGCCCGCGGTCTATCCGCCGCGCGCGATCGAGCTCGGCCATCAGGGCGAGGCGCTGGTCCGCGTGCGCCTCGAGCCCGACGGCTCGGCTGGCGAGATCGTGCTGTGGCGCGGCAGCGGCTTCGACTTGCTCGACAAGGCGGCGCTGGCTGCCGTGCGCGGCTGGCAGTTCATGCCGGCGATGCGCAACGGCCACGCCGTCGCCGCCTGGGTCGAGATCCCTGTTCGCTTCCATCTGCGCTGAGCTGAAAGGAGACACCATGCTCACATCCGATACCGACCTTGCCGCCCGCTGGAGCCGGCTGCGCGGCGAGAAGCCCGCCTTGCGCATCCGCGATGCCGCCGCCTCGCTCGGCGTCAGCGAGGCCGAGCTGGTGGCGCTGGGCGTCGGCCGGACCGCCACGCCGCTGGTCAACGACTGGCGCGCGCTGCTGCAGGAGATGCCCGAGGTCGGCCGCGTGATGTGCCTGACGCGCAACGAGGATTGCGTGCACGAGCGCCACGGCCGTTTCGAGGACGTGTGCGTCACCGGCCCGCACGGGCTGGTGCTCGGCGCCGACATCGACCTGCGCCTGTTCCTCGGCCAATGGCGCTTCGGCTTCGCGGTGCGCGAGCCGCAGAAGCGCGGCGAGCGGCTCAGCCTGCAGTTCTTCGACGCCTCGGGCGACGCCGTGCACAAGATCTACGCCACCGAACAGACCGACCGGCCGGCCTTCGAGGCGCTGATCGCGCGCCATGCGGCGGCCGTGCCGGCCTCGATCGCCACGACACCGCGGCCGGCCGATCCGGTCGATCGGCCGGACAGCGAGATCGACGTCGCCGGCTTGCGCGCCGCCTGGGCGGCGATGCGCGACACCCACGAGTTCTTCGGCATGCTGGGCACGTTCAAGGTCGGCCGCGTGCAGGCGCTGCGCCTGGTCGGCCCGGAGTTCGCCCGCGAGCTGCCGGCGCGCGCCCTGCGCGGCGCGCTGGAAGCGGCGACGCAGGACCACACGCCGGTCATGATCTTCGTCGGCAGCCGCGGCTGCATCCAGATCCATACCGGGCCGGTCAAGCGGCTGCTCGACACGCCCGGCTGGCTGAACGTGCTCGATCCCGACTTCAACCTGCATCTGCGGGAGCCGGCAGTGGCGCGCGTCTTCTCGGTGCGCAAGCCGACCGAGGATGGCGTTGTCACCTCGATCGAGGCCTTCGACGCCTGCGACCGCACGATCCTGCTGATGTTCGGCGAACGCAAGCCGGGCAAGCCCGAGCTGCCGGCCTGGCAGCAGCTCGTCGCCCGCCTCGAGAAGCAGGCCGCGTCGTGATTCGCCGCACTTTCCTGGCGCTGGGTCTGGCCGCGGGCGCGCTCCCCGCCCGCGCCGCGACTCCACGCCTGGTCTCGGTGGGCAGCGCGCTCACCGAGATTGTTTACGCGCTCGGGGCCGAGAAGATGCTGGTCGGCGTCGACACGACCAGCCTCTATCCAGAGGCGGCACGCCGCCTGCCGCAGGTCGGCTACATGCGCGCTTTGTCGGCCGAAGGCGTGCTGTCGCTGAAGCCGACCCTGGTGATCGCCACCACCGCCGCCGGCCCCTCGACCACGCTCGAGCAGCTCAAGGCCACCGGCATCGAGGTGCTGATCCTGCCCGATCACTACGACTACGACAGCGTGGTCGCCAAGATCGAGGTGGTCGGCAAGATCACCGGCAAATCAGCCGAAGCCCAGGCGCTGATCGCGCAGGGCCGCGCCGACATGACGAATCTGACGACAAAGCTCGCGAGCGTGCCGGCCCGGCCGCGCGTGCTGTTCCTGCTGTCGATGGGCGGCGGCGCGCCGCAGGCGGCCGGCGCCAACACCGCCGCCGACGGCATCATCAAGCTCGCCGGCGGCGCCAACGCCATCGACGGCTACAACGGCTACCGCCCGCTGACGCCGGAAGCGGTGATCGCCTCGCGCGCCGACTTCGTGCTGGTGACGCGCCAGACCGTCGAGGCGATGGGCTCTGTCGAGAAGATCCTCGCCCAGCCGGCGCTGGGCCAGACGCCCGCCGGCAAGGCGGGCCGCGTGCTGCAGTTCGACACCCTGCTGCTGCTGGGCTTCGGCCCGCGCACGCCGCAGGCCGCGACGCAGCTTGCGGCCGCGCTCCATCCTGAGCTGGCGCGGGCCAAGTGACCGGCACCTTGCGTCAACCGATCCCGCTGTTCGCCCTGGCCGCGGCGCTCAGCGCGCTCGCAGGCCTCTGCATCGGCGCCTTCCCGGTCGGCGTCGGCCAGTTGCTGTCGGCGATCGGCCTGTCGTCGGAGCCGCTCGATGCGACGACGGCGGCAGTGCTCTACGCCATCCGCGCGCCGCGCGTGCTGGCGGCCTTTGCGGTCGGCGCCGCACTCGCGGCCGGAGGGGCGGCGATGCAGAGCCTGTTCCGCAATCCGCTCGCCGATCCCGGCCTGCTCGGCGTGTCGAGCGGTGCCGCGCTCGCCGCCGTGTCGGTGATCGTGCTGGGCGAGAAGGTCATGCACATCGTGCCGCCGGGCGTTCGGCCGTGGCTCCTGCCGGTCGCGGCGTTCCTCGGCGGCCTCGCGGCGACGGTGATGGTCTATCGCGTCGCCAATCGCGGCGGCGTGGCGCTGATCGGCACCCTGCTGCTGTCGGGCATCGCCATCAATGCGCTGGCCTCGGCCGGCATCGGCCTGCTGGTGTTCGTGGCCGACGACCAGCAGTTGCGCACGCTGATCTTCTGGACCATGGGCGGCTTCGGCGGCGTCACCTGGACGGCGATCGTGCCGGCGCTGCTGGTGCTGGCGATCAGCGTGCCGACCCTGTTCCCGTCGGCGCATCTGCTCGATGCCCTGGCGCTGGGGGAGCGCGAGGCGGGGCATGTCGGCGTCGATGTCGAGCGGCTGAAGCGCCGGCTGGTGGCGCAGGTCGCGCTCGCCGTCGGCGCCGGCGTAGCGATCTCCGGCGTCGTGGGCTTCGTCGGCCTGATCGCGCCGCACATCGTGCGCCTGCTGCTGGGCCCGTCGCATCGCACGCTGTTGCCGGCGGCGGCCTTGTTCGGTGGCGCCTTCCTGGTGCTGGCCGACGCGCTCGCGCGAACGCTGGTGGTGCCGGCCGAGCTGCCGATCGGCGTGCTGACAGCCTTGGTCGGTGGCCCCTTCTTCCTCTGGCTGCTGGCGGGCCGCGCCAGCAAGGAAGGCTTCTAGATGCTGCAAGCCGAGGCCATCGAGGTGTGCGCCGGGACCAAGAGCCTGATCCGCGACGTCTCGCTCACGCTCGCGCCGGGCGAGCTGCTCGCGATCATCGGCCCCAACGGCGCGGGCAAGAGCACGCTGCTCGGCGCACTCTCCGGCGACCGGCCGGTCGCGCGCGGCCGCGTCGCGCTCGATGGCCATCCGATCGACCAATGGCGCAAACGCGCGCTCGCCCATCGCCGTGCCGTGCTGCCGCAGCATTCGTCGGTCGCATTCGACTTCACCGGCCGGCAGATCGCGCGGCTCGGCCTGCTCGCCCATCGCGGCTGGCTGAGCGAGAGCCGCAAACAGGCAATCGTCGAGCAGACGCTCGCCGAGACCGAGGCGCTGGGTTTCGCCGATCGGCCCTACACCGTGCTGTCGGGCGGCGAGCGCCAGAGGGTGCAGCTCGCGCGCGTGCTGGCGCAGTGCGACGCCGATCCGGCAGCCAAGCCGTTCCTGCTGCTCGACGAGCCGATCGCCGGGCTCGATCTCGCGCATCAGCACGTCGCGCTGGCCAGCGCCCGCCGCCGGGCGCGGCGCGGCGCCGGCGTCCTCGCGGTGCTGCACGATCTCACCATGGCGGCGCGGTACGCCGATCGCGTCGCCATCCTCGAGAGCGGCGAGCTGGCCGCGATCGGGCCGGTCGATCGCGTGCTCGAACCCGAAATCCTCTCGCGGATCTTCGCCACGCCGATCCTTCGGCTGCAGGCCGGCGCCACGACGGCGTTCGTCAGTCCCGGCGAACCACAGCAGGGACACGATGCCATCTAACTCTTTGATCTAGAATAAAAAAGTCAGTTTCCTGAAGGAACCCTGAATCGGTGTACAAAGCGACATAAACAAACCCGAATCGACCGCTGTTATAATGTGTCTTCCGACGAGCGGGCGAAAATCGATATGGGCGACGGCCCCACTTTGATCCTGACCACCCGTTTGGGCGTGCGACCGCTGGGCGTACGCGGCGATCCGTTGCATGCGGTCGCGGGCCAGCTTCTCGCCGTCATCCGCCGTCGCCTGGGCGACGGCCCCGCCAATCTTCTCGCCGAGCCGCAGTTGCGCGAATCGGGCGACGGCATCGACTGGTACGCTCATCAGAGCGGCGAGATCCGCCGCTTCGCCGATCTCTCCGATGCCGAGCGCGCGCAAGCCCTCTCCGCCGTCGATGGCCATCTCGCCTCCATCAACAGCCTGGGCGATCAGCTTGTGGGCTCGCAGACCAGCGACGAGGCGCGGCTGATCGGCCGCTCGCTGCACCTCGCCACGCGCCGGCCGTCGGACGACTACATCTTCCTGGTCGACGGACAGCCGGTGATCGTCGCCTGGGGCTACGAGCCCGATGCGCTGGCGAGCCTCCAGGGCTTCACGCCCGCTGCCGTGCCGACGATCGTCGCGGCGGCGCCGGCGCCCGCGGCCGTGTTCGCGAGCGCGCCGGCGATCGTGCCCGGAGCGTTTCGCTGGTCGCGCTGGTGGGGCGCGTTGCTGTGGGGCCTGCTGTTCCTCATTCTGCTGCTGATCGCCTCGTGGCTGCTGCGTGCCTGTGCGCCGGTAGATCCTTCGTTGAATGTCGCGACGCACGAGACGCCGGCACCGCCTCCGCCCGAGGCGCCGCCCGATCCGACGCCGGCGCTCAAGGCCTCGCTCGACGAGGCGCAGACCGACGAGAAGAAGCTGAAAGCCGAGCTCGCCGCGCTGCAGGACGATCTCAAGCACAAGGTCGATCTGTGCAAGCCGCTGGAGCCGCCCAAGCCGCCACCGCCGCCGGTGGTCGCCAAAGCGCCGCCACCTCCACCCCCACCCCCGCAACCGCAGCAGCAGGCGCATGCCCCACCGCCGGCGCCGCCGCCCAACCGGCCGCCGCCCGGCATGCTGCCGTGCGACTGGTCGGGCGATTCGGGCGGCGAAGGCGTGACGCGCAACAAACACTATCTGGGCGACAAGCCCGGATTCGTGACCATCAACTACAACCTGTATGTCCGGCCGGACGACATCAAAGTCGTCTATCGCGGCCAGATGCTGGCCGGCACCCACGGGCCGCGCAGCGGCCGCGGCGGCTTCGGCTTCAACTGGAATCCCGTGGCGGGGGATTATTCCGTCGATGTCATCGTAACGGGAGAGATGTGGGGCACGCGTTGGACGTACGCCATGTCCTGCCCGCGCGGCGGACGCTGAGGAGGACAGATGGCCGGACCGCTTCTCACCAGTGAGCCGCTGCAGCGCTATCGTGCGCTGGGTCTTGCGGGCGATCCCGTGTGGCGCGCCGCGCCGCAGCTGCGCGCCGCGATCGCCCAGCGCCTGTCGCGCGAGCATGCCGACCTGCTCGCCATTCCCGAGGCCGATCCGTCGGGTCGCCGCATCGACTGGTACGCGCCGTTCGACGGCGAGGTCCGCCGCCTCGCCGATCTCGGCGAGAGCGAACGCAGCGCCATCACCGCGGCGGTGCATCGCCTGCATGCCGATCTCGCGACGCTCGCCGAGTCGATGGAGGCGCCGCAGCGCTCAGGCGCCGAGCGCAACTTCGCCCGCCTGCTGCGTCACGCCCTGACCGCGCCGGGCGAGGAGACGCTCTACGTCGTCGACGGCAAGCCGGTGATGGCCTTCTGGGGCTTCTCGGCCGACGCAGCGCTTCCGGGCTCATTCCTGGCGGCCGCGCCGGCCGTGCCGATGCCGGCGGTTGCCGCGGCGGCCGCGCCGCCGGCCGCGGTGCTGGCGTCGGCGCCTGCCGTCGCGCCGGCCATCGTGGTCGAGCGCGCGACCTGGTGGCAGTGGCTGCTGCTGGCGCTGCTGCTCCTGCTTCTGCTCGCCGGCCTCGCCTGGCTGCTGCGGCCTTATCTGCCGCATCTCGAGCCGAGCCTCGAGGCCGAGGCGCGCAATCGTGCGCTGGCCTTCTCGGTACGCCAGCCGGTGGAGCTGCAGAACGTTCGCCTCGCCACCTTGCAGCAGGACAACGAGACGCTGCGGCTCGAGCTCGCGCGCCTGACCGACGAGCTGGCGCGCAAGGGCGGCGACTGCGCCGCCGGCGTCGTGGTGCCGGGTCGTGTCGTCGGCGTCGTCGAAGGCAACAGCGCACCGATCGAGCGCGGCCCCGCGACCGACGAGAAAGCCCCGGGCATCGGTGTCGGCAAGGCCGACGAGAAAGGTCCCGACGGCAAAGGGCCCGGCGACAAGAGCGCCGATGCCAAGGGTCCGGACAACAAGGCTCCGGACATGAAGGATCCCGCCAACAAGGGCCCCGACGGCAACAAGGGGCCGGAGGGCAACAAGGGTCCCGACGGCCAGGACAAGTCGATGGCCGAGAAGGAGAAGCCCAAGCCGATGGTCGTGCCGCCCGATGCCAAGCAGAAGCAGGAGCTGGGCTTCCTCAAGGGCGACTGGCGCTCGCGCACCGGGCTGGCCGCCTCGACCGGCGAGAAGGACATCCGCCCCAGCTACACGCTCGACGACAAGGGCAAGGGCAAGGTCTCCTTCGTGCAGGCCAATGGCACCACCTGCGAGGCACCGGCCGAGGCGCGCTGGGACAACGGCAAGCTGATGATCGAGGAGAAATCCAATCCCAAGTGCACCGACGGCCGCACCTATGCGCGCAACACCGTCAACTGCGAGGTCGACAAGGATGGCGTCGCCCAGTGCAAGGGCAGCCAGCCGGGTGACAAGCGCACCTACAATGTCGAGATTGGCCGTTGATTTGCCGCATATGATGTCCACTAACGCGCATTTTCCGCACAGGTACCCATGAGCGACCTTGCCCGCCTGCCGAGCTATCCCAGCCCGACGACGCTGATCGCGCGCTCTGGCATCCAGTTCCTCGATTTCGGCTTCGATCCGACCAAGCTGCGCGTGCGCGAATGGGGCTTCCATGACGCCGCCGCCTCCCAGTCGGTCGACGATCTGGTGCAGCTCGATTTCGACGAGGGCCGCGGCCAGTACGAGGTGGTCGAGAACGGCCGCCGCCGCGCCGCCGAGCCCAACCTCGTGGTCACCGCCAAGGACGCGCTGGCGCCGTTCCTCGACAAGTGGGTGCCGGTGCCGTTCCTGCAGGTGCGGCCCAACAACCAGTTCCGCGAAGGCCCGGCCGACTGGGCGCGCCTCCGCATCGTCGATCTCGAGCAGCGCTTCGGCGAGGGCTTCCGCGACGAGCAGGGCTGGCGCTACCGCGCCGTGCTCGCCTTCGACACCGGCCTGATCGCCGAGGCCGAGGGCCGCGCCTATTTGGCCCCGTCGTCGAAGGACGTGACCTCAGGCGCGCTGTTCGCGCTGGCGCCGCAGCAGCGCGCCAACCACTGGCTGCTGCGTCAGGGCTGGCTGAACCAGTGGCTTGAGGAGCTGTTCCGCGAGATCCATCCGCGCGCCACCGCGGAGGAGATCGAGAACGACATCAAGCAGAAGCCGCAGGAAGCCACCGCGCGCTATCTCGCCTTCCTCGGCCTGCTCGCCGAGGCGATCCACTTCCCGCCGATCAAGCTGGTCGGCGATGCCGAGCGGCCGGGCCGCGGCGCGATCGAGGTCGACCTGGTCCTCGACGTCGGCAACTCGCGCACCTGTGGGCTGCTGATCGAGGCGGCCGGCGAGCTGGGCGTCAACCTCAACGACAGCTACGAGCTTGCGCTGCGGGACCTGTCGCATCCGGAGGCCGTGTATACGCGGCCGTTCGAATCGCGCGTCGAGTTCGCCCAGGCCTGGTTCGGCAAGAACCACCTGTCGCGTCTGGGCGGCCGCGCCGACGCCTTCGTCTGGCCGACCATGACCCGTGTCGGGCCGGAGGCCACCCGCCTCGCTGCGCGCCGTCGCGGCACCGAGGGCAACACCGGCATGTCGAGCCCCAAGCGCTACCTGTGGGACGAGGAAGCCCAGACGCGCGAATGGCGCTTCAACATCGCCTACGCCCAGGACCAGACGGCGATGCCGGCCGCGGCCGGCCCGATGGCGCAGCTCGTGAACCAGAAGGGCGAGCCGCTGCACCTGGTCGAGCCGGAAGCCGACAGCGCCGATCATCTGCCGGTGTTCGAGCCGCTCTACTCGCGCTCCTCGATCATGACCTTCGCGCTGACCGAGATCCTGCTGCAGGGGCTGACCTTGATGAACTCGCCGCAGCAGCGCGGCCGGCGCGCCCATGCCGAGACGCCGCGGCGGCTGCGCCGCATCGTGCTGACCCTGCCGACCGGCATGCCGCTCGCCGAGCGCCTGATCTTCAGGAAGCGCGCCGAGGCCGCGCGCGATCTGGTCTGGATGATGCTGGGCTGGAAGCTCGACGATGCCGCCGCCCCCGCGCCGCGCGTGCTGACCGAGTGGGACGAGGCGTCGTGCACCCAGCTCGTCTATCTCTACACCGAGGTCGCCCGCAATTTCGGCGGCGATGCCCGCCGCTTCTTCCAGGTCGCCGGCAAGAAGCGCGGCAAGCCGGCCGACGGCACGATCTCGATCGCCAGCATCGATGTCGGCGGCGGCACCACCGACCTGATCATCAACAAGTACCGCCTCGAGGGCGCCGGCACGTCGGTGACCCTGTTCCCCGAGCAGAGGTTCCGCGAGGGCTTCAACGTCGCGGGCGACGACATCCTGCTGCGCGTGGTGCAGGCCCATGTCCTGCCGCCAATTGAGAGTGCGTTGCGCACATCAGGGATCGCCAACCCGGCCGACCTGATGGCCGAGCTGGTGGGCGGCGACCGCGGCGGCGAGGACGCCATCCAGCGCAACCTGCGCCAGCAGTTCGCGCTGCAGATCGCCCAGCCGATCGCGCTGGAGCTGCTGCGCGCCGCCGAGACCTACGACCCGACCTCGGGCGTGATCGCGGCCGAGCCCAGGACCTACGAGTCCTTCTTCCCGAACGGCGCCAAGCCCTCGCAGGAGGTCGTGAACTTCGTCAACGATGCCGCCCGCAAGCGTGGCGCCAAGGACTTCGACATCCGCAACGTGGTGTTCCCGGTCGACCTGCCCGGCCTCGACAAGACCGTGCGCGCCGAGATGGCGCGCGTGCTGGCGCCGCTCGCCGAGATCGTGCACGCCTACGATTGCGACATCCTGCTGCTCTCGGGCCGGCCCTCGCGCCTGCCCGGCATCCGCGCGCTCTTGATGGAGCTGCTGCCGCTGCCGCCGGAGCGGGTGATCGCGCTGCACGAGTATCGCGTCGGCGCCTGGTATCCGTTCCGCGACGCCCGCCTGCGGGTCGAGGATCCCAAGACCACCGTCGCGGTCGGCGCGATGATCGCGGCGCTGGCGCAGTCGCAGCTTCCGGACTTCTCCTTCCGCTCCGACCTGCTGCGCTCCAAGAGCATCGCCAAGTTCATCGGCAAGCTCGACGGCGGCGGCCGGCTGCAGAAGGAAGACCTCGTCTACGCCGATGTCGATCTCGACAATCGCGAGTACGAGCTGCCGGAAATCGCCTTCGAGTTCCGCGGACCGATGTGGCTGGGCGCGCGCCAGCTCGACCTGGTGCGCTGGCCGGCGGCGCGGCTCTATGCGCTGGAGTTCGCGCGGCCCGAATATGCCGAGCGGCACGCCCGCGAGACTCCGTTCAGGATTGCTCTGGCTCGCGTCAAGCCCAAGGACAAGGATTCGGGCGACGTCGAGCGCTTCCGCCTTCGCCAGGTGACCAACCGAGACGGCCGCGCCGTGGCGCTCGATCGGCTCACGCTTCGTCTTCAAACCCTGCCGCGGCGCGAGGGCTACTGGCTCGACACCGGCATGCTCAAGACAGGTTAAACACGTATGGACACCGTCGATCTGAAACTGGCCCAGGAGTGCGAATCGCTGGCGGTCGCCGCGAGCGAGGGCGTCGCCTGGCTGAAGGATGCCGCCAACCAGTCGCCGACCGTCGCCCAACAGGCGCCGTCGCTGATCAGCGAGCTGCAGAAGGTTCGCAACCAGAGCCGCAAGCTCGCGCGCGCCGCCCGCCGCCGCATGTGCGCCGGCGTGTTCGGCCCCAGCCAGGCCGGCAAGTCGTACCTCGTCTCGATCCTGGCGAGCCGCGACGGCCGCCCGCTGCAGGCCAAGTTCGGCAACAAGAGCTACGACTTCCTGCGCGAGATCAACCCGCCGGGCAATCGCGAGTCCACCGGCCTCGTCACCCGCTTCGGCCTCGGCCTCAGCGACGTCACGCCCGACTTCCCGGTGCGGGTGCGGCTTTTGACCCAGACCGACATCGTCAAGATCCTGGGCAACTCCTTCCTGCTCGACTTCGACCACCAGAAGGCCGCGTTCGAGAAGCCGGACGGCACGGCGATCCGCAAGCGCCTCGCCGAGCTGCGCACCCAGGTGCTGCCCAAGCCGCCGGGCGACCTCGATGCCGACGACGTGCTCGACCTGATCGAGTATTTCGACACCTTCTTCGCCGGCGTCACCGCCGAGCTCCGCACCGAGTACTGGCGCGAGGCAATCGAATTGGCGCCGCGGCTCAGCGGCCGTGACAGGGCGCGCCTGTGGTCGGTGCTGTGGTACGACTTCCAGCCCTTCACCGATCTCTACCTGATGCTCTACGAGGGCCTGGAGAAGCTCTCCTTCGCGCCCGAGGCCCTGCTCGGCATGGATGCCCTGATCCCGCGCGAGAAGAGCATCATCGACGTGCTGACGCTCGACAAGCTCGGCACCGATGCCGCCGACACGCTGCTGGTGCGGCCGCGTCCGGCCGACCGCAAGAGCGTCGAGGACACGCGCCTGCCGCGCTCGCTGATCTGCGGGCTGACCGCCGAGCTGTCGGTGGCGATCGCCGAGAAGCCGTGGGACTTCTTCGACCACACCGACCTGCTCGACTTCCCGGGCGCGCGCTCGCGGCTCAAGCTCGCCAACCTCGAGGACGTCGCCAAGGCCAAGGGCGTCGCCGAGGGCGCCAACCCGCTGCGCGAGCTGCTGCTGCGCGGCAAGGTCGCCTATCTCTTCCAGCGCTATTCGGCCGAGCGCGAGCTGTCGGCCATCCTGCTCTGCATCCCCGACGGCAACCAGGAGGTCCGCGACCTCTCGGACATGATGACGGCGTGGATCGACCAGACGATCGGCGCCACCCCGGCCGAGCGCGTCAAGCAGAAGAACTCGCTGTTCCTGGTGCTCACCAAGATGGACCGCGAGTTCGAGCAGAAGGCGGGCGAGACCGAGGAATCGCGCAAGCTGCGCTGGTCGGCGCGCCTCAACAACTCGCTGGTCAACAACTTCCGCGGCGAATGGCCCGGCAACTGGAACGGCCGGCCGTTCGACAACACCTTCTGGCTGCGCAACCCGACGGTCCTCGACGAGCGCCTGATGGACCACGACGGCACGCGCGAGACCGGCGTCGCCGAGGCCTTCGCCCAGCGCGCCGTCGAATTGCGCCAGCACTTTGTCGAGAACTTCGACGTGCAGCGCCATTTCGGCAATCCGGCGCGCGCCTGGGACGAGGCCTTCAAGGCCAATGACGGCGGCGTCTCCTATCTCGTGAACAGCCTGATCCCGGTCTGCGACCCGGCGATCAAGCGCGCCCAGGTGCGCGGCCAGCTCGACGTGCAGCTCCATCGCCTGGTCGACCGGCTGGCCGGCTTCCACAGCGCCGCCGACGGCGACGCGCGCGCCAAGAAGCGCGACCTGGTCCACGCTGTGCTGCGCGGCCTCGCCACCTGCATCCAGCAGCAGCTGTTCGGCGAGCTGGTGGCCGCCCTGCAGGTCGCGGACTCCGCCCTGCGCGACATCTACCTGCGCATCGCCACCGCCCGCGCCGCCGAGGGCGAGCCCGAGCGCAAGAACGGCAAGATGCCGGGCCAGGTGACGCAATCGAGCGGCGCCACCGTCGATCTCGGCGCTATATTCGCCGACGTTTTTGGCGATGAGGACGGGCGCAAGGCGCCGCCGGCCGGCGTGCTGGAGGACCGCGCCGAGCGCTTCGCGCGCGAGGCCGCCGAGTACTGGCTGGAGAACATGCGGCGCATCGGCGCCGACGAGAAGGCTTTGTCCCACTTCGGCGTCGACCGACAGCATCTCGGCTGGCTGATCGACGAGCTGGTGGTCGGCGCCCATCGCCTGCGCCTGGTCGACCAGCTCTCGGTCGACGTGCGGGCGCTGGAGAACGCCGCCAACGCCAAGTGGGAGGACATCGCCGAGCGCCAGGTGCGCACCGCCGCCTCGGCGCTGAACGGCTATGTCAGCGCGCTGGGCTTCGACCAGCTCCCGGTCGAGCAGCGGCCCGGCCTGCCGCCCGGCGCGCCGACCCGCCGCGTCTTCCAGAACCCGACGCCGCCGGACGGCGCGCCTTTATTGAGCGAGGACCCGAGCTCCATTTACGCCGACTATTGCCGCGACTGGATGCGCGCCTTCCTGCAGCTCGCCATGGACAATGTCGGCTACGAAGGCGGCCGCGAGATCACCGCCGAGCAGAACGAGCAGCTCGGCCTGATCCTGCGCCAGGTGCAGATGGCGGCCTGATCGATGCGCGCTGCCGTCCTGCCGCTGGCCGATCCCGGCTACGCGACCCTCCGGATCACCGAGCTCGAGGCCTCGCCCGACGGGCTCACGATCTCGATCCAGCGCCAGCAGGGGCCGGAGTCGCATCTCGCCGACGACGGCTGGCGGCGCAGCGAGACCTGGCTGTCGCCTGACCGCGTGGTCCGCATCAGGGATACGCTCGAGTTCCAGCTCGGGCCCGAGATCTGCGATCGCCTGGCCGGCATCGCCACCATTCGCCTGCGGGTGCAGGAGCCCGACATCGGCGTGGTCGGCACCACCGTCGTCGCCTGGCCGCAGATGCTGACCTCGGGCGCCGTCGATCCGCTGAGCCGCAGCCACGACGACACGGTGCGCTTGCGCGGCCGGCCAGTCGAAGAACCGCCGCCGCCGCCTGCCCCGCCGTTCGAGCCGCCACCCGAACCCGAGCCGATGCCCGAGCTGCGGGCCGAGCGCGAGCCCTTGCCGCCGGTCGAACCGGAAGGCGGCGGCCGCACCAAATGGATGATCGCGACGGTGATCGTGCTGCTGCTCGCCGGCGCGGGCTACTATGCCTACACCAACTTCATCGAATCGCCGCAGGAGACCGTCGCCTCGGCGACGCCGCCCACCGCGCCCGCGCCGGCGCCAGCGCCAGCGCCGCCGGTGGCAACACCCGCGCCGACGCCGGCCGCGCCGAAGAAGTCCGTGCGCGAGACCGTCGCCGAGTATCTCGCGACCAATCCGGCGCCCGACGCGATGATGGCCAAGGGCAGGGAGTTCGCGCAGGCTGGCGAAATGAACGCCGCGTTCCTGGTGTGGCGCCGCGCAGCCGAGGCCGGCAGCGTGCCGGCGCAGGTCGAGCTCGCCTCGTTCTACGATCCGCTGGAGACGCCCGCCAAGGCCGGCTTCACGCCCGACGGCGCACGCGCCGCCGACTGGTACGAGCGCGCGGCGCTGGCCGGCAATCCCGAGGCGCAGCGCAAGTACGGGCTGCTGCTCGCCAAGGGCGGCGCCGGCCTGCCGGCCGACCAAGGCCGCGCCAAGGCGTGGCTGCAGCAGGCGGCGGCGCAGAACGACGCCGAGGCCAAGAAGGCGCTCGAGAGCCTGCCCAAGTGAGGCTCCAAGTGAGGTTGCTCGCCGGCGCCCTGATAGCGACGCTGGCATGCGGTCCGGCCTTTGCGCAAACCGGCGACAGCTTGACCTGCGGATCGTTCAAGGCGGAGGCCAAGCGCGACGGCCAGCTCACGAGCTGGACGGTCGCCGGCACCACCGAGAAAGGCGCCTTGCGCAGCCCGCCGCGCTTCGAGTGCCTGGAGAACAGCGCGCTGCTCGTCGAGATCGCCTTCGCCGGCGGCCAGGGCACGCTCGCGGTCTACTTCTCCGACGGCAGCGACCTCACCTACAGCCGCGCCCAGGTCGAGCACCGCAACAACCGATGGATCCTGCCGATCCAGGCCAAGGCGCACGTCCCGCCGGCGCTGCGCGCGGCATTCGACTATCACTGCAAGATGGATATGCCGCTGAGCCCCATTCCGGCGGGCAACCGCGGCGACTGCGTGCCCTAGGCTAGGTCTTCTGCCCGCCAGGAGGCATCGGGGTCTGGGCGGGCTCCTTGCCGCCGTCCTTGCCCGTCGGGTCCTTGGCCGTGCAGACGTCCTGGCGCAGTCGGTTCTTGAGCGCCGCGATCTGGTCCTCGATCTGCTTGTTGGCCGACTTCTGCTTGTCGATCTGGTCCTCGAGCGCCTTGAGCTGCGCCTGGTCGGGGCCCGGCGGCGCGGGCGGCAGCGGAGGCGGCGGCAGTTGCACCGCCACGTTCACGATCGGCCGGTAGAAGATGTACCAGCCCAGCCCCAGGCCGGCCGCGACCAGCAGGAAGCCGCCCAGCAGCCCGCCCAGGATCAGCGGCCAGCGGGGGCTGGGGCGTTGCTCAGGGGTCGGCGGCGTGTCGGCCATGAGGTGATTTTGCGCTCCGGTTGAGGGTCGCAGTCAATACCCCCGGGGAGGCGGAAATAGGGCTGCAATGAGCTATTCTCCTGCGCGCACGGCTTGCTCGCCTGGGCGTCCGGATTAAGTGTATATGCACATGGCAAAAGGAGTGCTCCCATGACGGCCTGTATCGTCGGTTGGTCCCACGGCAAGTTCGGCAAGCTCGACGGCGAGACCAGCGAATCGCTGATCGTGAAGGCGGCGTCCGAGGCGATCGCCCATGCCGGCCTCTCGCCGAAGGACATCGACGTCATCTACGTCGGCAACATGAACGGCGGCTTCGTGCGCCAGGAGTTCCACTCCTCGCTGGCGCTGCAGACCCATCCCGACCTGCGCTTCAAGCCCAGCACCCGCGTCGAAAACGCCTGCGCCACCGGCTCGGCCGCGATCCACATGGGGCTCAATACGCTCGCCGCCAAGAAGGCGCGCTTCGTGCTGGTGGTCGGCGTCGAGAAGATGACCGAGCTCAATTCGGCCCAGGCCGGCGAGGTGCTGATCAAGGCCTCGTACGTCGCCGAGGAGGCCGACATCGAGGCGGGCTTCGCCGGCATCTTCGGCAAGATCACCTCGGCCTACTTCCAGCGCTACGGCGACAAGTCCGACGCACTCGCCAAGATCGCGGTCAAGGCGCACAAGAACGGCGCCAAGAACCCCTATGCGCACTTCCAGAAGGAGTTCGCCTACGAGTTCTGCCGCACGCCCTCGGACAAGAACCCGTTCGTCGCGGGGCCGCTGAAGCGCACCGACTGCTCGCCGGTGACCGACGGTGCGGCCGCCGTGGTGCTGGCCGACGTCGGCACGGCGCTCGGCATGAAGCAGGCGATCGCCTTCCGCGCCGCTTGCCACGTCAACGACTTCCTGCCGATGAGCAAGCGCGACATCATCAAGTTCGAAGGCCCGGCGCTCGCCTGGAAGCAGGCGCTGGCCGAGGCCCGGCTCGACCTGCTCGATCTCTCCTTCGTCGAGAGCCACGACTGCTTCACATCGGCCGAGCTGATCGAGTACGAGGCCATGGGCCTCGCCGCGCCCGGCGAGGGCGAGCGCGCCATCCACGAAGGCTGGGTCGAGCGCGACGGCAAGCTGCCGGTCAATATCTCGGGCGGGCTGAAGGCCAAGGGCCACCCGGTCGGCGCGACCGGCGTCAGCATGCACGTCATGACGGCGATGCAGCTCCATGGCAGCGCCCCCGGCGCGCTGCAGCTTTCGAACGCCAAGGTCGGCGGCGTGTTCAACATGGGCGGCGCCGCTGTCGCCAATTACGTCAGCATCCTCGAACCCCTGAGGTAGGGCCGCTCAGGTGACGATGCGGCCCGTCGGCCTGCACGAAAGCGACGCCGTCCTGGGCGCCATGCGCCAGGTGGCGCTGGCCGGCGGACGACCGCTCAGCCACGCCGCCAGCGTCGTCGCCGCGGGCCACTATCTCCTGCGGCACGAGGCGTTCGACGTCGGCGACCTGCCCGGCATCGAGCCGCCGGATCTCTTGACGGCGCCGAAGGACGACCCCGCGCTCGGCCCGGAAGCGGTAAAATATCTCGCCATCATGGCGGCCGCGAGATGACGATCGACCTGTTTGCTCCCGGCTGGGACGTCTGGCAATGGGTCGAGCGCGACCTCGAGGCGCTGCGGCGCGGCTGGAACGTCACGCCGCCGGGTCGCTCTCCTTAGCCGCTCAGTGCGGTTCCTCGAACTCGAGGAAGACCGTCCGGTCGGTCGATTCGGGCTCGTGCGGCTGCAGGCTCTGCCCGGAGGAGTCGGCCCAGCTCGCGACATTCAGCACGACACAGGACGGACCGCCGTTGCGCTCTTCCTTGTCGAGCGGTTCGACGATGTTCAACCCGTTGCCGTCGAGGAAGAAGGTGTGATCGCCGAACAGGCCTTCCAGCTTGGCCGCCGCCGGATGATCGGCGGGTATCGGCTCGGCCGGGAACTGGGTCAGGGTCTGCTCGATCTGCGTGGTATTCAGCCTCATCGCACGCTCCGTGTTGAGGGTCGGAATCGATCCAGCTTCGTAGAGCGGCCTCCCACGGCGTGCGTGGTTGGGTATCGAACGTCGTTCGCGCGACCGCTACGCTTCGACCAAGCTAGGCGTGCGGCACGCGCGGTCAACCCTGTGTGCGGTTCATATCAAGGAGAAGTCGGCAGCAACCTCGTTCGGTCGTCCGGAGTTACTGCGCCACGACTTCGATTTTCTCCAAGAGGAGACCGTTGACGTCCTTGATCTGGTCGGCGCGCATCACATGGCCGCGTTCCCGCGGATTCGCCATCAGACTGAGGAAGGGCGCCGCCTTGACCCGGAAGCGAATCAAGATCGATCCAAGGCGTTGCCGCTCGTCTTCCGTCAGATCGTCATCGAACGAGCTGATCACCGGTAGAGGACGATCAAGCGCCGGCAGGGAGCGAAAGCCGGCGAACTCGACCGCTGCCAGCTCGGCCGGCGAAAGCGCGGCATAGACGAGAGAGGTGCCGAACTGGCTGAGCTTGCGCCGGCGATAGTCGGCCCACCAGTCGTTCTGCCAATCCTCGTAGCCGTAGAGCATGCCCTCCAGCCGCTCGAGCGTGTCGTTCCAGCCGCCCTTGGTCTTCTCGATCAGGCGAAACGCCGCGATCCGCCATTCCTCGCCCTTCGGCGCGTACCAGGCCGTACGCAGGCCTTCGAAGACAGGCCCGCTGGCGTGCCGGTGCGGCTTGTCGAACGCCTCGACGTCGACCTCCTTGTGCAGCAGGCCCTGCGCCACGAAGTGGTCGAACTGGTCTTCCCAGCCATGCTGATGCGGCGGGTATTCGTGATGGAAGCGCGCGAGTTTCTTGCGCCCGTCCAATAGCAGCGGCAATTCGTAACCGGTGTGGACGAGATAAGGAGGCTCGCGGGTGCTGTGCCATCTGCGCAGAGCGACATCGCGATCGCCGCCATCGAACGTGACGCCGAAACGCGCCGAGAGGGCGACGAGGTCCGCCGGCTCGAGCCAATAAAGCTGTTGGATCTCCGGATCGCTTCGCGCATCGGGACCGAGCAGCGCCTGCAGCTCGTCGAGACGCTCGACCATGAACATCGTCTCGAAGGTCGGGCAGGCATACTCCGGATGGTACGCCTGCAGGATGAAGCGATGCCGTTCCGTCACACGACCGGGCTCGCGCCGCCGTCGACGTTGATCGCCACGCCGGTGATGAAGGAGCCGGCGTCGGAGCAGAGGAAGCAGGCCATGCGGGCGAACTCCTCGGCCTTGCCCATGCGGCCGATCGGGATGCGGCCCTTGGCCATGCCGTCGAGGAACTCCTGGTAGCTCTTGCCGGCGCCGGCCGGACCCTTGTGGCGGCGCGCCCACTGGTCGCTCTCGATCAGGCCGACCAGCATCGCATTCACCAGCACGTTGTGCGGCGCGTTCTCCTTCGACATCGCCTTGGTGAGGGCGAGGCCCGCGGCGCGGCTGACGCTGGTCGGCGTCGAGTCGGCGCCCGGCGCCTTGGCGCCGATATTGAGCACGTTGACGATGCGGCCCCACTTGCGCTGCTTCATGCCGGGTAGCGCCAGCCGGCAGAGGCGGATGGCGGCGAACAGCTTGAGGTCGAGATCGCCCTGCCAGTCCTCGTCGGTCACCGTCTCGAACGGCTTGGCATGGCTGATGCCGGCGTTGTTCACCAGGATATCGACCTTGCCAAAGTCGGCTTCGACCTTCTTCCAGGTCTCGGCGATCGGCTCGGCCTTGGACACGTCACAGGAATAAGCCTCGAAGCGGCCGTTCGACTTGCCGGCGGCCTTCTGTACCTCGGCCTTGGCCGCGGCGAGCGCGTCGGCCTTGCGCGCCAGCAGCGCCACCGAGCCACCCGAGGCGGCGAATTCCTTGGCCATCGCGAGCCCGAGGCCCGTGCTCGAGCCCGTGATCACGGCCACGCGGCCATCCATGCGTACGTCCATTGTCTCCTCCGGGTTAGGTCCTGAGCTTAGCGATCGCCGCGAGAATGCGCTCGGGCGTTGCCGGCGCATCCAATCGCACGGCGGTCCTGCCGTCGCCGGTGGCGGCGATGGCGTCCTTGAGCGCGGTCCAGACGGCGGTCGCCAGCATCAGCGGCGGCTCGCCGACCGCCTTGGAGCGGAAGATCGTCGCTTCCAGGTTGGGCGCATTCTCGAGCATCTTCACGTTGAAGATCGCGGGCGCGTCGCGGCTGCCGGGGATCTTGTAGGTCGAGGGACCGACGGTGCGCAGGCGGCCCTCCGTGTCCCACCACAGCTCCTCGCAGGTCAGCCACCCCTGGCCCTGCACGAAGGCGCCCTCGATCTGGCCGAGATCGATCGCCGGATTGAGCGACTGGCCGCAATCCTGCACCAGGTCGGCGCGCAGCACTCGGGATTCGCCGGTCAAGGTGTCGATCGCCACCTCGACCGCCGCCGCGCCGAAGGAGAAATAGAAGAACGGCCGGCCCTTCATCTTGGCGCCGTCCCAGTGGATCTTCGGCGTCTTGTAGTAGCCGGTCGAGCTGAGCGACACGCGGCCGAGATAGCAGAGCTTGGCGAGCTCGTTGAAGCTCACCACCTGGTTGCTGCCCGGCTTGGCGATGCGAACGGTACTGTCGGCGAACTCGATCTCGCTCTCGGCCACGCCGAAATGCTCGGCGGCGAAGGCGATCATGCGCTGCTTGATGGTGTTGGCCGCCGCATAGGCCGCCCAGCCGTTGAGATCGGAACCGGTCGACGCGGCGGTCGGCGAGGTGTTGGGCACCTCGGCGGTCGAGGTCGCGCTCGCCCGGATGCGGTCGATATCGACCTTGAAGACCTCGGCCACGACCTGCGCCACCTTGATGAACAGTCCCTGCCCCATCTCGGTGCCGCCATGATTCAGGCGGATCGAGCCATCGGTATAGACGTGCACCAGCGCGCCCGCCTGGTTCATGTGCGGAATGTTGAAGGAAATGCCGAACTTCAGCGGGAACAGGCCGAGCCCACGCTTCAGCACCGGGCTCGTCCGGTTGAAGGCATCGACCTCGGCGCGGCGGCGTTCCCAATCCGCCTCCTGCTTCACCTCTGCCCAGACGCGCGGCAGGAGATTGCCCTCGACCTTCTGGCCATAGGGCGTCTCGTCGCCGGCGTCGCTGTAGAAATTGAGCGCGCGCACCTCGACGGGATCGCGGCCGAGACGATGGGCGATGCGGTCGAGCGCATCCTCCATCACCACCACGCCCTGCGGGCCGCCGAAGCCGCGGAACGCGGTGTTCGACTGCTTGTGCGTCTTGCAGGCATAGCCGACGGCGCGGAAGTGCGGGATCCAGTAGGCGTTGTCGGTGTGGGTCAGCGCGCGCCCGACCACGCCGGGCGTGAGGTCGAGGCTCCAGCCGGCATCCGCCGCCAGCATGGCATCGAGCGCCAGCACGCGGCCCTCATCGTCGAAGCCCACGGTGTAGCGGTAGAGGAAGGGATGGCGCTTGCCGGTCGCGATCATGTCTGTTTCGCGCGGCAGGCGGAGCTTCACCGGCTTGCCGGTGTGGTTCGCCGCCAGCGCCGCCGCGGCCGCGACCCATGACGCATTGCTCTCCTTGCCGCCGAAGCCGCCGCCCAGCCGGCGCACCACGGCGGTCACGCGATTGTAGTCGCAGCCCAGCACCCGGGCGCAGATGTGCTGCACCTCGGTCGGATGCTGGGTCGAGCTGTGCACGACGGTGTCGCCATCCTCGCCCGGCTGGGCGAAGGCGATCTGGCCCTCGAGGTAGAAGTGCTCCTGCCCGCCGACGGTGAACTCGGCACTGAGCCTGTGCGGCGCCGCCTTCATCGCCGCGTCGGGATCGCCGCGCAGCACCGTCGACGGCGCCTGCACATAAGCCTTGGCCGCCAGCGCTGTCTCGATGTCGAGGATGGCGGGCTCGGCGTCGATCTCGATGGTCGCCCGCTCCGCCGCATGTCGCGCTGCGTCGAGGGTCGTCGCCACCACCATCAGGAGCGGCTGGCCGGCATGGAAGACGTGGGTCGTCGCGAACAGCGGCTCGTCGCTGCCGACCGGCGCCACGTCGTTCTTGCCGAGGATATCATCCGGGCCGAGCACGGCGACGACCCCCGGCGAGGACGGCACCTCGACCTTCCGAAGGCGGCCGTGGGCGATCGGGCTCAGCACGAGCGCGGCATGCAGCGTGCCGGCGGGCTCCGGCATGTCGTCGATATACAGCGCCTGGCCGGTAACGTGCTTCAGCGCCGAATCGTGGCGCAGCGAGGCATGGACGCCTTTCACAGCGCCTCCACCTCGACTGGCCGCTGCGGCTCGGCGAGACGCAGCTCCAACCGACGCAGCAGGTTGGCGGCGACCTGCAAGCGATAGGCCGCCGTGCCGCGCCAATCGTCGATTGGCTGGAAGTCCTGCGCCAGCGCGGCGCGCGCGGCGTCGAAGCCGTCCTTCAGGAGCGCGGCCTCGGCGTGGCGGGCGCGCTTGGGCGTCGCGGCCATGCCGCCGAAGGCAAGCCGCGCTTCCTCGATGCGACCGTTGCGGACGCGGAGGCGGTAGGCGCCGGCGACGGTCGAGATGTCCTGGTCGCGCCGCTTGCTGACCTTGTCGCAATGGAAGGTCTCGCCCGGCCACAGGCGCGGCAGTCGGAAGCTCTGGATGACCTCGTCGGGTGCCAGCGCGGTCTTGCGATAGCCGACGAAGAAGTCCTCCAGCGGCAGCTCGCGCACGCCGCGGCGCGAGGCCAGCTTGACCGTCGTCTCCAGGGCCAGCAGGACCGGCGGCATGTCGCCGATCGGCGAGGCGTTGCCGAGGTTGCCGCCGATCGTGCCCAGGGTGCGGATCTGCCGCGAGCCGAGCCGCGCGAGATAGGTCCGCAGCGGCGGGAAAGCCTCGACCAGGATCGGCATCGCCCGCGCGTAGGTCACGGTGGCACCGAAGGCGAGATGCTTCTCGCCGGCTTCGACGACGTTCAGCTCGGGCACGTGCGCGACATGGATCACGGCCGTTGGCGGCTTGCGCGCGCGGCTGGCCAGAAGTCCGAGATCGGTGCCGCCCGCGAGCAGCAGGGCGTCGGGATGCTCGGCGCGCAAGGCCACGAGCTCGGCGAGCGAGCGCGGCGCGAAGAAGATGCCGTCGAACACCGGCGACACGGTGCGGGCCGGCGGCGGCGCGGCCGAGTCGGTCGCCAAACCCGCCACCTTCCTCATCGCATCGACGATCGGCCGGTAGCCGGTGCAGCGGCAGAGATTGCCGGCCAGCGCATCGTGGATGAGCTCCATCTCGGGCGGCTCGCCGCCCGAGGCGAAGGCATAGGCCGACATCACGAAGCCCGGCGTGCAGAAGCCGCATTGCGTGGCATCGGACTCGGCCAGGGCGCGCTGCACGGGATGGAGTGCACCGTCCTTGCCTATCAATCCCTCGACGGTGCGGATCGACTGACCGTCCATCTGGCCCAGCAGGGCAATGCAGGAATTGATCGCCTCGTGGTGACACTCGTCGCCCTCCAGCACCACGGTGCAGGCGCCGCAGTCGCCCTCGGCGCAGCCCTCCTTGGTGCCCCTGAGGCCGCGATGGTCGCGCAGCCAGTCGAGCAGCGTCGTCATCGGCGAGGGGCCGATGACGTCGACCGGTTCGCCGTTGAGCGTGAAGCGAACGTTATCCGCCATGCGAATCAGCATGGCGGCTGTTGCGTCGCCGTCAACTGCGTGATGCACTCGCGGCCCCAAGAAGAAGGATCCTGCATGGACCCCTACCGGTTCGGCTATTCCCCCATCCTCTCGCGACCGAAGCTCTCGTGGCCGAAAGGCGCCCGGGTCGCCGTCTGGGTCTGCCCCAACATCGAGCACTACGAGTACCAGCCGGCCGAGGTGCGCGTCCGCAACCCGTGGCCGCGCATGCCGCATCCCGACGTGCTGGGCTATGGCGGCCGCGACTACGGCAACCGGGTCGGCCTGTGGCGGATGTTCGAGGTGCTCGACAAGCACAACGTCCGCTGCACGGTCTCGCTGTCGATGTCGGTGATCGAGATGTATCCCGAGATCCTCGAGGCGATGGAGGCGCGGCGCTGGGAGTATATGAGCCACGGCTACTTCAACACGCGCTACCACTGGGGCTACTCGCCCGAGGAAGAACGCGAGGTGATCGAGCACAGCAAGGCGACGCACCTGCGCCTGACCGGCCGCAAGCTGCGCGGCTGGTTCTCGCCCGCGGTGTCCAACACGCTCGTCACGCCGGACATCGTCAAGGAGGCAGGGCTCGAGTATTTCTGCGACTTCTATCACGACGACCAGCCGACGCCGCTCGCGACCCGGCACGGGCCGCTGATCCACGTGCCCTACTCGATGGATCTCAACGACGCGATGATCTACCGCCAGCCGGTCGAGGCCGAGGAATTCGCGCAGATGATCGTCGACCACTTCGACACGGTCTATCGCGAGGGCAGCGAGAACGGCCGCGTGATGTGCATCGCGCTGCATCCCTACATGATGGGCGCGCCGCACCGGCTGAAATATCTCGACCGGGCGCTCGGCTACATCCGCAAGCACAAGGATGCCTGGATCTGCACCGCCGAAGAGATCCTCGACTGGTACACCGAGAACGGGCTCGAAGCCTACCAGCAGCATCTCGGGAAGGAGGCGTAGGATGAACGTTCCTCCCAAGGTCCCGAAGAACCCGCCGCCGCTCCAGCCCGGGATGGACAATCCCTGGTACGACTACGCGCCGTTCCCGGCACGGCCCAAGCTCGCCTGGCCGAAGAGCACGCGCGTCGCCTTCTGTGTCGTGCTGACGCTCGAATATTACGAGCTGCTGCCGGCCGAGAACGTGGTCAAGGACAGCCGCTTCGTCGGCGAGTTCGGCAACTACACCCCCGACTACCGCACCTGGACGCAGCGCGAGTACGGCAACCGCACCGGCATCTTCCGCGTGCTCGACGTGCTCGACCGCTACCAGATCCGCGCCGGCGTCGCGGTCAATGCCATGGCGGCGGAGCGCTATCCCTTCCTGATCGAGCAGCTCAAGAAGCGGAAGTACGAGTTCATCGCCCACGGCGTGTCGGCCAACCGCATGATCTCGTCCAAGATGAGCGAGGAAGAGGAGCGCTCGGAGATCGGCACCGCCATCGCCGAGGTCGAGAAGGTCTCGGGCGTGCGGCCCAAGGGCTGGCTCGGCCAGGAATACGGCGAGAGCCAGCGCACGCCGCAGCTCCTGGCCGATGCCGGCCTCGACTACGTGCTCGACTGGCCCAACGACGACCAGCCCTACCCGATGAAGGTCGGCAAGCCGTTCGTGTCGATGCCCAACCAGCCGGAATGGGACGACGTGCAGCAGCTCTGGCTGCGCCGGATCGCCACGCCGCGCTATCCGGACCTGGTGGGCGATGCCTTCGAGCGGCTGCACCAGGAGGGCGGCCAGGTGTTCAACCTGTCGGTCCATCCCTGGCTGATGGGCATGGCGCATCGCATCAAGTATCTCGACGAGGCGCTGCGCCGGATCGAGCGCTTCGGCAACATCTGGCAGGCGACGCCGGGCGAGATCGCCCAGCACTACAGGACGACGATGATGTGACGACGTACGGTGGCTGTGGATAAGCCGTCACGCGCGCGCCTCATTATGGGCAATGGAACGCGAGTCTCGCTCCTGATTCCCTAGGGAACGCGAGCGGCCATTGCCCATAATAGGTGTTTGGCGCGCCCTCATGCAGAGTCGCCCGCATGATGATGCTGGCCTTGTATGCGATGCGCCGGCGAAGCAAAACGCGAACCGGGGAATTCGCTCAAAAAAATTTGGGACTCACAGGCCTCCGATGCCGATGCCATCGGCATCCGACCCGTCCCACACTCCCTTTGGACGGGTGGGACGGGGGCGAGTTGGCGCTGTTAGCGCTGGCGCGCTACCCCCTGCCGCCGTCGGTCTTCGGGCGACCTCACTTGAGCGTCAGGCTCGAGGCGTCCATCACGCGGTAGACCGGCGCCTCGATCTCGTCGGCGGCCATCGGGATGACGCCGACGCCGACATAGCTGCCCGGCGAATCGGGCTCGAGCGCGCCGGCGACGATGCCGGCCGCCGGCTGGTCCATCGGCACGAACAGCGTGCCGGCCGGCACGTCCATCGTCTTCTTCTCGATGGTTACCTGCACCGACTGGTCGGGATTGATCGCCTCGCGGCGCTTGCGGCTGCCGGTCCATCTGACGCGGTAAGCCTCGACGTCTTGGGCGCTGCCGGCCGCCACCTCGTGCACCTTGACTTCGTTGAGACCAAGGCGCTCGGCCACGTCGGCCGACGCCCGCACCACGAGATAGCCGGCCGGCCGCGATCGCACGTCGACCGGGCGGATGTCGCGGCTGTCGATCAGCCGCACCGGCGTCGGCATCGGCGCGCCGCTCTCGGCGTTGATCAGCGGCAGGTCGACCTCGCGCTCGCCCTGGTCGTGGCTGACGATAAGGTCGGCGCGATCGGATGCGGCGGCAGCGCGTGCCGCGGCGAGCTGGCGCAGCAGGCCGGCGGGATCGGCCGCGCTCACCTCGAGCACCGCCCGGGCCAGCAGGAAATGCGTCGAGACGCGGCGCTGGTAGCTCTGCAGGCCGATGCCGACGCCGCGCGTCTCGATCAGGTAGGAGACCGCGCCGCGCAGGCCGAAGGTGTTGCGCGCGATGCCCGGCGCGGTGCCGCCGAGCGACACCCGCCTGTCGGCGGTTGGATCGGTGGTGACATAGTCGAAGCTGGTCAGGCCCTGCTTCTTGATCGCCGCCTCGAGCGCCGGCCGGTAGAGGTTGCGCGCGATATCGGACAATGCCTTCGGGATCGACGGATTGGTCGCCTCGAGGATCATCACGTCCGAGCCCTGCAGGCCGTTGAACTTCTCGACCCAGCGCCAGGCGACGCTGAACTCGTGATGGTCGAACACGACATCGGGTGGCAGGACTCTCATTGCCGCGTGCACCGCCCGCACTTCGGGCTGGCTCAGCAGCAGGTGGTCGCGGTTGCTGTCGGCGCCCGAGGCCAGCACGCGCTTGTCGGCCGCCGCCCCGTCGACATTGGCGCGCGGCACGATCACGACGGTGATCTTCGAGAGCAAGGTGCCGAGCTCGCCGCGGCCGAGTGCCGCCGCCAGCGCCAGCATCGCCTCGCCGCCCGCCGGCTCGTTGCCGTGCTGCTGACCGATCAGCCAGATCACCGGCCGGCCGAGCCGGCGGATCGCGGCGGGATCGTCGAGCCCCTCGGCCGTGAGATAGACCACCGGGATGTCGCGGCCCTGGGTCGAGCGGCCGATGCTGGCGAGGCGCGCGTGCCCGGACTCGCGCGCAAGCGCCGTGAGGAAATCGAGCATCGCTTCCTGGCGGGTGAGCGACGGCTCGGGCGCGCGGAAAGCGGGGCAGTCGAGCGTCATGCCGGCCACATCGGGATAGTGTGACAGCACGCTCGCCGTCTGGCGATACGGCCCGGGCTGCGCTTCTGCCCCCGCCGGGAGCAGCAGCAGGGCGAGAAGAAGGAGGAGCCAACGCGCCATTATTATTATCGGCTTTACTCGGCGGCGGTCTTGAAGCCCTGGTCCTGGCGCAGGCGGAACAGCCTTACCGCGTCGGCATGCGCGGCCTGCGCGTCGGCGGACATCGGCACCTTGAGCCGCGTCTCGGGCACGAAATGGCCATAGCGGTCCCGGCCGCGCACCAGCAGCGCGCTGGGCTTCACCGGCCCCAGCGGCTTCACGTGCGCGGGGATGAAGCTGATGCCCAGCCCCATGCGGCGGTCGTCGTTGCCGTTGCCCGGCGAGCAATGGACCAGCGCGGTGTGGTGCAAGGACAGCTCGCCGGCGCGAAGCGGCATCGACACGCCGGTCTCCTGATCGAAGCGGTCGCTGATGCCCTGGCCGCGCTTGATCATGTTGTCGGGCGAGGGTTTGTCGTCGTGCTCGATCATCGGCAGGCGATGCGTGCCCGGGACCACCCGCATGCAGCCTGCTTTCTCCGACGCCTCGGAGAGCGCCACCCAGGCGGTGACATGCTCCAGCGGATCGAGGAAGAAGTAGGCGCCGTCCTGGTGCCAGCGCACATGCGCGGGCGTGTGCGCCTCCTTGATCCACATGGTCGAGTGATAGACGAGGATGTCGGGCCCGATCGCGTCCTCGACCGCATCGAGCACTTTCGGATGGTGAACCAGCGCGTCGGCCCAGCCATAGAGCAGGTACGACTTGCTCTTCTCCGGGAAGTCGAGCGGATGGCCCTGCTTGGCCTCCCACGCTTCGAGGTCGGCGCGCATCCAGCGGACCTCGTCCGCCGACAGCGCCGGCACGGGAAATGCGTAGCCTTCGTTCGCGTACTGGTCGGCCTGAGCCTGCGTCAGAATCTTCGGCATGGGTTGTTCCTTTGCGGGCGCTATCGTAGCGTCGCGCGCGCTGATCAGGGAGGCAGAGAATGGCCAAGAAGCAGAAAATGCCGGTTTCGCGACGCGGGTTCATGGCGGGCTCGACCGCGCTTGCCGGAACCATGGGCTTCCCGCTGATCGGCGGGGCGCAGCCGGCGGGTGTCAAGGTGGGCATCATCCATCCGGTGACCGGCTTCGTGGCCTTTGCCGGCTCCCAGGGCCGCTTCGGCGCCACCATGGCGGTCGAGGACATCAACAAGGCGGGCGGCATCAAGGCGATGGGCGGCGCCAAGCTCGATCCGCTGTTCGGCGACAGCCAGTCCAAGGTCGAGGTCGGCGTGGCCGAGGTCGAGAAGATGAACGAGGCCGGCGTCGCGGCCTATATCGGCTGCTACCAGAGCCCGGTCGGCATCGCCGCCAGCCAGGCCGCCGCCAAGTACAACACGCCGTTCCTGATCGATGTCGGCGCCTCCGACCTGATCGTGAGCCGCGGCCTCAAGAACGTGTTCCGCATCAAGCCGGGCTTCGGCGTCTGCGTCGACCAAGGCATCGAGGCGCTCGGCGCGATGAACAAGGCGGCCGGCGGCGTCGCCAAGACCGCGGTGATCGTGCACGAGTCGGGCGAGTTCGGCACCGGCACCGCCAAGCTGCTGGCCGGCAAGCTGCCCGGGATCGGCATCGCCGCCAAGGAGCTGATCGGGCACGACAACCCGACACGCAACTTCGACAACATCGCGCTGCGCATCCGCTCGAGCGCGCCCGACATCGTCATGATGTCGAATTACCAGAACGAATACGTGCTGCTGGCGCGCACGCTCCATCAGCAGAAGGTCAATCTTGCCGGCATGTTCTCGGTGCTGGGCGGGGGCTTCAACTACAAGTTCGCCAAGGAGCAGCCCGAGGTGTCGCAGTACATGATGGACACCAACCATTGGTACAATCCGAAGTCCGAGAAGGCGCAGGCGCTGAAGAAGCGCGTCGAGGCCGCGGGCAAGGAGTTCACCTTCGAGGTCTATCTCGCCTACACCGTGGTCGGCCTGCTGGCCGATGCGCTGGAGCATGCCGGCTCGGCCGACAAGGAGAAGCTCACGGCGGCGCTGGCGAGCTCGACCTTCAAGGCCGAGCTGATGCCCTACGGACCGACCAAGTTCGTCAACGGCCAGAACGAAGGCGCGAAGGCCGCCGTGCTGCAGGCCGACAAGGGCGACATCAAGGTGATCGCCCCGGCGGAGTTCGCCGAGATGAAGCCGGTCTTCCCCAAGCCGAAGCTCGGCTGACCGTGACGAGACCCGCCCGTCGTCCCGAGCGGAGCGAAGCGAAGTCGAGGGACCTCTTCTTGGAGTCTCAACCTCAGAACAGGTCCCTCCACCCCGCGCTGCGCGCTAAAGCGCGGATTTCATCCGCGCGAGTCGGGACGACGTAGGGAGTCATGCTCGATCCGCAGATCATCCTCGCCGGCGTGCTGAACGGCCTGCTGGCCGGCGGCATCTATGTGCTGGTCGCCGTCGGCCTGACGCTGATCTACGGCGTCCTGCACATCATCAATTTCGCCCATGGCAGCCTGCTGATGCTCGCCATGTACGCGGTGTTCTTCCTGTGGAAGCTCTCGGGCGTCGATCCCTACGTGGCGCTGCCGATCGTGACGGCGGGCGCCTTCGCAATCGGCTTCGTGCTCTATCGCGGCGTGATCGGCCGCTGGAGCCACGGCAAGGACGAGAACATCCTGCTGATCACATTAGGCGTCTCGATCATCGCCGATAACGGCGCGCTGCTGTTCTTCGGCGGCGACACCGAGACGATCGACGTGCCCTATGCCGGCAAGATCATCGAGCTGGGGGCGGCCTTCCTGCCGCTGCCCAAGGTGATCTCCTGCGCCGCCGCGATCGCGATCTGCCTGGGGCTCGGCCTGTTCATGGCCAGGAGCGACACCGGCAAGGCGATCCGCGCGGTTGCCAAGGAGCGCCAGGGCGCGCGCCTGGTCGGCATCGATGTCGAGCACATCTTCGCCGTGTCCTACGGCATCGGCATCGCCTGCCTCGGTGCCGCGGCGTGCCTGCTGATGCCGACCTTCTACGTGACGCCGCAGTCGGGCTATGCCTTCGTGCTCGTCGCCTTCACCACCGTCGTGCTGGGCGGCATGGGCAGCTTTGTCGGTGCGGCGGTCGGCGGCTTCCTGATCGGCATCACCGAATCGATCGGCGGCCTGTTGCTCGGCGAGCAGCTCGGCCAGATCGGCATCTCGCTGATCTTCATCCTGATCCTGCTGCTGAGGCCGACCGGCCTGTTCGGAGCCCGCGCATGAGGAACGCCGCGCTGGCCGCGGCCTTGCTTGCCGCGCTGGTCTACCCGCTGCTGGTGCCGAACTACCTGATCACGGTCGGCATGCTGATGTTCTTCACCGCCTTCATCGGCCAGTCGTGGAACGTCTCCGGCGGCTTCGCCGGCCAGACCTCGTTCGGCCATGCGGTGTTCTTCGGCGTCGGCGCCTACACCTCGACCATCCTGCATGTCAGCTACGGCTGGAACCCGTGGCTCGCCTGGCCGGTGGCGACGGCGATGGGCGGGCTGGTCGGCGCCGGCATCGCCTTCCTGTCGTTCCGAGCGGGCCTGCGCGGCTCCTACTTCGCGCTGATCACGCTCGCCTTCGCCGAGGTCTTCCGCATCGTCGCCAACTCGGCCGGCTTCACGCGCGGCGGGCTCGGCATGCTGATCAAGGCCGATTCGCGGTTCGAGAACTTCCAGTTCGCGACACCGATCGCGCCCTACTATCTCGCCCTCGCGCTCTGCCTGGTGTCGCTGGCGATCGCCTGGTGGCTGACCCGCAGCCGCTTCGGCGCCCGCCTGGTGGCGATCCGCGAAAACGAGGACGCGGCGCGCGCATTAGGCATCGACGTCTTTGCCGAGAAGGTGAAGGTGCTGACGCTCTCCGGCGCGATGTGCGCGGCGGGCGGCACCTTCTATGCCCAGAAGTACCTCTACATCGATCCGTCGATCGCCTTCGGCATCGACAAGTCGGTCGAGATGCTGCTGGTCACCATGGTCGGCGGCGCCGGCACCATCTTCGGCCCGCTGATCGGCTCGATCGCGCTCACCACCATCAACGAGCTGACGCGCAATGCCGCGAGCGTCTTCCCAGCGCTGAAGAACGTGCAGCCGCTCAGCCTGGTCGTCTACGGCGCCATGCTGATCCTGATCGTGGCCCGCCTGCCCGACGGCTTCGCCAGCCTGCTGAAGCGCCGCCATGCTTGAGGTCCGCGAACTCTCCAAGGCGTTCGGCGGCCTGAAGGCGGTCGACAAGGCCTCGCTCGACGTGGCGGAGGGCGAGATCGTCGGCCTGATCGGGCCCAACGGCGCGGGCAAGACCACGCTGTTCGCCGCGATCGCCGGCTTCCACACGCCCGATTCGGGTCGCATCGCCTTCGCCGGCCACGACATCACCGGGCTGGCGCCGCACCAGGTCTGCGCCGCCGGCATGGTGCGCACCTTCCAGATCACGCAGCCCTTCGCGCGCATCAGCGTGCGCGAGAACATCATGGTCGGCGCCTATTTCCGCACCGCCGACCGCCGCGAGGCGATGCACCTCGCCGAGGCGGTCGCGGCGCGGGTCGGCATGACCAGCCAGCTCGACCGCCAGGGCTCCGATTTGACCGTCGCCGGCCGCAAGCGGCTCGAGCTTGCCCGAGCGCTGGCGACGCGGCCGCGCCTGCTGCTGCTCGACGAGGTGATGGCCGGCCTCAACCCGACGGAGATCGCCGAGATCGTCGAGGTGATCCGCGAGATCCGCACCGCCGGCGTCACCATCCTGCTGATCGAGCACGTGATGCAGGCCGTCACCTCGCTTGCCGAGCGCGTCTATGTGCTGAACCAGGGCCGCATGATCGCCGAAGGCACGCCGGCCGCGATCGCCGAGAATCCCGAGGTCGTCGAAGCCTATCTCGGCCATGGCGCCGCCAAGGTGCTGCGTGCTTGAGGTAAAGGGCCTGCGCGCGGGCTACGGCGCGATCGAGATCCTGCGCGGCGTCGATCTCGCGGTCGGCACGGGCGAGATCGTGGCCCTGCTGGGCAGCAACGGCGCCGGCAAGTCGACCCTCAACAACAACGTCTGCGGCCTCTACCGCCCGTTCGGCGGCACGGTGCGGTTCGGGGGCAGCGACATCACCGGCGCGCGGTCGACCCGCATCGTCGAGGCCGGACTGGTGCAGGTGCCGGAAGGCCGCCGCATCTTCCCCACCCTGTCGGTGCGCGACAACCTCGAGCTCGGCAGCTATCGCCGCGGCCGCAGCGGCCGGCAGAAGAACCTCGCCCACGTGGTCGAGATCTTCCCGCGCCTCAAGGAGCGCTGGACGCAGCCCGCCGGCACGCTCTCCGGCGGCGAGCAGCAGATGCTGGCGATCGGCCGCGGCCTGATGGGCGAACCCAAGCTCCTGATCCTCGACGAGCCGTCGCTCGGCCTCTCGCCGCTGCTGGTCGAGGAGATGTTCGCGCTGATCGGCCGGCTCAATGCCGGGGGGCTGTCGATCCTGCTGGTCGAGCAGAACGTCGTGCAGTCGCTGGCGATCGCCCATCGCGCCTATGTGCTCGAGGGCGGGGTCGTCGCCCTGTCCGGCCCGGCGCGCGAGCTCGCCGAGCATCCCGGCCTGCGCAAGAGCTACCTCGGCCACTAAATTCCTCCCCATTCATATGGGGAGGTGTCAGCGTCTTACGCTGACGGAGGGGTCATGAGCCGCAGCGCCGTTGTCGCCCAAGACCCCTCCGCCACGCTATGAGCGGGGCACCTCCCCATCTGAATGGGGAGGATTGTTCACACCGCCTCGCCGGCGGCCCAGCCGCTCGACCACGCCCATTGGAAATTGTAGCCGCCCAGCCAGCCGGTCACGTCGACCGCCTCGCCGATCACGAACAGGCCGGGCACCTTGCGCGCTTCCATGGTGCGCTGAGACAGCTCGTCGGTGTCGACTCCACCCAGCGTCACCTCGGCCTTGGCGTAGCCTTCGGTGCCGGTCGGCGTGATGCGCCAATCGTTCAAGGTCTCGACGCGCTCGGTTGCGACAACGTTGGCGAGGCGCTGCGGCATCACCTCGGCGAGGAGCGTGCGCAGCTCGGCCTTCGGTCGCGCCTGACGGCGCTCCTTCACGAACGCCGTTGCATCGACGTCGGGCAGCAGGTCGATGGCGATCTCCTGCCCCGGCTTCCAGTACGAGGATATCTGCAGGATCGCCGGCCCCGACAGGCCGCGATGGGTGAACAGCATGGCCTCGCGGAACTGATCCTTGCCGCAGCGCGCCATCACCGGCAGGGAGACGCCGGCAAGCTCCGGCACCTTGGCCGTGAGGGGCACCAGCGCCGGCCGCGTCTGCGTCATCTTGAGGTCGAAGCGGCGCACCGTCTCGTGCGCGAATCCCGTCGCGCCCATCTTGGGGATCGACAGGCCGCCGGTTGCCAGCACCGCGGCGGGCGCGGCGAAGTCGCCCTTGTCGGTGCGCACGGTGAAGCGGTCGGCCTTCTCGATGGCGGTGATGCGGTGGGCGACCCGCACGTCGACGCCCGCCGCCTCGCCCTCGGCGAGCAGCATCGCCACGACCTGGCGGGACGAGCCGTCACAGAACAGCTGGCCGAGCGTCTTCTCGTGCCAGGCGATGCGGTGCTTATCGACCAGAGCGATGAAATCGTGCTGGGTGTAGCGCGCCAACGCCGACTTGCAGAAATGCGGGTTGCCCGACAGGAACGCCTCGGGCCGCGCCTCGAGGTTGGTGAAGTTGCAGCGGCCGCCGCCGGAGATGAGGATCTTCTTGCCGACCTTCTCGGCATGGTCGAGCAGCAGCACCTTGCGCCCGCGCTGGCCGGCGCGGATCGCGCACATCAGGCCGGCCGCGCCGGCGCCCACCACCACGACATCGAAGGTCCGGCTCACGCCAGCGCGATCCTCATGAGCCACAGGCCGGCGACCAGGCCGATCACCGACAGCACGACGGAGCCGCCGACATAGCAGGCCGCCAGCAGATGCTCGTGCCGCTCCCACAGCAGCACCGCATCGAGCGAGAAGGCGGAGAAGGTCGTGTAGCCGCCGAGGATGCCGGTCGCCAGGAACAGCCGCAGGTGGCCGCCGGGATCGGTCCTGAAGATGAACCATCCCGTGACGAGGCCCATGACCGCCGAGCCGGTGATGTTGATCAAGAACGTATGCATCGGGAAATGCGTGCCCGCGAGCCGCGCGATCCAGATGTTCATGGCATGCCGCATCACGCCGCCAACACCGGCGCCCAGGAACACGATCACGTAGCCCATCATCGGCCGCCTCTCCTCACCCGCCGAAGCGCCCCCGATAATCGGGCAGCGACGTCGCGTAGGGCAACGCCGTCGCTTCATAGACGCCGCGCGCCACCGCGCGCGCCAGGCAATCGGCCGCAGCGGAACCGAGCTCGGTCAGCACCGGCGGCTCGCCGCCCGGGCCGGCATGACCGGTCGAGACGGCAAACACCGTATCGCCGTCGTTGGGCGCATGCACCGGCCGCAGCGCCCGCGCGAGACCGTCGTTGGCCATGATGGCGAGCCGCTTGCACTCGGCCTTGGTGAGCGTGGCGTCGGTCGCAACCATGGCGATGGTCGTCGCCGTCGCCTGCACCGGCTGGCCCTTGAAGCGCAGCTCCAGCGCCTTGGCCGGCACCTTCTCGGGCTGGCCGTGGCCGCCGAACTCGCGGCCCTGCTCGTAGGGCGCCGCCCAGAAGTGCTTGCTGTCGCCGATCGTCGCCATGCCGACGGCATTCACCGCCACGAGCGCGCCAACGGTGAAGCCGCTCGCGGTACGCTGGCTCACCGAGCCCAGCCCGCCCTTGAGGTTGGCCGTGGTGCCGCCATAGCCCGCGCCGACGGTACCGAGCGCGAACGCCTCGGCGGCCGCCAGCGCGGCATCGCGCCCGAGATCCCAGTAGGGCGGCCGGTGCTCGACCGGCGCCTTGATCCAGTCCTTCTCGCCGCCGTTCATCAGGTCGAACAGGATCGCCTGCACCGCCACCGGCAGCACGATTCCGCCAAAGGCGGCGCCCCTGCCCTGCTTGCACAGCACCGCCGACACGCCGCCCGCGGCATCGAGCCCGTAGAGCGAGCCGCCCGACAGCACGACAGCGTCGATCACGCCGCGAGTCATCTCGGGCTCGAGCAAACCCGTCGCGCGATCGCCCGGCGCGCCGCCCAGCCGCGAGATGCTGGCGACGCAGCTCTTGTCGAACACCGCCACCGTGACGCCGGTCGCGGCGCGCGCATCGTGGGCGCTGCCGACCTTGATGCCCGGCACGTCGGTGACGAGGTTTCTCATGTCAGGAACTCACCGCCGTTCACGTGGATGGTCTGGCCGGTGATGAAGAGCCCCTCCGGCCCGACCAGCAGGCGAACCATGGCGGCGATCTCCTCGACATTGCCGAGCCGTCCGAGCGGGATCGGCCGACCCTGGATCGGCCGCGGCCCCGCCGTGGCGGCGCGCGCGGTGTCGATGGCGCCGGGTGCCACCGCGTTGCAGGTGATCTTGTGCGGCGCGAGCTCCCGCGCCAGCGCACGCATCAGCCCTTCGAGACCCGACTTCGACGCCGAGACGTGGCAACGGTTCAGCGTGCCTACGTGCGTGGAGACGCCCGACATGGCGACGAAAGCGCCGCCTTTGCCCTTGGCCACCATCTGCGGCACGAAGGCCTTGCCCAGCAGGAAGGCGCCGTCGAGCGCCACCGACATGATCTCGCGCCATTCCTCGAACGTCATGTCGAGGAAGGAGGTCTGGCGGCGCAGCCCGGCGTTGCTCACCAGGATGTCGACGCCGCCCAGCGCCTCGGCCTGCTTGGCGAGCTTCGGCGCCACCGCAGGGTCGGAGACGTCGCCCATCGCGGCCTCGGCCTTGCCGCCCGCGGCCTTGATCTCCTGCACGACCGACTCGACCGCTTCGCGGTCGCTGCGTCCGTTGACCAGGACGGTGGCGCCGTCCTTCGCCAGGGTGAGCGCAATCGCGCGGCCGATGTTCTTCCCGCCGCCGGTAACCAGCGCGATCTTCCCTTGCAATGCCTGTGACATGCGTTCTCCGCGGCTCTTCCTCCCCCGTCGGCGGGGGAGGTGCCCGCGGAATCGCGGGCGGAGGGGTCATGAGCCACAGCACGTGTGCGGCGCATGACCCCTCCGTCGCCGTATGACGGCGCCACCTCCCCAGATGACTGGGGAGGATTGCTCAATAGCACACGATCACGGATTGGCATGACTCCCGCAGCGTCTGGCGTAGGCGCGGCTGAACTCCGCACCGAGCAGGAAGATCTGCGCCCCCGTCGCGCCGTAGGACGAGGCGACGTTGCTCTGGCCGATATAGAAGGTGATCCGCCGACGGCACGATGTCGACGCCGTCCCGCATCGGCTGCAGCGCGTTCCGCCGCTACTTGGACAACGGCGTCGGCGTGCCGGGGCGGCCGTCGGCCGGATTGCCGACGCCGCGGAAGGTCAGCACGATGTCGGCGGCGCGCCGCTCGGCTTCCTGCTGGAAGCCGAGACGCGCCCTATCGTCGGCATAGGGAACTGTCATCGTCATCAGCTTCTCGGTCTCGTCCCAGCAGGCGGCGGCGACCCGCCGGGCGATGGGGCGGACGTCGGCGCTGTGGTCGTCGAACTGCGGCGCCTTGGCGAGCATGCAGTTGTCGCGCTCGATCCTCTGCCGGTCGATCTTCGCGACCAGCGGCGGTTTTTCGAAGACCGGCGGCGAGATGGTACAGGCGCCCATCAGCAGGGCAAGCATCGTCGGAGCAAGGGCAGCGCGCATCGCCCGCCATGGTACGGACGCGGGCGGAGCCGATCAACCGGCGGAGATATAGGCCTTGAGCGCCTCGGTCTCGTGGCGGGTTTCCTCGAGCCGCGCCTTGACCACGTCGCCGATCGAGATCAGGCCGATCAGCTCCCCGTGGTCGACCACCGGCAGGTGGCGGAAGCGGCCGCGCGTCATCATCTCCATGACGTGCTCGATCGAATCGTCGGGATGGCAGGTCTGGACCTCGCGGGTCATGACCTCGCGCGCCTCGAGCTCGAGCGCGCCCGCGCCCCGGTCGGCCATCGCCCGCACGATGTCGCGCTCGGAGACGATGCCCGCCACCCTGTGGGTGTCGGCCATGATCAGCACCGAGCCGATCCGGCGGACGCTGAGCTGCTGGGCAATCTGGGCCAAGATGGTGCCGGGCGAGACCGTGAACACCAGACCGCCTTTTTGAGACAGGATATCGGAAACGAACATGCGTCCCCCTTTCCGGATACAAACCCTCTCAAAAGTTCCAACACTCTAGCGCGGCAAAAGGTTGCAGGCCATGAACCCCGAAATGATCGCTTCCCGCTCTGCCCTGGTGCTGTTCTCCGGCGGCCAGGACTCCACCACGTGCCTCGCCTGGGCGCTCGACCGCTTCGAAACGGTCGAGACCATTGCCTTCGATTACCGGCAGCGCCATCGCATCGAGCTCGATCAACGGCTGGTCGTGCTGGACGAGATCCGCCGCCGATTCCCGGAATGGGCCGGGCGGCTGGGCGCCGACCATTTCGTCGACATGGGCGCTCTCGGCCAGATCAGCGAGACCTCGCTGACCCGCGAGACCGCCTTCCAGATGGAGAAGGACGGCCTGCCCAACAGCTTCGTGCCGGGCCGCAACCTGCTGTTCTTCACCTTCGCCGCCGCGGTGGCATGGCGGCGCGGCATCCGCCATCTCGTCGGCGGCATGTGCGAGACCGACTACTCGGGCTATCCCGACTGCCGCGACAACACGATCAAGAGCCTGCAGGTCGCGCTCAATCTCGGCATGGATCGCAGCTTCGCCTTGCAGACGCCGCTGATGTGGCTCGACAAGGCAGATACCTGGAGCCTCGCCCATCAGCTCGGCGGCGAGCCGCTGATCGAGCTGCTGCTCGAGCACACCCATACCTGCTATCGCAACGAGCGCGGGCCGCGCAACGATTGGGGTTACGGCTGCGGCGAGTGCCCGGCCTGCGGCTTGCGCAAGCGCGGCTTCGAGCAGTGGCAGAAGAGTCTCGCATGACTGCCAGGCCAAAGATGTCGCTCAACGCGCGCAAGGCCGAGGGTCTCGCCTATTTCCTCGCCTTCATGGCCTGCATCCCGCTGGCAAACTGGATGATCGGCCATGTCGGCGTGAGCTGCGTGCCGGGCAGCGGCGTGCCGTGCCTGTTGCCGGTACTCCCCTGGAGTCCGCAGGGCGGTCCCTTGATGGCGCCGTCGGGCGTCTTGATGATCGGCATCGCCCTGGTGCTGCGCGACCTGGTGCAGCGCCGGCTGGGCCGCGTGGCGGCATTGCTGGCGATCGTGGCCGGAGCCGTGCTGTCGGGCGCGGTCGCGCCGCCCCAATTGGTGCTGGCCTCGACGACCGCGTTCTTCCTGTCGGAGCTTGCCGACTTCGCGGTCTACACGCCGCTGCAGAAGCGCGGGCTGGTGATCGCGGTCCTGGCGTCGAGCGTGGTCGGCCTGATCGCCGACAGCCTGCTGTTCCTCTACCTGGCCTTCGGCAGCCTCGAATTCCTCGAGGGTCAGATCGTCGGCAAGACCTGGATGGTGCTATTGGCATTGCCCATCGTGCAATGGATCCGCACGCGCGAGGGTGTGGGCGCCGTGGCGGATTGAGGCTAAACTGCGCCCGTGTACCTGCAGCCGTTGCCTTTGGGGGAGATAGAGAGATGATGAAGTCGGTCCTGGCCGTGTCCGAGGGTGGTCCCGACGCGGCCATGTCGTTCAAGCTGGCGTCCCGGGTGGCGACGGAATTCGACGGCGCGGTCGACGCGCTGCACCTGCCGGTCGGGCCGGCCGGCGGCATGGTCGGCGGCCTGGCGATGAGCGGCGAGGCGATGCCGCTGATCATGAACCTCGACGACGAGCGGCTGGAAGAGCGCAGCAAGCAGAGCGAGCGCGCCTACAAGGACACGCTGGCGCTGGTGAAGGGCGCCACCTACACCGCGGCCAAGACCGCGACCCTCGACGCCATGGTGGCGATGGGCCGCTGCTCCGACCTCCTGGTGCTGGGCCGCCCCGGCGCCGATCCCGAGAACGTGGCGCCGGCCACCGTCGAAGCGGCGATCTACGAATGCGCCCGCGCGGTCATGATCGCGCCGCCCAATCCCGGCAACGGCAACTTCAACTCGGTCGTGGTGGCGTGGAACGGCAGCTTCCAGGCTGCCCGCGCGCTGGAATACGCCCTGCCCTTCCTCGAGAAGGCGAGCAAGGTCACGCTGCTGGTGGTCGGCTCCAAGCCGGACGATGTCGGCGCCTCCTACCTGGCGCGCAACCTCGCGCGCAACAACATCAACGCGAACATCGACGCGATCGATCCCGGCGCCGTATCGGGCCGCGCCCGCGGCCGCGCGCTGCTCACCTACACCCACAACAAGAACGCCGACCTGCTGGTGATGGGCGCCTATGGCCGCGGCCAGGTGCTGAGCTTCCTCGGCCTCGGCGGCGCCACCGGCAAGGTGATCTCGTCCTGCCGCGTACCGCTGTTGATGGCGCACTGATGCGGCGCGGCCTTCTCGCGGCCGCGCTTCTCGTAGCCGCCTGGGCGGTCGGGTTCGCGGGGCCGGCGCTTGCCGCCGACCCCGCGACCAACAAGAAGATCGTGATCGACTTTTACGAGAAGGCCCTGAACCAGAAGGACTTCGAGGCCGCGGCCAGGCATTTCGGGCCGCGCTACATCCAGCACAACCCTTTGGTCCCCGATGGACCGGAGGGCCTCCAGCGCTTGGTCGCGCTGCTCAAGGAAAAGTTCCCGAACTCGAAAAGCGAGATCAAGCGGGCGATTGCCGAGGGCGATCTGGTCGTGCTGCACGTCCATTCGACGCGCGAGCCGGGCCAGCGCGGCCGCGCCATCGTCGACATCTTCCGGCGGGAGAACGGCAAGATCGTCGAGCACTGGGACGTCATCCAGGACGTCCCCGAGACCGCCGCCAACACCAACACGATGTTCTGACGGCGGGCCCGCTGGCCCTCAGCCCGGGAAGAACTTCAGGAACGGCTCGGCCTCGTTGAAGGCACGGGCCACCGAAGGCCGCCGGCTGAGACGCCGGAAGTAGGCCTGCAGATTGTGGCGTTCGCCGAACGGCACCAGCTTGCTGGAGAAGAACAAGGGCGGTGCCGCGGCGCAATCGGCCAGGGTGAAGGCATCGCCTGCGGCCCAGGTGCGGCCCGCCATCTCCGCGTCGATCACGTCGTAGGACTGCCGCAGCATCGCCTGGGCGGCCGCAACGCCGGTGGGGTCTTTGGCACCGTCGGGCCGCAGCCGGTCGCCGACGATGCGCTGCATTGGATCGTGCACATAGAGATCGTAGAATCGGTCGGCGAGCCGCGTGCGCAGCGCCTGGTCGGGATCGGCCGGGATCAGCGCCGTGCCCCGCGGATAGTGCTGGCCGAGATACTCGATGATGATGCTCGATTCAGGCACCGTCCGGTCGAGCGCGGCGTCGCGCAGCACCGGCATCTTGCCGACCGGCCACAGCTTGCGGAACGAGGCGGCCGATTCGGCATCGCCGAAGTTCACGACCACGGTCGCGAACGGCGTGCCGGCCTCGTAGAGGGCGATCAGCACCTTCTGGCAGTAGGACGACAGGGGATGGAAATACAGGGTGAGCGACATGCCCGCTTCATACCCTCTTGACGGCCGGTAAGCCGCACCTTTCGCCGCCGCCCATGCGCTGGCCGCGTCCATTTCCCGGCCTGTGAAAGCTTGATCTAAATCAGTGACGGACTCTGCAAATCCCGGCAGTCTCGCCGTCAGGCGAGAAGCCGGGGAGCAAAGATGGTGAGGATGCGGCTTTTGGCAGTCGTTGCATTGATTTGCGCGACCGGTTTGGGCGTGGCGCAAGCGCAGCAGGGCGCGCCGCCGCCCGCCGTCCTCGTGCAAAAGGCCGAGCTCAAGCCCTTGGGCGCGCGGTCCGAGTTCATCGGCCGTGTCGCCGCCGTCGACAAGGTCGACCTGCGCGCCCGGGTGAAGGGCTTCCTCGGCCCGCGCAAGTTCACCGACGGCGATCCGGTGAAGCAAGGCCAGGTCGTCTTCACCATCGAGCCCGACACCTACCAGGCGACGGTCGACCAGAAGATCGCGCAGCGCGACGCCGCCAAGGCCGCGCTGGTCAATTCCGAGATCCAGTTCAAGCGCGCCGCCGAGCTGCTGCGCACCAATACCGGCACGCAGGCCGTCTACGACCAGCGCCAGAGCGAGCAGTTGCAGGCCAAGGCCGCCCTCGAGGAGGCCGAGGCGCAACTGCGCGACGCCCAGATCAACCTCTCCTACACCGAGATCAAGTCGCCGATCGCCGGCCGCATCGGCAAGGCGGCGGTCTCGCCCGGCAACCTGGTCTCGCCCGATTCGGGCGTGCTGGCGACCGTGGTGACCGAGAGCCCGATGCGCGTGCTGTTCTCGGTGACGCAGCGCGAGCTCCTGGAGGCGCGCCGCGAAGGCGGCGGCGGCGGCGACGGGCTGGTGGTGCAGCTCCGGCTGGCCGACGACAGCCTCTATTCCGAGAAGGGCAAGCTCGACTTCCTCGACGTCACGGTCGATCCAAGGACCGACGGCCAGATCATCCGCGCGGTGTTCGAGAACAAGAACCAGACGCTGACCGACGGCATGACGGTGCGTGTCGTGCTCGAGGCCGAGAAGGCGCCGACGGTGGTGGCGATCCCCGAAGCCGCCGTCGCGCTCGACCAGGCCGGGTCCTACCTGTTCGTGGTCAACGACAAGAACGTGGTCGAGCAGCGCCGGATCAGGACGAGCACGGCGCGCGACGGCCTGCTGGCGGTCGAGCAGGGCCTCAAGGCCGGCGAGAAGGTGATCGTCCAGGGCCAGCAGCGCGTGCGCGCCGGCATGACCGTCGCGCCCAGCGAGGCGCCCGCCTCGCCGTCCATGCCGAGCCGGTGATCCCATGACCATCTCGTCGGTTTTCATCCGCCGGCCGCGGCTGGCCTTCGTCGTCTCCACGGTGATCACCATCGCCGGCCTGATCGCGCTGACCGCGCTCCCGGTGGCGCAGTTCCCCGACATCGTGCCGCCGCAGGTCCAGGTCACCACCTCCTATCCCGGCGCCTCGGCCCGGGCGGTCGAGGAGAGCGTCGCCCAGGTGATCGAGGCGCAGGTCAACGGCGTCGAGCGGATGATCTACATGAAGTCGGTCTCCGGCGGCGACGGCAGCTACACGCTGACGACGAGCTTCGCGGTCGGCTCCGATCCCGACCTCAACACCGTCAACGTCACCAACCGCGTCAACCAGGCGCTGGCCCTGCTGCCGCCCGAGGTGCAGCGCAACGGCGTGATCACCAAGAAGCAGTCGTCGGCGCTGCTGCAGGTCGTCGCCTTCTCCTCGCCCAAGGGCAGCCGCGACGCGCTGTTCCTGTCGAACTTCGTCACCATCAACATCCTCGACACGTTGAAGCGCGTGCCGGGCGTCGGCAGCGCCGAGCTGTTCGGCGCGCTCGACTATTCGATGCGCGTCTGGCTGAAGCTCGACCGCATGTCGAGCCTCGACATCGCGCCCAGCGACGTGGTCAAGGCGGTGCAGTCGCAGAATGTCCAGGCCGCAGTCGGCCTGGTCGGCGCGGCCCCCCTGATGGGACCGGTCGACTTCCAGCTCAACATCAGCACCCAGGGCCGCCTGACCGACGTCAAGGAGTTCGAGAACATCGTGGTGCGCGCCATGCCCGATGGCGCGCTGGTGCGCATCAAGGACATCGGCCGGGTCGAGCTCGGCGCCAAGACCAGCAACTCCGTGGGCCGCTACAATGGCAAGCCGTCGGCCGGCATCCAGATCTTCCAGCTTCCCGGCGCCAATGCCCTCGCCACCGCGCAGGCGGTGCGCAAGGCCATGAAGGAGCTCGAGCCGCGCATGCCCGAGGACGTCGCCTACGACGTCATGTACGACACCACCGTGTTCGTCGAGGCCACGATCGAGAGCGTCAAGCACACGCTGATCGAGGCCTTCGTGCTGGTGGCGATCGTGGTCTTCGTCTTCCTCGGCAACCTGCGCGCCACCCTGATCCCGATCATCGCCGTGCCGGTGGCGCTGATCGGCACCTTCGCGGTCATGCTGGCGCTGGGCTTCTCGGCCAACACCATCTCGCTGCTGGCGCTGGTGCTGGCGATCGGCATCGTGGTCGACGACGCCATCGTGGTGGTCGAGGCGGTCGAGCACATCCTCGAGCACGAGCCCGACCTCACGCCGGCCGAGGCGACCGAGAAGGCGATGGGCCAGGTCACCGGCCCGATCATCGCCATCACCCTGGTGCTGCTGTCGGTGTTCGTGCCGACCGCCTTCATCCCCGGCATCACCGGCCAGCTCTACAAGCAGTTCGCGGTCGCGGTGTCGGTGTCGATGGTGATCTCGGCGATCAACGCGCTGTCGCTGTCGCCCGCCCTGTGCTCGCTGATCCTGCGCCACAAGAAGAAGCCGACCGGCGTGATGGCCTGGCTGCAGGGCGGCATCGACCGGACGCGCGACGGCTACGTCACGCTGGTGACGCCGATCACCCGGCGCGCCTTCATCGCCCTGATCCTGGTCGCGGGCTTCGCGCTCGGCACCGTCGGCGTCGGGTCGCTGGTGCCGTCGGGCTTCCTGCCCGAGGAGGACCAGGGCGCCTTCATGGCCGAGCTGCAGCTCCCCGAGGCGGCCTCGACCAGCCGCACGCTCGACGCGGTGACCGAAATCGAGAGCCTGATCGCCGGCAAGCCGTGGCTGCAGAGCGTCTTCACCGTGAGCGGCTACAGCCTGCTCGACGGCCTCGCCCAGCCCAACCGCGCGCTGGTGATCGTGGCGCTGAAGCCGTTCGCCGAGCGCCGGGACCCCAAGCTCTCGGTGTTCGCCGCCCTCGACGAGCTCAATGCGGCGTTCCAGCAGATCGCGTCGGCCAATGCCTTCGCCTTCAACCTGCCGCCGATCATGGGACTGGGCAATTCGTCGGGCTTCGAGTTCCAGATCCAGAGCCTGGCCGGCGCGCCGCCGGTCGAGCTCGCCCAGGTCGCCCGCGCCCTGATGGCGGCGGCCCAGAACGTGCCCGCGCTCGCGGGCGTGTTCACCACCTACGGCGCGGCGACGCCGCAGATCTACCTCAAGCTCGATCGCGAGCGGGCACAGGCGCTGGGCATCCAGATCTCCGACATCTTCGCGGCGCTGCAGACCGCGATGGGCGGCACCTACGCCAACGACTTCAACCTGTTCGGCCGCACCTGGCAGGTGAAGATCCAGGCCGATGCCGACGAGCGCAAGAAGGTCGAGGACGTCTTCCGCGTCCGCCTGCGCACCTCGTCCGGCGACCTCGTGCCGCTGCAGGCGGTGGCCGACGTGCAGCTCGTGACCGCGCCGGGCTCGATCATCCGCTACAACAACCTGCGCTCGGTGACGATGCAGGGCGCGCCGGCGTCGGGCTTCTCGACCGGCCAGGCGATCGCCGCCATGGAGAAGCTCGCCCGCGAGACCCTGCCGGCGGGCTATGCCTACGAATGGACCGGCACCGCCTACCAGGAGAAGGCGGCGGCCGGCCAGACCGGCTTCATCCTCGGCCTGGCGCTGGTGTTCGCCTATCTGTTCCTGGTCGGTCTCTACGAAAGCTCGACCATCCCGGTCGCGGCGCTGCTGTCGGTGACGGCCGGCCTGTTCGGCGCCGTGCTGGCGCTGTTCCTGACCGGGCTGGACAACAACATCTTCGCCCAGATCGGCATCGTGGTGCTGATCGCGCTGGCGGCCAAGAACGCCATCCTGATCGTCGAGTTCGCGATGGAGCAGCGCGCCCACGGCGAGGACATCGTCAAGGCCGCGACCAACGCCGCCCATCTGCGCTTCCGCGCCGTGATGATGACGTCGTTCGCCTTCATCCTCGGCCTGGTGCCGCTGGTGACCTCGTCGGGCGCCGGCGCCGCCACCCAGCGCGCCGTCGGCACCGCGGTGTTCGGCGGCATGCTGGCGGCGTCGTTCCTCGGCATCTTCGTGATCCCGGGCCTTTACGTCTCGTTCCAGTGGGCACGCGAGAAGATCAAGGGCACCGGCAAGGCGAAGGCGCCGGCGACCCCCGCGGGCGACTAGCGCGTGATGGATTGAGCTCCGTCCGGCGGGCCGGCCTGCCCGCCCGGACGCCGGGAGTCCACAAGAGTCCACTCGGGTGTGGACCGGTTCGATGCCGATGCCATCGGCGTTTTCGGCCCGGAGTCCACGAATCCACCGACACCCCCACCCCCCTGAAAAACACTCTCTCGAGAGTCCCTGAAGGGCCGCGCGCAGGCAGCGAGCGGCCGCTTCGAGACGGGTCGTAACGTGGCGCATCATCATGCGCGCCACCCTGCACCAGGGCGCCTCGTACACCTATTATGGGCAATGGAACGCGCGAATCCTTAAGCAAACGCAGGCGAATCGACCGTTCCATTGCCCATAATGACGTCGCCCGCGAGCGCGAAATCGGGGCCGTCGATGCGCGGGGCGCGTTTTTCCCTGAAAATCGCGGGCTCGGCCGCGGAAAATTTACGCCCACTCGAAAAAGAAATTCCCGGCGGGCCCGGCGAGGTCATGAGCATCCGTCGTATTGCTCATGCCCCTCCGGCGCGTCGCCTCGCCGCGCTACGCGCGCAGAAAGGAATTCTGAGTCCGACCCAACTCATCCCGCGCTTTAGCGCCGATCAAGTCAGGCGGGCCGGTCGGTCGCCGCCTCGATCCGCGCGCGCAGCGCGGCGTCGTGGATCGTGGTGTCCTGGCCCGGCGGCGCGATGCGTGCCGCCTCCTCGAGCGTGGTCTTCTGGCGCCATTCCTCCCACGGCCGCGCCCGGCCGTCGGAGCCGACCTGGTCGAGGCCCCAATAGAGCTCGAGGTGATGGCCGTCGGGATCGAGGAACTCGACCGCGACCTGGCAGCCCGCGCGGCGGCGGCCGTTGAAGGTGATCTTGGTGCCGTGCGCCACGAGATGGTCGCGGGCGCGGAACACCTCGTCGATCGTGGCGAGCTCGAAGGCGATATGGTGCAGGCTCTTGCCGTTGGCGGCGTCACCCTTGTCGCCGACCAGGGCCAGGCAATGGTGATCGCCGTTGCAGCGCAGGAACACCATGCCGCCCGGCATCATCGAGCCGTCGTAGATGTCGGAGACCTGGAAGCCCAGCACCTCGGTATAGAAGCGCCTGGAGCGTTCGATGTCCGAAACGAAGATCACGGCGTGTCCGATTTTACGGACGGCGAAGGGAATGCTCATGGGGTAGCATTCTGCCGCCAATCCAGCGGGAGGGGAAAGTAGCCCATGGCGAGATCGCCCAACAAATTGTCGGCCAGCGCCGCGGTCAAACAGATGGCCGAGAAGCGGCTGAAGGCGCGCGATCTGGTGGAGGCCTGCCTCGACCGCATCGACGCCCGCGAAGGCCAGGTCCATGCCTGGGAGGCGCTCGACCCCGAGGGCGCGCGCAAGCGGGCCGACATGCTGGACAAGCGCGCCCGGCCAGTCGGCCCCCTGCACGGCATCCCGCTGGCGGTGAAGGACATCATCGACACCAGGGCGATGACCACCGAATGCGGCTCGCCGATCTATCGCGGCCGTCAGGCGGGCGATGACGCCGCCTGCGTGACGCAGCTCGTCCAGGCGGGCGCCATCGTGCTGGGCAAGGCGGTGACCACCGAGTTCGCCGGCGGCCATGCCGGCAAGACCCACAACCCGCACAACCTCCGCCACACGCCGGCCGGCTCGTCGTCGGGCTCGGCGGCGGCGGTGGCCGACTTCATGGCGCCGCTGGGCTACGGCACCCAGACCTCGGGCTCGGTGATCCGGCCGGGAGCCTTCAACGGCGTGGTCGCCTACAAGGGGACCTACGGCTGGGCCGACCTCACCGGCGTGAAGACCTACGCCAGGAGCCTCGACACGCTGGGCTTCTTCGCCCGCGAGGCCAACGATCTGGCCCTGGTCCGCGCCGCCTACGGCCATGCGCCGGCCGATCCACCGGTCCGGCCGCCGCGCATCGGCTTCGCCCGCACCCGCTGGTGGGAAATGACCGATCCCTACAATGCCAAGAACCTCGAAGCCGCCGCCAAGGCCCTGCGCGCATCCGGCGCCAGGGTGCGCGACTGGGAGATGCCCGAAAGCTGGGACCGGCTGATCGAAGCCCACAACCGGGTCATGACCAAGGAAGCGACGATCTACTACGGCCCCGAGCGCGAACGCTTCCCCCACCTGATCTCGCCCGGCCTGACCGCGGCGCTGGAGGTCGGCGACGCCGTCAGCCGCCCGCAGATGGCCGACGCCAAGAAGCGCCGCCAACGCGCCCAGGCCGACCTCGCGCAGGTCTGGGAACAGTTCGACATCCTGCTGGCACCCGCGGCGCGCGGCGAAGCACCGGCCGGCCTCGGCCATACCGGCGATCCGCTCTTCAACCGCTTCTGGACCTTCCTCGGACCGCCCTGCATCGCGCTGCCTTTCGGCACCGGCCCGTTCGGCCTGCCGCTGTCGGTGCAGCTGATCGGCCCGCATCGCGGCGACGACCAGCTCATCGCCTGGGCGCGCTGGGTCGAGCAGAAGCTCACGTGAAGCCCAAAGTCCGATTGGGCCTCATCGGCTATGGCACCATCGGCAAGCACATCGAGGCGGCCGGCCTGGAGAACATCGAGCTCGCCGCCGTGCTGGTCCGCCGGCCGCGCAACGACGCGAAGCTCACACACGATCCCGAGCGCTTCTTCGCCCACAAATTCGACGCCGTCGCCGAATGCGCCGGCCACGAGGCGGTGCGCGCGCACGGCCAGCGGGTGCTGGAACGCGGCGCCGATTTCCTGGTGACCTCGGTCGGCGCCTTCACCGACGACGCCTTGTTCGACCGGCTGCTCGCCGCCGCCAGGGCCAACGGCCGCCGGCTGATCCTGCCGTCGGCCGGCATCGGCGCGCTCGACATCCTGAGCAGCGCCCAGGTCGGCGGCCTCGACAAGGTCACCGTCACCGTGCGCAAGGACCCGTCGGCCTGGAAGGGCACGGTCGCCGAGACGCTGTGCGATCTCGATGCGCTGAAAGAGCCGAAGGTCGTGTTCGACGGCCCGGTGCGAGAGGGCGCGCGGCTCTATCCGCAGAACGTCAACATCTCGGCCGCCGCCGCGATTGCCGGCCTCGGCCTCGACAGGACCCGCGTGGTAATCGTGGCCGATCCCACCATCACCACCCACATTGTCGAGCTCGAAGCCGAGGGCGCCTTTGGCAGCTTCTCGTTCAAGGAAGATGTCGCCGTCTCGGAGGAGAACCGCAAGACCGGCAAGCTGGTCGCCATGGCGATGGTGCGCTCGGTGCGCCAGCTCGCCTCGACGTTGGTGGTGGCGGCTTAAACCCTCCCCCGTCATCGGGGGAGGTGGCGCGGTAATCCGCGACGGAGGGGTCATGACCCCTCCGTCAGCGTAAGACGCGGGCACCTTGTGTCTTGGAATGGGTGCAGACTGCGGTCGCCAGAGGATCGGCTCGCACCCGATCCTCTGGCGCGGCAGGAGAGCCCGTCTGGCACCAAGACTGCACGTCGTTGGGGAGCTTGGGCCCCGGCCGTTGTCTTCGCAAACCC
>NZ_JAFKJN010000041.1 GCF_017305915.1 Reyranella sp.
GGGTTTGCGAAGACAACGGCCGGGGCCCAAGCTCCCCAACGACGTGCAGTCTTGGTGCCAGACGGGCTCTCCTGCCGCGCCAGAGGATCGGGTGCGAGCCGATCCTCTGGCGACCGCAGTCTGCACCCATTCCAAGACACAAGGTGTCGCCGTCCGCGCGCTTTTCGAACGGAGTTCGAAAACGCGTTGGCGACGGAGGGGTCATGAAGCCGCAACACGACTGCGGCTCGTGACCCCTCCGTCAGCGTAAGACGCTGACACCTCCCCATATGAATGGGGAGGAATTCGTTTACGATCCGGTGATGTCTGTCGCAGCACCTCTCGCCCGCTCGCAGGCTGGGCGCCTGTGGGCGGCGTTGCTGGCGGCGACGCTGCTCAACCTGCCGCTGGGCTCGGTCTACTCCTTCAGCGTGCTGCTGCGCCCGCTCGAGCAGGAGCTGGGCATCCCGCGCTCGGCCTTGTCTCTGGTGTTCGGCGTGGCGACGGCGGGCTTTACCGTGGGCTCGGTCGCCGCCGCCTTCCTGTACCGCGCCGCGCCGGCGCCGATCCTGGTGTTCGCGAGTGCGGTGGTGGCCTCGGGCGGCGTCGCGCTCGCCGCGACCGCGACCGGGCTCGCGCAACTGCTGGTGGGCTACAGCGTGGTGTTCGGCACCGGCGGCGGCGTCGCCTACATCCTGCTGCAGCAGGGCGTAAACATGCTGGTGACGCGCCGGCGCGGGTTGGTGAACGGCTACATCGTGAGCCTCTACCCGATGGGCGCGATGATCGCGACGCCCGCCTTCCATGCCTGCAACGAAGCCTTCGGCTGGCGCACCACGCTCGGCGGGCTCGCCGCCGTGCTGCTCGCCTGCGGCACCGCCGCGTCGCTGCTCGCCTGGCATAGCGCGGCGCGGCTCGCCCGGCCGGCCGGCCGGGTCGAGCGGCCGGCGGCGCTGGGCCTCACCTTCTTCAAGCTCTCGGCGACCTTCTTCCTCGCCGCCTCGGCCGGCCTGATGGTGCTGAGCCAGGCGCGCGAGATCGTGGCCACCTATGGCGGCGCGGCGACGCTGGCGGTGGCCGCCACGACCGCCATCACCGGGGCGATCGCGGCGGCGCGCATCGGCGGCGGCTGGCTGGTCGACCGCTTCGCCGTGCCGCACGTGATGTGCGCGGCGCACGCGCTGGCGCTGGGCGGCGGCGTGCTGGTGACGGCTTTCCCCGCGCCGGCGACCGCGGTGCTGGGGCTGGGGCTGATCGGCGTCGGCTACGGCTTCGTCTCGGGCTCGACCGCCGGCGGGATCGGCCTCTACTGGCCGCCGGCCGACTACGGGCGCATCGCCGGCCGCACCTACATCGCCTGGTGCCTGGCCGCGATCTGCCTGCCGGTGCTGGCCGGCTACCTGTTCGACGTCACGCGCAGCTATGTCACGGCAATGCTGATCGCGGGCCTTGCCAACGTGACGGGCATGGCGCTGGCCCTGACCCTGCCGCGGCGCGGCTGGCGCAAGGAGGTCTGATATGAGCCGCGGCTGGCCTACCGCTTGGATCTACCGCTTGGGCCTACCGCTTCGCCGAGCGGCCGGCCGCGAGCGCGCGGTACATCCGCTCGAGGACGTCGCGGTCGACGTCGGGCTGCGGGTCGCCCTCATCCCGGTCGGCCGGGCGCTGCCCGCATTTCTCCAGGATGCGGCGGGCATTCTCGAGCATGGCGCGCATCTCGATCACAAGCGACGACGGCACCTGGTCGGCGCGCTGGCTCAGCGCCTCGAGCTCGCCCACGAGCACCCCGATGCGCTCGATCAGCTGCGCCCGGCAGGAACGGCCGCCTGGCGCCTCGTTGGACTCCCCAGTCATGCTATAGTGACTAGAAGCGCTGGGGGGCAGGTTCGAGTCGGTTTGTCACAGGCCGACTGCTTTTTGAGGGGGAGTTTCTGCACTCGATCGAGACCACCGCGGAACGGATTCGCCCGGACAACGTGCTGGGCCGGCTGCCGGCCGAGCTCTCGGGCAAGCTGCTGGCCGGCGAGCGCACCGTCACCCTGCGCGCCGGCGATACGCTGTTCGAACGGGGCGACGCCGGCGACGGCTGCTACTGGCTGCGGCGCGGCGTGCTCGCCGTCTCGATCGCCTCGGCCAACGGCGAGCAGCGCATCCTCGCCATCCTCGGCCCGGGCGAGCTGGTGGGCGAGCTGGCGATGATCGACGGCCTGCCGCGCTCGGCCACCGTCCAGGCGGTGCGCGACTGCGAGCTGAGCTTCGTCAGCCGCGCCGCCTTCACCGCGGTGATGAACCGCCATCCCGAGCTGCACCGCGAGATCGTTGCGACATTGGCCGCCCGACTGCGCCAGTCCGACGAGGACATGGTAGCGTCGAGCTTCCTGACGGTGCGCGCCCGCGTCGCCCGCGCCGTGCTGGTGTTCGCCCGCCATCTCGGCGCCGACATGGGTGAGGGCCGCATCCGCATCCGGCACAAGATCACCCAGAGCGATCTCGCTGCCATGGCGGGCGTGGCGCGCGAGAGCGTCAGCCGCACGCTCGGCGGCTGGAGCCGGCAGAAGATCCTCGAAGGCTCGGCGCGCGCGGGCTACGTGGTCCACGAAGCCCGGCTCAAGCGCGAGGCGACGACGGTCGCCTGACGGCCGGCCTAATCGCCCTAGAACAGGCCGACGATCTTGCCCTCGGCGTTGATGTCGATGCTGTCGGCCGACGGCACCTTGGGCAGGCCGGGCATGGTCATGATCTCGCCGCAGATCACCACGACGAACTCCGCGCCCGCCGACAGCCGGACCTCGCGCACTGCAATGGTGTGGCCCTCGGGCGCGCCCTTTGCGTCAGGGTTGGTCGAGAAGCTGTACTGCGTCTTGGCGATGCAGACCGGCACCTTGCCGTAGCCCATGGCCTCGAACGAGGCGAGCTGGTCCCGCACCGGCTTGGGCGCCGAGATGTCGGCGGCGCCGTAGATCTCCTTGGCGATGGTGCGGATCTTGTCGTAGAGCGGCATCTCGTCGGGATAGAGTAGCTTGAGGTTGCTCTTGGCCTCTTCGATCACTTTGACGACGGCGCGCGCGACGTCGGCGGCGCCCTTGCCGCCCTCGGCCCAATGGTCGGCCATCACCGCCTCGACGCCTAATTTGGTGCAGGCGGATCTAACGAGCGCGATCTCGCCGTCGGTGTCGGCGCTGAAGCGGTTGATCGAGACCACCGCCTCGAGCCCGAATTTGCGCACGTTCTCGACGTGACGCTTGAGGTTCGACATGCCGGCTTCGAGCGCCTTGAGGTTCTCGGTCTTGAGGTCTTCCTTCTTCACGCCGCCATGCATCTTGAGCGCGCGGATGGTGGCGACCAGCACGACCGCGTCGGGCTTGAGGCCGGTCTTGCGGCACTTGATGTCGATGAACTTCTCGCCGCCCAGGTCGGCGCCGAAGCCCGCCTCGGTGACGACGTAGTCGGCGAGCTTGAGCGCCGTCGTGGTCGCCAGCACCGAGTTGCAGCCGTGCGCGATGTTGGCGAACGGGCCACCATGGATGAAGGCGGGCGTACCTTCCAGCGTCTGCACCAGGTTGGGCGACAGCGCGTCCTTCAGCAGCACGGTCATCGGGCCCTGCGCCTTGAGATCCTTGGCGCGCACCGGCTTGCGGTCGCGGGTGTAGGCGACGATGATGTTGCCCAGCCGCGCCTTGAGGTCCTCGAGGTCCTTGGCGAGGCAGAAGATCGCCATCACCTCGGAAGCGACGGTGATGTCGAAGCCGTCCTCGCGCGGGAAGCCGTTGGCGACGCCGCCCAGCGACGACACGATCTGGCGCAGGCTGCGGTCGTTCATGTCGAGGGCGCGCCGCCACATCACGCGGCGGCCGTCGATGCCCAGCGCATTGCCCCAGTAGATATGGTTGTCGAGCAATGCCGACAGCAGGTTGTGCGCCGTGCCGATCGCATGGAAGTCGCCGGTGAAGTGGAGGTTGATGTCCTCCATCGGCACGACCTGGGCATAGCCGCCGCCCGCCGCACCGCCCTTCATGCCGAAGGAGGGCCCGAGCGAGGGCTCGCGCAGGCAGAGCATCGCCTTCTTGCCGATATGGTTCAGCGCGTCGGTGAGGCCGACGGTGGTCGTGGTCTTGCCTTCGCCCGCCGGGGTCGGCGAGATCGCCGAGACCAGGATCAGCTTGCCGTTCGGCTTGCCCTGCAGCGACTTGATGAAGTCCATCGAGATCTTGGCCTTGTAGTGGCCGTAGGGCTCGAGGTTCTCCGCGGCAATGCCGAGCTTTTCCCTGGCGATGTCGAGGATCGGCCGCTTCTTGGCCTCCTGCGCGATCTGGATGTCGGTCTTGGGATTGGTGTGCTGGGACGCAGGCATCGGACAATTTCCTCTTTGGAGAACCACCTCACCCTGAGGAGCCGCGCGAAGCGCGGCGTCTCGAAGGGTGGGACCAGTCTTGTTGTTGCCCACCCTTCGAGACACGCCGCTGTGCGGCGCTCCTCAGGGTGAGGTGTGCTTGTTGCGTCTCAGACGAACCGCGCGCCGACGGCGAGGTTCGCGGCCTTCGCCCAGTCGCCGGCCGCGACCTTGGGGCCGTCGGCCGGCTTGACCCGGGTGACCTTGATGCGGCCGTCGGGGCAGACGACGGTGAAGCCGTCAGCATCGACCGCGACCACCTCGCCGTACTTGCCGCCGATGCCCTTGGGATGCTTCGCCGGCAGCGGCGTGATGTCGAACACCTGCAGCGTCTTGCCGTCGAGCGTCGTCCAGGCGCCGGGCGCGGGGTTGCAGCCGCGCACCAGCGGATCGATCTGGCGCCACGACTTGCCCCAGTCGATGCGGGCGATGTCGGCCGTCGCGCGGCCTTCGTAGGTCGCCTTCGCTTCGTCCTGCTTGAGGCGCGGCGCCTTGCCGGCCTTCACCAGGTCGACCGATTCCAGCATCGCCTCGACGCCCATCGGGAACAGGCGGTCGAAGTAGACCGAGCCCAGCGTGTCGTTGGGGCCGATCGGCGTCTTCTTCTGCAGCAGCACATCGCCGGTATCGAGGCCGTTGTCCGGCCAGAAGATCGACAGACCCGTCTCCTTCTCGCCGAGGATGATCGGCCAGTTGATCGCCGACGCGCCGCGATAGGCCGGCAACAGCGACGGATGGTACTGGATCGAGCCGTGCGTCGGGATGTTCAGGAACTCCTCGGGCACGAACAGGGTCACGAAAGCCATGACCTGCAGGTCGGGCTTCAGCGCCTTGAACTCTTCCCATACCTCGGGCTTGCGGTAGGAGGCCGGCTGGTAGACCGGCAGCTTGGCTGCCAGTGCCGCCTCCTTCAGGGGGTCGGCCTTCTGGCCGGGCTTCTCGGGCGCGACATAGACCGCGACGACGTCGTCGCCGCGCTTCAGCAGCGCCTCCAGCACGGCCTTGCCGAAGGCCTGCTGGCCATGGACCACGATGCGCATGGTGTTACTCCGCCGCCATTGCCTTTTGAGAGGGGGCCTTTGGTTGTTCGCCGGTCGCGCCCGACGCCTTGATCTCGGCGATCTCGCGCGCCGTGAACTTCAGCACTTTCGACAGGATCTCGTCGGTGTGCTCGCCCAGCAGTGGTGAGCGCTTCACCTCGGAGATCGAATCGGAGAGCTTGATCGGGTTGCCGACCGACAGGTACTTGCCGCGCGTCGGGTGATCGACCTCGACCACGGTGCCGGTCTCGCGCAGCGACGGCTCCTCGGCGATCTCCTTCATCGACAGGATCGGGCCCACGGGAATATCGAGCGCATTGCACTCGTTCATGACGTCGAACTTGGACTTGGTCATGGTCCACTGCTCGATGCGCCCGAAGATCTCCGTCAACCGCGGCAGGCGGGCCGGCGGCTTGGCGTAGTCGGGATGGGTTTTCCAGCCGGGCTCGCCGATCAGGTCGCAAATCTTCTCCCACACCGGCGCCTGGGTGATGAAGTAGATGTAGGCGTTGGGATCGGTCTCCCAGCCCTTGCACTTCAGGATCACGCCGGGCTGGCCGCCACCCGAATCGTTGGCTGCGCGCGGCACCGCGTCGCCGAATGGGATGCCCTCGCCGAACTGGGTGTACTCCTTGAGCGGGCCGGCCTTCAGCCGCTGCTGGTCGCGCAGCTTCACACGGCAGAGGTTGAGCACACCGTCCTGCATGGCGCACAGCACGCGCTGGCCGCGGCCGGTGCGGATGCGCTGGTAGAGCGCGCTGACGATGCCGAGGGCGAGGTGCAGGCCGGTGCCCGAATCGCCGATCTGCGCACCGGTGACCAGCGGGATGCCGTCGCGGAGCCCGGTGGTCGAGGCCGCACCGCCGGCGCACTGCGCCACGTTCTCGTAGACCTTGCACTCCTCGTAGGGGCCGGGGCCGAAGCCCTTGACCGAGGCCACGATCATGCGCGGGTTCCAGGAATGGATGCGCTCCCAGGTCAGCCCCATGCGGTCGAGCGCGCCGGGGGCGAAGTTCTCGACCAGCACGTCGCAGGTCTTCACCAGGCGCTCGAGCACCCGCATGCCTTCCTTGCTCTTGGAATCGAGCGTGATCGAGCGCTTGTTGTGGTTCAGCATCGTGAAATAGAGGCTGTCGGCGCCCGGCACGTCGACCAACTGGCCGCGCGTGATGTCGCCCTGACCCGGCCGCTCGACCTTGATCACGTCGGCGCCGAACCACGCCAGGAGCTGGGTGCAGGTCGGGCCCGACTGGACATGGGTGAAGTCGAGGATCTTCACGCCGTCGAGCGCCTTGCCGTCCTGGCCCCAGCCCTTCTTCGAGATCTTCGGCGCCTTCGCAGCCGCCTTGGCGACGACTTTCAGCGCCGGCTTCTTCGCAGCCTCCGCGCTCTTCTTGGCGGCCTTCTTGTCCTTGTCCTTGGCTTTCGCCTTCTTGTCCTTCTTCTTCGCCATGGTCGGTCCTCTATTTCTTCTTGAGCTTGGATTGCGGGTTGAGATTGCCGATGCGGCCGCTTTCGCTGCCGGCGGCGGGATCGATCACCGCGTTGATGAGCGTGGGCTTGCCCGAATCCATCGCCGCATTGACGGCGCGCTTCAGCTCGTCGGGGGTCGTGGCGTTGACGCCGACGCCGCCGAACGCCTCCATCATCTTGTCGTAGCGCGCACCCTTGACGAACACCGTCGTCGCCGGGTCAGTCCCAGCCTTGTTGGTGTCGGTGCCGCGATAGATGCCGTCGTTGTTGAACACGACGATGCAGACCGGGAGGTTGTAGCGGCAGATCGTCTCGACCTCCATGCCGGAGAAGCCGAACGCCGAATCGCCTTCGATCGCCAGCACAGGATGGCCGGTCTCGACGGTCGCGGCGATCGCCTGGCCCATGCCGATGCCCATCACGCCCCAGGTGCCGACATCGAGCCGCTTGCGCGGCTTGTAGATGTCGATCACGCCGCGCGTCAGGTCGAGGGTGTTGGCGCCTTCGTTGACCAGGATCGCGTCGGGCCGCTCCTTGACGATGGTGCGCAGCACGCCGAGCGCGCCGTGATAGTCCATCGGGTTGTTGTTGTTCATGAGACGCGGCGCCATCTTGGCGACGTTCTCCTCGCGCTTGGCCGACACCGCGCCCATCCAGTCCGACGGCGCCTTGGTCCAGTTGCCGCCACCAATTCCATTAGGGCCGTCGAGCAGGGCCGCGACGCACGAGCCGATGTCGCCGACCACGGGGGCGGCGATCTCGACGTTGGAGTCCATCTCCTTGGGCTCGATGTCGATCTGGATGAACTTCTTCGGTGCATCGCCCCAGGTGCGGCCTTTGCCGTGGCTCAAGAGCCAGTTGAGGCGAGCGCCGATCATCACCACGACGTCGGAGTCCTTCAGCACCGTCGAGCGCGCCGCACCGGCGCACTGCGGATGGGTGTCGGGCAGCAGGCCCTTGGCCATGCTCATCGGCAGGAAGGGCACGCCGGACTTCTCGACCAGCGCCTTGATGGCGTCATCGGCCTGCGCGTAGGCCGCGCCCTTGCCGAGGATGATCAGCGGCTTCTTGGCGCCCTTCAGCACGTCGAGCGCGCGCTTGACGGCAGCCGGGTCGGGGATCTGCGCCGGTGCCGCGTCGATCACCTTGACCAGCGACTTCTTGCCGGCCTCGGCATTCATGACCTGGCCGAACAGCTTGGCCGGCAGGTCGAGATAGACGCCGCCGGGACGGCCCGAGACGGCGGCGCGGATCGCGCGCGCAAGACCGATGCCGATGTCGGCGGCGTGCAGCACGCGATAGGCGGCCTTGCACATCGTCTTGGCGACGGCGAGCTGGTCCATCTCCTCGTAATCGCCCTGCTGCAGGTCGACGACCTCGCGCTCCGACGAGCCCGAGACCAGGATCATCGGGAAGCAGTTGGTGGTGGCGTGGGCCAGCGCAGTCAGGCCGTTGAGGAAGCCCGGCGCCGACACCGTGAGGCAGATGCCGGGCTTCTTGGTGAGGAAACCCGCGATCGCCGCGGCATAGCCCGCATTCTGCTCGTGGCGGAACGACAGCACGCGGAGGCCAGCCGCCTGCGCCATGCGGCCGAAATCGGTGATCGGAATGCCCGGCACGCCGTAGATGGTCTCGATGCCGTTCAGCTTCATGGCATCGATGAGCAGGTTGAAGCCGTCGGTGAGCTCCTCGCTCTCGGCTTCGGGTTTCGTGAGTGCCGCTGCTTCGGCCATGGGATCCTCCCGTTTCCTAGTCCAGATAATCGACGTGCTTGGCGACATGCTCGGCGAGGCCGAGCGCATGCTGGCGCACCAGGTCCTCGGCGCGCTCGGTGTCGCGCGCTTCGAGGGCGTGGATGATGTTCATGTGATCGTGGATCGAGCGGTCGGCGCGGTCGTCCTCGCCGATCGTCTGGCCGCGGATCATGCGCATATGGGTGAACAGGTTCTCGGCCAGCTTGATCAGCACCTGGTTGCCCGAGAGCTCGATGATGGTCTGGTGGAAGGCGATGTTCACTTCGGAATATTCGTCGAGCTTGGCGTGCGGGGTGGTGCCGTCGAACTTGGCGAACATGCGGCGCAGCCCCGCGATCTCATCGTCACTGGCATGCTGCGTGACCAGGCGCGCGGCCATGCTTTCGAGCGCCGCCCAGGCGGTGATCATCTCGATCACCTCCTGCTTGGTCTTGCGCACCACGTAGATGCCGCGGCGCGGGATCGAGCGGACGAAGCCCTCGCGCTCGAGCTGGGCCATGGCCTCGCGGACGGGAGTGCGGGAGATGCCGAAATCCTGCGCGAGCTGCCGCTCATCCAGCCGGATGTCGGTGCGCGAGCGATAGACGCCCGACGACACGATGACGTCGCGCAGGGCCTGGTAGGCCATGTCCTTGAAGGTCTCGCGGCTGCCGATCGGCGCCACGACGAGCCGTTCGCTCAAGCGCGTTCCTCCTTCCCCCTGGGCATACATTATTAGGTATACCACGGGGCGGCAACCGGCCCCGTCCAGGTTTGCGGCCTGCGCCTAGGCAGCCGCCAAACCTGCATCCAGGCGGTCCGCCTGGCGTTCGACCAGGCGGCGGTAGAGGCCGTCCCTCAGCCGCATCAGGTCGGCATGGCTGCCGTCCTCGACGATGCGGCCGTGGTCGAACGCCAGAATCCGGTCGAGCTCGCGCACCGTCGACAGGCGATGGGCGATCACCAGGGTGGTGCGGCCTTGCATCAGGCCGTGCATGGCGTCCCGGATCAGCGCCTCCGACTCGCTGTCGAGACTCGAGGTCGCCTCGTCCAGAATCAGGACCGGCGCGTCGGCCAGGAAGGCGCGCGCGATCGCCACGCGCTGGCGCTCGCCACCGGACAGCTTGACGCCGCGCTCGCCCACCAAGGTGGCGTAGCGCTGCGGCAGGCGCTCGATGAAGGCGTCGGCGTGCGCGAGCCGCGCCGCCCGCTCGATCTCAGCCTGCGACGCGTCGGGCCGACCGTAGGCGATGTTCTCGGCCAGCGAGCGATGGAACAGCAGGGGCTCCTGCTGCACGATCGCCACCTGCTGCCGCAGGCTCTCCTGCGTGACCTGGGAGATGTCCTGACCGTCGATGGCGATGTGCCCGGCCTCGAGGTCGTACAGCCGCTGCACGAGCTTGACGAAGGTCGTCTTGCCCGAGCCCGACCGTCCGACCAGGCCGACGCGCTGGCCGGCCGCGATCTCGATCGACAGCCCGTCATAGACGGGCCGCTCGCGCGCCGGATAGCGAAAGCGCACGGCGTCGAAGCGGATGTCGCCGCGCGCGATGCGGATCGCGGGTGCCCCTGGCCGGTTCTCGACCACGATCGGCTCGTCGTGGAAGGCGACGAGTTCCTCGAGGTCGCTGGTCGAGCGCTGGACGTTGTGCACGTGGTGGCCGATGTCGCGCAGATAGCCGTGGATGACGCCGTAGGCCGTCAGCACGAAGGTGACGTCGCCCAGGGTCGCCGCCTCCTGCCACCAGAACAGCACGGCGAGGCCGATCACGACCAGGCGCAGCCCCATGAGAATGGTCTGTTGCACGATGCCGGACAGGGTGGCGCGCATCCAGGTCACGCGGGTGCGCGACTGCCAGCGCGCGAGCACGCGGCCGAAGCGCGCGTCCTCGCGGCCTTCGGCGCCGAACGCCTTGACGACCGGATTGCAGCTCATGGCATCGGCCAGCGCGCCGCCCATGCGGCTGTCCCAGGCGTTGGAGCGCCGCGTCGCGGGCGTGACGTAGTCGAGCGACAGCTTCACCGTCACCAGCACGTAGGCGATGGCGCCGACGCCGACGGCGAGGCCCATCAGCGGCCAACGCCAGCCGAACAGCAACGTCGCGCCGACCAGCACGAGCAGCGACGGCCACAGCGCCACCAGCACGGTGTCGTTCAGCAGGTCGAAGGCCCACATGCCGCGGCTCAGCTTGCGCACGGTGGCGCCGGCGAAGCTGTTGGCGTGCCAGTCGGTCGAGAACCGCTGCACGCGCCGGAAGGTGTCGTGCGCCACCTCGCTCATCATGCGCAAGGTGAAGCGCACGATGCTCTTGAACAGCACGTAGCGCAGGGCGACCACCGTCAGGCCGAGACCGATGATCGCCGCCAGCGCCACGAGCGCGTCGTGCGCGGCGCCGTTGCGCGGCCGTGCCGGCCCGGCCATGGCGTCGACCATCTGACCGGCAAACAGCGGCAAGGCGAGCTCGGCGGCGGCCATCAGGACCAGGATGCCCGCCATGACGAGCGCCAACCGCCACTGCCGGCGCCAGCGGCCGGCGGCGAACCGCAGGGTCCGCAGGAACGGGTCCTTCGCCCGCTCAGGCTTGCGAGAAGTCATTGTTCGATGCCACGCCCTGAAAGGGATGGTGGCTCCTCAAAGGGTCGTACGGGCCGAGCGCCGAGGTGAGGCGCGGTGACGTCCGACGACGGATGGATGAGAAAGACGAATGCAGGCGGCCGGATCGGCGGCCGCGGCCGGACCTACTGCTCGAAGAGCGCGAGGGCCGGGGTGCAGCCGACGGGAACGACGGCGCTGAACATGATCGACAACATCAACGTCTCCCTGGCTGGTGGTGCATCGAGGGCGGACAAGCTAGGAGCAGCCGCGCGCACTGGCAAGACCGGCGTGATGACGATGCTATCGAGGCTGTCGCACTGTGGCCCCGCGGTCACAGGGGCGCGGCCCTACGCCGGGCGAAGACCCGGTTGAGGCCCTTGGAAATGCCGCCCCAGAACAGGGCGATCAGGCCCAGCGCCATGATCGCGCTGACCAGCGGGCTCGACCAGAAGACCGTGACCTTGCCGCCGGACAACAGCAGGGACTGGCGGAAGGCCTCCTCGGCCTTGTCACCCAGCACGATCGCCAGGACCATCGGCGCCAGCGGGTAGTTGCACTTCTTCAGGAAGTACCCGGCGACGCCGAACACCAGCATCATGATCACGTCGAAGGTGTTGTTGTGCACGGTGTAGGCGCCGATCGCGCAGATCACCAGGATGATCGGCGCCACGATCGCGAACGGCACGCGCAGAATGGCGGCAAACACCGGCACCATGGTGAGCACGATGACCAACCCGACGATGTTGCCGAGATACATCGAGGCGATCAGGCCCCAGACGAAATCCTTCTGCTCGACGAACAGCAGCGGGCCCGGCTGCAGGCCCCAGATCAACAGGCCGCCCAGCAGCACCGCCGCCGTCGGCGAGCCCGGGACGCCGAGCGCCAGCATCGGCAGCAGGGCGGAGGTGCCGGCGGCGTGCGCGGCGGTCTCGGGCGCGACCACGCCCTCGATCTCGCCGGTGCCGAACTTCTCGCCGTCCTTGGAGCTGCGCTTGGCGATGCCGTAGCTCATGAACGAGGCAGGCGTGGCGCCGGCCGGGGTGATGCCCATCCAGCAGCCGATCACGCAGGAGCGCAGCGACGTCATCCAGTAGCGCGGCAGCATCTTCCAGGTCTGCCAGACGACCGTCGGGTTGATGCCGGTCGCCTTGCCCTTGAACGACAGGCCCTCTTCCATGGTCAGCAGGATCTCGCCGATGCCGAACAGGCCGATCACGGCGACCAGGAAATCGAAGCCGCTCAACAGCTCGGTCGAGCCGAAGGTGAGGCGCAGGCCGCCGGTCACCGTGTCGGTGCCGACCGCGGCCAGCGCGAAGCCCAGCATCATGGCGGCGACGGTCTTGGACGGCGGCTCCTTGCCCATGCCGACGAAGCTGCAGAAGGCCAGGAAGAAAACGGAGAACTTCTCGGCCGGCCCGAACTGGAGGGCGAACTTGGCGACCAGCGGGGCGGCGAGCGTGATGACGATGACGGCGAACAGCGCGCCGACGAACGACGAGGTGAAGGCCGCGGTCAGTGCCTCGCCGGCCTGGCCCTTCTGCGCCATGGGATGGCCGTCGAATGTCGTCGCCACGCTCCACGGCTCGCCCGGGATATTGAACAGGATCGAGGTGATGGCGCCGCCGAACAATGCGCCCCAGTAGATGCACGACAGCAGGATGATCGCCGAGGTCGGCGGCATGCTGAAGGTCAGCGGCAGCAGGATGGCGATGCCATTGGCGCCGCCCAGGCCCGGCAGCACGCCGATGATCACGCCCAGCATGATGCCGATCAGCATGTAGACGAAGTTGGTCCAGCTCAGGACAACGCCAAAACCGTGCAGGAGATCGGCAATGCCTTCCATCTATCGTCTTCTTCTAGAGCCCGAGCCAGTCCTCGAGCGGGCCCTTGGGCAACGGCACCAAAAACCAGTCCTCGAACGTAACGTAGATGAGAATCGGCAGCAGGATGGCTACCGCCAGAGTGAGCAGCCAGCCGTAGCGGCCGAGCCAGCGCATGAAGCCCGCGATCAGGAGCGCCGACGCGACGTAGATGCCGAAGAACGGCACCAGCGCGACGTAGATCGCCATCGGGATCACGACCTTGCGCACCTGGGCGATCTGGCCCCATTCGGCGAACAGCCGCGCCGGCGAGATCGCGATCGCGCGCCAGAAGTTGCGAGCGCTGGCCAGCACGACGATCAGCCCGACCCAGAACGGGAAGAAGCCCGACTTCGGGCCCTCTGCGCCCCAGCCGATGCCGACCCGAAGGCTGCCGATCATGGCGAGGGCGCCGAGCGCCAGGATGAACAGGGCGACGCCCATCTCGACGATGCGCTGCCCGGGCCCCGGCGATCCGGGGGCTTTCGAAGGATCAGACATCGAACTCCGCTGCCGTTAACTCAACGCGGTGGCAAGAGGTCGCGCGGCATCAGTTGGAGGCCAGGAAGCCCGCTTCCTTCATCAGGTCCCGGTGCCGCTTTTCCTCGTTCTCGACCCATTTGGCGTACTCGTCGCCCGACATTGTCGTCTGGTTGAAGGCGCCGTCGTGCATCAGCTGCTTCCACTCCGGCGTGTCGCGCACCTTCTTCATGAGATCGACGTAGTAGGCCGTGGCCTCCTTCGGCACGCCGGCCGGCATGAAGATGCCGCGCAGCATCAGGTACTCGATGTCGAGGCCGGCCGACTTGCAGGTCGGGATGTCGGCCCACGCCTTGTCGCCGGCGATCTTGTCGGTGACCGGCAGCGGCTTGCTGTCGAACACGCAGAGCGGCCGCAGCGCGCCGGCGCGCCATTGCGCCACCGCCTCGATCGGGTTGTTGACCGTCGAATCGATGTGCTTGCCGACCAGCTGGACCGCGACCTCGCCGCCGCCCTTGTAGGGCACGTAGGTCATCTTCTTGCCGGTCACGCGATCGATCGCGACGGTGATGATCTGGTCTTCCTGCTTCGACCCGGTGCCGCCCATCTTGAACTTGCCGGGCTCGGCCGCCTTGATCGCGTCGGTGTAGTCCTTGGCGGTCTTGTACGGCGACTCGGCATTGACCCAGAGCACGAACTCGTCGAGCGCCATCATCGAGACCGGAGTCATGTCCTTCCACGAGAACGGGATGCCGGTCGCCATCGGCGTCGTGAACAGATTTGACAGCGTGATCACGAGCTTGTGGGGGTTGCCCTTGGCGCCCTTGATGTCGAGGAAGCCCTCGCCGCCGGCACCGCCCGCCTTGTTGATCACCACCATGGTCTGCTTCATCAGGCCATGCTTGGCGACGATGCCCTGGATGACGCGGGCCATCTGGTCGGCGCCGCCGCCGGTGCCGGCCGGGACGATGAATTCGATCGTGCGCGTGGGCTCCCACGCTTTTGCTGCAGGAGCGAAGAGGGTCGCGGCCATGGCAGTCGCTGCCGCGACGGCGGACAGGCGCCATCCCATCTCGTTCACACCCATTGGGTCCTCCCAGACCTACTGCATACGGTGTTACTTTTTGCGGCGATCTTGGCCGCGGCGTTCGGAACCGTCAAGGTTGCCCGGCGTGCAACGCCGCACTTCCCGCCGTCGAGACACCGCGCGCGCAACCCGTCCGAGTAGTGGATGAAGAATGACGACCAACGACGACCTCACCATCGTTTTCAACCCGGACATGGGCGGCGCCGAGGCCAAGTTCGTGCGCGAACGACTCGATCTGTACAACGTCGGCCAGACCGGTGTCTCGGCGTGGTACCCGGTGCAGTTCTTCGTCAAGAGCGCGCGCGGCGAGACGCTGGGCGGCGTGATGGGCGCGGTGTGGGGCGGCTGGCTGCAGATCGGCTTCCTGTGGGTCGACGATTCGGTGCGCGGCAAGGACTGGGGCACGCGGCTGATGGATCATGCCGAGGCCTATGCGCGCGAGCGCGGCTGCCATTCGGTGCTGCTCGACACCCACTCGTTCCAGGCGCGGCCGTTCTACGAGGGCCGCGGCTACGAGGTGTTCGGCACGCTCGACGACTTCCCCAAGGGACATAAGAAGTTCTTCCTGAGGAAGAAGCTGTAACCCGCTCACCTCATCCTGAGGAGCCGCGCAACGCGCGGCGTCTCGAAGGATGGCAACAGGCGCCATCCTTAGTGCCACCCTTCGAGACGCATCGCTTCGCGATGCTCCTCAGGGTGAGGTGGGGCACTAACCCAATTCCTTGAGCTTCTTGTCGATCGCCAGCAGGTCCTGCCAGCTCTGGCGCTTGCTCGCGGGCGTACGCAGCAGATAGGCGGGGTGGAAGGTCGGCATGGTCGGGATCACGGTGCCGTCGCCGAGCGTGTAGCCCGTCCACTTGCCGCGCAGCCGCGTGATGCCCTCGGTGGTGTCGAGCACCGCCTTCACCGCGACGCCGCCCGCCAGCACCAGCACCTTGGGCTTCGCCAGCTCGATGTGGCGGCGGGTGAAGGCCAGGCACATGCCCTGCTCGGCGGTGGTCGGCGTGCGGTTGCCGGGCGGTCGCCAGAACAGGATGTTGGTGATGTAGAAGCCGCCGTCGCGCGTCAGCCCGATCGACGCCATCATGCGGTCCATCAACTGGCCGCTGACGCCGACGAACGGCTTGCCGAGGCGGTCCTCGTCGGCGCCCGGCGCTTCGCCCACGATCATCACCGGCGCGCCGGGCGTGCCATCGGCGAACACGGTGTTCTTCGCCGTGCGCTTCAGCGCGCAGCCTTCGAAGCCGCGGATCGCCGCTTCGAGCTCGGCGAGGGTGCTGCAGCCATCGGCCAGCGTGCGCGCATCCTCGACGAGCTGCGGCGATTCGAGCGGCACCGGCGCGCGCGTTTGTGCCGGCGGAGGTGATGGCGGCGCGCGCAGGGGAGTCGGCGCGCGCGCGGCGGGCGGAGAGGGGGCAACCGCCGCGACGGCCGGCGCGGGCGGCGGCGCGGCGAAGCGGTCGATCGGCTCCTCGCCGATCGCCTCGTCGACGCCTTGCTCGACGTACCAGCGCAGCAGGGCGGCGGTGCCCTCGATCATCCCAGGCTCTTGATGTAGGCGGCGAGGATCGGCGCCCACATCGCCGCGTCCTGGTGGCTCGCCATGTGGCCCTTGTCCGACGGCAGCTCGACATAGGTCACGTCGACGCCCGCCTTGCGCATGCCGATCACGTATTCGGGGCACAACGCGATGTCGAACAGCTTGTCGGTCTTGGAATTGACGTACAGCACCTTGGCCTGCTTCAGCCGGTCGTACTGGTGCGTGATGTCGAAGCCGTCGATCGCTCGGCGCAAGGTCACCAGCGAATGGCCGTCGTACATCTTGGCCCAGCTCTTGGCGGCGACCTTGGCGGTTTCGGCGTCCTGGCCGTAATTCAGCAGCGTGTCGTAGCGGATCTGCTCGAGCACGCCGGGAATGCCGCCATTGTCGTAGTACCAGCCGTCGTTCCAGTTGGGATCGCTGGCCAGCCGCTTCTGCAGCGCGTCGAGGCCGCCCAGGCGATTGGGGGCGCGCGGCGCGGTCACCGACGCCGCGATGCCTTTCATGAAGCCCGGATAGCTCGCCGCCCACTGGAACGACTGGAAGCCGCCCATCGACGGGCCGACCACGGCGACCAGGCTCTTGAGCCCGAGCGAGTCCACCAGCAGCTTCTGGCTCGCCACCATGTCGCGCAGGGTGATGTGCGGGAAGGTCGGGCCGTAGGCCTTCTTGGTGCGCGGGTCGATCGTATTCGGTCCGCTGCTGCCGTGCGCCGAGCCCAGCGCGTTGACCGAGACCACGAAGTAGCGATCGGTATCTACCGCCTTGCCCGGCCCGATCAGGCCGTCGAACCAGCCGGCGGCGCCCGGCGCCACGCCGCGGCCCTCCTTGCCTGGCGCATTCTTGCCCGCGGCGTGATGGCTCGAGGTGTAGCCGTGCGCCACCAGCACCGCGTTGTCGGCCTTTGCATTGAGGCTGCCGTAAGTCTCGTAGGCGAGCTCGAGCAGCGGCAGGGTTTGCCCATTCTCGAGCGGAAAATCTTTGGCGGAGAACAGCTTGCTCTCGATATCGGTCAGTGCAGCCACGGCGATTCTTCCTTTTCGGGCAGGTGGCGATCCGGCACCCGACAGGCTATTTACAGTTGACGGTTTGGCAAGGCGAGAAGGCGAATGGCACGCGAGGCAATGGAATATGATGTCGTGATCGTCGGCGGCGGCCCGGCCGGGCTGGCGGCAGCGATCCGCCTCAAGCAGCTGGCGGCCGAGCGCAACCACGAAGTCTCCGTCTGCGTGCTCGAGAAGGGCTCGGAGGTCGGTGCGCACATTCTGTCCGGCGCCGTGATCGATCCGATCGGGATCAACGAGCTGATTCCCAACTGGAAGGAGCTGGGGGCCCCGATCGAGACCCAGGTCACGGACGACCGGTTCCTGTGGCTGACCAAGAAGGGCTCGCTGCGTTTCCCCGACTTCTCCCTGCCGCCGCTGATGCACAATCACGGCAACTACATCGTCAGCCTGGGCGACGTCTGCCGCTGGCTGGCAACCCAGGCCGAGGCGCTGGGCGTCGAGATCTATCCCGGCTTCGCCGCTGCCGAGGTGCTCTACAACGAGGACGGCGCGGTGAAGGGCGTCGCCACCGGCGACATGGGCATCGGCCGCAACGGCGAGAAGAAGGACACCTACACCGAAGGCATGGAGCTGCATGCCAAGTACACGCTGATCGCCGAGGGGGTGCGCGGCTCGCTCAGCAAGATGCTGTTCGCCAAGTTCGATCTGCGCGCCGGCGTCGATCCGCAGAAGTTCGGCATCGGCATCAAGGAGCTGTGGCAGGTCACGCCCGAGGCCTTCCAGAAGGGCCTGGTGGTGCACAGCCAGGGCTGGCCGCTGTCGGAGACCGGCAGCACCGGCGGCTCCTTCATGTACCACTTCGGCGACAATCTGGTCTCGATCGGCCTGGTCGTGCATCTCAACTACGAGAACCCGTATCTCTCGCCGTTCGACGAGTTCCAGCGCTTCAAGACCCATCCCGACGTCGCCAAGTACCTCAAAGGCGGCAAGCGGCTGGTCTACGGCTCGCGTGCGATCAACGAGGGCGGCGTGCAATCCGTCCCCAAGCTCGTCTTCCCGGGCGGCGCGCTGATCGGTTGCTCGGCAGGCTTCGTGAACGTGCCGCGCATCAAGGGCAGCCACAACGCGATCAAGAGCGGCATGCTGGGCGCCGAGGCCGCGTTCGAGGCGCTGGTTGCGGGCAAGACCGGCGGCGACGAGCTCTCCTCTTATCCGGCGGCGCTCAAGGCGTCGTGGGTCTGGAAGGACCTCGACAAGGTGCGCAACGTGAAGCCGGCGCTGAAGTGGGGCTCGGTGCTGGGCACGATCTACGGCGGCTTCGACATGTGGTGCCACGATCTCGGCATCCGCCTGCCCTGGACGATGCGGCACAAGAAGGCCGACTACGAGACCCTGCGGCCGGCCGCCGAGTTCCAGCCGATCCAGTACCCCAAGGCGGACGGCGTGGTCTCCTTCGACAAGCTCTCTTCAGTGTTTCTGTCGAACACCAACCACGAGGAGGACCAGCCGGTTCACCTCAAGCTGCGCGATCCCTCGATCCCGATCGCGGTCAATTTGCCGCTCTATGCCGAGCCGGCGCAGCGTTATTGTCCGGCAGGCGTTTACGAGGTCGTGACCTCGGACAACGGCCAGCCGCGGTTCCAGATCAACGCCCAGAACTGCGTGCACTGCAAGACGTGTGACATCAAGGATCCCGCGCAGAACATCGACTGGTCGGTGCCGGAAGGTGGCGGCGGGCCCAACTACCCCAATATGTGAGAGCCTCGTCCCCATGGCCTCGAAGCGTCCCCTCTCCCTCGCATTGCTGTCGGCGGCGCTCCTGCTGCCTTTGCCGATGACCAGCGAGGCCCAGCCGAGCAGCGGCCCCAAGCCGCGCCAGGCCCAGCCGGCCGGCCCGCAGCTCGCCTCGATCTCTCTCAGCGGCCGCTACCTCGCCGGCCGGGTCGCCGAGCAGGACCACGACTATGACGGCGGCGCCGATCAGTTCGACCTGGCGCTGTCGCAGGCGCCGGGCGATCTCGAGCTCGCCTACAGCACCTTCCGCTTGCGCATCTATGCCGGGCGCCTCGACGCCGCGGCGCAGCTTGCGCCACAGCTCCTGATCGCGCGGCCGAACGACGGGCTGCTCAACCTCGTCATGGCGATCCAGCAAATCAAGAAGGGCGACTATCGCGCCGCCGAGCAGCAGGTCGGCAAGATCGGCGGCACCGACCAGCTCGGGCCGCTGCGCGACTTCGTCGTCGCCTGGCTGAAGGCCGGCCAGAAGGACTTCGCCGCCGCGCGGGCCGCGATCGCCAAGCTCAAGCCGAGCGACGCCAATGCCCAGGCGCCGGTGGTGGTGATCGACGCCCAGATCGACGAGATGGCCGGCGACCGGGCGGCCGCCGAAGCCAAGTATCGCCGCGCCGTCGAGCTCGATCCCTCGGCGTTGCGCGTCGTGCTGATCGCCTCCGACGGCCTGCGCCGCCTCGGCAAGGACGCCGACGCGCGGGCGATCCTCAAGGCCTTCGGCGACAAATACAGCGACACCGTGGTGATGGACGGCCTGCTGGCGCCCAACGCGCCGATGCCCAAGCCGCCGTCGGCCGCGTCCGGCATCGGCGAGATCATGTTCGAGATCGGCAGCGCGCTGAACGCCGATCCGCGCAACGCGCGCAGCGACCTGGCGCTGATCTTCGAGCAGTTCGCGGTCGATCTGAAGCCCGAGCACGACTTCGCCTGGCTGACCATCGCCGGCCTCTACGAGCAGTGGGGCAATTCGTCCAAGGCGATGGCCGCCTACAACAAGGTCGGGCCGACCTCGGCGCTGTACTGGCAGGCGCGGTTGCGCGCCGCCGCCCTCGACGCGCAGGAGGAGCGCTTCGACGACGCGGCGAAGAAGCTCAGGGTGCTGGTGGCCGAGAAGCCCGAGCGCGTCGATGCCGTGCTGACCCTGGCCGAGCTGCTGCGCAACAGGGAGAAGTACGCCGACGCCGTCGCCGCCTACGATACCGCGATCGCCCGCATCAAGAAGGTCGAGGAGCGCCACTGGCCGATCTTCTTCGGCCGCGGCATCGTCGAGGAGCGCACCAAGCAGTGGCCCAAGGCCGAGGCCGACATGAAGAAGGCGCTCGAGCTCTCGCCAGAGCAGCCCTACGTGCTGAACTATCTCGGCTACAGCTGGATCGACCAGGGCATCAATCTCGATGCCGGCATGAAGATGCTGAAGCGTGCCACCGAGCTTCGGCCCGACGACGGCGCCATCACCGACTCGGTGGGCTGGGCCTATTACCGGCTCGGCCAGTTCGACAAGGCGGTCGAATGGCTGGAGCGGGCGAGCGAGCAGAAGGGCGACGACGCCACCGTGGTCGAGCATCTCGGCGACGCCTACTGGCATGTCGGCCGCTTCCGCGAGGCGCGCTTCCAGTGGAACCGCGCGCTCGGCCAGAAGCCGGAGAAGGACCGCATCCCGGTGCTGCTCGACAAGGTCGGCAACGGGCTCAATCCCGGCAACGACAAGCCGACGGTCTACGAGAAGGCGGCCGACCGCAAGTGACGGGCGGGACGTGACGGGCGCCCTGCGCGCGCCGGCCAAGGTCAACCTCTGGCTGAACGTCGTCGGCCGCCGCGCCGACGGCTATCACCTGCTCGACTCGCTGATCGCCTTCACCGATTTGACCGACGAGATCGCGGCACAGCCGGCCGACCGGCTGACGCTGGCGGTCGACGGCCCCTTGGCCGACGCGCTCGCGGGTGAAGCCGACAACCTGGTGCTCAAGGCTGCGCGCCTGCTGGCCGACCGCACTGGCGTGTCGCCGCGCGCCGCATTGCATCTCACCAAGCGCATCCCGGTGGCCGCCGGCCTCGGCGGCGGCTCGGCCGACGCCGCGGCGACATTGCGGGTGCTGGTCGATCTCTGGCGCGTCGCCCTGCCGATCGAGGAGCTGTTCGACCTGGCGGCGCGACTCGGCGCCGACGTGCCGATGTGCCTGGCCACCCGCGCCGCGCTCGCCTCCGGCGTCGGCGAGCGGCTGGCGCCGGCGCCGGCCTTGCCGGCCTGCGCCATCCTGCTGGTCAATCCCGGCGTGGCGCTGGCGACGCCGGAAGTCTTCGCCGCGCGGCGCGGCGACTTCTCGCCCGAGCGGCCGCTCGCGCGGCCGTGGACCGACCTCGCGGGTTTTGCAGCGGCGCTGGCCGAGCGCGGCAACGATCTCACCGACGCGGCGGTGTCGCTGCGGCCGGTCGTCGGCGAGGTGCTGGCCTTCCTGCGCCGGACCGACCGTGCGGTGCATGTCGCGATGAGCGGCAGCGGCGCCACCTGCTTCGCGCTCTACGCAACGACCGACGAAGCCCGACGCGCCGCGGCGCGTGTGCCCGCACCGTGGTGGCACCACGCGGGAACGCTGACCGGCTGAGCTGGAGGCGCGCCACTGGCGAGGACGCGCCCCCAGCCCTCAGCCGCCGGCTTTGGCGCGCGTGGCCTTGAGGGATTCGAACAGCGCCTGGCTTGGCTCGCCGGTCTCCTTGAGGCCGGACTTGCGCTGATAGTCGCGGATCGCGCGCCTGGTCAGCGGCCCGACCGTGCCGGTCGGCTCGGCCTTCAGCAGCTTGAGCTCGACCAGCAGCTGCTGGATGGCGCGGATCTGGTCCGCGCCCTTGGCCGGCCAGGCCGACGCGTCGGAATCAGGGCCGGGTGCGGGCGTCGATGCCGGTACCGGCGTCGATGATGGCACGTCGTGCTGCGCCTTCGCCTTGACGAGCGCGAGGTAGACTTCGCGCGAGACCTGGCCGGTCTCCGGCAGGCCGGCGCTCTTCTCGAACTCGCGGATCGCCGTCTTCGTCGCCGGTCCTGCCGCACCGTCCGCCTTGCCGCGCAGCCGCTGCAGGTCGATCAGCGCCTGCTGTACCGCCTTGACCTGGTCGACCGCGGTTTTCGGCCAGGCCGGCTCAGGCAGTGGCTCCTCGGCGGCCGCGCTCGGCGCCGGAGCCGGCGATGGCGCCGCGGCAGCAGCATTGGTCGCCGGGGCCGGTGGCGGGGCGGGCATCGGCGGCAGCGTGGATCGCGGCGGCGGCCGGGGCGGCGTCAGCGCCACCACGATCTGGCGGAACTCCTCCTTGCCGATCTTGTCGGCGCGCTCGCGGTCGGCGCCACTGATCGCCTGCTCCAGCGCCTCGCCGCGCGTCCGCGCGCTCTTGGCGAGCGGCGTCTCGCCGCCCTTGTTGGCCTGCAGCTCGAACTGGTTGGCGATCGAGAACCAGGCCAGCGCCGCGGCCGGATCCTTGAGCACCGCGCCGCCGCGCTCGTACATGTCGCCCAGGGTGAACATCGACGCGGTCATGCCCTGGCGAGCCGCCTCGCGCAGCAGCTCGATCGCCTTGGGCCCGTCCTGCGGCAAGCCCCTGCCGTCGCGCAGCATCAGGGCGAGGTTGTGCTTGGCGGCCGCCACGTTGCCGGCGGCGGCCTTGCGGTACCAGTCGACCGCCTTGGCCGAATCGCGATCGACCGAGATCCCGCGCTCGTACAGCACGCCCAGGGTGAACGCCGCCATCGGTGAGCCGGCATTGGCTGCGAGCTGGAACCAGGTCGTGCCCGTGTGCACGTCGCGCGGCACGCCGTCCGCCGCCAGCAGGCGGCGGCCGAGCTCTTCCATCGCCGCGACCTCATTGCCGTTGGCGCGGTGGCGTAGCTCCTCGATCGGCATGGCCGGCCAGGCCGATGCATCCTTCGGCGTGTCGGATGCGGCGATGGAGACCGGTGGCGCGCTATGGGCAGGCGCCGGCGCGACGCCGAAAGCGGCGGCGACCAGCAGGACCGGACGAAGGAAGCGCCTGGGGGGCTTGCGCCTCATCCCTGAAGAATAACCGATGCCGGTGTGGACAACTCACGTTCCCGTGCGATGACGTACCACCAGCAGGGTCGTGAGCAGCAGGATCGCGCCCGCCTGGTGCGCGGCGGCGATCGGGACGACCACGCCGCTCACGATGGTCGCGGCGCCGAGCGCGAACTGCAGCAGCGCCACACCGCCCGCGACCCAGGTCTCGGGCCGGCGCACGCGGAACGCCATCGCGATCACGCCCAGCGCCAGCAGGGTGGCGATCCAGCGGTGGATGAACTGCACGGTGGTGCCGTTCTCGAACGGGTTGATCCACCACGGATCGAGATCGAACAGACCGGGCGGGATCCAGTAGCCCGACATGGTCGGGAAGGTGTTGTGCGAGTTGCCGGCGCGCAGGCCCGCCATCAGCGCGCCGAAGGTCATGACGATGAGCAGGAAGGCGATCAGGCCGGTCGATTCGCGCCGGGTCTTGCCGTCGTCGTGGCGCGGACCCTGGCCGAGCCCGAGCACCAGCCAGACCGTGTAGGCATAGAGCGCGACGGCGAAGAGGAGATGGGCGGCCAGCCGGTAGTGGCTGACCGACGGCCGGTCGACCAGGCCGGAAGCCACCATCGCCCAGCCCAGGGCACCCTGCAGGCCGCCCAGGACGAGCAGGGCGAAAAGTCGCGCCTGCAGCGGCCGCGTGAGCTGGCCGCGCAGCCAGAACCAGAGCAGCGGCAGGGCGACCGCGAGCCCGATCAGCCGGCCCCACAGGCGGTGCAGGTATTCGAGCCAAAAGATCTGCTGGAATTCGGGGACGGTGAAACCACGATTCACCAAGCGGCCCTGCGGCGAGGAAAGATACTTCTGCAATTCCGCCTGCCACGCCTCGGCGCCGATCGGCGGCAGCCAGCCGGTGATCGGCTTCCATTCGACCATCGACAGGCCCGACTCGGTCAGCCGCGTGAAAGCGCCGAGCACGATCATGAAAAAAATCATGGTGGCTACGACGATCAGCCAGTTGCGAATCGCGGAGGAGGCGGGTTGCATGCGCGCCGGACCATGCGCGAAGCCCAAGCCCCCGTCAGCATCCTTAATGTCGCGAAGACCGGTCGCCTTGCGCCCGCCCGCGGCCTTCGCTAATCGGTTCGCACACGAACGAATCACCCCTTCCGCCATCCGGATATCCGACAATGAACGCGCCGGCGCTCGGCTACGGGCTGAGCTTCCACGACCTTTATGACCGCGAGGGCCTCGCGCGCCTCGATGCGGCGTTCGTGGCGTGGCTGAAAGAAGCCAATGTCGAGGGACACGCGCGCCTGATGGCTGCGCGTACCGCGCCGGACGGTCTTGCGACCAAGGACGAGTCCAACCTGCTGATCGAGCTGGCGCGCCCGCTCGAGGATTTCATCGGTGCGCTGTTCGGCGTCACGAACGAGGCCGCGTCGCTGCGCGCCCGGCACGTCACGCTGGCGCCGCTCTACGACTGCAAGCGGCTGTTCGTGCAGCGCTATGTCACCCGCGCCATCAAGCCGGATGCGGCGGCCTCGATCGACGATCCCGTCGTCGAGCTCCCCGTACGGATCGAGGACGATCTCGAGGCCTGGGAGCTCGCCTTCGCCCTCAAGGTGCGCGCGCTGATCGGCGCGGAGTTCAAGGTCGAGACGCCGACGCCCGAGCTCGAGGCGCTGACGCGCTACGCCGCCTGGGCGCTGCACACTCCCGAGGGCAAGAAGCGTCATCGCGACGGCCCGCTGTTCAAGGTGCCGCATCGGCTCGACTTCGAGCATCTGGTGCCGATCGAGACCGAGGTGGTCGACGGCGTCACCCGCATGATGCTGCCGCGGCCGTTGCTGCGCCATCGCGACGGCTTCGGCCTGACCGATCCGGGCTTCGATCTCGTGCGCTCGCTCGACCACACCTTCTACTGCATCTGGTGCCACAATCAGGGCAAGGACAGCTGCTCCAAGGGTCTCAAGGACCGCAAGACCGGCCAGTTCCAGAAGTCGCCGTTCGGTGTGACCCTCGCCGGCTGCCCGCTCGAGGAAAAGATCTCGGAGATGAATCTCCTCAAGAGCGAGGGCTTCTCCATCGGCGCGCTGGCGATGGCCGCGGTCGACAATCCGCTGGTGGCGGCGACCGGGCATCGCATCTGCAACGACTGCATGAAGGCCTGCATCTACCAGAAGCAGGAGCCGGTCGACATCCCGCAGATCGAGACCCGCACGCTGAAGGACGTGCTCGCCCTGCCGTGGGGCTTCGAGATCTACTCGCTTCTGACGCGCTGGAACCCGCTCAATCTGAGCCGCCCGATCCCGCGCCCCACCACCGGCCGTACGGTGCTGGTGGTCGGCCTCGGCCCGGCGGGTTTCAATCTCGCGCACCACCTGATGAACGACGGCCACGCCGTGGTCGGCATCGACGGCCTCAAGATCGAGCCGCTGCCGCCGCTTCAGTCGGGCGTCGAGGCCGACGGCGCGCGCCTGCCGTTCGCGGCGGTGAAGGACATCGCGACCTTGCGCGAGGATCTGAGCGAGCGGGCGATGGCGGGCTTCGGCGGCGTCGCCGAGTACGGCATCACCGTGCGCTGGGACAAGAATTACCTGAAACTGGTGCGCCTGCTGCTCGAACGGCGGGCGCAGTTCTCGATGTTCGGCGGCGTGCGCTTCGGCGGCACGGTCACGGTCGAGGACGCCTTCGCCATGGGCTTCGACCACGTGGCGCTGTGCGCCGGCGCGGGCAAGCCGACAGTGCTCGACATGCCCAACGGCCTGGCGCGCGGCGTGCGCGCGGCGTCGGACTTCCTGATGGCGCTGCAGCTCACCGGCGCGGGCAAGAAGGATTCGATCGCCAACCTGCAGATCCGCCTGCCTGTCGTGGTGGTCGGCGGCGGCCTGACCGCGATCGACACCGCCACCGAGTCGCTCGCCTATTACCCGCTGCAGGTCGAGAAGTTCCTGGCGCGCTACGAGGCGCTCGAGAAGAAGCCGGTCTGGAGCGACGAGGAGCGCGAGATCGCCGAGGAATACATCACCCACGCCAGGGCGATCCGAGAGGAGCGCGCCGCGGCGGCGCTAGAAGGCCGCGAGCCTGCGATCGAGAAGCTCATCAACGGCTGGGGCGGCGTCACCATCGCCTATCGCCGCCGGCTGATCGATTCGCCCTCGTACACCCTGAACCACGAGGAAGTGCACAAGGCGCTGGAGGAGGATATCCGCTTCGCCGAAGGCCTGTCGCCCGTCGCCGTCGAGGTCGATGCCTACGGCGCCGCCAAGGCGCTCAAGGTCACCGGCCAGCAGGGCGGCGAGAAGGTCGAGGCTGTATTGCCCGCGCGGACTATCCTTGTCGCGGCTGGCACGCAGCCCAACACCGTGCTGGCGCGCGAGGATGCGAGCCACGCCTTCATCGACGGCAAGTACTTCCGCGCCCTCGACGAGAACGGCGCGCCGGCGACGCCCGAGCGGGTCTGCAAGCCCGACGAAGTGCGCGTCCTGATGTATCGCCATCCCGACGGCCGCTTCATGTCGTTCTTCGGCGACCTGCATCCGTCGTTCGCCGGCAACGTCGTGAAGGCGATGGGCGGCGCCAAGCAGGGCTACCCGGTGCTGACCCGCAGCATGGAGACGCTGGCGGCGTCCAACCATTCGCCGCAGCAGATCCTCGATGAGGCCAACAAGTCCTGGCGCGCCAGGGTCGTGCGGGTCGATCGCCTGACGCCGACCATCGTCGAGATCGTGGTCGAGGCGCCGGCGGCGGCGCGCAACTTCGAGCCCGGCCAGTTCTATCGCCTTCAGAACTATGAGGCGCGGTCCAAGAAGATCGACGGCACCCTGCTCACCATGGAGGGCCTGGCGCTGACCGGCGCCTGGGTCGACAAGGACAAGGGCCTGCTGTCGCTGATCACGCTGGAGATGGGCGGCTCGTCCGATCTCTGCGCGCTGCTCGAGCCGGGCGAGCCGGTGATCGTCATGGGCCCGACCGGGACGCCGACCGAGATCGAGCCGGGCGAGACCGTCGTGCTGGCGGGCGGCGGCCTCGGCAACGCGGTGCTGTTCTCGATCGGCCAGGCGTTCCGCCGCGCCGGCAGCAAGGTGCTTTACTTCGCGGGCTACAAGCGGGTGATCGACCGCTACAAGGTCGAGGAGATCGAGGCGGCAGCCGACATCGTCATCTGGTGCTGCGACGAGGATCCGGGCTTCGAACCGACACGGCCGCAGGACAAGGCGCTGGTCGCCAACATCGTCGAGGCGATGCAGATGTATGCCGCGGGCGACCTGGGCGAGCAGCCGATCCCGTTCAATTCAGCCGACCGGCTGATCGCGATCGGCTCGGACGGCATGATGAACGCGGTGCGGCTCGCACGCCATTCGGTGCTCAAGCCCTACCTCAAGCCCGAGCATCGCGGCCTCGGCTCGATCAACTCCCCCATGCAATGCATGATGAAGGAGATCTGCGCCCAGTGCCTGCAGCTCCACAAGGACCCGCAGACCGGCAAGGAAACGGTGGTCTTCTCCTGCTTCAACCAGGACCAGGAGCTCGACCGCGTCGATTTCTCCTGCCTGCGTCAGCGCCTGCGCCAGAACAGCGTTCAGGAAAAGATCGGCGCCCTCTGGATCGACCGCTCGTTGCGCAGGCTGGGCGCGCGCTGACATTCGGGTGCGCGGAGCCGGAACGGCTCTTGCGGTTCGGGGGCGGGGCTAGCAGACTCCTAGCGGCTGCTTCCACGGGGAGTTCCATGACCGCTGCCTCCCATCCGCTCAAGATCGCCAAATTGGCGGACGCCTCGCGAGTCGAGTTCGGGCCGCTCTCTTTCTATCACCCGCTGGTCGCCGACGGGGACACGCCGGTGCGCACGGGCATCCAGACCGCCAACCCCGGCTATCAGGCGACGATGCACTGGCATCCCTATACGGAGCTGCTGTTCATCATCGAGGGCGAGGCCGACGTCTGGCTGCAGGGCGAGGAGCCGCATCGCCTGAAAGCCGGCGATTGCGTCGCCGTGCCGCCCGAGACGCCGCACACCTTCAAGGTGGTCGGCGACAAGCCGATGCGGCTGCTCGGCATCCATGCCAACGCCGAGCGTGTCACGAACTACATCGGCCGCAAGACCGACGCGCACGGTTATCCGGTCTACGACGAGCCGAAGGCGGCCGAGTAGGCCTCCATGATGACGTCGTCGTGCCAGCTTCCGTCGAGCAGCACGGCTGCGGGCTCGCGGTGCACTTCCCTGAAGCCGCACGCGGCATAGCAGCGGATCGCGCGTTCGTTGTAGGCCAGCACGCGCAAGGTGAGGCGCTCCAGGCCGAGCGGTCCGAAGGCATGCTCCAGCGCCAGCCGAACGGCCTCGCGGCCCAATCCGCGTCCGAGCTTGCCGGCGTCGTAGAAGCCGATCGCCAGCCGCGCACGACGCGCCACGCGATCGACGCCGTCGAGGCGGACCTCGCCCAGGAAGCGGCCCTCGTGCTCGACGACCCAGGCGTTCGGATGCGCGGCCAGCCGGGCGATCCAGTCGCGCGCCACCTCCAGGGTGAGCGGCGGCACGGTCTTCGGATCGGCGCCGAACATGCGCATGATTTCGGGATCGTTGCCCAGGGCGAAGCGGCCCTCGCCGTCGCTGTCGCGCGGCGGCCGGAGCGTCAGCGACGGACCGCTCAGCACCGTCATGTCAGGTGCGGGTCTTGACGAACCTGAACAGCACCTTGTCGGTCGTGTAGTAGCGCAACTGGTCGGTGACCTTGGGGAAATAGGCGCTGCCGATGGCGACCTGCATGAAGGCATCGAGCGACAGCGGCCGCACCGCGACGCTGAAGCCCGCATCGGCGAAGGCCCGCGAGACATCCTCCAGCGAATGGTCATAGATCGGGATCGACGAGGTCTCGGAGATCAGCTGGCGCCAGCGCGGCCACAGGCTCGAATCGGTGTGGCAGCCCATGGCGGCGATATAGGTGCCGCCCTGGCGCAGCGCCGCCTTGATGTCGCGGGCATGCTCGGCCGGGTCGGGCAGCAGGTAGACCACCTCGTGGCTGAAGGCGAAGTCGAAGGTCTGGCCGAGCCCGGCCGCCTGGTCCGCGACCTTGTACTGGATCGGGCGATGGCCCTTCAGCAGCTCGGCGCGGGCCACCGATTCGCGGGCGATGTCGATGCCGACCGCCGCCTTGAAGGGATGGTTGTCGTAGAGCAGCCGCAGGAAGCCGCCCTGGTTGCAGCCATAGTCGAGGATGGTCGAGGCGCTGAGATCGTGTGGCACCGAGACATCGACCATGCGCCGCCAGATCGGCGCATGGGCGGCGCCCATCGCTTCTTCGTCAGCGGGGTTGCGGTTCCAGGTGGCGATCGTCGACGGTCGGGAAAGGGGACGGGCCATCGCTTGCTCCGGGTGCGGACACAAGCCTAACACGTTTGCGGCCCCAGGGTTTCACCAGCAGCGGGCCGACAATCATCAAACCGTAAACGAACATCGCGACCGCGATCGCGATGAAGACGCCGTCGAGTCCCAGGCCGAGCCGCTCCGAGGCGAACCAGCCGCCGCTGGTGGCGAGGACCAGGCGCGAGACGCCGGCGACCAGCGGCGCGGTCATGCGGCCCGCACCCTGGCAGGCGAAGTTGATCGTCATGCCCATGGCGAACAGGCAGTAGAAGGGCGCGACATGGGTGATGTAGCCGACGGTCGCCGCCACGACCTGCGGATCGCTGGTAAAGAGCCGTGCCCAGCCTTCCGGCACCGCGGCGACGACCCAGCCGAAGGTGCCGATCAGGAAGAAGGCGATCAGCCCGCCGGTCCAGGTCGCCCGCACCGCGCGCGGCCAGTCGTTGGCGCCGACCGCCACGCCGACCAGCGTCGTCAGGCCCGAGCCGATGCCGAAGGCGAGCGGCACCAGCATGAACTCGAGCCGCACGCCGATGCCGTAGCCCGCCAGCGCCGTGATGCCGAAGCGGCCGACGAGACCGGTGACCAGCATCGCGGTCAGGTTGGCCGTCAGCGCCGAGAAGGAGGCGATCAGCCCGACCCGGAGGATCTCCCAGAACAGCCGGCGCTGCAGCGGGATACCGGTCAGCGCCGGCTGGAAGCCGAGCTTGCCGCGCCACACCGCGCGGGCCTGCAACAACGCCGCGATGGCCATCGTGGCGACCTGCGAGACCGCGGGACCGGCGACGCCGAGGCCCTGCCAGTCGAACAGGCCGAGCGCCAGCATGCCCGACAGCGGCACCTGCAGGATCGAGGAGAACAGCATGTAGCGGCCGGGCGTCGCGGCATCGCCGCCGCCGCGCAGCAGGGCGGCGAAGAAGAAGTTGGCCCACACCGCGACGCCGCCGGTGAACAAGACGTGGCTGTAGGTCTCGGCGTTGGCCAGCGCCGGGCCGCTGCCGCCCAGCAGCCGGAAGAAGGTCGGGAAGATCGTCCAGGCCATCAGGGTGAACAGGCCGGCGAAGATCACGCCCAGCACCAGCGCATGCAGCACCAGGGCGCGTGCATCCTCCAGCCGCTTGCCGCCCAGCGCCCGCGCCATCGCCGCGGCGACGCCGCCGCCCATGCCGCCGGCCGCCATCATCTGCATCAGCATCATGAACGGGAAGACCAGCGCGAAGCCCGCCAGCGCGTCGGTGCCGAGGCGGCCGAAGAAATAGGTCTCGGCGATCGCCACGAAGGTCTGGACGATCATCACCGCCGTGGTTGGCGCCGCCAGACGCCACAGGCTGCGGCCGATCGGGGCGGTCAGCAGGGGATGGGACAGGGAACTCTCCGGAAATGCGTGCATATGCACGGTATGGAGGGCGTGCGTTCCTGTCACCTGACAAATGGCCGGCCTGCCATTAGCTTTTTCGCCATGAGCGACGCTAAGACCGACAAGGACCGCCCCTTGGCAAAACCCACCGTCCAGGTGGAAAACGACCGTGTCATCGTCACCGAATGGCGCTTCCCGCCGGGCGGCCATACCGGCTGGCACAAGCACATGCACGACTATGTCGTGGTGCCGATCACGACAGGCGAACTGCATATCTTCGACGGCAAGGCGACGGTGCCGGCGCCGTTGCGGTCCGGCGTTTCCTACGCCCGCCAGACGGGCGTCGAGCACGACGTGATCAACCCCAACAGCTTCGAATTCGTCTTCATCGAGATCGAGCTGAAGACGCGGTGAGCGCGACAAGGGTGCGGTAATCCGCGACAAGGGCGCGGTAATCCGCGACCAAGGTGCGGTAAACCGCGCCCCTGCTGCGCATGGCGGCTGCATTGACTTGGACGGGCCCAAGCCTCATATCGAAGCTCGTCAGCGGTCCGGCTCGTCCACTTGAGCCTTGGGAGACCGCCCCCGACGGCCCATCGGATGTGGGCTAAGTAACGGAAATTCAATGAGTTTTGAGAGTTTGGGGCTGAGCGCCCCGGTTCTACAGGCAGTCGCCGAGAAGGGCTACACGCAGCCCACCCCGATCCAGGAAAAAGCCATCCCCATCGTGCTGATGGGCCGAGACGTCCTCGGATGCGCCCAGACGGGCACCGGCAAGACCGCCTCCTTCGTGCTGCCGATGATCGACATTCTCGCCGGCAGCCGGGGCAAGATGCGCATGCCGCGCTCGCTGATCCTCGAGCCGACGCGCGAGCTCGCCGCCCAGGTGGCCGAGAATTTCGACATCTACGGCAAGTACAACAAGCTCAACATGGCGCTGCTGATCGGCGGCGTGAGCTTCGACGACCAGGAGCGCGCGCTCGAGAAGGGCGTCGACGTGCTGATCGCCACGCCGGGCCGGCTGCTCGACCATTTCGAGCGCGGCAAGGTGCTGCTGAACGACGTCAAGGTGCTGGTGATCGACGAAGCCGACCGCATGCTCGACATGGGCTTCATCCCCGACGTCGAGCGCATCGTCGGCTACCTGCCGAAGCTGCGGCAGACGCTGTTCTTCTCCGCCACCATGCCGCCCGAGATCAAGCGGCTGGCCGACCGCTTCCTGCAGAATCCGAAGGAAGTCACCGTGTCGCCGCCGGCCTCGGCCGGCACCAACATCGTGCAGGGCCTAACGGTCGTGCCCGAGGAGGACAAGCGCGAGGCGCTGCGCCGGCTGATCAAGGAGCAGGACATCAAGAACGCCCTGGTGTTCTGCAACCGCAAGCGCGACGTGGCGATCCTGCAGACCTCGCTCAAGAAGCACGGCTTCAACGCCGGCGCGCTGCACGGCGACATGAGCCAGCCGGCGCGCATGGAGACGCTCGAGAAGTTCAAGCAGGGCGAGATCCAGATCCTGGTCGCCTCCGACGTCGCCGCGCGCGGCCTCGACATCGTCGACATGAGCCACGTCTTCAACTTCGACGTGCCCTATTCGCCGGAGGACTACGTCCATCGCATCGGCCGCACCGGCCGCGCCGGCAGGACCGGTCACTCCTTCACCCTGGCGTCGCCGGCCGAAGGCGGCTTGGTCGAGGCGATCGAGAAGCTGATCGGCGCCGCCATCCCGCGGGTCGAGGTGCCGGGCATGGACGCGGTCGCCTTCGAGGAAGGCGATGGACGCCGCCGTCGTGGCCGCGGTCGTGGCGGCCGCAGCGCCCGCCCCACCGGCGACAAGCCGCGCGGCGAGAAGCGCGAGCATCGCGAGCCGCGCGAACACCGGGAGCCGAGAGAGCCCCGCGAGGCGCGCGAGCATCGCGAACCGAAGGAACATCGCGAGCCCCGGCAGCCTCGGGAACCGCGTGAGCATCATGAGCCGCGCGAGCAGCGTGCCGAGCGCCGTCATGCCGAGCCGCGTAAGGAACGCGCCGAGCGGCCGCAGCGCGAGCGGCGGCCGGAATCGCACCAGGGGCGCTCGCATGAGCGTCACGGCGGCGGCCGCGACGAGCGCGCGCCGGTCGGTCTCGGCGATCACGTGCCGGCCTTCCTCGCCCGAGGTGGCCGCTAGGGCATGCAGACGATCTTCGTCATGGTGAAGTGCGATCTCGGCAAGGCTTACGAGGTCGCCGACGAGGCGGTGGGCGTCGAGAACGTCTCCGAGGTCTACTCGACCTCGGGCCAGTACGATCTCCTGATGAAGTGCTATCTCGACGAGAAGACCGACATCGGCCACTTCGTGACCAGCAGGATCCAGACCCTGGCCGGCGTGAAGGACACCTTCACCCTCATCACCTTCAAGGCCTTCTCCTGAGATTGAGTTGGGTCGCCCGCGGAGCGATAATCGGGTGATGGAACGCATCGCCGGCCTCCACATCGAGACGCTGCCCGAAGGCGTCTGTCTTGCCACCAGCGACGACGTGCCCGGACTGGTCGCCCAAGGCCGAACCATCACGGAGACGCTCGAGATCGCTCGCGACGTCGCGCGCAAGCTGATCGAAGCGCGCGGCGGCGATCCCGATGCCATCGCTTTGCCGGCTGCCGGCGATTCGCTGGACTATCCCCTGGTTATTGCCGCCGAGTAGGGCGTGGGACGGCTTTCGGGGTTTCGCTACCGCGAGATCATCGCTCGCCTGAGGCGACTTCGGTTCGAGTTCCGGCGCCAGGCAGCGGGCAGCCACGAGATCTGAGCCAACCCGGCGACCGGCAAGTTCACGACCATCCCGAACCATCCCGGCGATATGCCGATCCGGATGAGTTTCTGAAGCTCTGAGTGATGGCCTCTTCCGCTGTGCTCGCCATCTGGGTCGACATCGACCCGGCGGACGACGAGGCCTTCAATCACTGGCACAGCCGCGAGCATGTGCAGGAGCGCGTCGGCTGCCCCGGCTGGCTGCGCGGCAGCCGCTTCAAGGGCATCGACCGGCCGGGCCGCTATCTCCTGTTCTACGATGCCGAGACGACAGCGGCGTTCGAGAGCGACGCCTACTACGCGCGGCTGCGCCATCCGAGTGCGCTCAGCCGTGCGATCTTCCCCAAGTTCAACGATGCGTGGCGCACCGTCTGTTCGGTCGAGCGCCGGCAGGGCGGCGGCATCGGTGCGGCCGTGCTGACGGTGCGCGGCGATGTCTCGGCCTTCGACGCGCTTGCGGCGCTGAAACCGGCGCGTCTCGATCTGCTGAAGGGTGAAGCCACGATCGGCCAGGCGCACACAACGGAGAAGGACCTGCGGCCGGCACCCGACCGCCAGATCGATCAAGCGCTTCTCGCCTTCTTCCGGTCGGTGGCGGACGCAAAAACGGCGCGTGATCGCCACGCGCCGTCGGGAGAGATCTTCGCCCTCCAACACACCGTGTCGAAGGGCGATCTCTATCTGTCATCCCGAGCGTCGGCGAGGGATCTTCCTGTGCCGTAAAGATCCCTCACTTCGTTCGGGATGACGGCTGCGCCGTCAGTTGATCAGGCCGTAGAACTTGCCGGCGTTGGTGCAGGTGATCATGCGCGTCACCTCGGGCGAGACCTCGGCGAACTGCTCCTTGATGTACTTGTCGGAGTGCGGCCACACGCCGTCGCCGTGCGGGTAGTCGGAGCCCCACATCAGGCTCTCCGCGCCCATGTCGTCGATCAGCTTGGCGCCGATGCGGTCGAACTGGAAGGTCGCCTTGCACTGGCGGCGCCAGTAGTCCGACGGCTTCATCTTGAGGCCGAGATCGGTGAAGCGGTCCTCCCATTCGAAGTCCATGCGGTCGAGCGCATAGGGGATCCAGCCGCAGCCCGATTCGCCAAAGGCGATGCGGATGTGCGGATAGCGCTCCAGCACGTTGGCCGCGATGATCGCCGCCAGGATGTTCACCAGGTTCATCTGGAAGCCGGAGACCACCGTGAAGAACACCGAACGGCCGACCCGGCCGCCGTGCTTCTCGATGGTGTTCGGCGGCACCGTCGGGAAGGTGTGGAAGTGCAGCGGCAACTGGACGTCGTTGACCGCCTTCCACAGCGGCTCCCACATCGGGTGCCACATCGGCTCCATGTCCCACGAGCAGGAGAGCTCGAGCCCGCGGATGCCCATCTTGGCGACGCGGTAGATCTCCTTCACCGCGGCGTCGATGTCGCCGTAGGGCAGGCAGGCCAGCCCGATGTGCCGGTCGGGATAGTGGCTGCAGAAGTCCTTCAGCCAGTCGTTGTAGATGCGCAGCATCTCGTTCGACGCATCCTTGTCGTTGAGCCGGCTCGAGGCGCCGAGGATGCCGTAGATCACCTCGGCATCGACGCCGTCGCGGTCGAGGTCCTTGATGCGCAGGTGCGGATCGGAGACGCGGCGGATGTCCTTGGCGCCGTCCTCGTACAGGCCGGTCTCGGCCATCACGTCGACGCGGTGGTGCTTGCCCTTCTGGTACTTGCTGCCGGCCGGGCCGACGCCGTTCTTGAAGCCGAAGGAGGCACCGTTCTTGGCGGTCCATTTGGGACCCTCGTCGGTGTCGACGACGAACGGCATGCGGTCCTTCATGTCGCGCGGCGCCATCGACGTGAACAGGTCGGGCGGCATCCAGGGCATGTCGAGGTGGCAATCCGCGGAAATCCGATTGTATTTCATGGCGTCGCTCCCTTGGGTGCTAAGATTGTGCGCGCTTGCCGCGGGGCCGGGCAAGGGTCAGGTTTCGACTGTCAAAGGGAGAACACCCGAGGAGAACCATGCGCAGGATGACCGGCCGGACCGCTCTCGTGACCGGCGCCAGCCGCGGCATCGGCCGCACCATCGCCGAGCTGCTGGCCACCGAGGGTGCCCGCGTGGTCTGCGTGGCGCGCACCCTCAAGGAGGGCGATCATCGCCTCGAAGGCTCGCTCGACAGCACGGTCGCGGCGATCCGCGGCGCCGGCGGCGACGCGACGGCGATCGCGGCCGACATCTCGTCGGAGCCCGAGTGCCTGAAGCTGGTCGAGGCGGCGCGCGCCGCTTGCGGCCCGATCGACACCTTGGTGAACAACGCCGCGCTCAACTATTACATCCCGACGGCGGAATATCCGACCAGTCGCTGGGTCAAGGCCTTCGCCGTCAACGTCCATGCGCCGTTCATCCTTTCGAAGGCCGTGCTGCCCGACATGATCGCCGCCCGCCGCGGCGCGATCGTCAATATCAGCTCGGGCTCGGCGATCGGGCCGGGCCGCGGGCCGTACAAGGACCAGACGGTGCGGGGCGGCGTGATGTACGGCGCGACCAAGGCGGCGCTGGAGCGCTTCACCCAGGGCCTGGCGCAGGAGGTGGCGCAGCATGGCGGCATCGCGGTGAGCTGCGTGTCGCCCTCGCGCACCGTGCCGACGCCGGGCACGGTCTATCACAAGCTGATGGCGAGCCTCGACGATCCGCGCGGCGAGCCGCCGACGACGATGGCGCGCGCCGTCCTGCTGCTGGCCAGCGAGCCGGCCGAGAAGGTCAACGGCCGCGTGACCTACAGCCAGCAGATCCTGAAGGAATGGGGCTGGATCGAAAAAGGCGTCGGCCGCGGCATCGACACGGTTGGCACCGGCTATTCGCAGATTTAGGAACGGTGGGATGGAAGGCGAGTTCGATTACATCGTCGTCGGCGCGGGGTCGGCAGGCTGCGTGCTGGCCAACCGGCTGTCGGCCGATCCCCAAACGCGCGTGCTGCTGCTCGAGGCGGGCGGCAGGGACAACTGGATCTGGTTCCACATCCCGGTCGGCTACCTCTATGCGATGGGCAATCCGCGCGCCGACTGGATGTTCAAGACCGAGGCGGAGCCCGGGCTGAACGGCCGCGCGCTCAACTATCCGCGCGGCAAGGTGATCGGCGGCTGCTCGGCGATCAACGGCATGATCTCGATGCGCGGGCAGGCGTCGGATTACGACCACTGGCGCCAGCTCGGGCTCGCCGGCTGGGGCTGGGACGACGTGCTGCCGGTCTTCAAGCGGCTCGACGGCCATTTCCTCGGCGACACCGAGCATCATGGCGGCAGCGGCGAATGGCGGGTCGAGGAGATGCGGATCAGCTGGCCGATCCTCGACGCGGTGATCGAGGCGGCCAACCAGATGGGCGTGCCGACGACCACCGACTTCAACACGGGCGACAACAACGGGGTGGGCTACTTCCACGTCAACCAGAAGCGCGGCATCCGCATGTCGACGGCGCGCGCGTTCCTCAAGCCCGTGCTCGGGCGGCCGAACCTCAGGCTGGAGACCGGCGTGCTGGTCGAGAAGGTGCTGTTCGAGGGCCGCCGCGCGGTCGGCGTGCAGTACCGCCAGAACGGCCAGGTCGTGACGGCGCGCACGCGGGGCGAGGTGATCCTGTCGGCGGGTGCCGTCGGCTCGCCGCAGATCCTGCAGCTCTCGGGCGTCGGCTCGGCGGACTGGCTGAATGAGTTCGGCATCGCGGTGGTGCTCGACAAGCCGGGAGTCGGCCGCAACCTGCAGGACCATCTGCAGCAGCGCGCGATCTTCAAGGTGCAGGGCACGAAGACGCTGAACACGACCTATCACTCGCTGCTGCGCCGCGCGATGATGGGCGCGGAGTACGCGCTGTTCCAGAAGGGGCCGCTCACCATGGCGCCCTCGCAGCTCGGCATCTTCACCATGTCGTCGAGCGAGCACGAGCGCGCCAACATCGAGTTCCACGTCCAGCCGCTGTCGCTCGACAAGTTCGGCGAGCCGCTGCATCGCTTCCCCGCGATCACCGTCAGCGCCTGCAACCTCAGGCCGACCTCGCGCGGCACCATCCGCCTGCGTTCGGCCGATCCGGCGGACAAGCCCAGGATCGCGCCCAATTATCTCTCGACGCCCGAGGACCGCCGCGTCGCCGCCGATGCGATCCGCGTCACGCGGCGGCTGATGAAGCAGCCGGCGCTAAAACCCTATCGTCCCGAGGAGTTCCTGCCCGGCCCGAGCGTCGGCGACGACGAGGCCTCGCTGGCCAAGGCGGCGGGCGACATCGGCACCACGATCTTCCACCCCATCGGCACCGCCAAGATGGGCTTGCCGTCGGACCCGATGGCGGTGGTCGATGCCGAGCTGCGGGTGATGGGACTGGAGCGGCTTCGGGTCGTCGATGCCTCGGTAATGCCCACCATCACCTCGGGCAACACCAACACGCCGACCATCATGATCGCCGACAAGGCAGCCGAGATGATTCGCGGCCGGAATCTTGCCAAGGCCGCCTAGGCGAGCACTGCTGGAAGCGTGGCACTCCGTGCCGCTCTTTATCTTTTGTTAAAAAATAAATCTGGCGCGAGGCCCAACGCGATTTCCCAGCAATGCGCGATGATCAGGCATGAGCGGCACGGAGTGCTGCGCTCCCAGCGCCCCATTATGGGCAATGGACCGCGATTCGAAGTCCGGAAATGGCGTCTTTTTTGACGGCCATTGCCCATAATAGGTCCTGCTGCTCGGCGCGCTTATCTTGCCTGCACGTCCACGTGTGCAGGAGCGTTTCATGTCCGAGTCAGAAGTCCGTCGCGATCAGCGAGCTCGATCGCCTGGGCATCGAGCTGGCCCACCACCTGATCGGCGTCGTCGCCGAGCAGGGACTGCAGGGCAACCTCAAGGCCGCCGAGATGGTGCTGCAGCGCGTCTGGCCGGTGCGCCGCAACCGGTCGGTCGAGATCGTCGACCCCGAGCAAGAGATGGACGACGAGTCTACACGATCGGCGAGCACAGCGCGGTCGCCTCGGCGATGCTGGAGGGCCAAATCGCGCCGCAGGACGCCCAGGCCGCCGCGCGCGTGCTGAAGTCGCTGCAGGAACAGATGAAGGCGGCCGAGGACACCAACGTCACCATTTCTTATGCCCGCGGGAAACGGTGAAAATGGAGAAAAATGGATGAAAATGGTCGGAAATGGACGAGCCGTCCTGCCCCTGCGGGAAGGAGGAGAGGTTGCCAGATCGACCGCCCTCGGCTCAGGATGTCTTCAACGATAAGGGAGGTCTGCATGCTCAAGCGTACAGTGGCGTTCCTTGCGGCATTGGCGTTGGCCGGCGCGGCCCATGCCCAGACGACCTTCCGCGTCGTCAACCATTCCGATCTCAAGATCCTCGATCCGATCTGGACCACTGCGTACATCGTGCGCAACCACGGCTACATGATCTACGACACGCTGTTCGCGCTGGACGGCAATCTCGAGGTCAAGCCGCAGATGGTCGACAAGTGGACGACCTCGCCGGACAGGCTCACCTGGACCTTCACTCTGCGCGACGGGCTCGAGTTCCACGACGGCACGCCGGTGACGTCGGAGGACGTGGTGCCCTCGCTCAAGCGCTGGGCGGTGCGGATGCCGTACGGTCAGCTCCTGTGGACCAAGGTCGCCGAGGTCAAGGCGCTCGATCCCAAGACCTTCCAGATCCAGCTCAAGGCGCCGACCGGTATCATGCTGCAGGCGTTGAGCCAGCCCTCGGGCGCCGCCTTCATCATGCCCAAGAAGGTGGCCGAAACCGATCCGTTCAAGCAGATCGACGACTACACCGGCTCGGGGCCGTTCATCTTCGTCAAGAACGAATGGAAGCCCGGCGAGAAGACGGTCTACGTCAGGAACCCCAAGTACAAGCCCCGCGCCGAGCCCGCTTCCGGCCTGGCCGGCGGCAAGATCGCCAAGCTCGACCGGGTCGAATGGGTGGCGATCCCCGACCAGCAGACCGCGACCAGCGCCCTGATGAAGGGCGAGATCGACATGATCGAGACGCCGCAGCACGACCTGCTCAAGATGATGGAGGCCGATCCCGGCGTGAAGCTGGTCAACCTCAACAAGTGGGGCAACCAGTACATCTTCCGCTTCAACCAGCTCTACAAGCCGTTCGACAACCCGAAGATCCGGCAGGCGATGCTCTACGCCTTCAACCAGAAGGACTTCGTCGACGGCGTGATCGGCGACCCGCGCTACTACAAGGTCTGCAAGGCGATGTTCATGTGCGACACGCCCTATGCCAGCACCAAGGGCTTCGAGGACAAGCTCGAGAGCAACGTCGCCAAGGCCAAGGAGCTGCTCAAGGAAGGCGGCTACGACGGCACGCCGGTCGTGCTGATGCACTCCTCGGACCTGCAGATCCTGGCCAATCTCGCGCCGGTGGCGAAGCAGCTGATGGAGCGCGCCGGCATGAAGGTCGACATGGTTTCCATGGACTGGTCGACCCTGGTCTCGCGCCGCTCGCGCAAGGATCCGCCGGACAAGGGCGGCTGGAATGCCTTCCTGACCTCGTCGGCGTCGGTCGACATCGTCGATCCGCTCGCCAACACCTACATCAACGCGGTCGGCGACAATGCCTGGTTCGGCTGGCCGAAGGACGAGCTGCTGGTCAAGCTGCGCGCCGAGTTCGCCGACGAAGCCGACGAGACCAAGCGCAAGGCGATTGCCGAAGCCATGCAGGTGCGGGTATCGGAGAACCCGACGCACATCTTCGCCGGCCAATGGGTCGTGCCGGCGGCGGTACGCAAGAACATCACCGGCAACCTCGAATCGCCGGTGACGATCTTCTGGAACATCGAGAAGAAGTGACTCTTACCTCCTCCGCCGCAGGGGAGGAGAGGAAATTGGCAATCAGGCGGCGCTGGCGTCGCGCTGATCGAGAAACCGGTACCAGGTGACGAAAGCCTGGAAGTACAGCTTGTTCAGGCCATGGAACGGCAGCGGCTTGACCTTGCCCGGCGGCAACGGCAGCGCCAGCGGATCTCCCGAGGCGATATAGGCCGCCATCGCGCGGCCCATCGCCGATTGCAGGGCCACGCCGCGTCCCATGCAGCCGATATCGATCAGCAGGCCGGGCGCGGGCTCGTGCAGGTGGGGCAGGTGATCGCGCGTGATCGCCACGCGGCCACCCCAGCGGAAATCGATGCCGGCGCCTTTCAACTGGGGAAACATCTTTTCCATCATCGTCTCGATATGCGCCCAGTCGCCAACGCTCTTGGGCTCGCGCATCGGTCCGCGGCCGCCCAGCAGGAAGCGGCCGGTATGGTCGAGCCGGTAGTAAAGCCCGATGCGGCGCGAATCGGAGGTCGCCTGGCCGCCCGGCAGGATCGACTTGCGGACGTTGTCCGACAGAGGCTTGGTCGCGACCTGGAAGGAATTGGCGGCGATGATGGTCTGGCGCAGATGCGGCCAGAGATCGCCGGTATAGCCGTTGGTCGCCAGCACGACGCGATCGGCCGTCACCGTGGCGCCCTGGCGGGTGCTCACGATCCATTTGCCGTTCTCGCGCTCGAGGCCGGTCGCCGGCGTCTCGCCATGGATCGCAGCGCCGGCCGCCAGTGCCGCACGCGCCAGGCCGCGCGCGTAGGCGAGCGGTTGCACCACGCCGCCGCGGCGGTCGATCCAGGCGCCGAGATACTGGTTGTGGCCGACGTAGCGTTCCGTCTCCTGCCGGTCGAGCACCTCCACGGGCGCGCCGCGCTTCTGCCATTGCGCGGCCCGGGCCTCGATCGGGCCGACCGCCGGGCTCGAGATGGCGCTCTGGATCCAGCCGGTCCGCGTGTTGGGAACGTCCATCCTGTGCTTGTCGATCAGCTCCCACACGACTTCGGCCGTGCGGCTGACGAAGTCGACGAGCCGGGGGCCGCGCTCGGGGCCGAACATGGTCTCGAGCTCGTCGGGATCGAACTTCAGGCCGGGGATGACCTGGCCGCCGTTGCGGCCCGACCCGCCGAAGCCCGGTTCCCCGGCCTCCAGCACGATCGCCTTGATGCCGCGCTCGGCGAGATGCAGCGCGGTCGAGAGGCCGGCATAGCCCGCGCCGACGATACAGACATCGGCGGTGGCCGGCGCCTGCAGGGGCGGGGTCGGGACCGCGGCGGGAGCGGTCGCGGCCCACAGCGACGGTTCGAGGGGAAAGGGCTCGGCCATGGATCTCGCTCGCAGTTGAGGTCGACGCCCGGACTCAGCACGGATCGTGCCGACAGGCGCACAATCCGCCTAGGCGGATTGTGCGCTAGTCCAGTCAGCGCGCCTTGAAGTTGAACTCCGCGCCCGAGCGGATGCCGGCCGGCCAGCGCGCCGTCACCGTCTTCAGCTTGGTGTAGAAGCGCACGCCTTCCATGCCGTAGATGCCGTGGTCGCCGAACACCGAGGCTTTCCAGCCGCCGAAGCTGTGATAGGCGACCGGCACCGGGATCGGCACGTTGATGCCGACCATGCCGATCCTGACGTTGCTGGCGAAGGCGCGCGCGGCGTCGCCGTCGCGGGTGAAGATCGCCGTGCCGTTGCCGTAGGCGTGGTCGTTCACCAGCTTGATCGCGTCGTCGAAGTTCTTGCTGCGCACGACGGAGAGCACCGGCCCGAAAATCTCGTCCTTGTAGATCGTCATGTCGGGCTTCACCTCGTCGAACAGGCAGCCGCCCATGAAGTTGCCCTGTTCGTATCCCTGCAACTTCAAGCCGCGACCGTCGACCACCAGCTTGGCGCCTTCCTTCACGCCCTGGTCGACATAGCCCATCACCTTGTCCCGGTGCTGGCGGGTCACCAGCGGCCCCATCTCCGACTGCGGGTCGAGGCCGGGCCCGACCTTCAGCGCCTGCACGCGCGGCGCCAGCTTCTGCACCAGCTTGTCGGCGACATCGCCGACCGCGACCGCGACCGAGATCGCCATGCAGCGCTCGCCGGCGGCGCCGTAGGCGGCGCCCATCAGCGCGTCGGTCGCCTGGTCGAGGTCGGCGTCGGGCATCACCACCATGTGGTTCTTGGCGCCGCACAGCGCCTGCACGCGCTTATTCATCGCCGTGCCGGTGTGATAGACGTACTCGCCGATCGCCGTCGAGCCGACGAACGAGATCGCCGGTACGTCGGGGTGCTTCAAGAGCGCATCGACCGCGACCTTGTCGCCGTTCACCACCTGGAAGATGCCCGCCGGTGCGCCCGCCTGCTGGTAGAGCTCGGCCAGCAGCATCGGCGCCGACGGGTCCTTCTCCGACGGCTTCAGGATGAAGGCGTTGCCGGTCGCCACCGCCATCGCGCCCATCCAGCACGGTATCATGATCGGGAAGTTGAACGGCGTGATGCCGGCCACGACGCCGAGCGGCTGGCGGATCGACCAGGTGTCCATGTCGGTCGCGACTTGCTCGGTGAAGTCGCCCTTCATGTGATGGGCGATCGAGCAGGCGAACTCGACGACCTCGAGGCCGCGCCCGACCTCGCCCTTGGCGTCGTCGAAGGTCTTGCCGTGCTCGAGCGAGAGATGGCGCGCCAGGTCGTCGGCGTGCTTCTCGATCAGGTTCTTGAGGTTGAACATGACGCGCTGGCGGCGCAGCGGCGGCAGGGCGCCCCAGGCAGCTTGCGCCTTCTTCGCGACCTGCACCGCCTGGTCGACCTCCTCGACCGAGGCGAAGGCGACCTTGGCGGTGACCTCGCCGGTCGCCGGGTTGGTGACGTCGCCGGTGCGGCCGCTGTTGCCCGCCATAGCCTTGTTGTCGATGTAGTGCCCGATGTTCGCGACCATGTGTTCCTCCGATTGGCCGCGTTTTAGCACTCTCAAGGCGTCTTCGGCAGTTCCCTGATCTCGACCGTTCCGCCGTTTTCGTACACCGGATTGCCGGCGAGCAGCTTGCGGGCCTCGGCCAGGTTCGCGACCTCGACGCGGATGAATCCCACAATGTGTTCGGTGACTTTCGGCGGCCGGCCCGGCTTGCGGATGCAGACACCCGGCCCGATGGCGCTGCCGCCCCGGAACTTCCCGGCGCGCTGCAGCCTCTCCAGATAGGGGCCCCAGTCGCCGTCGTCGATCGAATCGTCGTGCATGAAAAGGAGGTAGTCCGGCATGGCCTTCCTCAGCCCCTGTACTCGATGAAGGCGGCGAAAGCGCGCGCCCGGTCGGCGATGTCGGGGCCCGGGAGGTCGCTCCCGCCCGTCGCCATCTCGGCCGTGACGCCCTGCGCGTCGAGGAACGTCCGGGCGACGTCGGCCTTGATCGCAAAGTTCACGTTCTGCGCGCCCTGGCCGGCCCGTCCCCCGAGCCGCGACGAGACGACGCCCATCCCGCCACCGTCAGCATCCTGCCGAACTGCATGTCCCTCATTACTCCCACCGCAGCTACTGTGCACGTGTAAGCGGAATCGTTCAACCTATCATAGATTGTATTATCGCAAACCACTTCTCGATATTTGGTGCTGGCCGTCGCGTCGGTTGGGATCCGCCCGGCGGATTTTAAAATCAACCCTTGCGTTGAACGGGTACGATGGCGCGACGGTGAGTGCCTTCGCCGACCTTCTTGTCCTCGTCGTGCGCTTCGACCTTGAAGCGGAGCTTGCGGCCATCCACCTCGAGCAGCTCGGCGCGCACCGTCACCTTCTTGCCTTTCGGCGTGGCGCCGAAGTGCTTGACGTTCACCTCGAAGCCCACGGTGGTGTGCCCTTCGGGGAGATGCGACTGCACGGCCTCGATGCCGGCACGCTCCATCAGGCCGATCATCGATGGCGTGGACAGCACGCCGTCGCCGCCCATGTGCCTGACCACCAGCTTGTCATCGACTGTCGTGACGATCTCCGCCTTGAGCCCTGGTGTCAGGTCGTTCGTCGGCATGTGTTTCTCTCCCGGGTTGGTGGCTGACTAGTACATCACGTCTCCACCATTGGGCGACAGGGTGGCACCGACATAAAATCCGCCGTCCGGACCGGCCAGCAACAGCGCGGTCGCGGCGATTTCCTCCGGCCGGCCGAAACGGCCCACCGGCAGCGCATCGATGAAGGCCTGACGATCCCCGGGCGTCATGGTCGCCGTCAGATCGGTGACGATCGGGCCAGGCGCGATGGCATTGACGCGAACGCCTTTCGGCGTCGCTTCCCATGCCAGCGCGCGCGTGAATCCCATTATCGCGGCCTTGGCGGCGGAGTAGGGCGCCGAATTGACCGCGCCCTTCAAGCCGCGCTGCGAGGCGACGTTGATGATGCAGCCCTGCCCACGGGCCGCCATCGCCGGGTAGACCGCCTGTGCCATGAAGAACGTGCCCTTCAGGTGCACGGAGATGATCCGGTCGAACTCCTCCTCGGTATAGGCTTCGAAGGGTTTGCGAATGTTCATGCCGGCGTTGTTGAACAGGATGTCGACCGGTCCGAGTTCCCGCGCCGCCTGCTCAGCGAAGACCCGCGCGGACGCGATATCGGCGACATCGACCGAGCGATGCAGGGCGCGCCGGCCGAGGGCGCGGATCTCGCCAGCGGTCTGGTCAGCCTTGGCATCGTCATTCAGATGGCAAAAGGCGACATCCGCACCCTCGGCGGCGAAGGCGAGCGCCGTGGCGCGGCCGATCCCGCGCGAGCCGCCGGTGATCAGAGCGATTTTTCCCGCGAGCTTCATGCTGCTCTTCCTCCCCAGTCCGAACCCCACAACAGGCTTGCACGGCAGGCGATAGTCGTGTTGCGTCCGGCGATGCCGAACGACAGCGACAGGGTATTCCTCGACTACACGAAGGAACAGCTCGATCAGGCCTACGACCAGCTCGTCTGGGCGCCGCATCGCGATGCCATCCAGGCCGAGATCCGCAAGGACTGCGAGGCTGTCCGCAAGGCGATGCCGTCGCGCACCGAGCGCTACGGCAGGAGCGAAATGCAGCTGCTCGACATCTTCGCGCCCAAGGGAGCGTCGAAGGTACCAGTGCTGGTCTATTTGCACGGCGGCGCCTGGCTGCGCGGCTCGCGCCTCGACGTCGCCTACCCGGCGCCAGCGGTTGTCGGCAAGGGCGCGGCGCTGGTGGTCGCCGACTTCGACAATGTCGCCACGGTGCCGCTGCCGGCGATGATCGCGCAGTGCCGCGAGGCCGTGGCGTGGACGGCGCGCAACGCGGCGAGCTTCGGCGGCGACCCCGACCGCATCTATCTCGCGGGCCATTCCTCCGGCGCGCATCTGGCGAGCTGCGTGCTGCTCGGCAACGACACGGTCAAGGGCGCGCTGCTGATCAGCGGCATGTACGACCTGCACGCGCCGCTGCTGTCGGCGCGCAGCAAGTACGTGAAGATCACGCCCGAGGAGCTGGATGCCGCCAGCGCCATGCGCCATCTCGGCCGCATCCGCTGCCCGGTCGCCGTCGCCTGGTCGGTCGGCGACAGCCCGGAGTTCCGCCGCCACGGGCAGGTGTTCGCTGCGGCGCTGGAAGGTATGGGCCGGCTGGCCAGCCGCACCGAGGTCTTCTCGCCCAACCACTTCGAGGAACCGCGCCAGCTCGCCGACCCGAACAGCGCGCTCGGCCGCGCGCTGTTCTCGCTGATGGGACTGTAGCGCGTCAGCCCTTGCATTCGATGCGGACGGTGAAGCCGCGGGCACGTTCTCCGACGTCAGCGGCGCCAAGCTCATGGCCACCGCCGGTTTCGGCCGAGACGCCGGTCGTCGCCAGGAAAGTCCTCACGACCTCGGTCTTGATGGCGAAGTTCACGTTCTGCGGAAGAGCGCCGCTCCTGCGGATGGCGGCACGCTCGTCGAGCGAGGAGGATGTGACACCAACCACGGCTCCGGTCATGTCCATCAACGGGCCACCGCTGTTGCCGGGTTGGATCGGCACGGAAATCTGGAGGAAGCGGGTATCGTCGCGCAGGCCGGCGAGCGCACTTACCGTCCCTGTCGTGAGCACGCCGGTCGTCGTCACCATGTTCGGAATTGGAAACCCGAACGCCACGACCGCCTCGCCGGGACGCACCGGCCGATTGCCGCGCAGCGTCGCGATCGCCGCGGGCGCGGAGGCGGTTTGTAAGAGCGCCAGATCGTTCTGCTTGTCAGTCGAGACGATGATGGCCGGCGCGGAGACCCCGCCCGCCCGATGGACGGTCAAGCTCCCGCAGCTGTCGACAACATGGGCATTCGTGAGAACGTGGCCCTGTCGGGTGACGTAAAATCCGGTGCCGCTTCCGCTCTTCGGTCCGCCGGCAGCCGGTCCGGCTTGGCCGGGGCCGGCGGCAATGTACGCGGCGCCTTGTTCGTCGCTCATGCCGTAGTAGAAGCGCACGGTCCCGCCGGTATTGAGCGTGCCGAAACCGTAGCCGACGCCCGCCCGCAATGAACGAAACTGCAAGGCGGCCTGACGGCCGTCGTTGCACGACAGGATGGCGGTGCCGTTGCGGGAGCCGTGAAAGGCGAAGTCGCCGACACATTTGGTGCCGGCGTCGCTTTGCATCTCCATGTAGCCGGTGCCGTCGCCATAGCCGGTCGATTTTCCCCTGAAGGTTTCGCTTCCCACGAGGCCGACGACATCGACGGTGACCGAGCAGCCGGCCACCGCAAGTCCAGCGACCAGAACGCCCCAGCTTGCCCGGTTCATCTGCAACCTATGATTGGTCTCCCAAAATCCAACTTTGACGGAGCGCGAGCCATCGATCAAGCGGTGCCGTGCCGCTCATGGCTGGGAGAGCAGTCGGGCGAGCGTCCTGTCGTAGCGTCCCGCGATTCGATCGCGATCGCGATGGCGCCCACGGTCGACCAGCCGCACGCCGCCGCGTTCGACCGAGATAATGGCATCGTTGTCGGCGGTGAACAGCCAGTGGTCGAGCATCGCGTCGCCGCGATGGCTGCTGTCGTTGAGCACGACGATGCTCTCGTCGCTCGCGCCGACGGCCTGCGCGCCGCCCGCGAGCGCCGCCTCGAACAGGCGGCGGCCGGTTGATCGGCCCGCATCGCCCAGCACGTTGCGCTGGCGGTGGACCAGGCGCTGGCCGTATTCGAGGGTGCGCAACTCGTCGGCGACGGAGATGCGCACGTTGGAATCCGAGCCGACGCCGAAGCGGCCGTCCTTGCCGAGGAAGTCGGGCACGTCGAACAGGCCGTCGCCGAGATTGGCCTCGGTGATCGGGCAGAGGCCGACGACCGCCTTCGACTTCGCGATGCGCGTACGTTCGCCGGCATCGGCGTGGGTGGCATGGACGAGGCACCAGTGCGCGTCGACCGGCACGGTATCCATCAAGAGGTCGATCGGGCGGCGGCCATGGGCGGCGAGGCAATCCTCGACCTCGCGCGTCTGCTCGCCGACATGGATGTGCGCCGGCTGGCCGCGCCAGGTTTCGGCCGCCCATTTGAGGTCGTCGAGCGTCACCGCCCGCAGCGAATGGGGCGCGATGCCGATACGCCCGCCCGGCACCTTGGTTTCCATGATCCGGGCGTAGAATTCGCGGTCGTTGAGGAAGCGGCGCTGGCCGGGTGTCGCGGGCCTTCCGCCGAAGCCGCTCTGGCGATAGAGCACCGGCAGCAGGGTCAGGCCGATACCGACCTCGGCCGCGGCGGCAACGATGCGCTGCGACATCTCGGCGACATTGTCGTAGGGCCGGCCGTCGGGCTGGTGATGCAGGTAGTGGAACTCGGCGACCCAGGTGAAGCCCGCCTCGAGCATCTCCATGTAGGCCTGGGCGGCGATCGCCTCGAGGTCGTCCGGCCCGAGCCGCTCGACGAAGCGATACATCTGCTCGCGCCAGGTCCAGAAAGAATCGCTTCCGCTGCCGCGGCGCTCCGTCAACCCTGCCATGGCCCGCTGGAAGGCGTGGCTGTGCAGGTTGGGCAGGCCCGGAATGCGGCTGGTTTCGAGCGGCGATTTACTGGTCACGCCGAGGCTTGTACGGTATCGGGCAACGACTGTTGAGGGGGTTTTCACATGAAGTTCTACGGCTTTGCCGCCGCGGTGGCATGCCTGGTCGCGACGCCTGCGGGTGCGCAGCAGCTGGCGCCCAGCCCGACGCTCGACGCCGTCAAGGCACGCGGCAACATCGAATGCGGCGTGCATCTCGGCCTGCCGGGCTTCTCCTTCGCCAACGACAAGGGCGAGTGGACCGGCCTCGACGTCGACTACTGCAAGTCGCTGGCCGCCGCCGTGCTGGGCGACGCGACCAAGGTCAAGTACACGCCGACCTCGGTGCAGCAGCGCTGGCCGATCCTGCAGTCGGGTCAGGTCGACCTGCTGGCGCGCAACACCACCATCACCTTCTCGCGCAACGCCACGCTCGGCGTGAACTTCCAGGGCATCAACTTCTACGAGGGCCAGACCTTCGTGGTGCGCACCAAGGCCAAGGTCGCCAAGGTCGCCGACCTCGCCGACGCCACGATCTGCGTCGCCGCCGGCTCGACCGAGGAGAAGACCGCGGCCGACTGGTTCCGCGAGCGCAACCTCAAGGTCACGATCATCAATTTCCAGAAGAACGACGATGCGATCTCGGCCTACGACCAGGGCCGCTGCGACGCCTACACCGCGGGCCTCGGCGCGCTGGCCGGCCAGCGCATCAAGTTCAAGGATCCCGCCGAGCACCAGATCCTGACCGAGATCATCTCCAACGACCCGCAGGGCCCGACCACGCGCTGGGGCGACGAGCGCTGGCAGCTCATCGTGCGCTGGGTGCTGAACGCGCAGATCGCCGCCGAGGCGCTCGGCATCACCTCGAAGAACGTCGACGAGATGAAGGCCAAGTCGACCAACACCGAGGTCCGCCGCCTGCTCGGCGTCGAAGGCAAGTTCGGCGACATGATGGGGATCGGCAACGACTGGGCCTACAACATCGTCAAGCAGGTCGGGAACTACGGCGAGAGCTACGAGCGCACCGTCGGCATGGCCTCGCCGCTCAAGCTGAAGCGCGGCAGCAACGAGCTGTGGACCAAGGGCGGTCTGCTGTTCACGCCGCCGTTCCAGTGACCTTCATATTCCTCCCCGCGCTGCGCGCAGGGAGGAGAGTGATTTCTATGGCGTTCCTCCGCGACCGCAAGGTCCGCGACGTCCTGTGGCAGGCCGCGGGGGCGATCGTCCTGGTCGCCCTCGTCTGGTTCTTCGTGCGCAACGCCTCGGAGAACATGGTCAAGGCGGGCATCGCCTCGGGCTTCCGCTTCCTGTGGCGCGACAGCGGCATCGAGGTGCCGTTCAACCTCACCGGCTACAAGCCCAGCGACACCATCCTGGCGCTGCTGTGGACCGGCATCGTCAACACGCTGCTGGTGTCGGCGGTCTCGATCATGGTGGCAACGGTGATCGGCTTCACCGTCGGTCTGCTGCGGCTGTCGCGCAACTGGCTGCTGTCGACCCTCGCGGGCGCCTATGTCGAGTTCGTACGCAACATCCCGCTGCTGTTCTTCGTGCTGTTTTGGTACTTCGGCGTGCTCGCCGCGCTGCCGACGCCGCGCGAGAGCCTGAACTTTCTCGACGTCGCCTTCCTGAACCGCCGCGGGCTCTCGATCCCGACGCCTAACGACGCCACCGGGCTGCGGCTGGCGCTGCTGGCGATCGCGGTCCTGATCGCCGGCCAATGGGGCCTCGCGCGCTGGGCGCGGGCGCGCCAGGCGCGCACCGGCCGCGACTTCCCGACCTGGGCCGTGGGCTTCGTGACCTGTGGCCTGCTGCCCATCCTGGCCCTGGTCGCCGGCGGCGCGGCCACCAGCTGGGACGTGCCGACGCTGCGCGGCTTCAACTATCGCGGCGGCTTCGTGCTGGCGCCGGAGTTCGTGGCGCTGTTCGCGGCGCTCTCGACCTACACCGCGGGCTTCATCGCAGAGGCGGTGAGGGGCGGCATCCTGTCGGTGCGGCAGGGCCAGATCGACGCCGCCCGCGCGCTCGGCCTCGCGCCCGGCCGCATCGTGCGGCTGGTGGTGATCCCGCAGGCGATGCCGGTGATCATCCCGCCGCTCACCAGCCAGTACCTCAACCTGATCAAGAACTCCTCGTTCGGCGCGGCGATCGCCTATCCCGAGATCGTCGCGGTGTTCATGGGCTCGGCGCTGGTCTCGACCGGCCAGTCGATCGAGATCATCGCGATTACGCTCGCGATCTACTTGACGCTCAGCCTCGCCGTGTCGGCGTTCATGAACTGGTACAACACGCGCCACCGGCTGGTGACGCGATGATCGCGCAATTGCGTCAGCGCCTGTTGGCGACGCCGGTCGATGCGGCGATCACGCTGATCTGCCTCTACATCGTCTGGCGCATCTCGGTGCCGCTGGTGCATTGGCTTCTGCTCGACGCCACCTGGCAGGGCACCAGCCGCGACGACTGCAAGGGCTCCGGCGCCTGCTGGGTGTTCGTGAAGATGCGCTTCAGCCAGTTCATGTACGGCCAGTATCCGGTGCCGGAGCGCTGGCGCGTCGACATCGTCGGCGCGCTGTGGGTGGCCGTGACGCTGGCGCTGTCGTGGCGCGGCCTGCCGCAGCGTCGCGGCGCCACGGTCGCGGCTGCCGTCCTGCTGCCACCGGTCGGCATCGTGCTGCTGCACGGCGGCTGGGGCACCGGCCTCAAGCTGGTCGAGACGCGGGAATGGGGCGGGCTGATGCTGACCCTGTTCCTCACCGTCTATGCCGGCCTGATCGCCATCCCGCTCGGCGTGCTGCTGGCGCTCGGCCGCCAGTCGCGGTTGCCGCTGGTCCGCTTCGCCTCGGTGGTGTTCATCGAGTTCTGGCGCGGCGTGCCGATCATCACCGTGATCTTCCTCGCCTCGCTGCTGCTGCCGCTGATCATGCCGACCGGCTTCGATGTCGACCGCCTGGCGCGCGCCGTGATCGGGCTTGCCTTCGTGATCGCGGCCTATATGGCGGAGGCGGTGCGCGGCGGCCTGCAGGCGCTGCCCGAAGGCCAGGCCGAGGCCGCCCAGGCGCTGGGGCTGGGCTACTGGCGCATCCAGCGCATGATCGTGCTGCCGCAGGCGCTGCGCATCGCGCTGCCGGCGATGACCAACGAGTTCATCGCCCTGTTCAAGAACACCACCCTGGTGCTGATCGTCTCGATCTTCGACCTCCTGGGCATCGCCCAGGCGGCGCTGGCCGACCCGGCCTGGGTCGGCATGAACATGGAGGCCTATGTCTTCGCCGGCGCCATCTACTGGTTCGCCTGCTTCGGCCTCTCGCAATGGAGCCGCCAGCGCGAGCGGCGCCTGCAGGTCGCTCACGGCCGCTAGAGCATATTCCGTCCGGCTGGAATCAGCCGGACGGAATATGCCTTCTGCAACGACTATCACCCGTGCGCGCATTTCCGGTTAGATGGAACCGCGCGCGGTTCCATCTAACCGGAAATCGCTCTAGCAGTTTGCTGAAGAACCTTCCGGTTTTTCAGGATTGATGATTCCATAGCGTGGTTTTTGCTGTGGAGCATGGGCAATGCGCGGTGAGTTCCGGGATCAGGGCGGTCTGTTCTCCTACATCGACCCCGAGAGCCG
>NZ_JAFKJN010000042.1 GCF_017305915.1 Reyranella sp.
CTTCTACGGCTTCAAATCCGAACAGGTCCGCGATACACTCTGTGGGCATCGGAGCATTCCTTTGGGAGTGAGACGGTCGTTGTTGCAAAACAACTTTCTCAGAACCCGCGCTCCGATGCACCTCTTCCTGTGAGATATCCGGGCTAGAGAACACAAGAGGCCATTGCCCATATTGGGAGTCTGGCGCGCGCTGCTGCAGTGTGGCGCGCGTGACGACACTCCTCTTTTTTTCGAACTGCCGCGCGCCACGGGCGGGAGAGCCGGTGCGCAAAAAGGCAGGACTTCTCAAAAATTTTTTGGGACTCAGAGGCCTCCGATGTTGATGCCATCGGCATTCATCCATCCCGTCCCACGGCGCCTTGGGACGGGTGGAGCGGGGGCTGAGGCTAGACGACGTCGTAGGTGATCTCGACCTCTGCGCCGAAGCAATGGCCCTGGCAGGTGAGGATCCAGTTGTTGGCGAGATCGTCGGTCGTATAGATGTCGTTCTTGGCCAGCACGACCTTGCCCTTGATGGTCTTGGCCGCGCACGAGGCGCAGAAGCCCTCCTCGCAGGACGACAACGGATTGAGCCCCGCGGCGCGTGCCGCCTCGAGGATGGTCTGGCCCTTCTTGTAGGGCACCTTGTGGACCTTGTTCTCGATGTGGATGGTGATCTCGCTCGGGATCACCTCGCCCTCTTCCTGCGGCGGGACGGGGACGGCGTCGTTGCCCGACGCTTCGAAGCGCTCGAGCAGCACCTTCTCCCGCGGCATGCCCGCATCGACGAGCGTGCGTTCGACGAGCGTCATGAACGGCCCCGGGCCGCAGAGATAGGCCTCGGCGTCCTCGAAGCCCTTGAGCGCGCCGTGGATCTCCTCCGGCCTGGTCAGGCCCTGCTCGGCGTCGAGGTGATGAATCACCTCCAGCCGGCTGGAATGGTCGGCCAGCAGCTCGAGCAGCTCCTTGTCGAAGATGATCGAGGGCCTGTCGCGGTTGGCATAGAACAGCCGGATCTTGCGCGCGCCCGAGCGCAGCGCCGACTTGATCAGCGACATCATCGGCGTGATGCCGCTGCCGCCGCCGAACAGCAGCAAGGGCGCATTGCCCTCCTTGAGCACGAAGCGGCCGGCCGGCGGCAGGACGTGCAGGGCATGGCCCTCGATCAGCTGGTCATTGAACCAGTTCGAGCCCTTGCCACCCTCGACTCGCTTGACCGTTACCTTGAGGTGCCGGCCGTCGGTCTCGGGCGCGCTCGACAGCGAGTAGCAGCGATTGAGGTCGCCCGCCTCGTGCGGCACCCGGAAGGTCAGGAATTGGCCGGCGCGGTACTTGAACCGATCCGCCAAATCCTCAGGTACTTCCAACACGAAAGACCGGGCATCCGGGGTCTCCTGGACGATCTTGGCAATGCGCAACTGATGGTAGGCCATAAGTAAATCCACGTTCACACGGCGTGCGGGTTTCCCCGAGGACTTGCGTACCGCTTTGTGGTACGTTTCCTGGGAAAATGAACACGGCGTCAGATTTTATCTGCCGCCCGTGAAAGAACGAAATTCAGCGGCCGGAGGCAAGACCCCATGACGACGCAAAAGATCTATCAGCTCCCCGTCGAGGTCACGAACTGGAAGTTCGACGGCGCGACCGAGATCGCCTTCAACTGGGAATACGAGGACGGCTCGGCCGATCTGCTGGGCCTCTACGAGAAGGGCAAGCAGCAGCAGTGGGACACCTCGACCCGCATCGACTGGAGCCAGGAGCTGTTCGAGGACAACCCGATGGGGATGGCCGACGAGTCGATCCCGATCTACGGCTCGCCGTTCTGGGAGAAGATGACCGAGAAGGAGAAGAGCTGGCTGCGGTTCAATCTCCAGTGCCATTCGATCTGCCAGTTCATGCACGGCGAGCAGGGCGCGCTGATCGCGACCGCCAAGATCGTCAACACCGTGCCGGACATGAACGCCAAGTTCTACGCCGCGACCCAGGTGATGGACGAGGCGCGCCACGTCGAGAGCTACAAGCGGCTGATCCACGAGAAGTTCAGGCAGGCCTATCCGATCACCGACTCGCTCAAGAACCTGCTCGAGCAGACGCTGAGCGACCGGCGCTGGGACATGACCTATCTCGGCATGCAGGTGCTGATCGAGGGCCTGGCGCTGGCCGCCTTCCAGCGCATCCGCGATTCGGCGAAGAACAATTTGGCCGCGGCGGTGAACGCCTACGTCATGCAGGACGAGGCGCGGCACGTCACCTTCGGCCGGATGGCGCTGCGCGAATACTACCCGCACCTCTCCGACGCCGAGCGCGCCGAGCGCGAGGAGTTCACGGTCGAGGCGCTCTACTTCATGCGCGACCGCTTCAACCAGGGCGAGGTCTGGATGCGCTCGGGCCTGCCGGTCGATAAGCTGATGGAATACGCCTACAACTCGGGCGCCATGCAGCAGTTCCGCTCGCGGCTGTTCACCCGCATCGTGCCGATCCTCAAGGAGATCGGCCTGTTCGGGCCGAAGGTGCAGAAGGCGCTGGGCGACATGGGCGTGATGGAATACGCCAAGATCGACGTCGAGCAGCTGATCGGCAACGACATGAAGGTCGCCGAGGATTTCGACGCCAAGAAGTTCGTCAAGAACGCGCTGGCCGCCGAATAGCGCGAGCTACCGGCAGCTCTCCACCTTGGGCGGCGCGTCGATGACGAGCGCCACCTTGGAGATGTCGACGCAGCGCGTGCCCAGCCACCCCTTCTCCTGCACCAGCAGGCCAAAGCGCGAGAAGGTCGTCGCCTGCTCCGCCGGCGTCGGCCGCGAGCGCGCCAGCAGCCAGGCCAGCGCATAGAGATTGCCGGTGGCGAAATCCGCCGCCGCCATGTCGAGATGCTGGCTCCACAGCTTGGCGTTCTTCTGCGCCGCCCCCGTCGGGTCGGCGAGGCCGGCCAGCCAGGCATGGGCGTTGGTGGCGAGCGCATAGGAGCCGCCCTGCTCGGCGATCAGGGCCTTCACCTTTTGCGCCATCGCGACATAGGGCTGGCCCTCGATTGTATTGCCGGGGCAACCGGGCACCCGGCACAGCGCGGCGAAGATGAGATACTCGGCGAGCGTATTCTCGACATTGCCGTTGTTGTATTGCCGCCAGGTGCGCGCCAGCGACCAGCCTTGGCGCAGCTCGGGACCCCAGGCCTTGTTGGCCAGCGGCGTATCGCGCTCGAACTCGCCGATCACCGCCTGCGCCGCCGCCTGCCATTCGGCCGGCGGCTGCACCTGCGCATGGACCGGCGCCGAGATCAGCAGCAGGACGGCGACGAGCCAGCCCATCAGTATCTCCGTGCGCGCCGCCGGTCGGCGCTTTCGTATTGCACCATGTCGTCGGCCCGCATCTCGATCGCGTCGCGCGGCAGCAGGCGGCGCTCCTGGGCGCGCGTCAGCACGCGGAAGTGCCTGACGTCGCACAGCGCGGCGCCGACTTCCCAGCAATCCTCCTCGCTGGTCACCCACATGTCGGTCGGGAAACGGCGCAGGTCGACCGGCAGCGAGTAGGTGCGCAGCGACTTGAGGCCGTCATTGTTGGCGTATTCGTGGAAGTACGACATCACGAGCTCGCGCGGAGAACGGTAGATCGGATCGCGCCAGCGTAGCCAGATGTGGTTGCTCTTGGAAATGGCACCCCAGAAGCTGCCGCGCTTGAACACGGTGATGACATGGTCCGAATCGCCCTTGGCGACAAGGTCGAGCACCAGCGGCGGCAGGCCCTGCAGCCACAATGCGCAGGCCGCGGTGAAGGCCGCCTCGATGCAATGCGCCCGGCGATGCCGCAGCACGCCGCGCACCGAGCGCAGGGTGTCGCCCTGCTCCTCGAAGTTGGCGCTGAGGCCGATGATGAACTGCTGGATGTCTTCCGGCGTGCGTAGGGCGCCGAGGGTGTCGCCCTCGTCGGGGGTCAGTCCTATTTGCGCGGGGGTCGGACGCTTGAGCCGCAATACGTCTCTCTCGGGGTTGGTGGAGCTGAGGGGGATCGAACCCCTGACCTCCTCATTGCGAACGAGGCGCTCTCCCAGCTGAGCTACAGCCCCCCACGTCCCGAGGATGCGCCGGATAGAGCCTGCAGCGCCGCCTGTCAAGCAAACGGCCATATGCTAGCGTGTTTCCGCCTTTTTAGGAGTGCAAACCCAGTGTCCAACGGCAAGAAGATGGTGAAAACCGATGCGGCTCCCGGCGCTCTCGGGCCCTATTCGCAGGCGATCGTGGCCGGCGGGATGGTCTATTGCGCGGGCCAGATCCCGCTCGATCCCGCCACGGGGCAGATCGTGAGCGGCGGCGTTGCGCCGCAGACCGAGCAGGTGCTGAAGAACCTGCGAGCCGTCCTGAAGGCCGCCGGCAGCGATCTCGACCGCGCCGTCAAGACCACGGTCTTCCTCAAGGACATGAACGACTTCGGCGCCATGAACGAAGTCTACGGCCGGCCCGAGTTCTTCGGCGCCGAGCCGCCCGCCCGCTCGACCGTCGAGGTCGCGCGCCTGCCGCGCGACGTCCGGGTCGAGATCGAAGTCGTGGCGCTCGCCTGAAGTGGATGTCGAGGCCAACATGATGACCGTGATCGGCTGGCTGATCGGGCTCAGCATGTTCGCCCTGATGGCGATCCTGGTCGTGCACGTGCTGTTCGCGCTGCTGCTGATCGTGCCGAGCTGGCGCATCTTCGAACGCGCCGGCTACTCGGGGCTGCTGTCGCTGTTCCATCTCGTGCCGGCGATCGGCCCGTTCATCGTCATGGCGATCCTGGCCTTCGGCGACTGGCCCACCGGCGAGGGCCGGCCCAAACAAGCAGGATCGTGATCATGGGCTTCGACGTCGCCGCCGTCCTCGGCCTGTTCGGCTTGACCAGCGCCTTCGCTCTGGTCGCGTTGGTGCTCGCCGGCTGGATGTGCTGGCGCATCGCCGAGAAGGCGGGCCTGCCCGGCTGGGCCGGCGCGGCTGCGATCCTGCTGACGCTGACCGGCATCGGCTCGCTGATCTCGCTGATCCTGCTCTGGGTGTTCGCCTTCATGCGCTGGCCGCGCGACAGCGTGGCGCTCGCCGGCGCCGCCCATGCGCCGATGCCATCCGGCATGGCGCCACCGGCGCCGACTGCCTTGCCGCCGCCCCCCAGGGTGCTGGCCGACCGGCGCGGCTGGATGCTGAGCGGCGGGGGCGTGACGCTGCGTTTCGATGACAGCCGGGCTGCCTACACCCTGACCGGCGTGGCCGCCGGCGGACCGGACGAGCTGGTGCTGGCCGATCCCTCGGTCGGCCAGCCGCATGCGCGGTTGCTCACCGCGGCGGGCCGCATCGGGTTGCAGGATCTCGGCAGTCCCGGCGGCACCTATATCGACGGCGCCCGCCTGCTGCCGGCCCACGGACCGCGCGATATCACCGCCGCGCGCACCCTGACGCTCGGCAACGTCGAGCTTGCCCTATCGCGAACCTAGGGTAGGGTGCCGCCCCATGAATCCCTTCATTTGGTTGATCGAGGCGCTGATCGAGCTGGTCACCTGGATCGTGATCGCGAGCGCCATCATGAGCTGGCTGGTTGCGTTTGGCGTGGTCAACATGCGCAACCAGTTCATCCGCACCATCGTCGAGACCCTGTACCGGCTGACCGAGCCGATGCTGCGGCCGATCCGCCGCATGCTGCCCAACCTGGGCGGCGTCGACATCTCGCCGGTCATCCTGCTGCTCGGCCTGTTCTTCGTGCGCGAGGCCCTGCGCTACTACATCTGGCCGTCCTTCTATTGAGCGATCCCGGATTCCTGAAACGCAGCGTCTCCGGCGTGACCGTGGACCTGCACGTGCAGCCGCGCGCCCGGCGGGCCGTGCTCGCGGCGGCCGACGGAGCGCTCAGGGCCCAGGTCATCGCGCCGCCCGAGGACGGCAAGGCCAACCAGGCGGTGATCGCGCTGCTGGCCGAGGCGTGGCGGCTGCCGAAATCGTCGTTCGACGTCATCAAGGGCCAGACCGCGCGGGCCAAGACCATCCGCGTCGCCGGCGCGCCCGAGGCGATCGTCGAGCGTGTCACCCATTGGATGCAGGTCCATGGCTGAGGCGAAGCTGATCGACGGCAAGGTCTTCGCCGCCGGCCTGCGTGCGCGCGTGGGCGCGGGTGTCGCGGAGCTTCATGCCGTCACCGGCATCAAGCCCGGCCTCGCCACCGTGCTGGTCGGCGACGATGCCGCGAGCCAGGTCTATGTGAAGAGCAAGGGCCGGGTCGCGGCCGAGCTCGGCATGGCGAGCTTCGACCATCGCCTGCCCGCGAGCACGACCGAGCTCGAGCTGCTGCAGCTCATCACCCGGCTCAACAAGGATCCGGCGGTGCACGGCATCCTGGTGCAGCTGCCGCTGCCCAAGCACATCGTCACCCCCGACATCCTGCTCGCGGTCGATCCCGACAAGGACGTCGACGGCTTCCATCCGATGAACGTCGGCCGGCTGGGCTCGATCGCATCCGGCGCGCCGCTCGATTTCCCGGTGCCCTGCACGCCGCTCGGCTGCTCGATGCTGCTGGCCGACGCGCTGGGCGCGCTTTCGGGCAGGCACGCCGTCGTGCTCGGCCGCTCGACGCTGGTCGGTCGGCCGGTGGCGCAGCTTCTGCTGAAGGCCGATTGCACGGTGACGATCGCGCATTCGCGCACCCGCGATCTGCCCGCGCTCTGCCGCACCGCCGACATCCTGGTGGTGGCGATCGGCAAGCCCGCGTTCGTGCGCGGCGACTGGATCAAGCCGGGTGCGGCGGTGATCGACGTCGGAATCAACCGCATCTCTGCGGGTGACAGCAAGACCAGACTGGTGGGTGACGTCGCCTTCGACGAAGCGCGCGCGGTCGCGGGCCATCTCACGCCCGTGCCGGGCGGCGTCGGCCCGATGACGGTGGCGTGCCTGATGTACAACACGCTGCAGGAAGCCCGCCGCCGCGCAGGTTTGCCCTTCACGGCGGTCTGATCATTGGACCGCGGGCTTCCAGCCCGCTCATCATTCATGAGCGCGCAGGATGCGCGCGGTCCAATGAGCTAGTTCCTCTGCATCCCCGCGACCAGCGCGCTGACGTTGTGGCGCATCATCGCCTCGTATGTCGCGGCCGGGCCGTCGGGCCTCGACAGCGCATCGCTATAGAGGCGCGGGCCGACCACGGCGCCCGAGTCGCGGGCGATCTCGGCGACCAGCGACGGATTGGTCATGTTCTCGACGAACACCGCCTTGACCTTCTGCTCGCGCACGTGGCGGATCAGGTTGGCGACGTCGCGCGCCGTCGGCTCGCTGTCGGTCGAGTAGCCGCGCGGCGCGCTGAAGCGCACGTCGTAGGCGCGCGCGAAATAGCGGAACGAGCTGTGGCCGGTGATCGCCTGCCGGCGGTCTTCGGGCACGCCGGCGATCTCGCGGCGGATCCAGTCGTCGAGCGCCGCCAGTCGTTGATCGTATTGCGCCGCGCGATCGCGGTAGGCGGCGGCGTTGGCGGGATCGGCCCTGGCGAGGCCTTGGGCGATGTTGGCGATGTAGCGCCGCGTGCAGGCGACGTCCTGCCAGCAATGCGGATCGGCCTCGGCCGGCGCGCCGGCGGAAGCGACGATGCGCGTGCCCTTGAAGCCCGCCGCGTCGGCCAGGCGATCGATCCAACCCTCGAAGCCCAGCCCATTGCTGACCAGCACCTTGGCCGTGGCGAGCGTGCGCGCGTCGGTGGGCCTGGGCTGGTAGGTGTGGGCGTCGCTGTCCGGCCCGACCAGCGTCGTGACCTCGACCGCCTCGCCGCCGACCTCGCGTACCAGATCGGCCAGGATTGAGAAGGTGGCGACGACCTTCAGCCGGGAGTCCGCCCAGGCGGGCGCGGCGGTCAGCAGAACGGCAAGCAACAAACAGGCGAAGCGCATTTGTTACAATGTAACATCCGCGCCGGCCTTGTCACCTGCGGCTAGAGAGTCTTGGCCAGCGCCGCCATCTGGTCGGTGGCGATGCCCCAGCCTTCATGGAAGCCCATCTTCTCGTGGGCCTCGCAGTCTTCCCGGGTCCAGTGCAGCGCACGGGCCGTGTAGAGGGTCTGGCCGCCCTGGGTCTCGAAGGTCAGCACGCCGGTGAAGAACGGCTTGGCCGACGGCTGCCAGGAGCTGGTGTAGGCGTCGGTGAAGACCAGCTTCTCGTTCGGGATCACCTCGAGATAGACGCCGCGGTTGGGCATCTCCTGGCCCTCGGGGCCCTTCATGACGACATAGCTCGAGCCGCCCGGCCGCACGTCGGTCTCGGCATGGATGGTCTTCCACGGCGGCGGCGTGAACCACTGCACCATCAGCTTCGGCTCGGTCCAGCAGCGCCATAGCCTCTCGCGCGGCGCGTCGATCAGCCGGGTGAGCACCAGCTCCTTGTCGGTCGTCATGGCAGCAACCTCGCTACACTTAACTATATGGTTAAGTATCTAGGATCGACTGACGCAGGTGTCAACCCGCCGCCAGGTGCAGCCCCAGGTCCAGCCCCAGGTCCAGCCCCAGGTCCAGCCATTGCGGGGTGTGGCCGGTGGCCTCGAAGAAGCGCAGCAGGTCGGCCAGCGCGATCGCCGTAGTCATGCTGTTGGTGAGCGGATGGGCGTTGACCGGGCCGCTTTCCTTCAGGCCTTCGTCGAGCACCAGGCGTACCGCGTGGCGGGTGTCGTTGACCACGGAGAAGGGCGTCACCGAGCCCGGCTCGACGCCGAGATAGCTGCGCAGCCGCTCGGGGCTGCCGAAGGAGAGGCGGCCGGCGCCCAGCCGCTCGCCCAGCTTCTTGAGGTCGATCGTGCGATGCTCCAGCGCCACCACCAGCCACATCGCCTCCTTCTTGTTGCGCAGGAAGAGGTTCTTGATGTGATGGCCGGGCAGCACGCCGCGATGCTGCTTGGACTCCTCGACGGTGAAGACGGGGACATGCTCCACGGTGCGATGGGCGAGGCCCAGCGCGTCGAGGCGGGCGAATAGTTGTTGCGGGCTCAGCATCGGGGCGGTCTACAGTGCCTTAATGAAGGGAATCGTCCTCAGCGGCGGCAGCGGCACGCGGCTTTACCCGATGACCCGGGCCGCCAACAAGCAGCTCCTGCCGGTCTACAACAAGCCGATGGTCTATTACCCGCTGACCACGCTGATGCTGGCGGGCTGCCGGGAGATCCTGCTGGTCGTCAATCCGCACGACGAGGAGTCCTATCGCCGCCTGTTCGGCGACGGCCGGCAGTGGGGGCTCGAGATCAGCTACGCCGTGCAGTCCCGGCCTGGCGGCATCGCCGAGGTCTTCCTGGTCGGCCGCGGGTTCGTCGGCTCGGACCGGGTCGGGCTGATCCTGGGCGACAACCTGTTCTACGGCGATTCGCTGCCGGCGGTGGCCGAGCGCGGCGCGAAGGGCAGCGGCGCGGTGATCTATGCCTACTGGGTGAGCGATCCCTCGGCCTATGGCGTGGTCGAGTTCGAGCGCGATGGCGAGACGCCGCGCGGCATCGTCGAGAAGCCCAAGGCACCGCGCTCCAACTGGGCGGTGACCGGCCTCTATTTCTACGACGCCGATGTTTGCGACGTCGCCGCGCAGATTCCGCGATCGGCGCGCGGCGAGCTCGAGATCACCGACGTCAACGCCTGGTACCTCAAGGAGCGGCGGCTGACCGTCGAGAAGCTCGGCCGCGGCTATGCCTGGCTCGACACCGGCACGCCGTCGAGCCTGCTCAGGGCGGCGCAGTTCGTCGAGACCGTCGAGGACCGCCAGGGCCTGCAGATCGGCAGCCCCGAGGAGGTCGCCTGGCGCAAGGGCTATATCGACGATGCCGGGCTGGAGCGCCTGATCGAGCCGATCGCCAGCAGCGAATACGGCAAATATCTGCAAAGGCTGTTGGAGCAGGGCTGATTGTCTGATGTCTGTCGGGCTTGCAAAGGCTCGGAAAACCCCCTATCACCACCGCCTTCCGGCAACCTACCCGGCCGGATACGGAGCGCGGGCGTAGCTCAGGGGTAGAGCACGACCTTGCCAAGGTCGGGGTCGAGGGTTCGAATCCCTTCGCCCGCTCCAATTTTCTTCCGGTCTTTGCCGCTTTCCCGGGCCGATGGCATAAGCCGTCGCTTGGAAGCCAAGCCGGACGCCCCCGATGAACGCATTCTGGAGCCAGATCGCCGGCGAGCTGTCGCCCTACGTGCCCGGCGAACAGCCGCGTATCGCCGATCTGGTGAAGCTCAACACCAATGAAAGCCCGTTCGGCCCGTCGCCGCTGGCGATCGAGGCGATGCGTGCCGCCGCGGCCGACACGCTGCGGCTCTATCCCGATCCCGAGGCGACCGAATTGCGCGGGGCCCTGGCCGACCATCACGGCGTGAGGCCCGAACAGGTGTTCGTCGGCAATGGCTCGGACGAAGTGCTCGCCCATGCTTTCGTCGGGTTGCTGAAGCAGCCGAGGCCGCTGCTGTATCCGGACGTCACCTACAGCTTCTATCCGGTTTGGGCTCGATTGTTCGGCCTCGCCTGCGAGACCGTGCCGCTGGACGGCCAGATGCGCCTCCGGATCGAGGACTATCGGCGCGAAGCCGGGTCGATCGTGATCGCCAACCCCAACGCGCCGACGGGGATCGCCCTGCCACGCGCGCTCATCGCCCAACTGCTCGAAGAGCATGCCGACATCCCGGTGCTGATCGACGAGGCCTATGTCGATTTCGGCGGCGAGAGCGCGGTTCCGCTGGTCGCCGACCATCCGAACCTGCTGGTCGTGCAGACGATGTCCAAGTCGCGCGCCCTGGCCGGGTTGCGCGTCGGCTATGCGATCGGCGATGCCGGTCTGATCGAGGCGCTGAGCCGCGTAAAGGACAGTTTCAACTCCTACCCGCTCGGCCGCATCGCGCTCGCGGGCGCGACGGCGTCCGTTCGCGACGATGCCTGGTTCCGCGAAAGCTGCGCCAAGGTCGTCGCGGGTCGTGAGGCGATGACGCGCGAGCTGGTCCGGCTGGGCCTGGTCGTTCTGCCGTCCAGCGCGAACTTCGTCTTCGCCCGGCGTCCGGAGCGCGACGGGGCGGCATTCGCGGCGGCGCTCCGCGAGCGTGCGGTGCTGGTCCGACACTTCGACAAGCCGCGCACGGCGCCGTATATGCGCATCACAGTCGGGTCGGCGGACGACATCCGACGGCTGGTCGCGGCGGTGGCGGATATTCTTGGGGGATGACGGGGGCATGAATCCCAAACTGCGCGAGCCCCTGGAGAGCTGGCGATCGATTCTCTGGCTGGCGGGGATCGCGATTGCCGCGCAGATCGTGTTCGGCGGCATGCGCCCGGTCGACGGCTCGGTCCTCGCGGCGCTGGCGCGCGACGGCTTCCGCGCCGAGCTGCCGGCCTTCGCGCAGTACCTGTTCGATTCGCCGCTCAAGATCGTTCTGCTGAAGGCGATCGGCCTCCAGTCGCCGACCCTGCTGGCCGGGCTGTTCCTGGTACTGTCGTTCCTGCCGTTCGCCGCTTCGTTCCTCGCCGCGGATGACGAGCGGCGGAAGTCTGCCTTCCTGCTCGCGGCGGCCTTGCCGCTGACCCGCATCTCCTTCGGCAGCCTCGGGGTGGGTGACGCCGTGATGTTCGCGGGCGCCATCGCCGTCGTCGCCAGCCGCTCGCGGCTGGTGCTGTTGGTCGCATCGTTCATTCTGGCTGGCTGGCATGTGCAGCAGGGCATCCTGCTGCTCGGGATCGTGGTCGTGCTCGGCTGGGTGACCGGCGAGCGGCGCGATCGCGCGAGCCTCGCCATGATCGTCGCGGGCGTGGCGCTGGGCATCGCCTTCTTCCTGCTGAGCCGCACCTGGCTCGCCTTTCCCTATCAGAGCCGGTTGGGCTTCCTGCTGGCGCATCTCGACCGCTTCCTGCTGCGCATCGTCTTCTACTGGCCGGCGGCGATCGCGGTCGCGCTGCCCGGCTTCCTGCTGCTGTGGCTGATTCGGGGCTTCCGATCGGTGTCGTGGTGGCTGTTCGCCGGCACGGCGGCGAGCTTCGTGGCGGCCAGCGTCACGTCGGATGTCAGCCGCGTGTTCTTCGTCCTGCACTGGCCGATGCTGCTGATGGTCCTGATGTCGAAACCGGACACGATTCGCTCAGTGCGCAGTCCGACGGTGATCGTGCCCGTGATGCTGCTGAGCGCCGTCGTGCCGTTGCTCACCTGGTCGGGCGTCGAGGTGTTCGATTGGAAGGCGCTGGCCCAGACCTTGCAGAAGTATGGCGGTCCGTCGGGCTGGGCGCAGCTGTTTCTCTCGCTGGCTGGGGCTTTCGACTAGTGGCGAGTTGCAGGCGCGCCGGCATCGGTCCAAATTAGCCCGAGCCTGAAATTTGGCCTGAGGGAGAGAACGCTGAAGATCATGATCATGGGCGCGTCCTACGGGTCGCTGCTCGCTTCCAAAGCGCTGTTCGGCGGCCACTCGGTGCACCTGATCTGCCTGCCGGCCGAAGCGGACCTGATCAATTCGGAGGGCTTCCGCGTGCGCATGCCGATCCGCGGCCGCAAGGACCCGGTCGAGATCGACTCGCGCAAGCTCCCGGGCAAGGTCACCGCCGGCGGCACCGACAGCGCCAACCCGGCCGACTTCGACCTGGTCGGGCTCGCCATGCAGGAGCCGCAGTACCGCTCGCCCGGCGTGCGCGAGCTGCTCGATGCCGTCGCCAAGTCGCGCAAACCCTGCATGTCGATCATGAACATGCCGCCGCTCGCCTACATGCGCCGGCTGCCCGGGCTCGATGCCGAGACGCTGAAGCCCGCCTACACCGATGCCAGCGTGTGGGACAATTTCGATCCCGAGCGCGTCACGCTGTGCAGCCCCGATCCGCAGGCGATCCGTCCGCCGGACGAGAAGGTCAACGTCCTGCAGGTCACGCTGCCGACCAACTTCAAGGTCGCCAAGTTCAAGGACGCCGCGGCCAACGCGCTGCTCGCCCAGCTCGAGAAGGACATCGACGCCGTCCGCTTCGACGCGCCCGAGGGCAACATCGAGCTGCCGGTGAAGCTCAGGGTCTACGACTCGCTGTTCGTGCCGCTCGCCAAGTGGGCGATGCTGCTGGCCGGCAACTACCGCTGCGTCACCAAGGACGGCATGCGCACGGCGCAGGAGGCGGTGCACAGCGACATCGAAACCTCGCGCTCGGTCTACAACTTCGTCTTCGACCTGTGCGTCAAGCTCGGCGCCAACCCGGCCGACCTCGTGCCGTTCGAGAAGTACGCCGCGGCGGCGCAGAGCCTGACGCGGCCCGCCTCGGCGGCGCGCGCGCTCAACAACGGCCTGCCCAACATCGAGCGCGCCGACAAGCTGGTGCAGCTGATCGCCAAGCAGAAGGGCCTCAACCACCCGGTGATCGACGCCGGCGTGGCGCTGGTCGATTCCCGCCTCGAGGCCAACCGCAAGAAGGCGGCGGCTTAGTGATCAGCGCTCGGCCAGGGCGAGCCGGGCGCCGAGCATCACGAACGCGGCGGCGAAGGTGCGGCGCATCCAGGCCAGCACCTTCGGCCGCGAGATGACGTGAGTCCTGATCGACGCGGCGAACAGGCCGTAGCCCACGAACACCACGAAGGTCAGCAGCATGAAGACGGCGCTCAGCTCCAGCATCAGGGGCAGGCCGTCGCTCGCGTCCGCCGGCACGAACTGCGGCAGGAAGGCGAAGAAGAAGATCGTGAGCTTGGGGTTCAGGATGTTGATCAGGATCGCATGCGCGATAACCTGCAGGGTGGAGCGCGCGTCGGTCTGCTTGTCGACGCCGAGCGCGCCCGATTCCTTGAGCGTCATCCAGGCCATCCAGAGCAGGTAGGCGACGCCGGCATATTTCAGCATCTGGAAGGCGATCGCGCTGGTGTGCAGCAGCGCCGCGAGGCCCAGGATCGCCGCCGCCATGTGCGGCACGATGCCGAGCGTGCAGCCGAACGCCGCGACGACGCTCGCCTTGCCGCCGCGCGCGAGGCCGGTCGCCAGCGTGTAGAGCACGCCGGTGCCCGGCGAGACGACGACGATCAGGGCGGTCAGCAGGAATTCCCAGCTCATGACGTTTTCCTCTCCTCCGGTGGCGGCTCCCAGCCGAAGACGCTGCGGCCATCATACTCGCGAGACGAGCCACGGCGGCACGCGGCCGCTGTGCAGCGGCGGGTCGGCGCTTTCGGATCGTCGGGCCATCGCGCCTTTAGCCGTCGAGTTAGGCCGATTCGAGGAGCAGCACGCTGCCCAGGCCGCCGTCGGCGCAGATGCTGACGATGGCGCGGCTACCTTTCGGCATCGCCGCCAGCTCCTTGACCGCCATGCTGATGATGCGTGCACCCGTCGCGCCGAAAGGATGGCCGAGCGCCGTGCTGCCGCCGTTGGGATTCATCCGCTCGCGCGGGAACGGCCCGAAGTCGCGCGGCACATGCGCCCGCTCGGCGAGGAACTCCCGGTCCTGCAGCGCCTTGAGATGGAAGGCGACCTGGGCCGCGAACGCCTCGTGGATCTCCCAGAGATGGACGTCCTCGTAGCGCAGGTCATGGCGCGCCAGCAGCCGAGGGATCGCGAAGGCGGGCGCCATCAGCAGGCCCTCGACGCGGAAGTCGACCGAGGCGATCTCCCAGTCGACCAGTTTTACCCGCGGTGTCGTCGAGGGAAGGCGCGCCATGCCCTTCGACGAGCCGACCCAGATCCCGGCGGCGCCGTCGGTCAGCGGCGAGGAGTTGCCGGCCGTGAGCGAGCCGTTACCGCTGGTGCGGTCGAACGTGGGCGGCAGCCTGGCGAGCTTCTCCAGCGAGGTGTCCTTGCGCGGGATGGTGTCGCGCTTTGTGCCGGCCACTTCGATCACGATGTCGTCGAAGAAGCCCTTGTCCCAGCCTGCCACCGCGTTGCGATGGCTCTGCAGCGCTATTTCGTCCTGCTCCGGCCGGCCGATCTGCCACTCCTTGGCAGTGATCTCGGTGTGCTCGCCCATGCTGAGGCCGGTGGTGCGGTTGGCGATCGCCGGGATGAACAGCCGGATGTCGCTGAGCTGCACGTGCGTCACCTGGTCGATCTTCTGGCCGAGCGAGCGCGCCGACTGGAACTTGCGCAGCCAGTCCGACAGCTTCTGCCCCAGCCCGATCTGGATGCGGCTCAGGCTGTCGACGCCGCCGACCAGCGCGAGATTGCAGGCATCGCCGTCGATCATGCCGGCGGCTTCGATACAGCCCATCATGCTGGTCGAGCAGGCCATCACGGTCGAGAAGGCGGGCGTCGTTGGATCGACGCCGGCATCCATCAGCACCTCGCGGCCGATGTTGCTCCACATCAGGCTCGGCACCACCGCGCCCCACACCGCGAGGTCGGGCTTGCCGCCGTTCAGCAGCCCCACCATGTGCCGCGCCACGGGCACCGACAGCTCGATGGCATCGAGCGCCTGCAGCGCGCCGTCGACCTTGGCGAAGGGCGTGCGCACGCCCGAGGCGAGCCAGACGTCGTTCGGTCTCGGCATCGGGTGTCTCTCTAGGCCGCTTGTTCGAGGGTCGAGGCTGTATCACGCGTCGTGACGCGGCGCAGGTCGCGCGCCTTGGTGGTGTCGAACGGCCGCGCGCGATGCATGGTGCAGCGGTTGTCCCAGATCACCAGGTCGCCCTCGCGCCATTTGTGGCCGTGCACGAACTGCGGCCTGGTCGCGTGCTCCATCAGGTCCATCAGCAGCAGCCGGCCGTCGGGCACCGGCATGCCCTCGATGTGCGAGGCGTGCGCGGCGAGATAGAGTGTCTTGCGATGCGAGCCGGGATGGGTGCGCACCAGGCGCTGCGGCACCGGCGGCAGGCTCGCCAGCTCTTCGTCCGTGTACTTCGAGCGGTTGACGTCGAGCTGACCGCGCGAATGCCAGATCGAATGGATGGCGATCAGGCCTTCGAGCTGCTTCTTCGTGCCGTCGGGCAGCGCATCGTAGGCCGCGCGCATGTCGGCGAACTCGGTATCGCCGCCTTCATCCGGAATGACGTGGGCATAGAGCAGCGACAGCGCGCCGGGGATGGCGCGGAACGAGGCGTCGGTATGCCACAGCCGGTTGGCCAGCCAGTCGAGCCGGCGCTTGGCGTTGGCGTCGAGGATGTTGCCGTCGCCGTCGAGGTTGGAGATGTCGGCGAGCTCGGTGCGCTCCAGGCGGTGTTTGATGCCGGTGTGCCGCGCGCGCTGGGCGGAGGAATGGATCGGCCCGAAATGGGCCGAGAAATCGATCTGCTGGGCGTCGGTGAGCGTCTGGCCGCGAAAGACCACGACCGCGTAGCGGTTGATTGCATCCGCGACGGCGTCGCGGTCGTTGGGCTGCAGCGGCCGCGCGAGATCGATGCCGGAGATCTCGGCGACGAAGGACGGGGTGATGGGCGCAACCGTGATGCTCACCGGAGCCTCCTGCGGCTATAGTGCGGCGACCATTTTCTCCCAGGAAACGCCATGCCGCAAACCATCAAGCTCGCCCTGCTCGACGATTACCAGAAGGTCGCCCTGCGCATGGCGGATTGGGACCGCCTGAAGAAGCGCGGCATCGAGATCACCGTGTTCCACGAGGCCTTCAAGTCGGTCGACGAGGCGGCGCAGAAGCTCGCGCCCTTCGAAATCCTCGGCCTGCTGCGCGAGCGCACGGCCTTCCCGCGCGCCCTGATCGAGAAGCTGCCGAACCTCAAGTTCATGGTGCTGACCGGCGCGCGTGCCGCCAGCCTCGACGACAAGGCGGCGGCGGAGCGCGGCATCCCGATCTCGACCACGCCGGGCGGAGGCTCCAACGCGGCGACGGCCGAGCTCGGCTGGGCCCTGCTGATGATGTGTGCCCGCGACCTCGGCAAGGCCGAGCGGCTGGCGCGCACCGGCAAGTGGCACGACGGTATCGAGCAGGCGATCGTGCTCGAGGGCAAGCGGCTCGGCATCCTGGGTCTCGGCAAGCTCGGCAGCCGAGCCGCGCACTACGGCAAGGCCTTCGGCATGGAGGTCGTCGCCTGGAGCCAGAACCTCACACCCGAGAAGGCCGCGGCCGGCGGCGCCAAGTATGTCAGCAAGGACGAGCTGCTTTCGACCTCGGACTTCGTGTCGATCCATCTCGCTCTGTCGGATCGCACGCGCGGCCTGATTGGCGCGGCCGATCTCGCCAAGATGAAGAAGACCGCGATCCTGGTGAACACCTCACGCGGTCCGATCGTCGACGAGGCGGCGCTGATCGCGGCGCTCGAGAACCGCACGATCCTGCATGCCGGCCTCGACGTCTACGACAAGGAGCCGCTCTCGGCCGACCATCCCTTCACCAAGCTCGACAACGTCACCCTGATCCCGCACCTCGGCTACGTGGTCGAGGACAGCTACCGGCATTTCTACAAGGGCACGATCGAGGACATCGAGGCCTGGCTGGACGGCAAGCCGATCAACGTCCTCAACCCGGACGCGCTCAAGAAGTAGGTCAGCGGTTCTGTCATCCCGAGCGCAGCGAGGGATCCTTCCGGGCCAGAAAGATCCCTCGCTTCGCTCGGGATGACAAATTTTAGATTTGGATGTCGATTCCGGGCGCTCTCGAACGTCAATCGGAGAGCCCTCAAGGGAGGTCGACATGGCGGCCTATTTGCTCATCCTGCATCGCGACCGTAACCGGCCGGCGCTTTCGCCGGCGGAAATGGCTGAGATCGTGCGGCGCTATGCCGAGTGGGGCGATGCCTTGCGCGCCAGGGGAAAGCTCATCAGCAGCGAGAAGCTCGCTCCCGGCGGCCATTGTATCCGCCGGCAGGAAGGCGCGCTGCTCGTCACCGACGGGCCGTATGCCGAGACCCGCGACGTGATCGGCGGCTACTATGTGTTCGAGGCTGAGGACGAGGCCGAGGCGTTGGCCATCGCCAAGTCGAGTCCCCACCTCTGGAGTACCAACTGGATCGAGCTGCGCGCCGTCGACCGTGACGCAGTGGCCGAGGCGAGAGCCCGCGTGGAAGAGATGTCGATTCCCGCCGGTGCCGAACGTCGTTGAGGTGGCAGGCAACTGCCACAAACCGAAGGAGATCGACATGGCTCAATTCATGGCATTGTTGCACCAGGCCCCCAACGACAACGTCGACCTGCCGCGCGAGAAGATGCTGGAGATGACCAAGCGCTACATGGCTTGGGCGGACAGCATGCGTCAGCGCGGCAAGCTGGTGGGCGGCGAGAAGCTCGCGGCGCATGGCGGCCGCCAGTTCCGGGTCAAGGACGGCAAGACCGTCGTCAGCGACGGCCCTTATGCAGAGGCCAAGGACGTGGTCGGCGGTTATTTCGTGATCGAGGCCAAGGACCTGGCCGAGGCCGAGGCGCTGCTCCTCGACTGCCCGCACTTCACCCTGTCGCCGACCAACTGGGCCGAGCTGCGGCCGATCGACGACATGAGCCAGGCGCGCGCCGCGGCGGGCTGATGGATCGCACCGTCCACCGGCTCGTCGATTCGCTCGCCCGCGATTCGACGAGCCGGCTGGTCGCCGCCCTGGCGCGGCGGTTGGGCGCCGGCCGCATCGCCGTCGCCGAGGACGCCGTCCAGCACGCCCTGATGCAGGCGCTGTCGCTCTGGCCGTTCAAGGGAGTGCCCGACCGGCCCGAGGCCTGGCTGGCGACCGTCGCCCGCAACCGCGCGCTCGATCTGTTGCGCAGCGAGCAGCGCAGCCTGGCGCTCGCCGAGGAGCTGGTGCCGCTGGCGGCGGCGGCCGATGCCGGCGAAGGCCGATTCGACAGGGAGCTGAACGACGACGAGCTGGCGCTGCTGTTCGCCGTCTGCCATCCGGTGCTGTCGCCGGAGATGCGCGTCACCTTCGCGCTCAAGACGGTGTGCGGCCTGACCGTGCCGCAGATCGCCGCCGGCCTGTTGTCCGAGCCGACCGCGATCGCGCAGCGCCTGGTCCGCGCGCGTCGCCAGCTCGAGACGGCCAACGTCGCCATCGAGACGCCGCCGCCCGATGCACTGCCCGAGCGCGCCGAGTCGGTGCGCACCGCGCTCTACCTGATGTTCAACGAAGGCTACTCGGCATCGTCCGGCGAGGCGCTGGTGCATCCTGAGTTCTGTGTCGAAGCGGTGCGGCTGGCGCGCGCGCTGGCCGCGCATCCGATGACTGCCGGCCCTGCGAGCGACGCGCTGGCAGCGTTGCTGGCGCTGACAGCGGCGCGCCTGCCGACCCGGGTCGGGCCGGACGGCGTGGCGCAACTGCTGGAAGACCAGCCGCGCGATCAATGGGACCAGAACCTGATCGCGCTCGGGCTTGTTCAACTTGGACAATCGGCGCGCGGCGAGGAACTCACGGTCTGGCATCTGCGCGCGGAGATCGCCTTGCTGCATTCGACGGCGCCCAGCGCCGACGAGACCGACTGGCCGCGCATTGCGGCGATCTACGATCAACTGATCGCGATCGATCCGTCCCCCATGGTGGCGCTCGCCCGTGCGGTTGCGATCGGTCGTGCGAAAGGTGCAGCGGTGGGCTTGGCGGCGCTGCCGGAGATGTCGGGCAACCCCTACGCCGAAGCGGCGCGCGGCGTGTTCCTGTCGGAGGTGGGCCGCTCGGCCGAGGCGCGTGGCTATTTCGAGAAGGCTTTGGCGCTCGCGCGTACCGAGCCCGAGCGCCGGCTGATGGAGCGGCGATTGCGGTCCTGAAGAGCGACCTTCGAGGCCGATTCAGAACTCCTCGCGAAATTTGTTTTTCGGGCCGACGTAAATTTTCCACCGGCCGAGCCTCGATTTCCGGGGAGATCTCGGGCGCGAGCCCCAAAGACAACGAATTCGGCGCGTGCGCCGACTGCATTACGGGCAATGGACGGCGATTCGAAGCAGCAAACAGGGGCTTTTTTCCTCGGCCATTGCCCATAATAGGTGTTCGGTGCGCGATGGCGCAGTGTGGCGCGTATGATGATCATTGCGCTGAGCCTGCTGTCGCTCTTGTGTCTCCAATGCCGCTCCGAAACCCTGGAAAGGTGTTTTTTCGGGGGCCCCCGGGGTCGGTGGATTCGTGGACTCCGGGGCGAAAATGCCGATGCCATCGGCATCGAACCGGTCCACGGTGGTGTGGATTCTTGCGGACTTTCGTGGACTCCCGGCAGGGACGATTCGAGCTCCGGTCGAGACGAGCGGAGCTCGACCCACAGCGCTCTAGGTCCTGAACCGCAGCAACAGGTGGTTGACGCCGTTCAGCTTGACGTAGAGGTCCTCGAACTGGGCGTAGAAATCCTCCCAGCGCGGCAGGCCGCCTTGCGCACCCATCGCGGTGTAGATCTCGGCCACCGACTTGCGGCCGTCGATCTGGCTGATGATGCGCGGTGCCAGCGCCGGCAGTTGCGCCCGCCACGGGAAGCCGTCGAGGTTGGCGATCAGCGGCGCGCCGGGCTGCAGGCTGGCGGCGAGCGTCGGCCCATCCATCTCGCGCAGCACCGGGATCGACTGGGTGTCCTCGGGCCGCGCCACCGTGTCGAAGCCGGCGCGCGTGGCATAGAAGACGTGGGTGCGCAGGTTGCCCGCGAGGCGCTCGGCGAAGGCGGCGCGCTCCAGCAGCGGCAGCGCGCTCGCCAGCCGCGCGATCACCGGATCGCTCATGTAGGTCGAGGGCTCGTAGCGCACCGGCTCGAGGAAGGCGACGACGCGCAGGCCGGCGCTCGCGGCCATGTCGCCGATCTCCGGCACGGTGTAGGCGCGGTCGATGCTGTGCAGCAGCAGGTCGTAGAGCCCGGCATCGCCGCCGGTGACGTGGTCGTTGAGATAGGGATTGCGGCGGAACAGGTTGGTGGTCGGCAGGAAGCGGATCAGCCGCTTGGCCATGGCGATGCGGTCGTTGACCTTCATCGACAGCGGCGCCAGCGTGCGCAGCAGCTCCTGCATCGGATAGACGCCGGTGCGGCCGTACTGGCCGTAGAGCATGATGCCGACGCCGCCCTCGTCGCGGAGCACCGAGGCCAGCGCCTGCATGCCGGCCGTCGGGTCGGGCAGGTGGTGCAGCACGCCGGTGCAGTCGACGTAGTCGAACTCGCCGATCGCCATGCCCGGCAGGTCGAGCAGCGAGCCGGTCAGGAAGGTGATGTTGCGCAGGCCGCGGACCTTGGCGCGGGCCTCGCAGATCGCCCGCGAGGCGGTCGACAGATCGAGATAGACGACCTCGCCCGGGCAGCGCCGGTCGACCAGTTGCTGGGCCAGCATGATGCAGGCATCGCCGGTGCCGCCGCCGGCCACCAGGGCGCGAAAGGGCCGGGCGAAGTTGAGCCGGCCGGAGAACAGGTAATGGTTGACCTCGAGGATATGGCTCGGGGTGCCGGTGATCAGCCGCAGGGCCTCCTCGCGCGGGTCGCGCGGCGGGTAGGGCAGCGCCTCGTACTGCGCGCGCACCTCGTCCAACGGCTGGGGAACGGTCATTATGACCTTGGTTCATGCTACAAATTCCCCGGTCATGAAAGGCTATTTCGGCATCGGGGTTGAGGGCATCAGCAAGGCGGTGAACGTGGGAACGCTGTTCCGCACCGCCCACGCCTTCGGCGCCTCGTTCGTGTTCACCGTGCGCGCCCAATACAACAGGCGCGAGGGCGGTCACGTCGACACGTCCGACACGCCGCGTTCGGTTCCGACCCATCATTTCGCCGGGCTGGAGGACTTCCGCCTGCCGCTCGGCTGCCGGCTGGTCGGGATCGAGATCACCGACGACGCGATCGAGCTGCCGTCGTTCCGCCATCCGCGCCAGGCGGCCTACATCCTGGGCGCCGAGCGCGAGGGCCTGTCGGCGGACATACAGTCGCGCTGCGATTATGTGGTGAAGATCCCCACCGCCTTCTCGGTCAATCTCGGCGTGGCTGGGGCGCTGATCATGTACGACCGGCTGATCAGCCTCGGCCGCCACGCGCCGCGGCCGGTGGCCGAGGGCGCGCCGACCGAAGCCGCACCGCTGCCGGTGTTCGGCGACCCGATCTACAAGCGCAAGCAGCGCCAGCGCGCCCGCGCCCAATCGAAAGCAGAGGCCAAGACATGACCGCACGCCTCGGCCTGGTGGTCGTCGGCGGCCTGCTGCTGGTGCAGGCCATCACCCTGCATCTGCTGGGCCGGGTCTGGATCTGCGAATGCGGCACGATCCGGCTGTGGGTCGGCGACATGCATTCGTCGGAGCTGTCGCAGCAGATCATGGACGTCTACACGCCGAGCCACGTCATCCACGGCATGCTGTTCTACGGCCTGCTCCATCTGCTGATGCCGCGGGCGCCGGTGCTGCTGCGGCTGGCGATCGCCGTCGGCATCGAGGCCGCCTGGGAGATCGCCGAGAACTCGCCACCGGTGATCGCCGAGTACCGCAAGCAGGCGACCGCCGCCGGCTACACCGGCGACAGCATCCTGAACTCGCTGCTGGACACCGTGGCGATGATGATCGGCTTCACCCTGGCCCGGCTGCTGCCCTGGCAGGTCACGGTGGCCTTGGCGATCATTGCCGAAGTGACCACCGGCGTGTTGTTCCACGACAACCTGACGCTCAATATCTTGAACTTTATTCATCGTTTTCCGGCGATCGAGGCTTGGCAGCGCAGGGTCTAGCGGGGCGGGGTCCAATGCACTATTTCAACGCCAAATGCCGGTCCTGACCCCCGAGCCGCTGCAGATCGTGGAGCCGTTCCGCGGCCGCAACGACACGCGCCGCAACCTGGTCGGCCTGTCGCGCGACGCCCTGAAGGCGACCCTGGCCGAGGCCGGGCTGGAGCCGTTCCGCGCCCGCCAGGTCTGGCAGTGGATCTACTGGCACGGCGTCACCGACTTCGGGTTGATGACCAACATCGCCAAGAAGACGCAGGGGCGGCTGGCCGAGCTGTTCGTCATCGAGCGGCCGCAGATCGTCACCGAGCAGCGCTCGGTCGACGGCACCCGCAAGTGGCTGCTGCGCTTCCCCGACGGCAACGAGGCCGAGACGGTCAACATCCCGGAGGAGGATCGCGGCTCGGTCTGCATCTCGAGCCAGGTCGGCTGCACGCTGACCTGCAGCTTCTGCCACACCGGCACCCAGCCGCTGGTGCGCAACCTGACGCCGGACGAGATCGTCGGCCAGTTCATGGTGGCACGCGACAGCTACGGCGAATGGCCGACGCCGACCGAGACCACGCGCATGCTTAGCAACATCGTCATGATGGGCATGGGCGAGCCGCTCTACAACTTCGACAACGTCGCGACCGCGTTGAAGATCGTGATGGACGAGCAGGGCATCGCCCTCAGCCGCCGCCGCATCACCCTCTCGACCTCCGGCGTCGTCCCGATGATCCCGAAGGTGGGCGAGGTGCTGGACGTGAACCTCGCGGTGTCGCTGCACGCGGTGAACGACGAGGTCCGCGACACGCTGGTGCCGATCAATCGCAAGTGGCCGATCAAGGAGCTGCTGAAGGCGTGCGCCGCCTATCCCGGCGCCAGGAACAGCCGGCGCATCACCTTCGAGTACGCCATGCTGAAGGGCGTCAACGACAGCGACGCCGACGCGCGCGAGCTGGTGCGGATCCTGACGCCGATCCACGCCAAGGTGAACCTGATCCCGTTCAATCCCTGGCCGGGCGCGCCCTACGAGTGCAGCTCGAACAACCGCATCCACCGCTTCGCCGAGATCGTCAACGACGGCGGCCTCAGCGCCCCGGTGCGCACGCCGCGCGGCCGCGACATCTCCGCCGCCTGCGGCCAGCTCAAGAGCGAGAGCGTGCGGGCGAAGGGCCAGCGCGTCCGACTTTGACGCGACACGGTCTTACTTGTAAGATACTGCTGATGGAAACCAAGATTTCGAGCAAGGGACAGGTCGTGCTGCCGAAGGCGCTTCGCGACAAGCGGCGCTGGAAGATCGGCACGCGCCTGACCGTGGAAGAGCGCGTCGACGGGGTTTTGCTCAAGCCCGTCGAGAAGACGAAGAAGCTCACCATCGACGACTGGGCGGGCATCTTCAGATACAAGGGGCCGACTCGAACGATCGGGGAAATGGACGCTGCGATCGTAGAGGAGGTTCGCCGGCGGCATGCGCGCGGTCGATACTAACCTCATCGTCCGGCTTTTCGTTCAGGATGACGCGGAACAGGTCAAGGCCGCGCGACTGGCGTTGGCCGCCGATACGGTCTTCCTACCGAAGAGCGTGATCGTCGAATTCGAATGGGTCATGCGCGGCGTATACCGGGAAACGAAAGCCGCGATCGCATCGGCGATCGAAACGATCCTGGCCACCGCGAATGTCGAGGTCGAGGATGCGGCGGCTGTCGCGCGGGCTGTCGACTGGTTCCGCAAGGGCCTGGATCTGACCGACGCCGTTCACCTCGCTTCGAGCGGCCATGCCGACGGGTTTGTCACTTTCGACGCACAAATGCGTCGGCGCTCGCAAGGCTTGGCCACAAGACCAGCGGTTATCGCTCCTTAGTTATCGGGAGTACGCCGCGACCTTCGACAGGAAGGCACGCTCGCTGGCGACCTGCGAAAGGTCGGCGTCGCTGGCCCAGGTGTCGAGGCTGCCGGTGGCGTATTCGGCGTAATAGGGCTCGTGGAAGTAATGCGGGAAGAGGTCGAGCAGGCCGTCCCAGGACGGCATGTCGCCCTTCTGCATCGAATCGACGATGACGACGAGCCCACCGGGCTTGAGCACGCGCGCCATCTCCTTGAGGACGGTGATGCGCACCTCGGTCGGCAGCTCATGCATCAGGAAGGACGAGACGACGAGGTCGAGGCTCTTGTCCTCGAACGGCAGCGTCTCGGCGGCGCCCTCGATCAGCTTCACCCGCGCGGTGCGGCCGATCAGGCGGCGGGCCTCGGCGAGATAGGGCGGGCTGAGATCGAGGCCGGTCCAGCGCAGGCCGGGCCAGGCATCGTGCAGGAAGGCGAGCAGCCGGCCGGTGCCGCAGCCCACGTCGAGGCCGCGCAGCTCGCGCTGGTTGCGGTCCTTGATCCAGTCGGCGATCGGCTTCAGGGCGCGGCGGCGCATGACGTCGGCGGCGCCGGTGAACAGCACCTCGACCTGGGTGTCGTAAAGGATAGCCGATTGCTCGCTCAGCCAGCCGTCGCTCTGGTGATGGAAGTTCTGGCGGTAGTACTCCGGCAGGCCGTCGGCCTGGGTGCCGGGCGGCAGCTCGTCCTCCAGTTTGCCGTGGCGGCGGGCATCGACGCTGGGCAGGTCGCGGAAATAGAGCAGGCTGCGGCGCAGGAACTCGCCCGGCTCGGCGTCGATCGCCCGCGGCGCGGGGAACAGGCCGGCCTCGATGTCCTGCCATTCGCGCGCGAACAATGCGCGCATGTCGGCCGTCATCTCGGCCCGGCTGGGCGTCGGCCCGACCGGGAAATCCGGCTTGGGCAAGGGCTTGAGCAGCCGCCGGCCGGCGGCATAGTGGCCGGCGTACCAGGCCACCCGTGCGGTCTGGCGGGCAGCATAGGTGAGGCGATCTAGGGTCGAGGCCATGGTTCGCGTTCCATTATAGCGTGCTTGCCCCCATAAAACCGGTGGCTATAGTCCCGCGCTTTCCGAAGCCATCGTAAAACGCCCGAGGGGCAGCATGAGCGTTTCTTATACCGGGCCCTACAAGAAGGGCGACATCAAGAAGGTGGTCCTCGCCTATTCGGGCGGCCTCGACACCTCGGTCATCCTGAAGTGGCTGCAGACCGCCTATGGCTGCGAGGTCGTGACCTTCACCGCCGATCTCGGCCAGGGCGAGGAGCTCGAGCCCGCGCGCAAGAAGGCCGAGATGGCGGGCGTGAAGCCCGAGAACATCTTCATCGACGACGTGCGCGAGGAGTTCGTGCGCGACTTCGTCTTCCCGATGTTCCGCGCCAACGCGCTCTACGAGGGCCAGTACCTGCTCGGCACCTCGATCGCCCGGCCGCTGATCGCCAAGCGCCAGATCGAGATCGCCAAGCAGACCGGCGCCGACGCCGTGGCGCACGGTGCCACCGGCAAGGGCAACGACCAGGTCCGCTTCGAGCTCACCTATTACGCGCTCAAGCCCGACATCAAGGTGATCGCGCCATGGCGCGAATGGGAGCTGACCTCGCGCACCAAGCTGCTCGAATTTGCCGAGAAGCACCAGATCCCGATCGCCAAGGATAAGCGCGGCGAGGCGCCGTTCTCGGTCGACGCCAACCTCCTGCACTCCTCGAGCGAAGGCAAGATCCTGGAGGATCCGTGGGAAGAGGCCGACGAGATGGTCTACCAGCGCACCATCTCGCCGGAAGCGGCGCCCGACAAGCCGACCTACATCACCATCGACTTCGAGAAGGGCGATGCCGTCGCGATCGACGGCGAGAAGATGTCGCCGGCGACGCTGCTCACCAGGCTCAACGAGCTGGGCAAGGCCAACGGCATCGGTCGCCTGGACCTGGTCGAGAACCGTTTCGTCGGCATGAAGAGCCGCGGCATCTACGAGACGCCGGGCGGCACGATCCTCTACGCCGCCCATCGCGGCATCGAATCGATCACGCTCGACCGCGGCGCTGGCCACCTCAAGGACGAGCTGATGCCCAAGTACGCCGAGCTCGTCTATTACGGCTTCTGGTACTCGCCCGAGCGCGAGATGCTCCAGGCGGCAATCGACAAGAGCCAGGAGAACGTCACCGGCACGGTGCGGCTCAAGCTCTACAAGGGCAACACCACCGTGGTCGGCCGCAAGTCGCCCAAGTCGCTCTACTCGATGCAGCACGTCACCTTCGAGGACGACCAGGGCGCCTATAACCAGCGCGACGCCGAGGGCTTCATCAAGCTCAACGCGCTGCGGCTGAGGCTGCGCGGGCTGGGGCAGGGCGGACCCAAGGCCTGACCTTCGGCCTCCCCTATATCCATAGCCTTTTCGACGTCGCGGCCTGGCTGGCCTCGATCGCGACGTTCTGGTTTTCCAGTCGCCGGTTGCCGGCGGCGGCCCTGCCCGGCAACCGCACCGATCAACCCGGCGCCTACGCTCTCACGGCTGGCACGGGTGCGCTGCTCGGCGCGGTATTCTTCGGCACCGTGAACACCTGGCTGAGCGGCCTGCACGCGCTCGGCTTCTCGATGGTGGGCGGCATCGCTGGCGGCATCGCCGCGATCGAGGTCTTCAAGCGCCTGACCGGTATCACTGGCTCGACCGGCATCGCCTTTGCCGCCCCTTTCGCCGCGACGGTGGCGGTCGGCCGGCTCGGCTGCTTCTTCGCCGGCCTCGACGACTACACTTACGGAACGCCGACCGGCCTGCCGTGGGGCGTCGATTTCGGCGACGGACCGCGCCATCCGGTGCAGCTCTACGAAGCGCTGGCGATGGCGGCGATGTGGGCGCTGCTGCTGGTCAAGCTGGCGCGCCGCGACCGCTTCTGGCTGGCCAACGGCTTTTATCTCGTCGCCGGCTGGTACGGCCTGCAGCGCTTCGCGTGGGAGTTCCTCAAGCCCTATGCAACCGTGGCCGGGCCGTTCAACCTGTTCCACTTGGTGTGTCTCGGACTGGTCGTATACGCTGTCGTGATGATCCGGAGGAACCCGGCTTCCTGAAGGAGGCGCATGTACGACGGTATCGCGCGCAAATCGGCACCCTACCTCTTCCTCGGCCAGACGACGTCGCTTTGCGAGACCTGCCTCGGCCTGGTGCCGACCAAGATCGTCGAGGAAGACGGCCGCATCTACTACTCCAAGCGCTGCACCGAGCACGGCGTGATGAAGACGCTGGTGTCCGACGATCCGGTCTACTGGCGCCGCACGCTCGAATATCTCAAGCCCGGCGACCGCCCGCTGGCGCCGGCCACGCGCACCGAGCGCGGCTGTCCCTGGGATTGCGGGCTCTGCCCCGACCATGAGCAGCATTCCTGCGTGGCGATCGTCGAGATCAACGAGGCCTGCAATCTCGCCTGCCCGGTCTGCTACGCCGATTCATCGCCCAAGCGCGACAGCCATCGCAGCCTCGCCGAGGTCGAGCGCATGTTCGACGCCCTGGTGGCGAGCGAGGGCGAGCCCGACCTGGTGCAGATCTCGGGCGGGGAGCCGACCATCCATCCGCAGATCCTCGAGATCATCGCGGCGGCGCGCGTCAGGCCGATCAAGCACGTGATGATCAACACCAACGGCATCCGCATCGCCGAAGATCCGGCGTTCGTCGACGCGCTGGCCGCGTTCAAGCCGGGCTTCGAGGTCTACCTGCAGTTCGATTCGCTCGACGATGCGGCGCTGCGCAACATCCGCGGCGCCAGCCTGTCGCGCATCCGTCGCGATGCGCTGGCGGCGCTCGAGCAGCGCAACATCTCGACCACGCTGGTCTGCACGGTGAAGCGCGGCGTCAACGACGGCGAGATCGGCGCCATCGTGAAGCACGCGCTGAAATACAAGTGCGTGCGCGGCATCAACTTCCAGCCGGTGCAGGATTCCGGCCGCAACGAAGGCTTCGATCCGGCGCGCAACCGGGTCGTGCTGTCGGAGATCCGCCGCCGCATCGTCGAGGAATCGGGCATCTTCGCCGATGGCGACATGATCCCGCTGCCCTGCAATCCGGCCTCGATCTCGATCGGCTACGGCCTGCGCGACGGCGAGACGGTGCTGCCGCTAACCTCGCTGGTGCCGCGCGAGGCGCTGCTGCCCGCCATCCCCAACGCGATCTCCTTCGAGAAGTATCCCGAGTTGCGCAAGCGCTTCGTCGACCTGCTGTCGCTCTCGACCGCCGACACCAACACCGCCGAGCGGCTGGGCTCGCTGCTGTGCTGCCTGCCCGACGTGCCGATGCCGCAGGGCTCGGGCTACGAGAACGTGTTCCGCATCACCATCGTCGAGTTCCTCGACCGCTTCAATTTCTGCCTCGGCAACGTCAAGCGCTCGTGCGTCCACTTCGTCACGCCCGACGGCAAGATCATCCCGTTCGACACCTACAACACCTTCTACAGGCCGGGCGCCGCAGGGAACGCCAGGCTCGCGGCGGAGCGCGCCCGATGAGCGACGACCGGCCGCCGCCACCACCTCCACCGCCGGTGCCGCCATTCCTGCCGACCGAGCCGAAGAGTCGGGGCCTCGGCTGGTTCTTCGCGGTGTCGGGCGGCATCGTGCTGGTGCTGACGCTGGGTTGCGTGCTCGCCGTGACCGGCGGCGACCTGTTCGGCGAGATGGGCGGGGTGGCGATCGTCTTCGGCGCGCCGACCTTCATCCTCGGTGCGGTCTTCCTCTGGCTGGGAACGCGCCGGCTGAAGCGACCGCTGCCCTAAGGGGTGCGCTTTTTCTCTGTCTGGGCAGGGATCGCCCAAAGCGCTAAGTCTCCCCCAATGCCCTTCGATGACGTGAGACGCCAGGGTCCGGGCGGCGGTTCCCACGAGCGTGCGATCAACCTGCCGCCGGCGCTGCTGGTGCTGATCGCGATCAACCTCGCCGTCCATCTGGCGCGCCAGATGATGAGCGAGTCGATGGATCAGCAGGTCGTGACCCAGCTCGGCCTGGTCCCCGAGGCCTATACCGGCGAGTCCGGCGGGCCGTGGTGGTCGCTGCTGCTGGCGCCGATCACCTACCAGTTCATCCATGGCGGCTGGGTGCATCTCGGCGTCAACATGATCACCCTGGCCGCCTTCGGCGCGCCGGTCGAGCGGCTGCTGGGCGTGCGCCGCTTCGTGCTCTTCTACCTGTCGGCCGGCGTGGTGGCGGGCTTCATCCATGTCGCCTTCTTTTCCACGTCGCCCGATCCGGTGGTCGGCGCCTCGGGCGCGATCAGCGGCGTGTTCGGCGCCGTGCTGATGGCGTTGCACCATGTCGGCCGGCTGAGGTCGCTGCTGCCGGTCGCCGGCATCTGGATCGCGCTCAACGTCTTCTTTGGCCTGTGGGGCAACGGCCCCGGCACCGGCGGCGAGCCGGTCGCCTGGGCCGCCCATATCGGTGGCTTCGTCTACGGCCTGGCCGCCTTCCGCCTGTTCCTGCCGGCGGCAATGCACGTGCCGCCGGAAAATCCCGGCGACGGCTGAGCCGTGGGCGAGGAGCTTCCGTTCCGGCGCTACGTCTCGGCCAACGTGGTGGCGCTGGCGCCGTCGGGCGTGGCGCTCGCGATCCTCTACTGGATGGGCGCGCTGGCCGGCCATCACGCGCTCGCCGCCTTCGTCGGCATCGCCGTCGTGACGGCGATCCTGGTACACCGCTATCTCCATTCGCTGAGCCGCTTCGCTCGCTTCGTCAGCGAGCTCTCGGGCGAGCAGGAGCCGGTGATGCCGCGTCTGTCCTTCGCGCCGGCCACCGAGGAGCTCGCCACTGCCGCCGCGACGCTAGCCGCCGGCTGGCGCCGCCAGCGCGCCTCGATCGACAATCTCGCCGCCTCGGCGCAGGCGATCGTCGACGGCCTGCCCGACCCGCTGATCGCGGTCGACCGCCAGCGCCGCATCGTGCGCTCCAACCGCGCCGCGGTGGCGCTGCTCGGCCCCCTGCTGCCCGACCGTGACCTGTCGACGGGCCTGCGCCAGCCCGAGCTGCTGGCGGCAATCGATTCGCTGCTGGCGACGGCCGACGGCAACTATGTCGGCCCCACCCACGTCGCCGTCGACCTCGTGCTGTCGGGTGTCTCCGAACGCGACGTCATCGCCCATGCCCGCCGCCTGCCGCGCGCCGCGGCCGACGGGTCGCTGGCGCTGGTCGTGCTGCACGACACCACCGCCCTGCGCCGGGCCGAGCGCATGCGCGCCGACTTCGTCGCCAACGCCAGCCACGAGCTCAAGACGCCGATCGCCGGCATCATGGGCTTCATCGAGACCCTGCGCGGGCCGGCGCGCGACGATGCGGTGGCGCGCGAACGCTTCCTCGGCATCATGGCCGAGCAGGCCGACCGCATGCGCCGTCTGGTCGACGACCTCCTGATGCTGTCGCGGATCGAGCAGCACGAGCACGCCCGGCCCGAGGCGCCGGTCGATGTCCGCCGGGTGCTCGAGGGCGTGCGCGACCTGCTGCAGCTCAAGGCCTCCTCGCGCAAGGTCGCGATCGAGCTGTCGATCGACCCCGGGCTGCCCCAGGCGATCGGCGACCACGACGAGCTCACCGTGGTGTTCCAGAACCTGGTCGACAACGCGGTGAAGTACGCCAAGCCCGCGACCACGGTGAAGGTGGCGGCCCGGCTGGTCGGGGCTGAGCGGCTGGCCATCGCCGTCAGCGACGAGGGCGATGGCATCCCGGCCGCCCACCTGCCGCGCCTGACCGAGCGCTTCTACCGGGTCGACAATGCCCGCTCGCGCCTGCTCGGCGGCACCGGGCTGGGCCTCGCCATCGTCAAGCACGTGGTCAACCGCCACCGTGGCCGGCTCGACATCCAGAGCACCCCGGGCAAGGGCTCGGTCTTCACCGTCACCCTGCCGGCCGTGGCGTCGTAGAAGCTGTGGATAAGCCTGGTCGGGCGAGTCGCTTTACGGGCAATGGAACGCGAGTCGCTGCAGTTTGGCGCGCATGACGATGTCCCGACTTTTCGTCCGAACCGCTGCGCGCCCGGGCGCTGAGGAACCGGGCGCGGGATAGGGGAAATCCGTCAAAAAAATTTTGGGATTCAGCGGCCTCCGATCCCGACGCCATCGGCATTTGCCCCGTCCCACGGCCCCCTGGGACGGATGGGACGCTTGTTGGAGGAGGGGCCAAATGTCACGCCAAGGCATTAATCCTCAGGGTCGCCGCCGCTGTAACTCAACTGTCACATAACAGTCATATTACGGAGAGGTTGGCCTTCTACCCGTGGCGCACTGCTTCTGAAGGAGGGGCATCCCGTGAATTTCATCAAGACCCTGCTGACCGGCGCCGTCGCCGTGACGGTGTCGTGGTCCGCTTCCGCCGCTGACATCTCCGGCGCCGGCGCGACCTTTCCGTACCCGGTCTATGCCAAGTGGGCGGACGCCTACAAGAAGGAGACCGGTGTCGGCCTGAACTACCAGTCGATCGGCTCGGGCGGCGGCATCAAGCAGATCAAGGCCAAGACCGTGACCTTCGGTGCCTCCGACGCGCCGCTTCCGGGCAAGGAGCTCGACGAGTCGGGCCTCGCCCAGTTCCCGATGGTGATGGGCGGCATCGTGCCGGTCGTGAATCTCGAGGGCGTGGCCCCGGGCGAGCTGACGATCGACGGCCCGACGCTGGCCAACATCTTCCTCGGCACGATCAAGAAGTGGGATGATCCGGCGATCGCCAAGCTGAACCCCGGCAAGAAGCTGCCCTCGAGCGCCATCGCGCTGGTCCACCGCTCCGACGGGTCGGGCACCACCTACAACTTCACCTACTACCTCTCCGACGTGAGCCCGGACTGGAAGAGCAAGGTCGGCACCAACACCGCCGTGCAGTGGCCGGCCGGCATCGGCGCCAAGGGCAACGAGGGCGTCGCCAACAACGTGGCGAACACCAAAGGCTCGATCGGCTACGTCGAGTACGCCTACGCCAAGCAGAACAAGCTCACGCACACCAAGATGATCAACAAGGCCGGCAAGACCGTGTCGCCGACCGCGGAGACCTTCCAGGCCGCCGCCGCCAACGCCGACTGGAAGAGCCAGCCGGGCTACGGCGTGATCCTCGCCAACCAGCCGGGCGACCAGTCGTGGCCGATGACCGCCGCGACCTGGATCCTGATCTACAAGAAGCCGACCGACGCCGCGACGACCGGCGAGGCGCTGAAGTTCTTCGGCTGGTCGTATGCCAAGGGCGCGACCATGGCCAAGGACCTCGACTACGTGCCGATGCCGGCCAACGTCGTCGCCGACATCCAGAAGATGTGGTCGGCCGACATCAAGGACTCGAGCGGCAAGCCGCTCTACTCGATGACGCATTGAGGAAGATCCCTCGCTGCGCTCGGGATGACAGTTGTCGTACCGGGCGCAGGCCGAGGGTTCCTTCGTTTACCTGGGGTGCGAGGGGGCGTACGTGTCCGAAGTGGCATTGAAGGAAACGACACTATCCGGGGGGCAGGCGACGTCGCGCGCCGCGGTGCTGCGGCGCCTGCGGACCAGCGACATCCTGTTCAAGTCGCTGACGCGGGCCGCGGCGATCGCCGTTCTGGTGCTGCTGAGCGGCACCATCCTGTCGCTGGTCATCGGCGCGGCGCCGGCATTCGGCGCGTTCGGCTTCGGCTTCCTCGTGACCGAGGTGTGGAACCCGGTGACCGAGCAGTTCGGCGCGCTGGCGCCGATCTACGGCACCCTGGTGACCTCGTTCATCGCCATGCTGATCGCGGTGCCGGTGGGCATCATGATCGCCTTCTTCCTGACCGAGCTCTGCCCGATGATGCTGCGGCGGCCGATCGCCATCGCCATCGAGCTGCTGGCCGGCATCCCGTCGATCATCTACGGCATCTGGGGCCTGTTCGTCTTCGCGCCGTTCGTGCAGAAGTACATCCAGCCGGCCCTGATCGGCACCTTCGAGAACGTGCCGGTCCTGAATTCGCTGTTCGAAGGCCCGCCGTACGGCATCGGCATGCTGACCGCAGGATTCATCCTGGCGATCATGGTGCTGCCCTTCATCACGGCGATCTCGCGCGACGTGTTCGACGCGGTGCCGGCGGTGCTCAAGGAGGCGACCTACGGCCTCGGCTGCACCACCTGGGAAGTCTTCAAGCACGTCATCCTGCCCTATACCCGCATCGGCGTGATCGGCGGCGTGATGTTGGGCCTCGGCCGCGCGCTCGGCGAGACCATGGCCGTGACCTTCGTGATCGGCAATGCCCACAAGGTGTCGGCCTCGATCCTGGCGCCGGGCACCACGATCTCGGCCTCGATCGCCAACGAATTCACCGAGGCGGTCGGCGACCTCTACACCTCTTCGCTGATCGCGCTCGGCCTGATCCTGTTCTTCATCACCTTCATCGTGCTGGCGGCCGCGCGTTACATGCTGCTGCGTCTCCAGCAGAAGGCGGGCTGAGATGGCTGCTGCCAGCACTGCGACCTCGTCGCTCTATTCCCGTCGGCGGCGCGGCGACCACATCGCCACCGGGCTGGCCTATGCCGCGGCCGCCTTCGGCCTGGGCTGGCTGATCCTGATCCTGGGCGTGCTGGTCTACGAGGGCATCGGCGGCCTGTCGCTGTCGGTGTTCACCGAGAACACGCCGCCGCCGGGCTCGGCCGGCGGCCTGCTCAACGCCATCACCGGCAGTATCATCATGACGGTCCTGGCGGTCCTGATCGGCACGCCGATCGGCATCCTGGCCGGCACCTACATGGCCGAGTACGGAAGGCACGACAAGCTCGCCATGATCGTGCGCTTCATCAACGATATCCTGCTCAGCGCGCCGTCGGTGGTGGTCGGCCTGTTCATCTACGAGATCATGGTCGCGCCGATGGGCCACTTCTCGGGCTACGCCGGCTCGGTGGCACTGGCGGTGATCGTGATCCCGGTCGTGGTCCGCACCACCGAGGACATGCTGCGCCTGGTGCCCGACACCCTGCGCGAGGCGGCCGCCTCGATCGGCCTGCCGCGCTCGCTGATGATCATGCGCATCGCCTACCGGGCGGCCCGTGCCGGCATCGTCACCGGCATCCTGCTGGCGATCGCCCGGATCAGCGGCGAGACCGCGCCGCTGCTCTTCACCGCGCTCAACAACCAGTTCTTCAGCACCAACATGAACGCACCGATGCCGAGCCTGCCGGTCGTCATCTTCCAGTTCGCGCTGTCGCCCTACGAGGAGTGGCAGAAGCTCGCCTGGACCGGCGCGCTCCTGATCACCGTCACCGTGCTGGCGCTCAGCGTCCTTGCCCGTTCTCTCACCGCGAGAAAATAAATGAGCATGGCTTCCTCCCAGGACGTTTCGGCCGGCACGGCGACGGTGACCCACCGCGGCGTCGAGGCCAAGGGCCTGACGCCCAAGGTGTCGCTCAAGAACCTCGAGTTCTTCTACGGCGACAGCCGGGCGCTCAAGGGCATCAACCTGTCGCTCTACGCCAACAAGACGACCGCCTTCATCGGCCCGTCGGGCTGCGGCAAGTCGACCCTGCTGCGCGTCCTGAACCGCATGTACGACCTCTACCCGGGCCAGCGCGCCACCGGCGAGGTGATGTTCGACGGCGAGAACCTGCTCGACGCCGGCGTCGACATCAATCTGTTGCGCGCCCGCATCGGCATGGTGTTCCAGAAGCCGACGCCGTTCCCGATGACGATCTACGAGAACATCGCCTTCGGCATCCGGCTGTACGACAAGCTGCCGCGCGCCGAGGTCGACGCCCGCGTCGAGCACGCGCTGCGCCGTGCCGCGCTGTGGGACGAGGTCAAGGACAAGCTCGCCTCGTCGGGCCTCGGCCTGTCGGGCGGCCAGCAGCAGCGCCTCTGCATCGCCCGCACCGTGGCGGTGAAGCCCGAGGTCATCCTGTTCGACGAGCCGTGCTCGGCGCTCGATCCGATCTCGACTGCCAAGATCGAGGAGCTGATCGACGAGCTGAAGCAGGACTACACGATCGTCATCGTGACCCACAACATGCAGCAGGCGGCGCGCGTCTCCGACTTCACCGCGTTCATGTATCTCGGCGACCTGGTCGAGTTCGACGTCACCGAGAAGATCTTCACCAACCCCAGCGACAGGCGCACCCAGGCCTACATCACCGGCCGGTTCGGCTGACCAACGATCGCAAAAGGAACAGCGACATGGCGAGCGACCACATTCTCAAGCGTTTCGACGAGGACCTCGAGCGCCTCAACGCCACGATCAACGAGATGGGCGGCCTGACCGAGAGCCAGTTCTCCAAGGCGCTCACCGCGGTGCGCGAACGCGATTCGCAGACCGCCGAGGAGGTGATCGCCGAGGATCCCCGCGTCGACGCCCTGGACCAGGCGGTCCAGGAGCAGACGGTCAAGCTGCTGGCGCTGCGCCAGCCGATGGCCAACGACCTGCGCGTCGTGCTGTCCTCGATCAAGATCGCGGCGGCGCTGGAGCGCATCGCCGACTACGCCAAGAACACCGCCAAGCGCAGCATCGTGCTGACCCAGGGCTCGGTGCCGCCGTCGGCGGTGGTCGGCATCGACCGGCTCGGCCGGCTGGTGCGCACGGCGCTCAAGGACGTGCTCGACGCCTTCGCCGACGACGACGTCGAGAAGGCGCACGACGTGTGGACCCGCGACGAGGAGATCGACCAGGTCTACACCGGCCTGTTCCGCGAGATCCTGACCTACATGATGGAAGACCCGCGCAACATCTCCTCCTGCACGCATCTGCTGTTCATGGCCAAGAACATCGAGCGTGCCGGCGACCATGTCACCAACATCGCCGAGCTGGTGAGCTTCCGCTCGACCGGCCAGAGCTTCGCCGAGGCCCGCCGCAAGGGCTCGGGCGCCCTCTACAGCACGGATGCCACGCCGTGAACGTCGCGACCGCCCCTTCGCGCCGCGAAGCCCACACCGCGTCGGTCAAGCCTCGGGTGCTGGTCGTCGAGGACGAGACCGCCCTGGTCGAGCTGCTGCGCTACAACCTCGAGCAGGCGGGCTTCCACGTCTCGGTCGCCTATGACGGCGAGGAGGCGCTGGCCTCCGTCCAGGAGGACGTGCCCGACCTGGTGCTGCTCGACTGGATGCTGCCCTTGATGTCGGGCATCGAGGTCTGCCGGCAGCTCCGCCGCCAGACCATCACCGCCAACCTGCCGATCATCATGCTGACGGCGCGAGGCGAGGAGGGCGACCGCGTGCGCGGCCTCGACGCCGGCGCCGACGACTACGTCGCCAAGCCGTTCTCGCCGACCGAGCTGGTGGCGCGCATTCGCGCCGTGTTGCGCCGCATCAGGCCGGCGCTGGCCGACGAGGCGCTCTCCTATGCCGACATCGTCATGGACCTGGTGGCGCACCGCGTGACCCGCGGCGGCAAGCCGGTCCATCTCGGGCCGACCGAGTTCCGCCTGCTGCGCCATTTCATGGAGCATCCCGGCCGCGTCTTCAGCCGTGAGCAGCTGCTCGATTCGGTGTGGGGCAAGGACGTCTATGTCGAGGCGCGCACCGTCGATGTGCACATCCGCCGCCTGCGCATCGCGCTGAACGGCGACGACCGCGCCGACGTGATCCGCACCGTCCGCGCCGCCGGCTACGCCCTCGATGCCCAGGCCTGACTGACGGCCGTCAGTTTTCCACAGTGCCCGTCACGGTTTTGTAGCCGCCTGCCGGTACACCGACCTTGCCTATTCCGCGCCGGCATCCCACGCCCCGCTCCGGATAGGCAGGTTCCCCGGCGCGGTTCAAAACCCGCCGTCCTACTGCCCCTCCTTCGTGCCCGAAGGAGGGGTTTCTTTTTCGAAGTGCCGCCACACGATCAGCGACAGCACCAGCGCCGGCACGCCGAGCAGGGTGGTGTAGACGAAGAAGATCGCATAGCCGCCGAACTTGTGGCCGGTCGCGTTGCCCGCCTGCAGCGTGTCGACCACCCAGCCGGAGTAGCCGGCGATCACCTTGCCAGGCAGGGTCATGATCGAGCTGAACAGGGCGTACTGGGTCGCCGTGTAGGCGGCGTTGGTCAGGCCCGACAGGAAGGCGATGAACACGGTGCCGGCCATGCCGCTCACCAGGTTGTCGATGCTGATGGCGGCGGTGAGGATCAGGGTGTCGGGCTGGCCGACCCAGGCGAGCCAGGTGAAGGCGAGGTTCGACACTGCGATCAGGATCACCGACGGCGCCAGCAGCCGCGCCGCGCCGATGCGGAACACCAGCGTGCCGCCCAGGAACGCGCCCAGCATCTGCATCACGAAGCCGTAGAGCTTGGTGACGTTGGCGATCTGGTCGAGCGAGAAACCGATGTCGATGTAGAAGGGGTTGGCCATCACGCCCATGGCGATGTCGCTCAGCCGGAACAGGCCGATGAAGGCGAGCAAGGTCAGGCCGTGCCAGCGGTAGCGTACGAAGAAGTCGACGAACGGGCAGACGATCGCGCCATAGAAGAAGACCAGCGCGTCGCGCAGCCAGGACGGCACGTGGCCGAGACGCTCGGCGAAGTCGGCGATCTTGCCCTCGCGCTCGGCGGCCTCGGCCGGCATCCGCTTCTCGGGCTCGGAGATGATCAGGGTGGTGACGAGGCCGACCAGCGCGCAGGCCGCCATCGACTTGTAGGCGACCGGCCACGAGCCGTATTCGGCGATGTAGAGCGCGCCGGCGCCGGCGACCAGCCGCACGGCAATGCCGTAGCCCAGCTGGTAGGTCGCGGCAGTGGCGCCCTGCAGGCTCTGGTCGGTCGCCTCGATGCGGAAGGCGTCCATCGCGATATCCTGGGTCGCCGAGGAGAAGGCGACGATCAGGGCGAACACGACCAGCCACCACAGGTCCTCGCGCGGATCGCAAAACGACATGGCGAGCAGGCCCGAGCCGATGCCGATCTGGGCGAGCAACATCCAGGAGCGGCGGCGGCCGAGCCACCGGGTCAAGAGCGGCAGCGGCACGCGGTCGACCACCGGCGACCACACGAACTTGAAGGAGTAGGTGATGCCGATCCAGGAGATGAAGCCGATCGCGGTGCGGCTGACGCCGTACTGGCGCAGCCACGCCGACAGCGTCGAGAACACCAGCAGGAACGGCAGCCCGGCCGAGAAACCGAGGAACAGCAGCGTGACGACGCGCGGATGCGTGTAGGTGGCGAGCGTCTCGCCCCAGTCCCGCCGCCGGGACTCGACGGTCAAATCAGGTCCCTGAGCGGCGTCTCCGGCCGCGGGCCGACATGGGAGATGATCTCGGCCGCCGCGACGCCGCCGAGTCGTGCGCATTCGGCGAGCGGCTTGCCGCGGGTGAAGCCGTAGAGGAAGCCCGACGCGTAGAGGTCGCCGGCGCCGGTGGTATCGACCAGCTTCGTGATCGGCGCGGCCGGCACGGCATGGGTCTCGCTGCCCTTGATCACCACCGAGCCTTTCTCGCTGCGGGTGAGGGCGGCGATCTTGCCTTCCTTGCGGGTGGCCTCGAGCGCCTTCTCGAAACTGTCGACCTGGTAGAGCGATTTGATCTCGGCCTCGTTGCCGAACAGGATGTCGATCTTGTCGCGGATCAGGGCGCGGAACTCGTCGCGATAGCGGTCGACGCAGAACGAATCCGACAAGGTGATCGACACCAGCCGGCCGGCAGCGTGCGCGGCATCGAAGGCCTTCAGCACCGCCTTCTTGGCCTCCGGCTCGTCCCACAGATAGCCTTCGACGTAGGTGACCTGCGCCGCGGCCACGAGCTTGGTGTCGATGTCTCCGGGGCCAAGGCCGGTGCAGGCGCCGAGATAGGTGTTCATGGTGCGCTGCGCGTCGGGCGTCACCAGGATCAGGCAGCGCGCGGTCGAGGGGCCAGAGGTCGCCTGCGGCGTGTCGAAGGCGACGCCGATCGCTTTCAGGTCGTGGCTGAACACCGCGCCGAGCTGATCCTGCTTGACCTTGCCGATGTACGCACCCTTGCCGCCCAGCGAGGCGATGCCGGCCATGGTGTTGCCGCACGAGCCGCCGGAGACCTCGACGCCCGAGCCCATCGCCGCATAGAGCGTCTCGGCGCGCGCTTCGTCGATCAGCATCATGCTGCCCTTGGTCAGCGTGTGCTTCTGCAGGAACGCCTCGTCGGCATGGCTGATCACGTCGACAATCGCATTGCCGATCCCGAGCACGTCGTATGAGGTCATGAAATCTCCAACAGATGCATACCGGGCCTGGTTTCTTCCAGGAGCGTCACGATGCCGGCTACGGTGAAGGGAACGTCGCTGCGCAGGGTCGTGCGGTCGATGTCGAGGGACCGCAACCCCATCTCGCATACGATGAAGCGAGCGCCAAGCTCGATGCAGGCTTGCAGCAGCGTCTCGAAGTCGCCCACCCCGCGCTCGCGATTGAGGGCATCGCGCTCCCAGTCCTGGAGCTGCGGCGGCGTCATCAGCGCGCGCAGGCCGCCCATGGTGAAGAACAGGACGGCGGTCTGGTTGATCGCGAGCGCAGCACTCGCCATCGCCAGCGCATAGTGCGCGTCCTCGTACTTGTCCGAGCGGACGATGATCGACAAGCCGCTCATGAGGGGCCGCCGCTCATGCGTGCCCGCCCCTCATGAATGGCCACAGGTTGGGCAATTGGACTGCTTGGCGATCGCCATCTCCTCCCACGAGCCGTCGAGCGCGTCGTAGGTCAAGAGCCGGCCGCTGAGCGAGCGGCCGACGCCCAGGATCTCCTTAACCACTTCTGTCGCCTGCAGCGCGCCCAGGGTGCCGGCGAGCGCGCCCAGCACGCCCGCCTGCGCGCAGCTCGGCACGGCATCCTCCGACGGCGCCTCGGGGAAGACGCAGCGCAGGCAGGGATGGCCCGCGCCGTGCCATGCCTTGTAGGTCGAGATCTGGCCGTCGAAGCGCAGGATCGCGGCAGCGACCAGCGGCTTCCTGAGGCGATAGCAGGTGTCGTTCAGCAGGTAGCGGGTGGCGAAGTTGTCGCTGCCGTCGGCGACGATGTCGTATTCCGCCACCAGCCGCTCGGCGTTGGCCGCCGTCAGCCGCTCGTTGTGTGCGTGGACGGCGACCTCGGGATTGATCGCCGCCAGGGCCCGCGCGGCGCTCGCGACCTTGGCCACGCCGATGTCGCCGGTGCGATGGATGACCTGGCGCTGCAGGTTGGAGAGATCGACCGTATCGTCGTCGACCACGCCCAGGGTGCCGATGCCCGCGGCGGCAAGATATTGCAGCAGGGGCGCGCCAAGCCCGCCGGCACCCAGCACCAGCACCTTGGCCGCGATCAGACGCGATTGGCCCACGCCGCCGATCTCGGCCAGCACGATATGCCGTGCGTACCGTCTGATCTGCATTTCCGTCATGTCGGGCAGACTCATGGTCCGCTTATAGCATGGGTGATACGTACACCGATGACCACGACCGCCGAGCCGCCCTCCACAAAGACCCGCCCGACCCTGACGCCCATGCTGCTGGCGGTGCTGGCGCTGCTGTCGTCGTTCACGCCGCTTTCCATCGATATGTACCTGCCGGCCTTGCCGGTGATCGCCGTCGATCTGCACGGCACGGTCGGCGATATCCAGCTCACCCTCTCGGCCTTCATGATCGCCTTCGGCTTCGGCCAGATCTTCTACGGTCCGGCGGGCGACCGGTTCGGCCGGCGGCCGGTCATCCTGAGCGGCATCGCGATCTATGTCGTGGCCTCGATCGGCTGCGCCTTCGCCGCGGAAGCGGGGCATCTGGTGCTGCTGCGCTTCCTGCAGGGCCTGTCGGCCTGCGGCGGCGTGGTGCTGGCCCGCACCATGGTGCGCGACCTCGCCGAGAAGGACCAGGCGGCGCGCGCCATGTCGCTGATGATGGCCTGCACCTCGATCGCGCCGATGCTGGCGCCGCTGATCGGCGGCCAGATCCTGTGGTTCCTGGGCTGGCGTGCGATCTTCTGGACCCTGGCGGGGATCGGCGTATTCGCTCTCGTGGCGGCGTATTTCCGCCTGCCCGAGACGCTGCGACCCGAATACCGCCAGCCGCTGGTCCTGACCTCGATCCTCAAGCGCTTCGGCGAGCTGCTGCGGCATCGCGCCTTTATGGGCTACGCCTTCACCACCTCCTTCATGTTCTCCGCCCTGCTGTCGTTCCTCTCGGGCTCGCCCTTCGTCTTCATCGAGAGGTATGGCGTGGCGCCGCGCGACTACGGCCTGATCTTCGGCGGCATGATCGTGTTCATGACCATCGGCAGCCTGCTCAACGCCAGATTCGTGCGCGTTTTCGGGGCCGGCACCATCCTGCGCTACGCCGTGATCGTGCCGGCGATCTCGGGGTCGGCCGCGCTCATCCTCGGCCTGATCGAGGCACGCTACGGCACCATCGGCATGTGGCCGTTCCTGCTCTGCTTCGGGCCGCAGATCGCCACCATCAGCCTGATCGGCCCCAACGCCATGGCGATGGCGCTGCAGCGCTACCCGCATATGGCGGGCACCGCCTCGTCGCTGATGGGCGTCATGCAATTCGGCCTCGGCGCGGTATTCGGCGCTATCGTCGGCCAGACCTTCGATGGCACGATTGCCCCCATGACCACCGCCATGGGCATCGCCGGCATCCTCTGCCTCGTCAGCAACTGGTTGCTCGTCGGCAAGCGCGGTTGATGCCGCGACTGACGCCGACCCTGCTCGGCCTGCTGGCGCTGCTGTCGGCCTTCACGCCGCTCAGCATCGACATGTACCTGCCGGCGCTGCCGGTGATCGCGACCGAGCTCAGGGCCAGCGCCGGCGACATCCAGCTCACGCTGTCGGCCTTCCTGCTCGCCTTCGGCTTCGGCCAGATCTTCTACGGGCCGTCGGGCGACCGCTTCGGCCGCCGCCCGGTGATCCTCACCGGGCTCGCGAGCTACATCCTCGCCAGCATCGGCTGCGCCTTCGCCGCCGAAGCGGGCCACCTCGTGGCGCTGCGCCTGCTGCAGGGGCTGGCGGCGTGCGGCGGCGTGGTGCTGGCCCGCACCATGGTCCGCGATCTGGCCGAGAAGGACCAGGCGGCGCGGGCGATGTCGCTGATGCACGCCTGCAGCTCGATCGCGCCGATGCTGGCGCCGCTGATCGGCGGCCAGGTGCTGTGGTTCTTCGGCTGGCGCGCGATCTTCTGGGTGCTGGCGGGTATCGGCGTCATCGCCTGGACGCTGGCGTATATCCGCCTGCCCGAAACCCTGCGGCCGGAGTATCGCCAGCCGCTGCATCTCGGCGCGGTGCTGAAGCGCTACGGCGAGCTGGTGCGGCATCGCGCCTTCATGGGCTACGCACTGACCGGCGGCTTCCAGTTCGCCGCGCTATTCTCCTTCCTGTCGGGCTCGCCGTTCGTGTTCATCGAGCGCTACGGCATCGCGCCGCGCCTCTACGGCGTGATCTTCGCCGTCCAGGTGGTGTTCCTGACGGCCGGCAGCCTGGCCAACGCGCGCTTCGTGCCGAGGGTCGGCGCCGACCGCATGCTGCGTCGGGCCGTCATCGTGCCGGCCCTCGCCGGGCCGGCGATGCTGGTGATGGGCCTGATCGAGGCGCGCACCGGCGCGATCGGCCTGTGGCCGTTCCTGCCGCTGTTCGTGCTGCAGATCGCCGCCAACAGCTTCGTCGGCGCCAACGCCATGGCGCTGGCGCTGCAGCGCTACCCGCACATGGCGGGCACCGCCTCGTCGCTGATGGGGGTGATGCAGTTCGGCCTGGGCGCGCTGTTCGGCACGATCGTCGGTCAGGCCTTCGCCGGCAGTACCGTGCCCATGACGACGGCGATGGGTGTGGCCGGTTTGCTCTGCTTCATGAGCAACCGCCTGCTGGTCGGCCGCAGCGGCTAGTGGCGGTCCGCGCGCAGGCCGGCAACGAGGTCCTCCACCGGCCTCTCATCGCTGTCGTCGACGCCGAGAATAGGTCCTGGCCGCATCCTCGAAGTAGTAGGCGTGCTCGTCGCCGGCCAGCTCGGCGAGCAGCAGCGGCACGGCCCGCCGGTCGCCGCGCCATGTAAGACCATGCAGCGCCTCGCCCCGCGTCATGGCATCGTTGTCCGACATCGCACGCTTGAGCAGCGCCGCGCGGATTTCGGGGGTGTCGAAGAGGGTTGCCGCGCCGAGCGTCGTCGTCGCCCAATCGCGCGCTCCGTCATGGGGATCATCCATCAGCCGAAGCAGCACTGGAACCGCCTCCGGAAGCGTCGTGCCCAGCAGTGAAAAGGCCACGCCCTTGCGGATCGTCGGTTCCGGATGGGTTTCGAACGGCAGCAGATGCGGATCGCAACGGTGATTGCCGAGATGGCCGAGGCCATAGAGGGCAGTGATCAGCACGTCTTCGTCGGAATCGTGCAGCAGGGCGATCAGGGCGTCGCAGCATTCCTCCGGGAAGGTCCCTCGGGCGTGCCGGGCTGGCCCAGGACGCAGGCGGCAACCGATCGCCATCCAGAATCGAGTGAGCCGCAGAGGGTCAGGGCCGTGCCCAGCACCTCGCGCGTGCCGCGGCCTTGCAACTCGACGGTCGCCGGGCAGGGGCTATCGAAATCGTCGTCCTGCAGCTCGGTGAAGGCCGCCGCCAAGAGCGCCGAGATCGACCAGGTCTCGTGCATGGCTCACCGCCTGAGGTCGATCACCAGCAGGTCGCCGTTGTCGTTGCCGGCGGCGAGAGCGAAGCCGTCGGGCGACCAGGCGAGGCAGCTCACCGCCGCGCCGTCGGCCATCTTCAGCACCGCCGAGCGGCGGGTCTTGATGTCGCCGAGCTGCAGCTCGCCCGAATCGTAGCCGCCGACCACGAATTCCGCCGCGGGGTGCGCGGCGACCACGGTGATCAGGCCGGCGCCCTCGTCGCCGAACTGCAGCGGCGGCTTGCCTTCGGGGCCCTTGCCGGCGAACGGCCAGGCAGTGAAGACCGGCTGCGCCGAGGTGTAGAGCCAGCGCGCATCGGCCGACCACGACAGCGACTTCACCTTGGCGGGATAGCCCTGCATGCGCATGTCGCTCGACTGGGCGACGCGCCAGACATGGATGTCGTTCTCCTGCGTGCCGGTGGCGATGAACTTGCCGTCGGTGCTCCACTTCAGCGCGACATGGCTGCCCTGCCAGCCGAGCTTGCGCGGCGGCAGGGTCACCTGGCCGATGCTCCACACGGTGATGCCGCCGTAATGCGCGGCGGCGATGCGGCTGCCGTCCTTGCTGAAGTCGATCGCCGCGACCGTGCTCGGGTGCGGCCCGAACTCGCGGACCTCGCCCGCCTTGTCGACCACCACCGCCATCTTGCCGACCGAGGCCGCGAAGGTGCCGTTGCTGCGATGGGCGGCGAGCTTGTCGATCCACTTGCCCTTCTGGTTGACGATCTCGGTGGTGCCGCCGTCGGGCGCGATGCGCAGCAGGCGGCCGTCGTCGCCGCCGCTCAGGAAGCCGTCGCCCATCGGATCGGCGATCAGCGACAGCACCGCGCCTTTGTGGGCAGATTCCGGCGCCGCGCCGGCGACTTCCGTCACGTCTGCCGGCAACAGGCGCACGCGGCCGTCGCCCAATGCGAAGGCGACCGTCTTGCCGTCACGGCTGAAGGCGCAGGCGGCAGCCGGTGCGTCGGCCGCGACCGCGCGGGAGGACGGCAGCCGCGACCGCCACTCCGGATTGCCGAGATCGATCTTGCTCACTTCAGGCAGTCTTCGAAGCCGCGCTTCAGGTTCTCGGCGTCGAGGCTGCGGCCGATGAAAACGAGCTTGCTCGAGCGCTTCTCGCCCTCCTTCCACGGCGTGCCCCAGTCGGCGTCCATCATCATGTGCACGCCCTGGAAGACGTAGCGGCGGGGCGCGCCGTCGATCGCCAGGATGCCCTTGCTGCGCAGGATGTCCTGGCCCCTGAGCTGCAGCAGCGCGCCCATCCACTTCTGGAACTTGTCGGGATCGACCGGCCGGTCGCTGCTGAAGCTGAGGCTCGCCACCTCGTCGCCATGGTCGTGGTCGTGGCCGTGATGCAGGAAGTCGGGCTCGAACTCGAGAATGCGCTTCAGATCGAACGCGCCCTTGTCGAGGATGGCGTCGAGCTCGATCTTGCTCTTCTGGGTGCGATGGATGCGGGCGTAGCGGTTGATCGACGTGATCTTGGCCTCGACCTTCGCGAGGTCGTCCTCGCTCACCAGGTCGGTCTTGTTGAGCAGGATCACATCGGCGAAGGCGACCTGCTCCTCCGCCTCGTCGCCCTGCTCGAGCTGGCCGAGGAAATGCTTGGCGTCGACCACCGTCACGATGGCATCGAGCCGGGTCCGCGCCTTGACGTCGTCGTCGGTGAAGAAGGTCTGCGCCACCGGGCCGGGATCGGCGAGGCCGGTGGTCTCGACCAGGATGCCGTCGAACTTGTCCTTGCGCTTCATCAGGCCTTCGATGATGCGGATCAGGTCGCCGCGCACGGTGCAGCAGATGCAGCCGTTGTTCATCTCGAAGACTTCCTCGTCGGCGTTCACCACGAGGTCGTTGTCGACGCCGAGCTCGCCGAACTCGTTGACGATCACGGCGTACTTCTTGCCGTGCTGCTCGCTCAGAATCCGGTTGAGCAGCGTGGTCTTTCCGGCACCGAGATAGCCGGTGAGCACGGTGACGGGAACTTGGGCCGGTGCAGCGGAAGGGGCCATGGGAATCCTCGAAATTTGGCCCTTGAGATAGGGGCTTCGCCGGGGGCGCGCAACTCCGAGCTTCCTTCGGCCGCGGCCGAACAGTCCCGGGGCCGGTCCGTGCTAGCAGGGCCGATGTCCCGGCTCTTCTACGGCTGGCGCATCGTCGGCGTGTGCCTGATCGCCGCCGTATTCGCCAATGCGCTCGGCCTGTTCGGTGCCGGCGTCTATCTGCATGCGCTGGTCGAATCGCGCGGCTGGCCGACCGGCCTGGTCTCGGGCGCGATCACGGTGTTCTACGTCACCAGCGCGCTGCTGCTGATCCCGGTCGGCAGCGTGATCGGTCGCGCCGGCCCGCGGCCGATCTTCACGCTGGGCGGAACGGCGCTCGCGCTGGGCGTCGCCGCGATCGGCCACGTGACGGCGCCCTGGCAGGCCTATGCGGTGTTCCTGGTGATGGGCATCGGCTGGGCCTGCCTGTCGACGACGGCGGTGGCGACCACGCTCGCGCCGTGGTTCGAGCGCTTCCAGGGCCGCGCCGTGTCGATCGCGTCGCTGGGCGCCAGCGTCGGCGGCATGGCGGGCACGCCGGTCTTGCTGTTCGGCATCGACCGTGCGGGCTTCCCGGCAACCACAGCGGTCGCCGCCATCGCATCGTTCGTCGTGCTGGTGCCGCTTGCGCTGTTCGTGATGAAGCGTCGGCCGCAGGATCTCGGCCTGTTCCCCGACGGTGCCGCGGCCGCACGCGTGGCGACGACCGGCGCGGCGCCGCTGTGGAATCGGCGCGACGCGCTGCGCACCGCCGCGCTGCGCAGTGTCACCCTGGGCTTCGGCATCGGCATGATGGTGCAGGTGGGCTTCGTCACGCATCAGGTGACCCTGCTGTCGCCGATGCTCGGGGCGGGCAGCACGTCGGCCACCGTCGCGGCGACGGCGATCACGGCGCTGTGCAGCCGCTTGATGCTGGCGCGCTTCGCCGACCAGATCAGCGCACGCCTCACCGCCTCGGTCATGATGGTGATTGCCGCCGGATCGCTGGCGATGCAGGCCTTGGTTCCGGGACCGGCGGTGCTGGTGGCCGGCAGCGTGCTGATGGGCCTGACCATCGGCAACATCACGACGCTGTCGCCGATCATCGTGCGCCGCGAATTCGGCGCGGCGTCCTTCGGCGCGGTCTACGGCATCGCCTCCTGCATCATCCAGCTCGCGACCGGCCTCGGCCCGAGCTTCTACGGCCTGCTGCACGACGCCTTCGCCGGCTATCGCGTGCCGCTGCTGCTGGCCGCGGCGGTCGATCTCATCGCGGCTGCAGTGGTCGTGACCGGTGGAGGCAAGACCGTGCGTCGATGACGGCCGAAGCGCGTGTGCATCCTTGGCCGGGGCGCTACCATGAAGCCGCTTCAGGGAGGAGGCGGCACATGATCCGGCGCGTTTTCGCGACCCTTGTGGCGTGTGTGATGGCGTACCTGGCTCTTTCGGCAAGCGCGCTGGCACAGGACAAGCTTGGCGTCATCATCCTGCATGGCAAGCAAGGCACGCCGACCGGCAACCAGGGCCTGAGCGTGATCGCCTCGAACCTGCAGGCGGCGGGGCACAAGGTGGTCCAGCCGGCGGCGCCGTGGGGCCGCGGTGCCTGGGAGACCATCAACGTCACGGTCGAGGAGGCGCTGACCCAACTCGACGGCTACGCCGCGCAACTGCGCGCGCAGGGCGCGACGCGCATCGTCGTGATCGGCCACAGCCTCGGCGCCTGCGTCGGCCTCGCCTATGCCGTCGAGCGCGGCAATCTCGCGGGTCTGGTGATGCTCGCGCCGGGTCACAATCCGGCCGGCCGCTATCGTAGCAACGACAAGGCGCGCAAGGACATCGACCACGCCCGCGCGCTGGTCGAGCAGGGCAAGGGCAAGGAGACGATGACCGGCAGCGACGCCAACCAGGGTTCGAACATCACCATGTCGGTGCGCGCGGCGGTCTATTACTCGTGGCAGAACCCGGCCGGCCTCGCCTCGATGCCCCATGAAGCGCCGCGTCTGCCCGCCTCGACGCCGCTGCTGATGGTGGTCGGCGAGAAGGACCCGATGCACGACCGCGCCGAAGGGCCGATCTACAAGCCTGCCGCCAAGAACCCGTACAGCCGGTACGTGACCAACGGCGCCAGCCACTTCGAGACGCCGATGGCCGCTGCGAAGGTGACGACCGACTGGGTGCTTGGACTTCCGCGGTAGATTCATCGGCCCTAAGAGATTACGGCCGCTCGCCGCGGATCAGCTTCGGGAGATCGCCGGACAGGCCCATGGCGTGGCGGGCGAAGAAGCGGCGCAGCGGCGGCACGCGGTGCACGGCGGCGAGGCCGATGTCGCGCACCAGCCTGAGCGGCTTGATGTCGTTGGAGAACAGCCGGTTCAGGATGTCGGTCGCGGCGACCATCGTGAGGTTGTCGGTGCGCCGCCAGCTTGCATAGCGCTCGAGCGTGTCCGATGCCCCGATGTCGAGACCGAGCCGCTTGGCATCGACCAGCACCTCGACCAATGCGGCGACGTCGCGGACGCCGAGATTGTAGCCCTGGCCCGCGATCGGATGGATGCCGTGCGCGGCGTCGCCGACCAGCACCATGCGCTCGTCGACGTAGCGCTCGGCATGGACCAGGCCCAGCGGGAACCACCAGCGCGGGCCGACCGGCTCGACGGGACCGAGATGGTCGCCGAAGCGGCGCGCGAACTCGGCCTGGAAGCGCGGCGCGTCGAGCTCGAGCAGGCGCTTGGCGATGCTCGCCTTCTCCGTCCAGACGATCGAGGAGCGATGCTCGCCCCCTTTCCCGTCACTTGGCTCGCTGTCGGTCATCGGCAGGATGGCGAACGGCCCGCCGGGCAGGAACTTCTCCTGCGCCACGCCGCGATGCGGCTGCTCATGGCGTGCCACCAGCACGATCGCGATCTGATCGTACGACCAGGCGCGCGCGCCGATGCCCGCATCCTCGCGCATGGTGCCGAAGCGGCCCTCGGCCGAGGCGACGAGACGCGCCGCGATGCTGCGGCCGCTCTTCAGCGCGATCATGACCTTGTCGGGGCTGCGCGCCGTGTCGAGTGCCTCGTCGGGCGCCACCAGCTCGACCTTGGGGCAGGCCTGCAAGCGGCGCAGCAGCGCGGCACGCAGGAAGCGGTTCTCGACGATCCAGCCCATCGGCGCGGCATCGTGCTCGTCTTCGGCCGCTTCGCGATGGTCGAAGTGCAGGAAGAGCGGGCTGGCGCGGCCGTCGTGGCCGGCGTCGGAGATGCGGATGTCGAGGATCGGCTCGGCGCGGCTCGCGAGGTCGCCCCACACGCCCAGCGCCTTGAACAGCTTCTGGCTGGTGTTGGCGATCGCGGTGGTGCGGCCGTCGAAGCCCGCCTCGGTCAGCGATTGCAGCGGCACCCGGTCGACCAGCGCCGTGTGCAGGCCCGACTCGCCCGCGGCCAGCGCCAGCAGGCTGCCGTTCAAGCCGGCACCGATGACGGCGATGTCGAAGCGCTGGCTGTCGGACCCGGGCGACATGCGCCCTACATGGCAGCCGAAGGGCCGGGCGGCAAGTGAGCCGCCCGGCCCTCCAAGAAGTCCTAGAACGTCTTGCTGACGGAGAAGACGACGCGGTCCTCGCAGTTGAGGGTATTGAGGCAGCCGGCCTGGTCGATGTTGGTGCCGATATAGGCCAGCGTCAGGTCGACGCCGTAGACGGTGACGGTTGCGCCGAGCTGCCAGTCCCAATAGTCGTTGTTGGGGATGCCGTAGTTGACGTTGCGCTCGACATACTGGCTGCCGATGGTGCC
>NZ_JAFKJN010000043.1 GCF_017305915.1 Reyranella sp.
GGGTTTGCGAAGACAACGGCCGGGGCCCAAGCTCCCCAACGACGTGCAGTCTTGGTGCCAGACGGGCTCTCCTGCCGCGCCAGAGGATCGGGTGCGAGCCGATCCTCTGGCGACCGCAGTCTGCACCCATTCCAAGACACAAGGTGTCGGCGTCTTACGCTGACGGAGCGTCATCAGCCCCACCGAGCCTGTTGCCTATGACCCCTCCGTCGCGGATTACCGCGACACCTCCCCATATGAATGGGGAGGGTTGCCTGGTGGCGCGCTCGCGCCCAGCGTAACGCCCTCGTAGCCCTTGGCGGCGACGGAGTTGATGATGCCGACGTACTTGGGCGAGCCGCCGTTGTAGACCAGGTAGCGGATGGTGCCCTGCTCGTGGCCCGGGACGTTGGAGTTGTAGCCGGTGAACCACGACTTGGCCCTGCGCATCAGCATCATGGCATACATGCCGGTGACGTGGTCGGTCCAGCGCTTCTCGACCGCCTCGGTCGCTTCGAAGCGCGTGTAGCCCTTCGCCCAGACATGCTCCAGGAAATCGGTGCACCAGTTCACGCCGGTCTCGATGCCGCGCGGATAGTTGGTCGACGCTGAGCCGCTTTGCGGGCCCGACGGCATCAGCAGGTTGGGGAAGCCGTGCACCATCATGCCGAGGAAGGTCGAGATGGTGGTGCGCCACTTGTCGGCCAGCTTCATGCCGCCCACGCCCTCGATGTCGATCTTGTCGAACGCGCCGGTGATGGCGTCGAAGCCGGTGGCGTAGACGATGATGTCGAACTCGTAGTCGCGCTCGCCCCCGTCCTCAGTGGTCCTGAGCCCCGTCTCGGTCTCTCGCACCAGCGGCGTCTCGCCGAGATCGATCAGGTGCACGTTGGGCCGGTTGTAGGCCTCGAAGTAGTTGGTCTCCATCGGCACGCGCTGCACGCCGAAGCCGTGGTCGCGCGGGATCAGCTTCTCGGCGACCGCGGGGTCCTTGACCCGCCTGCGGATGCGGTCCGCGATGTATTCCGAGAACTCGGCGTTGGCCTTCTCGTCGGTGAAGATCTCGCGGAAGTTCGCCAGCCAGATGCCGAAGCCTGGCCCGTCATACAGCTCGTCCCACAGCGCCAGCCGCTCCTCGCGCGAGACCTCGTAGAAGCCGCGCCGGTCGGGCTCGTGCTCGAAGCCGCCGGGCGTGCGGGCGCAGGTGGCGAAGATCTCGTCGTAGCGCCGGCGGAGATCGGCCATGTCCGCGTCCGAGATCGGGCCGTTGTTGAGCGGCGCGCTCCAGTTCGGCCGGCGCTGGAACACCGTCAGCTCGCCCACCTTGTCGGCGATCTCGCCGATCACCTGGATGCCGGTCGCGCCGGTGCCGACCACCGCGACGCGCTTGCCCGCCATGTCGACCGGCTCGTGCGGCCAGTGGAAGGTGTGGAACGAGCGGCCCTTGAAGCTGCCCATGCCTTCGAGCCGGGGCAGGGTCGGGATCGACAGCAGGCCGAGCGTCAGGACCAGGAAGCGGCAGGTGAGCGCGCGGCCGTCAGACACCTGCACGTGCCACAGGTTCCGGGCCTCGTCGTAGCGGGCGGCATCGACCCGACAGTTGAACTGCATGTATTTGCGCAGGCCGAACTTGTCGGCGACGTGGTTGAGATAGCGCAGGTTCTCGGGCTGGCCGGAGAATTTCTCCTTCCAGCGCCATTCGTCCAGCAGCTCGCGCGAGAAGGAGTAGCCGTAGGTGTAGCTCTCCGAATCGAAGCGCGCGCCGGGATAACGGTTCCAGTACCAGGTGCCGCCCAGATCGCCGCCGGCCTCGAGAACCGTGGCCTCGACGCCGAGATCGGCCAGGCGCTTGATCTGGTAGATGCCGGCCACGCCCGCGCCGATGACAATGACTTCGTAATGGCTGGTCATGTCGACAGTCTGGCACGAAATCGCGGGGCTTGCCTCCGGCCGGTCCACCACGCGAGACTCGCGGGATGAACAGGTCGGTGATCGGCGATTCGCCGCGGCGTCGGGAGGATGCCCGTTTCGTCACAGGACGCGGCGCCTACGTCGACGACCTGAAGTTCGACGGCCTCAGCCGTGCGGTGTTCGTGCGCTCGCCGCACGCCCATGCGCGCATCCGGGCGATCGACGCGCGCGCGGCGAAGACGGCGCCCGGCGTGCTGGCGGTGCTGACCGCCGCGGACGCAACGGCCGACGGGCTGAAGTGGCTCAGGCCCTATGCCGAGGCCAACGTCCAGACCGGCGAGCGCTTCCTCTTCGACGAGCAGCCGCTGCTCGCAGCCAACAAGGTCCGCTTCATGGGCGAGACGGTGGCGATGGTGGTAGCCGAGACGCTGGCCCAGGCGCTCGATGCATCAGAGCTCGTCGAGATCGACTACGAGGCGCTGCCCGCGGTGACCACCGCGAAGGCCGCCGTCGCCGCCGCTGCGCCGCTGCTGTCGCCCGAGGTGCCGGGCAATGTCTGCATGGACTGGCGCACCGGCGATGCGGCCGGCGCCGACGCAGCCTTCGCGCGCGCCGCGCATGTCGTGACGATGGAGCTCGACAACCATCGGGTCACCACCAACCCGATCGAGCCGCGCGGCTCGGTCGGCACGTTCGATCCGGCCGAGGGCCGCTACACGCTGCATATCTCCAGCCAGAACATCCACATCAACCGCAACCACGCCGCCCGCTGCCTCGGCGTCGAGCCGAAGGACGTGCGCTTCATCGCGCCCGATGTCGGCGGCGGCTTCGGCGCCAAGAACTTCATCTATGCCGAGCACATCCTGGCCGCCTGGGCGGCGCGCAAGGTCGGCCGACCGGTCAAATGGATCGCCACCCGCAGCGAGGTCTTCCTGGCCGACCACCCGTCGCGCGACATGCAGGCGAGCGCCTCGCTGGCGCTCGATGCGTCCGGCAAGTTCCTGGCGCTCAAGGTCGCGAGCCTCGCCAATGTCGGCGCCTATCTCGCGGGCGTCGGCGGCGGCGTGCCGACCTACCAGTACGTTCACCTGCAGGGCACGGTCTATCGCCTGCCGTCGATCGCGCTGCATGTCCGGGTGGTGCTGACCAACACCACGCCGATCGGCGTGATGCGGGGGCCGGGGTTTGCCGAGACGGTCAACATCCTGGAGCGTCTGATCGATGCCGCGGCGCTCAGGTTCGGCTTCGACCGCGCCGAGCTGCGGCGGCGCAACATGGTGCCGGCGAGCGAGATGCCGATGACCAACTCGTTCGGCTTCGAGGTCGACAGCGGCGCCTTTCCCGAGACGATGGACAAGGCGCTGACCCACGCCGACATCGCGGGCTTCGCCGCGCGCCGCCAGGAAAGCGAATCGCGCGGCCTGCGGCGCGGGCTGGGCTTCGCCTATCACATCAAGGGCACCGGCGGCTCGCCGGAGGAGAATGTCGACATCCGCTTCGAGACCGACGGCACGGTCTCGCTGATCACCGGCACGCAGCATATCGGGCAAGGCCACGAGACCACCTTCCCGCAGATCCTGGCGACGCGGCTCGGCGTGCCCAACGAGCAGATCAAGCTCCGCCAGGGCGACACCGACCTGATCGCCACCGGCGGCGGCCATGGCAGCTCGCGCGCCACCTACATGGGCGGCACCGCGATGTGGCGCGCCTCGGACGAGATCATCCAGAAGGGCACGGCGCTCGCCGCCGACATCCTCGAGGCGAGCGAGGCCGACATCCGCTTCGAGGATGGCCGCTTCGTGGTCTCCGGCACCGACCGCGCGGTCGGCCTCCTCGAGGTCGCTGCGTTCGGGCGCGAGAAAGGCAAGCCCCTCGACACCTATCACTTCTGGAAACGCGAGCACCTCACCTTCCCCAACGGCACGCACGTCGTCGAGGTCGAGGTCGACCCCGAGACCGGCCGCGTCACCCTCGAACGCTACAGCGGCGTCGACGACTACGGCGTGCTGGTCAATCCGATGGTCGTCGCGGGCCAGGCGCACGGCGCGATGGCGCAGGGCATCGGCCAGGCGCTGCTGGAGCACAGCACCTACGATGCCGACTCGGGCCAGATGGTGGCCGGCACCTTCATGGACTACGCCATGCCGCGCGCCGACGACCTGCCGTCGTTCGACCTCGGCTTCAACAACACGCGCTGCACCACCAATCCGCTGGGCGTGAAGGGCTGCGGCGAGGCCGGCGCGATCGCCGCCTTTCCGGCGATCGCCAACGCCATCCTCGACGCGCTGGCGCCGCTCGGCGTCAAGAATTTCGACGGGCCGGCCACGCCGTCACACATCTGGCACGCCATTCACACAGCCACATCTTGATCACCGCACGCCGCGGCAATCGTCGCCATTCTTAGGGCATGGACGTGCTTGAAAACCTCAAGAACGCGTTGCGGCCGTTTGAGCCGTGGATTCCCCTGCGCACGCCGCGGCTCAGTTGGCAGCGCTCGCTGGGCGCGCTGAAGAACCGGGGCTTCGCGCCGGTCACCGTGTTCGATGTCGGCGTCGGCTTCGGCACCTTCGGCCTCTACCAGCTTTTCCCCGACGCCTTCTATCACCTGATCGAGCCGACGCCCGAGTCGCAGCCGCACCTGCAGCGCATCGCGCGCTCGCTCTCCTGCCAGATCCATCCGCTGGCGCTGGGCGACCGCGACGGCGAGGCGAGATTCGAGATTCGCGCCGACATCCAGGGCTCGACCCTGCTGGAGGAGGTCGGCGAGCGCGACTTCCTGCGCTTCGAGACGGTGCCGATGAGCCGCTTCGACACGCTGTTCCCGCACATCGAAGGACCGGCGCTGGCCAAGATCGACGTGCAGGGCGCGGAAATGATCGTGCTGCGCGGCATGACCGGGCGGATCGCCGAGCTCGACGCGGTGATCGTCGAGACCAGCACCATCGCCACCGTCAAGGGCGGTCCCGAGGTCGCCGACGTGGTGGCCTTCATGCGCGAGCACGGCTTCGTCGTCGCCGACGTGCTGGGGCTGAAGCGGCGGCCGCTCGACGACGCCACCGCGCAGCTCGACCTGCTGTTCGTGCCGCAGGACTCGTCCCTGCGCGCCGACCGGCGCTGGGCGGGCTAGCTCTCCCAGTCCTCGATCTCGAGGTGGCCGACCTTGTGGTGCTGCAGCGCGTGCTTGCGCGGCATGTTGAAGAGGTCAAGGCCCTCGCCGAAGAACTGCAGGTGCTCGCCGCGCTCGGCGATCTCGTAGGCCCCGACCGGTGCCACCTGGCGCGTGCCCGAGCCGTCGTCGTACGGGATCGGCCGCAGGATGCGGCCGCGATAGTTGCCTTTCGCCATTGGGCCGTCCGCCATGTCGAATGCCCTCCGCAAAGACCAGAAGGCCCGCACCGATCACCTCGGGCGGGCCTCGCGCGACCTCCACCGGTACATCCGCGGCTCGAGGTCGGGTGGAGCCGTGCTCCGGGAACAATAACGCCGCTTGAACAAAGAAGTTGCCAACCCATTTCACTTCCTGTGCGATGACGCTCAAAGCAGGGAGATGAACAAAATATGTCGACGACGACCGCGCCGACGCCGGGCTCCGATCCCCGACGCGACCTCCGGCCGCTGCCGAAGCTGATCTTCGCCTCGCGCTGGCTGCAGCTGCCGCTCTATCTCGGGCTGATCGTGGCGCAGGTGGTCTATGTGATCCTGTTCCTCAAGGAGCTGCTCCATCTGGTGGAGAAGAGCCTGTCGCTCAGCGAGCAGCAGATCATGCTGATCGTGCTGGGCTTGATCGACGTGGTGATGATCTCCAACCTCCTGATCATGGTGATCGTCGGCGGCTACGAGACCTTCGTCTCGCGCATGCAGCTCAACAAGCATCCCGACCAGCCGGAGTGGCTCAGCCACGTCAATGCCAGCGTGCTCAAGATCAAGCTCGCCATGGCGATCGTCGGCATCTCGTCGATCCATCTGCTGCGCACCTTCATCGAGGCCGGCAACCTCGGCAGCGAGCGCACCGCCTACTCCGAGACCGGCGTGATGTGGCAGGTGGTGATCCACGCGCTGTTCGTGCTGTCGGCGCTGGGCATTGCCGCCATCGACCGCATCAGCCAGCCTCCGGGAACGCAGCACTGAGGCACGATGATGATCGTCGGCGACTCCGATCCCATGACCTACGCCCTGGCCTCGCTGGCCATGGTGGCGGCGGCGGTCCTCGCCTGGCGCGCCTGGCGCGCCGCCGCCCGCGGGGAGCGGGACCGGAAGGAGTCGCGCCGCCGACAGGATGATCGCTAGAGGGCGACGCCCTGGCGCCATCTCCCGGCCGGTCGAAACCTCAAGAGAAGCCGATGGCGGATGTCCTGGGAGTATGGCGTGCCACGGTCGATGAAGATGGGCACTACTCGTTCGCCGGGGCGCTATGAAGCGGCGACCCGCCGCGCGCTCCAATCGGCAAGTCTGCGACGGCCTGCGATCTTGCGCTACGCCTATCGGCGGCTGTGTCCCGATTTCGGTTATCCTTTGATAGCGCCCAGTCGCTCAATCCCGGAATCGACCTGATGGGTCAGAAAGCGATTGAGGAGGCGGTCCTGAACCTTGGAAGGTCCCGCGCGAGGTGGTCTTATGAGCCTGTCGCATTGGCTTCGTGAAATCCCGCACGAATTCAATGAAGAGTTCCACAACCGGGCTCAAGGTTCGACCCTTTAGCGTGGCAATGACTACAGGCCATGGTTGAACGGGTAGATCGATCGGCAAGGCTTTCAAGCCATACCATGCCGCATTCAACTTCCCGATGGCCGTCACAAACTGGCCTTTGGCCAGCAGGTGAGTGCGCAGCAGGGCGTCGTTGCTCCATAGGCCGATTTTCGGCCCAGGCAGCCCGCGGGTTCGAAACGCATCTGCTATGCAGATGTAGTTCCAGCTGTCGGTCCTCGGCAGGAGCCAAGACTCTTCGGCCAATTCGGCAAAGTCGATCTTGCGGCGGTTTGCCCACCGATGTTTCATGCCCGCTGCCACGACCAACGGATCGCTGAAGAGAAACTCCACATTTAAGCCTTCCGGCACGCGGTGCTCCGGCAACGGCAAATTCGTCAGGTAGAGATCGTATTTTCGGTCGTGTAATCCTGGAAGATTCTGGGGATCCTGGACCGCGTCGACATGCAGCAGGACGCGCGGAATTTTTTGTACGAACTGTTCTACAATTCGCGGCATGAGTGTGGACGAAATATTTCCAGGGCAGCCGATCTTCACTTCGCCGGCTGTCGGGTCGGCCAAAAATTCGATGTCTCTGATGCCTTGTTTAAGCTCATCGAAGGCTGCCATTCCGCGTTTGAGCAAGGCATACCCGAAGACAGTGGGCTCGACGCCCTGCGGGCTCCGGTCGAGAAGCCGAACGCCGAGCGCATGCTCGAGATCAGCAATGATCTTCGACACTGCAGGCTGGGAGACACCGAGTTGTAAGGCTGCCTTCGCCATGCTTCGACAGTGCACGACCGTGAAGAAGGCATGAAGGTCACGCAGCCGGAGTTGCCGGCCGACCTGGCCTTCCCAATCGATCCGCCTGGACATATGTGCCCGGTTATATCGATAGAACGAAATAGAGAATTCCATTTATAGCCTGGCGCGGTAGCTTGCAAACGTGAAATGAGGAGCTCTCAAGCTCGGCCCCACGCGAGGCGCAATGGCGCGCGGGGAGACGAGGGCTCGCGCAGAGAGTCAGCACGAGGTCGCAATCATGGATCGTCGTGGTTTTCTCGGAGCATCGGCGGGGCTCTGCGCGCTGGGTGGACTTGCATCCAAGGCAAGCGCAGAGCTGATCAACAAGGAAGTGGGCTATGCCTAGCCGTCGTCACTTCGTTGCCCTGTCGAGTGCCGCTGCCGTCCCAACAGGACTGTTTGCACTCGCTGCCTCAGGCCAAGCCAACGTCATTAGCCGCAATGCTCGCATCATGGTGGGCTTCCCTGCCGGTTCGTCGCCCGATCTGGTCGCACGCCTACTGGCAGAACACATGAAGGGGTATGCACCTTCGTTGATCGTCGACAATCGCCCCGGCGCGGGCGGGCGCCTGCCACTGGAGGGGTTGAAGGGCGCAGAGCGCGACGGATCGGCGATGACGTTAACCCCCGGCGATCAAGTGGCGCTCTTTCCCTACGTCTACGCCAAGTTGGGATACGACGCGCTGCGCGACTTCACGCCGGTGTCGACCGTGTGCACGGTGCAATTCCTGTTGAGCGTCGGTTCGCTGGTGCCTGCCAACGTAAAGACAGTCGCCGACTTCGTCGCCTGGTGCCGCGCGAACCCCAAGCTTGCCAACTACGGTTCCCCTGGAGAGGGAACACGTCCGCACTTCATGGCGGCGAGCTTGGCTCGGTCAGCTGGCGTGCCAATGACGCACGTGCCCTACAAGGGCGGCCCGCCCGTCGTGCAGGACCTGTTGGCGGGCCAGATTGCCGCCGCCCTGAATGTGGTCTCCAACGTTCTTCCCCACGTCCAGGCTGGCCGTCTGCGCGCGCTGGCGACAACGGCACCCAAACGCAGCGCCATCTTGCCGGATGTGCCGACGGCACGCGAAGCGGGCTATCCGGCCATGGAGGGCATCGAATGGTTCGGCTTGTTCGTACCTGTCGGCACGCCGAATGAGGTCGTCGTCGGCCTCAATGCCGCGGTGCGCAAGAGCCTGGAGACCGACGCCCTCAAATCGAGCTTCACAAGGCAGGCGTTCGACGCGGCGGGGTGCACCCCTACCGAATTTGTCCAAATGATCAAGTCGGATCGCGAGATGTGGGCGGCGACGGTCGCGGCCACGGGCTTCACACCGCTGGACTAGAGCGCCGAGGTCGTCGAGATGGCGGTGCCAGCGATCATCGATGCGGCCGAGTTCGACGCGGTGCAGGCGCTGCTCAAGTTCCGCAACCCCGCGCTCACCGCGCCGCGCATCGTGAGCGGCCCGACCCTCCACCAAGGCTCGGCAGGGCAAGACCGGCTGCAAGGGCCGCACGGTCCCGATGGAAAAGCTCGATGCGCTGGTCGCGGACCACATCGAGCGCCGGTTGCTGCAGCCCGCTCGGCTCGAGGAAATCCTGTCCTCCGTTCCTCAATCGACGGGAGGGGCCCGCCGAGCGCCGCGCGACGCATATCGCCGAATTGCGCAAGCGCGTGACCGAAGTCGACGTCAAACTCCGCCGGCTTTACGACGCCATCGAGAACGGCGTCGCCGATCTCGCCGACCCCAGCTGAAAGGCCGCGTTGCCGAACTGAAGGCCACCCGCGATCAAGCCCACGCCGACGCGGAGCGCGCTCTGGGCGCGCACGAGCGGGTCGGGCCGACCATCACACCCCCCAGTCTCTCAAGACGTTTGCCAGGCAGGCCCGCAAGCGCCTGCGAACGGACGGCGGCGGATTCCGTCGCGATTACCTTCGCGCGCTGGCCGCGCGAGTCGAAATCGACATCCAGGAGCTTCGCATCATGGGCGCGAAAGGCGAACTGCTGCGCACGCTCGTTGCCGCTTCAAGCGCAAAAACGGCGGGTTTTGGCGTGCCCAGTTCTGTACCGAAGTGGCGTCCCCGACAGGATTCGAACCTGTGGCCCTCAGTTTAGGAAACTGATGCTCTATCCAGCTGAGCTACGGGGACGTGGCCAGCCGTATAGCATTCGATGCGCAAAGCGTCTGCTTCTTTCACGCCGGGGCAGCGCGCCGCCGACATGCCGGCGAAACCTCCGAAACGAGAGTCTTCTTTTTACCCTGCAACTCGCCGGTGTATCCGGAGGCGGACTGGGAGGAGGCCGCACATGCCGGGCAAGACCAGCTTCGCCTACGCGATCTTCAAGCGCTTCCAGGGCGCCTACGTTGCCGGCATCGGCACGACCGACGGCGGCCATTTCGACGACGCCAATCCGATGGGCGGCTTCTGCCTGCTCTATCCCCACCATCCGCACGGCATCCTGAAGGTGCTCGGCAACAACGCGCCGCCGGGCCTCGCCGGCCAGACGCCGCTGGGAGCGACCAACGTCCCGACCGACAGCCCGCTCTACAACATGCTGGCGCCGTCGTTCAAACCGCCCAACATGGTGCCCGCCGAGATCTCCTTCGCCGGCAAGACCTGGCCGGTGATGCCGCCGCCGGAGCCGCCGGGCCAGCCGCTCGCGACCCAGTTCGACGCGCTGTGGCTCGAGTTCAACAACGGCAACCCGCCGCCGCTGCTCACCGCCTTCGGCACCTGGATCGCCAACGGCAAGCCGAACGACAGCCCGCAGAACGGCCCGCTCGCCCAGCCGGGCGTGCACGACAACCCGCCGCCGACCTTCCCCGGGGCGGCAACGGCGCTGCTGTTCGTCGCGAGCTTCGCGAAGGATGACGGCCGGCGGTTCGGCGACGGCGAGATGCAGGGCGTGCCGCTCGACCATGTGCCCGCCAACTTCTGGGCGACGTCGCAGATCTTCCTCTACGACGAGACCGGCCTCCACCAGCTGCCGTCCTTCCTCAATGCCGGCGCCGAGTATTACGTCAGCGCCCTGATCGGCAATTCCTGCGGCACCCAGCCGGCCGGGCGGGCGTTCTTCTCCACCAACCCGGTGAACGTTCTGTGCGACGCGCAGTGCTTCAACACCTTCATGAGCCCGGGCGTGCCGCTGCCGTCGCTCGGCAACTACGATCCCGCCGACCCCAACCCGACCTTCGAGCAGCACTTCATGGGGAAGCAGAGCTACGAGGTGGCGGCCTTCCGCCTCGACGTCGGCAAGGTCTTCTCGGCTCTCGCCGCAGGTCTGCAGGGCGTCAATCTCGGCGGCATGACGCCGGCCGAGTGGCTGAAGGCGGGCCATCCCTGCGTCAAGGTGCGCGTGACCTCGGGCGAGCAGCCGAACTTCTTCCCGCCGATGGGCAACGTGCCGCTGACGCTCGACTCCAACCCGCGCTACGACCGCCACATCGCGCAACGCAATCTCGCGCCCTTCAACACGGCGCTGATGGCGATCAAGAAGCCGCTCTGGATCAACTTCATCGTGGCCCAGGCCGCGCGGGGATCGAACGGCCTGAGGCTGCAGCATCCCGGCTGGCCGACCAACGCGGTGCGCTTCCATCTCGCCATCCCGCGTGCGCCCTTCGAGCGCTATGTGGCGCCGGCCGGCCATCGCGGCTTCGAGTTGGTGCGCGAGGGCCTTGCCAGGCCTTTCCCCGACGCGGTGATCCTGCGCCAGACCACGCCGGGCGCGGGGCTCGTGGTCGCCGACCACGATTCCGGCGACGGCCGTCGCCACGGCCCCGACCGCTTCTTCGGCATGGCGCTCGGCATCGAAGCCGATCCGGCGCGGCTGCGCGGCCATCGGCTGGGCAACATCGAGATGGTGCACACCGCCCACGACCGCGCCGGCCGTCAGGAGATCGTCGGCGGCTTCACCTTGCAGCCGATGGCGACGCGCAGCTGACACGAGGCGTCTTGCATCGCTGCGGGCGCGGGGTCATGGTGCGTGCGCTTCCGACATTGCACGAAGTTCCACGGTCACAGAAAGGTCACTGGTGACCGGTGTAACCAAATGCGATGTGCCGCAAACGGCGGTCACAAAATCGCCCCAGCCGGCGGCCGCACCGGGAGGAAGCATCACAGTGAAGCACGCTATGCCTGCTGCCTTGGTCGGTCTCACGGCCCTGATCACCAGCGCTCTGGTGCATGCCGGCTACGCCGTATTGTGGCTCACCCAGTCCCTCTCCCGCGCAGGCACAGCATCCTACGATTGGGCAGAGGCGCTGGCGGTGTCCGGCACGGCCACGACGATCGTCCTGATCGCCGCCCTGGTCGTCCGTCGCCTCGCGGCCGGCAACACGCCGCCGTCCGAGATCGCGACGGCGCCAGAAGTCGTGCCGGCCAGCGTCGCGGTGCGCCGGCCTTAAACGGTATCCTTCAGTCGAAGCTCGAACGGCGCGACGCCTTGAGCGCGCCGTGCTTCTTCTTGCTGTCGAGCCGCCGCTGCTTGCTGGACCGCGTCGGCTTGGTTGCCTTGCGCACGACCGGCCGCACGGCGGCGGCGCGCACCAATTCAACCAGCCGCACCAGCGCCTCCTCGCGGTTGCGCTTCTGGCTGCGATGGCCCTGCGCCTGCAGCACCAGCACGCCGTCGCGCGTCAGCCGGCTGCCGGCCAGCCGCTCGAGCCGGCGGCGCACGTCGTCCGTCAGGCTGGGCGAGTGGCGCACGTCGAAGCGCAGCTGGACCGCGGTCGAGGTCGTGTTGACGTGCTGGCCGCCCGGCCCGCCCGCGCGCACGAAGCTCTCATGGATCTCCGACGGGTCGAGGGCGATGCTGCCGGTGATGCGGATCGGCGCGGCCGGCCGCGGGTAGTCGGCCGCGTCGTCGCTCATTCGCGGGCGCCGGCCTTGCGCAGCATGGTTTCGATGCTGCCGCGGTTGTTCTGCTTGGCGTAGGTGAGCGCGGTGCGTCCGGTGAAGTCCGGCTTGTTGGGATCGGCCTTGTTGGCCAGCAGCAGCCGCACGACCTCGGCATGGCCGAGCCGCGCCGCCACCATCAGCGGCGTCACGCCCTGGCGAGTCTGCGCGTTCGACTTGGCGTTCTTCTTCAGCAGCATGTCGGCGATGTCGACGTCGCCGCGCTCGGCAGCGCGCAGCAGCGAGGTGTAGCCGTCGCGATCGGTCGCATCGGCCACCGCGCCGCCCTTGAGCAGCGCGTCGACTACGGCGATCTGGCCGTCCATCGCCGCGATCATCAGCAAGGGCCGGCCGCTGGTATCGATCTGATTAGGGTTCTCGCCCTTGAGCAGCGCCTGGCGGACCTTCTCCTCGTCGCCGGCGCGCACCGCCGCGACGATCGGCTTCTGGGTCAGCGTGTCGAACTGCGCCAGCGCGGGCGCGGCGGCCACCGCCAGTGCCAGCGCCAAGAAGCTGCGACGCATCATGCCTTCCCTCCTCGCGATTCTTGGTAACGGACCTCGATGCGGTCCCAGATCTGCGCCTCGAGCGAGACGCCGTCGAAGCGGTTGATCTGCTGCAGGCCGGTCGGCGAGGTGACGTTGATCTCGGTGAGATAGTCGCCGATCACGTCGATGCCGACGAAGATCATGCCGCGCTTCGCGAGCTCCGGCCCGATGATGTCGCAGATCTCCTGGTCGCGCCTGGTCAGCGTTTCCTTCACCGCCTTGCCGCCGACATGCATGTTGGAGCGCGCCTCGCCCTCGGCCGGCACGCGGTTGACCACGCCCGCCGCCTTGCCGTCGACCAGGATGATGCGCTTGTCGCCCTGGCGCACCTCCGGCAGGTAGCGCTGGGCGATCACCGGCTCGCGGCTGCGCTGCGAGAACATCTCGAGCAGCGAGGCGAAGTTCTCGTCGCCCGGCTTCAGCCGGAACACGCCGGCGCCGCCGGCGCCGAACAACGGCTTGATGATGATGTCCTGGTGCTCGTCGCGGAACTCGCGCAGCGCGCGCGGATCGGCGGTGATCAGCGTCGGCGGCATCACCTTGTCGAAATGGGCGACGAACAGCTTCTCCGGCGCGTTGCGCACGCTCGCCGGATCGTTGACCACCAGCGTCCTGGGATGGATGTGCTCCAACAGATGCGTGGTGGTGATGTAGGACATGTCGAACGGCGGGTCCTGGCGCAGCAGCACCACATCGAAGCCCGCGAGATCGACGACCTCCGGCGCACCCAGGGTGAAGTGATTGCCCTTCTCGCGCCGGAGCTTCATCGGCTGCGCCCGCGCCATCACCTTGCGGTCGCGGAAGATCAGCTCGGGCGGCGTGTAGTGCCAGACCTCGTAGCCGCGCCGCTCCGCCTCCAGCCCCAGCACGAAGGTGGAATCGCCATCGATGTCGATGGTGGACACATGGTCCATCTGGATGGCGACCTTGAGCTTCATTGCACGTCTCTCCGCCTTCTTGTCCTCCCCATTCAAATGGGGAGGTGCCCGCGTCTTACGCGGGCGGAGGGGTCATGGCCGCAGCACGACTGTGACTCATGACCCCTCCGTCGCGGATTACCGCGCCACCTCCCCCGATGACGGGGGAGGGATTCGTCGCGTTCAGTTAAGCCCGCGGCGCAATTCCTGCAACAGGGCAGAGGCGCGCTGGCCCAGCACCGGATCGGCTTTTGCGGCCTCTGTGGCAAGGAAGCGCTCGAAGGAGGCGATCGCGGCGCGCCGCTTGTCGAGCCGTGCATTGATCTGGCCCGACTCGAACAGGAGCTCCGGCTTGTCGGGTGCAATCGTCAGCATGCGGTCGAGCGAGCGCGCCGTCGCCGCCCAGTCCTCGCGCTTGGCGAGCCGCAGCCGCACGTTGTTCTCCAGCCGCAGCAGCACGTCGCGGTCGGGCACCGGGTCGAAGTGCTCGGGCGCCAGGTTCGCCTCGGGGCCCAGCACGCGCTGCAGCAGGCTGCGCAGCGCCGGCGCCTCGACCGCCTGGCCGTCGTTGAAGGGATCGAGCACGTGACGCGCGCCGTCGATCTCGACCCGGATCAGGAAATGGCCGGGAAAGGCCAGGCCCTCGGCGTCCCAACCCTGGGTCCGCGCGACATGCAGGTAGAGGATGGCGAGCGCGACCGGCAGCCCCTTGCGCCGCTCCAGCACCCGCGCGACGTCGGCATTCTGCAGATCGTCGTAGGTCTCGCTGTCGCCGCGATAGCCGTAGGCTTGCGCGATCACCTCGCCCAGCCGCTCGGGCGAGGCCCCGCGCCGGTGCACGAGATCGGCCAGCGCCGCCTCGATCGCGGCGACGTGGCTCTGCAGCGGCGCGAGGTCGATCGCCTCGTCGCGCTGCAGGACGCTCAGGATCAGCGCCGCATTCAGCAGGTCGATGCGCTCGCCATCGGCGCACAGCTCACGCAACCGCGCGAGCTGCGCGGCGGTATCGGTGGCAGCGAGCGGCACCGCCTACTCCGGCGCGCGCCAGACATCCGGCAGGTGCCGCGGCCACAACCCGGCCACCAGCATGGCGTCGAAGCGCAGCGCGTGCGCGGCATATTGCGGATGGCGCGCCACGAACAGGCTGGCGGCGGCGGCGACACGGCCGAACTGCCGGCCCTTGAGCGCGAAGCCGGCGTTCTCCAGGTCGGCGCGCGCCTTGACCTCGACGAAGGCGAGCACGCCGGCGCGCCGCGCCACGATGTCGATCTCGCCGAGCTTGGTCTTGTAGCGCCGCGCCAGGATCGAGTAACCGGCAAGCCGCAGGCGCCACACCGCGCGCCATTCGGCGGCGTGGCCAAGGCGGTGAGCCTGGCGGCGAGTCTCGATCGTCATGACACACCCTGACGCTTAAGCGTGAGGGCGCGAGCATAAACCTCGCGGCGGCGAAGTCCAAAGCGTGCTGCGACTTCCGCGGCAGCATCCTTCACCGACGCCGCCTGCAGGGCTTCCCGCAACGCAGCATCGAGGGCGCCGGCCGGCGGTGCGTCGGCTTCGCCGGGCGGGCCGATCACCAGCACGATCTCACCCTTCACCTCAACGTCGGCGTAGTGTGCGGCCAAATCGCTCAGCGATTGCCGCCGCACCTCCTCGAACAGCTTGGTGAGCTCGCGCGCCATCGCGGCCGGCCGGTCGCCCAGCAGCTCGGCCAGATCGGCGAGCGATGCCGCCAGCCGATGCGGGGCTTCGAAAAAGACAAGCGTGGCCGGTATTTGCGCCGCCTCGGCGATCGCCCGTCGCCGTTCGCCGGTCTTGGCCGGCAGGAAGCCGCCGAAAAAGAAGCGGTCGGTCGGCAAGCCCGACAGGGCGAGCGCCATCGGCACCGCCGACGGCCCGGGCACGGCGGTCACCGCATGGCCGGCCGCCAGCGCGGCGCGCACCAGGCGGTAGCCGGGATCGGAGATCAGCGGCATGCCGGCGTCGGACACCAGCGCCACCCGCTGGCCCTCGGCCAGCGCGCGCAACAGTCGCGGCTCGCTGGCGTCCTGGGTGGCGTCGCTGTAGGCGACGGTCGGGACGGCAATACCATGGGCGCTGGCGAGCTTGGCGAAGACCCGCGTGTCCTCAGCCGCGATCAGGTCGGCGGCCCGCAGCGTGTCGAGCGCCCGCAGGCTGATGTCCCGCAGGTTGCCGATCGGGGTCGCGACAATGTGGAGGCCGGGCGCCAGCGGACGATCCGGCGCATGGGCCGGCGGTTTACCTTCGGCCTGCCGGCCGGTAGCTTGGGAACGCTCGTCACCGTCCATGTGAAATCCCATCCACCCCGGAGTCCAGCCGCCCGATGCGTTCCCTCCTCGCGCTCGCGATCGTCGCTTTCCTGCTGGGCGCCTGCACCGAATCGCCGCCGAAGAGTAGCACGCCTGCGCCGCCGCCTCAGCCCATCGGGCAGCAGGCCGGCTCGCCGACCACGGCGTCGGGCAAGGCGCGGATCGCCCTGCTGCTGCCGCTCAGCGGCCGCAGCGCGCCGATCGGCCAGGCCATGCAGCAGGCCGCCGAGATGGCGCTGTTCGACACCGGCGCCAAGGACCTGGCGCTCGCCGCCTACGACAGCGGCGAATCGGGCGAGCAGGCGATCCAGGCCTACAACAAGGCGCGGACCGACGGCGTGGCGCTGATCCTGGGGCCGCTGTTTGGCGCTTCGGCCTCGGCGCTGGGTCCGGCGCGCCGCACGGACAAGGTCAACATCATCGCTTTCTCCAACGACGAGAGCGTGGCCCAGCCCGGGCTGTGGGTGATGGGCATCGCCGCCCCGCCGCAGGTGCGCCGGGTGGTCGACTACAGCGTCTCGCAGGGCATCAAGCGCTTCGCCGTGCTGGCGCCGCGCGGCACCTACGGCCAGCAGATGACCAGCACGCTGCAGAACCAGGTGACGATCCGCGGCGGCTCGGTCATCGCGACCGAGACCTACGACGAGGGCACCGACGTCCGCGGCGCGGCGCAGCGCATCGCCGACGCCGCCAAGGTCGGCGACGGCAAGGTCGCGATCCTCGTTCCGGTCGCGCCGCCCCGGCTGACGACGGCGGTGGCCGCGCTGACCGGCGCCGGCCTCGATTCGAAATCGGCGCAGCTGATCGGCACCGGCGTGTGGGACGTGGGCGGCATCGGCTCCGACCCGCAACTGCGCGGCGCCTGGTACGCGGCGCCCGATCCGGCGCGGCGCGCCGATTTCGAGCGCAAGTACATCTCGACCTACGGCCGGCCGCCGCATCGCCTCGCGACGCTCGCCTACGACGCGGTGTCGCTGGCCGGGCAGCTCGCGCGCGCCAGGCCGGGCGGCGACTTCGCGGCCGAGGCGATCGCCAATCCCAACGGCTGGTCGGGCGTCGACGGCGTGTTCCGCTTCCTGTCCGACGGCCGCACCGAGCGCACGCTGGCGGTGATCGAGGTGCAGGGCGACCGCGGCGTCGTGATCAGCCCGGCCCCGACCACCTTCGCGCCGACCAACTGATGCCGCTTCCGCTCGCGATCCTGTTCGATCTCGACGACACGCTGATCCGGGCCTATGCGCAGCCCGAGGACGCGTGGACGCGCCTGCTGCATGTCTTCGCGGCGCCCCTCGACGCGCACGATACCGCCGCGATCGAGCGCGTGCGCATGGCCGTCATGGACGAGGCGCGCGCCTTCTGGAGCGACCGCGCCGCAGCGGCCAAGTGGCGCCTCGACATTCCCGGCGCGCGGCGGCTATCGGTGCGGCGCGGCCTGGCGCGGCTCGGCTACCACGACGAGGCGCTGGCCGACCGGATCGCCGACGCCTTCACCGAGCTGCGCCGCGCCGAGTACCGGCTCTATCCCGACGCGCTCGCCACGGTCGACACGCTGCGCCAGCGCGGCGTGAAGCTCGCGCTGGTGACCAACGGCGCGGCCGAATTCCAGCGTGCCAAGATCGAGCGCTTCGACCTGGGCCACCGCTTCGACCACATCCAGATCGAGGGCGAGTTCGGCATGGGCAAGCCCGAGCTCGACGTCTACCGCCACGCCCTCGAGCGGCTGGGCTGTGCGGCGTGCGACGCCTGGATGGTCGGCGACAACTATGAATGGGAAGTCGAGGCGCCGCAGAAGCTCGGCCTGTGCGGCATCTGGTACGACCCGTTCGAGGCGGGCATCCCGGCCCACGCGACCGCCCAGCCGACGCGCGTGATCAGGCGGCTGGGCGAGCTGCTGGAGTGACGCCTTCCTCCTCTCCCCTGTTGGAGGGGAGAGGAACTAAGAGGCCTTCACCCGATCCTTCGGCAGCCGCTCGTGGGGCAGCAGCATCAGGCGCTCGACCCGGCCGCCTTCGACCAGGTGCCTCTGCAGCACCTCGTCGACATCCTCCTTGGTCTTCACCTGATACCAGATGCCCTCGGGATAGATCACCATCGAGGGCCCGAGCTCGCAGCGGTCGAGGCAGCCGGCGTTGTTGATCCGCACCTTCTTCAGCCCGAGGTCCTTGGCGCGGCTCTTCATGTAGTCGCGCAGCTCCTCGCTGCCCTTGTCGGAGCAGCAGCCGCGCGGATGGCCGGCCGGTCGCTTGTTGGTGCAGCAGAAGACATGGGCGTCATAGTACGGGCCGGGATCGGCCGGCTTCTGGCGGTTGCTCATCGTCACTCCTTCTTGCCGCCGGTCGTGGCGATGTTGGCGAGCTGCGACCAGAAAGCCTGCTGCATCTGCTGCATCTGCTCGACGCCCTGCATCGAGGCCGGCAGCCAGGTCTTGAAGATCGTCTCCGGGTTCATGGCGTTGAGGCCGGAGCGCAGCCGCTCCTCGATCTCGCCCATCACCCGATCCTGCATCGGCTTGAGGTCGGGCAGGCCGAAGAAGGCGCGCGCCTCCTCGGGCGTGCAGGTCACCTCGACATTGACTTTCATGGGCCGTTCTCCGTTTGCTGCACCTTATCATGACCCTCGACTGGATCGACCGAAACCCCCGCGCCCGCGCCCTGCCGTTCGGCCGCGACCAGCAATATGTGGTGAACCCCAACGGGGTGCCGGAGTTGCTGGACATGCTGAAGGCCTGCCCCGTCCACAAGGAAACGCCGCTCTACGCCTTGCCGGCGCTCGCGGCGCGGCTCGGCGTCGGCGAAGTCCGCATCAAAGATGAAAGCCAGCGCTTCGGCTTCGGCGCCTTCAAGGCGCTGGGCGGCGTGCTCGCGGTCTACGACAAGCTCTCGGGCGCGGTCGGCGAGGCCTACCGCTCCTCGCCGACCTTCGAGGAGGTGCTGAGCGGCGAGCATCGCCGGATCACCGGGGACTATGTCTTCACCACGGCGAGCTCGGGCAACCACGGTCGCTCGGTCGCCGCCGGGGCCAAGCTGTTCGGCAATCGCTGCATCATCTTCCTGCCGAAGTTCACCTCGGCCGACAAGGAGGCCGCCATCCGCGCCCGCGGCGCCGAGGTCATCCGCGTCGACGGCGACTACGATACCGCCGTCGCTGAATGCCGGCGCCAGGCCGAGGCGAACGGCTGGACGATCATCTCCGACACCTCGTGGGAGGGCTACGAGGACACGCCGCGCAGCGTGATGCGCGGCTACACCGTGCTGGTCGAGGAAGTGATCCGCCAGTGGCGCCCCGGCCCGACGCACGTCTTCGTGCAGGCAGGCGTCGGCGGGCTGGCTGCGGCGGTGTTCGGCTATCTCTGGGCGCGCTACGAGCCCCGGCCGCGCTTCATCGTCGTCGAGCCCGAGAGCGCCGACTGCTGGTTCCAGAGCAATCGCGCCGGCAAGCCGACCTCGGCAAGCGGCAATGCCGACACGGCGATGGGCGGCCTCGCCTGCCGCGAGATCTCGCCGGTCACCTGGCCGGTGATCGGCCTCGCCGCCGACTGGTTCATGACCATCGAGGAGGACCGTGTGGCGCCGACACGCAAGCTGCTGGCCCATCCGCTCGACGGGGATCCCGCGATCGCCTCCGGCCCGTCGGGTTGCGCCGGCGCCGCCGGGCTGGTGCGCGTCTGCGAGGACGACGAGGCCTTCAAGATGCTGCATCTCGACAAGCGCTCCCGCGTTCTTCTGATCAACAGCGAAGGCAACCTCGGAGAGGGCGACGCATGAACCGGCTCGCCGGCGAAACCAGCCCCTACCTGCTGCAGCACGCCGCCAACCCGGTGCACTGGTGGCCGTGGGGCGGGGACGCGCTGGCCGAGGCGCAACGCACCGACCGGCCGATCCTGCTGTCGATCGGCTACGCCGCCTGCCACTGGTGCCACGTCATGGCGCATGAGAGCTTCGAATCGCCCGAGGTCGCGGCGGTGATGAACGCGCTGTTCGTCAACATCAAGGTCGACCGCGAGGAGCGGCCCGACGTCGACGCGATCTACATGCAGGCCCTGCAGATCATGGGCGAGCAGGGCGGCTGGCCGCTCACCATGTTCTGCACGCCCAGGGGCGAGCCGTTCTGGGGCGGCACCTATTTCCCGACGCCGGCGCGCTACGGTCGGCCGGCCTTCGTCGACGTGCTGAAGGGCGTGGCCCAGACCTTCCGCGAGCGGCCGCAGGACATCGAGACCAACCGCGCCGGGCTGCTGAACGGCCTGCGCAGCCGCGCGCGCAACAAGGCGGTCGAGTTCCAGGGCGACGGGCCGCCCGTTCCGCTCAGCCTGCTCGACGATGTCGCTCGGCGCATCGTTCGGGAGTGCGACATGGCGTGGGGCGGCTTCGGACAGGCACCCAAGTTCCCCTCGCCCTACGTGTTCGAATTGCTATGGCGCGCATCGCTGCGCCTCGAGCAGGACGGCGCCTTGAACGACCAGGTGGGCGACGCAGTGATCGTCACGCTCGATCGCATGTGCCAGGGCGGCATCTACGATCACCTCGGCGGCGGCTTCGCGCGCTACGCCACCGACAACGAATGGCTGATCCCGCACTTCGAGAAGATGCTGTACGACAACGCGCAGCTCGTCGATCTGCTCACGCTGGTCTGGCAGTCGAGCCAGAATCCACTCTACGCCCGACGCGTCATCGAAACCTGCGATTGGGTCCTGCGCGAGATGACGGCCGACAGCGGCGGCTTCGCGGCGTCCTACGACGCCGACAGCGAAGGCGTCGAAGGCAAGTTCTACGTCTGGGACGCCGCGGAGATCGACGCGATCCTCGGTCCCGAGGACGGCCCGAACTTTCGCACCGTCTACGACGTAACGCTCGCCGGCAACTGGGAGCATCGCAACATCCTGCATCGCAATCGCGCGCCGGCCTTTCCGCTCGAGGCCGAGGAAGATCGGCTCGCCGCGCTCCGGGCGAAGGTCAAGGCGGTGCGCGACAAGCGCGTCTGGCCGGGCTGGGACGACAAGGTGCTGGCCGACTGGAACGGCCTGATGATCGCCGCACTGGCTAACGCGGCCGTCGTCTTCCGGCGCGTCGAGTGGCTGGCCGCCGCCATCCGTGCCTGGCGCTTCATCATGGACACGATGCGCGATCAGGATGGGCGCCTCTTCCGTTCGTACCGCGCCGGCAAACGGCTGCACCGCGGCACGCTCGACGACTACGCCAATATGGCACGCGCGGGCGTCGCGCTGTTCGAGGTTACGGGCGAGATGCGCTATCTCGACGAGGCGCAGTCGTTGATCGCGGTGCTCGACCGGCACTTCGCCGACGCCGCGGGCGGCTACTTCACCACCGCCGACGATGCGGCCGACCTGATCGTGCGCGGCAAGCATTGCCACGACAATGCGGTCCCGGCCGGCAACGGCACCCTGATCGGCGTGCTCGCACGCCTGTGGGTCCTCACCGGGGACGAGCGATGGCACGACAAGGCGCGCCGGCAGTTCGCGGCCTTCGCCGGCGAGCTCGACAGCAACTTCTTTCCGCTGATGACCCTGCTCAACGGCTACGAGACGCTGCACAGCCCCGTCGAGCTGGTAATCGTGGGCGATCCCAACGATCCCGCCACCGAGGCGCTGCGCCGGGCAGTCTATCTTCTCTGCCTGCCCAACAAGGTCGTGCGGCGGCTCACGCCCGGCGCTGATCTGCCGCCGAATCATCCTGCGACGGGCAAGGGATTGGTCGGCGGCAAACCCGCACTCTATGTCTGCCGGGACATGGCGTGCGAGGCACCGATCACCGATGTGCCCGAGGTCGCGCACGCATTCAGATGACCGCATCGAGATATCGGTCGAGTACCGCTGCATCGCGCGTCATCGCACCGATGTAGCCGTCTGGACGAACCAGAACGCAGTCGCCGGGTGCGAGGCCGTAGTGCTCTCGCACCAAACCCTGATCGTCGACGATGTCGCCGCCGACGCGATAGATGCGCAAACCGGCGCGCGCGGCGATCGGTGACGGCGCGTCGTAGACCAGCAAGGTCCAGTGCGTGCCCTGGAACAGGGTGAACAGCCGCGTCGGCTGGCCGGCGGCGCCGCGCACCGGCGCATCGGGTGCGCGATTGCCGGCATTGGGGCCGCGCGCGAGGCTCGACTCGGGATAGCCGAGATCGAGCTGCTGCTCGGCGCGGCCGCGCCGGTTGCCGCCGCCGGTCCGCGTCGCCTGCAGTAGCCGGGTTGCCAGCCCCAGCATGCCGGCGGCGATCGGCCGACGCTCCTCCTCGTAGGTCGCCAGCAGGGAGGATGCGCCATCGAGCGCCGCGGCGAGCTTCCAGCCGAGATTGTAGGAATCCTGCACGCTGGTGTTCAGCCCCTGGCCGCCGGTCGGCGGATGGGTGTGCGCGGCATCGCCGGCGAGGAAAACGCGGCCGACCTGGTAGCGGTCGGCGAGGCGGGCATTCATCGAATAGGCCGAGGCCCACGATACCGAATGCACCTTGAGATCGTCGCGCCGCGTGCGACTGGCGATCATCGCCTCGAGACCGACCGCGGAAAGATCGACCTCACCGTCGCCCGGGATGCGCGCCTGGAGCTGGAACTGGTCGGTGCCCATCAGCGGGCAGAGCGACATCGATTCGGGCTTGCCGTCGTTCCAGCGATGCCACGCGTCGCGGCTCAAGCCCTCGAGATCGAGGTCGGCCACCAGCGCGCGCACGCCGAGCGTCTCGCCCGGGAAGCCGATGCTGAGGGTCTGGCGCACCGTGCTGCGGCCGCCGTCGCAGCCGATCAGGTAACGCACCCGCATCGGCGCGCCGTTCACTATGGCCGCCACGCCGTCGGCATCCTGCGTGAAACTCTCCAGCGCCTCGCCGTAGCGCGGCCGATGGCTCAATTCGGCGAGGCGTTCGCGCAGGATCGCCTCGGTCTTGTGCTGCGGCAGCATCAGCGGGATGCGATAGGGCTCGCGCGGCGTCGGATCGCTGATCTCCATGAACGGCGAGTCATCGAAGCCGCCGTCGCGATGCACGCGCTGCGGCGGGTAGGGCCCGCCCGCCGCCACCATGCGATCGACGATGCCGAGATCCTCGAACACTTCGAGCGTGCGCGGCTGGATGCCCTTGCCGCGCGAGCCGTGAAACGGCTGCGCCGCCGCATCGATCAGGCGGAAGGCGACACCGCGGCGCGCCAGTTCGACCGCCAGCGTCAGGCCGGCGGCGCCGGCGCCGCAGATCAGCACATCGGTTTCCATGGTATCCTTCCGCAAACGAGGAGTTCCCTGTGCAGCTTCAGCTCAAGACTTGGCAGTTCGTCGAGGATTATCTCAAGAGCAAGACCGGCATCATCATCCCGATCGGCTCGACCGAACAGCACGGCCCGACCGGGCTGATCGGCACCGACGCGCTGACCGCCGAGATGATCGGCCGCGGCGTCGGCGAGAAGGTGGGCGCGCTGGTGGCACCGACCATCTCGGTCGGCATGGCGCAGCATCACCTCGCCTTCCCCGGCTCGATGACGCTCAGGCCCTCGACGCTGATCGCGCTGATCAAGGACCAGGTGATGTCGCTGGCGCGGCACGGCTTCACCCGCTTCTATTTCATCAACGGCCACGGCGGCAATGTCGCGACGGTGACGGCGTCGTTCTCCGAGATCTATGCCGACCGCTCGATGGAGCGGCTCTCCAACCAGCCGCCGATCAAGTGCGTGCTGCGCAACTGGTGGGAGAGCGCCGGCATCAGGGGCCTGAGCCGCGAGCTCTACGGCAACGCCGAGGGCAGCCACGCGACGCCGTCGGAGGTGGCGCTGACCTGGTACGGCTATCCCGAGACCCAGCAACAGAAGCCGATGGAGCCGCGCATCGCTGCGACCGGCAGCTTCGCCGACGCCGAGGACTACCGCCGCAACTTCCCCGACGGCCGCATCGGCTCCGACCCGAACCTCGCGACGCCCGAGCACGGCAAGCGGATCTACGAGACCGCGGTCACGGACGTCGCCCGTGACTACGAGGCCTGGGTGGCGCGCTGACCGGCGCGCCGCACCCGCTCGCGGTGCAGGATGTAGAGGCCGGCGCCGACCACTACCGCGATACCGGAGATCGCCAGCAGGTTGGGCACGTCGCCCCACAGCACGTAGCCAATCCCGAGCGCCCACAGCACCGAGGCGTAGCGGAACGAGCCGATCACCGAGAACTCCGCGCCCGTGCGCAGCGAGATCATCAGGAGCTGGTAGCCGGCGGCGAGCAGCAGCGACGAGCCCATCACCAGCAGCACGCCGCGAAGACTCATCGGCTGCCAGCCATTCAGCGTCGCCCAGACGCAGCCGACGACCGCCAGCGTCACGGCCGAGCTCAGCGACACGACCAGCGTCGGCACCTGCGCTGGCACCCAGCGGGCGATGACGTCGCGCGTCGCCCCGACGAACGAGGCCAGCACGACCAGCCAGGTCCAGAGATTGACGTCGCCGGGCCGCGGCTGGATCACCATCAGCACGCCCACGAACCCGACCGCGATCGCCGTCCAGCGCCGCCAGCCAACCGTCTCGCCGAGCAGCAGCACGGCGAGGATCGCGAGGAACAGCGGCGTCGACAGGTTGACCGCCGTGGCGATCGCGAACGGGATGAAGGCGAGCGCGATCAGGTAGGAGACCGCCGCCCCCGCCTCGAGCAGGCCGCGCAGGGCGACCCACGGATGGGCGAGCCGCGGGACATGGCGCAGCTCGCCGCGGATCAGCAGGGCGAGCCCGCACCATAGGGTGGCGAAGCAGCCGCGCAGGCCGATCGCCTGCAGCGGCGGCATGGTCTCGGCGGCGAGCTTGATCAGGGCGTCGTTGAAGATGAAGACCACGACCGACGCCGACATCGCGAGGATGCCGCGGCGGTTGTCGACCGGGCTCACTTGGCCGTAGTCATCTTCGTGATCAGTTTCCACTGCTCGTCGTTGACGGGAACCACGGACAGCCGCGACTGGCGCACCAGACCGAAGTCCTTGAGCTTGGGCTCGGCCTTGATGGCGGCCAGCGTCACCGCCTGCTTCACCGGCTCGACCGCGGCGACGTCGACGGCCACCGCCTTGCCGGCCTTGTCGGTCGGATCGGGATAGGCGGTCTTCACTACCTTGGCGATGCCGACGATCTCCTTGCCCTCGTTCGAGTGATAGAAGAAGCAGAGATCGCCCGTCTTCATCGCCTTGAGGTTCATCGCGGCCTGCGGATTGCGCACGCCGGTCCACGACGTCTTCTTGTCCTTGACGAACTGCTCCCACGAATAAGCCGAGGGCTCGGACTTGATGAGCCAATGCGCCATGTCACTCCCCTTCGCGTCTCAGCGGACGCGCCAGCAGGCTGCGGATCGTCTGATCGAGGTCCGCGCCCTTGTGCAGGATAGCATCGACCGCGCCGCAAATCGGCATCTCGATGCCAAGCCTGGCGGCCCGCGCCAATACGGCCGGCGCCGTCGCCTCGCCCTCGACCACCTGGCGGCGGCCCTGCATATGGTCGGCGAGCCTGGTGCCCTTGCCCAGCGCCAGCCCGAGCGAGCGGTTGCGCGACAGCGGCCCGTGGCAGGTCAGCACCAGGTCGCCCAGGCCGCTCAGGCCCGTCAGCGTCTCGAGCTCGGCGCCCATCGCCTGGCCGAGCCGCGCCATCTCGGCGAAGCCGCGGGTCGCGAGCGCGGCAGCGGCGTTGTAGCCGAGGCCCCTGCCCTCGACGATGCCGGCGGCGATCGCCAGCACGTTCTTGACCGCGCCGCCCAGCGCCACGCCCAGCACGTCGTGGCTCCAGTACGGCCGGAACGCGCCGGCCGCCAGCGCCGTCGCCAGCGACTGGCCGAGCGCCGGCTCGAAGGTCGCGATGCTGATCGCGGTCGGCAGGCCGCGGATCGCCTCCTCGGCGAAGCTCGGCCCCGACAGCACGGCGATGCGCCGCCCGGGCTGCACCTCGGCGAGCACTTCGGGCATCAAGAGGCCGGTCGCGACCTCGATGCCCTTGGCGCAGATTACCACCGGACCGTCGCCCGGCAGGCGCCGCGCCAGCTCACGCACGGCCTGCGCCGGGCAGACCAGCAGCAACCCGTCGCAGGCGCCGAGATCGTCGAGGCCCGCCGCCGCCTCGATGCCGGCATCGATCGGGATGCCGGGCAGATAGACCGGATTGGCTTTATCGGTCGCGATGGCTTTTGCAATCGCCGGATCGCGCGACCACAGCGTCACCCGTCGGCCGGCGCGGCGCGCCAGGCAGGCGAGCGCGGTACCCCACGCGCCGCCGCCCACGACACCGATATGCGCAGCGTCCACCATCTAGAGGCTCAGGTTGAAGGCGATGGAGATGCGCTGCTGGGTGCCCTTGTAGGGCCGCACCTGGTGCAGCAGCCACGCCGGGAACATCACCATCCGGCCGGCCTTGGGCCGCACGATCTCGTTGGCGCCGACCGACAGGCCGGCGCTGCCATAGGCGAGCTGCGGCGCGTACATCGCCGGGCCCGGTCCGCGCGGATCCATGAACTCCAGCTCGCCGCCCAGCGCCGGATCGGCATCGATGCCGCCGTCGTCGACGTAATAGACCGCCGACCAGAAGCTGCCCGGATGGGAATGGAACTCGTTGCCGTGGCCCGAGCGGTTGATGTTGGCCCACATGTTGGCCTTCCAGGCGATCGACACCGGCTTGCCCTGGCGGTCGGTGGTGATGCGGTTGGCGGTGTTGCGGCCGATCGCGAGCAACCTGATCGCCGCGGCGCCGCCCCAGCGGTCCATCTCCCAGTCCGACTGCCAGCCGCCGAGATTGGAATGCTGCGTGCCGGGATGGCTCTTCTCGCGCTCGAAGATGGTCGTGCTGAGCGCCGCGTTGAGCGTTGCGGCGTCGGGCAGCTCGACGACGATGATCGGCGTGCCGAACAGGATGTTGACGTTCATCGCGCCGCCCCCGCGTCCGCATCGAGCGGCCAGCGTGGGCGTGGCGCGAAGTCGAGCGCATCGACCATGCCGCGCCGCAGCCGCTCGACCCCCGCCCAGGCGATCATCGCGCCGTTGTCGGTGCAGAATTTTATCGGCGGCGCGACGAGGCGGACGGCCAGCCCCTCGAGCCGGCCGCGCAGGTAGGTGTTGGCCGCGACACCGCCCGCCACGACCAGCGTGTCGCTCGGCGCCCGCGCGAGCGCGTTGCCGCTGCGGTCGGCCAGCACGTCGCCGACCGCGCGCTGGAACGAGGCGCAGAGATCGGCGATCGCCTGCGGGTCGTCCTTCGGCAGCGACTCGGCGAGCTGGCGCACCGCCGTCTTGAGGCCCGAGAAGGAGAAGTCGCAGCCGGGCTTGCGCCACATCGGCCGCGGCAGCTTGAAGCGAAGGGAATCGCCGCTCTTCGCCGCGCGCTCGACCGCCGGTCCGCCCGGGAAACCGAGGCCGAGCAGCTTGGCGGTCTTGTCGAAGCATTCGCCGACCGCGTCGTCGATGGTGGTGCCGAGCCGCGTGAAGTCGCCCGGCCCGCGCACCGTCAGCAACTGGCAATGGCCGCCCGACACCAGCAGCAGCAGGTACGGAAACGCCACGCCCTCGGTGAGCCGCACCGACAGGGCATGGCCCTCGAGATGGTTGATCGCCAGGAACGGCTTGTCGTGCGCGAAGGCGATCGCTTTGGCGGTCATCACGCCCACCATCACGCCGCCGATCAGGCCGGGTCCGCCGGTCGCGGCGATGCCGTCGAGCTCGGCCATCTCCAGCCCGGCCATGGCCAGCGCCTCGGCCACCAGCCCGTCGAGCCGCTCGAGATGGGCGCGCGCGGCGATCTCCGGCACCACGCCGCCGAAGCGGCGGTGCTCGGTGAGCTGGCTGTAGACCAGGTTGGCGAGAATCCGGCCGACCGGCCGGTCGTCGGCAGCCCCCTCGATCACGGCCACCGCCGTCTCGTCGCAGCTGGTTTCGATACCCAGGACGCGCATGGCTGCCTTCTAGCCTCCGGAGGGTGTGTAGGCTAGAACGCAATCCGTCCGGCTGACTTCAGCCGGACGGATTGCGTCTCTCTCAACAACATCACCCGCGCGCGCATTTCCGGTTAGATGGAACCGCGCGCGGTTCCATCTAACCGGAAATCGCTCTAGAGCAGCGCCATGGCTTCCCTCCTTCGCCTCGGCACGCGCGGCAGCAAGCTCGCCCTCACCCAGACCGGCCTGGTACGCGACGCGCTCGCGCGGGCCGTGCCGGAACTGGCGGCATCCGACGCGATCGAGATCGTCGCCATCCGGACCACCGGCGACGCCATCCAGGACCGCCCGCTGTCCGAGGCCGGCGGCAAGGGCCTGTTCGTCAAGGAGATCGAGGAAGCGCTCCACTCCGGCCGCATCGACGCCGCCGTGCACAGCATGAAGGACATGCCGACGGCGCAGCCGGCCGGCCTCGTCATCTCCGCCTTCCTGCCGCGCGAGGATGCGCGCGACGTGCTGATAGCGGGCGACGTCACGCGGATCGCCGACCTCAGGCAGGGCGCGATCGTCGGCACCGCTGCGCTCCGCCGCAAGGCGCAGCTTCTGTATCACCGGCCCGACCTGCAGATCGTCACCCTGCGCGGCAACGTCGACACGCGGCTGGCCAAGCGCGAGCGCGGCGAGGTCGAGGCAACCTTGCTGGCGATGGCCGGCCTGAAGCGGCTCGGCCTCACCGTCGGCACGCCGGTGCCGGAAGCCGAGATCCTGCCGGCCGTCGGCCAGGGCGCGGTCTGCATCGAATGCCGCGTCGACGACGCGAGGGCGCTGGGCTGGCTCGCCGCCATCAACCACGCAGCCACTGCCACGTGCATCACGGCCGAGCACGCGATGCTCGCCGTGCTGGACGGCTCGTGCCGCACGCCGATCGCGGGACATGCGATCTTCGACAAGGACGGCGCGCTCTACCTGCGCGGCCTGATCGCCAGGCCGGACGGCTCGGAGCTGATCGCCAACGACCGCACCGGCCCCGCGACCGACGCCGAAGCGATGGGCCGCGAGCTCGGCGAGGAATTGAAGCGCCGTGGCGGTCCGGGGTTTTTGACGTAGCCCGTCGTCTCGAGCGTAGCCGAGCGCAGCGAGGCGCAGTCGAGGGACCTTCTCTTTGCGGTCAAGCAACGGGCCGCGGAAGAGATGGTCCCTCCACTCCGCTTTGCTCCGGTCGGGACGACGGACGGTCTCGACCCCGTCACGCTCCTTTACTAGAGTCGGCGCATGCGGCGCGTCTTCCTGCTCGCTTTCTGCTTGCTCGCGGCGTGCGAAAGTGCGCCCGTGACCGGCCGCTCGCAGATGATGCTGGTGAGCGAGAGCGAGGAGCGCCAGCTCGGCGCGCGCACCTATCGCGAAGTGCTGGCCAAGGAGCCGCAGAGCCACGACGTCGAGCTCAACGCCCTGGTCGAGAAGGTCGGGCGCCGCATCGCCGACGCCGCCGAGCATCCGCCGGCCGACATGTGGAAGGCCCCCCATTACAATTGGGAATTCCGCACCATCGCCAAGAACGTGCCCAACGCCTTCTGCCTGCCCGGCGGCAAGGTCGCGGTCTATGCCGGCATCCTGCCGATCACCCGTACCGAGGCGGGCCTCGCCACGGTGATCGGCCACGAGGTCGCGCATGCGCTGGCCCGCCACAGCGCCGAGCGGCTGAGCGACCAGAAGGCCGTCGCCGCCGGCACGATGCTGGCGACCCTCGGTCTCGCGGTGGCCGGCGGCAAGAGCGGCAGCACCTATGCGCCGATGGCGGCCGCGGCGCTCGGCGCCGGCGCCACGGTCGGCATCCTGCTGCCGATGTCGCGCACCCAGGAATCGGAGGCCGACCATATCGGCCTCGTGCTGATGGCGATGGCGGGCTACGATCCGCGCGAGGCGGTCGGCGTGTGGGAGCGCATGAAGGCGCGCAGCGGCGGTCCGCGGACGCCCGAATGGCTCAGCACCCATCCTGCCGACGACACCCGCATCGCCGACATCAGGCACTGGGTGCCCGAGGCGATGAGGTACTATCGACCTCAAGGCAGATCCGCTCGTGACTGACCGCCTCGAATATGACGCGACGGGCCTGCTTTGCCCGCTGCCGGTGCTGCGCGCCAACCGCAAGATGCGCGAGCTCGATGCCGGCGGGCTGTTGACGGTGCGCGCCACCGATAAGGCCGCGGAGCAGGACTTCCCCGCGTACTGCCGCCAGACCGGCCACGAATTGGTCTCGACGGCGCGCGAGGGCGATGTGTTGGTGTTCGTGATCAGGAAGAAAGCATGAGCGATTTCAAGACCATCGATTCCGAGCGCGTCTCGGGCAAGCGCGTGCTGGTGCGCGTCGACCTCAACGTGCCGATGAAGAACGGCAAGGTGACCGACGCGACCCGCATCGAGCGCGCCGCGCCGACGCTCAGGGAGCTGGCCGACAAGGGCGCCAAGGTGATCGTGCTCAGCCACTTCGGCCGGCCCGACGGCAAGCGCGTGCCTGACATGTCGCTGAGACCTCTGGTCGAGCCGCTGAGCAAAGCCGTCGGCAAGCCGGTCGCCTTCGCCGAGGACTGCATCGGCCCGCAGGCCGAGGCCGCGGTGAAGGCGCTGAAGGCGGGCGACGTGCTGCTGCTCGAGAACCTCCGCTTCCACAAGGAGGAGGAGAAGAACGACAAGGGCTTCGTCGACCAGCTCTCGACCCTGGGCGACGTCTATGTGAACGACGCCTTCTCGGCCGCGCATCGCGCGCACGCCTCGACCGAAGGCATCGCCCATCGCCTGCCGGCACTGGCCGGCCGGCTGATGCAGGGCGAGCTGGAGGCCCTCGACAAGGCGCTCGGCCGGCCCAGGCGGCCGGTCTGCGCCGTGGTCGGCGGCGCCAAGGTCTCGACCAAGCTCGACCTGCTGGGAAACCTGGTCGGCAAGGTCGACAAGCTGATCATCGGCGGCGGCATGGCCAACACCTTCCTGCTGGCGCAGGGCATCAAGGTCGGCAAGTCGCTGGCCGAGAAGGACCTCGGCAAGACCGCGCTGGAGATCGTCGAGAAGGCCAGGGCCGCCAAGTGCGAGGTGCTGCTGCCGGTCGACATCGTGGTCGCGGCCAAGTTCGAGGCGAACGCGCCGCACAGGGTGGTCGATGCCGCCCACTGCCCCGACGACCAGATGATCCTCGATGTCGGGCCGAGGTCGCTGGCGATGTACGAGGAGCATGTGAAGGCGTGCGCGACGCTGGTGTGGAACGGCCCGCTCGGCGCCTTCGAGATCAAGCCGTTCGACGCCGGCACGGTCGGGCTCGCCAAGACCGTCGCCGACCTCACCCAGGCCAAGAAGCTGCTGTCGGTCGCGGGCGGCGGCGACACCGTCGCGGCGCTGGCCGCGGCGGGCGTCGAGAACCAGTTCTCCTACGTCTCGACCGCGGGCGGCGCCTTCCTCGAATGGATGGAAGGCAAGCCCCTGCCCGGCGTCGCCGCGCTGATAAGAGCGGCGTGACCGCCGCTCAGGGCGGCGTAACCGCCGTCCCGGGCGGCGTAACCGAGCCATTCCGTCCATGGACGATAATCCATAATGGACACATGGTGGAGAGCCGCTGTACTTCAAGGGGCATCACCCGCGACCTGCATCTTTTCGCGTGTTGAACTCGTTTGAAAACGGCGCGATGAAAAGCCCGTCGTCGCATCGATCCGCCAACGCAGGGTCGGTCCAGCTCCTCCAGGGACAGTCGGTAGAATGGAATTCCCGATTACGCTCGTGAAGCTCGCGGGATCAGTGGCGCTCCTCCTGTGGGGTATCCACATGGTCAGCACCGGTGTCCAGCGGGCGTTCGGCGCCAAGCTGCGCAGCTATCTGAGCAGCGCCCTGCGCAATCGCTTCAAGGCGTTCCTGGCGGGTCTCGGCATCACCGCGCTGCTGCAGAGCAGCACCGCCACCGGCCTGATGGTCACCGGCTTCACGGCAAGCGGCATGGTCGAGCTGATGCCGGCGCTCGCCGTCATGCTCGGCGCCAATGTCGGCACGACGCTGATCGTGCAGCTGCTGTCGTTCGACATCGCCGAGTTCTCGCCGGCTCTCATCCTGATCGGCGTCCTGCTGTTCCGGCGCGCCTCGGCGGGGCCGCGCGACTTCGGCCGTGTCCTGATCGGGCTGGGACTCGTCCTGATGGCCCTGCATGAGTTCATCGCGCTGCTGCGTCCCTACGAGGATGCGCCGAACCTGCGCCTGCTGCTGGGCGCGATCGCCACGCAGCCGGTGCTCGACGTGCTGCTCGCCGCCGGCCTGACCTGGCTGGCGCATTCCAGCGTCGCCGTCGTGCTGGTCGTGATGTCGTTCGCCATCCAGGGCACGGTACCGCCCGAAGCGGCCTTCGCCCTGGTGCTCGGCGCGAATCTCGGCACCGCCATCAACCCGGTCGTCGAAGGCACCACGGGGACCGACCCGGCGGCGCGGCGCCTGCCGCTCGGCAACCTGCTGAACCGGATCATCGGCGTGGTCGCCGCCCTCGTCGCCCTGCCTTATGTCAGCCCCCTGCTGATGGCGATCGAGCCGAGCGCTTCGCGCGCGGTGGCCGACTTCCACACCGCGTTCAACCTCATCCTGGCGGCCGTCTTCTTCCCGCTGCTGCGGCCCTTTGCCGACCTGCTGAAGCGCCTGCTGCCGACCCGCGTCGATGCCGCCGATCCCGGCCGGCCGATCTATCTCGATCCGGTGGCGCGGGACACGCCGGCCCTCGCGCTGGGCGGCGCCGCCCGCGAGGCCTTGCGCATGGCCGACGTGCTCGAAAGCATGCTGGTCGGCCTCAAGGACAGCTTCGGCCGCCAGGACCGGCGCCAGATCGGCGGGGTCAAGCGGATGGACGACGTGCTCGACCGGCTGAACAGCGCGATCAAGGCCTACGTGACCTCGCTGGACACCGACGGGCTGGGGCCGGACGACCTGCGCCGGATGCGCGAGATCCTGATCTTCGCGACCAACATCGAGCAGGCCGGCGACGCCGTCGACCGCAACCTGCTCGGCATCTCGAGCAAGCTCTCCAAGCGCGGCCTGACCTTCTCCGACAACGGCAAGGCCGAGCTGGTCGAGATGATCGACCGCCTGATCACCAACACCCGCACCGCCGCGTCGCTGTTCATGACCAGCGACGAGCGCGCGGCGCGCCTGCTGGCGGCCGAGAAGGAGGCTTTCCGCGAGCTGCAGGCTTCATCGACCGACGCGCACTTCGATCGGCTGCGGTCCAGGCGTGTCGACACGGCGGCGACCAGCTCGCTGCATCTCGACGCCCTGCGCGACCTCAAGGTGGTCAACAACCACATCGTCGCCGCGGCGGCCTATCCGGTGCTGGAGCACAAGGGCGAGCTCCTGCCCTCGCGGCTGCGGCCGTCCGATGCGGAGCTCCCTTGATGGGCGGCGCCTCTGGCTGTGGAATGTTCGCATGAATTCACCCGTCGTCCCCGATCGCCCGCGGCTGCCCTGGGACCCGCCCGACCATTTCGAGAAGCGCATCCCCGAGGGCGACAACCGCGAACGCCTGGTCTGCGCGCGCTGCGAGTTCATCCACTACCAGAACCCCAAGATCGTCGCGGGCGCGGTCTGCACGTGGCAGGACAAGGGGCAGGACAAGATCCTCATCGCCAAGCGCGCGATCGAGCCGCGCAAGGGTTTCTGGACCCTGCCCGCGGGCTACATGGAGCTCGGCGAGACGACCGAGCAGGCGGCGCAACGCGAGGCGCGCGAGGAAGCCTGCGCCACCATCGAGATCGACCGGCTGCTGGCGATGTACAGCGTCGCGCGCATCGGCCAGGTGCAGATCATGTACCGCGCGCGGCTGGTCAGTGACGACATCGCCGCCGGTCCCGAGAGCGAGGACGTGGCACTCGTCGACTTCGCGGACATCCCCTGGGAGCAGCTCGCCTTCCCGACTGTGGTGTGGGCGCTGGCGCACTTCCACGATTCGCGCGGCAAGACCGACTTCGCGACCTATTCCAATCCGACCGGCGACCTTGCGCGCCTGTGGCCGCCGCGCAAGCCGGAAGGGATTTAGCGTCGGTCGGAACTACGCCGTGTTGCCTTGCCGGCAGCAGTCATCGGCTTGTCCTTGCTGGATCGGCGGGCAAGCCACGCTTCCGTAGGAGCAAAAGACGCAGCAGTCTCCGGCCCTGGGCTTGAGCAGCGTCTTGCAAGCAAGGCATTCGTAAAAATATTGGCAGGCGTCCGTCGGCATCGTCTCGGTCGTCATGGCGCCGCACGACGGGCATGTCAGCATGGATCGGAGAATGACGTTCATATCGGAGGCTCAATCCAGAAAGTCAGGGCGAGTAGGCCGATCGCCAGCACGACGGCGATCTTGTTTCCCCAATTCAAAAACGGCCGCACGCACGCAGAATCCGGGCTGCAGGCTTGCAGTCGGCGCTGTCTCCACATGACGAATGCGGCCGCCGCCAGCGACAGCACCGCTCCATAGAACAGCTCCTGCTGATATTGGACGGCCAGGTAGCCGATGCCAACCAGGGAAGCGGTACCTATTCCCAGCAGCGACAGCGCCATGGGCAACGCACAGCAGGAGGCAACGCCGAAGGCGGCCGCCAGCCCGCTCGCCGCGAACAGTGTCTTTGCGAGGTCCTTGCCCGTTTCGGGCCGTACTGCGCCGGAGGTCTTGTGTCGAGCAACCATGGCGGGACCATGCACCCTGTAGTAGCTACAGACTCAACGGCAATGCCGGTCAAAGGACCGTGATCCCATGACGATGCCCGCAGCTTTTCAAATCGGCACCCTTTCGCGTCGGACCGGCGTGAACATCGAGACCATTCGCTATTACGAACGGTCGGGGCTTTTGCCGAATCCGGCGCGGACGGCGGCAGGATATCGAGCCTATGGACCCGCCGATGCCGAGCGGCTCCAGTTCATCCGTCGCGCCCGGGACCTCGGCTTTTCGGTCGAGGAGGTGCGCCGCCTGCTCGGGCTCGCAGACCAGAAGTCTCGCAGCTGTCGCGCCGTGCACGCGCTTGCCCGCGAGCACCTGACGGAGGTCAGAGCGAAGATCGTCGACCTGCGCAGGATGGAAAAGGTGCTGGCCGGGATGGTGGCGGAATGCGCGCAGGGAACGATGCCGGAATGTCCGCTGCTGGAGACATTGGCCGAGCCACGGCGCAGCCGGCTGCCGGAGCCGTGACCTTCCGACGGGCTTCATCCGGCCACGATCTGCCCTGGGAGACTCGCTGCTTCGGGCCCGATCTGCTATCATCGTACAAACGTCCGTAGAGCGTACAAATCGGAGGAAACGATGCTCACAGCAGCCGCTAATGAGATGCTTACGTGTACGGGTCCGGGCACACCGATGGGCAATCTGATGCGCGAGTATTGGATTCCCGCGTGCCTCTCCTCGGAGCTGAAGGCCGACGGCGAGCCGATGCGGCTGCTGCTGCTCGGCGAGCGGCTCATCGCCTTCCGCGACACCGACGGCCGCGTCGGCATCATGGAGCATCGCTGCCCGCACCGCTGCGCCTCGCTGTTCTTCGGGCGCAACGAGGAAGGCGGCCTGCGCTGCGTCTATCACGGCTGGAAGTTCGACGTCGAAGGCAACTGCACCGACATGCCGAACGTGCCGCCGGCGCAGGACTTCAAGCACCGCATCAAGGCCCGCGCCTACAAGGTGGTCGAGCGCGCGGGCTTCGTCTGGACCTACATGGGCAAGCGCGAGCAGCCGCCGGAGCTGCCGGCGCTCGAGACCCTGAACCTGCCCGAGGACCAGAAGACCATCCGCGTCCACCAACGCGAGTGCAACTGGTTCCAGTCGCTCGAAGGCGACATCGACACCTCGCATTTCGGCTTCCTGCATATCGGCGGCCTCAAGATGGAAGACGTGTCGCCCGACACGATCCACAAGTGGGGCGTCGGCGACCGCGCGCCGGACTACAAGGCGACCGAAACCGACTGGGGCACGATGTACGCGGCCTACCGGCCGGCCGATGCGGGCAACCTCTACTACCGCTTCGCCCACTTCATGTTCCCGTTCATCACGCTCACGCCGAACGGCTTTTTCGAGGACCAGGTCGCGTGCACGCTCAACGTGCCGATGGATGACACCCACACCATGGTCTACAATCTGACCTGGGTGAAGAAGACGGCGCCGCTGCAGACGCTGAAGAATGGCGACTGGATCCCGGGCCTCAAACCCGACATGGAATACCTGCCCAACACCAACGACTGGCACGGCCGCCACCGGCTCGTGGCGCGGCGCGAGAACGACTACTTCATCGATCGCGAAGCGCAGAAGCACTCCAACTACACCGGCATCCAGGGCATCGGCCGCCAGGACCAGGCCGCCGTCGAATGCATGGGCGAGATCGTCGACCGTTCGCTCGAGCACCTGGCGCCGTCGGACCGCATGATCGCGATCACCCGCAAGCGCCTGCTCGAGGCGTGCCAGAAGTTCGCCAGCGAGGGCACCGCGCCGCCACTGGTCGACAACCAGCACGACTGCCAGCGCGCCCGCGGCGGCGCCTTCGTGGCACCTGCTACGCAGGACTGGCTCGACGCCTATGCCGAGAAGCTCCAGACCGCGCTGAGCCCGCTCGGCATGCTGCAGCGGCTGCCGCTCGCCGCCGAGTAGCGGCCTCTGGCCGTCGCCGTCGACCTTCCCGCCCGGACCGCCGCGCGCGGTCTGGGAAGCTACGGCCGGCCGCTGGGCATCGGCCTGCTGGTGCTCGTCCTCGCCTTCCTCACCGTCTATCCGATGGCGATGCTGCTATACGGCAGCCTGCATTCGACGCCGCCGGGCATGGCGGGCGAATACAATTTCGACGGCTATGCCAGCCTCGCCACAGCCGAGAATCTCCAGGCGCTGATCAACACCGCGGCGCTGTCGCTGGTGAAGACGGTGCTGTCGCTGGCGCTGGCGATCCTGCTCGCCTGGATCGTGGCGCGCACCGACACACCGGGCCGCGGCGTGCTGGAGATCCTGATCACCCTGCCGTTCTTCATCCCGCCGATCCTGACGGCGACGGCGTGGGCGATGCTGGGCAACGCTCAGGTCGGCACGATCAACCTGGCGTGGCGCTGGCTCACCGGCACCGACGGCACGCTGGTCGACGTCTATTCCTATGGCGGCATCGTCTGGCACATGATGCAGTACTCGACGCCGTTCATCTTCCTGTTCGTGGTCGACGCCTTCCGCGCCATGGACCCCTCGCTTGAGGAATCGAGCCGCATGTCGGGCGCCACGCGCTGGCAAACCTTCTGGCGCATAACCTTCGGCCTGATGCTGCCGGTCACCACCTCGGCCTTCATCCTGAGCTTCATCCGCGGCATGGAGTCGTTCGAGTCGGCGGTGTTCTTCGGCACGCCGGTCGGCATCAAGGTGTTGACGACGCAGATCTTCGACATGATCACCCAGCGCGCCCAGCCCGACTACCAGGGCGCCACCGCCATGGGCTTCGCCACCATGGCGCTGATGTTCCTGCTGCTGGTGCTGCAGAGCCGGCTGCTGCGCGGCCGCAGCTTCACCACGGTGACCGGCAAGGCCTATGCGCCCAGCGTCACGCGGCTCGGCGGCCTGCGCTGGGTCACCTTCTCGATCTGCGTGCTGTTCTTCGCGCTCGCCGTGGCGCTGCCGGTCGGCCAGCTCATCCTGAGCTCGTTCTTCCAGTTCTTCGGCTTCTACCAGCTCGACATGCTGACGTTCGAGCACTACCGCAGCGTCTGGGAGAATCGCGAGTTCTGGACCGCCTTCGGCAACACCCTGCTGCTGGGCTTCCTCGGCGCCACCGCGACGATGATCCTGGGCGGCATCGTCGCCTACATCACGACGCGCACCGCCTGGCACGGAAGGCGGCTGATCGACATCCTTGCCTGGCTGCCCTGGATGATGCCGGGCATGGTGCTGGGCATCGGCTTCCTATGGGGTTTCGCAACCCTGCCGCACGAGATCCCGATCTACGGTACGCTGTGGGCGCTGCTGCTGGCTTATGTGGCGCTCGGCACGCCGGTGGCGGTACGCGTGACCTCGGGCGCCTATGCCCAGATCGCGCGCGACATCGAGGAATGCAGCCGCGTCCACGGCGCCAACTGGTGGCAGACCATGGGCCGCATTCTGGTGGCGCTGGCGTGGCCTGCCTTCGCGGTCGGCTGGGTGCTGATCTTCTTCGGCATCATGCGCGAGCTCAGCGCCTCCATTTTGCTCTATGTGCCGGATACGACGGTGCTGTCGGTGGTGATGCTGAAGCTGTGGAACAGCGGCAAGCCCGAGACGGTGAGCGTGATCGGCCTGGTCATGCTGGCGATGGTCCTGCTGTTCCGCTGGGTCCAGCTCAGATTCATAAAGCGTCGCATAAGCACGCTGTGAAAAAGGGAGGCAATCATGCGTAGACGGAAGGTTCTGGGGTTGCTCGCAGCAGCACCCGCGATCGCGGCATCGGCGCAGACCGGCGACTGGAACAAGGTCGTCGAGGCGGCGAAGAAGGAAGGCAAGCTGCTGATCTACACCGCCTCGATCGGCTCGGTGTTCCACAAGAAGGTGATCAACGCCTTCGAAGCGAAGTACGGCATCAAGGTCGACCTGCTCGAGGCGCGCGCCAGCGAGGTCCGCGAGCGGGTGCGCGTCGAGCAGGCGGCCGGCCGCTTCCTCGGCGACCTGCACCACAACGGCTCGACCACGACCGGGCTGATGCAGCGCGACGGCAACTTCCAGCCGCGCGGCGAGGTGCCCAACACCCGGAACATCGAGGCGCCCTACGAGGCCGACGCGTTCAAGATCCCCGCCGAGGTCATCAGCTACTGCCTGATGGTCAACAAGAACCTGGTGAAGCCGGCCGACGAGCCCAAGAGCTGGAAGGACATCCTCGATCCCAAATGGGCCGGCAAGATCCTGTCCGACGACTACCGGGCGCTGGGCGGCGGCGCGGTGTTCTTCGTGGTGATGCAGAACGCCTTCGGCCGCGAGTTCCACGAGAAGCTGGCAGCGCAGAAGCCGTCCTTCTCGCGCGACCTGCAGAACAGCGAGCGGCGCACCGCGCGCGGCGAGTACCCGATCTACCTGCCGTTCAACCTGCAGGACCTCAACAACCTCAAGGGCCTGCCGATCAAGGCGATCGTGCCGGCCGAGGGCCGGCCCTACGTGCGCTTCGACATCTCGATGCTGAAGAACGCTCCGCATCCCAATGCCGCGTGCCTGTTCATGAACCACTATCTCGAGCCCGAGCAGCAGCTCGTCTTCGCCAACGCCGGCTACAATCCGGTGATCAAGGGCGTCATCGAGAAGACGATCGACGAGATCCGGCCGCTGCTCGCCACCAAGGCGATGGGTACGACCGATCCCGCCCGGCAGGACGAGATGCTGGCGCTCGCCAAAGAGATCTACAAGTAGACGATGCCCACCGTCACCCTCAGCGGCGTCGGCCGGCATTTCGGCGCGCTCAAGGCCGTCGACTCGGTCGACCTGGCGATCAAGCACGGCGAGTTCGTCACCCTGCTCGGGCCCTCGGGTTGCGGCAAGACCACGACCTTGCGCATGGTGGCCGGGCTGGAGCGCAACGACACCGGCTCGATCGCCATCGGCGGCCGGATGGTGAGCGATGCGGCGAGCGAACTGTTCGTGCCGCCCGACCATCGCAAGCTCGGCATGGTGTTCCAGTCCTACGCGATCTGGCCGCACATGACGGTGTTCGACAACGTCGCCTATCCGCTGTCGGTGCGGCACGTCGCCAAGGCGGAGATCAAGGCCAAGGTGACGGCGGCGCTGAAGCTGGTCGAGATGGAAGCCTATGCCGAACGGCCGGCACCGGCCTTGTCGGGCGGCCAGCAGCAGCGCGTAGCGATTGCCCGCGCGCTGGTGTTCGAGCCCGAGGTGCTGCTGCTCGACGAGCCGCTCAGCAACCTCGATGCGCGGCTGCGGGCGCAGATGGGCGACGAGTTCCGCGCGCTGCAGCGGCGCCTGAAGATCACCACGCTCTACGTCACCCACGACCAGGAAGAGGCGATGGCCCTCAGCGACCGCGTCGTCGTGATGGACAAGGGCAAGGCGCTGCAGGTCGGCGCCCCGGAGGACGTCTATCGCCGGCCGGCGAGCCGCGCCGTCGCGGCCTTCTTCGGCACGCCCAACTTCATCGAGGCCAAGGTCACCGCTTGCCGCGCCAACGGCACCGACCACGTGCTCACCATCGAAGGCGCCGGCACCGAAGGCGACTGCCGCGCCGGCGACGCCTATCGTCCGGGCGATGCGGTGCTGGTGATGATCCGGCCGGAGGACGTGACGCTCGGCGCCGCGGGCCACCTTTCGTGGGCCGGCACCGTGGTCGACGGCGTCTTCCGCGGGCCGCGGCGCACCCTCACCGTCGAGAGCACTGTCGGAGGGCAGGCCCGGCGCTTCACCGTCGAATGCCCGGCGACGCGCGCGGCCTCGGTCGGCGACGCGGTGACGCTGAGCGTCGAGTCGGACAATGCCTGGGCACTGAGGTCCTGATGGCGCGGTTGCGGGAACAGGACGCGGCGCGGCGCGCGGCCAGCGGCTACGGGCCGGACTTCCTCGAGGCCTTCGCGCGCGGGCTGCGGGTGATCCGCGCCTTCGACAAGCAGCGCAGCGCGATGAGCCTGAGCGACGTGGCGCGCGCGACCGACCTGCCCAAGCCTAGCGTGCGGCGGGCGCTCTATACGCTCACCTGCCTGGGCCTCGCGACCAGCGACGGCCGCACCTTCCGCCTGACGCCCAAGGTGATGGAGCTGGCCTCGGTCTATCTCGGCTCCAACATGATCTCGACGGTGGTCCAGCCGGCCTGCGAGCGGCTGGCCGAGGTCACCGAGCAGTCGTGCTTCGCGGCGGTGCTCGACGGCCACGACATCATGGTGATCGCCCATTCGATGCACGGCCGGCCCGACGTGCTGGCGCCAACCATCGGCCTGCGCCGGCCCGCCTTCAATACCGCTGCCGGCCGCGCCATCCTGAGCCAGCTCTCCGACGAGGCGCTCGACGCCTGGCTCGGCACGCTCGAGCCCAAGGGCGTCACCGACTTCACTATCACCGACAAGCGCGCGTTGCGGCAGCAGATCCTGCATGTCCGCAAGGAGGGCTTCGCCATCACCGCCCAGGAATGGCGCCGCGGCTACCACGCCGCCGCGGTGCCGCTGCGCCGCTACGACGGCGTCGCCATCGGCGCGCTCTGCGTCGCCGTCTGGATGGAGGATTCCTCCACCGGCTCCGCCGCCGAACGCCACGTCCCGGCGCTCACCGAGGAAGCCCGCGCGCTGCAGCCGCAGCTTCTCTGAATGGGCCTGTCGTGGTATTACTCTTACCGGTAAGAGTAGGAGCCAGCGATGCGCATCACCTCCAAGGGCCAGGTCACCATTCCGCAGGACATCCGCGAGCGGGCGGGCCTGTTGCCGCACACCGAGGTCGAGTTCGTCTATGACGGCAAGGTCGTCCAGCTCAGGCGAGCGGACCGCGGCAAGAAGGCGAGCCGCGGCGCCCGGCTGGTCGAGCACATGCGCGGCCGCGGAACGATCAAACTCACCACCGACCAGATCATGGCGATGACCCGCCGATGACAGTCCTCGTCGACAGCAACGTCATCCTCGATCTCTTTTCCGAGGATCTGCGCTGGTGGTCATGGTCGAGCGCGGCGCTGGAGGAGGCCGCGAGCGACGCTCGGCTGGTCATCAACCCGATCGTCTATGGCGAGATCTCGTTCCGCTTCGAGGCGATCGAGGACCTGGAAGACGCGCTACCGCCAATCATCGAACGCGAGGACATTCCGTACGAAGCGGCTTTCCTCGCGGCGAAGGCCTTTACCGTCTATCGGCGCCGGGCCGGCGCGGCCGGCAGGACGTCCCTGCTCCCCGACTTCTATATCGGCGCCCACGCGGCGATCCGCGGCTACCGCCTCCTCACGCGCGACGTGGCGCGATACAGGACCTACTTCCCCAAAGTGGATTTGATCGCGCCGGAGACCTGAATCGATCAGGCGAAGGGGTTATCCTCGCCCAGCCAGTGGCGCTTGAGCAGCGGGATCTGGAAGAAGGCGAAGATCATGGTCGCGGGGAAGCTCACGAACATCTTGCTGGCGATCCAGGTATCGGTCGAGAAGTTGTGCCAGAAGAACTCGTTGATGGCGGCCAGCACAAAGAAGAACACCGCCCAGCGCACGGTCAGCTTCCACCAACCCTCGTCGGTGAGCTGGAACGCGGCGCCGAAGATCGGCTTGAGCAATGGCCGTTTGAACAGCAGCAGGCCGGCACTGAGGATGACGCCGAACAGGCAGTTCACGATGGTCGGCTTGAGCTTGATGAAGGTCTCGTCCTGCAGCCAGATCGTCAGGCCGCCGAACACCAGCACGAAGAAGCCGCCGACCATTGGCATCACCGGCCAGCGCCCCTCCATCCAGCGGTAGCAGGGCAGCGCGATGGCCGTCGCGACGATGAAGACCGCCGTGCCGACGAAGATGCCCCACTTGGTGTTGGCGGCGAAGAACAGCAGCAGCGGCCCGAGCTCCAGCCCGGTGGCCCACAGCTTGCGCATGCCCTTCTCGGGCTTGATGTCGTCGCTCATGCCCGATCCATCATGAGGGCAGGCCCATCAGGCTGCGTGCGAAGGCGCGCGCCTCGAACGGCCGCAGGTCGTCGATGCCCTCGCCGACGCCGATGGCGACGACCGGCAGCTTGAACCTCTCGGCCAGCGCCACCAGCACGCCGCCCTTGGCGCTGCCGTCGAGCTTGGTCAGGACCAGCGCGTCGACCGGCGACAGGCTCTTGAAGGTCTCGACCTGGGCATGGGCGTTCTGGCCGACCGTGGCGTCGAGCACCAGCAGGCAGGACTGCGGCGCGTCGGGATCGAGCTTGCGGATCACCCGCACGATCTTGGCCAGCTCTTCCATCAGGTTGGCCTTGTTGTGCAGCCGCCCCGCGGTGTCGATCAGCAGCACGTCGCAGCGCTCGGCCTTGGCCTTCTCCAGCGCCTCGTAGGCCAGGCCCGCGGCGTCGGCGCCGGTCTGCTTGGCGATCACCGGCACGCCGGCGCGGTCGCCCCACACCTTGAGCTGCTCGACCGCGGCGGCGCGGAAGGTGTCGCCGGCGGCCAGCATGACCGTCCTGCCCTCGCCTTTGAGCAGATGGGCCATCTTGGCGATGGTGGTGGTCTTGCCGCTGCCGTTGACGCCGACCACCAGCACGACATGCGGCTTGCGCGCGGCATCGATCTTCAGCGAGACCGCAACCGGTTGCAGGATCTCGGCGATGTCGTCGGCGAAGGCCGAGCGCACCTCCTCGTCGGTGACCTCCTTGCCGAAGCGCTCCTTGCCGAGCTTCTCGACCAGGCGCGCGGCGACGGTGACGCCGAGGTCGGCCTGGATCAGCGCGTCCTCGAGCTCGTCGAGCGTCGCCTGGTCGAGCTTCTTCTTGGTGAAGAGGCCGGTGATGCTCTCGGTGACGCGCTTGGTCGACTTGGCGAGCCCGTCGCGCAGGCGCGACAGCCAGCCCTTCTTCTTCTTCTCGGACTCGACCAAGGTCACAGCTCACCCTTGAAGGCGAGCGCGATGCCGCCGGTCATCATGACGTGGCCGTCGCGCAGCCATTCGATCGATAGAGTGCCGCGCTCCAGCATCACGTCGGCCTTGCGGTCGACCAGCCCGCGCCGGCTCGCCGCGACCACCGCGGCGCAGGCGCCCGAGCCGCAGGCGAGCGTCAGGCCGGCGCCGCGCTCCCACACCCGGAGCTTCAGCTTGTCGCGAGCGATCATTTGCGCGACGCCGATGTTCGCGCGCTCGGGGAAGAACGAGTCGTGCTCGAGTGTCGGTCCCAGCTCGGCGAGCGGGATCTTCGACAGGTCGTCCACGAAGAAGGTGGCGTGCGGGTTGCCCATGCTGGTGCCGACCGGATCCTGCAACGGACCGGCGCCGACGGGCAGGTGATTGGTGTCGCAGGCCCCGGCGACCGGAATCTCGCGCCAGTCGAGCAGAGCCGGCCCCATGTCGACGGAAATGACGCCGTCGCCGACCTTTTCCGACTCCAACAGGCCCGAGATGGTCTGCACCGTGACCTGGTCGGTCTTGCGCTCGTCCATCACCACCGAGGCGACACAGCGCGTGGCATTGCCGCAGGCGCCGGCCTCGCCGCCGTCGGGGTTGTAGATGCGCATGAACACGTCGGCCGCGCGGTCGGTCGGCGGCTCGAGAACGATCAACTGGTCGCAGCCCACGCCCAGCCGCCGGTCGGCGATGGCGCGGCGGCGCTCGACCGGCAGGTCGATCGGCCGCGCGCGGGCATCGAGCACGACGAAGTCGTTGCCCAGCCCGTGCATCTTGAGGAAGGGAACCGTCACGCGGGCTATATGGCCGTTCGTCAGGGTTCGCGCAATCCGCGCGGGCCGGGCCAGCGCAACGAGCGCGGCCGGACCTCGCCGGCGTGCGGGCCGTTGATCTCGCGCACGTCCAGGGCCTGGAGCCGCTTGGTGTAGATCGTCATGTGCAGGATGCCCAACGGATCCCAGGGCATGGCCGGCTCGACGAACAGGCCGCGCTCGGCGTCCCAGGCCGGCGTGGCGTGATGGATCGGCCAGTTGCAGCGGCTGGGCAGCGGCTCGCAAGCATAGCCGTGATCGTAGACCAGCACGTTGAGCGCGATCTGGTCGGTCATGTCGGCCGAACGTTGCAACGACTCGCCCAGCAGATCGGCCCAGCCCTGCCAGTGCGGCGCGTCGGCCTGGAGCGCGAACACGCCGGCATTGATCAGCGGATAGCGGATCAGCCGCTCGGCCGTTTCCGTACCGAAGGCGGCGGTGTAGGCCGCGCCGTTGATGGTCGAGAACTCTTTCCAGGCGTGGTGGTAGTGCCGCATCGAACGATGGATCTCGGGCGCCACGGCGAGCGCGCCGGTGCGCGCCGCCGCAAGGAACAGCGCGATCGCATCGCCCTGCTGCACCCAGCAATCGGCGTCGATCCAGAGATAGAGGTCGAAGCCCGGGAAGTAACGCGGCAGGAACGGCCGCGCCGTCAGCGCCTTGTAACCGTCCTTCAACTTGGCGCGGCCCGGGAAATCGAAATCCCACTCGGGTACGACGAAGATCGCGCCCTGCGCGGCGAACCACGCCCGCTGCTCGGGCGTCAGGCCGCAATCGAGGATGCCGAGCGCCATCGCGCGGCCCTCTTCCGTTGCGCGCAGCGAGCCGACGCACTCCTTCAGCAGGTCGAAGTAGTCGGCGTCGCCGCCGGTGATGGCGATGGTCTTTTGCGTCACCTCGGAAAGATGCCACAGTCCGCGCCTTCGGAGGACCTAAATGGCCAAGCACGTCGATTACTACCTGTCGCTCAACTCGCCCTGGGCCTATCTCGCCTCGAAGCGCTTCGAGGCCATCGCGAAGAAGCACGGCGCCGACGTGACCATCTGGCCGGTCGATTTCGGCGCGGTGTTCGCGGTGTCGGGCGGCTTCCCGCTGCCCAAGCGGTCGCCGCAGCGCCAGGCCTATCGCATGATGGAGCTGAAGCGCTGGCGCGATCACCTCGGCATCAAGATCACGCTGGAGCCCAAGTTCTTTCCGGCCGACGAAGCGCCGGCAGCGCGCTGCGTCATCGCGCTCCGCGAGCAGGGCCGCATGGCCGACGCGATCAAGCTGGCGCACGCCGTGCTGGCCGCTCTGTGGGCCGAGGAGAAGAACACCGGCGATCCGGCGACGCTGAAGGCGATCATCGCCGGCTGCGGCCTCGATGCCGATGCGGTGCTGGCTGCGGGCGCGGCGCCGGAGACGGCCGCCAAGCGCGAGGCCTACACCAAGCACGCGATCGCCGAGAGCGTGTTCGGCGCACCGTTCTTCGTCATCGACGGCGAGCGGTTCTGGGGCCAGGACCGGCTCGACTTCGTCGACCGCAAACTCGCGAGCTAGAAGACGTCGAAATTTCGCGCGAACAGCACGAAGGTCGAGTTCTCGGTCGCGTGGGCGATCAGCGACGGGAAGAGCGAGTTGGACCGCCGGCGCAGCCAGCTCAGGAACAGCCCTAGCCCGGATATCTCACAGGAAGAGGTGCATCGGAGCGCGGGTTCTGAGAAAGTTGTTTTGCAACAACGACCGTCTCACTCCCAAAGGAATGCTCCGATGCCCACAGAGTGTATCGCGGACCTGTTCGGATTTGAAGCCGTAGAAGGG
>NZ_JAFKJN010000044.1 GCF_017305915.1 Reyranella sp.
TCGGGTTTGCGAAGACAACGGCCGGGGCCCAAGCTCCCCAACGACGTGCAGTCTTGGTGCCAGACGGGCTCTCCTGCCGCGCCAGAGGATCGGGTGCGAGCCGATCCTCTGGCGACCGCAGTCTGCACCCATTCCAAGACACAAGGTGCACGCGTGATCACGGGCGGAGTCATCGGCCCCACCAAGACTGCAGCTTATGACCCCTCCGCCCCGCTATGAGCGGGGCGCCTCCCCATTTGAATGGGGAGGAATAGTTAAGCGCTGGCCGGACCCGCCGGCCCCACCGTGCTCTTCACCTTCGCCCGCCGCACCGCCTCGCGGTGCGAGATGTACATGGCGCTGGCGAAGATCACGGCTGCGCCGACGAACGTCCAGACGTCGGGCTGCTGGACGAACAGGAAGTAGCCCAGCAGCGTGTTCCACAGGAGCGACAGGAAGCCGATCGGCTGCAGCAGGGTGATGTCGGCGAGCTGGTAGCCGTTCTGCTGGCAGATATGGCCGAAGGTGCCGCACAGGCCGGCGGCCACGAACCACAGCACGTCGGTCGGGCTCGGCGTCTGCCAGAACCACAGCGCGACCGGCGCGGCGAACAGCACGATGGTGAGGTGCTGCCAGATGACAATGGTGGGCGCCGATTCGGTGCGCGCCAGCGCCTTGGAGATCAGGTTGGAAGCCGAGAAGATCGGCGTGCTGATCAGGATGACGATGGCGCCGAGCCCGAGGTCGCCGATACCCGGGCGGATGATGATCATGGCGCCGGCGAAGCCGACGGCGACCGCGATCCAGCGGCGCAGGCGGACGTCCTCGCCGAGGAACAATGCCGCCCCAATGGTCACGAAGATCGGGCCGGTGAAGCCGAGCGCGGTGATGCTGGCCAGGGTCGTCAGCGGCAGGCCGATGAACCACAGGAACATGCCGCCGGCATGGATAGCGCCCCGGAACAGGTGGAGCGGCAGGCGGCGCGTATGCATGGCGCGGCGGACGCCGAGCTTCATGATGATCGGCAGCAGGATCAGCGTCCCGAAGAAATAGCGCATGAACGCCATGACGTAGGGATTGAGATGCTGCGACGGGATCAGCGTGAAGACGTTAAGCAGGGCGAACAACAGGCCCGACAGGCCGACCCACAAAATGCCGCGCAGATTGGGCGGCAGCGCTTTCCAACGAACGACGAGATCGGTCACGCGGCGACTATGTCACAGCGCGTGCAGCACCGCCCAGCGTTGCGTCACGGGATTTTCGAGGCGCGGCGGCTCAGGCCTGGCCGACGACCACGCTTTCGCGCTCCGGCGGCACGCTCGGAGCCACGTCCTCGCCACGCAGATGCCCGACCCGCGCCACCATGTCCTCGATGTAGGGATCGTGGATGCCGAGCGCGCGGGCATGGGCGGCGGTGTTGGCGAGATAGTCGCGGCAGGCGCCGCGCCGGCCCTCGGCGAAGGCGATGTGATGCGCCTGCTTGTCGGCCGGCAGGTCGCCGCAATACTGGCAATGCGCGGTGTCGACCTCGAAGGTCACCGCCGTCACGGCGCGGCCGTCGCGCAGCGTCGCCGGCACCCATTGCGGCTGGTAGTAACCGGCCAGCATCTCGCGGTTCCACAGGATGGCGAGCTCGCTCTCCACCTGCTCGGGCGCCAGGCGATAGGCGATGCCCTCGCAGCTGCCGCCACGCTCGAGCGCCAGCATCAGGCCGGGCAGCTCGGGCGTGCCGCGACCCATCGGCGTCCAGAAGCAGAAGGAGCGGTGCCAGCCCTGCACCTGGCAGATCGAGGACTCGGCGAACTCCAGCGCCGGGTTCCACATCAGCGAGCCGTAGGCGAACACCCACACTTCGTCGCCGGGCGCGCAGCGCTTCAGCGCCTGACGCAGGCTCGCCTCGCGCTGGCCGGCATCCAGGAAGAAGTCGTAGCCGGCCTGGCGGGCGTCCCTGACGATCTGCTCGATGCGCTCGGTCGTCAGCTCTTCACGCTTCAGCAATGCCCGACCCCCCGCTCAGGTGCCGTAGACGATGGACATGGTCTCGGCGATGCACGCCGGCTTGTCCTGCCCCTCGATCTCGATGGTCATCTCGTTCGTTAGCCGCACGCCGCCGCCCTTCATCGGATCTGCGGCCATCAGCCTGGCGCGTGCCCGCACCCGCGAGCCGGCCGGCACCGGGTTCGTAAAGCGCACCTTGTTGCAGCCGTAGTTGATGCCGTTGCGCACGTTGTTGATGTGCGAGATCTGGTGGTTGAGCATCGGGATCAGCGACAAGGTCAGGAAGCCGTGGGCGATCGTCTTGCCGCCCGGCATGTCCTTCTTGGCGCGCTCGACGTCGACATGAATCCATTGATGGTCGCCGGTCGCCTCGGCGAACTGGTTGATGCGCTCCTGCGTGACCTCGACCCAGTCGCTCACGCCGATCTCCTGCCCCACGAATTTATGCATGTCGTTGGGGTGGGAGAATTCCCGCTTGGCCATTCCCTACCTCTGATTGTTTCCACACACCACGCGATAGTAGCACTAACCGGTCGCGCCCGTCGGGTTTCACAACCCGTCCGCTCCTTCGCGTCGCGTTTGTATCGTCGCCGCCTTTTGCCCATCATGCGACTCACAAAAATGCACAGGAGGACGATGCGCCATGGCCTATGAGACGGTGCTGTACGAGGTCGCCGATCGAATTTGCACCATCACACTCAACCGGCCCGAGAAGCTCAATGCCTGGACGCGACAGATGCATCTCGACCTCCGGGACGCCATGCAAAAAGCCGGCGGCGACGAGCAAGTACGGGCGATCATCCTGACCGGCGCCGGCCGCGGCTTCTGCGCCGGTGCCGACATGGGTGGGCTGCGGGCGATCGGCGCCGGCGGCTCGGTCGACCGCAGCAGCGTCATCCACGACGATTTGCCAGGCGGCAGCGCGTTGGCCGAATTTCGCATGCACTATTCCTATTTCCCCAAGATCCCGAAGTTCATCATCGCTGCCATCAACGGGCCGGCGGCGGGGCTGGGTTTCGTCATCCCGCTCTATGCCGACCTGCGTTTCGCCGGCGAATCGGCGGTGTTCACGACCGCCTTCGCCCAGCGCGGCCTGATCGCCGAGCACGGCGTGAGCTGGCTGCTGCCGCGCCTGGTCGGCCTGCCGGCGGCGCTCGACCTCCTCTGCTCGGCCCGCAAGTTCCGCGCCCCCGAGGCGCTGTCGCTCGGCCTGGTGAGCCGGGTCATCGCGGACGACAAGCTGCTGGCCGAGACGCGCGCCTATGCCCGGCTGCTGGCCGACACGGTGTCGCCGCGCTCGGTCGCGGTGATGAAGCGGCAAATCTGGGAGGCAGAGTTCCAGTCTCTCTCGGAGGCCACCATCCAAGCCAACCACGAGATGGAGCTCTCGTTCCAGACCGCCGACTTCAAGGAAGGCGTTGCCCACTACCTCGAGAAGCGCGCCGCGCGATTCACCGGGCGTTAGAGGCTCTACTTTTTGAAGGTCTCGGTCGTCCCGAACAGCTTGTTGCTGCCCGGCTCCGATGCCTGGATGACAACGCCATCGAAGACGTCTCGGATTTCGGGATACTTCTTCAAGAAGCCGGCGATCAGGCGCTGGCTCTCGGCGCGGACCATGGCGGTGTCAGCGAGCGAGGGCGTCTCGGACTGGATGATCACGGCCAGTTGGCGGCTGGAGAAAGCCAGCGGACGAACGTTGAGGATGCGGAACGTCTCGCCATCGAACTGCCAGATGAAGGGCGCCGTGCCTTTCAACTCCGCCGGCAGCTCGAACGCTTTCCATTCCTTCTCAAAGTCCCGCCACAAGCCGGTCTGGAAGGACTTGCCATAGTTGCCGAGGGTTGCCGCCTCGGCGAACAGCATGGCTGCGTTGAACGCATGGCCGTTGTCACGCTGCTGTCGCGCCATCGCCTGGAAATCCGCCGCGGACTTGCCGAGCGCGGTCGTCGTCACGGCATGGAACCCCTTGAGGCGCCAGTCGTCGGAGTTCCCGGGGACCAGCCAGACGACGAACGTCATGACATAATTAGCGCCGTCCGCCTCGATGATCACGTGCGCCTGCTTGGCCACCGACGTGGCCGCGACGAACACCTTGTCGCCCAGCGTAGCGGACGCGCCGCGCACGCCACACATGACGAAGCGGTCTGCCACTGAGCCGCGCGACGCCACCAGAAAGGATTGAGCGACATGCGGTTCACCGAGGTCTCGGGTCAGCTTCGCCAGAGGCAGCAGAAACGTCGTCGATATCTGCTCCGCCGTGAGGGTGCGCTGGATGTCGGGCGCGAGCTGGCGATGGATTTCCGCCGCATCCTGCTTCACCGCCAGCCGGGCGAAGCGCAGCGCCGCCTGCTGATAAGGCTCGCGCTGATCCGAGGCGACCTCATCGCCGGTCTTGCACTGATCGAAGCTCAGGAACTGGGCGGAGGCGTCGGCCGGTCCGCCCATCGACGCCGCCAGGACCAGTGCGCCCGCAATCCGTCGCAACCTTCGGTATCCTGCCCCCATGCGGGGAGCTTACACCTTCTCCGTCTCGCTGGCGCGCGGCTGCCAGGTCATCAGGCGCTGCTCGACCAGGGTGACCAGGGCATCGAGGACCAGCGCGAAGCCGGTCAGCACGATGATGCCGGCGAACACCGTGTTGATGTCGAAGGTGCCTTCGGCCTGAAGGATCAGGTAGCCGACGCCCTTCGACGAGCCGAGATACTCGCCGACCACGGCGCCGACGAAGGCGAGGCCAACGGCGTTGTGCAGGCTCGCGAACACCCAGCTCATCGCCGACGGCAGGTAGATCGAGCGCAGCAGCTGGTTGCGCGAGGCGCCCAGCATGCGGGCGTTGGCAAGCAGCGTCGGGCTGACCTCGCGCACGCCCTGGTAGACGTTGAAGAACACCACGAAGAACACCAGCGTGACGCCGAGCGCGACCTTCGACCAGATACCGAGGCCGAACCACACCGCGAAGATCGGCGCCAGCACCACGCGCGGCATCGAGTTCAGACCCTTGATGTAGGGCTCCATCACCGCCGAGGCGGTGTTGCTGAGCGCCAGCCACAGGCCGATCGCCAGGCCGGACACCGCGCCGATCAGGAAACCCAGCAGGGTCTCGAGCAGGGTCACCCAGAGATGCTCGAAGATCTCGAACGAGGTGAACCACTCGACGATCACCCAGAACACCTTGGCCGGCTCGCCGAAGAAGAAGGCGGCGCGGTTGTCCTGCTCGAAGTAGAAATTCGGCAGCAGGCCGGGCTTGGTCAGCGAGTGCCACAGCAGGATCAGCGCGGCGAACACCGCGAACTGCAGGACCCTGAGCTTCATCTCACGCCGCCTTCTGGCGCTGATAGGCCTTCAGCACCTCTTCCTTCATGGCGCCCCAGATCTCCTTGTGCAGCGCCAGGAAGGCCGGCGTCATGCGGATCTCCGAGACGTCGCGCGGCCGCGGCAGGTCGATCTTGAAGTCGCCGATCGGCCGCGTGCCCGGGCCGGCCGACAGCACCACGACGCGGTCGGAGAGCGCGATCGCCTCCTCGAGGTCGTGGGTGATGAACAGTACCGACTTCCTGTCCTCGGCCCACAGCGCCAGCAGCTCGTTCTCCATGAGCTGCCGCGTCTGCACGTCGAGCGCCGAGAACGGCTCGTCCATCAACAGGATGTCGGGGCTCAGGATCAGCGTCTGCGCCAGCGCCAGCCGCTTCCTCATGCCGCCCGACATCTGGTGCGGGTAGCGGTCGCCGAAGCCCGCCAGGCCGACGCGGCGCAGCCAGGCCTCGCCCTGCTCCACCGCCTGGGCGTGCGAAACGCCGCGGAATTCGAGCCCCGCGATCACATTGCCGATGCCGGTGCGCCACGGCATCAGCGCATCGGCCTGGAACATGTAGCCGGCGCGCCGGTTGACGCCGTTGGCGGCGATCAGCCGCTCGCCGAACACGGAAATCGTGCCGGACGACGGCTCGAGCAGGCCGGCAGCCACGTTCAGGAGGGTGGACTTGCCGCAGCCGGTCGGGCCGACCACCGACACGAACTCGCCGGCGTCGACGCGCAGCGTCGCGTTGGCGACGGCCGTATAGGCCTCGCCGCCCTCACGAGCGGCGAAGCGGCAGGTGACGTCGTCGAGCGCCAGGGCGGGCGCGTTGGTCGCCACGATCGCCTTACGAGCGCTTCTTCGCCTTTTCGGCGAACTCGTTGGTCCAGGTGTCGGCGAGCTTGATCTTGTCCTTGTCGGCCGCGAGCTTCGGATCCGCATCGACCAGGAACTTGAGACAGTTGTCCTGCGCGCCGGCCGGCATCGTGCCGTCCGGCGAGATGCACTCGCGCACGCCGGCGAACGACTTCTCGTAGATCGCGCGGTCGCCCAGCAGGTAGGCCTCGGGCACCGTCTTGGCGACGTCGGCCGGCGAGGCGGTCTGCAGCCACTCGTCGGCGCGCACGATCGCCGTGGCGAGCGCCTGCGCGGTGTTCGGGGTCTTGGTCAGGAACGCCGGCTGGCAATAGAGGCAGGCCGCCGGGAAGGCGCCGCCGAACACCTCCAGGTTACCCTTGGTGGTGCGGGTGTCGACCTTGATGTCGATCATGCCCTTGTCCTGCAGGATGGTGAGCGCCGGGTCGGTCTGGGACACGCCGTCGACCTGGCCCTTCTCGATCGCCGCCACGACCGTCGCGCCGGCACCGACACCGATCGCCACCACGTCGGAGGCCTTGAGCCCGCCCTTGGCGGCCCAACTCAGCAGCAGCATGTGGGTCGAGGAGCCCGGCGCGCTGACGCCGAACTTCAGGCCCTTGATGTCGGCCGGTCCCTTGACCTTGGCGGCGACTTCCTTGCGCAGGCCGATCGCGATCTGCATGCCGCGGCCCATCAGCACGAAGCCCTTGATGGGCTGGCCGCGCTGCTGCATGCGGATGGTGTGCTCGTAGGCGCCGGAGGTGACGTCGGCGCTGCCGCCCATCAGGGCCTCGAGCGACTTGGAGCCGCCCTGGAAGTCGTTGATCTCGACATCGAGGCCGGCGTCCTTGAAGAAGCCCTTCCGCTCCGCGATGGTCAGGGGCAGGTAGTAGAGCGCCGACTTGCCGCCGACCGCGAGCACCACCTTGCTCTTCTCCGGCTTGCTGCCCTGGGCGCGCACGATGTGCGGCGCAGCAACGAGGGCCGGCACCGCCGCCAGGACGGCGCGGCGCGGCAGATGAATTTTGGTCATGGTTTCCTCCTCAACACCCTTTAGCGGAACTTACGCTCCACCCACCACGGATAATAAGACGGCATTCCGTCGCTGACTTTCATCGGGAAGCGCGCCGGCCGCTTCTCCAGGAAGGCGGTCACCCCCTCCTTCACGTCGGCCGACTTGCCGCGGGCATAAATCCCCTTGGAATCGACCTTGTGGGCCTCCATCGGATGGTCGGTGCCCAGCATCTTCCAGATCATCTGGCGGTTGAGCGCGACCGAGACCGGCGCGGTGTGGTCGGCGATCTCGCGAGCCAGCGCATAGGCCGCGGGCAGCAGCTCCTCCGGCTTGTGGACCGAGCGCACCAGCCGGCCGCTGAGCGCCTCCTCGGCCGGGAAGACGCGGCCGGTCATCACCCATTCCAGCGCCTGCTGAGGGCCCACGAGGCGCGGCAGGAACCAGCTCGAGCAGGCCTCCATGACGATGGCGCGGCGGGTGAAGACGAAGCCGTAGCGTGCCGCCTCCGAGGCGAGCCGCACATCCATCGCGAGCTGCATGGTGATGCCGACACCGACCGCCGGTCCGTTGCAGGCGGCAATGGTGGGCTTCAGCGAATCGTAGAGCCGCAGCGTGAACAGCCCGCCGCCGTCGCGATGGCCGTCGAGGCCGGGATCGACCGGACCGCGGTTCTCGGCGTTGAAGGTGTTGGCGCCGCCGGAGAGATCGGCGCCGGCGCAGAAGCCGCGGCCGGCACCGGTGAAGACCACCGCGCGCACGTCGTCGTCGCGGTCGGAGCGGTCCATGGCGTCGAGCAGCTCCGACAGCATCCTGCCGGTGAAGGCGTTGAGCTTGTCCGGCCGGTTGAGCGTGATGGTGAGGATGCCGTCCGTCTTCTCATACTTGATCTGCTCGTAGTCCACGGGACGTCTCCTCAAGTCTGGTTGATCAGTACCACCCCGCCCATGATGAGCGCGATGCCGCCGATCTGCTTGATGCCGAACGGCTCGCCGAAAAGGAAGTGGCCCATCACCGCGACGATCGCATAGGACAGCGACACGCTCGGGAAGGCGACCGACAACGGTATCTTGCGCAGGGCGAAAATGTAGAGGAAGGCCGCCGAGCCGTAGAACGCCAGCCCGATCAGGGTCGAGGGACGGAAGATCTGCTCGATCAGGGTCGGCGCATCGGCGCCCGCCTTGAGCAGCATCTGGCCCACGATGCCGGCCAGGATGCTGATCCCCAGGACCACGTAATAGATCATCATCGTTTCGGCTCCGATTGAGGCTCCGGTGGATTCGGCACGCGATAGGGCTGGCCGGCGGCCTGCGTGTTGACGGCCGGCCGCTCGACCGCGACAGCGCCGTCGCCGCGCGTGAACACTTCACGGATCAGGTACTGCGGCTTGCGGTTGCTGGCGAGGAACATGCGGCCGAGATACTCGCCGATCACGCCGACCACGATCAGCTGCACGCCCGCCAGCACCAGGACGGCAACCATCAGCGAGGCCCAGCCCTGCGGCGGCTTGCTCTCCGAGATCGCCTCGGCGATCACGATGACCGCAGCCAGCGCGCCCAATGCGCCGAAGGCGATGCCGAACAGGGTGGCGAAGCGCAGCGGGATCACCGAGAAGTTCAGGAACATCGACAGCCACAGCCGGAACAGGCGGGAGATCGTGTAGTTCGAGCGACCCTCGATGCGCGGCAGGTGCGCCACCTGCAGCCGGCCGACATTCTGCGTCACCTGGAAGACCAGGCCGTCGACATAGGGGTACGGGCCCTCGTAGCCGGCGGTGATGTGCTCGCGCACGAAGGCCGAAAGGCAGCGGAAGCTCGAGAGATAGAGGCCCTTGGGCTTGTCGATCAGATGATCGGCGCACCAGTTGGTGAAGCGGCTGCCGATGTTGCGCCAGGCCGCGTGCTTCTTCTCCTCGTAGTAGGTGTAGACGGCGTCGTAGCCGCCGTCGCGGGCATACTCGTAGAGCCGCTTCACCTCGGACGGCGGGTTCTGCAGGTCGTCGTCCATGGTGATGGCGAAGGCGCCGCGGGAGCGCGCCAGCCCCGCCATCACCGCGTTGTGCTCGCCGAAATTGCGGCTGAGGCTCAGCACCGTCACCGGCGCGCCGGGTTCGGCCGCGAGCTTCTTGCAGACCTCCAGGCTGTTGTCGGGACTGCCGTCGACCGCCAGCACGATCTCTAGCCCGCCTTCGATGTCCAGCGCGCGCAGCGCCTCGACCAGCTCGCCGACGGTCGCCGCGCCGTTGTAGACCGGCACGACGATGGAGAGCGCGAACGCCGGATCAGCCATTGCGCTCGGCCACGATCAGCAGGGAGCCGCCGAACGGCAGCGGGATGCCGGCGCCGATCACCGCGCGCTCGACGGCGAGCGCCGTCGAGAAGATCGCGTCGAGCCAGCGCGGGAAGTCGCGCACGTCGCTTTCGGCGTCGGCGCGCTCGGTCAGTCGGTGCAGCATCATCAGGGGGAAGAGCAAGGTGTTCCAGTAGCTCGCCTTGAGGACCTTGAAGCCGCAGCCGGCCAGCAGGGCACGCGCCTGGCCGCGGGTGAAACGCCGGACATTGTGCACGCGCCGGTCATGCGCCGACAACAGCCAGCCATAGGCCGGCAGATTGAACAGCGCGATCGCACCGGGCTTCAGGCAGCGATGCGCTTCCCTCGCGGCACGCCCCGGATCGACGCCGCCATGGCACAGCACGTCGAGCGACACGTAGCCCGCGAGCACCGCCGGACCCAGTGGCATTTCGTTGACCGAACCGCAGGCGACCGGCCGTCCGGACTTCGCACCCGCGAGAGCGGCGGCGGCGGGATCGTACTCGACGCCCAGCGCAGCGGGCCCCAGTCGCGCCAGCATGCCGCCAGTGCCGCAGCCGGCATCGAGCACCGGCCCCTCCGCTTTGCCGTCCGCCTTGCGAAGCGCGCGCGTCAGTTCCTGCACGACCAGGGCGCGCAGGCCGCGATACCACCACATGCGATCCTCGACCGCATGCATGCGCTCGTACTCGATCCGCTCCACGCACCGCTTATGATATCTTGATCGGGCCTTGCCAACCGCCACGACCAAACCACCCGTCATTTCGCCGCGCCTGGAGCGGCTCCTGCTGGTACCGCTGTTCGCGCTGCCGGTGATCTGGCTGGCCGGCTATTTCTTCCCGCCGATCAACCACGATGTCGGCGCCATCCTCTACGTCACCGACCGCTGGCTCGGCGGCGAGAAGCTCTATGTCGACATCATCGACGAGAACCTGCCGCTCACCTTCATCGTGCACGCCCTGCCGGTGCTGACGGCCAGGATCCTGCCGGGCGGCGTGCCGCTGTGGTTCACCGCCTGGGTGGTGGGCGGCATCGCCCTCTCCTTCTATGCCTGCCGCCGCCTGGTCCGCCTGGTGCCCTCGGCCGACCATGCGTTGACCGAAGCGTTGCTGCCGCCGGTGCTGCTGTTCCTGTTCACGGTGCTGCCCAACGAGCATTTCGGCCAGCGCGAGCACATCATGTTCGTGGCCTGCGCGCCCTACTTGATCGCCTCGATGGCACGGGCCGAGGGCGTGCAGCTCGGCCGATGGAGCGCGATCGTCATCGGCCTGACGGCCGGGCTGTTCCTGGCGATGAAGCCCTATTACCTCGCCATCCCGGCGACGGTGGAGCTGTTCCTGCTGACGCGCCGCGGCTGGCGCGCCACCTTCATCGACCGGATCCCGTGGTCGATCTTCGCGGTGGCGCTCACCCACCTGGTGCTGATGTACACCGTGTTCTCGGTGTTCGGCCGCTTCATTATGCCGATGGCGCTCGAGTCCTACGAGCCGATCGGCGATGCCGGCTGGCGCCAGGTGCTGACCAGCAACGTCATGCTGCCGACGCTGATCGCGCTGCTGCTGTTCGGCGCCTTCGCAATCTTCCTGACGCGGGCGCTGGCGGCGCGGGCGCTGCTGGCCTTCGGCATCGGCGCGGCGCTGTCGGCGATTGCCCAGGCCAAAGGCTGGCCCTACCACGTGCTGCCGGCGCTGTCGGCGGCGATCCTGCTGGCGACCTTCACCCTGTCGCAGACCGTCGACCGCTACCTGCCGATCGACCGCAGCGCCCATCGCCTGCCGGTGGCGGTGATCTCGGCGACGCTGATGGTGCTGCTCTACTTCCAGGCGGCGCTGTACACGCCGCCCTTCTACAAGCAGCGCCAGTACCAGGATTCGGTCGGCGGCATCCTGGCCCACATCGTCGAGCAGAACGCACCGCACCGCACGATCCTGACGCTATCGCCCGGCATCTACCCGTTCTGGCCGATGCTGAACTACGTGGATGGCCGCATGACCATGCGGCTCCTGACCATGTGGGTGGTGCAGGGCGTCTATGCCGACTGCGAGGATTTCCCCGCCCTCTACAACGCGCCCGACACGATGGGCGACACCGAGAAGTTCGTGTTCGACGCGGTGTCGGAGGACTTCGCCAGGGGCCAGCCGGATCTGCTGATCGTCGACACCATCCCCGGCATGCCGCGCTGCCAGGGCAAGGTCTTCGACTACCTAGAGTACTTCCAGCAGAACAAGGTGTTCGCCGACGCCTTCGAGCACTACGAGCACCTGATGGATTTCGACCGCTACAAGATCTACCGCAAGAAGAAGCACGGCTAAGCGGCGGCCGGCTTGGGCGGCGTCGCCTGCCCGCTCACGATCAGGACGTTCTGGTAGGTCTGCGACAACCCCTCCTCGATCTCCGTCAGCGCGCCGAGCGACAGCGCCGAGCTGCCGGCTGCGGCCAGCGCCACCTGATCGACCGGGATCGAATCGAGATCGAGCTTCAGGGCCGCGATGCGCTCGCGCGTCGATGGATGCGTGTCGGTGGGATGCGCCATCGCCTGGCCCGCGACTGCCTTGATCTGGGCCGCGGCGTCCTTGCCGCCGTGCTCGATCGAGATCTGCGCATAGGTCTCGCTGAGGTTCCTGAACGCCTTGCCTTCGTCCAAGACCTTGATCGCGGTCCCCACGGTCGGCCTCCACATCGGCACATACAGGCCGACCTTCAGCAAGGCGGTCGCCAGCGGCATCGGGCCCGCGATCGACGCGCCGACCTCGTCGGCGGCATGCTCGCGCTCGCGGCTGATCCGACGCTCCGGCCGGGCGAACTGCGACAGGCAGAAGTCCAGCATCGACCGGGCAGGAATCGCCATGGCGGAGATCAGCCCGCCGCGCGAGGCCTGGCGATGAACCGCCAGCAGCGCGTCATGCAAGGTCCGGTAGGCCGGCGCGAAGCGCATCGAGTAGAGCGTGTCCTCGCCGGAGAAGTGACCGAACTCGTGGCCGACCACCGCATCGAGCTCGGCCGCCGTGAACAGCCGGCAGAGCGGCGCCGACAGGTAGAGCGTGTTACCCGGCAGGGGCTGCGGTTCCCCGACCAGTTGGACTGGCGCCGAGGTGACGAAGAAGTTCGGCTCCAACCCGACCACGACGTTCGACGGCACCGCCGCCCCCGTCTTGGCCGCGAGCTCGCGCAGCCGGCCGAAGAAGGCAGCCTCCTTCTCGGTGTTGAGCCGCTCGCCGACGATGAGCATGGGGTGCGGACGAAAGATCGAGAAGGTCGACTTCAGCACCAGCACGCCGGCGATCAGCCCGCCGATGCCGACCGCGCCGATGATCTGGATGTGGACGCGGCCGACCGCCTGCGATTCGAGAAGGTACAGGCCGTAGGTGGCGAGCGCGGCCTGCAGGCAGAACGAGATGCCGACCGCGAAGGTGACGACCCGAACGGTCGGACTGAAGGCGAGCGCCAGCCAGCGCCGGCTATGCCCGGTCGCCACCGGCACGAACACCGCGAGGCCCAGCGCCAGGATGCCGAGCGCGCAGGCGGCAAGCGCCGCCCATTCGAAATAATGCACCTCGTTGAGCGGCCCGCAGACCTGACCGTACTGGTGCTGGACGTCGGCTGCGCAGAACGTCTCGTACGACACGCCCTGGCTGCGAAGCTGGGCGGCGACCAGCCCGTTGTTGCGGCTGGCCGCCTTCATGAACCGGTCGTCGAGATCGGTCTTGTTGTGCGTCGCCAGCACGAAGGCGGCGATCGGCACGGTGAGCATCGCCAGGACGGCGATGACGACACTCTTAAGTAGTGACCTCATACCGGGATACTACTCCCATTTGCCGAGCACCTGCGAGCGTACGGATTCGGGGATCTTGTCGATGTCGGGCACCTTGAACACACCCGATGCAACGAGGACGATCTCGCCGCCGCAGACCAGGTCGCAGCTGCAGAAGCAGAAATTGAGGGTGCGGCGGGCAATCCGCGCCGTGCCTTCGAGCCACTGGCCGAGCTTGGCGCCGCGCACGAACTCGGTGCTGAGCGAGATCGTGGGATGCGGCCAGCGGATGCCGGTGGCGTGGCCCGAGCCCGCGCCCATCACCATGTCGGCGACGGTGACCAGCAGGCCGCCATGCGCCCAGCCCATCGGGTTGCCGTGGCGCGGCTCGAGCGGCAGGCCGACCCTGAGCTTGTCGTCCTCGGCCTTGAACCACAGCGGGCCGATCAGACCGACGAAGTCGTCGGTGACCCGCAATTGCTTGAAGCCTTCGGGGATCAGCTTGTTCATGTCGGCAGTCCGTCTTTGGAAGCGGCGAGGGTCTCGAGCGCGGCCCGCACCGCCGGATCGAACGGCGTGCTCTTGTGGGTCTGCTCGTTCAGCGACACCATGATGACCTTCTGCACCGCCGTGCAGTGCCCCTCGCCGTCGAACAGCGCCTGGCCGATCACCGCCTTGCGCTGGTGCGCCTCGACGATTCGGGCGCAGGCGGTGGCCGCGCCGGGATAGAACATCTGCCGCTTGAAGTCGGCCTCGATGCGGCCGATCACCAGCCGAAAGCGCGGCAAGCCCAAACGCACGATCTGGCGCAGGTAGGAGACGCGGGCATTCTCCAGCATCTCGATGAAAGAGCCGTTGTTGATGTGGCCGTTGGCGTCGAGGTCGGCGAAGCGCAGATGCTCGGAAGTCGAAAAGCCGTAGATGCTCCGATCGGCAAGGTCCACTCAACGCTCCGCGAATTCGATGGCGAGATGGGCGGCTTCCGACGGCGGCACCAGCAGCCGGCCGGCATTGGGCTTCACGACCTTGACGCCGTTCCTCGCCAGCAGCGCCTCGCAGGCCGGCAGGTTGTCGACCTTGAGCCGCAGCAGCGCCGGATGATCGCCCGGCCGCACCGGCGTGACGCCAGGATAGCGCTCGCCATACTCCTTGCGGCCGAGGTAGCGGATGTCGTGCGAGCCGGTGTTGGCGACGATCGAGTCGCCCTCGCGCCGCACCGCGTTCGGCCCGAAATACTTGCGCAGCTCGTCCGCCCACCGGGCCGGCTGCTCGGCGATCACCGTCACGCCCAGGATGCCGCGCGCGCCGTTGGGATGCCGCGCCCATTGCGGCCGGTACACGAATTGCGGCGTCAGGTGCTCGCAGACGAAGAAGCCGACCACCGGCATGTTGGTCTTGGGGATGCGCACGGTGCGGAAGGCCGCCTTCTCGGTCTTGCCGTCGATCTCGACGGCGCGGTCGAAGAACAGCGGCGCATCGGGATTGAGGCCGGCCGCCTTGAAGGCGTCGAACGCGAGATCCGCGCCGTCGGTCGCCAGCGCCACGTTGGCGAGCCCGCCGCCCGCCTTCAGCCATTCGCGGCGCTCGGCGTTGAACGGCGTCGGCTCGACGATACCCAGGATCTCGAAATAGTCGCGGTCGAAGATCATCAGGTGGTTGGCGGTGCCGAGCTTGGTGTGGAAGCCGCGCGGCTGGACCTGGAAGCCGAGCTTCTCGTACTGCCGCTCGGCCGCATCGATGCCGTCGACCATCACCACGACATGGTCGAGCCCCCTCACCGCGCGCTTGGTCATGAGGTCCTCCGCCGCACCATGTTGATGCCTTTGGTGGTCATCACCAGCTCGCCCTTCTGGTTGGTCACTTCCCACTGCTCGTGGATGACTCCCATGGTCGGCCGGCTCTTGGACGGCACCTTGGCCGCGCACACCACCCAGCCGGTGAGCGTGTCGCCGCCTCGCACCGGCTTCAGCCAGCGCAGCTCGTCGACGCCGGGCGAGCCGAGCGCCGTGCGCCGGTCGACGTAATGGTCGACGAACAGCCGCATCATCTTGGAAGCGACATGCCAGCCCGAGGCGATGATGCCGCCATACATCGACTGCTTCGCGGCCTCGGCATCGACATGGAAGGGCTGCGGATCGAACTGCCGCGCGAAATCGACGATCTCCTGCTCGGTGAAGGTCGTGCTGCCCATGGGGAACTTCTGGCCGACCTCGTAGTCGTCCCAGTAACGGGGTTCAGTCATCGACTGGGTTCTTCGCAGAGCCCGGCCATCTGTTCAAGCGCTCGCCCCTTTTGTCGTCCTGAGCGCAGCGAAGGACCTCATGCCGCTTCCACAGGCATGCCGCTCGCAATCGCCATGAGATCCTTCGCTTCGCTCAGGATGACATGAGGGCCTGCCCGAACCGCTTGGCGACCTCTTCGAGCATCACCTCGGACGCGCCGCCGCCGATCGCCTGCACGCGGGCATCGCGCGCCATGCGCTCGACCGCGGTCTCGCGGATGAAGCCCATGCCGCCATGGAACTGCACGCAGTCATAGAGCACCTGGTTCACCAGGTCGCCGGCCAGCGCCTTGACCATCGAGACCTGGGCGACGCAGTCGGTGCCCTGCGCGTCAAGCCAGGCAGTGTGATGGACCAACTGGCGCGCCGCCTCGACCTCGGCCAGTCGCCGCGACAGGCGCTGGCGGATCGTCTGCTTCTCCCACAGGGGCGCGCCAAAGGCGGTGCGCTGGTTGACGTAGTCGAAGGTGAGCCGGATCGCCTCGCGCGCCTCTGCCATCGCCATGGCGCCGATCACCAGCCGCTCGGTCTGGAAGTTGGCCATGATCGAGTAGAAGCCGCGGTTGGGCTCGCCCAGCACGTTCTCGGCCGGCACCCGACAATCCTCGAAGATCAGCTCGGCGGTGTCTGAGCTGCGCCAGCCGGTCTTGTCGAGCGCGCGGCCGACGCGGAAGCCCGGCGTGCCCTTCTCGACGATGAACATGGTGAGCGCGCGGCTGCCCTTGGCCTCGGGATCGGTGCGCGCGGCGATGAAGTAGAGATCGGCGCGCACGCCGTTGGTGATGAACATCTTGGTGCCGTTCAGCACGTAGTGGTCGCCGTCCTTGACCGCGCGGGTGCGCACTGCGGCGACGTCCGAACCGGCACCCGGCTCGGTGACGCCGACGGCGGTGATGCTGGTGCCGGCCATCACGCCCGGCAGGTACTTCTCGAGCTGGCGCTTGCTGCCGAAGCGGAGCAGATGCGGGCTCGCCATGTCGGTATGGACCAGCACGGTGATGGCGAAGCCGCCATGGGTCGAGCGGCCGACCTCTTCGGCCAGCACCACCGACGCCCGAGCATCGAGTCCCGCACCGCCCAGCGCCTCGGGCACACGCAGCGAGAAGAAGCCCAGCGCACCCATCTCGCGCAGCACCTCGCGCGGCACGAAGCCCGCCTCCTCCCACTTCGGGCCGTCGGGCTTCACCTTCTCCTCGACGAAGCGGCGCAGCTGGGCGCGGATGAGATCGTGCTCTTCGGTGAAGATGGGGTGTGTCATGGCGCGCGGATGCTACACTTGCGCCATGTCACGCGACAAACGCCTGCAGGATCGCTCGATCTACCCGCACTGGTCCTCCGATACCGTGCGCTTCTCCGACCAGGACGGCGCCGGCCACATCAACAACGTCGCCATCTGCGCCTACATGGAGACCGCCCGTCTCACCTTCATGCGCGACATGGGGATGATGACGCCGCGCGAGGAAGGGCTGCGCGGCATCTCGGCCGGGATGACCGTCTCGTTCCTGGCGGAATCGCACTGGCCGGGGAAGGTCGAGCTCGGGACCGGCGTGCTCAAGATCGGCACCAGCTCGATCACGGTGGCCTCGGCCGCCTTCAAGGACGACCTCTGCATCGCCGCCGCCGAGATGACGGTCGTCCGGCTCAGGGGCAAGGCGCCCCATCCGATCGACGGGGCCTTCCGGGAAGCCTTGGAAAAGTACCGTTTGAAGGGCCTAGGCTGACCCAAACCCCTGGACGGGTTGGGTTTTTCAGACGCCTTGACGATGTTGCGAATGCCTCTTATCTTCGCCGAAAGCTTGCGAGTAATTCGCAACTGCAGAGCGGAAACGTCAGGGGCGCATGTATCTTTGCATCTGCCGGGCCATCCGGGAACGTGAAGTCGACGCGGCCGTCCGGGCCGGCGCGCGCCGGCCGGTCGATGTCTTCCGGGCCTGCGGCAAGAACCCCCAATGCGGCGGCTGCGCCAACGAGATGCGCAAGCGCATCGACCAGACCATCGCCTGCGAACAGGCCGCCGCACCGACGCTGATGGCCGCCGACTAGGTCGTCGAGCCTAGCTGCTCTCCTTGCCTTCGCCGATCTGGGTCTGCAGGTAGTTCTGCTCGCCCACCTTCTCGATCAGGCTGATCTCGGTCTCCAGGAAATCGATGTGCTCCTCGGAATCCTCGAGGATGTGGACCGCGATCTCGCGGCTGACGAAATCCTTCTCGGCTTCGCACTTGGCGACCGTCGCGACCAGGTCGGTGCGTGCCGCCGTCTCGAGCTGCAGGTCGGCGTTGAGGCACTCCGCCACCGTCTCGCCGATACCGAGCCGTCCCAGGTCCTGCAGGTTGGGCAAGCCGTCGAGGAACAGGATGCGCTTGATCAGGCGGTCGGCATGCTTCATCTCGCCGATCGATTCCTCGTAGACCTTCTTGCCGAGCCGCTCGAAGCCCCAATGGTCGAGCATGCGGGCATGCAGGAAGTACTGGTTGATGGCGGTCAACTCATTCTTCAGGAGCTTGTTGAGCTCGGCGATGATCTGCGGATTGCCTTGCACGACGAACCTCCCTTAAGAGCGTTCGCCCTAGATACGCTTCGCGGCGCGCGATGCAACTGCAGAGCGCGCGACTGAGAACCGTTCGCGGAAAAATTTTCTGCGGCTGCTTCGCAATCGCCTCGTGCGCCGTCAAGACGCGGCCGACGAGGGTGCGGCCACATGCGTTCTCTCAATGCAGGCCAAAGAAGGACAGGATCGCCATCACGACGACGATCAGTCCGACAAGGTAAATGATCGCGTCCATTCGCAAATCCTCCGGGAAACGCGGGCTTCACGCTTAACGCCCATATTTCTCTGGAGGTTGCGCCGCCGGAACGTCTTCCCCCCGGCAGCGTTTAGCCTGAGTTCACGGGGAAGCAGAGGAGTCAGTAGTTATGCCATTGGATAGTCCAAAAGCCCCGTTTTCCCTCCCGAAGCTTCCTTACGATGAGAGCGCCCTCGATCCGGTGGTTTCCGCCAAGACGATCTCTTTCCACTATCACAAGCATCACAAGGCGTACGTCGACAACCTCAACAAGATGATCGCCGGTACGCCCTACGAGCACATGGATCTCGAGGCGATCGTCAAGAAGTCGGCAGGCAACGACAAGGAAAAGGGGATCTTCAACAACTCCGGCCAGATCTGGAACCACAACTTCTACTGGGAGAGCATGTCGCCGAAGGGCGGCAAGCCTGCCGGCAAGATCGCCGACATGCTGAAGGACAGCTTCGGCGGCGTGAAGGAGTTCAACGAGGCCTTCCAGAAGGCCGCCGTCGGCCAGTTCGGCAGCGGCTGGGCCTGGCTCGTCAAGGGCAAGGACGGCAAGCTCAAGATCACCACCACCGGCAACGCCGACACGCCGCTCGCGCACGGTGAGACCGCGCTGCTGACCTGCGACGTGTGGGAGCACGCCTACTACATCGACTACCAGAATCGCCGGCCGGACCACGTCAAGGACTGGCTGGAGAAGCTCGCGAACTGGTCGTTCGCAGAGAAGAACCTCGGCTAACCAGGAGACGTCACATGCTGGGCACTATCCTGCTGATCATCCTCATCCTGATCCTGATTGGTGCCCTGCCGACGTGGCCCTACAGCAGCGGCTGGGGCTACTACCCCAGCGGCGGCGCCGGCCTGATCCTGGTCATCGTGATCGTCCTGCTGCTATTGGGACGGATATAGCGATAGCGACAACGACCGCGGGCCCAACGGCCCGCGGTTTTCGTTTGGCCTCGCGCGTCAGTACCGCAGCTCGTCGGGCGACGGCGCGGTGTCGATCGGGACGCGCTGGGCTGCGCCTATCGCTGGTTGGCGGGCGAGTCGCGATGCCAGAGCTGCTTGCGCCATCGCAAGGCGATCAACGACGCGAAGAAGAGGCCGAGCAGGCTGTAGAGCGTGGCGCTCCAGGCGAAGCCCGCATGCTCGATCAGCGGCCCGCTCAGCAGCATGCCGAGCGGCAGGCCGTAGACCGCCAGCATGCGCACGCCCATCACCCGGCCGCGGAAGGCGGGATCGGCGGTGCGCAGCAGGATCACCGCCATCGGCACCATGCAGAAGCTTTGTACGAAACCGATCGCGATCAGCAGCAGCTCGCCGTGAAGCGGCACGGTGATCCAGGCGAAGACCAGGTTGAGCGCGAACCAGAGCAGCGCCGCGGCGACCATGCTGCGGGCGGCGCGGATCCGGGCGCCGCGGGCGGAGAGCGTCAGCGAGCCGATCAGCGCGCCCACGGCGAAGCTGGAGATCAGCCAGCCCAGCCCGGTCTGGTCGAGGCCGTAGATGTCCTTGGCGACGTGGGCCAGGAGCTGGCCGACGAACGGATAGGCGGCGAAGTTCATCAGGAAGGCGAGCAGGGTCGCGGCCCGCACGTCGGGCGTCGACCAGACGTAGGCGAAGCCCTCGCGCAGCGCCTTGATCGGCGACAGCGCGACCTCCGGCTCGCCCAGCACGCGCAGGCGCCGCACGCCGACATGGAGCGACAGCAGCAGGCTCACGAGGTAGGTCGCGCAAACCACGACGTAGGCGACGCCCGAGCCCAGCGTCGCCACCAGGGTGGCGCCCGACAGCGCCCCGACCACGCGGGCGGAATCGGCGGTCGTGCGCGAGATGCTCATGGCCGACATCAACATCCCGGTCGGCATGGTCTCGCCGACCAGCAGGTTGCGCAGCGTGATGTCGGAGGGCCGCACCAGGCCGATGGCGATGCCCAGCGCGAACACCGCGACCGGCGTCGCCTGGTCGGTCAGGAACAGCGCGGCGAGGATCAGGGCGATGACGATGTAGGCCGACCGCATCAGGCAGATCAGGTTGCGGTTGCCGATGCGGTCGCCGGCCATGCCGAAGAACGGCGAGATCAGCGTGCCGAGGAACTGAAGCGAGCCGAAGACCGCGAGCGCCAGCACCGAGCCGGTCGAGACCAGCACGAACCAGCCCAGGATCACGCCCTCCATCTCGAAGGCCCAGGAAGCCAGAAGGTCGGCCGGCCATTGGAATCGGAAGCTCCGAACCCGGAACGGCGCCAGCGCCGGAACGCGCTCGATTACGGTCACAGTCTTGATTCGTTTCCTCGCCGCTGGCGCCTTTGTCGCGCCTTGGCCCGGCCCGAAACTGCAAGTATGCGTGGTTCGGTGCAACGGACTCCTGTTCATGGCGACTTGGCGGCAAACGGGGGTCTGGGGGCGGAAAGCGCATTGACAACCCCCATGGGTAACTATTCATTGCCTCATCGGGGGCCATAAAGGCAGGTTCTTTTCCCACGCGCGTGGTAGGAGACTTCGCAGAAACATTGCCGTCACGCGGCCAAACGAGGCGCCGCACGCGGATTGGGTGGAGAAAAATCCGCAATGGGCGGGGCAAACAAGCAGACTTTCCAGCTCGTGCTGATCAAGCCGACGCATTACGACGACGACGGCTATCCGATCACCTGGCTGCGTTCGCACATTCCGTCCAACACCCTGGCGGCGCTGTATGGCCTGGGCGAGGACTGCCGGCGCCGCGAGGTGCTGGGGCCGGACGTCGACCTCGTCGTGCGGCCGATCGACGAAACCAACACCCGGGTGCAGGTCGACCGGCTGGTCCGCGACTTCAAGCGCGGCGGTGGCAAGGGGCTGATCTGCCTGGTCGGCGTCCAGTCGAACCAGTTCCCGCACGCCGTGGATCTCGCCCGCAAGTTCCTCGCGGCCGGCCTGCCGGTGGCGATGGGCGGCTTCCATGCCGCCGGCTGCCTGTCGATGCTGCCGGTCGTACCGCCGGAGATCCAGGCGGCGATGGACATGGGCATCTCGATCTACGCCGGCGAGGCCGAGGAAGGCCGGCTGGACGAGGTGCTGCGCGATGCCTGGAACGGCACGCTGAAGCGGCTGTACAACTACATGGACGACCTGCCGGGCATCGAGAACGCGCCGACGCCGCATCTGCCGGCGGCGGCGCTGGCCCGCAACGAGGGCAAGAAGTCGAGCTTCGACCTCGGCCGCGGCTGCCCGTTCCAGTGCTCGTTCTGCACCATCATCAACGTGCAGGGCCGCAAGAGCCGTTTCCGCAATGCCGACGATCTCGAGGCGATCATCCGCGAGAACTACAAGCAGGGCATCACGGCGTTCTTCATCACCGACGACAACATGGCGCGCAACCGGCATTGGGAAGACTTCTTCGACCGCATCATCGAGCTCAAGGAGAACGAGGGCATCGAGGTCTCCCTGCTGATCCAGGTCGACACCCAGTGCCATCGCATCCCGCGCTTCATCGCCAAGTGCCAGTGGGCCGGCGTCTATCGCGTGTTCATCGGGCTCGAGAACATCAACCCCGACAACCTGCTGGCGGCCAAGAAGCGGCAGAACAAGATCACCGAATACCGCAAGATGCTGCAGGCCTGGCACAAGGCCGGCATCTCGACCTGGGCGGGCTACATCCTCGGCTTCCCCGGCGACACGCGCGAATCGATCCTGCGCGACATGGAGATCATCAAGAAGGAGCTGCCGCTCGACATCCTCGAGCTGTTCATGCTGACGCCGCTGCCGGGCTCGGAGGACCATCAGACGCTGTGGAAGCAGGGCGTATGGATGGATCCGGACCTCAACAAGTACGACCTGCACCACCGTGTCGTGCACCATCCGAAGATGAGCGACGCGGAGTACGACCAGACCTACCGCGACGCCTGGCGCACCTACTACACGCCCGAGCACATCGAGACGGTGGCGCGCCGCCACGGCTCGGTGCCCGGCCGCAACCCGGCCGAGCCGGCCCAGTTCATGACCATGTTCAAGATCATGTTCGAGGCCGAGGGCATCCATCCGCTGGAAGGCGGCATCGTGCGATTGAAGTACCGCCGCGACCGGCGCTACGGCATGCCGATCGAGCCGATCGGCGTGTTCCACTGGAAGCTCGCGGTCGAGAGCTGGAAGAAGATCGGGATCTACGCAAGGCTCGCCTGGCAGGGCTGGCGGATCGGCCAGAAGGTCAGGCACGATCCCAAGCGGCACGAGTACATGGACCTCGCCCTCGCGCCGGTGAACGACGAGGATGACAAGCTCGCGCTGTTCGCCGAGACCTCGGGCGGCGAGGCCGCGCTCGCCAAGGTGCGCAACGAGGACCTCGCCCGCGCCAAGGTCGCCGCCGCCCACAACCAGCGGCTGGAAGCCGCCGAGTAATCCTCCCCATTCAGATGGGGCGGTGGCCGCGTCTTACGCGGTCGAAGGGGTCATTGTGCCCCACCGAAACTGCTGCTTCTGACCCCTCCGTCAGCGTATGACGCCGACACCTCCCCATCTGAATGGGGGGAGGGATATGATACGGCGATGGAAGACGACATCGCCCAGCGCGTCTACAGCGACCCGGTCGCCCGCTGGTTCGTCACCGAGGCCTATCGCATCACCGACACCGCCGAGCTGGTCGGCGCCGCCGGCGAGCAGCTCGTGCTGTCGGGCATCCCGCTCTACCGCCTCGCCTACTTCCAGCTGACCCTGCATCCGGAGCTGGTCGGCAAGGCCTACTACTGGCGCCGCGGCCAGGGCGTGCGGACCGGCGTGCGGATGCGCGGCGACGATCAGGACTCCGACTATCGCGACAATCCCCTGCCGGCGGTGTTCGAGCAGCACAAGACGGTGCGCGTGCGGCTGGACCAGGTCGAGCCCCAGGCGCCGCTGCTGCGCCAGCTCAAGGACGAGGGCGCCACCGATTACGTCGCCCTGCCGCTGCTCTTCACCGACGGCCATGTCGACGGGCTGAGCGTGGTCTCCGACCGGCCCGGCGGCTTCTCGAGTACCGACCTCGACCGCATGTACCTGCTGCAGTTCGCCTTCACGCGGCTGGTCGAGATCCATTCCCTGCGCGACAAGGCAACTCATCTGCTCGACGCCTATGTCGGCCGCGCCGCCGGCCAGCGCATCCTGGCGGGCGAAGTGAAGCGCGGCGACGGCCAGACCATCGAGGCGGTGATCTGGTATTGCGACCTGCGCGGTTTCACACGGGTCTCCGACATGCTGCCGGCCGACGCGGTCATCACCCTGCTCAACGACTACTTCGACACGATGGGCGACATCGTCACCAACGCCGGCGGCGAGATCCTGAAGTTCATGGGCGACGGCATGCTGGCGATCTTCCCCGTGCCGTCGCCGGCCGAGCGGGCCGACACGGCATTGCGCGCCACCCACGCCGCAGCGGCCGCGGTCGACGCCATGCTGGTGCTGAACCGCATCCGCTCCGCCGAGGGCGAGCCGACTGTGCGCTTTGGCCTGGCGCTGCATATCGGCGAGGTGATGTTCGGCAATATCGGCGCCAGCCGACGGCTCGACTTCACGGTGATCGGGCCGGCGGTCAACCATACGGCGCGGCTGGAGAAGCTGTGCAGCCCGCTCGACCGCAGCGTCCTGCTGTCGTCGGCGGTCGCCGCGCTCCTGCCGGCCGGCGATTCGGAGTCGCTCGGCGATCACCGGCTCAAGGACATCGACCGGCCGCAGCAGGTCTTCGCGCTGCGTTAATGGACGGTCGGCCGGACGGTGGCGAGGCCGTCGGCGTCGGTGGCGGAGATGGTGGTGCGCACCATCGAGCGCTCCTTGCTGTAGTCCCACGGCCGGCCGCGATGGAGCATGGCGCGGTTGTCCCACATCACCACGTCGCCGGTCCGCCACTTGTGGACATAGACGAACTCGCGCCGCGTGGTCTCGTCCATCAGCTCGGCGAGGAGCTGGCGGGCGTCGCGGTCGTCCATGCCGTCGATCGCATAGGCGTGGCTGGCGATGTAGAGCGCCCGGCGGTTGTTCGCCGGGTTGAGCCAGTTCATCCGCCAGCGCACCGGCGGCAGCACCTTGCGCTCCTCGGCGTTGGCGAGATCGGGATGGATCTGGTCGCGGCTGTTGGCATAGGAGTGCGTCGCGATGGCGTCCTTGAGCTTGCCCTGGAGATCGGACGGCAGGCGCTCCCAGGCGAGCCGGGTCGAGGTGAACTCGGTGTCGCCGTCGGCGCCCGGCAGCACCCGCGCGCTCAGCACCGAGGCCAGCGCCGGCGTCTTCTTGAACGAGGAATCGGTGTGCCACAGCGCATTGGCCTGGGCGACCAGCACCTGGCGGTGGTCGGGCGGCACGATCTCGCCCTGGGCGCCGATATTGGTCAGCCGCGAATAGAAGCCGCCCGCTCCCAGCGAGGCCGCCTTGGTGAGCTCGAGCGGCCCGAAGGCGCGGCTGTAGGCGACCTGGATGTCGTCGGCGACCGGCTGGTCGCGGAACAGCAGCAGCGAGTGCTCCTCGAAGGCCGCGCGCACGGCCTTGTAGGCCTCACCGTCGCTCGCGACGTCCAGGATGCCGACCCCGCGCACTTCGACGCCGAATCCCGGTCCCAGCGGCACCAGCTCCATGACCTTCCTCCTCGCGACCCTGCTATGCCCGTGGATTCTATCGCATCGTAACCGGGGGTCGCTATAGTACGATTCTTGCACCGAAAGCAGCGCAGACTCTCGATGGCCGCCTCCGTTCCCGCCCTTGCTTTCGTTGCCGGCCCGACCAGGGCCGCCCGAACCGCCAAGGCCCAATTGGAAAAGCGCTACGGCATGGTTTCGCCTGCCGAGGCGGAGATCATCGTCGCGCTGGGGGGCGACGGCCTGATGCTGCAGACCCTGCACGGCAACCTCGGCCGGCAGACGCCGATCTTCGGCATGAATCTGGGCACCGTCGGCTTCCTGATGAACCAGTACCGAGCGGCGGGCCTGCCGGCACGGATCCGCCAGGCGCGGCACGTGTCGCTGACGCCTCTGCGCATGGTCGCGACCAACGGGCGCGGCGGACGCCACGAGGCGATCGCCATCAACGAGGTGTCGCTGCTGCGCTCGAGCCGCCAGACCGCGCGCATCGCGGTCGCGGTCGACGGCAACATGCGCATTCCCGACCTCTATTGCGACGGCGCGCTGGTCGCCACGGCGGCGGGCTCGACGGCCTACAATCTCTCGGCCCATGGCCCGATCCTGCCGCTGGGCGCGGGCCTGCTGGCCCTGACGCCGATCAATGCCTTCCGGCCGCGGCGCTGGCGCGGCGCCCTGCTGCCGCGCGCCTCGAAGGTCGAGTTCACGATCCTCGAAGCCAAGAAGCGGCCGGTGGCGGCCGCCGCCGATTCGGTCGAGATCGCCAATGTCTCCAAGGTCGTGGTGACCGAGGCGACCGACATCGAGCTCACCCTGCTGTTCGATCCCGAGCACGACCTCGAGGAGCGCATCCTCAAGGAGCAGTTCGAGCCATGAGCCGCTCCGTCGTCCCGACCGGGGCGGAGCGCAGCGAAGCGCAGGCGAGGGACCTTCTCTCCGTCGCATCGTCCTTGCCGATGCAGCGAAGGCCCCTCGACTACGCTCGGGGCGACGAGTCCGTTGAGTAAGAAAGAGTTCCCGTTCAAGCCCGAGCGCAAGCAAGTCATCGGGCACGACGGCGTGGCGCCCGTGCTGCTGGCGCTGGCGATCGGCGGCGTCGGCGGCTTCCTCTTCAATTGGCTGAAGATGCCGCTGGCCTGGATGCTGGGCTCCTGCCTGTTCACGACAGTGGCGGCCTTCTGCGGCCTGCGCATCGGCATGCGGGTGCGGCTGCGCCAGGGCATGATCATCATCCTGGGCGTACTGCTGGGCTCGGGCTTTTCGGCCGATCTCGTGCAGCGGCTCGGCCAATGGGCGGTGAGCCTGGGCGTGGTGTCGCTGATGACGCTGACCGCCGCCACGCTCTGCTATCTGTGGCTGCGCCGCACCACCGACTGGAATCGCCAGACCTGCTACTTCGCCGCGATGCCGGGCGGATTGAACGACATGACCATCCTGGGCGGCGCGATGGGTGGCGAGGAGCGCGCCATCGCCCTCGCGCAGGCACTGCGCATCCTGACCGTCGTGATGACCATCCCGGTCTGGTATCGGCTGGTCAACGGCGCGCAGACCAGCGTGCTCTCCATGGTGCACGGGCCGACCGGCAACGACTGGCAGGACTACGCCATCCTGATCGCCTGCGGCGTGATCGGCGCCACGGTGGCGCGTCTGCTGCGACTGCCGGCGGCATTCATGATGGGGCCGATGATCGTCAGCGCCATGGTCCATCTGGGTGGCCTCACCAACTCCAAGCCGCCCGGCGAGCTGGTGGCGGCGGCCCAGGTCGTGGTCGGCGCCGGTATCGGCTGCCGCTTCGTCGGCGCTGCGATCGACAAGCTGCACAAGGAGATGGCGGCGTCGGTCGGCGCGGCGGTGATCATGATCGGCGTCGCCGTCGCCTTCGCGAAAGTCTCGGTCGCACTGACCGGCCTCAACCTCGACGCCACGGTGCTGTCCTACGCGCCCGGCGGCTTCGCCGAGATGAGCCTGATCGGGCTGGCGCTGGGCATCGAGATCGCGATGGTGGCGACCCACCATCTGTTCAGATTGTTCCTGATCCTGTTGGCCAGCCCGCTGGTGTTCCGCCTGTGGCTGCGCAAGGCTGAGCCAGAGCCTTCGGGCTGAGGCCAGCACCATTTCCCACCATTTTCGACCATTTTCACCGTTTCTTTCCGGTGGCGAAAATGGCGGCCCAGTCGGGCTTCGCGACGGCGCAAGGAGTGCAAGATAATCCATGCGGGCGAGTCTGCCCGCAGTTCGCGCAGACTCCTAATATGGGCATTGGAAGCGAATTTTAGTCAATGAATCCCAGTATCGATTCGCGTTCCATTGCCCATAATGGGTTTGCTCGCACGGGCTTATCCACAAGGCCTCACGCCCTCGTGGTGATGCCGCCATCGACCACCAGCAGGTGGCCGTTGACGTAGGACGCCTCGTCGGAGGCGAGGAACAGGGCTGCATTCGCGGTGTCCCAGCCGCTGCCCATCTTGCCGGTCGGCGAAGCCCTGTGGCGGATGGCGATCATCTTGTCGTAGGCCTGATTGTGGTCGGTCTCGCCCTTGGCGTACTGCTCGGCGAGGAAGTCGATCATCGGCGTGTGCATCAGGCCGGGCAGGATGGCGTTGCAGCGGATGCCCTTGTCGGCGTACTGCGAGGCGATCGCCATGGTGAGCGCGTTCACCGCGCCCTTGCTGGCATTGTAGGCGATGTAGCTCACGCCCTTGGGCGTGCGGATCGAGGCGATCGAGCTGACGTTGACGATCGCGCCCCGGCCCTGCTTCTCCATCACCGGCAGCACGTGCTTGGCGGTCAGGAAGAAGCTCTTCACGTTGACGTCGAACACGCGGTCCCATTCCTCCTCGCCGAGCTCGACCGGACCGCCGGTCGAGCCGATGCCGACATTGTTGTCGAGCACGTCGATGCGGCCCCACTTGGCCAGGCAGGCATCGACCATCGCCTTGACCGAGGCGTTCTTCGAGGAATCGGCCTCCCAGGCCATCGCCTCGCCGCCGTCCTTCTGGATCAGGCCGACCGTCTCCTCGGCGGCGGCGCGCTTGAGGTCGACGCACATCACCCTGGCGCCTTCGCGGGCGAAGGTGACGGCCGTGCACTTGCCGTTGCCCCAGCCCGGGCCGCTCGAGCCCGCCCCTACCACGATCGCCACCCGGTCCTCGAGCCTGCCCGCCATTGCCGTTCCCTCCGTTTGCGGCAACTCTAGCACCCCATGACAAACCACGAAGCCTTCATGCGCCAGGCGATGGAGCTGGGCGAGACCGCCGGACGCGAGGGCGACCTCGGCATCGGCTGCGTGATCGTGCGCGACGGCACGGTGATCGGCCGCGGCCGCAACCGCATGAACACCCAGCGCAACCCGATGGTCCATGCCGAGACCGACGCCATCGCCGACGCGCTGAAGGCGCTCGGCACTGCCGACCTGTCCGCGGGTGCCGCGGACTTGTCCGCGGGTGCCGCGGACTTGTCGGGTGCCACGCTCTACACCACCATGGAACCCTGCCCGATGTGCGCCGGCGCGATGATGAACACCGGCATCCGGCACTGGGTGATGGGCGGCCGCCTCAAGGCGGTCGGTCGCGTGATCGGCCGCTACACCGCCGAGAGCTTCGTCGCCTTCGTCGACGCCGACGTCGAGATCACCACCGGAGTCCTCGCCGCGGAATGCGAGGCGTTGCGCAACCGCTACTTCCGCAAGTGATGGGTCAGCGCCAGCGCGATGCAGTGGCGGAGCGCGCGTAGCGGCAGGCGGTCGCCCGGCTCGAAGGTGAGCGCACGCTTGCCCTCGAAGCGGAAGGTGTCGGGATAGAGCTCGCGGAACGTCGGGACCAGCCCGCTCTGGCAATGGAAGTAGATCGCGTAGCGGTCGCCGGTCTTCAGGCAGTCGATGCGCACCGTCGTGCCGCTCCCGGTCTCCAGCGTGAGATAACTCGGCTGACCCCATTTCAGGGTCTCGGTCAGCGGGCCGACACCGTCGGTACGCGCGGCGACGTCGAACACCAGCTCACGCAGCGCCAGCAGGCGCTTCCGCGACGCGGCCGGATAGGCTGCGAACACGGCCGCCACGGCGGGCTGGGCGAATCGTTTCATCGCTGGACCGTAGCACGGCGCGCATGGAATGCTCGCGGCAACGACACGACCGGGAGGACCCCTTGCTTCGACGCCGTTTCGTCACTGCTGCCGTTGCGTCCGCCGCCATCCTGCCGGCGCGCGCCGACGAATGGCCGTCGCGCCAGATCAAGATCGTGATCCCCTACCCGCCCGGCGGCCCGACCGACATCTCGACCCGGATCGTCATGGAGAAGGTCGGCCGTCTGCTCGGCCAACCGATCCTGTTCGACAACAAGGGCGGCGCCTCGGGCATGATCGGCGCGGAATACGCCAAGACCCAGCCGGCCGACGGCTACACCTTCCTCGCCAACACGATCGCCATGATGGCGATCACGCGGCACCTGCAGCCGATCCCGTTCGATCCCGACAAGGACTTCCTCACGGTGGCGCGCATGGCGACCTCGTGGGGCGCGATGGCCGTCCATCCCTCGGTGCCGGCGCAGAACGTGGCCGAGTTCGTCGCCTACGTGAAAGCCAATCCCGGCAAGGTGAATTGGGGCTCGTCGGGCCTCGGCACCATCACGCAGCTCTATGGCGAGATGCTCAATCTCGAGGCCGGGATCAAGATGGTCCACGTGCCCTACAAGGGCAGCGCGCAGGCGACCCAGGATCTCCTGAGCGGACAGGTGCAGGTGCAATTCGATTCGACCGTGCTGCCGCACATCCTGGCCGGCCGCTTGCGCGGGCTGGCGATGCTGGCCGACACGCGCTGGCCGCATAAGTCGGAGATCCCGACGCTCAAGGAAACCGGCTACGGCAAGCAGGGCGGCGACAGCTGGTTCGGCCTGGTGGCGCCGGTGGGCCTGCCGGCCCCGATCGTCACGCGCATGACCCAGGCGATCGACCAGGCGCTGAAATCGCCCGACGTGCTCGACAGGCTCGACAAGGGCGGCCTCAAGGCGACCTACCTCGACCCGGCCGCCATGCGCGCGGAGATCGACACCGAATCGCGCTACTTCGCCGACATCATCAAGCGCGGCAACGTCAAGGTGAACTAACCTCGGAAACCCTCCCCATTCACATGGGGAGGAACAGCTATCCCTTCCGGCGGTCCCGGAACAACTGGTCGGTCTCTTTCTCGAGCACGCCGCCCAGCAGCGTGCCGGTGAAGAACGGCGCGGCGTCGACGACCGCCCGCGAGGGGATGTCGATCTGGTCGATGCCGAAGCGCTTCAGCGAGGCGATCGACGTGCCGAACACGACGCCGCCGATGCGTGCCCAGGCGAGCGCGCTCATGCACATCGGGCAGGGTTCGGCGGTGGTGTAGAGCACGCAGTCCGACCAGCCGGTGCTGCCGTTGCGCGCCACATAGTCGTTCATGCAGGCGATCTCGCCGTGCAGGATGGGATTGGCGCTGGAGTTGTTGACGCCCTCGGCCATGACCGCGCCGCTGTCGGCCCGGACGATGACGGCGCCAAACGGATAGAAGGCATTGCGCTTGCCCTGCGCGATCGCCGCGCGCATCGCCCGCTCGTGTCGCTCCATCGCGATGGGTGGCAGCTTGGCCTGCGCCCGCCGGCCGGCCGGGACACAAACCAGCGCGCCGGCGCCGGCGAGGACGGCGCGCCGGGCGATCATGCCGTCTCCTCGTCGCGCTGAACGAGGAACAGGGCGACCAGCAGGATGACGACGACGAAGCGGAAGGCCGAGGGCACGCCGTTCCAATCCTTCGACTGCCACATCGCGAACCATTCGCCGCCGACCACCATGAAGCCGGTGAACCACAGCAGGAAGCCCAGGCCCAGGCCGAGAACGGCAATGCTCTTCGCGGCGTTGAAGTCGCGCGCCGGCGCCTGCAGTGCGAGCGCGAGTCGCAGGCTGCCGAGCGCCAGCAGAAGGCCGGTCAGCGCCTCGCCCGCGATGATCAGCCAGTAGGCGACGGTCGCCACGGCCGGCGACTCGATCGCCCGGCCCTTGAGCGCATTGTTCGGAAAGGTCGTGTCCATGCTGAGCGTGTGGCGCACGAACGTAGCGTTCGAGCCGTAGTCGGCCAGGTTGTTGAAGGCGACGAGCAGCCCGAACAACGCACAGGACGCCACCATGGCGATCTTGACCAGTCGTATCGTCATCGTCGCGAAAGGCCCCCCGAAGCCGGCAGGATAACGCCTTCGCCACGGCCAGCATAGAACGCATTCCGCCCGGCTGAATCAGCCGGGCGGAATGTGCCTCTCTCAACTCGTATCACCGGTGTGCCCTAACGCGCGAACCAGGCGCGCGGCCACGCACAGGAGGCCGCCAGCGCCAGCAGCAGCCCGCCGCCCGCGGCGAGGAAGGCAAAGCGATAGCCGGCGAGGAAGCCATCCGCCGCGCCATGGGCGTGCAGCGCCGTGAGCACGGTGGCGCCGCTCACGATGCCCAGCGTGCGGGTGAGTTGCGACAGGCTGCCGGCGACGCCGCGGTCGCGCGCCGGCAGGGTATCGGTGACGAGATCGATGTAGGCCACCGCGAGCAGGCCCTGGCCCAAACCCTCGGCCACCAGCAGCAGCGCCACCATCGCGAGCGGCGTCGAGCCGTCGGTCTGGCTGAGCGGCAGCAGCCAGAAGCCGACCATGACGATGCCGGCGAAGGCGGTCTGCCGGCGCCCGATCCGCGGCACCAGCCGCGCCGCCAGCGGCGCGCCGGCCAGTCCACCGGCGAAGGACAGCGCGAGCACGAAGCCGCTGGCGAGCGCCGACAGGCCGAGCACGTTCACCAGGTAATACGGCGTCAGCAGCAGCAGCGAGAAGCCGGCGAGATTGGCCAGCACGTTCATCACGTTGGGCACGGCGAAGGCCGGGTCGGCGAACAGGCCGGGCCGGATGATCGGCTCGGGCACCTGCCCCGCCCGCCGGACATAGAGCGCGAGCAGCACGAGCGCGACGACGAGCAGGACCGCCGCCTGCCAGCCCGGCACGGCCGGACGCTGCGACAGCACCAGCGACAGCAGCAGCGTGCTCATGCAGCTCGCCAGCAGGACGGCACCCGGCGCGTCGAAGGTGCGGGCCGGCAGCTTGGGCGACGGCAGCAGCCCCGAGAGCGCCAGCGTCACCAGCGCGATCGGCACGCGCATCCAGTAGACCGCGGGCCAGCCCCAGAGCTGGACCACCACGCCGCCCAGCAACGGGCCGACGGCCGACGACAGCAGCATCGCCATGGAGAAGCCGGCCAGTGCCCTGAGCCGCTGGTCGGGCGGATAGACCGAGGTCGCCAGCGCCGGCGCGCAGGAGAGCGCCAGCGCTGTGCCGATCCCCTGCCCCGACCGGGCCCACAGGAAGAGCGGCCAGTCCGGCGCCATCGCGCAGGCGGCGCAGCCGAACGCCGACAGCAGCAGGCCGAAGCGGAAGATCAGGCGATGGCCGAACAGGTCGCCGAGCTTGCCGCAGACCAGCATCAGCGAGCCGTAGACCAGCACGTAGCAGATGACGAGCCACTGCACGTCGCCCAGCGCCAGCCCGAAGTGCGCCGTGATCGCCGGCAGCGCGACGTTGACCGCGATGTCGAGCGGCGCGAGCGACGCGCCCAGCCCGACGATCGCAAGGCCGAGCGCAGGGTATGTCATCCCGAGCGCCGCGAGGGATCCTTCCTGCGGCTTCAAAGATCCCTCGGCCGCTGGCCTCGGGATGACAGCTTCGTCGTCAGAGGTTGGCGCCCAGGAAAGCCATCATGCGTTCCCAGGCCTTCCTGGCGCAGTCGGCGTTGTAGGCGGGGCTGCGCTCGTTGGCGAAGGCGTGCGCGGCGTCGTAGCGATAGACCTCCGCCTTGTTGCCGGCGCCGGTCATCGCCTTCTCGAAGTCGTCGACCAGTTGCGGCGTGCACCAATCGTCCTGGTTGGCGAAGTGGCCCTGGATCGGAATCTTGATCTTGGCCGGATCGGCGAGCTGCGTCGGCGGGATGCCATAGAACGGCACGCCGCAGGCGATGCCGCCGCCCCGCGCCGCCGCGGCAATCGTGAGCGCGCCGCCCATGCAGTAGCCCATGACGCCGACCTTGCGGCTCGTGCCGGCGAGATGCTTGACCATGGCGGCGATGTCCTGGTCGGAGGCACCGACGAAATCGAGGCCGCTCATCATGTGGTTGGCCTCGTCGGGCTTCTGGGTGACGCGGCCCTTGTAGAGGTCGGGCGCCAGCGCGTTGTAGCCCGCCGCGGCGAAACGGTCGGCGACGCCCTTGATCTGGTCGTTGAGCCCCCACCATTCCTGGATGACCACGATGCCCGGCTTGCCCCCTGGCTTTCCTGGGCCGGCTTCGGCCAGATAGCCCTTGCAGGTGCCGCCGTCCGGCCGCTTGACGTCGATCATGCTGCCCATCGTTTCCTCCTTGTTCTCTGTCGTCCTGAGCGCAGCGAAGGACCTCATGGCAGGCGCAATGAGATCCTTCGCTGCGCTCAGGATGACAGACTTCTCACAGTTTCGTTCGCAATTCGGTCTTGAGGATCTTGCCGTAGTTGTTCTTCGGCAGCGCCTCGATGAAGCGATAGTCCTTCGGGCGCTTGAAGCGCGCGATGTTGTCGAGGCAGAGCTGGTCGAGCTCGGCCGGCGTCACGCTGCTGCCGGGCCGCGGCACGACGAAGGCCACGACCTCCTCGCCCCATTCCGGGTGCGGGCGGCCTACGACCGAGCATTCGGCGACGGCGGGGTGCAGGTTCAGCACGTCCTCGATCTCGCGCGGATAGATGTTGGAGCCGCCGGAGATGATCATGTCCTTCGAGCGGTCCTTCAGCGTCAGGAAGCCGTCCTCGTCGAACGCGCCGACGTCGCCGGTCCACAGCCAGCCGTCACGCAGCGACTTCGCCGTGGCCTCGGGATTGTCCCAGTAGCCCGCCATCACCGTGTCGCCCTTGACGACGATCTCGCCGACTTCTCCGACCGGCATCGGCCGGCCCGCCTCGTCGACCACCCGGACCTCGACGCAGGTATCGGCGACGCCGGCCGAGGCGAGCCGCGACTCCCAGCGCGGATGCTGGCGGTCGCCATGAACCTCGCGGCTGAGATGGGTGATGGTCATCGGGCTCTCGCCCTGGCCGTAGAGCTGGCAGAGCACGTTGCCCAGCGTGTCGAGCCCGCGCTTGAGGTCGCTGACATACATCGGCGCGCCACCGTAGGAGATCAGCCGCAGCGCGCCGGGCCTGAGGTCGTGCACGGTGGGATGCTCGATCAGCCGCTTCACCATGGTCGGCGCCAGGAAGATGCTGCAGTCGGGCCAGCGGTTCATCAGGGCGACGGTCTCCGGCACCTCGTACTTGCCGCTCTCGGGGAAGACCTGGGTGACGCCGCGCGCCACCATCGAGAAGTTCCACAGGCCCGAACCGTGGCTGATCGGCGCGGCATGCACCATCGAGCTGCCGCTGGGCGGCCGGTCGACATCGGCGTAATAGTTCAGCGCCATGGCGAGCAGGTTGCGATGGCTGAGCATCGCGCCCTTGGGCCGCCCCGTGGTGCCCGAGGTGTAGAACAGCCACGCCAGGTCGGTCGGCTCGCAATCGGCGATCCGGCTGGGATCGGGGATCTCCAGCCGCCGGTAGGCGCTGGTCGAGGCGTCGATGATCTCCTTCAAGGCCGGCGCTTCCTTGGCGGCCTCGGCGATCGTGGTCGCCAGGTCGTCGGTGACGAAGCACAGCTTCGCGCCGGAATTCTCCAGGATGAAGGCGAACTCCTTGGCGTGCAGCTTGGCGTTCATCGGCACCGCGCAGAGGCCCGCGTGCCAGATCGCGTACATCACCTCGAGCGATTCGACGCAGTTGGTCATGGCGAAGGCCACGCGGTCGCCCTTGGCGAGCCCGAAGCGGGCGCGCAGGCTCGTGCTCATCACCGAGACCTTGCGCCAGAAGTCGCGGTAGCTGAGATACGCCGCCTCGCCGCGGGCGAGCGCGGTCACGTCGCGGAATTCCTGGGCCGCTCCCAGCAGCAGATGGGCGATGTTCATGCGGCCCAACTATTGCAGGCGGGCCGCAGCCCTTGCAATGTAACGCATGCAGGAATTCGATTTCGCCATCGTGGGCGCGGGCATTGCCGGCGTTTCCGCAGCCTACCACCTCGCCCCGCAGGCCAGGGTCGTCGTGCTCGAACGCGAGCACGTCGCGGCCTACCACACCACCGGCCGCTCGGCGGCGCTGCATTCGGAGACCTACGGCAGCGCCGAGATCCGGGCCATCACCGTCGCCTCGGGCCGCTTCTATCGCCAGCCGCCGCCGGGCTTCGCCGACCATCCGCTGCTGACGCCGCGCGGCGCGCTGATCGCCGGCCGCGCCGAGCAGGAAGCCGACATGAAGAAGGCCGCCGCCGACTTCGCCCGCCTGGTGCCGAGCGTGCGCTGGCTCGATCCGGCCGAGGCGCTGCGCCTGCAGCCGCTGCTCAAGCCTGAGGCCGCCGCGGGCGGCGCGATCTTCGAGCCCGAGGCCGACGACATGGATGTCGCCGCGATCCACGGCGGCTTCCTGCGCGGTGCCCGCGCCGCTGGCGCCGCGCTGCGGCTCAACGCCGAGGTGATGTCGCTCACGCGCAAGGACGGCCGCTGGCTGATCGCGCTCGGCGACGGCGAGACGGTCGCGGCGACGACCCTGGTCAATGCATCGGGTGCCTGGGCCGACGTGGTGGGCGAGCTCGCCGGCGCGCGCAAGGTCGGCCTCGTGCCGAAGCGGCGCACTGCCTTCACCTTCGATTCGCCGGCCGGGCTCGACCTCGCGCACCTGCCGATGGCGATCGACTTCGACGAGAGCTTCTACTTCAAGCCCGAGGTCGGGCAGTTCCTCGCCTCGCCTGCCGACGAGACGCCCTCGCCGCCCTGCGACGCGCAGCCCGAGGAGATCGACATCGCCACGGCTGTCGAGCGCATCGAGACGGCGACCACGCTGCAGATCCGGCGGATCAAGAACAAGTGGGCCGGCCTGCGCAGCTTCGTCGCCGACAAGAACCTGGTGGTCGGTTACGACCCGGCGGCCGAGGGCTTCTTCTGGCTGGCCGGCCAGGGCGGATACGGCATCCAGACCGGCGCCGCGGCGGGCCGGCTCGCCGCCAGCCTGGCGCGCGGGAAAGGTCTGCCGGACGATATTGTTGCACTAGGCGTAACGGAGGCCGCTCTGTCGCCGGTCCGCTTCACGCAGGGGTGATCGGGGAATCACGAAGACTGTGGGGTCCGTGACTTTCCGTTTACGATGGTACGGGGCATTTTGGAGGTCGTGGGAGTGACAGGAGTAGCCATGGGCAAGTTCACCCTTCTCGCCGCTTCGGCCGCCGCCTTGTTCGCCGCGGGTGCAGTGTCGACCGCGCGCGCGGAGGAAGCGGTGAAATGCAGCGGCATCAACTCGTGCAAAGGCACGAGCTCATGCAAGACCGCGCTCAGCTCGTGCAAAGGCAAGAACTCCTGCAAGGGCATGGGCTGGACCAGGGTGCCGAGCGCCAAGGACTGCGCCGCCAAGGGTGGCAAGGTCCTCTAGGGTCTGTTGAGATTCACCGAGAGTTTATGACGGCGGCGGCGAGGTAGATAGCCGAGCTGAAGCTGATGTCGGTCTTATCGGCACGCATGGCGATGCGCTTGAACTCCTTGAGCTTGCCGAAGAAGTTCTCGATCAAGT
>NZ_JAFKJN010000045.1 GCF_017305915.1 Reyranella sp.
GTGCATCTCGGCCAGAAACACCTCGCGGCGGGTCCGTTTGCGCTTCCCGCCGTACTCTGCGTCCGAAAAACTCAGCTGCTTCATCACCGCCTCCACCAGATCACTCTAGCAGAGCCGCTCGATCGACAGCTTGTTCAGAGAATCCTTAGAACTTACAGTAATTGAAGATTCTCTCAGAGAAAACGGAACCTTTACTTGTCATCTTTACCTCGCGTACGATCGTATCCTGCTGTCGATAGGCTTAGGGCCGCGGCTCGGGTGCATGTTCCTCCCCATCCGGCGGCAGGTCCAATTCGTCGCTAACCTCACGAACGGTGCTCTCGATTCGCGCCACAAGGTCAGCGCCCATATCCGCGTAGCCACCAGCTTCACTCAGCCGATAGAGTTCCGGCTCGCGCAACGAAAGGACGGCCAAGTCGTCTGGAGCGTTGTCCGTTTCCTCGTAGAGCGGCCTGAACAACGAGATGGCGCCGTAGGTCATCTCAGGGAGCAACCGCGGCTGCACTGTATTCCAAATATGGACCGCAACACCGCTATCGTCCGACTGGATACCAAAGTCCGGCGCGAAGGCGACCTTGAACAGGCGGCTGGGACTTTCATAGGTCACGGACCCATAGTCCAAAATCGATCCGGCATAGCCAGTTCGCCAAATCTCCAACCGTTCGAGACCGACGCGAACGGAATTTCGCTCAGGCGCACGGGCAATCTCGTCGATCGACGCCGCAATCGCGGTCATCGATTCGCCTCGAACAAGATAGCGTTGCGCCCTCAAACGCAGACTACGATGATAGTCATACGCGCCGCCACTAGATAGCAATCGCTGACGGATTGCCGTTCTTTGCGGACGGTCATTCAAGCAAACCAGTTTAAGAAACGCAGAGGTGCCAAAGCTCAGCATCACGGTCTCCAACAAAGAGCGATAACATTGGATGATTGCCGGCGACACGGCGTGCCGGCCACTTCGAGAAATTGGCCGGCGGCACGATGCCTAGTGGCAAAGCGCTATGCTGCTTCCTTCAAGCCGTTCCAGCTGAGCGAAGGCGCGAGAGCAACGATGACTGCGCAATCCTTGGATCCGATTGAACCAGGCCACGGCACATAACCAACGGCCTTGGCCGCCGCGAGCGCAAGATCACGAATCTGCTCCACCGCCAGCGTATCGGAAGTGGCCCAATACTCTGCCGCCGGAAGATGGAACCATCTGCCGTTGTCACTCTTAATCTTCCGCGAGAAGCCTCGCTTCTCCATTTCCGCATGTAATTGCGTATAGTCGTCGCCAGCTTGGTGTGAGCCATAGAGTTCCACCCGCGTGAGAAACATAGTCACGGGACTAACCTTTCAGGAGTTGGCCGGCTCGGCTGCCAAGTGGGCCCGGCACAATTAGAGGGGAAGCGCACGATATGCGACGCGAGCCGCTACCACTCGGCTCCAATCCACACCTAGGAAATCTAGTGCGAGGATCAAGGCTTCTCATGGGAACCTTCAGTGCCAGTGACCGTTTGTCAAAACTTCTGAGATTAATTAATGGAGGTTTCAAAGAGGGATAGCGGGTAATCTTGAGATTTGGCATTAACGAGAATTATTTTCGCCGCCGATGTAAGTAGGGCAGCATTGCTGACCTACTGCGCGACGACCCGAGCTTCGAGTTCAGCGAGCACGCCCGCCCGACGGCGACGCGATCTCGGCGTCGACGACCTTGCCGTCTGGCGAGGACGTGCAGCTGTTTGCGATCAGCAACGGCCGGCATGGCCGCCGTTGCCGGGTGTTGCTGGCCACCGAGTTCCCTACCGCGCCTTAGCCGGGCGGTGACATGCTACGATTGGACCCATGAATGAGAAACGCGAGCTTCTAAGAGCCACCCCTCTCCGCATCGGCATTTCGACCCGAGCGCTGTTCAATTTGGAAGAAGAGCATTCGGTCTTCGTGAGCAAAGGCCTGCGGGCATACGCCGAACTGCAGCTTGCCAGAGAAAATGCGCTCATAGGAAAGGGAACGGGCTTTGAGGTGGTCGAGCGGCTGCTGAGACTGAATGACCCAAAAGAGAAGCCCTACGTCGAAGTAGTTCTGCTGTCTCAGAACTCGCCAGATCTGTCTCTACGCGCCTTTAACTCCATCGAACATTACGGGTTGGCAATCAAGACTGGCAGCTTCACTAGTGGCCGCTCGCTAGGCCCATTCATCCAGCTTGGGGTGTAGACCTATTCCTTTCCAACGAGCGCGTTGACGTGCTTGCAGCGATAACGGCTGGAGCCGCGGCGGCGAAACTCGGGGTAGTGCCACCTGAGCGCGAGGAGATGGGCCCTGACGAGGTCCGAATAGCCTTCGATGGTGATGCCGTCGTCTTTAGCAAGGAGTCCGACGAGATTTACAAAAAAGATGGGCTCGCGGCGTTTATACAACACGAACGGGACAATGCCACCAAGCCAATGGCAGGCGGGCCGTTCGGCAACTTCTTGAAGAAGCTCTCGCTCCTGCGTCATATCTACATGAACGATCAGGGCATCAGCAGGGTTCGCGTCGCCATAGTCACTGCTCGAAATGCACCAGCTCATGCCCGGATGATCCTCACCCTGAGAGCTTGGGGAACACCGGCCGACGAAGCGCACTTCGTGGGATTGTGCGAGAAGGCTCCCATTCTCAAAGGGTTCGGAGCGCATATCTTCTTTGATGACCAAGAAAAGCACTTCTTGGGCGCTTCGACGGTTGTCCCGGCAGGTCACGTCCCTAGACCACACTCGCCCGACGACCCAGTAATCCCGGCCGGTTAACACCTCTGCTCTACGAGAAGCGCACGGCCTGAAAACCTGCATGGCCTGGTTGCGATAGCGCCGCTATTGATGCCCCATGTTCTCCTCCTTCTTCCCGAACCCCCGCCTCTTCTTCCCCGCCGCCCTGATCTGGACCGCGCTCAGCATGGCCCTGTGGTACGGCGTGGCCCGCGACCTCGGGCCGGCGCTCAGCCTGGGCGGGCTGGTCGGCTTTCCCTACCCGGCGGCTGACGCCAACGCGGCGGCGGTCGACGTCGAGACCGCGCGCAACATCTGGCTGTTCCAGTACATGCTGGTCGTCGAGGCGGCGTTCTGCCTGCTGGTCGGCTGGCTGCTGCCGCACCGCTGGTGGCGGTGGTCGGTCGTGGTGTCGGCGGTGATCGTCTTCCTGATGTGGTTCTCGGTGCAGCTCGACGTGATGATCAACGCCTGGTTCGGCACCTTCTACAACATGGTGCAGCAGGCGCTGGGCAAGCCGGGCGCGGTCACCCAAGGCGCCTTCTTCGGGCAGATCTGGACGTTCGGCGGCATCGCCATGGTCTACATCATGACCGCCGTGCTCACGTCGTTCATCACCAGCCACTACGTGTTCCGCTGGCGCACGGCGATGAACGGCTTCTACACCGACCACTGGCAGCGCCTGCGCCACATCGAGGGCGCCTCGCAGCGCATCCAGGAGGACACCCAGCGCTTCGCCGAGACCGTCGAGGGGCTGGGCGCCAGCCTGGTCCAGGCGCTGATGACGCTGATCGCCTTCCTGCCGATCCTGTGGGGCCTGTCGTCCTACGTGACGGAGCTGCCGCTGGTCGGGCCGCTGCCGCAGGCGCTGGTGTTCGTCGCCGTCATCTGGGCCGCCTTCGGCACCGCCCTGCTGGCCGGCGCCGGCGTCCGGCTGCCGGGGCTCGCCTTCCGCAACCAGCGCGTCGAGGCGGCCTACCGCAAGGAGCTGGTGCTAGGCGAGGACCAGCCCCAGCGCGCCCAGCCGCCGACCCTGCGCGAGCTGTTCGCCGACGTGCGGGCCAACTATTTCCGGCTGTACCTGAACTACCTCTACTTCAACGTCGTGCGCTACGGCTACCTGCAGGCGAGCGTGCTGGTGCCCTACATCGCGCTGGCGCCGTCGATCGTGGCCGGCGGGCTGACGCTCGGCGTCATGCAGCAGGTCATCCGCGCCTTCGGCCGGGTCGAGGATTCGTTCCAGTACCTGGTCAAGTCGTGGACGACCATCATCTCGCTGATCTCGATCTACAAGCGCCTGCGCGCCTTCGAGGCGACGCTCGACGACCGGCCGCTGGACGCGATCGAGGCCGAGGCTCGGGCCTAGTCTTCCTTTCTGTCGTCCTGAGCGAAGCGAAGGACCTCATGGCGATTGCAACCGGTGTGCTCGTTGGAATGGCATGAGGTCCTTCGCTGCGCTCAAGACGACAGAGAGTGAGTGGCGCGCTCCCGGCCATGAGGGCATCATCGTCCTGAAACAATGACCGCCGCCTCTTTCCTGCGCAACGTCGTGGCTGGGCTGACGCTCGCCGCGATCACGCTGCCCGAGCAGATGGCGACCGCCAAGCTGGGCGGCTTCGCGCCCGAGATCGGCCTCTATGCCTTCATCGGCGCCACCGTGGGCTTCGCCCTGCTCGGCGCCAGCCGGATCCTGACGGTCGGCGCCGATTCGACCATCACGCCGATCTTCGCCGGCGGCCTCGCCGCGGTTGCCTCCTCGGGCGCCGCCTCCGGCGCCGGCCTGCCGGGCGCGGCGGTCACCCTCGCTTTGATGGTCGGCGCGCTGCTGCTCGCCGCCGGCCTGTTGCGCTCCGGCTGGATCGCCGACCTGATCTCGACGCCGATCCTCACCGGCTTCCTGGCCGGCATCGCCGTCCACATCGTGGTCTCGCAGCTCCCCGACGCGATGGGCCTGGCGCCGCCGCCCGGCAGCCTGCCGGTGCGGCTGGCGGCGCTGGCCGAGGCCGCGCCGCAGGCCAAGCCGTGGCCGGTCGCGATCGCGCTCGGCGTGCTGGCGCTGACCCTGCTCGGCGAGCGGCTGAACCCGCGCCTGCCCGGCGCTCTGGTCGCCATCGTGCTGGCGACCGTGGCGGTGCGGGCGTTCGGCCTGGAAGCCCCGGATGTCAAGGGAGGCGGCGTCGAGGTGCTGGGCGCGCTGCCCGGCGGCGGGCCGCATCCCGTGCTGCCGGCGATGGACGGCGAGGCGCTGCGCGCGCTGTTCCCGCTGGCGCTGCTGATCGCGCTGGTCGTGATGATCCAGACCGCGACGGTCAGCCGGTCCTTTGCGGAGCAGGGCGGCGGCCCCAATGGCGGCGACGTCGACCGCGACTTCGTCGGGCTGGGCGCCGCCAACATCGGCGCCGCGCTGCTCGGCAGCTTCCCGGTCAATGCCAGCCCGCCGCGCACCGCGATCGTGCACGAGGCCGGCGGCACCTCGCAGGCCGCCGCCCTGCTCGCCGCGCTGGCGGTCGGCGTGCTGGCGATGGCGGGCGGCGGGCTGCTCGCCGACGTGCCGCGCGCCGCCCTGGCCGGGCTGCTGCTGTTCGTGGCGCTGCGCATCGTGCGCTTCGGCACCATCGTCACGGTGGCGCGCCAGGCGCCGGGCGAGTTCACGCTGATCGTCGCGACCGCGGCGGCGGTGATCGTGCTGCCGGTGCCGACCGGCGTGGCGATCGGCGTCGGCCTGTCGCTGCTGCACGGGGTGTGGATCGCCACCCGCACCCAGGTGATCGAGCTGCGCCAGGTGCCCGGCACGACGATCTGGTGGCCGGTCGGCAGCCGGAGCCCCAAGGGAGAGGGAGGCGAGGGCGAGACCGGCGAGGAGCAGCCCGGGCTCCTGGTGGCGAGCTTCGCCGCGCCGCTGCTGTTCTCCAACGCCGACGTCTTCCGCCGCGGCATGGCAGCGGCGATCGCCCGGCGGCCGGTCGACCATGTGGTGCTGGAGGCGCTGGGCATCGCCGAGGTCGACTACACCGCGGCCGCGGCCCTGCGTGCCGTCATCGAGGACTGCCGCGCCCGCGGCATCGGCTTTGCGATCGCCCGGCTGGAGTCCGAGCGCGCCCGCCGGTCGCTCGAGCGCTTCGGCGTGCTCGCGGTGCTGGGGCGCGACCGGCTGTTCCTCAGCGTCGCGCAGGCGGTGGCGGCTACGGCCCCACCGCCCGATCGAAGGAGTTGAGCGCCTTCGGGCGCTACCGGATGTCGACGCTGATGCGGCCGAACGTGGTGACGGTGTTTTTCGCCGGTGGAAGAGGTCCGAAGGTCTGCCTCACAAAGGACGGTGGTACCGGTCCTCCTTGCCGCGAACCCGCCGATGCGGTGACGACCGCCTGGATGCGCGTCTCGATTTCCTGGGCAGTCGCCAGCGGCAACGCGCCGAGTATTGACCTGAGATTGTAGGCCTTGTTGAAGAACTCAGGGTTTTCACCGTTATTCTTCAGCGGCGGTATGAAGAGGGCGCCCAGCTGATTGTAGATTTCCGTTTTCTGCTGCGCCGTAGGTTCCGGCCTGAACCGGAACAGCCAGTACAGCGCCTGGAGCTCCGCGTCCGTCACCGGCACGCCGCCGTTGATCCAGCCGCCCAGGCTCGCCTGTACGGACTGGGTAGTGGCGGTACCGATGTCGGGGACGGAATACGGCCGGGCAAGGTTGAGCGATTTCCGCACCAGCACCAGGATGTTCTGGACTTCGCACTGGGACTGGACATCGGTCAGCGCCGTTATCGCAGTGGCGAAGCTGTAGGTTGCGAGCCGCGCGTCCGACAGGGCCTCCCGCCGTGCCGCGTCGACTGCCTTGAGCGTGAGATCCTGGACGGCCTGGATATTGTCTTCCGAGAACAGGAAATTGCGCGCGTAGAGGTTGATGAACGACACCCCGCCCGCGGCCGCCAGGCCGGTCCAGGCGATCGCACTGGCATTGGCCCCGCCCGTGGCTGCGCCGACGGCCCCCAGGATGCCCGTGGTCAGGGTGCCGGCGACGGCGAGGAAGTCCTTGCCGAACAGCAGCCACTGCTGGTCCTTGCCGCCGGTGCGGAAGAAGTCCGCGCAGAGCTGGTATTCGAGCTCCACGCCGACTTTGACCATATCGGCGGCCTTCGTGATATTGAGGTGGTCATCTCGCGAATCCTTGAACGCTCTGCCGAAGACGTAGACCGTGCCGTCGGTGCCGCCGGCCACACCTCTCGACAGACCGTTGGGATTGACCAGGTAACTCGGCCCCATCAGCGAGCAGCCCGACAGGCCGAGCGCCAGCGCGCACGCACGCAAAATCGGATTCATTCTCCCCCCTTGTGCCCTTATCGGGACGTCTGGCCCCCCGGCCAGCCTAAAGGGTACAACTCAATGTTGTATCTCTCAACCGGTGTTTTTCCCGCAGCCACCGCAACCTACGTCCGCAGGCCGGCCTGGCGCAGCAGCGGCATCACCGCCGTCTCGAAGTACTTGAGCTCCTCGTTGTAGTCGAGGAAGCCGAACACCACGCCGTCGACGCCGGCCGCCGACATCTGCGCGAGCTGCTCGGTCACCTGCTCGGGCGTGCCGAGCACCGGATTGGTGCCCCAGCCCGCGACGACGCGCTCGCGGTACTTCTCGATCCGCTCGTTGAACGACTGGCTCTCGATGCCGAGCACCCGCATCAGGTTGTCGGCCGCCACCCGGTCGCCGTGCTCGAGGATGCTGCGATAGGCGGCGCGCGCCTCGGCCTCGGTCTCGCGGCACACCACCAGCGCCGAGGTGCAGATGCCGATGTCGCGGCCGTGCTCGCTGCGCGCCTTGTCGCGCATGCGCTTGGCCACGGCGCGGACGGAGTCGAGGCTGTCGTTGCCGACGAAGGAGAAGTCGACCTCGCGGGCGGAGAACTCGGTGGCGGCCGGCGAATGGCCGGCATTGATCAGCACCGGATGCGGCTTCTGGATCGGCTTGGGATGGGCCTGGGCCTGCCTCACATGGAAGTCCGCGGAGTCGAAGTCGAACGGCGCCTCCTCGGTCCACAGGCGCTTGACGATGGCGAGCCATTCGGCGCCGTAGCGGTAACGGTCGTCGTGTGGGCGCTGGGTGCCGTCGAACATCTGCATCTCGGGCGTGAACCAGCCCATCACCAGGTTGAGCGCGAAGCGGCCGTTGGAGATGTGGTCGATGGTCGTCGCCTGCTTGGCGGCGACGATCGGATGGATGGTCGGCACGTGGCTGGTCGCCGCGACCATGATGTTCTTCGTCGCCTGGGCGAGGCCCGCCGCCCAGGTGTAGGTCTCGAACGAGCAGCCGTTGAAGTCGGTGGTGCCGCCGAAGCCGCGCCAGCGCGCCACCGGCAGCAGGAGCTCGAAGCCCATGGCGTCGGCGCGCCGGGCGATCTCGAGCTGGTGCTCCCAGGTGATCTTGTGGGTGGTCGGCGCATGGCTGATGTTGACGCCATTGCTGCAGTTGATGCTGAAGACCCCGAGCTTCAGCTTCTGGTCGTTGTACAGCGGCACATTGGCGCGCCGCCATTCGTCCCGGGCGATCTCCTCGGCCTTGGTCATGATGGCACCATTCTGCACGCCTTCATTTGGCTGTCGACGATGGACAAACGCGACGATTTCGAGACCTCCGATGTGCGTCCACCGCACTGGGGCAGGAACTCGGAGCCGGCCGAGCGTAGTCGGTCGCGGCTGCATCGGGTAAGGTGCAGCCCGTTGCGGCTTCGGCCGGTTGATGAGCCTGTCGATGACTTGTGCCGGATGCGGTTTCGAGATCCAGGCGGACTTCGCCTTCTGCCCGCGCTGCGGCGCGGCGCAACGGCCGGCGGCTGCGCCAAAGGAGAGGCCGGACGACGCCGACCGTCGCCCGGTCACCGTGCTGTTCGCCGACCTCTGCGGCTTTACCGCGCTGTCCGAGCGTCTCGATCCCGAGGAGGTGCGCGCCTTCCAAGGCGTCCTGTTCGATTCGCTCGGCCAGTCCGTCAGCCGCCACGGCGGCTTCGTCGCCAAGTACCTGGGGGACGCCGTGCTCGCCCTGTTCGGCGCGCCGGTCGCTCATGAGGACGATCCCGAACGGGCGCTCGACGCCGCCCTCGACATGCTGGCGCGGGCCAAAGCGCTGAGCGCCGAATGGGCGGCACGGCTCGGCCAACAGGTCACCCTGCATATCGCCGTGCATACCGGCCCGGTCGTCGCCGGCAGCCTGGGCGATGGCGCGGGCGCGACCTACGACGTGACCGGCGACACGGTGAACACCGCTTCGCGCCTGCTCGGCGCGGCGGCACCCGGCACCATCCTCGTCGCCGCCTCGACGCAGGCTCTTGTCGGCCATCGCTTCGCCTTCGAGCCGGCCGGCAGCGTGGCGCTGCGCGGCAAGGCCGAGCCTTTGGCGGTGCATCGCCTGGTGGGCGCGCTCGCCGAGCCGCGGTCCGCCCGCGGACTGGCAGCATTCGGCCTCGCCGCACCGATGGTCGGGCGCGACGACGAGCTTCAGCGCCTGCTGGCCGCGTTCGCCCATATGCAGGAGAGCCGCGCGCAGCTCGTCGACCTGGCGGGCGACGCGGGAAGCGGCAAGTCGCGGCTGATCGCGGAGTTCCTGCGCCGGCTGGACGAGAGCGGCCGGCTCGCCGGCACCGCGGTACGCCGCGCCACCTGCTCGTCGCTCGGCGAGCCGATCTACGGCGTGTTCGCCGCGCTGTTCCGGGAAGGTTACGGCGTCGAAGCAGGCGATACGCTCGCCGTGGCCCGCGAGAAGCTGGCGCGCGGGCTGAGCGCGCTCGGCGCCGACCCGGCGATTGCGCAGGCGGTCGCGCCGATGCTGAGCTACCTGCTGGGCGTCGAGGAGGCGCGGCCGGTCGACCTCGATCCCGAGCAGCTCAAGCGCCAGATCGTGCTGGCCGCCCGCCTGCTGGTCGAGCGCCGGCTCGCCCAGGGGCCGCTGCTGGTCATCGTCGACGATTTTCATTGGGCGGACGCGGCCTCGGTCGACCTGCTGCGCGACCTCGCCGTCCATCTCGCCGACAGTCGCCTGATGATCCTGCTGGCGCGCCGGCCGGATGGCCGAGCGGCGATGATCGCCGGCGGCGAGCCGATCGCGATCCGCCTCGCCGTGCTGTCGCCGGAGCAAACGAAGCGGTTCGTCGACCGCCTGTTCGGCGAACCGCAGCAGCCGGCCTTCACGCGCCTGCGCGACCTCATCCTCACGCGCGCCGGCGGCAACCCGCTATTCGTCGAGGAAATCGTACGCAGCCTGGTGAGCGGCGGCTCCCTGGTGCGCGAGGGCGAGCAGTGGACCGTGAACACAACCGTCGAGACGGTCAGCCTGCCGCCCACCCTGCACGGCCTGCTGCTGTCCCGGGTCGACGAGCTTCCGGCCGACACGCGGCGCGTGCTGCAGGCCGCCGCCGTGCTCGGGGTGAGTTTCGACGAGGCGCTGCTGCAAGCCGTCGCGGGCGACGTGCGGGTCGCCTTGCAGCGCCTGGTCGAGGCCGACCTGGTGCGCCACGCAGGAGCTGGCCACGATGGCCGGCATTATCGCTTCAGCCACGCGCTCCTGCACGAGGTGGTCTACGACAACCAGTTGATGGCGCGGCGCAGCGCGCTGCACGAATGCGCCGCCCGCGCGCTCGAACAGGCAGTCGGCCCGTCGCCGGCAAGGATCAGCGACCTCGAAGCGCTTGGCCACCACTGGAGCTTCACGTCGGACAAGGCGCGGGGTGCCCACTACCTGACCGCTGCCGGCGACCGCGCCCGCGCCGTCTACGCCAACGACGACGCGATCCGCCACTACCAGCGCGCGCTCGTCACGCTGGCGAGCTGTCTCGCGTGCGAGGACCAGGTGCGCCTGGTGCGCGAGCGACTCGCCGACCTGCTGGCACTGACCGGGCAGCGCGGCGATGCGCTGGCGCACCACGAGGCGGTACGCGCCGAGCTCGCGGCGGCGGGCGACAGCGCAGGCGCGGCGCGCCTGCATCGCAAGATCGGCGCGCTCCATTGGGACGCAGGCGACCGCGAGCGCGCCCGGACCTGCTTCGACGCCGGCCTCGCGTGTCTGGGCGGGGACGGCGATCCGGTCGAACGCGCGCAGCTCCATCAGGAGCTCGGGCGGCTCGCCTTTCGCGCCGGCGACAACGCGAATGCGATCGCCTGGGCGGAGCGGGCGCTCGCCGAATTGGCGCGGGCGGACGGGCCGCCCGACAGCGCCCGCGCGCGTGAGACCGCGGCCACCAAGGTGCAGGCCTACAACACACTGGGCGTGGCACTGGCGCGCATGGGCCAGCTCGCGCAGGCGGTGGAGCGGATCGAGCAGAGCATCGCGCTGGCCCAGCACCACGACCTGCTGCAGGCGACATGCCGCGGCTACACAAACCTTAGCGTACTGCAGAGCTCGCTCGATCCGCCGCGCAGCATCGAGACCTGCCAGCGCGGGCTGGCCGTCGCCCGCCAGGTCGGCGACCTCGCGTTCCAATCGCGGCTGCAGGCCAACCTCGCCGTTGCCTATTGCGCCCTGACCGACCGCTGCGAAGCCGAAGGTATCGTCGCGGCAGAGACCGCCGTCGATCTCGACCGCCGGCTCGGCTTGATCGACCATCTCGCCGTACCGCTGATCGTGCTCGGCCAGATCCGCCAATGTCATGGCGACCGGGCGCCCGCACTCGCTGCGTATCGGGAGGCGCTGGCCCTCGCCGAGCAGGTTGGCGAACCACAGCTTCTATTTCCCTGCTACGACGGACTTGCTACGCTTTATCTCGATGCCGGGGATGAGGCGAAGGCGGAGCTCTACCTGGCGAAGGCCCAGGAAGTCTGCGAACGGGCCGGCGTAGAGCCCGACGCGCTCCTGGTCCTGCCGTTTTTCTACTGAACCCGAGAATGTAGGAACGGAGGCTTCATATGAATGCTACCCACGAAACGCTCTCGCCCGTGTCCGCCGGCATGCCGGCGCCCGAATTCGCACTTCCTGCCATCGACGGCAGCGGCACGATCGCGCTGCAGGACTTTCGCGGCAGGAGTCCGCTGTTCCTGGCCTTGTTCATCGGTCTGTGGTGCCCGTTCTGCCGCCGCTCGATTGCCGAGATGGCGGGCACCGAGCCGGCTCTGAAGGAGCAGGGCGTCGAGACGCTGTGCATCGTGGCAACGCCGCCGGAGAACGCGAGGCTCTACTTCAAGTACCGTCCGACGCGCCTGCGGCTTGCCGCAGATCCCGAGCTGACGACACATCGCGCCTATGGCCTGCCCAAGCCCGAGCCGACACCGGAACTGATGACCGCGCTCCAGACCACGCGCATCAATCCGGACGGCATCCTGCCCGAGCCGCTGCCGGTGACCGAGGCAGCCGAGGCCATCTCCAGGCTCGATGGCTATGCCGCCAACCCGACGGACCAGGCCGACATGCAACGGCAGTGGCCGCAGCTCAAGGGCCAGTTCCTGATCGACCGCGACGGCGTTGTGCGCTGGGCAAATGTCGAAGCCAGCGACGGACTGGCCGGCCTGGGCAAGTTCCCGTCACGCGACGAGATCCTGACCGCGGCGCGCGCCCTCCCGAACTAGCGCAGATCCTGGATCAGCCGCGGACCATTGCCGCACCGCCGCGCAGCACGGATGCGGCCTCGTCGACGATGCGCTCGATGACGTCGCGCGCCGAGGGGATATCGCGCACCAGGTCGACGCCCTCGCCGGCCCACACCACGCGCTGGGCGAAGTCGTTATTGGCCGTGGCGAGGAAGGCGGTTTCAGCGGTCTTCCGCTCCGCCGCCAGCACCTCTTCCTTGCCGTGCCATTGGGCGAAGAAGTCGTTGCGCAGCGCCCGGCCGGGATAGATCGCGGGCCACGCCGCTCCGCGGACGATGTCGAATACGCGGGTCTGCGCGGTCTGGTCGCCGCCCGACGCGACGGCCTTCTCCTTCATCGCCTGGTCCCACAGCGATTCAGCGGTCGCGGTGAAGCGCGTGCCCATCGACACGCCCGCGGCGCCCAGCGACAGCGCCGCCGCGAGCCCGCGCCCGTCGGCGATGCCGCCCGCCGCGACCACCGGGATCGGGCCGACGGCATCGACCACCGCCGGCACCAGCCCGATCGTGCCGCGCGTCATGCCGGAATGGCCGCCGGCATCGCGGCCCTGGGCGATGATCACGTCGGCGCCGGCGTCCGCCGCCTGCTTCGCCTGCTCGAGCGTCTGGACCTGGCAAATGATCTTCGATCCCACCGCCTTGATGCGCTGCGTGTAGGGCGACGGATCGCCGAACGACAGCATGATGGCTGCGGGCCTGGCATCGAGCGCCACGTCGAGCGCCTGCGGGTTCTTGTCGAGCGCCCACAGGATGAAGCCGACGCCGACGCGGGCATTGCCGGCCTCGGCGAGTTCCTTGCGGATCGCCGCCTCGCTGGCATAGCCCGAGCCCAGCATGCCCAGCCCGCCGGCATGGGTCACCGCGGCGGCGAGCTTGCCGCCGGCCGCCGAGCCCATCGGCGCCAGCAGGATCGGATGCTGGATCCCAAGCAGCCGGGTCAGCGCGGTTTCGATCGTCGCCATGATGTCAGTTGTAGTTGAGCTTCAGGCCGGGCGTCGGCCATTGCATGACGCCGAGCTGCCCCTTGTCCGACAGCGTGATGTAGGCGGTGCGCATGTCCGCCCCGCCGAAGCAGATGTTGGTCGGATAGACGTCCGGCATCTTGACCTCGCGCACGATCTTCCCGTCGGGCGCGAACTCGGTGATCTTGCCAGTGGTGAGCGTCGCCACGCAGATGTTGCCGTTGGCCAGCACCGCCAGGCTGTCGAAGCCGGCGGGTCCGGCCGGGGCGCCGCCGACGACGCGGCCGGAATGCGCGAAATCGGCCTTGGTCTTGGCGAGCACGCCCGGTGCCTCGATGTCGTAGGCGTAGAGCCGTGCGGTCACCGTGTCGGCGACGTAGAGCACCTTGCCGTCGGGCGACAGGCCGCAGCCGTTGGGGCTCATGAACGGATAAACCAGGCAGACGATCTTCGAGCCGTCGGGCCGAGCGTAGTAGATGCCGCCATGGTCGCGGTGACGCGCATAGCGCTTGCCGAGATCGGTGAAGTAGAAGCCGCCCTGCTTGTCGAACACCAGGTCGTTGGGCGCGGAGAGGCGATGGCCGTCGCACTCGGCGTAGAGCAGCCTGGCCTCGCCGGTCTTGGGATCGAGCCGCTGGATCGAGCCGCCCTTGTAGTCGGGATGCGGCCCCTGCCCCATCGACTTGCCCTCGACATAGCGGCTGCCGCCGTTGTTGGTGCAGTAGAGCGCACCGTCCGGCCCGACGGCGAGCCCGTTCGGTCCGCCGCCATTGTCGGAGAACACCGACACCTTGCCGTCCGGCGTCACGCGCGCGCAGCGCCGGTTGCGGATCTCGGTCAGGATCACCGAGCCGTCGGCCATCGCCACCGGCCCCTCGGGAAAGCCCAGCCCGCTCGCCAGGATGCGCACCTCGTCGGTCATCGTCTCGCTCCCTTTACCTTCTTGTCGAAGGGCGAGCGTAACCGGCCGCCGAAGCGGAGCAACAGGCGTCTTGGGTGCCGAGCCGCGGGTCGGAGTCTAGGCGGCCTGCCGCAGCGACGCCTCCGCCGTCGCTGCCGGCGCGACGGAAGCGGCACGCGCCTGCTCGCTGACCGCGGCCATGGTCGCGGCGGCCTGGCCGGACATCGCCTGCAGGGCGGTGCGCGATAGCTCGGCCATCTTGTCGGCGTGCTCGCGGGTGTCGTTGATGTCGGCCATGATGCGGTTGAGGCTGCCGCCCATCCAGTCGGCATAGACCTTGGCCGCGGTCGCCGGATCCTGGCACGCCGCCATCTTCTGGGCGGCCTCCAGGCCGGTGGTCAGCGCCTCCTGGCGCCGCTTCATCCAGGCGGCCACCAGGCTGTTCATGTGCTCGAGCATCTGGACATGCTGCGGCATGGCGGACGTCCAGACGGCGGTGACGTCGGGCTTCGACACTTCGCTCATGGTTTCCTCCGGGTGATGCCAAGGTTGATGCGGGACCACATTGTCCGCCGCAGTATGGTGATAATTTGTTCGACGCGCATGACAGCGCCCACTGTGCTTTTCCGCACCGTCCCCATAAGCTCGGCATCGCATGGACTCTGTTACTCCTCTCACGCCACCCCTCGCTCCGCCATGGCGCATCGGCGTCGATGTCGGCGGCACCTTCACCGACATGGTGCTGCGCGATTCCGCGGGCGCCGTCCGTATCTTCAAGGCACCGTCGGTGCCGGCCGATCCCAGCGAGGGCGTGCTGGGCGTGCTGCGGCTCGCCGCCCAGCAGCTCGACCTGCCCTTGACGCACCTGCTGCACGCCTGCGCGCTGTTCGTGCACGGCTCGACCGTCGCCACCAACACCATCCTCGAGAAGAAGGGCGCCCGGGTCGGCATGCTGACCACCGAGGGCTTCCGCGATTCGCTCGAGATCCGCCGCGGCATGCGCGAGAACCAGTGGGACCATCGCGCGCCCTTCCCCGAGGTGCTGGTGCCGCGCCATCTCCGCCTGCCGGTGCGCGGCCGCATCGCCTCTGACGGAAAGGAAGTTGCACCACTGGACCCAGCCGACGTCGCCTCGGCCGCCGGCACCTTCGCCGACGAGGGCGTGGAGTCCGTCGCAGTCTGCCTGTTCAACAGCTTCCTCGACGGCGGCCACGAGCGCGCGGCCGGCGCGGAGCTGGCGCGCAACGGCATGGGCCAGTGGGTTTCGCTATCGAGCGAGGTCATGCCGACCATGGGCGAGTACGAGCGTGGCTCGACCGCGGTGGTGAACGCCTACATCGCGCCCAAGGTCACCGGCTACCTGCAGGCGCTCGATCGCCAGCTCCGCCAGCTCGGCCTGCCGAATGCGCTATTGCTGCTGCAGAGCAACGGCGGCGCCCTCTCGGTCGACCAGGTCGCGGCGCGGCCGGTGATGCTGGTGCTGAGCGGCCCGGCCGCCGGCGTCGGCGGGCTCAAAGGCTGCGCCGATGCAGACGAGCCCGCCAACCTGATCTCGATGGAGATCGGCGGCACCAGTTGCGACGTCATGGTGATGGCCAGGGGCGAGGTGCCGGTCGCCGATTCGCTGATCATCGACGGCTATCACCTGACGACGCCGTCGGTCGAGATCCACACCGTCGGCGCGGGCGGCGGCACTGTCGCCTGGGTCGATTCGGCGGGCCTGTTGCATGTCGGCCCGCAAGGCGCCGGCGCGCGGCCGGGTCCTGCCGCCTACGGCCTCGGCGGCGAGCAGCCGACCGTCACCGATGCCCAGCTCGTGCTCGGCCGCCTGCGGCCGGGGCCGTTGGCCGGCGGCGCCGTGACGCTCGACGGCGCGCTGGCGCGCAAGGCGATCGAGGAGAAGCTTGCGAAGCCGCTCGGCCTGTCGGTCGAGGGCGCGGCGGCCGGCGTGATCCGCCTGCTCGAGCAGAACCTGCTGCACGCGGTCGAGCGGCTCAGCATCGAGCGCGGCCACAATCCCGCAACCTTCACCCTGGTCGCCGCCGGCGGCGCCGGCCCGATGCACGGCGCCAACGTGGCGCGCGCCCTGGGCTGCAAGCGCGCCCTGCTGCCGCGCGCCTCGGGCGCGTTCTGCGCCATGGGCATGCTGCAATCCGACGTGCGGCAGGACTATCTCAAGGTCTTCCTCGCCGATCTCGACAAGGTCGAGCGCGCCACCCTCGACGCAGGCTTCGCCGAGCTCGAGGAACGCGCCGCCGACGCCGAGCTGAGGGAACGCGAGTTCGACCTGCGCTACGAGGGTCAGCAATGGCCGGTACGGGTCGCGCTCGACGGCCTCGACACGAGGGGGGACATGGGGGGCGTGCGCAAGAAGTTCGAAGCCGAGCACCAGCGCCTGTTCGGCCACATCCAGCCGCAGGGCCGGATCGACATCACCGCGCTGCGCGTGATCGGCCGCACGCCGCTCGACCATACGCCGCCCGCCGCGAGACAGCCGCAAGCCGCACCGCCGGTGCCGCGCGAGACGCGCCCGGTCTGGATCGACGCCGCACACGGCTGGCGCGACGTGCCGGTCTATGAGGGCGAGGCGCTGCGCCCCGGCTGCAAGCTCCCCGGCCCGCTGCTGATCGAGGAGCGCACCACCACCGCCTTCATCGGCCCGCGCGATACGCTCGAAGTGGATCCGCGCGACGACTTCCTCGTGCACATCGGTTCAGCGTCTCCTCCCCATTCAAATGGGGAGGAGCCCGCGTCTTCGCGGGCGGAGGGGTCATGAGCAACACCACTGACGCTCATGACCCCTCCGTCGCGGGTTACCGCGCCACCTCTCCATCTGAATGGGGAGGAAAGGAGACTCCATGACGCTCGATCCCGTCACCTTGGCGCTGGTGCAGAACCGGCTCGACCACATCTCGCACCAGATGGGCTGGGTGATGACGCGCACCGCGCGCTCGCCGATCTTCAGCCAGAGCCACGACTTCTCCTGCTTCATCGCCGACGCCCGCGGCACGCTGATCAGCCAGGCCGACGGCATTCCGATCCATACCGGCGGCGGCGGCTTCGCGGTGCGCGCCATCCTGCGCGACTTCGCGGCTTCGATCGAGGCGGAGGACGTGTTCCTGCTCAACGATCCCTACGAAGCGGGCGGCAACCACCTGCCCGACTGGGTGATCGCACGCCCGGTGTTCGTGGACGGCGCGCTGGTCGCCTTCGCCTGCAACCGCGCCCACCAGGCCGATATCGGCGGCGGCGCGGCCGGCACCTACAACTCCGCCGCCACCGAGATCTTCCACGAGGGCATCCGGCTGCCCGTCCTGAAGCTGATCGAGCGTGGCACGGTACGCACCGACCTGTGGAGGCTGCTGCTCCTGAACACGCGCTTGCCAGAAGCGCTCGACGGCGACCTGCATGCCATGCTGGGCTCGACCCGGATCGGCGCCGAGCGGCTGGCACTGCTGGTCGAGGAGCTGGGCGCCACCCAGGCCAACGATTTCTTCGAGGCCGTGCTCGACCATGCCGACCGCCGCTTCAAGGGCTGCATCGACCGGCTGGCGCACGGCACCTGGCGCGCCGAGGAGCCGATCGACAACGACTGCCTCGAGCCGATCGACGGCCGGATCGCGGTGGCGCTCACCGTCGAGGACGGCAAGCTGATCGTCGATTTCGCCGGCACCTCGTCACAAGTGCGCGGCTTCAAGAACAGCTCGATCGCCAATTCCTATTCGGCGGTCTACATGGCGCTGGCCTCGTTCTTCGAGCCCGACCTGCCGCGCAACGAGGGCACCTTCCGGCACGTCGAGATCCGCCTGCCCGAGGGCAGCATCGTCAATCCGCGGCCGCCGGCGCCGATGACCATGAACACCGTCTTCGTGGCGCACGAGATCGTCCACGTGATGTGGAAGGCACTCGGCCAGGCGCTGCCCGACAGGGCCTCGGCCGGCTGGTCGAAGGCGGTGCACGCCGTCACTGCCGGCCTGAAAGACGACGGCAGCCGCTACGTGATGTTCCAGTGGGCCGGCGCGCCGGCCGGCGGCGGCGTCGAGGGCCGTGACGGCTTCCATCTGATCGGCCATCTGATCACGCTCGGCGGCCTGACCTTGCCCAACCTCGAGACCTACGAGCAGCTCTATCCGGTGCACTTCAAGCGTCAGGAACTGCGCTGCGACTCGGCCGGGCCCGGCCGCTTCCGCGGCGGCGCCGGCGCCGACTATGAAGTCGAAGTGACGACGCCAGCCGACTATGCCTATCGCGGCGAAGGCGTCGGCGCACCGTCGAGCTTCGGCGCCCAGGGTGGCAAGGCCGGCATTGGTGGCGCGGTCATGCTGACGCTCGCCGACGGCAAGCACATCGAGGGCTGGAAGTACGGCGTGCACCGCTTCGGCCCGGCCACCTATCGCAGCCTGTCGCCGGGCGGCGGCGGCTTCGGCGACCCCAAGACGCGCGATCCTGCGCGGGTGCTGCGCGACGTCCGCGACGGCATCGTCAGCCGCGATTCAGCCGAGCGCGAGTACGGCGTGGCGCTCACGCCCGACGGCCGCGCCGTCGACGCCGTACGCACCGCGGCGTTGCGCGGCTAGAGCGGTTTCCGGTTAGATGGAGCCGCGCGCGGCTCCATCTAACCGGAAACGCGCGCACCGGGATGCCTGTTGCGGCAGGCACATTCCGTCCGGCTGATTCCAGCCGGACGGAATGTGCTCTAGGCAAACACCGGCGCCAGCGACAGCACCAACAGGCCGCCCATCGCGCCATTGAACGCCCGCCGCGCGCCCGGCCTCGTCAGCCAGCGGGCGATCACAGCGCCGAAGCCTGCCCACAGCAGCAGCGAGCCGCCGCACGCCGCCGCCAGCACGAGCGCAATCACTGCAGTCTGCAGCGCCACGTCGCCATCGAGCCGTGTAAAGGCCGCCAGCGCGCCGATGGTTGTGACCCAGCCCTTGGGATTGACCCAGGTGACCAGCACGCCCTCGACGAAGCCGAGCGGCCGCGCCCGCGTGCCGGCTTTCGCCGACGCCGCCGTCGCGATGCGCCATGCGAGCCAGAGCAGATAGGCGGCGCCCGCATACTTCAGCGCGGTATGCAGCCGCGGCTCGGCTTGGAACAGGCCGGCCAGCCCCAGTCCCGCCGCCAGCACCTGCACGCCGAAGCCCGCGGTGACGCCGGCGATCTGCGGCAGGGTGCGGCGGAAGCCGAAGTTGGCGGCCGACGCCGTAGCCAGCACCACGTTCGGCCCTGGCGTCAGGCACATCACGGCGGCGAACAGGACCAATGGTCCGAGAAGATCGTTCATGGCGCGGCAGGATGCCGGCCGCGCCTTTTGCCTCAACTACCTCGGAGGTACCTGGAGCGACATCGAGAGATTGATAAGGCATCATGAATACACTCTATGATTGCTTCATTGAAAACCGCGGACGTGCTAAGGGAAGCCATGGATGAAAGTCCAGAAAGCATCGTCCTGGCACACCTCCGCGCCATTCGGTCAGATCTCGCAGAGGTTCAGGGATCGCTCGGGGAAATTCGGGGGCGACTCGGCAATCTCGAGAATGGACAGGCGTCGATCATTCAGCATCTCGGCCGCCTCGCTGCAGCCGATGCCCAGCAGCAGGTCGCCGTCGACAGACTAACCGAGCGTCTCGTGCGCATCGAGCGACGGCTGGAGTTGCGCGGCTAGATCTTCTGCGCGCGGCCTTCCCAGTAAGGCAGTCGCATGTCGCGCTTCAGGGTCTTGCCGGCGGCGTTGCGCGGGAAGTCGGGCAGGATCACCACGCGATCGACGCGCTGATAGCGCGCCGAGACGCGGGCGTTGATCCAGTCGCACAGCCCTTCGGCGGAGACTCGCGCGTGGGCATGCAGGACCACCGCCGCGAGCGGGGTCTCGCCCCACTTGTCGTGCGGGATGCCGAACACCGCCGCCTCACGCACCTCGGGGTGGTTGCAGGCGATCTCCTCGATGTCCTTCGGATAGACCTTCACGCCGCCCGAGTCGATCATGTCCTTCTTGCGATCGACCAGGAACAGGTAGCCCTCGTCGTCGACGTAACCGAGGTCGCCGGTGAACACCCAGCCGCCGCGCAGCGTCTCGGCGGTGAGATCGTCGCGGCCGGCATAGCCCGCCATGGTCACCGGCCCGCGGCCGACGATCTCGCCGACTTCGCCGACGGCGCACTCGCGGCCCTGCTCGTCGAGGATGCGCATCTCGTAGAACGGCGCCGGCACGCCGACCGAGCCCGCCTTGCGCACGGCATCGGCACGGTCGAGCACGGTGATGAAACCTTCGGTGACGCCATAGAGCTCGTAGAGCCGGTCGGGCAGCACGCGCGCGAGCGTATCCTTGTGGACCTGCCGCAGCGGCGCGCCGAGCGACAGGATCATCTCGAGCGAGGCGAGCTTGCCCGGATCGAAGCCCGGCAGGCTCAGCATCGCGATGAGCTGCGACGGCACCACCATGATGTGGGTGATGCCCTCCTTCTCGATCGTCTCGACCATCGCTTGCGCGTCGAACTGCCGGTGCAGGAAGTAGCTCGCGCCGCAATAGAAAGCCGGCAGCATGGTCACCATCGCGCCGTTGAACACCAGCGCGCCGGTCTGCAGCACCTTGCTCTCCGGCGTCATGCGGAAGGTCGAGGCGAACAGCCCGGCATACATCGCCCGGATGAAATGCGTGTGCATGATGCCCTTGGGCAGGCCGGTCGTGCCGCTGGTATACATCAGGGTCGCCAGGTCGCCCGCCTGCGCCACGTCGGCCGGCTCGTCGGCGCTGGCGGCGGCAACGAGCCGGGCATAGCCCGGCATGTCCGGCGCCTCGCCGTCGACCAGCACGACCGCCGGCGCCGGCGTGTAGCCAAGCCGCGGCCGCACCTTGTCGAGCATCGCGGCGAAGGAGACGGTCGAGACGATCACAAGCGGCCGGGCGTCGGACAGCAGCGAGACCAGCCCCTCCTCCAGCAGCAACGCCGACAATGGCACCGCCGCAGCCCCCAACTTGGCGCAGGCCCAATAGGTGGCCAGGCCCTCCAGGCAATTGGGCAGCAGCGTCGCCACGCGGTCGCCGCGCCCCACGCCGAGGCCGCCGAGCGCGTTGGCCCAGCGGTTCACGATCATGTTGAACTCGGCATAGCTCAGCCGCCGGTTCTCGAAGGCGACGGCGGGATGGTGCGGGCGGTAACGCGCCTGCCGGCGGAGGATGCGGCCCAGCACCAGGCTGTTGGTGGCGATCGGCGTGTCCATTTTCTGCTACCCGCTGTTACGCAAGCCTGCGGCGATGCCGTTGATGCTGAGATGGATGCCCTGCACCACGCCGGGGTCGGTATCGCCGGCGCGGTGGCGGCGCAGCAGCTCGATCTGCACGTGGTTCAGGGGATCGATGTAGGGGAACCGGCTGCGGATCGAGCGGGCGAGCAGCTTGTTGCCTTCGAGCAGCTCGCCCTGCCGCATGATCCCGCGCACGGCGTCGATCGAGGCCTGCCATTCGGCTTTCACGCGGTCGAAGATCGACCGGCGCAGCGCCTCGTCGCCGACCAGCTCGGCGTAGCGCGAGGCGATGGCGATGTCGCTCTTGGCCAGCACCATGTCCATGTTGGAGAGCGTGGTGCGGAAGAAGTCCCATTCGTCGTGCATGCGCTGCAGCCGCGCGAGGCCTTCCGCCGGATGATCCGCGATCCACTGCGCCACCGCCGCGCCGAAGCCGAACCAGCCGGGCAGCATCAGCCGGCACTGCGCCCAGCTGAACACCCACGGGATCGCCCGCAGGTCCTCGATGCCCTGGCGCCTGGAGCGCGAGGCCGGGCGGCTGCCGATGTTGAGCGTCGCGATCTCCTCCAGCACCGTCGATTCGCGGAAGTAGCGGTCGAAGTCGGGCGTCTCGTAGACCAGTGCCCGATAGGCGCCAAAGGCATGCGCCGAAAGCTGCTCCATGATCCGGATGTAGTCGTCGGGCGGCGGCGGCCGGCCGGCCTCGAGCAGGGTCGCCTCCAGCGTGGCCGCGGCGATGGTCTCGAGATTGCGCCGGCCGACCTCCTGGTTGGAGTACTTGCCGGCGATCACCTCGCCCTGCTCGGTGACGCGGATCGCGCCCTGCAACGCGCCGGGCGGCTGGGCCAGGATCGCCTCGTAGCTCGGACCGCCGCCGCGGCCGACCGAGCCGCCGCGGCCGTGGAACAGGCGCAGCCGCACGCCATGCTTGCGGAAGACCTCGATCAGCGCCCGCTCGGCCTTGTAGAGCTCCCACACCGAGGTGAGATAGCCGCCGTCCTTGTTGCTGTCGGAGTAGCCCAGCATCACCTCCTGCACGCCGCGCGACGCCACGAGGCGGCGGTAACCGGGCACGGCGAACAGCGCGTCCATGATTTTCGCGCAGTGCTGCAGGTCGGCGATGGTCTCGAACAAGGGCGCGATGTCGACCTCGAGCCGGCCCTCGCGCGGCCCGATCAGGCCGACCTCCTTCAGCAGCACCGCCACCTCGAGGATGTCCGACACCGAATCGGCCTTGGAGATCACGTAGGTCGGCACGGCCAGGGCGCCGTAGCGGCGATGGGCGTCCGCGACGACCCGCACCAGCGCGAGCTCGTTGGCGGTCTCCTCGCTGTAGTCGTGGTGCGGCGTGCCGAGCGGCCGCGGATTGGCCAATTCGGCCGAGAGCAGCGCCACCCGCGCCGCCTCGTCCATCTCGGCATAGCCCGTCGCCGCGCCGGCGGTTTCGAGCAGCTCGGCCATCACCCGCTCGTGCACGTCGGCGTTCTGGCGGATGTCGAGCGAGGCGAGATGGAAGCCGAAGACATCGACGGCGCGGCGCAGCGCCCGCAGCCGGCCGCGCGCCAGGCCGGCAAGGTTGTTGGCGGTCAGCGACTCGTGGATGGTGTCGAGGTCGGCCTTGAGCTCGGCCGCCGTCTGGTAGGGCGGCGCCTCGCCGACCGGCGGATGAGGCGCCTCGAGCCGATCGAGGTCCCAGGCCGTCGCCGCCAGCCGTGCATAGATGCCGGTCAGGGTGCGGCGGTAGGGCTCGTCCTGGCGCTCGGGCGCCTTGTCGGGCGAGCTGTCGGCCAACGCCTGCAGGGCGGCAGAGACCTCGACCATGCGGGCATCGATCGGCAGCTCGGAGCCCAGCCGGTGGAGCTGCTCGAGATGGAAGCCGAGCGCCCGCCGGCTTTGCGTCGCCAGCGTCTGGCGCGTGACCTCGGCGGTGACGAAGGGATTGCCGTCGCGGTCGCCGCCGATCCAGCTGCCCATGCGGAAGAACGACGGCACCTCGGCGCCGAGCTGATCCTCGAGGTCGGCGTAGAGCTCGGGCAGTGCTGCGAGGAAGGTGTGGTCGTAATAGGCCAGCCCGTTGGCGACCTCGTCGAGCACCCGCAGCCGGCTGTGGCGCACCAGGCTGGTCTGCCACAGGGTCAGCACGTTGCGGCGCAGCGCCCTGCGGTTCTGGGTAAGCTCCTCGGGCGTGAACTGCACGCGGTCGCGCGCGTCGAGCAGGCGGGCGATCTCCATCTCGCGGTCGATGATGCTCTGGCGGCGCACCTCCGTCGGATGCGCGGTCAGCACGGGCACGCAGAGCGCCGAGGCGAAGAATGCGCTTAGCTGGTCGCGCGTCACGCCGGCCTCGCGGGCGCGGCCGAGCGCATAGGCCAGGGTGCCGCGGCGCGGCGGCGCGCCCTGGATCTCGTAGGCGCGGGTGCGGCGGATATGGTGCTGGTCCTCGGCCAGGTTGGCGAGATGCGAGAAGTAGCCGAAGGCGCGGATGATGCGGATCGCGGCGTCGGTCGGCAGGCCGCTCATGATCGCCTGCAGCTCGCGGCGCGCGCCCTCATCGGCGTTGCGATGGAACTGCACGCCGGTGCGGCGGATGTGCTCGACCAGGTCGAACACCGGCTCGCCTTCCTGGCTGCGCACCGTGTCGCCCAGGATGCGGCCCAGCAGCCGCGTGTCGTAACGCAGCGGGACGTCCTTCTCGGGCGTCTCGTCCTCGGGGCGGGCATCGTTCATGCCCGAAGGGTATGCGCTGGGGGCGCGCCACGGAAGGGACGCGTCTTCTCATGCTCTTTGGGACCGCAAGCCTCCAGGCCCGCTCATGAGCGGAGCTGGAGCTCCTCAGTCCGAAGACCATGACGCGCCACTGGAGTGACGCCCCCGGCTCAGGTCCCGTAGGCGGGCCGCGAGGCCGGCATGGCGAGCGCGCGGCGCTGGCGGCGGCGGATCAGCACCGCCTCGCGCTGGGGATCGGACCACGGCGTGACGCCGTTGGCCGCGGGCGGAGGCGCCTGCTCGGCTTCGATATGCGCATCGCGCGTCAGCCAGTCGCGCGCCTGGTGGATGCTGGTGAACAGGCGGACCGGCCGCTCGGTCTGGGTGGCGGCGAAGGCGCGGGCGAAGTCGGCGCGCTCCGGGGCGATCAGGAAGGCGACCGGGCCGCGCTTGATCTTGCCGACCTTGCGCAGCACCGCGGCGAGCCGGCGCACGTCGCCAGCCGTAACGTCGGAAGTGGCGCCCGCGACGTCGATCAGCTTGGCGAACAAGGGGATGTCGGCGTCGATCAGCTCGTCGGCCGTCGCCAGGATTTCCTCGCGCGTGATCTTGCCCCGGGCAACGACCGTGGCGCATCGATAGAGCCGCGATATTTCGACGTAGATCGGCATTCCGCACCCTTTGGCGGCGGACGGTAGCACAGCGGCTTGTCGACATCGGCAGATATTGCTTCACACCGATTGCACCTCGGTTGAGCCAGCCGGCCGCGCGTGGCACGGTTCGGCCTCACCTTCGGGAGGAAGCCATGCCGTTCTATGAAAAGGGCCCGGTCCGCATCCATTACGAGGAGCGCGGCTCCGGCTTTCCGCTGATGGTCATCCCGGGCGGCGGGTTGAACTCGACCATCGCCGGATTGGATGCGACGCATCCGTTCAATGCGCTGAAGGAGTTCAGCAACGCCTTCCGCTGCATCGGTGCGGACCTGCGTAACGCCCCTTCCGGACAATCCTCCGGGCCGCTCGAGGCCGACCGGCCGTGGGACTCCTTCACCGATGACCATATCGGCCTGATGGACCATCTCGGCATCAAGAAGTTTATGGTGCTGGGCTACTGCATCGGCCAGCCGTTCATCTGGAACCTGATCAAGCGCGCCGGCGATCGCGTGGTCGCCGCGGTGCTCACCCAGCCGTCGGGCCATCGGCCCGAGATGCCGACCCAGTTCTACGACCGCAACATGGAAGGCTGGGGTCCGGAGTTCGTGAAGAAGCGGCCGGAATGCACGATGGAGCAGGTCAGCGGCTTCTTGAAGAAGATGTACCTCGCCAACCCGGACTTCGTCTTCACCGTGAGCCGCGACTTCGTGAAGAACTGCCAGACGCCGATCCTGGTGCTGCCCGACGACATCCCGCCGCATCCCTTCAAGGTGGCAATGGAAGTGGCGATGCTGGCGCCCAACAGCCAGGTCAGCCTCTATCCGTGGAAGGATACGCCGGACAAGGTCCCGCTGGCGGTGCGCCACATCCGCATGTTCCTCGAGTCCAACCGGCCCGCGGTCGCCGCGGCCGAGCAGCAGCGCGCGGCGGCGGACTAGAGCGATTTCCGAGCAGATGGAACCGCTCGCGGTTCCATCTGCTCGGAAATGCGCACACGGGGGTTGTTGTTGCAGCAGGCATATTCCGTTCGGCTGATTCCAGCCGAACGGAATATGCTCTAGAAGCCGTCAGGCCGCGTTGTAGGCCGGCCGGTCGCCGACCGGCACGTCGCGCGTCTGGCCGCCGCGGAACATCACCGCCTGGCGTTCCGGATCGCTCCACGGCGAGCCGTCGGCCGGCTTCTTGCGGGCGGCCTCGTCGATCTCGGCGAGCCACGCCCGCGCCTCGCGCAGGTTCTTGAACAGGTGGGCCGGCCGCTCGCCGGTCTCGGTGGCGGCGAAGGCGCGGGCGAACTCGCCGCGCTTGGGATCGACCATGAAGGCCACCGGGCCGCGCTTGAGGTCGCCGCCGCCGCGCAGCAGCGTCGCGATGCGGCCGATCTGCTCGGGGTTCAGCTCGGCGGTGGCGTCGAGCAGGTCGACGATCTTGGCGAATGCCGGGACCTGCGCTTCGACCAGCTTCTGCGCGGTGCCCATGATCTCTTCCGGAGCGATCTTGCCGCGCGCGACGATGGTCACGACGCGATACAGCTTCGAGATCTCCATGTAGATCGGCATGGGCGCAGCATACCACGCGCCCGCCGTCGGTCATACGATCCGCGCAACTCTCGGCAGGCGACGCAACAGGCCAGATGCCAGCCAGCTCAGGGCGAAGCCCGACGTCAGGACCAGCATCCCCTTCTCGATCGCGCCCAATCGCAGGCGCAAAAGCGCAAATTGCAGCCAGAGGACGATCGGCCAGTGCACCAGGTAGATGCCGTAGGCATTCGCACTGAGGCTGTCGCCGACCGGGCTGCGCTTGCGGCCGAGACGGACCGCCACGGCGAGCAGGCCCGCCGCCATCGCCGTGGCGAACAGGACCATGACAAGACTGTCGGTCCACGCCGGCAGGGATGCGCTGAACAGCAGCGCGGTCGCGATCACCGCCAGCAGCGGCCAGCGCAGCCAGTGATGCGCGAGGCCCGACGTGAGGCGATCGGCACCGACGATCACGCCGGCGACGAAGAACACGGCATAGAGTCCGATGCGACTCGCCTGGATGCCGAACGGTCCCGCGGTCAGCCAGAACGAGGAGCCGAGCGCCGCCTGCGCCGGCAGATAGGCGAGGGCGGCGAGCGCCACGAACAGGACGAACCACGCCGCCGGCGAGCGGCGATCGAGCGCCGCGGTCAGGCGCTGCACGCTGGCGCGGGTCAGCAGCAGCACCGTCACGAGATCGAAGACCAGCAGCGCGCCGACGAACCACAGCGGTCCGCTCGGCCACGGGCCGGTCGTCACCATCTTCGCCCAGAACGCGGCGAAACCTGTCGTCCCGCCGCCCTGCAGGTAGGCCGCGTAATAGCTGACGGGCACCACGGTCGCGATGCCGACCAGCAGCGGCACGCCGAGTCTCAGCGCGCGATCGGCGAAATAGCGCGCGAGTCCCTTGCGCTCGAGGCTCGGGCGCACGAACAGGCCGGCGAGCAGGAACATCAGCGGCATGAAGAAGCTGTCGTTCCACCGCACCATCGCGTTGAAGCCGGCCCACTGCGCGCCGTCGACGACCGGCGCCGAGCCGTTGGTGTAACCGCCGCCATGCGCCGGCTGGCCGTCGGCGCAATAGGCGAAGACGGCGTGATGCAGCACGACCAGGAAGATCACGAAGACGCGCAGATAATCGAACGCAGGGATGCGCTGCGCGGGGGATGTGCCGACGACAGAAGCGGGCTGGCGAGGAGCCGAGGACGAAGGAACCGACTCGAACGCAACGACGGCAGACTTCACGAGACGCGGACTCCGGCTGTGCGGCGAACCGGATTACAACGCCCTCCTTCGCGGAGCCGTTGCCCTGCCCATCAAATGGTCACACGTGCACGGCGACTGCGTCAGGCCGTCTTTTCGGCCTTCAGACCGAGCTTGCCGATGGTCTGCTCGCGCATCACGAACTTCTGGATCTTGCCGGTGATGGTCATCGGGAATTCAGCCACGAACTCGATGTAGCGCGGGATCTTGTAGTGGGCGATCTGGCCCTTGCAGAACTCGCGGATCTCCTCCGGCGTGGCGCTCTGGCCGTCGCGCAGCTTGATCCAGGCGCAGATCTCCTCGCCGTACTTCGGATCGGGCACGCCGATCACCTGCACGTCCTGCACCTTCGGATGGCGGTACAGGAACTCCTCGATCTCGCGCGGATAGACGTTCTCACCGCCGCGGATCACCATGTCCTTCAGCCGGCCGACGATGTTGACGTAGCCCTCGTCATCCATGGTCGCGAGGTCGCCGGTGTGCATCCAGCCGCCTGAATCGATCGCTTCGCGCGTCTTGTCCTCGTCGTTCCAGTAGCCCTTCATCACCGAGTAACCGCGGGTGCAGAACTCGCCGGTCTCGCCGCGCGGCACCGCTTTGCCCTCGGTATCGACGATCTTGATCTCGATGTGCGGCAGCACCTGGCCGACGGTCGAGACGCGGCGCTCGACCGGGTCGTCGGTGGCGCATTGCGTCGACACCGGCGAGGTCTCGGTCATGCCGTAGGCGATGGTGACCTCGCTCATGTTCATCTGGCTCTGGACCCGCTTCATCACCTCGATCGGGCACGGCGAGCCGGCCATGATGCCGGTGCGCAAGCTCTTAAGGTCGAACTTCGCGAACTGCGGATGGTCGAGCTGGGCGATGAACATGGTCGGCACGCCGTAGAGCGCCGTGCAGCGCTCCTCGGCAATCGCCGTCAGGGTCGCCAGCGGGTCGAACGCCTCGGCCGGATAGACCATGGTCGCGCCATGCGTCAGGCAGCCGAGGTTGCCCATCACCATGCCGAAGCAGTGATAGAGCGGGACCGGGATGCACAGCCGGTCGTTCTCGGTGAGCTTCAGGCCCTCGGCGACGAAGTAGCCGTTGTTCAGGATGTTGTGATGGCTGAGCGTCGCGCCCTTGGGGAAGCCGGTCGTGCCCGAGGTGAACTGGATGTTGATCGCATCGTCGAACTGCAGCTTAGGCCCGAGCTCGGCGAGCTTCACCCGCTCGGCATTGCCGCCGGCGGTCGCCACGTCGTCGAAGTTCAGCATGCCGGCCGTCTTGTCAGTCCCTAACCGCACGATGTGCTCGAGGCGCGGCAGCTTCTTGTCCTTCACCAGGTCGTCGACGATCTCGAGGTAGTTCGAGGTCTTGAGCTGCGGCGCCAGGACCAGCGCCTTGCACTCGACCTTGTTCATCGCGTACTCGAGCTCGGCGCGCCGGTAGGCCGGGTTGACGTTGACCAGCACCAGGCCCGCCTTCGCCGTCGCGAACTGGGTCAGCGCCCATTCCGCCGTGTTGGGCGACCAGATGCCGATCCGGTCGCCGCGCTCCAGCCCCAGGGTCATCAGGCCGGCGGCGAGGTCGTCGACCCGGCGCCCGAGCTCGCCCCACGTCCAGCGGATGTTCTGGTGCTTGACGACCAACGCCTCGCGGTCGCGATACCTGTCGACGGTGCGGTCGAAGAAGGCGCCGATCGTCTCGCCGATCAGCTTCTTGTCCGAGACGCCGTGATCATAAGAGATTTGAGGGACGGCTTGAGCATTGGTCATGCGCGGGAGATTAGCCCCTCTGTCATCCTGAGCGAAGCGAAGGATCCTTCGCTTCGCTCAGGATGACAAACGCCATGAAAGTCCCGTTCCAGACCGTCGACGTTTTCACCGACCGCAAGTTCGGCGGCAATCCGCTGGCCGTCATTCCCGACGCCCGGGGCCTCACCACCGAGCAGATGCAATCGATTGCGGCCGAGTTCAATCTGGCCGAGACGACGTTCGTGCTGCCGCCGAAGGACCCGAAGAACACCGCGCAGGTCCGCATCTTCACGCCGAAGTCGGAAATGCCCTTCGCCGGCCATCCCAACGTCGGCACCGCCTTCGTGCTGGCGCGGATGGGCCGGGCGACCGGCGATCGGCTCGTGTTCGAGGAGAAGGCCGGCCTCGTCCCGCTCGACCTCACGCGCCAGAACGGCACCGTCGTCGCCGCCCGCCTTGCTGCACCGCAGCCTCTGACGTCGGGCGAGAAGGTCGCTCCGGAGATCGTGGCGCAGGCCGTCGGGCTCGCACCCGCCGACATCGTCGGCCAGCCGATGATCGCCTCGACCGGCAACAACTTCCTGTTCGCCGAGGTCCGCTCGCGCGAGACGCTGAAGGCCGCCAGCTACAACATCGAGACCTTCCGTCAGCACCTGCCGATGGAGCGCACCGTCGGCGTGCATCTCTACGTCACCGGCGCCGACATCCAGTCGCGCATGTTCGCGCCGCTGTTCGGCGTGCCGGAGGACCCGGCGACCGGCAGCGCCAACATCACCCTGATCGGCCTCCTGGCGCTGCGCGAGCCGCAACCCGACCTCACCTTCACCCGGACGATCGGCCAGGGCGTCGACATGGGCCGGCCGAGCGTGCTCGAAGCGACCGCGGAGAAAAAGGGCGGTAAGATCGTCGCCGCCTATATCGGTGGCCGCTGCGTCCCAATGCTGAGCGGCACGATCGACCTCACTTGACGGTCTTCAGCTCGCCCAGCGTGACGGCGAAATTGCGCAGGCGGTCGGAATCGGCGACCGCCTTGATGTTGGTCCCGGCGCGCTCCAGCGGTCCGCTGAGGTCGCACTTCGAGCCGACCATCCACTTGAGATTGGGCAACTGCCATTCGAGGTCCGTCGCCGCGTTGAGATAGTCGCCGTGGCCTTTGTCGATGCGATTGGCCGCGCGAAGGAAGGCGTTGGCATAGGCCTCGCACATCTCGCGGGTGCCCAGCACGTTCCACTGCCACAGCTCGGCCAGCTCGCCGAGCGGACGCTGCTCGAGCAGGGCGACGGCGTCGGCCTGGCGCGTTTTCACCTTCTGGATACCCTGCAGCGCCCGGTCGGCGAAGGCGCGATTGCGCAGAAACGGCAGGTAGTCGGCGAGAGGCGAATCGGGGCCGAGGTTGGCGAACGCCGCCGCCTCGCGTTCCTGGGAATCGCGTTGAGCCTTGGCCTCCCGCTCCAGGCGCGCCTTCTCCGCTGTCGCGCGATCGGCCGGTGCCGTCGGGTTGGGCGGGGCGCCGCCGAAGCCGATCGCGATCATGCCGAACGACAAGACGGCCATCAGCGCCAGCAGGCCCGACGCGGTGCCGGCCGGCCGCAGCGTGTCGTGCAGCCTCGAGAAGCGCGCCCACACGGCGAACAGGATGGGCAGCGCCGGCAGCCCGTACACCACGACGGGCGCCGGCCCGCCGCGCGGGTCGAAGTCGCCGATCGCCAGGACGTAGGCGGCGACCGAGGCCGGGATCAGCACGACCAGCGCCCACGACGCCCTGCGTCCCATGGCGCCGTGCGCCTTGGCCATCGCCAGCAGGGCCACGATCGCGATCCAGAGCAGGCCGCCCGAGATCGCGGCGAAGGCGATCGACAGGGCATTGCCGGCGGCGTCGCTGCTGCGCGAATCGGCGACCGTGGCGACGGTCACGGCATAGAGGCAGAGCGTCACCGCCAGCAGCGCGGCGAAGCCGACCGGCACGCCGCGGCGCGGCGGCGTCGACATGGCGGCTACTCCGCCGCCGCCTCCTGCATCACGTGGTCGGGCCGCGTCGGGTAGATGATGCGCTCGGCGAAGCGGTACATCGCCTCGATCTCGTGCTGCGCGCGGTAGGTCGGCGTCGTGCCCTTGAGCGCCGCGACCTGCTCGGCGAGCAGGCAGCGCCGCACCTCGGCGGTGAAGGTGTTGAGCCGGTGATAAGCCTCGGAGACGTTGCGGCCGAGCGCCGTCAGGCCGTGCCCGACCAGCACCACGAGATTGGTGTCCTGGATGAAGCCCGCGACCGAGCTCACGTCGGCCTCGACATCGACATGCGCCGGCACGTAGTGCACCGGCTTGCCCAGCACGAACGGCGGATCGAGCGACAGCACCTTGAAGTCGTGCGGCGCGCCGGAGCCGAGCAAGGCGATGGTCGCGTCGTCATGCACATGAATGGTGGCATTGATGTCGGGTCGCAGCCGCAGGATCTCGCGGCTGAGATTGTGGCCGACGCTGGTCATGCGCTGGCCCCACACGATCCGGCTCGACGGCACGTCGGTGATGACGATGTTGCACGCCTCCATCTCCTCCAGCGAGACCTCGGCGTGCTTGGTGTAGGCGATGCCGTGCGGGTAATCCGGATGCGGCGTGCGGATCACGATGTTGCCCAGGGTGTTGTGGACATAGCCGCGGCCCGAAACCAGGCGGGCGTACTTGATGAACTGGCGGCCGATTTCAGCGTCGAAGACGATCGGTGTCGGCATCTTGGGTTCCTCCGCGAGCGAGTCTAGCGGCCGGTCTCCTCCAGCGGTAGCGCCGTCCCCTGCTTCACCGGCCGGAGCGCGAAGGAGCTCCGGATCTGGGCGATGCCGGGGATCTTGGTGAAGTCCATGACGAAGCGCTCGTAGGCTTCGAGGTCGGGCACCACGACGCGCAGCAGGTAGTCGCTGTCGCCGGTCATCAGGTAGCACTCCATCACCTCGGGCCGCGCCGCCGCCGCGCGCTCGAAGGCGGCCAGCGACTTCTCGTTCTGGGTCGAGAGCGACACCGACACGAACACGTTGACCGACAGGCCGACCGTCTTGGCGTCGAGAAGGGCGGCATAACCCTTGATGACGCCCGCCGCCTCCAGCGCCTTGACCCGCCGCCAGCAGGGCGAGGACGACAGCCCAACCTTCTCGGCCAGCTCGGCGTTACTGAGACGCCCGTCCTGCTGCAGCCGCTCCAGGATGCGCCGGTCGATGGCATCGAGGGTGATCATTGCGAAAATTCCCGCCAATTAGGACAATCCTGCCCAGTACAGGGGAAAACCGGGGCCGAACGCAAGGATTTTCCCCGGATTAGGGCGTATGGCTTGCTCCATGACCACTCTGGCCCCGGTTCAACGCCTGCGCCTGCTCCGCGAGCTGGAGCGCAAGGTCCTGTGGCTGTCGTCCTGGACGATCCATCACGCCAACCATATCCGGCCCAACCGCGACGGGCTGAAGGTCGGCGGCCACCAAGCCTCGTGCGCTTCGCTGGCGACGGTGATGACCGCCCTCTATTTCTCGGTGCTGAAGCCCGAGGATCGCGTGGCCGTGAAGCCGCACGCCTCGCCGGTGTTCCACGCCATCCAGTACCTGTTCGGCCATCAGACGCGCGAGAAGCTCGAGCGCTTCCGCGGCCTGGGCGGCGCGCAGTCCTATCCCTCGCGCACCAAGGACGTCGACGATGTCGACTTCTCGACTGGCTCGGTGGGCTTGGGCGTCGCCATGACCCTGTTCTCCTCGATCGTGCAGGACTATGTGCGGCTGAAGCAGCTCGCGCCGGCCGACCGGCCTACGGGCCGCATGGTCGCGCTGGTCGGCGACGCCGAGCTCGACGAGGGCAACATCTTCGAGGCGCTGCTCGAAGGCTGGAAACACGACGTCCGGAACCTGTGGTGGGTGATCGATTACAACCGCCAGAGCCTCGACGGCGTGGTCAACGACCGGTTGTTCGGCCGGATCGGCGAGATGTTCGAGCTGGTCGGCTGGCGCGTCGTGACGCTGAAGTACGGCAAGCTGCTGGAGACCGTTTTCGCCCAGCCCGACGGCGAGCATCTGCGGCAGTGGATCGACGACTGCCCCAACTCGCTCTACTCGGCGCTGGTGTTCAAGGGCGGCGCCGGCTGGCGCGAGGCGCTGACCCGCGACCTCAACCAGTATCCCGGCATCCGCCGCATCCTGGAGCAGCACGACGATGCCAGCCTGCACCGGCTGATGACCAATCTCGCCGGCAACGACATGCAGGCCGTGCTCGATGCCTTCGAGGACGTGGCCGACGACACGCCGACCTGCTTCATCGCCTACACCATCAAGGGCCAGGGCCTGCCCTTCGCCGGCCACAAGGACAACCATTCGGGCCTGATGACCGTCGACCAGATGGCGGGCTTCAAGCAGGGCATGGCTATCGCCGATGGCCAGGAATGGGACAGGTTCGCCGGCCTCTCGGTGCCGCCGGCCGAGCTCGAAGCGTTCCTGAAGGAAGCGCCGTTCAACGCGGAAGGCCGCCGCCGCACCGAGGCGCCGGCCGTCGCGATCCCGGCCGCGCTGCCCAAGCCCAACGACCGCGATTCGAGCACGCAGACCGGCTTCGGCAAGATCCTGAATTCGATCGCGGCCGAGGACAGCGAGCTCAGCCGCCGCATCGTCACCACCTCGCCCGACGTCTCGGTCTCGACCAACCTCGGCGCCTGGATCAACCGGCGCGGCCTGTTCGGCCACACCGAGGCCGAGGACGTGTTCCGCGAGCTCAAGGTCGTGTCGGCCCAGCTCTGGCGCAAGACGCCGCGCGGCCAGCACATCGAGCTCGGCATCGCCGAGAACAACCTGTTCATCCAGCTCGCGGCGCTGGGTCTCAGCCACGAGCTGTTCGGCACCCGCCTGCTGCCGATCGGCACGCTGTACGATCCCTTCATCGCCCGCGGCCTCGATGCGCTGAACTACGCCTGCTACCAGGATGCGCGGTTCATGATCGTGGCGACGCCGTCGGGCGTGACCTTGGCGCCCGAGGGCGGCGCGCATCAGAGCATCCACACGCCGCTGATCGGCATCGGCCAGCCGGGCCTGCTCTCCTACGAGCCGGCCTATGTCGACGAGCTTGCGGTGCTGATGCGCTTCGGCCTGGAGCACATGCAGGAGCCGAAAGGCTCGTCGATTTACCTGCGCCTCTCGACCCGCAGCCTGGTGCAGCCCGAGCGCACGCTCTCGGCGCAGCAGCAGGCCGACATCGTCGATGGCGGCTACTGGTATGCAGCCCCGGAAGACGGCGCCGACATCGCCATCGTCTGCATGGGCGCGGTGACGCCCGAGGCGATCGCCGCGCACGAGAGCGTCGTGAAGGACTTCGCCGGCGCAGGCCTGCTCGTCCTGACCTCGCCCGACCGCCTGCATGCCGACTGGCTGGCCGCGCAGCGCAATCGCGGCCGCACCGCCGGTTCGGTCGACCGCTCGGCCGCACCGGTCGAGCGGTTGCTGGCGCCACTATCGCGCGACGCCCGCCTCGTCACCCTGCTCGACGGCCATCCACTGGCGCTGTCGTGGCTGGGCGGCGTGCGCGGCCAGCGCGTCGTGCCGCTCGGCATCGAGAGCTTCGGCCAGTCGGGCGACATCCCCGATCTCTACCGCGCCTACAAGCTCGACGCGGCGGCCATCATCGACGCGGTGGCGCGCTCGATCTAGCAGTTTGCTGAAGAACCTTCCGGTTTTTCAGGATTGATGATTCCATAGCGTGGTTTTTGCTGTGGAGCATGGGCAATGCGCGGTGAGTTCCGGGATCAGGGCGGTCTGTTCTCCTACATCGACCCCGAGAGCCGCATTCCGG
>NZ_JAFKJN010000046.1 GCF_017305915.1 Reyranella sp.
CTCATCGCTGCCGGCAAGAAGCCCAAGGTCGCCATCGTCGCCGTCATGCGTAAGCTCATCGTCACCCTCAACGCCATGAGCCGACACAACCTCCCTTGGCAGCCTGCCGGCGCTTAGGCCAAAAGACAGTTGCTCCCCATTTGAATGGGAATTATATACTTGAATCCCTCGCCGGAATCCCCACATTCGGGGGGTAGGGGGATACGGCCAATATGAGCAAATCGACCATTTCGACCTTCCAACTGTTCGCAATGTTTCCCGATCAGGAAACCGCCCGGACATACTTGGAGGGCCGCCTCTGGCCGAACGGTCCGCGTTGCCCGGTCTGCGGCCTTGGCGAGCGGATCACGGCACGTGCTGGCGGCTACTACCGTTGCAATTCCTGCAAAGAGGACTTCACCGTTCGCACCGGGACGATCTTCGAACGGTCACATGTGCCGCTGCACAAGTGGATTTACGCGATGTACCTGCTCGTCACGGCACGCAAGGGCATCTCGTCCATGCAACTCGCCAAGGAGATCGGCATTACCCAGAAGTCGGCTTGGTTCGTCCTGCAACGGCTTCGGGAAGCGTGCGGCGACGATCTGAAAAAGCTGCAGGGTATCATCGAGATCGACGAGACCTATGTAGGTGGCAAAGAGAAGAACAAGCACGCCAGCAAGAAGCTCAAGGCCGGTCGCGGCACCGTTGGCAAAATTCCGGTGATCGGGATGCGGGAGCGTGGCAAGGGCGGGCGCACCAAGGCGATGCCTATCACCGGCACCGACACCCGCACCCTGCATCGGACTGTGCAGGAGAACGTCGAGAAGGGTTCCATGCTCCATACCGACGAACACTCTGGCTACAACGGCCTTCATGCGTACCAGCACGAGTCGGTCAACCACGGATCGAAGGAGTATGTCCGCGGCGACGTGACGACGAACGGCATCGAAAGTGTCTGGGCGGTCATGAAGCGCGGCCTTCACGGCATCTACCACCACGCCAGCGAAAAGCACCTTCACCGCTACGTTGATGAGTTCGCTTTCCGCTTGAACGAGGGCAACGTCGAGCGGCACACTCTTGACCGGTTGAACAGTTTCGTTGACAGCGTTGCTGGCAAGCGGCTCACATACAAGGCGCTGATCTCATGAGCGCGAACAAACCGCCCGTGATACTGGACAAGATCGCGGATTTGATTCTGGCTTATCGCCCTAAGCCAAAATCGAAGGGCGCGAAGAAACGCAAGAAGGCCGCGAAGAAGCTCGCTGAGGCGGCGTCCCAGCACTTCGAAGAAGTTGACCGACACATCGCGGCGGCGCGGGAGGAGATCGATGCCGGAGCAAGACCACGAAAGCGAAGATTCCGTCTTTGATTTCCTGTACGTCGATCACGACAGAATCGGTCTCTACATATCGCAGCTTAACGATTTTGGTAGCCTGACCTCGCTGGTTCGCACGTCCGAAACGTCGGACAAAAAGGATTTCAAGGGAAAGGTTCCGGTGCTGGCCGAAATGGGTGCGGAGTCCTCGGCGCGGACTTCGAGCACCAGAAGCTTTGACCCTCGTTGGACCCAGTGCCTGACGTTTCTGGATGAATTGCACGCGCGCAACATGATCAACCCGTCAGTGACGGGCGTTGGCATCGGGCGGTTTGTCTTGTGTGGCGGCAATCTCGCCATCATCGATATCGGCGCCATGCAGCGATTGTTGAAATTCAGTTCTGTGCAGACGCTCGCAAGGAAGGGTGCCAATCCAGGCGCAGCCAACGAAGTCCTCTCTCGCGCTCAGCGCAAACAACAGGCCCGCAGCAGCGGTGGAAAGCAGACCGATGCCGAAGACGAGATGTCTGCGGCCTTCGATATAGTCGGAGAAATATCACATGCCATTCATGCGCGTGTGAACGTCGGGAACGATCACCTTTGGTGCACGCTAAAAACCGACTGCATGATCATGTCACCCGCCGACGTAATGCTTAAGTATGGAGTGTTGATTGAGGGCACGTGGCATGTCTTGGGCATACTAGATGCCGTGCCGAGTGCGACCGAAGACCAACTTGCTAAGTTGCAAGCGATGTTCTCCGGCGACGCCGCGAATCCGATGCTGATGGGTTCGGTGCCGCTGTTCACTCAATTGCGGCTCGTCCTTGGTCGCCCGCTCAGTTGCTACGGTGTCACTCCGCTGGCCATCTTCCGCAAGATCGAACGCTAAGCCCCCGATGGCTGAGGGAGCCAAGTATATAATTCCCATTTGAATGGGGAGGAGAAAGAGTAGGGAGTTATCCATGGCCGCATACGACATCGTCATCCGCAACGGCAAGGTCGCCGACGGCACCGGCAAGACGCTGTTCGCCGCCGACGTCGCCGTGAAGGGCGACCGCATCGCCTCTATCGACTCGCCGGGCACTTTGCGCGGCGACAACGAGATCGATGCCAAGGGCAAGGTCGTGGCGCCGGGCTTCATCGACGTCCACACCCACGACGACACCGCCCTGATCGACAACCCGACCATGGCGATGAAGGCGAGCCAGGGCGTCACCACCGTGGTGTGCGGCAATTGCGGCGTCTCGGCCGCGCCCTACCTGCGGCCCGACGTCGGCCACTGGATGTCGCTGATCATCAAGAAGAAGGAGAACCTGTCGAAGGATTTCGCCGAATTCGCCGGCAAGGTCGAGGCGGCCAAGCCCGCGATCAACGGCGCCTTCCTGATCGGCCACGGGACGCTCCGCATCAACATGATGGGCGACGACCTCAATCGCGAGGCCACCCAGGCCGAGATCGCCCGCATGCGCGGGCTGCTCGACCAGAGCCTCGAGCAGGGTGCGATCGGCATGTCGAGCGGGCTGTTCTACGCCGTGTCGAGCGCCGCCTCGACTGCCGAGGTGGCCGAGGTCGCCCAGCCGCTCGGCAAGTGGGGCGGTGTCTACACCGCCCACATGCGCGACGAGGGCGACCACATCCTCAAGGCAATGGAGGAGACCTTCGAGATCGGTCGACGCGCCCACGCCGAGGTCATCGTCTCGCACCACAAGTGCTCGGGCCGCAGCAACTTCGGCCGCATGGCCGAGACGCTGCCCAAGTTCACCGAGGCGATGAAAAAGCAGCAGATTGCCTTCGACGTCTATCCCTACATCGCGGGCTCGACGATCCTGCGCACCGACATGCTGGAGCGCGCCGACAAGGTGCTGATCACCTGGTCGGACAAGATGCCGGGCATGAGCGGCCGCGACCTCGCCGACATCGCCAAGGACATGGGCGTGTCGATGAAGGAGGCCGGCGAACGCATCCAGCCGGCCGGCGCCATCTACTTCATGATGGACGAGAAAGACGTGCAGGCGGCGATGAGCCATCCCGGCGCGATGATCGGCTCGGACGGCATCCCGTTCGACGCCCATCCGCATCCGCGCCTGTGGGGCACCTTCCCGCGCGTGCTCGGCCATTACTCGCGCGACCTCAAGCTGTTCCCGCTGGAGGACGCGGTTCGCCGCATGACGTCCTACTCGGCGCAGCGCTTCCATCTCACCGGCCGCGGCCAGATCGAGCGCGGCTACTACGCCGATATCTGCGTGTTCGATCCGGCGACGGTGATCGACACCGCGACCTTCGAGAAGCCGACGACGCCGGCGGCCGGCATCGACACGGTGCTGTGCAACGGCGCCATCGCCTGGCGCGACGGCAAGCCCGGCGGCGGCCGCGCCGGCCGCGCGCTCAACCGCCGGCAGATGCAGGACGAAGCGAAGGCTTAACGCTCATACTCCCTCCCCCGCAGGGGGAGGGTTGGGGAGGGGGGAAGCAACAGAACGTGCCTGTGGCCATCCCCCACCCTAACCCTCCCCCTTCGGGGGAGGGAACATGACGCACAAAAAGAAAGGCCCGCGGTGAGCGGGCCTTCGTTTTCGTCAGTCGGCGCCTTCGTCGCGGCGGGTGCGTTCGAGGCGCTCGTGGCGCTCCTGCGCTTCCACCGACAGTGTGGCGATCGGTCGGGCCTCGAGGCGCTTCAGCGCGATCGGCTCGCCGGTCTCCTCGCAATACCCGTAGGTGCCTTCCTCGATCGACTTGAGGGCGGAATCGATCTTCGAGATCAGCTTGCGGAAGCGGTCGCGGGTCCTGAGCTCCAGGGAGCGATCGGTCTCGGCCGTGGCGCGATCAGCCAGATCGGGCTGCGCCAGACTCTCTTCCTGCATGTTCTGCAAAGTCTGATTCGACTCTTCGATCAATTCGCCTTTCCACTTCAACAGCTTCTGACGGAAGTACTCCTGCTGAATGGGATTCATGAAGGGTTCGCGGTCCGTCGGCCGGTAGTTCTGCGGCAACGTAATCGACATCGATGGCAACTCCACTCCCCAGCGACCACACCATGTCCGCCTCGCGCGAAGGCGGACCTCCGGAGGCGCGCGGAGTATTAAGGGGCGGTCGGTTGCTCTGCAAGGTTGAACCCGCCCTCGATATCCTACTTGTAGTGCAGTGCAGCAAATTCACTGCCGAAGAATTGAACAGTTATCCGAAGACTTATTGGAATCGTCGAATTATCCCTACTGCGCCGCACCAAAACGGAAACTTGCTTCCCATATGCGTGAAAAGCCGTCCAACAGCGCCCTGACCCCGGGCGATTTCGTCCGCCACCCCACCCGGCCGGACTGGGGGCTGGGGCAGATCCAGTCCAAGGTCGGCAGCCGCATCACCGTCACGTTCGAGAACGCCGGCAAGGTCCTCATCGACGGGAGCGTGGTCGAGCTCGAGCCAGCCGAGCCTCCGCGGCCTTGAGTTCCTCCGGCGTGTTGATGTTGGCGAACGGTGCCGGGTCGCCCGGCCAGACGAGTTCGGCCTGGACATGACGCTCGCCGAACTGGCCGACCCGTCGCATGCCCTCCTCCAGGATGGCCCGCCGGAGGTCGTCGACCAGCTTCACCGACCACACACCTAGTGAAGGCTCGCGGTGGCGGCCGTGGCGGATCACCAGCACATCCGGCTCGGGCACATGCATGTGGCCGCACAGCCGGACCGTCAGGTCGAGCGGCAGGAACGGCACGTCGGCCGGCGCGGTCAGGATCCAGCCGGCATGGGGATGGTGCTTCAGCGCCCATTCCATGCCGGCCAGGATGCCGGCCAGCGGCCCCAGCCGCCGGCCCTCGCGCCGGGCGGCGCGCTGGATGTCGGGCGGATCTGGGATCACCGGCACGCCCAGCCGCTTGAAGGCCGGGTCGGGATCGTTGGCGACGACCACGAGGTCCATGACCTGCGGCCGCAGCCGCTCGACGACGTGCGCCACCATCGGCTTGCCGCCCAGCAACCGTAACGGCTTCTTCACGCCCTCGCCCATGCGCCGGCCCTCGCCGCCCGCCAGGACGACGCCGACCAGTGCGCCCGACCGAACCGGCGCAAAGGGACCGCGCGCGTTGACCACCATGCCCGCACTATGCGAAGCGCTGAGAGACACACAAGGGGAGGAATTCGATGGCCCTCAGCATCGCCAAGGTCGCCGCCTGGCTGCATCAGGTCGACAAGGCGCGCGCGGTGGTCGGCCGCTGGCCGGCGCAGTTCGAGACCGATGACGAGCGGCTGGCCTACAAGGTCCAAGACGCCTTCCTGAAGAAGCAGATGGTCAAACAGGGCCCGCTGGCCGGCTACAAGATCGCGCTGACCTCGCCGCAGATCCTGCAGCAGACCGGCCTGAAAGGCCCCTGCTACGGCCCGATCCGCAGGAAGCGCGTGTTCGAGCACAAGGCGAGCGTGCGCGCCGACCGCTGGACGCGGCTGGGCGTCGAGCTCGAGGTCGTGTTCGTGATCGGTGCCGACGTGCCGAAACCCAAGGCCAAGCCCTACGACAAGGACTCGATCGCCGAGTATGTCGGCGAGGCACGCGCCGGCTTCGAGCTGATCGAGGATCGCGGCGCCGACTACAGCCGGCTGGCGGTCAATCCGCTGATCATGGATGCCGGCTGGAACGGCGGCTCGCTGCTCGCCAAGCCGAACAAGGGCTGGCGCGACCTGCCGATCGACAAGCTCGACGGCTCTATATCCTTCGACGGAACTGTCGTGCGCACCGGCCATTCGGGCGACGTGCTGGGCCATCCGCACAATGCGCTGGCGTGGCTCGCCAACAAGCTCGGCGAGCACGGCAAGACGCTGAAGAAGGGCATGATCGTGTCGAGCGGCAGCATGGTCGCCTGCCAGTTCGTGCCACCCGGCAGCACCGCCACCGGCAAGATCGAGGGCCTGGGCGAAGTCACTCTGAAGTACGAGCTGCCGAAGTAGTCGCTGCCTCCCGGTCATCCACAGATGACCGAGGGGGTGGTGCGGACTCTGGGAAGAGTCGCGGAAAAGCCTTATGCCATCGGCATCGGAGGCTTCCCACGAACGTCGGAAAGTGGAAGCCCGTGGGAAGTTTCGGCGTTCCCTAGACTAACGGGCGTCGCGCGCCCAGGCCATCTGGGCGAAGGACGTGTCGGGGCGGAGTTGCCGCCACGACAGGCGGCGCACGGCCTGCTTGCCGACGACCAGCGCATCGTAGTCGGCCGGGAAGAGCTGGGCGATTGCCGGATCGAGGGCATTGAGGCCGCCGGCATAGGCGCCGAAGGCCGGCAGGATCACCCGCTGGCCGTCGGTCAGGAAGCACCGCCTGCGGATGCCGCGGCCCTGCACGGTGAGCGCAGCGACCGGATGGTAGTGGCCGGAGATCTCGCCCTCGGCCGGGCCGAACAGCGCCTCGTGGCGGAACACCAGCGGCGCGTCGGCGATCTCGACCGCGACATCGCCCCAGTCGCCGGGCGGCGGCGCGGGATCGTGGTTGCCGGCGATCCAGACGAAGCGCGCCCGCCGGGTCAGGCGCTCGATACACGCGCGCTCGTCCTTGGGCAGGCGCTCGATGGCCGTGCGGTCGTGGAAGGAATCGCCCAGGCACACCACCGTCTCGGGGCTGAGCGTGTCGATCAGGGCCGACAGCATCGCCAGCGTCTGGCGGGTGTCGTGGCGCGGCAGCAGCTTCAGCGCGTTGACGGCGTAGGACGAGCCCTTCTCGAGATGCAGATCGGCGACCGCCAGCAGCCGCCGCGCCGGCCAGTGCAGTGCGCCCGACGGCAGGGCCTCGAGCCGCTCGCCGGCGCACAGGAACTGGAAGGGAGTCACGGATGCTGCCATATGCGCGCCACGAACCCTGCGCAAGGTACCCCGATGCGTCTGCTTGTGTGTTTCCTCGCCGCCCTGACGGCACTCGTCCCGGCCGGCGCCGGCGCGCAGATGCAGCCGCATCGCGCCGAGTATGTCTTGCGGCTGGGCACCGCGGCCAACGCGCCGCGGATCGGCACCGCCACCCAGGATCTGACCCAGGACTGCGGCGGTTGGCACCTCAAGCGCGACATCAAGACCGAGATCGCGGTCACCTCGTCGTGGAAGCTGGACCTGCAATCCAAGCTCGACGCCGAGGAGCAGCGCAGCGGCAGCGCCTTGCGCTTCCACACCCAGCAGAGCCAGAACGGCAACGAGCGCGAGGTCCAGGGCCAGGTGACGCGCGCCGGCAAGGACCTGCGCGCCGAGATCGTGACGCCGGCCGGCCCGAAGCAGTTCCTGCTGCCGCCGCCCACCCTGATGCCGGTCGCCTCGATCGACCATGTGATCGAGCGGCTGCGGGCACGGGCCGCCTCCTTCCCGGCGCTGTCCTTCGATGCCGAGGTGATCGGCGATGCCTTCCTGGTCGATGTCAACGAGCTCGATCCCGGCGTGCTGCAAAGCGAGCGGCCCGGCGAGCGGCCGGTGGCGGTGCCCGGCCGCTCGTGGCCGCTGCTGATGACCTTCACCCGCGGCCGCGACCAGCAGCAGCGGCCGCTGTTCACGCTCAGGACCCAACTGTTCGATTCCGGCGTGCTCGACCGGCTAACCGTGGACACCGGCCTCGTCACCGTGACCGCCGACCTCACGACGCTCGAGATGCGCAAGCCGCCGAGCTGCCCGCGCTCCTGACTCCTCCCGCCTGCCGCCTGCCGGCCTTGGGCCATCCCCGCGCCTCGACTAGAGTGAGCGGGGCTTGGGGGGGAGCATGACCGACACGGACGACAATTCCGGCCAGAAGGCCGAGCTGGCGCCGCCGGCATATACCGGCATGGCCCAGGTCATTGGGCATACACTCACGGCCTCGGCGGCGATGCTTGCGTTCTTTTTCGTGTTTCAAGGCACGCTTCTGGCGAACTTCCCCACGCTCTATGAGAAGTTCGCCCAGACGACCTTCCCAGCCTTCCCTGGCTTTCCAATCGGCCGCGCGGCGCTGGTGGTTCTCTGTCTCGTGGCTCTGGCCTTCACCGGTTGGTCTTTTCTGATCGTCCACCTCTTCATCACCTATTTCGATTCCTTCCTGACGTCCGGCAAGGCGCTGGAAGATGCGAACGGCAACGTCAGCGGCCTGTTCGCCGCACTGCGCACTGCCTATGACAAGCCATTCCCTCACAAGCTGCTGGTCTGGACCACCTGGGCCTTCTTCCTGCTGCTTGTGATGTTGTGGATCGGGCTGGGAACGATCGCTGCCTTCGGGGTCGGCCCACTCGGCGGAGGCTATTTGTAGCAGCCAAACGCCGTTTTGCAGGCGCATTGCAGCGCTATATAACGGACGCCAACAATCAAGCGTCCGGGGCAGGGCGCGGGGAAACAGGTAGGCTCTCGGTGCATCCAGGAACGTCCGGAAACGGCAAAGCCGCTTCCGCAAAAATCCCTTTTAACCGCCTGATCGCCTACGCCACCCTGCAATTACCGCTCGCCATGGCGGCCCTGCCCGTGGTGCTGAACGTCAGCCACTTCTACGGCGAGGTGCTCAAGTTCTCGCTGCAGGTCATGGGGCCGATCTTCATCTTCTGCCGCATCGTCGACGCCGTGCAGGATCCGGTGATCGGCCTGATCAGCGACCGCTTCACGCGGCGCGGGCCGCGCGGCCGCCTGACCTTCGTGGCGCTGATGACGCCGCTGCTCGCCGGCGGTTTCTACATGCTGTTCGACCCGCCCGACGCCTGGTTCGGCAACCAGTGGCTGATGGGCCTCTGGCTGACGGCGGCCCTCCTGCTGGTCCATCTCGGCTATTCCGGCGTGTCGATCAGCTATCACTCCCACGGCGCCGAGCTTACCGACGACTACAACGAGCGCACCCGGGTCACCGTCGGCCGCGAGGTGTTCGGGTTGATCGGCATGACGGCGGCTGTCGTGCTGCCGGTGATGCTGACCGCGCCCAAGTTCTTCGGCGACACCGCGGGCTACATGGTGCTCGGCTTGATCTTCTTGCCGATCTGCATCCTGTTCAGCCTGCCGACCTTGTTGTGGGCCGGACCTTCGGTCCATCCGCCGGTGGTGCATGGCGAACGCAACGCCTTCATCGCCTTCTTCGCGCCGCTCAAGAACCGGCTGTTCCGCCGCCTGCTGCTGGTGTTCGTGGTCAACGGCTCGGCGCTCGGCGTCGCCGTGACCGTGATCCTGTTCTATGTCGAGCACGTGCTGGCCGGCACCAAGCTGCATGCCGGCATCGTCCTGCTCACCTACTTCATTGCCGGCGCCGCTTCGGTGCCGATGTGGCTGCTGCTGTCCAAGCGGACGAGCAAGGCTGCGGCCTGGTTCGTCGGCATGATCTGCTCGATCGTCGGGCTAGCGCTGGCGATCTTCCTGGGACCGGGTGACTTCATCTGGTTCGTCGCGATCTCGGTGGTCACGGGCCTCGGCCTCGGCGCCGACTACGGCCTGCCGCCCTCCATCCTGGCCGACGTCATCAACGCGCCGGAAGGCGGCGACACCCAAGGCAAGACCGGCACTTACTTCGGTCTGTGGGCGCTCGCAACCAAGCTCGCCACCGCGCTGGGGGCGGCGCTGTCGCTGCCCGTGGTAGCGGTCCTCGGCTTCGATCCATCGAAGGGTCTGTACAGCAAGACCGCGCTGATCATCGTCTACATCGTGCTGCCGGTGGCGATCAAAGTGATCGCCGTGCTGTTGATCTGGTACGTCCGCATCGAGGCGCTGCGCGGCTCGGTGCGCGACGAGATGACGAAGCGCGGCTGATCAGCGTTCGCGGTCGCCAGGCTTCCGCCAGCCCATGGCGGCGGTCGATTCGATGACCCGCAGCACGTCGCGCAGCTCGCGCACCGTCCACGGCGGCAGCACCACCTCGTTGCGCGAGGCGAAGGCGACCACCGCGGCGCCGAGCTGACGCACCGCGCCGGCGATCGCGCCGCCGACCAGGATCGCCTGCAAAAGGCCGATCAGGACCAGCGCCAGCGCCGCAACGGCGAGCAGGACCGCGGTGTCGCGGAACGGCTGCTCGATCACCTTGGTCGGAACCGCCACCGACGCCGTCCAGCCGCTGACCTTGGAGCGCTGGAAGGAGTTCTTCATCTCGATGCCGTCGCGCGAGACGACGTCGAACAGGCCGCTCGCCTGGCCGCTCTGCACCGCCTGGACCAGCGGCTCCTGAGCCTTGACGCCGACCAGGCGATCGGGACTGACGCTGCGCGCGACGATGACGCCGTCGCGGTCGACGATGCCGGCGCGCCAGGCCTGGCGCAGGCCCGCTTCGGCGAACAGCTGCTGCAACCGCTGTAGCGCCGCGCCGCCGGACACCACCATCGCCACCTGGCCGTCGCGCACCACCGGCACCGAGACATGGAACATGCCGGGCTGGCCGTCGGCGCCCGGCTGCGGGTCGGACACGTGGACCCGCTGGCCGGCGACGATGGCAGCGACGCCGGCGGCATCGGCCGTGACCTTGCGGTCCGACGGCACCGCCGCCATCAGGCGACCGGTGCGGTCGAACACGGCGAGCGACTGGAAGCCATGCTCGCGTGCCAGCGACGCGGCGGCGCGCAGCACCTCGGGATCGCCGACCTGCAGGCCGGGCGCCAGGCTGATGCCGCCCAGGAAGCCCGCCATCGCCTCGACGTCGCGGTCGAGCAGATGGACGAGGTTGTTCACCACGTCGACGCGCTGCGCCTCGATGGTGCGCCGCTCCGCATCGCCGTAATGCCAGCCGAGCACGGCGGCCAGCACCAACATCGGCACCAGCACTGCGGCGATCAGCAGCATCAAGTAGGCGCGGATCGACAGCTCCGCGAAGAATCGTCGGGGCGGCACGGCGCGCAGCGAGGCCTCCGAATTCGACGGCATGACGCTCAGGCCTCGAACGGCCGCGGGTCGCCGCCTTCGGGTGGCCAGATCCAGTCGTAGCGGAACACCGCCGACCCCGGCGCGATCTCGCCAAAGGCGGCGCGCATGGCGAAGACGTCGGCTTCCCGAACTTCCACCTGATCCCCCTCTTCGCCCATCGCGGCCACGACCTGGGCCGCTTCCTGTTCATCGACGCAATTGGTCATGATCGGCGGCTTCACCCAGCCGCGCTTGTTCGTGACCTTGACCAAATATGTCGGCACGTCCCAACTCATTGCCTCTGCGGGGCGCGATTGTGATGCCGTTGGGGGTCGAAAGACAACCGCAATACGGCGCGTGCTTACGCCGCAATGAAATCCAGATGTTGAATCTGGCGCTGGCCGAAGCTCACCGGCTGGCCCCAGCAGCCGCGCGCGATGGTCGAATAGACGTCGCGGAAATCGACCGTATGGCGCAAATCCCCGTCCTGCAGGTCGGCGAGCGACGGGTAGGCGCCGTGCAGGCCGCCCTTCACCTTGCCGCCCATCACAAAATGGGGAGCGGCCGTGCCGTGATCCGTGCCACCCGAGGCGTTCTGCCTGGCCCGCCGACCGAACTCCGAATAGGTGAGCACCAGCACGTCGTCCCAGCGGCCGGCGGCGATCATGTTGCGGCGGAAGGTGGCGAGGCCGCCGGCCAGCAGCCCGAGCAGGCGCTCCTGTACCGGCGCCTGGTTGGCATGGGTGTCGAAGCCGCCGAGCGCAATCTTCACCGCGACGACCGGCACCTGCGCGGTGATGATGCGGGTCGCGAGGTCGAGCTCGCGGCCGAGCGGCCCCTCGTTCGCATATTCTTGCACGGGCGGCGGCGCGGCATGCAACTTGTCGCTCAGGCCGGCTGCGGCGGCGTTGATCTCGCGCCGCACCGCCAGCAGATGGCGCAGCGCCGGATTGCCGCCGTCATTGACCCGCGGATTGTCCTTCATCGCCTGCGCCTGGCGCAGGAAGTTCTCGGCGTCCTGCATGACGATGGTGCGCAGGTCGGGGCCCATCAGCGGCAGCGAATTGGTGTCGATCACGATGCTGTCGACGCCGGTGCCCCTACCGGCGCCCTGGGGCCGCGGCGCGTGCTCGAAGGCGCGTGCCACCCAGCCTTCGCTCAGCGTCTGGGTCGACGACGAGGCGGTGTCCCAGATCTCGATCGAGCGGAAGTGCGAGCGATTGGGGTTGGGATAGCCGACGCCCTGGACGATCGCGAGGTCCCTCGCCTTCCACGATTCCATCAGCGGCTCGAGCTTGTCGTGCAGGCCGACGCGCTCGTCGAGCTGCAGCACCTTCTCGCGCGCGACGCCGAGGCCGGGACGCAGTTGCCGGTAATGCGGGTCGGCGTAGGGAATGACGGTGTTGAGGCCGTCGTTGCCGCCCTTGAGCTCGACAAGGAGGAGAATGCGCGACATGGCCTGCTCCTCACTTGAGCTGGTAGACGGGATCGAGCATCGCGGCGGCGACGATCGCGCCCGGCGTCCTGCCGGTGTCGACCTGGTCGATCGGCTGGCGCGGCAGGAAGGTGCGCACCAGCGCCGCGGCGTCGGTGCCGGTGAGCGTCGGCCCGAGCTTCGCTTCGCTGGCGTCGCGCAGGCTGCGGCCTTCGACCGGCCGCCGCTCCATCGCCTCCTTGCGCTCGGCGCGGCGGTCGGGGCGCATGCTCATCATGTTGCCGTCCATCGACGACACCGTGGTGGCCTCGATCATGCGGCGCATGAACTGCTGGCGCAGCAGCAGGGTGTAGGTCGTGATCCAGCTCTCGCCGCCGGCCCAACCCTTGACGTTGGGCGGGTCGAACGGCACCTGGCCCAGGCCCTGCATCATGCGCACCAGCTGGGTCTTCTCCGGCACCGGCAGGCCGAGCAGATGCACCGAGCCCACCACCAGATCGACCGGCGACTTGATCAGCGTGCCGCGGTTGTTGGGATCGCGGAAAGCCGGCGACAGGAAAAGTGCGCGCAGCACCGGCTTCATCTCGTAGCCGCCGGTGCGCAGGATGCCCGCCAGCCGCCTGATCTCGGCCGGATCGGGACTGAGCGAGACGAACTCGCGCCACAGCTTCTCGCACACCCGCTCGGCGGTGCGCGGCTGGCGCAGCAGGATGGCGACGATGTCGTCGCCGTCGAAACGGCCGGCCTGGCCGAGGAAGGTCTTCTCGCCGCCATCGTGCTGCTGGATGTGATTCACGAACGCGCCGGTGTCGCGCTCGATCGACCAGCCGGTGAAGGCGCGCGCGGCGTTCTTGATGTCGGCCTCGCTGTAATGGCCCTCGCCCAGGGTGAACAGCTCCAGGAGCTCGCGGGCGAAGTTCTCGTTGGGCTGGCGCGCCACCGAACCCGCGCCGTCGAGATAGAGCAGCATCGCCGGGTCGCGCGCGACCGCCTTCAGCAGACGCGCGAAGTTGCCGAAGGCCTCACGGCGAAACAGCTCGTTCTGGCGGTAGAGCGCCGGCACATAGCTCACCTTGGCGAGCGACGAGGTGAAATGGTTGTGCCAGAACAGCGTCATCCGCTCGACCAGCGGCTGGTCGGTGACCAGCATCTCCTCGACCCACCAGTTGCGCAGCTCGCGCGCCTGCTCCTGCACCGGCCGGACGATGCGCAGCGGCTTGCCGTCGACGCCCTTCTTCTCCTTGGCCTCGGCCTGCGCCTCCTGCTGCAGGCGGCGTAGCTGCGCCGGTCCTTCGTTGATCCAGGACGGCGCTGCCGTCAGCGCGCGGGGATGCCAACTGCCGAGAAGCCGGTCGACCGCGCTGCCGTAGTCCATCGCCTCGACGACGCGGATCTCGGCCGGTGTGGCGCCGAAGGTGGCGCGCGACAGGAGATGGCGGGCCTCGTCGAAACCCATCGCGGTCGCGGCCCGGCTCGGCCGTACCGGCCAGAGCGCCGTCGCACCCATCGCTGCCGCTCCGCCTACGAAGAACCGTCGACCGAGGGCCACCATAGTGCTGCTCCTACTGCGGTGGACGCGGCGGCCGCGGACCGCCGGGCGGCGCATTGCCCGGACGCCAGGCCTGACCGCCGTAACGCTCCCCAAGGATCTTGTGCAGTTCGGCCCGCTTGTCCGCCGGCAGCTTGTTCGCCATCTGCTCGACCGCGCGCAGGTTCTGCTTCTGCTGGTCGACGCGCAGCGCCGTTATCTGATCGATCAGCGCGTCGATCTTGGCCCAGTCGAAGTTGGGCTTCTGCAGTTCGGCCGCCATCTCCTCGCGAATCTTGCCGATGTCGCGCCAGCGATCGCGCCGGCCATTGGCATACTCGTCGACGACCGGCTGCACGGCCTTCTTCTGCGCGTCGTCGAGCCGGAGATCGTGGGACAGCGCCTCGAGCGGATTGCCCAAGCGCGGACCGGGCGGCGGGGCTGGCGGCCGGCCGGCCGCGAACGGACTGTGCGGCGGCTCGATCCAGCTGCTGAAGACGAAGCCTACCAGCACGAAGGCGTTCAGCAGCAACGACAGGCCGAGCAGAATCTGAGTAACGCGCGACGACATATCAGGTCGCGTCGGTGAACAGGTCGTTCAGCTCGCCCGTGGTGTCGCGGCCGATCGGCCGATACGTGCTGCTCGACGATCTCGAGGAGGCGTAGAGCCCGTCCTCATATTGCCGGCTGAGCCCGTCGCCCAGCATGAAACCGACCGCGGCCACCATCACGCCCATCGCCGCGAGCGCACCGCGCTGGAAGGCGAGGCCTTGGCCGAAGTCGGGCAGCAGGCTAGCCAGCCATGACTTGCGCGGCCGCCCGGCTGCACCGCCGACCAAAGCCTGCGCCCGCGCCGCCATGCGCGGCGGTGCCGCCGGCAGCGGCTTGCCCAGGATGTCGGCCAGTTCGAGGGCGGCCTGTCGCAGCGCCGGATCGGCGGCCACGGCGGCATCGATGCGCGCGGCCTCGGTCTCCGGCAGTTGGCCTTCCAGCCAAGCGGCGAAATCCATGTCCGAGGGGGTTGCTGGCACAACCGATGACGTCGTGGCGAAGCTCTGCCACAGCGCCTTGTCGTCCAGAGGGGTGCGTTCCGTGCTCATGGTGCTAGTCCTGTCCACCTTACGGCCTACAGGCGGGAATCATCCCCACCTTCTTAAGGTGCCTCTCCCTTGAAATGCTCACGCAGCCGCAACAAAGCTTTGTGATGCGTGCTGCGCACCGTTTGTGCGTCTATTTTCAGCAATTGTGCAATTTCGGCCACATCCCGTTCCTCATCATACAGGCATTTGAGAATCAAAGTTTGCCGCTCCGTGAGCAAACCCTCGGGGATTTTCAGCTTCTCGACATGCCGGTCCTCGACCGCCAGGGCCGACTCGGGCACCTCGTCGATCGGCGCGGTCGCCTGCCGCCGGCGGCGGGCGAAATCCACCGCTGCCGAGCGGGCGACAACGGCCAGCCATGTGGATAAGCCTGCACGCGCCGGATCGTAAGTCTTGAGCAGGCGAAAGTTGTTCGCACACAGCCGGACGAAGACGTCCTGGGCTGCATCCATCACGTCGTCCTCGCTGAGGCGATAGATCGACAGCGTCCGGCGCACCACGGCATTGATCAACGGCGACGCGGCCAGGACGAACGCATCCCATGTGCGCTTGTGCCCCTCCGCGAGGGATCGCAGGTCGATCTGGCTGAGCTCCGTCACCCGCGATCCGTCTATTATTCCGTCCGCACAGCAGTCTAGCAGGGTTTGTGGCGAAAAGAGGCCCCGCTACAGTCGCTGCGTCTTCAACCAAGGAAGCGTAATGAGTGAATCGCTGACACGGCAATTCAAGGTCACCAAGCAGGCGGTGCGTGGCAAAGGTGTGGTCGTCGCGCAGAACACGCGCGCGGCGGAGGTCGGCGCCGAGATCCTGCGCAAGGGCGGCAATGCCATCGACGCGGCGGTCGCCACCGGCATGGCGATCGGCGCTCTCGAGCCGTGGATGAGCGGCATCGGCGGCGTCGGCTTCATGACGATCTGGAGCGCCAAGGAGAAGCGTGCCTGGACGATCGACTACGGTCCCATCTCCGCGAAAAAGCTCGACGTCTCCAACTACAAGATCGTCGGTCCCGGCCCGGCCAATCCCTTCGCCTGGCCCGACATCCACAACCAGAACAACGAGGTCGGCTATCACTCGATCGCCGTCCCCGGCATGGTCGCGGGTCTCGGCAAGGCGCTGGAGCGCTTCGGCACCTTGAAGTGGAAGGACGTGCTGGCGCCCGGCGTCGCGCTCGCCGAGCGCGGCATGGAGCTCGACTGGTACATGCAGGTGATGATCGCCAACGGCGCCAAGCACCTGACCAAGTTCGCGGCGTCGAAGGCCGCCTATCTCTGCGACAACGGCCAGGTGCCGACCAACGACTGGCAGGGCAACACGCGCTACCTCAAGCTCGGCACTCTCGGCGAGACTATGCGCCGCCTGGCCGACGGCGGCCCGCGCGAGTTCTACGAAGGCAGCCTGGCGCGCGACATCGTCGCCGACCTGCAGGCCGGCGGCTCGGCGATCTCGACCGACGATCTCGCCTCCTACCAGGCGCGCATCGTCGATCCGCTCTCCTTCGAGCATCACGGCGTCACCATCAACGTCGCGGGCGGGCTGACCGCCGGCCCGACCTTGCGCCGCACGCTCGAGCTCGCAGGCGAGCACACCAAGGGCAAGGGGTCACCCGATGCCGACTTCTTCGTCGCCATCGCCGAGGGCATGCACACCGCCTACGTAGAGCGGCTGAAGACGCTGGGCGACAAGCCCAACAACACCAGCACCACGCATTTCTGCGCCGCCGATTCGGAAGGCAACATGGTGGCGCTGACCCAGACCCTGATGTCGCTGTTCGGCTCCTGCGTGATGCTGCCCAAGACCGGCATCACCATGAACAACGGCATGCTGTGGTTCGATCCCGAGGCCAACCGGCCCAACTCGATCGCGCCCGGCAAGCGGCCGCTGTGCAACATCTGCCCGGTCGTCGTGGTGAAGGACGGCCAGCCGTGGTTCTGCATCGGCGCCTCCGGCGGCCGGCGCATCGTGCCGGCGGTGACGCAGCTCAGCCTGATGATGATCGACCGCGGCCTCGACGTGGAGACGGCATTCCATCAGCCGCGCGTCGATGTCTCGGGCGTCGGTCCGATCCGCGTCAACCGCCTGCTGCCCGACGCGGTCAAGCGGGCGATCGCCGCCAAGCTGTCGATCACCGAGGTCGACAACCAGATCTCGCCGCTCGGCTTCGCCAACCCGTCCTGCATCGTGCGCGATCCCAGGACCGGCGAGCTCACCGGCATGAACGAGGTGATGTCGCCATGGGCTGGCGGCGCAGCGCAGTAGCCCTCGCGCTCGCTGCCTTCGCCACTACGGCGCAGGCGCAGGAGGTGCGCTTGCCGGTGCTGGTGCCCCTCACCGGCTTCGTGGCGCTCGAAGGCACCAGCCAGAGGAACGGCGCGCTGCTGGCGGCCAGCCAGATGCGCGACCTCCTCAAGCCCGACGTGCTCGACACCGCGGCGACGCCCGAGGCCGCGGTCAACGCCTGGGCGCGCGCGGTCGGCGATCCGCCGCCGCTCGCCGTGGTCGGCCCGATCCTGGGCACGCAGATGCTGGCGCTGCTGCCGCTCGCCCGCGAACGCGACGTGCCGCTGCTCAGCATCTCCGGCACCGCGCGCCTCAGCGCCATGGGCGTGCCGCAGTTCTTCCGCTTCTTCCCGAGCGACGCGACGGTGAAGGTGGCGCATGCTCGCTACGTCGCCGAGAAGCTCGGCGCCAAGCGGCCGGCCGTGATCTACCAGAGCACCGCCTACGGCCAGTCGGGCCGCGAGCAACTCGCCAAGACCTTTGCCGAGCTCAAGACGCCGCCCGTGCTCGAGGAGAGCGTCGCGCCCACAGTCAACGACCTCACGCCGGCGCTGCTGCGCGCCAAGGCGGCCAACGCCGACGTGCTCGTGCTGCACCTGCACGCGCCCTCGACCGTGCTGGCGGTGCGCCAGGCACGGCAACTGCTGCCCGGCCTGCCGATCGTCGCGGGTTCGGCGATGCACCAGCCGGCGACGGCGGCGCTGCTTGATCCTGCCGAGCTCAGGGGCGTGTGCGCCGAGACGGCCGCCTCGCCCGTCGCCGCCGCGACACCGGCGATGCAGGAGTTCCTCGCCGCCTACCGCGCTGCCTACAACGGCGATCCCGACGCCTTCGCCGCCGCGCAGTACGATGCCGTCCGCATGCTGGGCGGCGTGATCGCCACTCTGCGTCGCGACGGCGCTGCGGCGACTCCAGCCAGGGTGCGCGAGAAGCTCGCCACCGCGCCGTACAAGGGTGTGGTCACCACCTACCGGTCGGACGGCAAAGGTGACATGGCGCACGAGGCCGAGATCGTCTGCTTCGACGGCAAGGATCGCGTGCCGCGCCCGGTCGAGCGATACTCTTTCGCATCCCGATAAGTCGCCAGGCGCCGGAACTCGTACCGCACCGGCGCGTGCTCCCTCGTTCGCGCAGGGGGCCCTGGACAACGGCGATTCGACAAATCAGGGCGAGCTCGGAAAATTGCCAACCTGCCCGAGACGTCGCCGCCATAGTGCTACAGTGCGGCATGCGCCACCGATGCCGGCTTCGGCGTGGTGATCATGACGTGAGGCCGGCCTAGTCGCCCTCGATGCATTCGAACAGACCGACGCCGTGCGGACGCAGGACGTAGAACAGCAGCGCTCCCGCCAGCAGGCCGCCGAAATGCGCCGAATAGGCGACCTCGTCGGTGGGGTCGGCAAATCCGATGTCGAGCAGTTGCAGGCCGACCCAGATGCCGATCACCCACATCGCCTGCAGGCGCACCGGCCGATAGAACATCAGTACCGTGACCTTGGCGCACGGCTTGAGCATCAGGTAGGCGGCGAGCACGCCCGAAATGGCGCCCGAGGCGCCGACCATCGGCAGCTTCGATCCGACATTGCAGGCGATGTAGACCGTCGCCGAGAACACGCCGCTCAGGAGATAGAACAGCAGATAGCGGCCGCGGCCCAGCGCCTGCTCGATGTCGTCGCCGAACACTTGCAGGTAGAACATGTTGCCGATCAGGTGCAGCCAGCCGCCATGGAGGAACATGCCGGTGAACAGCGTGCCATAGGCCTGCAGCGGCGCGACCGTACTCGACGCGTTGGTGATCGAGGCCGGCACGACGGCCCAGTGTGCCACGAAGGCTTCGCTGTCCGGCGAGGCCTGCTCGCCGAAGAAGGCGATCAGATTGAGGGCGATCAGCGACCAGGTGACGTAGGGCCGAAAAGGCGTCTCAAACGGGTCGTTGTCGTATAAGGGGATCACCATGTCGCCCGATGTCTCTACCACAGCGCCGGCGGCCGACACCATCAAGCGCCTGCTGCCGTGGCTGGTGGCGGTCGCCTTCTTCATGCAATCGCTCGACACCACCATCCTGAACACGGCGGTGCCGACGATCGCCCAGGCGATGCAGGTCACGCCGCTCGACATGAAGTCGGTGCTGGCGAGCTATACGCTCAGCCTCGCCGTGTTCATCCCGATCAGCGGCTGGATGGCCGACCGCTTCGGCACGCGGCGCGTCTTCGCCTCGGCGATCGGCCTGTTCACCGCGGGCTCGCTGCTGTGCGCCGTCGCGGTCGACATCGACATGCTGGTCGCCTGTCGCGTCATCCAGGGCATGGGTGGCGCGATGATGGTGCCGGTCGGGCGCATGACCATGGTGCGCACCTTCCCCAAGTCGGAGCTGGTGCGGGCGATGAGCTTCGTGTCGATCCCCAGCCTGGTCGGGCCGATGCTGGGGCCGGTGGTCGGCGGATTGATCGTGCACTACCTGCACTGGAGCGTGGTCTTCCTGGTCAACCTGCCGGTCGGCGCGCTCGGGCTGTTCCTGGTCTGGCGCTTCCTGCCCGACTATCGCCAGGAGACCCGGATGCTGGACGTCGTCGGTTTCATCCTGTTCGGCTCCGGCATTGCGCTGCTGTCCTACGTACTCGAGGTGTTCGGCGAGCATCGCCTCGGCGACCTCGAGATCGTCGGGCTGATGGCGATCGCGGCGCTGCTGCTGGCGGGCTATGGCGTCAACGCGCTCCGCATCCGCTATCCGCTGCTGCGGCTCGACCTGTTCCGGCTGCGCACCTTCCGCGCGGCGGTGGGCGGCAGCTTCTTCAGCCGGCTCGGGCTGGGCGGCATTCCGTTCCTGTTCCCCCTGCTCTACCAGGTCGGCCTCGGCTACTCGGCGGTGCAGTCGGGCCTGCTGGTGATGCCGCAGGCGCTGGCCGCGATCGGGCTCAAGCTGGTCGTGTCGAAAATCCTCGCGCGCTTCGGCTATCGCACCGTGCTGTTCGGCAACACGCTGATCCTCGGCGTGCTGATCATGGGCTTCGCCACCATCGATATCGGCACGCCGGCCTGGCGCATCGCGCTGCAAGCCTTCATCCTGGGTTTCTTCACCTCGACGCAGTACACCAGCATGAACACGCTGGTGTACGCCGACGTCACGGCGCAGGAGACCTCCGCCGCCAGCACCATTGCCAGCACCGGCCAGCAGATGTCGATCAGCTTCGGCATCGCCGGGGCCTCGCTGGTCGCGGCGTATTTCGTGCCCGAGGAGCTGCGCGCCGATCCGGCCGCCCTGATCCGCGGCGTGCACCACGCCTTCATCTGGCTGGGCGTGCTGACCATGGTGTCGTCGGTGGTTTTCCTGCAGCTTCACCGCGACGACGGCGGTGCGATCAGCCGGCACAAGGGCTAAGCTCGCCCCGCCTGCAGGGAGGATGAGATGGCCGTTCGGCGCCGATCGTTGCTCGTTGCGTCGCTTGGCGTCCTGTCGCGTCCCGCTTCTGCCCAGAGTTATCCGTCGCGTCCGGTGCGCGTGGTCGAGGGCTACGGCCCCGGCGGCGCGCCCGACATCATCGCCCGCCTGATCGGCAAGTGGCTGGCGGAGCGGCTGGGCCAGCCGTTCGTCATCGACAACAAGCCGGGCGCCAGCGGCCGCATCGCCACCGAGGCGGTCGCCAAGGCCGTGCCCGACGGCTACACGCTGCTGCTGGTGCTGAACAACAACACCGTCGACGCCGCGATCAAGGACAAGCTGCCGTACGACTTCGTGCGCGACATCGCGCCGGTCGCCGGCATCTACCGCCAGCCGCTGGTGATGGAGGTCCATCCCTCGGTACCGGCCGACACCGTCGCCGAGTTCATCGCGCTCGCCAAGTCGAAGCCCGGCAAGATCAACATGGCGTCGGCCGGCGTCGGCACCGGCACGCATCTCGCCGGCGAGATGTTCCAGCAGGCCGCCGGTGTGTCGCTGTTCCACGTGCCCTATCGCGGCGTGCAGGCGCTGCGCGACACGGTCGCCGGCCAGGCCGACGTCTATTTCGGCGTGGTCGCCTCGTCGTTGCCGCAGATCAAGGCCGGCAAGCTGCGGGCGCTGGCGGTGACCACCGCGACCCGCTCGGCCGTCCTGCCGGACGTGCCGGCGATGGCCGAGGCCCTGCCGGGTTACGAGTTCAGCGCCTGGTATGCCGTGGGCGCGCCCAAGGGCACGCCAGCGGAGGCCATCGCGCGGCTGAACAAGGAGGTGAATGCGGCGCTCGCCGATCCGCAGTTCGCCAACCAGCTCGCCGAGCTCGGCGGCATCCCGCTCGCGGGCTCCCCGGCCGACCTCAGGAGGCTGATCGGCAGCGACACCGAGAAGGTCGCCCAGATCATCAAGGTCGCCGGCCTCACCATCGACTAGCTCAGGAGATCAGGCTCGCGCCGACATTGATCATCAGCGCGAGGATGGCGGTGTTGAAGGCGAAGGCGACGATGCCGTGCACCAGGCTGATCAGCCGCATGTCGCGCGAGGTCGTGCAGACGTCGGCGGTCTGGCAGGCGCAGCCGATCACGAAGGCGTAGTACAGGAAGTCGCGATAGTCGGGCGCATGCTCGCCGGGGAAGTCGAGGCCGCCGGGCTGCCCGCGCTCGTGCGGCCGGTAGTAGACGTTGGCGTAGTGCAGGGTGAACAGCACGTGGGTGAAGGTCCAGGACAGCACCACCGTCGCGCCGGTGATCAGCAGCCCGGCCGCCGCCGGCGCCTCGTAGGCCTTGATCGCGGCCAGCTCGACGAAGATGGCCGCGAAGCTCGCCGCGGCGCTGCCGATCACCACGGTCAGGATCATCCAGTCGCCCTGGTCGTAGAGCGACGCCCGCCGCCGGCAGGTCTCGATGTCCGACCGCAGCATCATGTGCAGGGCGAAGCCGACATAGACCGCCGCCGTGAGGTCCCAGGCCAGCAGCAGCCGGGTCGCCCACCGGATCGAGGGCGGCAGGACCACCAGCAAAACCACCCCGACCAGGGCCGACAGCATCAGCCGACGCCGCGCCACCAGGAACTTGCCCACCCGGGACTGGACCATGAACCCTTTCAAATCTAAGTCCTTTTCCGAAACTGCCGACTTGAGGGGTCAGATAGGCGCCGATTCGGCGCCCCTGCCCTTGCCGGTCCTGTGGATGAACGCTAAACACACGACCGTCATTTTGTCGCAAGCGGCGCGGGGGAAAAAGCAGCATGGCGACGAAGAAGAAAACCACGGCAGCGGCGAAGAGCGCTGGAAAGACGGTCGCCAAACACTTGAACGGCCAAGCGAATCAAGGCCGGGTCACGGGTACGGCCGAATCGCGGGATACCGCGCGGCTGTTGCTCGAGATCGAGTCCATCCACTGCCGGCCGGACAATCCGTACATCTTCACCTCAGGCCGGGCGAGCCCGGTCTATATCGACTGCCGCAAGATCATCTCGTTCCCCGAAGCGCGCGCCAAGATCATGCAGCACGCGCTCAAGACCATCGATCGCGAGATCGGCTGGAACAAGATCGATGTGGTGGCGGGCGGCGAGACGGCGGGCATCCCGTTCGCGGCATTCCTCGCGGCGCTCGCCAAGAAGCCGATGATCTACGTGCGCAAGCAGCCCAAGGGCTTCGGCCGCATGGCGCAGATCGAAGGCGACCTCAAGCCGAACAAGCGCGTGCTGCTGGTCGAGGACCTCGCGACCGACGGCGGCAGCAAGCTGGTGTTCATCGATGCGCTCAAGAAGGCCGAGGCGCGGGTCACCGACTGCTTCGTGATCTTCCACTACGGCATCTTCCCGCAGAGCGTCGAGACGCTGGCGGTCGCCGGCGTCAAATTGCACGCGCTCGCCACCTGGTGGGATGCGCTCGAGGCCGCGGCCAAGGGCAAGTACTTCGACGAGAAGGGCCTCACCGAGACGCGCGCCTTCCTCGAGGCCCCCGAGCAGTGGTCGGCGAACCACGGCGGCCGGCCACCGACACGACCCGGCCTGCGCTGAAGCGGCGCACGATGACAGCGCGGCGCTAGCCGTGCCACTTTGGTCGGCGATGGGTATTCGCCGCGGCCTGCTTCTCCTTCTCGCCCTGATCACGCTCGCCCTGCCCGCCCGGGCCAAGGACGAGCTCGTGCTGGGCATGAACACCGCGCCCGGCGCGATGAACCCGTCGCTCAACTCGATGCTGGCGACGTCGCTGGTCAACTACATGACCCTGCGGCCGATCACGGCCTACGACGCCAACTGGAAGCTGGTCTGCATCATGTGCACCGAGCTGCCCACCGTCGACAACGGCCGCGCGCGGATCGTCGACTTGCCCGATGGCAAGAAGGGCATGGAGATCGACGTCGAGCTGAAGCCCTTCACCTGGGGCGACGGCACGCCGGTCACCGCCCGCGACTTCGCGTTCGCCGTCGAGGTCGGCAAGCATCCGCTGTCGGGCGTGCCCTCCGGCGAGGAGTTCCGCCGGATCGTGAAGTTCGAGGTCAAGGACGACCGCCACTTCACCGTGACGGTCGACCGCGTGACCTTCGACTACAACAGCATCGAGCGCATGCCGCTGCCGGCGCATATCGAGAAGCCGATCTTCGACGCCAACCCGGCCGAGTACCGCAACAAGAGCGCCTACGACACCCAGCCGACCAATCCGGGCTTGGCCTTCGGCCCCTACCGCATCGTCGAGCTGGTGCCGGGCAACCGCATCGTGCTGGAGCAGAACCCGACCTGGGCTGGCCCCAAGCCCGCCTTCAAGCGCCTGCTGATCAAGATCTTCGAGAATTCCGCCGCGCTCGAGGCCAACCTCCTGTCGGGCAACGTCGACTACATCCTGGGCGAGAGCGGCCTCAGCTTCGACCAGGCGATCGCCTTCGAGAAGCGCCACAAGGACAAGTACAACGTCGTCTACAAGCCCTCGCTCACCTACAGCCACATCGACACCAAGCTCGACAATCCCCTGCTCGCCGACCTCAGGGTGCGGCGGGCGCTGCTGATGGCGATCGACCGCAAGGCGATCTCCGACAAGCTGTTCGACGGCAAGCAGCCGGTGGCGGACGGCGACGTCAACCCGCTCGATCCGATGTACAGCCCGGCGGCGCGCCGCTACGCCTACGACCCGGCCGCGGCGAAGACGCTGCTCGACGAGGCGGGCTTCGGCGAGATCAAGAACGGCGTGCGGCAGGACGCCAAGGGCACGCGGCTGTCGCTCGAACTGGCCTTCGCCAGCGGCAACCGCATCAACGAGCAGATCGCGCAGGTAATCCAGAGCCAGCTCCGCCAGGTCGGCATCGAGCTGCGCCTGAAGGCGGCGCCGGCGCGCATCTATTTCGACGCCCTGCAGAAGCGCAACTTCGAGGCGCTCGCCCTGTACGGCTGGATCACGCGGCCGCAGAACGTGCCGCGCACCACGCTGCATTCGGAGGAGATCCCGACGGCGCAGAACGGCTGGAGCGGCCAGAACTACCCGGGCTACGCCAACCCGGCGATGGACAAAGCGCTCGACGCCGCCGAGCGCGAGCTCGATGTCGACAAGCGCCGCGCCCTGTTCGCCGAGATCCTGCGCCTCTATGCCGACGAGCTGCCGGTGCTGCCGCTGTACTTCCGGATCGATGCCTTCGTGATCCCCAAGCCGCTCAAGGGCGTGCGCCCGACCGGCCATCAGAACAGCTCGACCCTGTGGATCGAGCAGTGGCGCTGGGAGGAGTAGGATGCTCGACCGTGTGACGCTCGACGGTCGCTTCGTGCGGCTCGAGCCCCTCGAGGAGCGCCATCGCGAGCCGGTGCGGCCGGCGGCGCAGCATCCCGAGATCTTCACCGTCACGACCTCGGCGCTGGGGCCGTTGTACGATCCCTACATCGACAACGCGCTGCACCGCAGCGCCAGCGGCCACGAGATGGCGTTCGTGGTCTGGCACAAGGCCGAGCGGCGCTATGTCGGCATGACCCGCTACCTCAACATCGAGGAAGCGCACCGCAAGCTCGAGATCGGCTCGACCTGGTACGAGCCCTCGGTGTGGGCGGGCGCGGTCAATCCCGAGTGCAAGCTCTTGCTGATGCGCCATGCCTTCGAGGCGCTGGGCTTCGTCCGCGTCGAGTACAAGACCGACGTCCGCAACGGCCGCAGCCGCGCCGCCATCCTGAAGCTCGGCGCCAAGCAGGAGGGCATCCTGCGCAAGCACATGATCATGGCCGACGGGTACGTCCGCGATTCGGTCTACTTCTCGGTGATCGACGAGGAATGGCCGGCGGTGAAGGCCGGCCTCGAGCGGCGCCTCGCGGGATGAGCCGCTATCTCGCGAGCCGCCTGGCCGAGATCGCAATCACCCTCGCGCTGATGAGCCTGATCGTCTACCTGCTGATCGGCCTGATGCCGGGCGACCCGATCGACCTGATGATCTCGGGCGATCCGCGCATGACCAGCGCCGACGCCGCCCGCCTGCGCGCGGTCTACGGCATCGATAAGCCGTTGCTCGAGCGCTACCTCGCCTGGGCCGGCCAGGCGCTGCACGGCAACTTCGGCTACTCGCGCTCGCTCAACCAGCCGGTGCTCGCGGTGCTCGGCCCGCGGCTCCTCAACACGCTGGCGCTCGCCGGCACCGCCTTCCTGCTGTCGATCGCGATCGCCCTGCCGCTCGGCCTGTGGACGGCGGCGCGGCCGCGCAGCCGCGCCGACTACACCGTCAACCTGCTGTGCTTTGCCGGCATCAGCACGCCGCCGTTCTGGCTGGCGCTGCTGCTGATCACGCTGTTCTCGGTCAAACTGGGCGTCCTGCCGGCCGGCGGCATGGCCGAGATCCGGCCGCACACGCCGTGGCCCGAGGCGATCGCCCAGCAGCTGCGCTTCGCCGTGCTGCCGATCGGCACTCTGCTGCTGCTGCAGCTCGGCGGCTACACCCGCTTCATGCGCGCCGCCATGATCGAGACCCTGCGCCAGGACTATGTCCGCACCGCCCGCGCCAAGGGCGCCTCGCCCACGCGGGTGCTGTGGCGGCATGCCTTCGTCAACGCGCTGACCCCCGTGCTGACCATCCTCGGCCTCTCCTTCGGCGGGCTGTTCTCGGGCGCGCTGATCACCGAGATCATGTTCGCCTGGCCGGGCATGGGGAAGATGATGTTCCAGGCGATCCTGGACAACGACTACAACCTCGCCCTGGTCGGGCTGCTGTTCACCACCTTCACCACCATCGTCGGCAACCTCATCGCCGACCTGGCGCTGGTCGCGGTCGATCCGCGGGTCACCCTCGCGAGCCGGCTCAGATGACGATGAAGGGCCATCGCCCGGCGCAGGTCTCGGCCCTCTTCCTCGCGCTGCTGCTGGTGCTGGCGCTGGCGGCACCCTGGATCGCCGATGCCCGCGGCATCGATCCGACCATGACCGACCTGCTGCGCCGCAAGGAGCCGCCCTCGGCGCACTTCTGGCTGGGCACCGACGATCTCGGCCGCGACCTCTTGCAGCGCCTGCTCGACGGCGGCCGGGTCTCGCTGCTGGTCGGCTTCGCAGGCGCGCTGCTGTCGGCGGCGATCGGCGCGGCGATCGGCGTGTTCGCGGGCTATTACGGCGGACGGCTCGATGCGGTCCTGATGCGCGTGACCGACGGGGTGATCGCCCTGCCGCTGCTGCCGCTGGTGATCGTGCTGGCGGCGGTCGACCCGCAGAAGATCGGCATCCCTCAGGCGATCGCCCAGTCGGAGACCTTCTCGCTGTGGCGCATCGTGGCGATCGTGTCGCTGATGGGGTGGACCACCGTGGCCCGGCTGGTGCGGGCGGCGACGCTGTCGCTCAAGGCGCAGGATTTCACGCGCGCCGCGCAGGCGCTGGGCGCGCGGCCGCTGCGCATCATGTTCCGCCACATCCTGCCCAACGCCATGGGCTCGCTGGTGGTCGCGACCACGCTCTCGATCGGCGGCCTGATCCTGCTCGAATCGACCCTGTCGTTCCTCGGCCTCGGCATCCAGGCGCCGGCGGCGAGCTGGGGCAACATGCTGACCAACGCCCAGGAGCTGCTGCAGGAGACGCCGGTGCTGGCGCTGTGGCCGGGCCTGCTGATCTTCCTGACGGTGATCGCCTTCAACTTCCTGGGCGACGGCCTGCAGGACGCGCTCGACCCCCGAAGCGAGCGGCGGGCCTGAAGCCGGGCAAAAAGAAAGCCCGCCGGAGGCGGGCTTTCTCGTTCGACAACCGGCTTCTGCTCAGCCGACCGCCTTGATGTTCTCGGCCGACTGCTTGCCGGTGCGGCGGTCAGCGACCAGCTCGAATTCGACCTTCTGGCCTTCGTTGAGGCTCTGCAGGCCGGAGCGCTCGACGGCGCTGATATGGACGAAGGCGTCCTTGCCGCCGTTGTCCTGCTGGATGAAGCCGTAGCCTTTGGTGGCGTTGAACCACTTCACGGTTCCGGTAGCCATGGGAATTGCCTTTCACGTCATAGATGCGCCCGCCACAAACGAGGCAGGCCGTCGAATTTGCGTTCTTCAGGATCAAGTCGAGGGCGAGCCGGAGGCGTCGCCGAGGTTGTCCGTCCATCGACCGGCGCTCTATGGCCGTTTTGGCGGCGTCTGGCAAGCGCCGCGATCCCGGAGGCGCGCGCGCGGTAAAGCCGCGCCCCCTCATCCTCTCGCCGGACCGCGGGCCTCCGGCCGGCTCACGAAGCGCCCCTTCCCACGGCACGCCCCTGGAACTTCCCACTTCCGTGGGAAGCCTCCCACCCCGATGGCACAAAGCTTTTCCGGGAATCCGGCTGACACACCCTCCCTCCCCCGCGGTGTTAGGATACCGCGTCCACCGTTTAGGTTATTGATTGACTTTAAGTTTATCCATGATATACACCCTGCCATGCCCCGCTTGCGTCCGCCGCCCGTCCGGGCCCCCGCGATCCGGCCCGAGCGCCGGGGCGCCGCCGACCTGCTGGCCGCCCTGCCCGGCCGCCGGCCGATCCTGGCGCCGCTCCTGCGCAGCCACAGCCTGACCCTGCTCTACGGCCCGCGCGGGCTCGGCAAGACCTTCGTGGCGATGGCGATCGCCCATGCCGCCGCCACCGGCGGCCGTTTCCTCGGCTGGCAGGCCGAGCGGCCGCATCGCGTCGTCTATGTCGACGGCGAGATGGCGGCCGCCGACGTCGGGCAGCGGCTGGCGATGCTCGGCCCGGCGCCCAAGACGCTGGAGTTCGTCCTGGCCGATCTCCGGTCGAGCGGCCTTCCCGACATTGCCGAGGAAGCGGGCCAATCGGCGATCTGGAACGCCTGCACCCCGCCGCCCGACCTGCTGGTGCTCGACAATCTCTCCAGCCTGGCTGGCCATCGCACCAACGATGGCGATCCGTGGCCGAAGCTGCAGCCCTTCCTCCTGCGCCTGCGCCGACGGACGGCGGTGCTGGTCGTCCAACACACCAACAAGCGCGGCGCGCTCCGCGGCTCGGCGCAGCAGGAGGACGTGCTCGACCTCGTGCTGGCGTTGCGCCGGCCCGCCGGCTACGCGGCGCACCAGGGCGCCCGTTTCGAGCTGCATGTCGAAAAGGCGCGCGCCGTGGCGGGCCACGCACTCGAGCCGGTAGAGGCGAAGCTGTGCTTCGATCCGGCGGGCCGGGCGACCTGGGCGTGGTGGCCGCTCGAGGAGCAGGACGTCCATCGCGTGGCAGCGCTGCTGCGCGACGGGCTCAATCCCAATCAGATCGCGCGCGAACTCGGCATCTCCAAGAGCAAGGCCTACCGGCTGAGGGAACTGGCCGTCTCCAGCTCTCGCGTCTGACACCTACAAGATCGTGGCTCGCATGCGAGCTAATCCGTCGACCATATACTGCCAAGAGCCTACTGATCGAGAAACCGCCTACAGCAACTGCCCATTACCTCCGCCCTTAACGTCCAACCCTGACCGAAATGCTGGGTGAACTCGGTATAGTGGAATCTGCCCGCCCTCTTTCTCTCGCAGAATTTTCATCTTCTTTACGTCATATGCTGCATCAAATATGTATCCAACCCAATCGCCCTTGCCGACGATACCAATAACGCCGTACCAGAGAAGCAGCTCTGTAACCCTCTCGTTTTGTCCGGCAGGAACACCCGCTCTCGCAAAATGCTCGTGAAGATCAGGCTCTAGAATGTCAGGTTCTTCACCAACGAGCTGATACAGCACATCCTTGGCTTCGGGCATCAAATCTCGAAGCTCGTTATCTGTGTCAACAAGCAAATCATTCGAATAGGCTCGAAGCCCCGCTTCGATGTCACCCTGCTCTATCCTCGAGTGACCATTGTTCACTGCAGCGCCGCGACAGTGGTTCAGAATGGCGAGAAGATACCTAGGCCTCATCAACGAATGCTCTATGAGCACTTCAGAGCTCTCCCGACCATGACAGGTCTCGACTGCTATGTCGTTCCAAGCTCGCAAAAATTCAACAGACAACGACCATCCGTTATATATTAATCGTCTTCTGATTAATTCACGTAGCTGTCCCGGGTCGCTCCAGTCCAATGAAACCCGAAGGTCTTTACCTCGATCTGGGATCGACTGCACAAGATACTGATAAACATCGTTTCGCAAGAATACGATGGAATGAAAATCAATGTGCGCTCGTTGCAAGTCCCGCTGAATCTTCCACAACGCCTCAATCAGCGCGTGCACTATAACAACATCATCGGTTGACACTCCATCGGTAGCCCATCCCTTATCTATGTTATCAAACAGGATCCATACATCCTCTTTTTCTTCAAGGTAGGCCGTAATCGCTGTCCGCAGCCTATGCAAGTCACCTCGATAGAGAATTTGAGTAACTTGGTCATGCGATAGTCGTGTCGTCCCCTGCCCACCGAACTTTGCATCAAAGGTAGTAACCAAGTAGGTTGACAATTGGACTAACCGTTCGGAAAAGTCGCCTTCCGTCGTGCTTCCGTGAGAAAAATATATAGCGCTGAGTTCATCGTAAAGCCTCATCAGCTTGGGATCACGCCGATTAACTTCTCTATCTTTGTCCAGGAGCTTATGTGCCAATTCCAGCAAGAGAACATAATCCCAAAGCGCCGTTACCAGATGATCTTTGCTTCCTGCCTCTAGATAACGAAGGACCACGTCCTTTAGCTTGATCAACTGATACCCTTCGGGTTTGAGATCCACTACGACTTTTCGGGTATCTCGTCGAAGCTCGTTACGTATTTGAGAGAACGCCGCGGTCTTGCCACTACCCTTCCGGCCGACTAAAAGATTCACCTCGCCTCTAATCGCCCGTCCAAATTCAGCCGTCTTCATGAAATAGGAGCCAAGTGTTTGAAACTCATTCTCCGCTGTTGGAGAACCAAAACTCAGTTTCTCTAACAATCCCTGTGCTTGCTCAGAATCATCTGCCGAATAAAAGGCGTTCTCCACTTCTTCGCGGAAACGAGATATAAGATCATCGATATCCCCTGGATGCTTATAGGCGCGAATTCTATCTCGCAGGTCCAGAGGGACGCTCCAATCTCCAGCGCTGCGCAGAAGCAAAACTTCCTTCTTCATTCCATACGCCAAACCAGCAACAAATGCTGCCCTGAGATTGTGAACCTCTGCCTCTTTAACATACGGAGCCAGGAGCGGCACGACGATGCCAGTAGCTGCAGCAACATCGTCAATTGTTTCATCCGGTGCCATCCGGGGTTGCTCAGTTGGGTTGAAGCTCTTGTAGAAGAAAAACTCTTTCTTTACGCCAGCGATGATCCTGGAAATCTCCTCTGAATAGTGCGGCGGTTGCAGCACCCATACTTTTGCCTTTGCGTTTAGCTTACTAGAGAATCTTATGGAGAGTGCGTCTTCCAATATTACGCTACGCAACTTGCTAGCTAATTCGGAGGCATTCTCGTATTCGACTCTTTTCAGTGTATCGAAAACACCAACTCTCTTTTTGAGTTCATCGTCAGAAGCGAGCGTAGAATTTGCAATGGGAATGGCCCTTTTTCGCAAACCTATTGCGTAGCCGATCTCGAAAGCGACATTGAAATTTAGAAGCGTAATATCAGCTATGAATATCTCGGCAGAATCTATGTCGCTACAAACTACCGAAGCTACGGGTTTCCCGGCACCTCGGTCATGAGCCCAAGATGAAAGCACGTAGTCTTGACTTAGTGAGTTAGGGAAGGTCTGACCAAGTCACGCAATGACGGCGTCGCCGGTCCTTGGTCTCGTAGTCGGCTCTTTTCCGTCGGAAGCCGTCACGAATGGGCGCAGAAGGCTCCGTATTTGCGGTGAGGTGCCGGCGTTCTCGCTGTCTCGCCCCT
>NZ_JAFKJN010000047.1 GCF_017305915.1 Reyranella sp.
GTCGCCGACAGCTCCAGCCGCGTCACCTCGATCTTGAGCCCCATGCTGTCCTCCGCCGCAATACGCCGACCGGAGACACAGAATCGAACATTGCAGCGAAGGGAAACTCAAATCTCGCAAGAGTCAGGATTTTCGTCGGCTGGTATTACACTCTGTCATCCTGAGCGGAGCGAAGGATCTCATGGCGGTTGCAAGCGGCGATGAGGTCCTTCGCTGCGCTCAGGACGACAATTACAGCATCTGCAGCGACTGCTTGGCCTTGGGCGGCGGGAAGGCGCGGTCGAGCTCGGCGAGCAGGTCGGCCGACAGCTTGATGTCCACTGCCGCGAGATTCTCCTTCACCCGCTCGCGCGTCATCGACTTGGGGATGGTGACCACGCCCGGTTGCGCCAGCACCCAGGCGAGCGCCAGTTGTGCCGGCGTGCAACCGAGGTTGCACGCCAGCTTCTTCAACGTCGCGTTGCCCAGCAGGCGGCCCTGGTCGAGCGGCGAGTAGGCCATCAGCGGGATCGAGCGCTGGCGCATCCAGGGCAGCAGGTCGTATTCGGGCCCGCGCTTCGACAGGCAGTAGAGCACCTGGTTGCTGCCGGTCAGGCCCTTGTCGAGGCTGGCGGCCTCTTCCATGTCGTCCGCGTCGAAGTTGCTGACGCCGAAGTCGGCGATCTTGCCGGCCTCGCGCAGGCGGAAGAAGCCCTCGTAGGTCTCGGCAAGCGGCACGCCGCCGCGCCAGTGCAGCAGGTAGAGGTCGATGCGCTCCAGCTTCATGCGCTTGAGGCTGCGCTCGCAGGCGGCGATGGTGCCGCTGCGGGTGGCGTTGTGTGGGTAAACCTTGCTGACGATGAACGGCCGCTGACGAACGCCCGCCAGCGCCTCGCCGACCATCTCCTCGGCGCCGCCATCGCCGTACATCTCGGCGGTGTCGATCATCGGATAATCGAGCTCCAGCGCGCATTTGATCGCGTCGAGCTCCTGCGCCCGCCTGGCGCGGCTTTCGCCCATCCGCCAGGTGCCGATCCCGAAGACCGGCATTTCGTTGCCGGACGGCATTTTGCAGGAACGCATCAAGAACCTTCCACCGCATTGCAACGCAAGGCCTTTACCCTATCTTACCAACTATGCCGGACTCCACAGCGCGACCTACGCAGCCGAACGGCAATTCGGCGACGGACGGAGAGCCATCGGCAACCGCGACACTGGCCAACGACGTCGTCGCCAACGGCGGGTTGTTGCGCGCCATCCTGCGCCGCCTGCGCCGCCGCGAGCGGAACGAGGCGGTCCGCGAGGCGATCGAGGAGCTGATCGAGGAGACGCCCGAGAGCGACACGCCGATCAGCGACGACCAGCGGGTCCTGCTCGCCAACATCCTGAAGCTGCGCGACAAGACCGTGCAGGACGTGATGGTGCCGCGGGTCGACATCGTCGGCATCTCGGCCGACACGCCGCTCGACGCGGTGGTGCGCCTGATCCAGGCCGAGGCCCACTCGCGCTACCCGATATTCCGCGAATCGCTCGACGACGTGATCGGCATGGTCCACATCAAGGACGTGCTGGCCTACTGGGGCACGCCCAAGAAGTTCAATCTGCGCGACATCCTGCGCCGTGTGGTGTTCGTGGCGCCGACCCTCCCGGTGCTCGACATGCTGCTCGACATGCGCCGCTCGCGCACGCACATGGCGCTGGTGGTCGACGAGTTCGGCGGCACCGACGGCCTGCTCACGATCGAGGACCTGGTCGAGGAGATCGTCGGCGAGATCGAGGACGAGCACGACGTGGCGCAGGCGCCGGTGCTGGCGCGCCGGGTCGACGGCACGATCGACGTCAACGGCCGCACCCCGGTCGAGATGCTCGAGCAGGAGCTCGGCAACGTGCTGTCGGAGGACGAGCGGCGCGAGATCGACACGGTCGGCGGCCTGATCTTCTCCCTGCTCGGCCGCATCCCCGAGCGCGGCGAGGTGGTGCGCCATCCGTCGGGCGTCGAGTTCGAGATCCTCGACGTCGATCCGCGGCGTATCCGACGATTGCGCGTCCGGCCGCCGGCCGTCGCGCAATCGGCCGCCTGATCCAGCCCTGACGTGACCAGGCTTCAGGGTACGCGCGCGATGGGCGCTGGCTTGGTGGCGGGCGCGCTCACGGCGCTCGCCATGCCGCCGCTGCACTGGCTGCCGCTGGCGGTGGCGGGCCTAGTCGTCTTCGTCTGGTTGTGGGACGGCGCGCCGACCGCGCGGATCGCCGGCTGGCGCGCCTGGTGGTGGGGCGTCGGCCATTTCATCGTCGGCTCGTACTGGATGCTCGAGGCCTTCTTCGTGCCGCCGGCCGACTTCGCGCTGCTCGGGCCGCCCGCGATCGTCGGCCTGGCGATGGTGCTGGGCGTCTTCCCGGGGCTGGCGGCATGGACGACCAAGGCGCTCGTGCTGCGCTGGCCGCAGTTCGGCAGCCGCTATCGCCGGTTGGTGCTGCTCGCCATCGCCTGGACTGCAACCGAATGGCTGCGGGGCCACGTCTTCACCGGCTATCCGTGGAATCCCCTCGGCCACGTCTGGGCCTTTGCCACGCCTTTGCTACAGGGGGCGGCGCTGGTCGGCGTGTATGGCCTCGGTACCTTGACTTTCATCGTTCTCGCCGCGCCGGCCGCCGGCTGGCGGGCGGCGCTGGGAGCCCTCGCTGCCGTGGGGGTCGCCGGCGTCGCGGGCCAACAGGCCATGCCCCCGGTTGTGGCCGACGGCCCCATGATCCGCATCGTGCAACCCAACGTGCCCCAGGCCGAGAAGTGGCGGCCCGAGAACCAGGCGCGCGAGTTGAAGAAGCTGATCGATCTCAGCCGCCGTGAAGGGTTCGACCGGCTGGCCGCCGTGGTCTGGCCCGAGACGGCCGTGCCGTTCGTCGTCCAGCCCGAATCGCCGGGCCTCTCGGCGCTGGCGACCGCGGCGCCGCGTGGCGGCTTCCTGCTGGCGGGGGCGGCGCGTGCCGGCGCCGTCGTCCAGGACGGCGTCTGGAACTCGCTGCTGGCGATCACGCCCGACGGCGAGGTCGCAGCCACTTTCGACAAGGTCCATCTCGTGCCGTTCGGCGAATACATTCCCTTTCACAAGGAGTGGCCGCCGCTGACCGGCCTGGTCGGCCGCGGCTCGTTCGAGAAAGGCGATGCCTTCGCCACCATCTCACTGCCGGGCCTGCCGAGCTTCTCGCCGCTCATTTGCTACGAGGCGATTTTCCCTGCAGAAGTCACAGCGCCGGACGCGGCGCGTCCTGCATGGTTGCTGAACGTCACCAACGACGCGTGGTTCGGCACGTCGAGTGGCCCGTATCAGCATCTCACGAGTGCGCGTCTGCGCACGATCGAAGAAGGATTGCCGATGATCCGCGCCGCCAACACCGGCGTATCGGCGGTGATCGACGCCTTTGGCCGGGTAATTGCATCACTGGAGATGGAGCGAGAAGGTGTAGTCGATCACGCGCTTCCACCTCCGCGGGCAGCAACCTTGTACGCTAGGCGGCACGATTGGACGTTGCTGGGGCTTCTGACGATACTCGCCATGTTTGTGCTCATCGCACGATCCCAACCGCGAGGTTGAGCTTGCATTCCGTTGTCGGTGCGCATATGTCATGTGCACTCTTGACGTGTAGATATGCACTTTTGCATTGACGGTGGAACAGTCTGGCACAATTCTGACGTGTCCGACTGTTATGGGGTTCAACGGCAACGGTGTTGGGATTAAAATACGGGTTGTTGGGCTCAAGACAAAAGAGGGTGAGAAGACATGGCAAGATCGCATCCGGTTGATGTGCATGTTGGCGCGCGGATGCGCCAGCGTCGCACGCTGCTCGGCATGAGCCAGGAGAAGCTCGGCACGGCCGTCGGCCTGACGTTCCAGCAGATCCAGAAGTACGAGCGCGGCTCAAACCGCATCGGCTCCAGCCGCCTCTTCGAGTTCGCCAAGGTGCTCGACGTGCCGGTGTCCTATTTCTTCGACGAGATGCCGTCGAACGCGCTGGCCGGCCGGCCGATGTCGGGCCGCGGGCGCAAGGGCGGCTTCGGCGAGGCGGCGACGCCGTTCGAGCAGGAGAAGGATCCGCTGATCAAGCGCGAGACGCTCGAGCTGGTGCGGGCCTACTACAAGATCCGCGAGAGCCGCGTGCGCAAGCGCATCTTCGAGATGGTCAAGGCGGTTGGTGCCGCCAGCCATGCCGAAGTCCTGGGCGGGCGCAAAGGTCGCTAAAAGGGCCCCTTCGCCCCTCTTGATTTCCCCGCTCGGTTGGAGTTTTTAACGACGCGGCGTCCGTCGGGACGCCGCACGCGGACGGATTTGGACGACTTGCCACCGCGAAACAAAGGCTAAGCCGGACGTTGGCGGCCCATCCCGCCCTGCCCGGAGTCCAGTGACATCTGTGGAGGGCCATGTGGCGCTGAAGGACTATCTTTTCACTTCCGAGTCGGTTTCCGAAGGTCATCCGGACAAGGTCAGCGACCAGATCTCGGACGCGATCCTCGACGCGTTCATCGCCAACGACATCAAGCTCGGCATCGCCGACGACAGCCATACCAACACCCGGCTGGGCTGCGAGACGCTGGTCACCACCAACAAGATCGTCATCGCCGGCGAGGGCCGCGCGTCGGACCCGTACATGAAGAAGTACGGCAAGCACACCATCGTCAACCGCGAGGCGCTGACCGAGATCGCCCGCGGCGTGGTGCGCGACATCGGCTACGATCAGGACGGATTCTCCTGGCACGGCGCCGACGTCGACGTGCTGCTGCACGGCCAGTCGCCCGACATCGCCATGGGCGTCAATGCCAAGAACAAGGGCGGCAATCTCGGCGAGCAGGAAGGCGCCGGCGACCAGGGCCTGATGTTCGGCTTCGCCTGCCGCGATTCGGAGGCGTACGAACCGAACTCGTTCATGCCGGCGCCGATCTACTTCTCGCACAAGATCCTCGAGGTGCTGAGCAAGGCCCGCCGCTCGGGCGAGCTCAAGGACCTGCAGCCCGACGCCAAGAGCCAGGTCACCGTACGCTACGTCGACGGCAAGGCGGTCGGCGCCACCAAGGTCGTGGTCTCGACCCAGCACCGCGAGACCAACGCCAAGGGCAAGAAATACAACTCCGGCATGATCAAGGAGATGATCGCCGCGCACGTCGAGAAGTCGCTGCCCAAGGGCTGGATGCCCAGGAAGGCCGCCGACTTCTTCGTCAACCCGACCGGCAACTTCGTGGTCGGCGGTCCCGACGGCGACTGCGGCCTCACGGGCCGCAAGATCATCGTCGACACCTACGGCGGCTACGCTCCGCACGGCGGCGGCGCCTTCTCGGGCAAGGACCCGACCAAGGTCGACCGCTCGGCCGCCTATGCCGCGCGCTATCTCGCCAAGAACGTCGTCGCTGCGGGCCTCGCCGATCGCTGCCTGATCCAGGTCGCCTATGCGATCGGCGTCGCCGATCCGATGTCGCTCTATGTCGATACCCAGGGCACCGGCAAGGTCGACGAGCGCAAGCTCGAGAAGGCGCTGAACGATATCTTCCCGCTGCGGCCGACCAACATCCGCCGTAGCCTGAAGCTCAACAAGCCGATCTACCAGCGCACCGCCGCCTATGGCCATTTCGGCCGCAAGCCGGAAAAGGACGGCAGCTTCTCGTGGGAGCGGCTGGATCTGGTGCCGGAGCTGAAGCGGGCCTTCAGCGCACGTTAAGATCAAGCCGTAATCGATTGATTCAGCGTTAATTTCTGATAGGTTGCTCGACGGCGTCCCGCGCCGCCGAGCAGCCATGGCCCCCTCCGAATCCGCCGTCCTCGTCCTCGATCCGCCGCGTTCACGTGGCGTCGACAGCCTGATGCGGGCGCTGCTCTACATCGTGCGCCAGCTCGGCCGTCCGGTGAGCGAGGCCGAATTGCGCGACGCCGCCGCCCTGCCGGCGGGCCCGCTCGATCCCGCGACCTTCCTGCTCGCCGCTCGCCGGCTGGGCTTCGTCTGCCAGGCCGTCGATCCCGCCCGCACGCCGCTGCCAGCCATGGCGATGCCGTTCGTCCTGATCGGCGGCCGGCAACCGGCGCGCGTCGTGGTGTCGATCAAGGCGGGGCGCGCCGTCGTGCTCGACGTGGTCGAAGGGCATGTCGTCGAGGCCGAGCTCGTCAACCTGCTCGAGCCTGGCTGCCAGGCGTTGGTGCTGCGCATGCCGCCGCCGAGCATGCCGGAACCGGAGGCATGGTACGCGCCGATCTGGGCCGCGATCCGGCCGGCCCTCGCGCAGCTCGCGATGGTGTCGTTCGCGGTCAATCTGCTCGCGCTGGCCAGCCCCTTGTTCATGATGCTGGTGGTCAACCGCCTGGCCGGCCATGCGCCCGCCGAGGCGATGGGGCTGATCGCCCTGCTGGCGGCCGGCCTGTTCGCCGTCTACGCCATCGACTTCGGCTTGCGCCTGATCCGCGGCTGGCTGTCGGCGCGCGCGGCGGCGCGGCTCGACCTGCAGATGAGCACGCAGGTCGTGCATCACCTGGTGCGCCTGCCCTACGGCCATTTCGAGCGCAACACCGTGGGCGTCATCGCCGAGCGCCTGCGCCAGCTCGACGTGCTGCGCGGCTTCTGTGCCGGCCAGTTGCCGGCGCTCGCCATCGATCTGGTCTTCGCGGCCCTCTTCCTCGCGGCCTTGTTCGCGATCGACGGCTGGCTGGGCCTGGTCGCGCTCGCGGCGATCCCGCTGCTGCTCGCGGTGCCGCTGGCCAGCCATCGCACGCAACGCCGCCTCGCCGACGAATTGTTCCAGGCCTTGGCGGCCAAGGGCTCGGCGCTGACCGAGACCGTCGCCAACGCCGCCACCGTCAAGGCGCTCGGGCTCGAGGCCGAAGTCGAACGGCGCTGGCGGGCGCGGGTCGAACGCGCGGCCCACTCGAGCTTCCGCGCCAGCCAGCTCGGCAACGTCACCGCGTCGGCCTCGGCGAGCCTGCAGCTGCTGGCGCTGCTCGCCGTGGTTCTGCTCGGCGTGCACGAGATCGCGCGCGGCCATCTCACGATCGGCGGCCTGGTCGCCGCCAACCTGCTGGCGGCGCGCGCGCTGCTGCCGATGCGCCAGATCGCCTCGGCCTGGCAGCAGCTGCAGGGCGCGCGCTCGGCCTTCGCGCGACTCGACGAGCTGATGACCGAGCCGGCCGAGAGCCCGTCCGGCGCCCTCGCGCCAATACCGCTCGGCGCGGGCCGCATCGCCCTCGAGCGGGTGTGCTGGCGGCCGCAGGACGATGCGGCGGACGTGCTGCGGGGCGCCGACCTCGCGATCGCGGGCGGTGAGATCATCGGCCTGGTCGGGCCGTCAGGCTCGGGCAAGACGACGCTCGCCAACATGATCCAGGGCCTGCACCGGCCGACCGCGGGCCGTGTGCTGGTCGACGGCATGGACGTGGCGCACCTTGCGCCGGCGCAACTGCGAGCCGAGATCGGCTGCGTGCCGCAGGAGGTGCAGCTGTTCGCGGGCTCGGTGCTGGACAACATCGCGATGGGCGTCGCCGACAAGGATCCGGCAATCGTCGCCGCCGCAGCCTGCTTCGTCGGCGCGCACGATTTCATCGAGCGCCTGCCGCAGGGCTACGACACCGTGCTGGGCGAGCGCGGGCAGGGGCTGTCGATGGGCCAGCGCCAGCTGCTCTGTATCGCCCGCGCCCTGATCCGCAATCCGCGCATCCTGATCCTCGACGAGGCGACCAGCGCGCTCGATCCCGCGACCGAGGAGCAGCTCCTGCGCCGGCTGCGCGGCAGCCTGCAGGGCCGTACCGTGATCATGATCACCCATCGCCTGGCGCCGCTCGCCATCGCCGATCGCGTGGCGCTGGTGATGGACGGCCGCATCGAGACCACCGGCACGCCGACCGAGGTGATGGCCTATGCCCGCCTGCGCATGGCCGAGGCGAGCCGCCGCCACGCGCCTGTTTGATTGGCCGGCCTGATCAGATCAGATCATCTCGACGAAGTCCGGATCCTCGAGCCGCGCCAGCCGCTCGCTGGCCAGCCGCGCGCAATCGATCAGCAGCGACTTGCGCCGCGCCGCCGCGACGGGCCGGCTCGGCGGATGGCGCAGGATCTCGCCGCCATAGGCGTCGGCCACGATCAAGCCGATCTCCGGCGGGATCAGCGCCTGCGGGAAGTCGACCGCCACCGCGAAGTAGAGCTGGTCGCACCAGTCGAGATAGTCGGGCCATTTGAGGTCGGCGCGCCAATCCTCGATCGAGGACTTGACCTCGACGATGGTGAGATGGCCGCCGCGACCGACCGCGAAGATGTCGGCGCGTCGGCCGTCGGGCAGCGGCATCTCGAGCAGCACCGAATGGCCGGCCTGGCGCATCAGCCGGCAGGCACCGCGGCAGACCGCGATGGTGACGTCGGGCCGGGTCTGGCGGGCGGGGACGACGGGATCCATGGCGCGGCTGCTGCGCTACGGCTTTGGCGGTGGCCCCAGCCGCGGTACCGCATCGCCCGGCGACCGCTCGGGCTTGGCGGTGAACTTGTCGGCCAGCGCCTCGGCCTGCTTGCGGTCCTGCTCGTTGACCTTCGCGCCCGCCTTCTCGCGGATGCTCTGGCCGTCGAGGGCGCCGCCGCGTTCGGCCAGCACCAGCCACTTGTAGCCTTCGACCGGATCGGCCGTGCTCGCCGCGCCGGCCGTCAGGAAAAGGCCGAGCGCCTGCTGCGCCTCGGGCATGCCCTGCGCCGCGGCGTGCGCGTACCATTGCTGCGCCTGCTGCGGATTGCGGATCACGCCCATGCCGGCGAGATAGGCGTTGGCGAGCTTGAACTGCGCCGCGGCGATGCCGGCGTTGGCCGCGCCCTCGTACCAGGTGACGGCAGCCTGCAGCAGCTTCTGGTTGGTCGCCTTGTCGCGCGTGGCGGGCATGCGGGCGATCAGGTCGCCCATCGCGAGGGACGCTTCGGGCGCGCCGTTCTTGTCGGCATACATCAGCCAGGTCTGCGCCGCCGCGAGGTCCTGGCGCACGCCGTTGCCTTCGCTCAGCGCCAGGCCGTAGCGCAGCGCGGCCAGCGGATGGCCAAGCTGCGCGGCGCGGCGATAGAGGTCGGCGGCGCGCACCGGATCGGCCATCGCGTTACCCTGCACCTCGTCCATCGCGCGGCCGAGCGCGTAGAGCGCATAGGGATCGTCCTGCGCCGCCGCCTTCTCCAGCCAGGCGCGCGCCTTGATCAGGTCGCGCTGGATGCCCTGGCCCCGGAAGTACATCGTGCCGGCATTGATCTCGGCGCGGCGGTGGCCGGCCGTGGCGGCTTTCTCGAACAGATCGAGCGCCTTGGCGTCGTTGCGCGGAATGCCCTCGGCGCCTTCGGCGTATAGCAGGCCGAGGCGATGCGCGCCCTCGGCCGAGCCCGCGTCGGCGGCGCGCTGCAGCAGCGGCAGCGCCTCGCGCGCGCGGCCGCGCTCGACCAGCACCGCGCCGAGCCACGCCTGCGCGTCGGCGTCGCTTGCCGCCAGCGGACGCAGCGCCTGCTCGGCGGTGGCCAGGTCTCCGGCGCGATAGGCGACCACCGCCGCGCGCAGGCCCGGCGCGACATCTGACGCGTCGGTCGACTGGGCGCGGGCAGGGGCCGCCGCGATGAGCAGCGCCAGCAGCGCCGCCCGTGCTGCGATCATTTGGTCTTGAAGGTGAAGGCCGCGGCCTGGGCCTTGGCCTTCTCGATCTCGTCGGGCTTGAGCTCGCGCGCCACCTGCTCGAGCAGCGCGGCGGCATTGGGCGAGTTCCAGAGCTCGGCGATCGCCAGCCACTTATAGGAATCGAACATGCTCTTGGGCATGCCCTTGCCCTCGGCATAGGCGCCGGCCAGCGGAATCATCGCCGGCACGTAGCCGCGCTCGGCCGCGTCGAGTAGCAACGGCGCGGCCTTGCCGAGATCGAACATCTTCGAATCGGGATTGCCGTAGACATAGAGGCCGAGCAGGAACTGCGCCCGCGGATCGCGCTCCTTCACCAGCACCTGCAGATCCTTCTCGGCCTGCACCACGTCGCCGGCCTGCAGGGACTTGGCGGCTTCCTCGATCCCGGCCCAGGCGGGCGGAGCGGCAACGGCCAGGGCGGCCGCCAGGGCGGTGGCAATCAATGGGCGGCGGACTGGATTCACGAACGTGGCTCCCGACTCTTTGGGGTGAGTGGCCCATCTACCACGGACAGCCGGGGCGGGCACCGCGCGGTTTTTCCTCTGCCGTCGGAAAGCCTCCGTCAAAAGTATGTCGCACTCGAAACAGACCACCCTGGCCGCGCTGGAATCCCTATGCTGTTGAAAAGTCACGAGAAGTCGAGACGGAGACAGATTCGGAGGCGAATCTGTATGTCTTTTTTGCCTATCTTGTATCGCGGAGAACCAAAATTCGTGAGGAATTAGAAGCACATAACAAGTGGAGATATGCGCTTTTGCAAGTGACAGCGGGTCGGTCCCTTTGCTAAGGTCCGCTTCGTCGAGTTCAGAGATAGTCCGCCGGCGGCTCCCCAGGCCGCTCATCGAAGCCCCCTTCCCACACACCCCAAGGCTTCGATATCCCACACCCAGGCGGACTCCCAAGGAAGGCCGGTCGTTCCCCAAGCGACCGGCCTTTCTCATTTGCGCGATCTGCTGCGGCACCGGACGCAGGGTGCCCTGAGCGCAACGATCCGAAATCCTGAGGAAAACCTGCGATGTCCTTGAAATCGCTTGGTGAACCGTTCGTGAGGCCGTTCGGCAGATATCCCAAAAACGTCTATCTTGTTAAAAACAATGCAATGAAATCAGTCAGTCCGACCACGGAGATATGCATCTTTGCAGATTACGTGGTTTGCTTCGTGTGTTAAAGTTACCGCATTAAAGCTATTCATATTGTGTTGGTTTGATATGAAAATTATCGGATTCCCGATCGATGTCTCACGGTCCCAGGACGGGCGCATCGTGCGCGGTCTCAGGACGCGGCAATCGCTGATCCAGGCGACTCTCGATCTCATCCAGGCCGGCGACGTCGAACCGACCTCCGCCGCCATCGCCACCATCGCCGGCGTCTCCAGCCGAGCACTGTTCCAGCACTTCACCAGCCTCGCCGATCTCTACGCCGCCGCCTTCGACCTCGCGGTCAGCCGGGCGTTCGACCGGAGCCGTCCGGTCGAGGCCGAGGCGCCGCTGTCGACCCGCATCGAGCTGCTGGTGTCCGATCGCTCGGAGCTGTTCGAGGAATGGCTGCCGGTGTGGCACTTCGCTGAGCGCGTGCGCTCGGTCGCCCCGGCGATCGGGCTCGGCGTCCAGCAGCTGCGCTCGCTCCTGCGCGCGCGGCTCGCCGCATCGTTCGCGACCGAGCTCGACAATCTCGATCCCGCCGCGCGCGACCTCGTGCTCGATTCGCTCGATGTCGCCTTCGGGCTCGACAGCTGGATGAACATGCGCGAGCAGCTCCGGCTGTCGCCGATCCACGCCTCGCGCACCTGGCGTTTCACGGCCGAGGCGATCGTCCTGCAGGCCCTCACCGTTCCCACGCAGCCCGTGGCGGTGGCGTAACCCGCCACCAGCGGCGAAGCACCCTTCCCACAAAACCCACCGCTTCGCTGTTTACCCACCCACCCAGTCACGGGCTCACCAGGAGGCCGGTCGTTTCCCCAAGCGACCGGCCTTTCCTTTGCCGGCCCGGAGCCGAACGGGCGCATGAAAAAGGCGGCGTTTCCGCCGCCTTTCCGTCGTCCGGTCGCCGGAGGCTCTAGTTGGCCTTGGCGCGGAACTTCTCGTGGCAGGCGCCGCAGGCCTTGCCGGTGTCGCCGAACGCCGCCGTGACGGCCGCGAGATCGCCCGAGCCTGCAGCCACGGCGAGCTTGTCGTAGGCGGCATCGGCCGCCTTGCTGGCGGCCTGGAAGCCGGCCGAGTCGCTCCACACCGTCGGCAGCGCCTTGGTCTCGCCCTTGTCGGAGCCCGCCGGGAACAATTTGTCGAAGGCGTTCTCGAGCTGCTTCAGCTTGGCGGCGCTCGCCACCACGGTCTTCGCGTCGCCCTTGGAATCGATGACGGCCTTGATGGCGCGCATCTCACCCGCCGTGGCCTTGCGGTTTTCCTGGCGCTGCTTGATGACGTCGGCCTGGGCGAAGGCGACGGTTGTCCCGCCGACCATGCCGCCCGCGGCCAGGGCGCCGACCAGTGCTGCGACCAGAGTCTTCCTGTTCATAGCCATCCCCATTTTGATTTCAAGGAAACCCGCCAGCGGAAGCTGCCCCGACGGCCGATCATTTGTCGCAAAGATTCGTGCCAATACGAACGTCGCTGTCAGAATCTTCCATCACGAATGCGTGTGAGATGCTTTATTTGACGGCGCGCCGATCGGCGATTGCAGGCGCCGCTGAGCCGCCCGATAAGACCGCGTTGCCGCGCGAACCAGGAGGCTGCATGCGGTTCCGGACTCTGCTCAAGGTGATGGCTGCGCTCGCGCTCGCTTGCGCCGTTGCGGGCTTCGCCCTCACCGTGCCGTCACGAATTCCAGCGCGCGATCTTGGGCGGCACAAACTCGATATCGCGAACGGCAAGACCATGTTCGACATCGGCGGCTGCGCCTCCTGCCACACGACGCTGAAGCGGGACGATCCCACCCAGCTGGGCGGCGGGTTGGCGCTGGCGACGCCCTTCGGCACCTTCCTGGCTCCCAACATATCGCCCGATCCGAAGCATGGCATCGGCGCGTGGTCGGAGTACGACTTCGTCAACGCGCTCAAGCGGGGCGTCGACGAAGACGGCGACCATCTCTATCCGGCGTTTCCCTACACGTCCTATCAGCGCATGCAGCTCGACGACGTGCGCGATCTCTTCGCTTACCTCAAGACCTTGCCGCCCGTCGCCACGCCCTCCGAGCCGCATCAGCTGACCTTTCCGTTCAACGTGCGGCGCGGCCTCGGGCTGTGGCAGCAGCTCTATGTCGACGGTAAGGCCTTCCGGCCTGACCCGTCCAAGGACGCGGTCTGGAATCGCGGCGCCTATCTGGTGGAGGGGCCGGGCCATTGCGCCGAGTGTCACAGCCCGCGCAACTTGATCGGCGGCATCGATTCGGACCGCCGCTTCGCCGGTGGGCTCGACGCCGAGGGAAAGAGCTGGGTGCCGAACATCACGCCCCACGCGGACGGCATTCCCAACTACTCGGTGAAGGACATCGCCTATCTTCTGGAAACCGGCTTTACGCCGGATTTCGATTCGGTCGGCTCGAGCATGGCCGACGTCGTGAAGAACACCGGCAAGCTTTCCGCCGACGACCGCAACGCGATCGCCGTCTATATCAAATCGTTGCCGCCGCGGCCGGGTAAGGCGTCGTCGCGCAAGCATTGACGTGGCCGGGGTGGTCCCGCCCGGCCTTGCTGGCCGGATAGGGCATCTCTAGGGTGGGTCCCTCACCCTAGAGAACCTGGATTCTGCACGATGAAATTTACGGGAACCGATTCCTACGTCGCCAGCGACGACCTGCGCGTGGCGGTCAACGCCTCGATCGCACTGCAGCGGCCGCTGCTGATCAAGGGCGAGCCGGGCACCGGCAAGACGGTGCTGGCGCACGAAGTCGCCAAGGCGCTCGGCGCGCCGATCATCGAGTGGCACATCAAGTCGACCACCAAGGCGCAGCAGGGCCTCTACGAGTACGACGCGGTCAGCCGCCTGCGCGACAGCCAGCTCGGCGACGAGCGCGTCAAGGACATCTCGAACTACATCAAGAAGGGCAAGCTGTGGGAGGCCTTCACCTCCGAGCAGCGGCCGATCCTGCTGATCGACGAGATCGACAAGGCCGACATCGAGTTCCCGAACGACCTGCTGCTCGAGCTCGATCGCATGGAGTTCTACGTCTACGAGACGCAGCAGGTCATCAAGGCGGAGCAGCGGCCGATCGTGATGATCACCTCGAACAACGAGAAGGAGCTGCCCGACGCCTTCCTGCGCCGCTGCTTCTTCCACTACATCCGCTTCCCCGATCGCGAGATCATGACCCAGATCGTGGACGTCCACTTTCCCGACCTGCAGCGCACGCTGCTGCGCGAGGCGCTGAACATCTTCTACGACATCCGCGACGTGCCCGGCCTCAAGAAGAAGCCGTCGACCTCCGAGCTGCTCGACTGGCTGAAGCTCTTGATGGTCGAGGACATGCCGCCGGAATCGCTGCGGTCGAAGGACAGCAAGCAGCTCATCCCGCCGCTGCACGGCGCGCTGCTCAAGAACGAGCAGGACGTCCATCTGTTCGAACGGTTGGCCTTCATGGCGCGCCGGGAGCAGCGGCAGTGATGGGGCCTACCCCCTCCCTGCCTCCCCCGTCTGACGGGGGAGGTGCCCGAAGGGCGGAGGGGGAGAGCGACCGGAGGACGTAAATGTTCACCAACTTCTTCCTCGAGCTGCGCCAGGCCAAGGTGCCGGTCTCCATCAAGGAGTACCTCGCCCTGATGGAGGGCATGGCGGAACACGTCGCCGACTACAGCGTCGACGACTTCTACTACCTGTCGCGCGCCATCCTGGTGAAGGACGAGCGCAACCTCGACAAGTTCGACAAGGTGTTCGGCCACGTCTTCAAGGGCCTCGAGGCGCTGCCGGCCGAAGGCGTCACCGCCGAGATTCCCGAGGAGTGGCTGCGCAAGCTCGCCGAGAAGCTTCTGACCGATGAGGAGAAGAAGCAGATCGAGGCGATGGGCGGCTGGGAGAAGCTCATGGAGACGCTGAAGAAGCGTCTCGAGGAGCAGCAGAAGCGCCATCAGGGCGGCTCGAAGTGGATCGGCACCGCCGGCACCTCGCCGTTCGGCGCCTACGGCTTCAATCCCGAGGGCGTGCGCATCGGCCAGGACAAGAACCGCGAGGGCCGCGCCGTCAAGGTCTGGGACAAGCGCGAGTACAAGAACCTCGACGACACCGTCGAGATCGGCACGCGCAACATCAAGATCGCGCTGCGCCGCCTGCGCAAGTTCGCGCGCGAAGGCGCCGAGGTCGAGCTCGACATGCCCGACACCATCCGCTCGACGGCGCGCAACGCGGGCTATCTCGACATCAAGATGATCCCCGAGCGGCGCAACAAGGTGAAGTTGCTGCTGCTGTTCGACATCGGCGGCTCGATGGACGCGCACATCCGCGTCTGCGAGGAGCTGTTCTCGGCGGCGCGCTCGGAGTTCAAGCACCTCGAGTTCTTCTACTTCCACAACTGCCTCTACGAGAAGCTGTGGAGAGACAACCGCCGGCGCCACGTCGACACCTATCCGACGGCGCAGCTGCTGAACACCTTCCCGCCCGACTACAAGATCATCTTCGTCGGCGACGCCTCGATGAGCCCCTACGAGATCGCCTATCCCGGCGGCTCGGTGGAGCACTGGAACGAGGAGGCGGGCCAGGTTTGGATCCAGCGCATGGCTGACACGTACCGGTCGATGGTCTGGCTGAATCCGGTGCCGGAGCGGCACTGGAGCTACACGCCGTCGATCCAGCTGCTGCAGCAGCTCAGCTCCAACCGCATGTTCCCCTTGACCTTGGGCGGTTTGGACAGCGCAATGAAGGAGCTGAACAAGTAAGACCGCGTCTGCGGCTTGCCCCCTCCCTGCCTCCCCCGTCTGACGGGGGAGGTGGCCGAAGGCCGGAGGGGAAAGCGCCAGTGACGGTCCATCATAGGAGGAAACGCAGATGAAGACCGGGCCGGCGATCGCCGACATCCTGAAAAAAGAGGGCGTGGAGTATCTCTTCGCCTATCCGGTCAACCATCTGATCGAGGCCTGCGCCGCCGTCGACATCCGTCCGATCATCGTGCGCCAGGAGCGCATCGGCCTGCACATGGCCGATGCCATGTCGCGCCTCTCCAAGGGCCGCAAGATGGGCGTGTTCTGCATGCAGAGCGGTCCGGGCTCGGAGAACGCCTATGGCGGCGTGGCTCAGGCGTTCGGCGAATCGGTGCCGCTGCTGGTGATCCCGCAGGGCTATCCGCGCCGCATCGCGCACGTGGCGCCGAACTTCAACTCGACGCTCGCCATGGCGCATGTCGCCAAGCACAGCGAGCCGGTCACGTCCGGCAAGGAGATCGTCAACATCATGCGGCGGGCGTTCAGCCTGCTGCGCAACGGCCGCGGCTCGCCGGTGATCGTCGAGCTGCCCAACGACGCCTATGCCGAGGACGCGCCCGATCCGCTGAACTACGAGCCGGTGGTCGCGACTAGGTACGGTCCCGATCCGGCGGCGGTGAAGGAAGCGGCCGAAGTGCTGATGAAGGCGAAGCGGCCGGTGATCTACGCGGGTCAGGGCGTGCACTGGGCCGAGGCCTATGCCGAGCTGCGCGAGCTGGCCGAGACGCTGGCGATCCCGGTCTGCACCAGCCTCGAGGGCAAGAGCTGCTTCGACGAGACCCATCCGCTGTCGCTGGGCTCGGGCGGCCGCGCCTATCCGAAGGCGGTGCGCTCCTTCCTCGACCGCGCCGACGTCATCCTCGGCATCGGCTGCTCGTTCACCGAGACCAACTTCGGCATCTCGATGCCGAGCGGCAAGACGATCATTCACGCCACGCTCGATCCCGCGCATCTCAACAAGGACGTGAAGATCAAGTACGGCCTGGTCGGCGACGCCAAGCTGACGCTGCGTGCCCTGGTCGATGCCTGCAAGGGCGCCGGCCGGCGCGATTCCGCCCCGGTCGCCGCCGAGATCAAGCAGATCTCGGACGGGTGGCTGAAGGAGTGGATGCCGAAGCTCACCAACAACGACGCACCGCTCAATCCCTACCGCGTGCTGTGGGACCTGCAGAACACCGTCGACGTCGCCAACACAATCATCACCCACGACGCCGGGTCCCCTCGCGACCAGCTCTCGCCGTTCTGGAAGACGACGCAGCCGCACACCTACATCGGCTGGGGCAAGACCACGCAGCTCGGCTACGGCCTTGGCCTCGCGATGGGCGCCAAGCTGACCTGCCCCGACAAGCTCTGCATCAACGTCTGGGGCGACGCCGCGATCGGCTTCACCGGCATGGACTTCGAGACGGCGGTGCGCGAGCGCATTCCGATCATGTCGATCCTGCTCAACAACTTCTCGATGGCGATCGAGCTGCACATCATGAAGGTGTCGACCGAGAAGTACCGCTCGACCGACATCTCCGGCGACTACGCCGCGATGGCGCGCGCCTTCGGCGGCTACGGCGAGCGGGTGACCAAGCCCGAGGACATCATTCCCGCGATCAAGCGCGGCATCGAGCAGACCAGGAAGGGCGTGCCGGTGTTGCTGGAGTTCATCACCTCGAAGGAAGTCGGCATCTCGGTGCCGAAGTAGGGCTCCGCCGTCTCGACCGGAGCAAAGCGGGGGTGGAGAGATCCTCTCTCCACTGACGCGATCGTGAGTGTGGAGAGAAGGCCCCTCGGCTACGCTCGGGGCGACGAGAGGGAGGCGCCACATGACGAAGATCCTCACCCCCACCGCAGAGCATGACGTCGCCGCGCGCGACGGGCTCTGGATGAGCCCGGCCGCTGCCGAGAAGGTCACCGGCTGGACGCTGAAACCCGAGGGCATGTGCCGCGCCGAGGCCTGCGTGCCGCTGCCGGCGTCGGCGGTCGGCACCAGCGAGGTCGATGTCGCGGCGTTCTGGACCAAGCTCGGCGGCCCGGTGATCGCGAGCGATCAGCGCGACGTCTGGGCGCTCGGCGCGCCGGCCGATGAGCGCAACGCCGCGCTCGAAGGATTGGAGGCGCCGGACTTCACCCTGCCCGACGTGAACGGCGTGCCGCGCACGCTGTCGCAGCTTCGCGGCAAGAAGGTCTTCCTCGCCACCTGGGCCAGTTGGTGAGGCTGCCGGTTTGACTTGCCCGTGTGGCAGGAACTCTACGCCGAACTGAAAGACAAGAACTTCATGGTGGTCGCCGTCGCCGAGGAAAGCCGCGGCGCCGATCACGCGCGGCCGTGGATCGACCAGGCCAAGTCCGACTACTGGCAGCTGATCGACACCGAGCATCGCCTCGAGGATCTCTACAATCTGGTGAACGTCCCGCAGGCGATCTGGATCGACGGGCAGGGCCGCATCGTGCGGCCGCCGGAGACGGCGGGCTCGACCGACCACTTCCGGCGCATGGACCTCAAGACCCGCACCATGGCGCCCAAGGACCAGGAGGAGCGGCTCGCTGCCCGCCAGGCCTATCTCGAGGCGGTGCGCGCCTGGGTGACGACCGGCAAGCACGCGCTGGCCGCCACCGCAGCCCGTGCGACTCTGCCCAAGGTCACGCCGGAAATCGCCGAAGCGTGGGCGCGCTTCCGGCTCGGCGTCTGGCTGCGCGCGCAGGGCCGCACCGCCGAAGGCGACAGGCAGATGGCCGAAGCCAGCCGCCTGCATCCCGATTCATGGAGTATGTGGCGGCAGGCCGCCGACCTCGATGAAGTCGGCAAGGCCTCGGGCGCCGACTTCTGGAAACGCGTGCAAGCTCTGGGTGACAGGCCGTACTATCCGCCCCCGAAACTCTAGGGGGAGCCCATGCGCCTGAGCTGGCGCGACTTGGGAATGCCGCGCGCCGATCGGGCGCACGGCAAGGCGGTCGAGATCTCGGGCTTTCCGGCCACGATCCTGCCGACACCGACCGCGGATCATTTCCTGATGATGGCCGAGCCCGGCTGCTGCGCCGACTGCGTGCCGAACAACCCTCTCGCGGTCGTCGAGATCGTGGCCGATCGGCCGCTCAAGCTCGGCAACGGCGCGGTGCGCTTGAGCGGCACGTGGCAGGTCTCGGTCGATCCGGACGGCTGGCGCTATCAGCTTCACGCCGCCGAGGTGATGCCCGGCATCTCCCGTCGCGCTGTACTGGCCGCGAGTCCGCTCTTCTGCTTGCCGGTGCCGGCGATGGCGCAGACCGACGGCACGGCCGTCGACCTGCACAGCCATGGCGGCAATCTGATCAAGGCAAGCTACGGACGCGACAGCCTGCTCGATGTCGCGACCCCGATGCGCAACGGCGGCATGTCCACGATCTGCCTCTGCATCGTCGGCGACGGACCGGTCCTCAACGTTTCCAGCGGCCGCATCCGGCCCAGTCGCGACCCGAAGCCGGGCGAGCTCTACGACGCGAGCAAGATCCAGTTCGCCAAGCTCCACGAGCTCATCCGCAGCCAATCCATGGCCATCGTCAGGACCGCGGCCGACCTGCGCGCCGCGCGGGCGAGTCAGCCTTCGGTGATCGTGACGTCGGAAGGCGCGGACTGGCTCGACGGCAAGATCGAGCGCCTCGACGAGGCCTATCGGCGCTGGCAGCTGCGTCAGCTCCAGCTCACGCACTACCGGCCCAACGAGCTGGGCGACATCCAGACCGAGCCCAGCGTGCACGGCGGGTTGACCGATTTCGGGGCCGAGGTCATCCGTCGCTGCAACGCGATGGGCATCGTGGTCGACGTCGCCCACGGCACCTTCGACCTCGTCAAGCGCGCCGTCGCCACCACGACCAAGCCGATGATCCTGTCGCACACCGCGCTCAGCGACCGGCCGTATCCCTGGACCCGGCTGATCACCTCCGATCATGCCCGCGCCATCGCGTCGATCCGCGGCGTGATCGGCATTTGGCCGGTCACCCAGGTCGCCAATGTCGCCGCGTACGCCGAGAGCATCGCCCGCATGGTCGATGTCGTGGGCGTCGACCATGTCGGCATCGGCACCGACCAGCTCGGTCTGCAGGGGCCGAGCGCGATGCCGAGCTACGCCGACCTGCCGCAACTCGCAGCCGCCCTGTCATCGCGCTTCAAGCCGGCTGAAATCTCCAAGCTGCTGGGCGGCAATTACCGGCGGGTATTCGAGACATGCATCGCCTGAGGGGCTGCCTCACGCGGCTGTGAGGCGCCGCAGGAGCACCGGTACGATAGGGTTTTCCCGTTTCGGGACAACGCCTCTCTCAAGGAGACCCGTCATGGCCGTCCTTAACGTCAACGGAAAATCCGTCCAGGCGAGTGCCGATCCGCGTACGCCGCTCTTGTGGGTGCTGCGCGATACGCTCGGCATGACCGGCACCAAGTACGGTTGCGGCATCGCCCAGTGCGGCGCCTGCACGGTTCACATCGACGGCGTGGCGACGCGCTCCTGCCAGGTGCCGCTGAGCGCCACCAACGGCAAGAAGATCACCACCATCGAGGGCCTCGCCCAGGACGGCAAGCTCAACAAGATCCAGGCGGCCTGGCTCGCCAACGACGTGCCCCAGTGCGGCTACTGCCAGAGCGGCATGATCATGGCGGCGACGGCGCTGCTCGCCGCCAAGCCTAACCCGACCGACGCCGACATCGACGCGGCCATGACCAACGTCTGCCGCTGCGGCACCTACCAGCAGGTGCGCGAGGCGATCCACGCGGCCGCCAAGGCCTAATCGGGGGAGGTCATCATGACGATCCAGACATCACTCGGCCGCCGCGGCTTCCTGGCGAGCACCACCGCTGCCGGTGCCTTCTCGCTCGGCTTCTCCTTCCCCTGGGCCTCGGCGCAGGCCGCCGAGGTGCAGGAGCTCAATGCCTGGGTGGTGATCCATCCCGACGACAAGGTGGTGATCCGCATCGCCCGCTCCGAGATGGGGCAGGGCACCCTGACCGGCCTCGCCCAGCTCGTCGCCGAGGAGCTCGAATGCGACTGGTCGAAGGTCACGACCGAGTATCCGACGCCGAGCGAGAACGTGCGCCGCAACCGCGTCTGGAAGAACTACTCGACCGGCGGTAGCCGCGGCATCCGCGAGAGCAACCAGTATGTCCGCGAGGGCGGCGCCATCGCGCGCGAGATGCTGATCGCGGCGGCGGCGGCCGAATGGAAGGTGCCGGCGGCCGAGTGCAAGGCGGCCGACAGCAAGGTGACGCACAGCTCGGGCAAGTCGGCGACCTACGGTCAGCTCGCCGCGGCGGCGGCCAAGCTCGAGCTTCCGAAAGAAGTGAAGCTCAAGGACCCGAAGGACTGGAAGGTCGCCGGCAAGCCGCTGAAGCGGCTCGACACCCTGCCGAAGCTGACCGGCCAGATGACCTACGGCATCGACATCAAGATGCCCGGCATGCTGACGGCGTCGGTGCGCGCCTGCCCGGTGCATGGCGGCAAGCTCAAGAGCTTCGACGCCGCCAAGGTCGAGAAGATGCCGGGCGTGAAGCAGGTGCTGTCGATCGACAACAACGCCGTCGTGGTCGTCGCCGACACCTACTGGAACGCCAAGCAGGCGCTCGACAAGCTGCCGGTCGAATGGGACGTCGGCAAGCTGGGCGAGGTCCAGCAGGACCAGATCACCGCCATGCTGAAGGAGGGCCTCGGCGCCAGCGAGGCCTTCGTCGGCAACAAGGCGGGCGACGCCAGGGCCGCGATCGACGGCGCGGCCAAGAAGGTCGAGGCGGTCTACAGCTTTCCCTGGCAGCACCACGTCAACATGGAACCGATGAACGCCACGGCGCGCTTCACGCGCGAGAAGTGCGAAGTGTGGTGCGGCACCCAGAACGGCGAGGCGGCGCTCGCCGCCGCGGCCGAGGCGGCCGAGCTGCCGGTCGCCAAGTGCGACGTCTACAAGACCATCCTCGGCACCGGCTTCGGCCGGCGCGGCCGGGCCGACTACGTGCGCCAGGCGGTGCTGGTCGCCAAGCAGATGCCAGGCACGCCGGTGAAGCTGATCTGGTCGCGCGAAGAGGACATGACGCACGGCACCTACCATCCGACGACGATGTGCAAGCTGACCGGCGGCCTCGACAAGGACGGCAACCTGGTCGGCCTGCATGTCCGCATCTCCGGCCAGTCGATCCTGGCGGCGCTGCTGCCGCAGAACCTGCAGAACGGCATGGATCCCGCGGTCTTCCAGGGCTTCGCCAATGGCGGGCCGGAGGCGGCCTACGGCTACACCGTGCCGAACCTGCTGGTCGACCATGCGATGCGCAACCCGCACCTCACGCCGGGCTTCTGGCGCGGCGTGAACACCAACCAGAACGCCGTCTACATGGAGTGTTTCATGGACGAGCTGGCGGAGGCGGCCGGCCAGGATCCGCTGGCCTTCCGCATGAAGATGCTGAAGCCCAAGTATGCCGCGGTGCTGAAGGCCGCGACCGACAAGGCGGGCTACGGCAAGCCATTGCCGGCCGGCCACTTCCACGGCATCGCGCAGATCATGGGCTACGGCAGCTACGTCGCCGGCGTGGCCGAGGTCTCGGTCAGCGCCGACGGCGTGCTCAAGGTCCACAAGATCACCGCCGCCACCGATCCGGGCCATGTCGTCAACCCGGCGCAGATCGAGCGCCAGGTGGCGGGCTCGTTCGTCTACGGCCTGTCGGCGGCGCTCTACGGCGAGATCACCCTCAAGGACGGCGCCGTCGAGCAGACCAACTTCGACAGCTACAACGTCATGCGCATCGACGAGATGCCCAAGGTCGAGACCGTCCTGGCGCCGTCCGGCGGCTTCTGGGGCGGCGTCGGCGAGCCGACCATTGCGGTGGCCGCGCCCGCGGTGCTGAATGGCATCTACAAGGCGACCGGCAAGCGCGTGCGCGAGCTGCCGCTGATGCACCAGGAGCTAAAGAAGGGAGCCTGACACGGCCACCCGTCGTACCGTCCTCAAGCTGATGGCGACCGCCGGCCTCGCGCCGGCGGTCGTTTCCGCTCAAGGGGCTGCGAAAGTCGTCGTCGTGGGCGGCGGCTTCGCCGGCGTCGCCTGCGCGCGCGCGCTGCACAAGCTCGCTCCCAACCTGCAGGTGACGCTCGTCGCCGGCAGCGAGACCTTCAGCGCCTCCCCGTTCAGCAGCTCGGTGATCGCGGGCCTCCGCGAGCCGGCGCAGCAGGAGTTTGCCTATGACCGCGTCGTCGCGAGCGGCGTGCGCGTGGCGACGGAGGCGGCGATCGCCGTCGATCCGGCCGCGCGGACCGTGGCGCTGGGCGGCAGCAACAGGCTTGCGTACGACCGGCTGGTGATCGCGCCCGGCGTCGGGATGAACTGGAAGGCGATCCCTGGTTACACCGAAGCCGCCGCCGAGAAGATGCCGCACGCCTGGACCGACGAGCGGCAGGCCGCGCTGCTGCGGCGCCAGCTCGAGGCGATGCCCGACGGCGGGCTGGTGGTGATCTCCGCCCCGGCGACGCCCTATCGCTGCCCACCGGCGCCCTACGAGCGCGCCAGCCTGATCGCGCACTATCTCAAGGCCAACAAGCCCAAGTCGAAGGTGATCATCCTCGACGCCAAGGACACGTTCTCGAAGCAGCACCTGTTCCAGGAGGCGTGGACCGCGCTCTATCCCGGCTTGATCGAATGGGTGCCGCTCGGCAAAGGCGGCAGCGTCAGCGCGGTCGATCCGGCGACGCTCACGGTCAAGACCGACTTCGAGGACTACAAGGCGGCGGTCGCCAACATCGTGCCGCCGCAGCACGCCGCGCCGATCGCGGCGGCCGCCGGCGTCGCCGACCGCACCGGCTGGTGCCCGATCGAGCCGGTCGGCTTCGAATCGACCTTGCAGCCCGGCATCCATGTGCTGGGCGACGCAGCGCTGATGGGCGCCATGCCCAAGGCCGCCCACGCCGCCGCCGCGCAGGGCAGGGTTTGTGCCGCGGCCGTCGTCGCCCGGCTGGCCGGCCGCGCGCCGGACGAGCCGGCGCTCGAGAACGTCTGCTACAGCCTTGCCGGGCCGCAGTGGGGCTTCGTCGAGACCAACAGGTACCGGCCCGAGAACGGCCTGCTCACGGCGGTGGCCGGTGCGATCAACACCAGCCCGCTCGGTGCCCCGCCGGGAATGCGCGAGCAGGAGGCTGATGAGGACGAGACGTGGTTCCGCACGCTCACCGGCGAGCTGTTCGGATGAGCCGCGCGCTCGCAGCCCTGCTGCTTCTGCTGCCCGGTGCCGCCGTCGCGCAGCAGGACTCGATGCCGTCGCTGACCGGCAAGCCGGGCGATCCGGCGCGTGGCCGCGCCATCGTCGCCAACCGCACCGTCGGGCTTTGCCTGCTGTGCCATGGCGCACCGATTCCCGAGGAGCGCTTCCAGGGCAACCTGGCGCCGAGCCTCGCCGGCGCCGGCTCGCGCGCGACACCGGATCAGCTGCGGCTGCGCGTGGCCGATGCCGCGCGTCTCAATCCCGACACGATCATGCCGCCCTATTATCGGGTGGACGGCCTCACGCGGGTCGCCCGGAGTTTCCAGGGCAAGACCATCCTCACCGCCGAGCAGATCGAGGACGTGGTCGCCTACCTCGCGAGCCTGAAGGACTGACATGACACTTCGTCGTCCCGAGTCGCCGTTTCGCCGCCTTGGCGGCGAAAGCGGCTTGAGCGAAGCGAAGTCGAGGGACCCGTTCTTTCGGCAACGAAGAAAAGGCCGCTCTACTACGCTCGGGGCGACGGTTGGCAGGCGCGCCTTCCTTGCCCACGCTGCCGCCGTGGCCGCCAGTGTGACAATCGTGCCTTTCGCCGCGCACGCCACGCCGGAGGCGCTGGCCGCGGCCATCAAGGAAGTGACGGGCGGCAAGCCTTTGCGCGAGGGCAAGGTCACGCTCGACCTGCCGCCGCTGGTCGAGAACGGCAACACCGTGCCGCTCAGCGTCAAGGTCGACAGCCCGATGACCGCCGACGACCACATCAAGGCGATCCATGTCTTCAACGAGAAGAACCCGCAGCCGCACGTCTTCAACGCGTGGCTGTCGCCGGCCAACGGCCGGGCCTTCATCGCTACCCGCATCAAGCTCGCCGACGCCCAGAAGGTCGTGGCGATCGCCGAGACCGGCAAGGGCGAATTCTGGACGGCGCATGCCGAGGTGATCGTCACCATCGCCGCCTGCATCGAGGACATCACCTGATGGCCAACGTCCTGGTCAATGCGCCCAAGACGGCGAAGAAGGGCGAGATCGTCGAGATCAAGGCGCTGATCATGCACGTCATGGAGACCGGCTACCGTCCCGGCACCAACGGCCGCATCATCCCGCGCAACATCATCGGGGACTTCACCGCGACCTGGAACGGCCGCGAGATCTTCCGGATGAAGATGTCGCCGGCGATCGCCGCCAATCCGTTCGTGTCGTTCGCGGCCATCGCCAGCGAGAGCGGCACCATTGCCTTCCGCTGGAGCGGCGACGAAGGCTTCGTCGCCGAGCACCAGGTCAGCATTACGGTGACATGACCGGCCTGCGGCTGGCGGCCGTCTTGCTCGCGGTGTTCGCAGCCTCCTTCGCGCTGGCGCAGGGCGACCCGCGCCGCTCGGGCTATCGGGAGATGGGCCCGGCGCTGCAGAAGATGCAGGACGACGACGCCGCCAACCCCGCGATGCTGTTCGTGCAGGCCGGCGCCGCGGCCTGGGCCGAAAAAGCGGCGGCGGGCAAGTCCTGCGCCGACTGTCATGGCGATGCCACGGCCAGCATGAAGGGCGTCGCCGCACGCTATCCGGCGTTCTCGGCGGAGGCCGGCAAGCCGATCGATCTCGAGGGTCGGATCAACCTCTGCCGCACGACGCACCAGCAGGCCGAGGCGCTGGCGCCGGAAAGCGACGGGCTGCTGGCGCTCAGCGCCTACGTCGCGTTGCAGTCGCGCGGCCAGCCGATCGCGCCGCCGGACGATGCCCGGCTCTCCAACCTGCGTGCCGAGGGCGCCGAGCTCTACAAACGCCGCCAGGGGCAACTCAATCTTTCGTGTGCCAACTGCCACGACGACCATGCCGGCCGGAAGCTCGCCGGCGCGACGATTCCGCAAGGCCATCCGACCGGTTATCCGATCTATCGCCTGGAATGGCAGGCGCTGGGCTCGCTGAAACGCCGGCTGCGCAACTGCGTGATCGGCATGCGCGCCGAGCCCTGGTCGTACGATGCGGCGGACTATCTCGCGCTCGAGAGCTTCCTGATGCAGCGCGCGAAGGGCATGGCGATGGACGCGCCCGGGGTGCGTCCCTGACCGGTCCGTCGCATTGACGCCTTGCGCGACCTTCCCTAAGACCCGGGCTGGATGATCCGACGCCGGACGCTGCTTCTTTCCGCGCCAGCCGTCTCGTTGGCGCCGGCTTCCGGTCGCGCGCAGACGATGTCGGTGCGGCTCGGCACCTCCGTCGAAGGCGGCGGGTTCGTGCTCTATGCCGCGGCCCTGCTCGATGGCCTGCGAGCGGTCGATCCGATCCTCGACATCCGGATCGTCGAGACCAAGGGCTCGAGCGAGAACGCCGAGCAGCTGCAGAGCGGCGATCTCGACATCGGCCTGGTGAGTGGCGAGGTCATGTACGAATGGCTCACCCGGGATCGCAGCCGGCCCAAACTCAAGGTTGTCAGCGTGATCTATTCCACGCCCGGCATGTTCGCCGTGCGCCCCGACTCGCGCTTTCGGCGGATCGGCGATCTCAGGGGCCGGCCGGTGGTATGGAGCCCGAAGGGCACCGGCAGCTCGGTGCAGGCGCGTTACGTGATGGACGGCCTCGGCCTCGACGTCGACCGCGACTTCGAAGCGATCTATCCCGAGCGCTTCACCGACGGACCGGCGATGGTGATCGACCGGCGGGCGGTGGCGTTGTGGGGCAGCGGCTATCGCTGGCCGGGCTTCGTCGAGCTCGCCAACCAGCCGGGCGGTGTGCGCTTCGTCGTGCCGGCGGGGCCGGAGATCGTGCAGATCCGGACCAAGTATCCGTTCCTCGCCCAGCTCATGATCCCGCCGGGCCTCTATCCCGGGCAGTACGATCCGATCATCACGGTCGGCGCCTGGAGCTTCCTATTGGCCCGCCCCGACCTCGACGATGCCGTCGGCTATCGCCTCGCCAAGTCGCTCTACAAGGTCGAGCGGGCGGCGCTGCCGTCCAAGTACACGGCGCAGACGACGGCCCGGAACACGCTGGCCGCGGTCAGCTCGCTGAACGAGCTGCAGTCCGGGGTCCTGCGCTTCTATCGCGAGGCCAAGCTGGCTCAGTGAGAATTTTCCGCGGGCAGCGGCGCCGGTAGATTTTCCTGCCGCCGGACCCCGCGCAATCGGCCACCGCTTTCATTGAGGCCGAGCCCGCGTCCGCTTAATGATTTGGGCATGTTCGCCCGTCTCCTCGCCGACGAAACGGCGCTCTGGACCATCGCCGCCGCCGGCCGGGTCGAGGGCTGTGTCGTGCGCGAGCGGGGGCGCTGGCGCCTCTCCTGGTTCGACGGCGCCGACGGGCGCCTGACCAGCTATGCCGGCCCGGTCGACGGTGATCTCGAGGCCCTGGCGGCAGCCCTCGAGGCGCGGCTCGGGCGGCCGGTCGAGCTCACCGCCCATTGAGATTTGGGCCGGCCGGCCCGAAAGTGACCCCATGAGCAATGGCCAGGAGATGGACGCCATCGATCGCAAGATCGTGGCGCTGCTGCAGGAAGACGCCAGCCTGTCGCTGGCCCAGATCGCCCATCGGGTCGGGCTGTCGCAAAGCCCGTGCTGGAAGCGCATCCAGCGGCTGGAGAAGGCCGGCGTGATCCTGCGCCGGGTGGCGCTGGTCAATCCCGAGTCGATCGGCATGGGCCTCACCGTGTTCGTGTCGATCGAGACCGGAGACCATTCGACCGCCTGGCTGGCCCGCTTCGCCCAGACCGTGACGGCGATGCCCGAGGTCATGGAGTTCTACCGCATGGCCGGCGACATCGACTACATGCTGAGGGTGGTGGTGCCGCACATGCAGGCCTACGACGCCTTCTACAAGCGGCTGATCGACACCATGCCGCTCAAGAACGTGACGTCGCGCTTCGCCATGGAGCGCATCAAGTCGACGACCGCCTACCCTCTGCCTGCCGAAACCAAGGCGCCGCGCAAGCGCTAGAGCGATTTCCGGGCAGATGGAACCGCTCGCGGTTCCATCTGCCCGGAAATGCGCGCACGGGGGTTGTCGTTGCAGCAGGCATATTCCGTTCGGCTGATTCCAGCCGAACGGAATATGCTCTAGGACGTTGGACGGCGCCGCGCGCCGGACGGTACGGTCTGGAACCAATACCACCCAGGAGCGTTTCCATGTCCGTGCATGCGCTGAAGACCGGGAAGGTCGCCAACCTTCGCGCCAAGGTGTCTCCCGAGGAGTGGCAGGCCCGCGTCGATCTCGCCGCCTGCTACCGGCTGACGGACCTCTACGAGATGACCGACCTGATCGCCAACCACATCTCCGTGCGCGTGCCGGGCGAGCCCGATCACTTCCTGATCAACGCCTACGGCCTGCTCTACGACGAGATCACCGCGTCGAGCCTGCTCAAGATCGACCACGACGGCAACATCCTCAGCAAGCCCGAGTTCGTCGGCGGGGTGGAGTACGGCGTCAACCGTGCGGGCTTCGTGATCCATTCGGCCATCCACATGGCCAAGCCCGACGTGAACTGCGTGATCCATACGCACACCTGGGCGGGCATGGCGGTGTCGACCATGGAATGCGGCCTGCTGCCCAACACCCAGACCTCGATGCGCTTCGCCAAGATCAGCTACCACGACTACGAAGGCGTGGTGATCGACACCAAGCTGCGCGAGCAGCTCGTGACCGACCTCGGCGATAACAACGCCATGATCCTGCGCAGCCACGGCCTGCTCACGGCCGCCAAGACGATTCCCGAGGCGTTCAACGCCATGCATCGCCTCGAGCTCTCCTGCAAGACGCAGATCGCGGCGATGTCCTGCAACACCAAACTGATCGAAGTCCCGGCCGACGTGGTCGAGGCGACCTATCAGAACTACCAGCCGCAGGTGCGCCGCCCGTTCGGCGTGCTCGATTGGCCGGCGTTGCTGAGGAAGCTCGACCGCATCGATCCGGGCTTCCGCGACTGACTTGTCCGATACGCCGCACGCCTCGATCAAGGCGTTCGCCGTCGTCGCGTGCGGCTATTGGATTGCCCCCAATTACCGGCTGGTCGCCTGGCTGCTGACCGTCAGCCTGGCGATCCTGGTCGGCGCCAATGTCGGCATCGCGCTCTGGCTCAACGTCTGGAACCGCGACTTCTTCAACGCCCTGGAGAAGAAGGACCTTCCGCTTCTCTTCGATCTGCTCTGGATCCTCGCCGCGATCGTGATCTCGGCCGGTATCGGCGTCGCCATCCAGCTCCATCTCAAGCGCCGCCTGCAGATGAACTGGCGGACCTGGCTGTCACACACCACGGTCCATCGCTGGCTGCACTCCGGCCGCCAGTACCAGCTCGGCCTGCTGGCCGACGAGATCGACAATCCCGACGGCCGCATCGCCGAGGACATCCGCGTCTCGACCGAATTCGCCGTCGAGTTCGCCGCCTCGATCCTGCAATGCATCCTCCAGCTCATCACCTTCCTTGGCGTGCTGTGGACGCTGTCGGGCGATTTCCACATCGCGCTGTTCGGTGCCGAGAGGAACATCCCGGGCTACATGGTGTGGTGCGCGGTGGCCTATGCGCTGATCGGCTCGCTGCTGACCTATGCGCTGGGCCGCGGCCTGATCGATGCCGGCAACGTGCGCCAGGGCCGCGAGGCCGACTTCCGCTCCGTGCTGACCCGCGCGCGCGAGCATGCCGAGGGCATCGCCCTGATGCGCGGCGAGGAGGACGAGCGCGAACGGTTGCGCGGCTCGCTGTTCGACCTGCGCACGGCCTGGAACCGCCAGACGCGCGGCCAGGGCAATCTCTCGCTGCTCACCAGCTCGCTCGCCTACCTCGCGCCGATCGTGCCGCTGATCGTCGCCCTGCCGCGCTATCTCGGCGGCCAGATCCAGCTCGGCGGCCTGATGCAGACGGCGCAGGCCTTCTCGAGCGTGCAATGGGCGCTCAGCTGGCTGATCGACAACTTCCCGAAGTTCGCCGAATGGCGCGCCTCGACCAACCGGGTGGTGCACCTGCATGTCGCGCTCACCAACCTCGAGGCCACTGCCGAGGTGGGGGAGAACGAGCGGATCACGGTGCATCCGGCAACGGAGGACGACCGGCTGCTTCTGCGCGAGCTGGGCGTGGCCCGTCCCGACGGCGTGATGCTGGTCGCCGAAGCCGAGGTCGAGATCAAGCGTCCTGAGCGGGTGCTGATCCGCGGTCAGTCCGGCAGCGGCAAGAGCACCATCATGCGCGCCGTGGCAGGTGTCTGGCCGTGGGGGCGCGGCGCGATCCACCTCCCGACCGGCAAGATCACCTTCATGCCGCAGAAGCCGTACTTTCCGCTCGGTACCCTGCGCGACGTCATGCACTACCCCGAGGCGCCGGAGGGCATCACCGACGATGTCCTGAAGGACACGCTGCACAAGGTCGGCCTCGATCACCTGCGCGATCGGCTGGACGAGACCGAGCGCTGGGACCAGATCCTGTCGGGCGGTGAGCAGCAGCGTGTCGCCTTCGCCCGCACCCTGATCCACAAGCCGGACTGGATCTTCATGGACGAGGCGACCTCGGCGCTCGACGAGGTGGGACAGGAAAACGTCATGAAGCTCCTGATCGAGGAGTTGCCGGAGACGTCGGTGGTCAGCATCGGCCACCGGCCGGGCCTCGAGCTCTTCCATACCCGCGAGCTCACGCTGGTGCAGGGTGAGGAGGGTGCCAGGCTGGAGGCGCTGCAGGCCCTCGCCGCGCCGCGCGCCCTGCGCGATGTCTATCGCCGCATGTCGGCGGCCAGCCGCGGCCACCGCCGCACGCCGGGCTTCTGGGCCAACCTCGCGATCAACCTGCGGCAGCAGCGTGGCCGGCGGGCCTGAGGATATCATTGATATCAATGATATCGAGGGGTGGGATGGATTCCGGACGAATCGCCCGAAACGCAAGCAGGCGTGCATTTCAGGCGTCCGGGTTTCCGGCCGGACTCCGGCTGGACAGGGCCGGACGCCCCCTGGACTAGGGCTTGTTGAGATTCAGGATTCCACAAGAAGCTTGATTGTGATTCAAGCTTGCGATGGACCGCTTTGTACTGACAGACGCCCAGTGGGCGAAGATGGAACCGCATTGCTTGGGCAAGCCGATGGACCCCGGGCGTAGCGGGAGCG
>NZ_JAFKJN010000006.1 GCF_017305915.1 Reyranella sp.
CGCTGCCGGCAAGAAGCCCAAGGTCGCCATCGTCGCCGTCATGCGTAAGCTCATCGTCACCCTCAACGCCATGAGCCGACACAACCTCCCTTGGCAGCCTGCCGGCGCTTAGGCCAAAAGACAGTTGCTCCCCATATGAATGGGGAGGGATTGCCGAGTATTGTCGCGCCATGCCCTCCGTTACCGAGACGACGACCATCCCCTCGCCGGCCGACAAGGTCTGGCCCTTGCTGCGCGATCCGGTGCTGGTGGCGTCGTGCATTCCCGGCGCCACGCTGGCGCCGGACCAGGGCGACGGCCAAAAGGACGGGATGTGGCGCGGCTCGGTGCGGGTCAAGTTCGGCCCGACCGTCGCGGTGTTCCGCGGCGAGGCGAGCCTCGCCTTCGACGACACCACGCGCACCTGCACCATCGAAGGCCGAGGTATCGACGGCCGCGGCGCCTCGCGGGCGCTCGCCTCGGGCACGGTCAAAGTCTCCGGCACCGACATCACCGCGCTCGCGGTCGACGGCAGCTTCTCGGTGAGCGGTCCGCTCGAGACCTTCGCCAATGCCGGCGGCGTCCACGTCGCGCGCGCCCTGCTCCAAGAGTTCTCCGCCAACATGGCGAAGAAAGTCGCCGAGCAGACTGCTGAGGTTCCGCACGTCGAGGCCACTCCGCTTGCCGCGCCGCCGCCCGCGACGGCACCATCGCCTCCGCCGCCGGCGGCCGAGATCAGCGGTTTCGGCCTTCTGTGGCGGGCGTTCCTGTTCTGGTTGCGAGGAAAGCGATGAGCAGCAAGCTGAAGGTTTCCGACATGCTGGCCCGCGCCTTCGCGGCCGAGGGCGTCGATCACCTGTTCACCCTGATGGGCGACGCCAACATGTACTGGTCGACGGCGATGGCCGAGCTGCCGGGCATGAAGGTGGTGCATGCCCGCCACGAGCACTGCGCCGTGGCGATGGCCGACGGCTACGCCCGCGCCACCGGCAAGGTGGGCGTCGCCTCGACGACCTGCGGCCCGGGCTTCACCCAGATCATGACGGCGCTCACCATCGCGGCGCGCGGCAACGTGCCGATCGTGGTGTTCGCCGGCGATTCGCCGCTCGCCGCCGCGTGGTACCTGCAGCAGATCGACATGGCGCCGCTGGCGCTGGCCTGCGGCGCGCACTACGTCGCGGTCAAGCACATCGACCGCCTGCTCGACAACGTGCGCGAGGCCTTCCTGGTGGCGCAGCTCGAGCAGCGGCCGGTGGTGCTGAGCGTGCCGATGGACCTGCAGAAGCAGGCCTGGCCGCACCTCACCGACTACACGCCCTCCGCCGATCTGGCGCCCGCGGCGCAGCGGCCGGTGCCCGATCCGGCGATCGTCGACAAGGTCGTCGACATGATCGCCGAAGCGGAGAAGCCCATCCTGATCGCCGGCCGCGGCGCGATCCTGTCGGGCGCCGCGCAGGCGCTCGAGGCTCTCGCGGCCGAAGCGGGCGCGCTGACGGCGACGTCGCTGCTCGGCAAGGGCCTGTTCGACGGCAATCCCTACGCGCTCGACATCGCCGGCGCCTTCGCGAGCGACTTCGCGCGTGAGCGCTTCGCCGAATCGGACCTGGTGATCGGCGCCGGCGCGGCGCTCGGCCACTACACCACCGAGGGCGGCTACCTCTATCCCAGCGCGCGCACCATCCAGATCGACACCAACCCGCGCGGCCTGTGGCAGGGCCTGCGCACCGCCGACCTGCATGTCCGCGCCGACGCAAGAGCCGCGGCCGAGGCGATCGTGGCGCGCCTGAAGCAGCGCGGCGTCAAGCGCGCCGGCTTCCGCACCAACGAGATGGCCAAGCTGATCGCGGGCGATTCGCCCGATTCAAAGGAATTCCCGGTGCAGCCCAACACCGTCGATCCGCGAAAAATAGTTGTCGAGCTCGACAACGTGGTGCCGAAGGACTGGGAGGTCGTGGTCGGCGCCGGCCATTACTTCAGCATGGTGATGACCCACATGAAGGGCCGGCCAGCCGAGCGCTATCATGTGGTCAACGATTTCGGCGCGATCGGCTCGGCGCTGCCGGCCGCCATCGGCATCGCCGCGGCCAAGGGCGACGGCAAGGTGCTGCTGGTCGAGGGCGACGGCAGCCTGATGATGCACGTGCAGGAGCTGGAGACCGTCCGCCGCCAGGGCATCCGCATGCTGATGGCGATCATGAACGACGGCGGCTACGGAGCCGAGGTCCACAAGTTCCGCGCGAATGGAATTACGGCCAAGGAGGCCATCCACGGCCGCGGCGATCTTGCCGCCGCCGCCACCGGCTTCGGCCTGCGCGGTGCCTCCGTCACGCAGCCCGGCCGGATGGCGCCGCTATTCAAGGAGCACCAGGGCGCCAACATCGGCACGGTGTGGGACGTGCATATCGACGATCTCATCCCGTCACGGGCGTATCGGCGGGTGCATTACGGCGAGGCGTGAGCCCCGCTCGCCGGATCAGCGTCGCAGGTCCGCAATGCCGAGTTCTTCCCACATCCATCTCACGTCGTAGGCGGCGATCGGGGAATCCGGCGCCTGTTGTGCAGCGTAGTTCTCGAGGAGCTTGAGCCAGCCGACCAGTTTCTCGCGGCCCTTCTTCGTTTTCGCAGCCTTGCGCGGGGTCACGTTTCCCAGCATCGGTACTGGCTCGTCGAGAAGATTGCGATAGTGGCGTTCCATGGCGTCGTGAAGGATGGCGCTCTCTTCCTCCGGCGAGAGACCCGACGACGGGATGGGCGCCTCGACCGCCGGCCGGGATGCCATCATCTCCGCCACCGTCCTTGACTCGACGACCGGCTCTCCGACGAACGTGCCGATGACGGGATCGAGCAAGGCCCGCCCCCTTTGAGCGCGCTGCGGTGAGTTCGTCTCCAGCTTGAGCGCGTCGGCGTCCAGCTCGACCTCTCCCATGTTGACGGAACCGTCCGCGAGGGTCGAAACGAAGGTTTGGGCGCCTTCGGGCGCTTTACCGGCCGGGCGCGACGCCGGCGCGACCCAGGTCCAGCGGTTCTCGTCCGTCCGACGCAACTCCGGGATTGCCGTCAGCCCGGCTTCGAGCGCTTCGCGGTCGGCGCCTTCCTCCAAGGGATAGCGAACGGTCGTGAAGGCGATCTCCTCGCCGTCGCTGTTCGACAGGGCGGGCAGTCGGGGATTGAGCGTGCGCTCGAGAACATCGTCCAGCCAGACATTGGTGAACAGAAACGCGCCGCGGCGGAGGATTTCCGTGTCGAGCATGAAGGGATCAACCTTTGCGCCGCCATGCCGTTCCCGCGCCAGCTCGAGGGCTTCGGGGCAGGCATCCGCCTTGAGCTCGGCAAACCCCTCGCGAATCTCTTCCGCCAGCTCGTGGCTGAACGGCAGGACGCCGCCCGCCATCTCGACCCTCGGTCCCACCCGGACGATGCGCGCAGCGAGCCGATCCCATGGCTTCAGGCTACGCGTGCCCATTTTCTCGCTGACGCGCACCGGCTCCCCGCCGCGCAGCAGGTCGCGCGCCAGGAACGACTGGTCGCGCACGATGTCGCTCACCTCGTACAGGCTCATGACCGAGGAGCGCAGCGCCGCGATGTAGCGTTTGTTGGGGACGCTCTCCTTCCAGCCGCGCCTTTTCAGGTAGTCGTCGACGATGTTGCTGCCGTCGTCGAGATCGGACGCCAGGAAGTCCTCGAAGACGCATCCCCATACGACGGCCGCCCGCTGATCGCCGATGACGTCGGCCAACCCGTCGAGCGCGATGCCTGCCGACTGGCAGGGTGGCACCAAATGCCGCTCCAGCAAGTCGTCGAACGGCTCCTGCCACTCCTCGCGGGAGAGCCACCTCGTCAGGCCAGAGAGGGCGGTCGCGCTTGCCATGACCCAGCCTCCCTCTCCGGAAAACCGGGATCAAGCGGAAGCTTTCCACGATGTCGCGCCTTCCCGCTTCCCGCGCAAACGCGCGTCTCCACGATGCTACCTCATCCCGGCGCAACCAGTCAGGCGGCTTCGCGGTCGCCCAGGCGAATGATCTGAGCCCGTTTGCCTTTGGGCCGGACGACAATCTCGACCTCGCAGCCGGCGGCCCTGAGGAAGCGCATGATCCGTTCGATCGAGTAGTTGGCGAACTGGCCTCGCAGAAGCCGCGACACGTCGGGTTGAGCCATGCCCATGACCTTGGCGGCGTGGGCCTGGGTCCATCCCTCACGGTCGACGATATGCTTGAGCTCGCTCACGAGCTCGGCTTTGGCCAGGTGATCCTGGGCATCGTGGAACCAAGATCCTCGAAGACATTCCCGCCGCCACGCGTTGCCCGACGGTCACGTGGGTTTGGCATCTGATGCGCCATTCGACCTCAAACATAGCGATTTTGCTATAGACATCACGGCATGCCCGACAGCAAGGAATTCCCGGTGCAGCACGGCGAGGCCTGACGGCCTCTCAGAACCCGATCGCGCGACGATAGTTGGCAAGGATGGCCCCGCCCTCCGCGCCCATGGCGTCGGTCCAGCGCCGGACGTCCGGTTCGGCCGCCTTGCGCAGCGCAGGCAGGACATCGGCCGGAGGCTCGGACACCAGGACGCCCCGGTGGGCGACCTCCTGCTGGTCGCGGCGCACGAACGCTCTGATCCGGCGCCACAGGTCAGCCTCGATCTCGCGGCCAACGGCAACGAGAGCCTCACGCTGCGCCCCGGTCAGGGCCTCGACCATCTCCCGGTTCGCCGTCAGGAAGGTGAGCTGCTGGGCGAAGAAGACTTCGGTGACGCAGGCGAACTCGCGAGCCAGCACCTCGCTGGGGATGTAGCCGCCGGACAGGACCACCTCGGCTTCGGTATAGGCGGCGCGCTCCGCCCCCAGCCGGGCGAACAGCTCCGCCCATCCGGCACCGGCATAGGATGTCGCGTCCAGCGCGAACCGGGTGCCGCGAAGATCGCCGGCCGAGCGCAGGCGAAAGGTGCTCCACAACGCCGCCGGCCGCCACGGTTCTGTCGCGAGCAGGATCTGGCCGTGTCGCGCCAAAGCAGCGGCGTAGGCCGGCCGCGCGATGCGCAACAGCACCTCGGCCTCATCGAAGGTCGCGGCGAGCATCGGCACGGCGGACAAGCCGAGGACGGGTTCGTCCGTCGCGAACGCCGGCGCATAGTAGGATGCGAGGGCCGAGGCTCTGCCGATCGCGGCGAAGGGCATCGTGGGCGGCTGCTCGGCCACTACGACCTGGGAAAGTGCCTGGGAAAAGCGCGGCCGCCTTGTCGACGAGCAGCTGCGCCGCCGTCGCCCCCAGGGTCTGGGAGGAATAGCAGGTCAACTCCAGCCGTCTGGCCTGGGATTGGGATTGGGCCTGGGCGCGGCCCGCAAGCAACGCGGCCGGCAATGCTGCGAAAAGCACTCTGCGACGCATGATCAGCAGAGGCATTGCAAACAGCGTGCCGGTCAATGTGTCAAACGATAGCGACATCGGCTATCCTCACGGTGCGTGTTTTCGTGCGTCGATACCCGGCGGCAACGCCGTTCGGTCAACGAGCATCCGTCCAGGCCCTTCAGCCCAGGAGAAACCGCATGCTCTCCAAGGAAGAGAACGACCTTCTCACCCGCACCGGCCCCGGAACGCCGATGGGCAATGCGATGCGGCGTTATTGGGTCCCCGCCTGTCTGTCGAGCGAGATCGGCGAACCGGACGGTGCGCCGGTGCGCGTCAAGCTGATGGGCGAGGAACTCGTCGCCTTCCGCGACACCGAGGGACGCATCGGCCTGGTCGAGGAGTATTGCCCGCATCGCGGCGTGTCGCTCTACTTCGGGCGCAACGAGGAGTGCGGCCTGCGCTGCGTCTATCACGGCTGGAAGTTCGACGTGACCGGCGCCTGCGTCGATCAGTTGAACGAGCCGGAGGAGCATCAGTTCAAGCACAAGGTACGGCTGACGGCTTATCCGACCTGCGAGCTCGGCGGCATCGTCTGGGCATACCTCGGGCCTGCCGAGAAGATTCCGCCTTTGCCGAAATTTGCCTGGACCCAGGTGCCGCAAACCCGGCGCCACGTCACCAAAGTCATCGAGGAATGCAACTACCTGCAGGCGCTCGAAGGCGGCATCGACACCTCGCACGCGCCGATCCTGCATCGGCTGCTGACCGACACCTCGACCCGCGGCGGCATCAAGCCGTCAAATCCGTTCGTGCGCGGCAAGGCGCCGATCCTGCGGGTCGACCTGACCGACTACGGCTATCTCTACGCCGGCGTGCGGCCGCTCGGCGATTCGGAGATCCATGTCCGGACCTATCACTTCATCATGCCGTTCCACCAGATCCGCCCGTCGCGCTCGGAAAGCGGATTGCCGACCGATGCCGGCCACATCTGGGTGCCGATCGATGACCACACCTGCGTGGTCTACAACTGGATCTACAGCACCACCGAGGCGCCGCTGACCGCGGGGGACCGGCTCGAACGCAGCCTCGGCAACGGCCCGTTGCATGTCGACCCGAAGACCTTCCGGTCGCTGCAGAACCGGACGAACAACTATGGCCTCGACCGTGCGATCCAGAAGACCGAGAGCTACAGCGGCATCGACGGCATCAACCAGCAGGACCGTGCCCTGCAGGAAAGCATGGGCCGGATCGTCGATCGCAGCCGCGAGCATCTCGGCCCGGCCGACAAGGCGATCATCCAGGCGCGCAAGCTGTTGCGCGAGGCGGTGAAGGCCGTCGAGGCCGGCAGCCAGCCGGTCGGCACCGGCACCAGCTACTACACGGTCAAGGCCGGCGAGAACGTCTTCGCGCGCGATGCCGATTGGCACCGGGCGTTGGCGCCCGACATCACCAAGGACAGGATCTTGCAGACCGTGTAGGGCGGATTTCGCCAGAGATTTCGTCGGGGCCCGATCTCGTCTAGGGTTTCCTCCACCCCATAAGAGGAGCCGTCGTGAACGCTGCCGCCGCCACCATGACACCTCTTCATGAGGCATGGGCGGCCTTGCAGCCTAGACTGAAGATATTGGACCCAGTGCAGTTCTCCCCCGACCAGTGGTCTCTCATCGAATGCATGCATGCAAAGTTCAATGATCGCGAAGCGCATACTTACTTGCCCATACCAATTGCCCGCTTTCGCGAAGCTGCGAAGAAGACGATCTACGAACACGCGAAGCAATTCGACGACGTCAAAACGGAATACGTCGATGACAGGTGGTTCGTAGAAAAATTCGTCAACGGAACTCCCGACACGATGGCGAACTTCGTGCGCCTCTGTAACGACGATGTCGATGCAATGATGGGCGTGCTCGTTCCTTCAGCGCGCTATCGCAAAGGGCACTATGCGTACGGCAAATTCACGGTGCCCCAACCGCATGGTCTGCATACCGACCACAGCGCAGAAGATCGAGGCGCCGCGGGAGAACCGATCTGCATCGCCAGGATCGAGACTCTGGGGACGCACTGCGTTGCCGGTGACTACAAGGCGCATGACCCTGAAACGCAGGGCATGCTCAAGGCTCTGAGGTATTGGATTGCCGTTCCCGAGGGTCAGCCGGAAGACATCTTCGATGAACTGTTGAAACGGGGAGCGCTCAAAACCATCCCGGTCAATCACGTCATGCTGATGGTCGCCGGGAACGGTTCACCGAATGCCCAGATCACGCAGCATATCGCCGCCAGGCCGCCCGACGGCGGGCTGCATTCGGCGTTCTTTCAGAGGCAATACAAGCTCACCTAGAATCCGTCGATTCAGGCGGTGGCCTTCCGCCCCGTGGACGTCGATTTCGCCCTTGCCGAATCTCGTCTAGGGTCTCCCCAGACCATAGAGAGGAGACACCCGTGAACGTCCACGTCGCCGCCCAGTCCAAGGCTGGCTCGAAGCCCAAGCGCCCCGACCTCGAGGCCGAGCTGAACAACCTCGCCATGTCGAAGGAGTCGCAGCCGCTGTTCGACGCGGTCAAGGCGCATATCGACGAGAACGTGGCGCCGATGATCGAGGAGTTCTTCAAGCTCGGCGAAGGCCGCAAGGAGCGCTGGAGCTGGGCGCCCGGCCAGCTCGAGCTGCTGGAGAAGGCCAAGGACAAGGCCAAGAGGGCCGGCCTGTGGAACTTCTTCCTGCCGACCTCGGAGATCGGCCGCGGGCTGACCAACCTCGACTATGCCTACATCGCCGCCGAGCTCGGCAAGTATCCGCTGGCCTCCGAATCGCTCAACTGCTCGGCCCCCGACACCGGCAACATGGAGGTGCTGGAGCGCGTCGGCACACCCGAGCAGAAGGAGAAGTGGCTGAAGCCCTTGCTCAACGGCGAGATCCGCTCGGCCTACGCCATGACCGAGCCTGGCGTCGCCTCCTCCGATGCCAAGAACATCGCCACGCGCGCCGAACTGGACGGCGACGAATGGGTGATCAACGGCGAGAAGTACTACATCTCCGGCGCCGGCGATCCGCGCTGCAAGATCATGATCGTCATGGTCAAGACCAGCCCCGACGCCTCGCCGCAGTTCCAGCAGTCGCAGATCCTGGTGCCGATCGGCACGCCCGGCCTCGAGATCGTGGGCCCGATGACCGTGTTCGGCCACGACCACGCACCGCGCGGCCACATGCACCTGCGCTTCAAGAACTGCCGCGTGCCCGCCGCCAACATCCTGCTCGGCGAGGGCCGCGGTTTCGAGATCAGCCAGGTCCGGCTCGGCCCCGGCCGCATCCATCACTGCATGCGCTCGATCGGCGCCGCCGAGAAGGCGATCGAGCTGATGGTCAAGCGCGGCGCCACCCGCACCGCCTTCGGCAAGCCGATCATCCAGCTCGGCAAGAACCTCGAGCTGGTGAGCCGCGCCCGCATCGAGATCGAGGCGATGCGCCTGATGGTGCTCAAGGCCGCCAAGGCGATGGACGTGCTGGGCAACCGCGAGGCCCGCGTCTGGGTCAGCATGGTCAAGGCGATGGTGCCGGAGAAGGTCTGTCTGATCATCGACCAGGCGATCCAGATCCACGGCGCCACCGGCATCTCGCAGTGGTCGCCATTGTCGGAGATGTACGTCAACCAGCGCCACCTCCGCTTCGCCGACGGGCCGGACGAGGTCCATCACATGGTGGTCGGGCGCGCCGAAATAAGCCGGCACTAATAGAAAGGCACCTGACGAGGCGCGCAAACGGCACGGTGCGAGCTACGCTCGCGCCAGGAACTCCGCCGCCAGCAAAGCCCACTCCTCCTCGAGCGCCACGGCGCCGTCGGGCATCGGCTTGCCGGCGCGGCTGTACCAGCCGCCGGCATTGCGCAGGTCGCCCTCCTGGCGGTGCAGATGAGCGTGCACCCAGTTGACGTCGTCCTGGTCCTCGTGGCCCTGGCAGACCCGGTGCGCGGCGTCCCAGTTGCCCTTGGCCAGCCACCACAGCGCCTGCAGCGCCGGCGCGACCTCGGGCGGTGCGTCGGCGGAAAGGCTGCTGCGAAACGCGTCGATCGTCTTCATTTCAGCCTCCGTTGCACCGCGATCCTGCCGCGCCGGTCGACACAATGGCAAGCCATGAGCACGCCATTCGTCGCCGCCCTGCTGATGCTGATCAACGCCTCGCGTGCCGACGCCGCCGTTCGGAATCGGCCACGCCTGCTCCATCGCGGTGGAGTTGTTCGGCGGGTAGAGCGCCACCCTCCCCTGTGGATGGAGAGGGTTTTTGGAGTCTTATTATGGGCGATGGACCGCGACTCTCGGCGCGGATTCCGGGCCTTTTCCTCGCGTCCATTGCCCTTATTAGGTCCACGCGCGCGGGCGGCTTATCCTGCGGCAACCATGCAGAACTTCACCCCATACATGACCGACCGCCCACCACCATCGCCAAGAAAAGAATCTCGCGCGCGGGGCGCGGGGATGCTCCCGAACTCCGGACTTTGCCGTAAAAAGCTTGTGCCATCGGCATCGAACGAGTCCGAAGCGCCCGGACTCGGCGGACTTCCAGCCCATCGGCAAAGCCGGTAGGAGGGAAGCCCGTGGACGCCGCTTTCCTCGCCGACTGGCTCAATCTCGTGCTGCGCTGGGCGCATCTGATCGTAGGCATCGCCTGGATCGGCGCCTCGTTCTACTTCATCTGGCTGGACAACCACCTGCACGCGCCGCTCGACCCGGCCGACGCCGACAAAGGCATCGGCGGCGAGGTCTGGGCCGTCCATGGCGGCGGCTTCTACACCGCCAAGAAGTTCAAGGTCGCGCCCGCGACGCTGCCGCCCGAGCTGCACTGGTTCATGTGGGAAGCCTACTCGACCCTGATCACCGGCTTCCTGCTGCTGGTGCTGGTCTACTGGCACGGCGCCGAGGTGGCGCTGATCGATCCCGCGGTGATGCCGCTCGACAAATGGGAGGCGATCGCGATCAGTGCCGCCTTCCTGGTCGCCGGCTGGCTGGTCTACGACTGGCTGTGCCGCTCGGCGTTCGGCGACGACGAGGCCGTGCTGGGCGGGCTGGTGGCGTTGTACTGCGCAATCGCCGCCTGGGCGCTCTGCCACATCTTCTCCGGCCGCGGCGCCTACCTGCATTTCGGCGCCATGCTCGGCGTGATCATGGTACTGAACGTCTACTTCGTGATCATCCCGGGCCAGCGCGAGCTGGTGAAGGCCAAGCAGGAAGGCCGCACGCCCGACCCCAGGTACGGCCTGATGGGCCGCCAGCGCTCGGTCCACAACACCTATTTCACCCTGCCCGTGCTGTTCACCATGATCAGCAACCACTACGCGGGCCTCTACGGGCATGAGTGGAACTGGGTGCTGCTGCTGATGATCTCGGTGGCGGGCGCGCTGATCCGCGTCTGGTTCGTGCAGCGTCACAAGGGGCAGCAGGATCCGCTGGTGCTGGCGGCCGGGCTGGTGATGCTGGCGCTGACGGCGATCGTGTCGCTGCCGCGGCCGGCGGTCGATATCGGCCCGCCCGCCGCGTTCACCGAAGCGAAGCCGGTGTTCCAGGCGCGCTGCCAGCCCTGCCACGCCACCAAGCCGACGCAGGAAGGCTTTGCCACCCCGCCGAAGGGCGTGGTGCTGGAGACCGAGACGGAGCTGCGCGGCCGCGCCGGCATGATCAACCAGCAGGTCTGGGTCACGCGGGTGATGCCGCCGGGTAACCTGACGAACATCACCGAGGCCGAGCGCCGGCTGATTGCGCGCTGGGTCAAGGGCGGCGCACAATGAGCGCCATGATCTCGCGCCAGTTTGGAGGCGGAAGGGGACCGCTGCCGTGGCGCCGTCTGATCACGGCGGCGCTCGCTGCCTTTGCGATCTTCGTCTACTGGACCCATGTCGAGGAGCGCGGCCAGCGCCTCGACCGGCGCGACATCGCCGCCGCTCCGGCGGCCGAGGCGCGGGACCGCGCCAATATCGGCTTCGTCGACGAACGGCGGCTCGAGGAGCACTACCGCAAGCACGGCGCGGAGTTCGGCACCATCACCCGGCACGACTACCTGCGCCAGGCCCAGCTGCTGCGCGACGCGGCGGTCGGCGGGCCGGTGTTGCAGACGGTGCGGGCCGACGGCGTCACCACCCGGTTCGACCGCCAGACCGGCGCCTTCATCGCCTTCAACCCCAACGGCACGATCCGCACCTTCTTCAAGCCCAACGACGGCGAGCGCTATTACCGGCGGCAGGCCGAGCGGGGCGCCGAATGAAGCCACCGATACCGATGGGCCCGCCGGACGTGAGCGAGCTGCGCGACCTGATCGACCAGTGGTCGGAGCTCGCTGCCGAGCTGGAGCGCAACGACTACACCTTCGACCTCGACAACTGGCGCAACGACGTCGACGTGCGCGAGCTGATCCTCGAGGCGCTGCCGATGTTCAGCCGCGAGGAGATGGGCGACCACGCGCTGAAGCTCGACGATGCCGACAAGGCGTTCCAGGCCAACACGCGGCCGTTTCGCCGCTGCGTCTGGGGCCACGGCACGCAGCGCAAGGAGAAATGGACCCCGGAATCGAACTGGTGGTACTTCCGCAGCCCGCGCCGCTCCAACGCGCAGCTCGAGGACGAGTTGGCAACCGTACGATGACCGACAGGATTCTGGTGGAGCGCAACGGTCCGGTGACGACGATCGTCATCAACCGCCCGAAATCCAAGAACGCGCTCGACAACGAAGCCGCGCACGGCCTCGCCGATGCGCTGAAGGCCTTCGAGGCCGATGCCGACGCGCGCGTCGCCGTGCTGACCGGCGCAGGCGGTGCGTTCTGCGCCGGCGCCGATCTCAAGGAGCTGGGCGGCGGCACCGACTACTTCCCGTGGGCCGGCAGTGCCGACGGGCCGTTGCGCAGCACCCTGTCGAAGCCGGTGATCGCCGCGGTCGAAGGCCATGCCTGCGCCGGTGGGCTGGGCGTCGCGCTGTTCTGCGACATCCGCATCGTCGACGACACGGCGGTGTTCGGCGTGTTCTCGCGCCGCTGGGGCGTGCCGATGAGCGACGGCACCACCGTGCGGCTGCCGCGCATCGTCGGTCAGGGCCGTGCGCTCGACATGTTGCTGACCGGCCGCGCCGTCGGCGCCGACGAGGCTGTTGCGATCGGGCTCGCCACGCGCAAGGTCGCGCGCGGCACGACCCGCGCCGAAGCGGAGAAGCTCGCGGCGGAGATCGCGGGATTTCCGCCGATCGCGATGACGTCGGACCGTCAGTCGGCCTACGAGAGCTTCGACCGCGACCAGGCCCACGCGATCCAGCGCGAGATGGAGCTGTCGCTCGAGGCGCGCCGCCGCGAATCGCAGACCGGCGCGGCGCGCTTCGCATCGGGCGAAGGCCGGCACGGATCGTTCGAGAGGAAGTGAGAATGCGCGCGTTGGTGTGTCATGCGTACGGGCCGATCGACTCGTTGAAGCTCGAGGACGTCCCCAAGCCGGCGCCCGGCCCCGGCGAAATCCTGGTCAAGGTCGGCGCCGCCGGCGTCAGCTTCGCCGCGATGCTGGGCGTCCAGGGCAAGCACCAGAACAAGCCGCCGCTCCCCTTCGTGCCCGGCAACGAGATCGCCGGCGAGGTCGTGGCGCTGGGCGACGGCGTCACCACCCTCGAGGTCGGCCAGCGCGTCGCCACCGGCGGCAGCCGCGGCGGCTTCGCCGAGTTCTGCACCACCATCGCCGCCAACGCGATCCCGATCCCCGACGGCCTGCCCTACGCCGAGGCGACCAACTTCCCGACGCTCTATCCGACCGCCTACGGCGCGCTACGCTGGAAGGCCAACCTGCTGCCGGGCGAGGTGCTGCTGGTGCATGGCGCGGGCGGCGGCTCGGGCCTGACCGGCATCGAGGTTGGCAAGGCGATGGGCGCGGTCGTGATCGCCTCGGCCGGCGGCGCCGACAAGCTCGTGGCCGCCAAGTCGGCCGGCGCCGATCATCTGATCGACTACCGCAAGGAGGACCTGCGCGCGAAGGTGCTGGAGCTGACCGGCGGCCGCGGCGCCGACGTGATCTACGACCCGGTCGGCGGCGATGCCTTCAACGCCTCGCTGCGCTGCATCGCGCCCGAGGGCCGCCTCATCCCGATGGGATTCGCCAGCGGCACGATCCCGCAGATCCCGGCCAACATCCTGCTAGTCAAAAACGTGACGGTGATCGGCTTCTACTACGGCTACTGGAACGGCTGGGGCGGCAAGACCGAGCCGTCGCCCAAGGAGGCCGCCGCGCTGGCGCAGCGCCGCGCCATGGTGATGGCGGCGCAGGACGAGATGATGCGCTGGTACACCGAGGGCAAGCTGAAGGCGCTGGTCGCGGGCTCGTACGACCTCGCCGACTGGGTGAAGGCCTTCAAGCTGATCGAGGACCGCGCCGTCGTCGGCAAGGCCGTGCTGGTGCCGTAGGTGCCAGAGGGGTGGCGGGAAGTGAGAAGAATCGCTGAAAACCCTTATGGAATGGGCATCGAAGGCTTCCCACGCGGGTGGGAAGTTGGTGGGAAGCCCGTGGGAAGCGCTCCCTAGAGCATATTCCGTTCGGCTGGAATCAGCCGAACGGAATATGCCTGCTGCAACAACACCCCCCGTGCGCGCATTTCCGAGCAGATGGAACCGCTCGCGGGTCCATCTGCTCGGAAATCGCTCTAGGACCGGGTCAGGATCGGCCAGAAGCCGGCCAGCATCGTCGCCAGCAACGCGGCGCCGATCCAGCCCATGCCGGCGACCGACACGCCGGCGAAGATCACCAGCCACCACAGGACGACGCCCAGCACGTAGCCGCCGTCGATCTTGGCCGGCTTGTCGCGGCTCGCCACGGTGCGCGCGAAGTGGCGCTTGATGTCGAGCGCGACGTCGAGCGGATCCTTGTCGAGCCGCATCTCAGATGTTCCCGAAGTCGCCGCCGCGGCCCTTGCCGGAGGCGAAGCGCGCCGCGCCCTTCTGGGCTTCGGCCAGCAGCGCCGGCATGCCCAATCGGGCCTCGTTGGTGAGTGCCTCGCGCTGCTCGAGGGTCCATTGCTCGTAGGACGAGCGGCGATCCGAGCGAATGCAGACCTGCGGGAACTTCGCGACCTGCTCGGCCAGTGCCTTGGCCTCGGCCAGCGCCTGGCCCTCCGGCACCAGCCGGTTGGCGAGGCCCCAGTCGAACGCCTCGCGCGCGCCGACCTCGCGGCCAGTCAGGATCATGTCGAGCGCACGGCTGTGGCCGATCAGCCGCGGCAGCCGCACCGTGCCGCCGTCGATCAAGGGCACGCCCCAGCGCCGGCAGAACACGCCGAACTTCGCCGTCTCCGACGCCACCCGCAGGTCGCACCACAACGCGAGCTCGAGCCCGCCCGCGACCGCATAGCCTTCGACCGCGGCGATCACCGGCTTGGTGAGCAAATGCCGCGTCGGCCCCATCGGGCCCGCCGCCTCGGGATTGAAGACCGGCGTGCTGCTGCGCCCGGCGACCGCTTTGAGATCAGCGCCAGCGCAGAAGGTGCCGCCGCGGCCCGTCAGGATCGCGACCGATTGCGCCTCGTCCTGGTCGAAGGCGAGGAAGGCTTCGCGCAGCAGCCCGGCCGTCTCGGGATCGACCGCGTTGCGCGCTTCCGCGAAGCGATCGATCGAGACGACGGTGGTAGAGCCTTCCTTCTCAACCGCGACCTTGGCCATAGCTAGCGTCCCTGCATCATCCTGAGCGGCGTGTAGACCAGCACGGTCTCGCCGCGCTGGGTCTTCACCTCGTTGGTCGTGCGCACCAGCGCGCGCGTCGGGTTCTTGGAGGTCGGCTTGATCTCCGTCACCTCGATCTCGACATGGATGGTGTCGCCCACGTAGGTCGGCCCCTTGATGTCGAAGCCCATCGACAGGAAGGCGAGCCCGGTCCCCTGCAGGGTGGTCGGGATCACCAGCCCCTCGGCCATCGAATAGACCAGCGCGCCCGGCACGGGATGCCCACCGCGCATGGGTGCATGCCCGGCGATGTATTCCTTGTTGGTGAACAGCTCCTCGGAAAAGCCGCAAAGCGTCACGAAGTTGAGGAGGTCGGCCTCGAACAGCGTCCGGCCGTAGGTGGTGAACTTGTCGCCGATCGAAAGATCGCGCCAGTTCCAGCCTTCACCGAGCTGCTTCATGGATTGCTTCACAGGGACCGGCTCTCAGTGCGCATGCTCGTGCGGCTCGGCGCCCTCGCGCAGCTCGAAGACCCGGCTGCAATAAGGGCATTCGACCCGCCCTTCGGCGCCGAGATTGAGGTAGATTTTGGGATGCCCCAGCGGGCCACCGCCGCCGTCACAGGCAACGCGGTCGGTGTCGACGGTGATGGTTTCGAAAGGCTCGGTCACGATTCCTGGTCTCCTTGGACGCCGGCGGATGATAGCCGCCGCCCTCTCTCCGGTCATGCTCGGCGCATGCTCCCCGACGGTGGTTCCGGCGGGCGAGAGGGCGACGATCCCCTACCTGACGGCGGACAAATATGTCGCGGCCGACGGCACCGTCCTGCCGCTCGCGGTCTGGCCGGCGGCCGACAAGGCGGCCCCCCGCACGGTGATCCTGGGTTTGCACGGCTTCGGCGACTACCGCGACGCCTTCGACGAGCCGGCCAAGGTCTGGTCCAAGCACGGCATCGTCACCTACGCCTACGACCAGCGCGGCTTCGGCAAGAGCCCGAGCCGTGGCCGCTGGCCCGGCACCGAGACCCTGGTCGGCGATGCGCTGGCGGTCGCAGCCCTGGTGCACGAACGCCATCCCGGCGTGCCGTTCTACCTGGTGGGCGAGAGCATGGGCGGCGCGGTGGCGCTGGTCGCCGCCGACCGCGGCCTCGTGGCCGACGGGCTGGTGCTGAGCGCGCCCGCCCTGCGCGGCCGCGAGGAGATCGGGCCCCTCGCCAGCGCCGGCCTGTGGTTCTTCGCCCACACCATCCCGTGGCTGCCGGCCGGCCCGACCTCGATCGACTTCAAGCCGACCGACAATCCCAAGACCCTCGAGAAGCTGCGCAACGATCCGCTGATGCTGCGCCAGCCGCGGGTCGACATGGGCTACGGCCTGGTCGACCTGATGGACGCCGCGCGCGATTCGGCCGAGCGCATCCGCCTGCCCTACCTGATGCTGCACGGCATGGGCGACCGGCTGGTGCCGACGGCCGCGATGAAGACCGCCATCGAGGTCATGCCGGCGCGCAAGGATTCGCGGCTCGGCTTCTACAAGGAAGGCTATCATCTCCTGATGCGCGACAAGCAGGGCCCGGTGGTGGCCGCCGACATCGCCGCCTGGATCGCCGATCACCGGGCTCCGCTGCCGTCCGGCGCCGACGCCGAGCGCTCGCAGCCCAAGCTCGCCGCGCTGTGGGGGACCCGACGATGACGCGTTGTCTTTTTCTGGCGGCCGCCGCGCTCTGCGCCGTGCCCGTCGTGGCTCAGGCGCAGGACGACAAGCTCAAGGCGCGCTGCAATCAGCTCTACGCGATGGCCGATCGCGCGCTGTCGCGCCGCGGCGAAGGCGGTGGCGGACCGAACATGATCGTGCAGAGCGCCGGCATCGACTGCCAGAAAGGCCGCTACGAACAGGGCATCCGCGATCTCGAGAAGGTGCTGCGCGCCCAGGGCTACACGGTGCCGCCGGCCCCTTAGATCGGATACGCCCGCGCAGCCTCACCGATCGGTCGGCTGGCAGTCCACGTTCGGCGAGAACAGGCCGCGCGTGCCGCGGTCCTCGAAGCTCGGGGGCGCTATCAACAGCCCTTGGGCCGTGGCGACGGGCACGCCCGACCGGTATGTCGGGCTCAAATAGGCGCGCAACGGCACGAACATCGAGCACTCATGATTTTCGGAGAACCCCAGCGCCCGGACGTCGAGGCGTTGGCGGTCCATCCATCGGGCGCCCCAGTAGAGCTGGGGCATGAGCGCAACAAGCATCGCCGCCAGCGCCGCAATCGGCCGCAGGTGCGATCCTGCAACGAAGACGAGCGGCACGAGAACGAACGGAATGAACAACAGATAGAGGCCGTAGAGCTCGTTGAAGATCCAGACGATGCTGAACAGCAGGATGACGCCCGACGCGGCGCACCCGACGAACAGCAGGCCCAGCCTGAGGGCGACCGCCTTTTCACGTCGCGCCACCAGCACAGCCAACGCCAGCAAGGAGGCGAGCGCGACGAAGTTGAGCCCGTCCGCGGCCGGCGCCAGCAGCCATCCCGTCCCTTCCGCCATCTGCCAGAGATACGTCGCCGGACTGAATTGGCCCTGGCCAAAGCCGATGACGTGACTGGCCGTGTGGCCGAAGGCAAGACGAACCACCAGCCAGCTCGCAACCGCCGCGGCAACGATCAGCGCCGCGAGGGCGAGACGGTGAAACAAGCGGGGTGGAAGGATCGCGACGATGAAAGCCCCGGCGCCCACGAACGCGAGCGCCATGCTGTGGGCGAGAGGGAGCGCGGCGCCCAGCGCCAGCATCGGCACGATGGAGGTGGACCGGCCGAGCGCGTACGTCCAGACCGCGCCGAGGTAGAACGGCAACAGCGTGTAGAGGAGGTTGTGGCTCGTCACGTCTCTTTGATTGACGGTCGCAAACAGCGCGATGAAAGCGGCCAGCGCGATGGCATGCGCCCCGAATCGCCGGCCTTCCGGAAAATCGACGATGAGTCGCGCAAAGTGGACCCACCCTGCGGCCTGAAGAACGATCAGGACGCCGTCGGCCAGGACGACGGTCGAGGCCGCCGGGCCAAGGACGACGATCCAGAGGCCCAGATACAGGGGATAGAGCGGAGGCCAAGAGACGATCGGGGTGCCGGAGAAGTAGCTGTAGGTCCCGCGTTCCGCCAACGAAACCGAACCTTGCCAAAGAGCCCAGCCGTCGACGGTCAGACCCAATCCCTTCCAGTGCAGCAGGACGAAGCACGCCAACGCGAGAGCCGGGGCACTCGCGTCACGGAGCGTCCACTTCATCGATCTCTCGTTCGCGGACGAAGCCGTCCGACGACCGGCATCCCGGCCGTTCGGTCACGCACGAGCCCGATGTGGCGCCCCAGGAAGAGGATCATGAGCAGCGCCAGCAGGAAATCGACCGCACGCATCAGGCTCAGCCAATTCATCCGCCCCTCCGAGACCGCGACACGGGCGCCCACGGGAAGCGGCCCGAGAATCAGGTCCTCGCCGCAGGCGCGCGGCCGAATGAGGATACCGTTGGCGACATAATCGACCAGCCCCACGGGTCCGTGGCGGACCAGGAAATAGGGAGCCTTTGCCTCGACGCCCGCCTGGAGGTCCCGGTAGGAGACACGGGCGGCCGCCGATACTTCGCAGTCCGTCGTGGTCCTGTCGTACCGCGGCCAATACTCGCGAACGCCCCAGATACCGCCGTCATAGCGGTCGAAGTTCTGAAGGACGTAGCGGTCCTCCCGCCATTCTCGGCCCAGCGGCGCTTCCGGGTGCGGCGTAGACTGGACCAGCACGAACGTCATGGTCATGACGCCCAGGGTGGCGACCGTTACGAGGCCTCTCGGGCTGGTTTCGCGGGCTTCACGCAGGCCGACGACAAGAGCCGCGAAGAGAATGAACGCCACCGGCAGGGCCAGGCGCCAGACGAACAGCGAGAGATCGAGGGTGGGGATATGGCTGGCGACCGGCGCCAAGGGACGCGTCTCGAGCGCGGTCGCGACAGCGGCGATCAGGACCGGCAGCCAGAAGCGCTTGGACAGCCGGTTCCCCGTCAGGAACGCAACCATGACGACCGCCAGGGGCAGCCAGAGGCCGATCGTACGGATGTGCTGTATTCGCAGCATGTCCGGGATCGTCAGGAAGGAATCCGCGAATTTTACAGGCAACGCCTGCGGTCCCAGGATCGCGCCCTGCCAAATGGCCTGCGGCAACCAGAACGGGATGCCCAGCAGGATCGCCGCCAGCAGCGCCGGCAGGGTGCGCCTGGCCACCCCCAGCACCATCAGGCCGGACAGGCACCAGACCGCGAGAGCTTCGGCGACCAGGCTCTGCGCGAGCACGATGGGGTGACCGCAGATCTGCAGGAAGAGGAAGAATGTCAGCCAGCGTCCTCCGTCCGGCCGCAGCGCGCTCGCAACGACCCAGGGCATGAAGATGTAGACCCAGACCTCGCCGAGCGAGGCACGGGAGCACCACAGCGAAAAGACGTAGTTGGCGGAAATGAAAAGTATGGCGGCCGTGAAGAAGCGCGTGCGCGACTGACCCGAGGGTCCGACCACCGACAACAGGACGTGGACGCCGATCGCCATGATCAGGAAGAGCAGCACCATCCAGATCTTGAAGGCATAAGCTGCCGAGAAGCCCAGGAGGTCCAACACGACAGGGACGACGTAGGAGGCATGCCCGTAGAAGACGAAAGTGGGAACGCCCTCGCCCGTGGTCGGGCTGCTGAGGAAGGCACTGTAGGAATTCGTCCGAACCTGGTCGGCGAGAGCGGCGATCCTGTAGATGTGGGTGTAGCTGTCGTCGCCCCACGAGAACGCAAAGCTGACGACGATCGCGCCGATGATGCACCAGAACGCCTGCGGCGCTCGATCGCGCCACAGGAGAACCACTGCGGCGATCACGCCTGCGGCAACGCCGACGAAATAGAGGCCATACCAAAACGGGTATTCGTTTGCGATTTGGCCATGCGCGGCCAATATCGCCCCAAGCCTATCGGCCAGTAGCGCCCACACCCTGCAATCCCCTGTCCCGAGTCTCGGCCCCCGCCGAGCGCTGTCCCGGGCGCGATATAGCACGGATCATCGTCATTCTGCGGCTACATCTGGACGCCACCCCGACTGCAATTGGCGCTGGGAAAGTGGCTGCCTGCGGGGGCTAGCCGACCACCGCGGTCGACTCGATCTCGACCAGCAGGCCCGGAACGGCGAGCGCGCTCACCGCCACCAGCGTCGAGCTGACCACCGAGCTCTTGAGCACCTTGGCCAGCGCCGTCGACACCGCGCCCATGTCGCGGATGTCGGTGACGAAGATGGTGAGCCGCACCAGGTCCTTCAGCGTCGCGCCGCCCGACTTCAGCGCGGCCTCGACCTTGCGCATGGTGACGACCGTCTGCTCGGCGGCATCCTTGCCCTGCACCCGGCCCTTGGCATCGAGCGAGGTGGTGCCCGACACGAACACGAACGGCCCGTTCTTCACGGCGCGGGCGTAGAAGCCCGCCACCTCGGTGCCGTCGCGGATCACTTGCTTGGCCATGAATGACTCCCCGGCTGGAATTGGGCTATGCCCATAGCATGCCCGCCGCCGCCTACCGAACCGCGCCCTACCGAACGGCTATCGTGACCGGCGCCAGTCGCGGTATCGGCGCCGCCACCGTCCGGCGGCTGGGCGAGCTGGGGCTGGCGGTGCATGCGGTGGCGCGCTCGGCCGAGCGGTTGCGCGCGCTGGCAAAGGAGACCGGCTGCATGCCGGTCGCGCTCGACATCGCCGACCGCGCCGCGGTGCTGGCGGCGCTCGGCCCGATCGAAGCCGACGTGCTGGTGAATAACGCCTCGCCGCTGGTGCGCTCGGCGCCGCCTTGGGAGACGGCGCCCGAGGACATCGACGCCTTGGTCGACGTCAATATCCGCGGCGTCCTGAACGGCCTCGCCGCCGTGGTGCCCGGCATGAAGCAGCGCAAGCGCGGGCACATCGTCAATCTCGGCTCGATGGCCGGCACCTGGGTCTTCCCGGGCATGCCGGTCTACGCCATGACCAAGGCGGCGATCCACAGCCTCAGCCACACCCTGCGGCTCGACCTGCATGGCAGCGGCGTGCGGGTCAGCGAGATCGCGCCCGGCCGGGTCGAGACCGGCGCGCACCTCGCCCTGTTGCCGGACCGCGAGGAGGGCCGTCGCCGCTTCTACGAGGGCTACGACAGCCTGCTGGCCGAGGACATCGCCAACGCCATCGCCTTCGTGCTGTCGGCGCCGCAGCGCATGGATGTGAGCTTCATGGAGATCGTGCCGACCGATCAGAGCTACGGCGGCTCGCAGTTTCATCGCCGGACGCCATGACGATCACCAATCTCGCCGCCATCCTCGATCCCGACGCGCCCGACGATCGCGACTTCATCATCCAGCTCTCGCCCGAAGCGGAGGAAGAACTGCGCCTCTCCTGGGGCGAGGCCCGGGCCCGCGTCGGCGGCCTGGCGCGTGGGCTGCTCCGACGCGGACTGAAGCACGGCGACGCCGTCGCCATCGTCGCGGCCAACAGCGCCGACTACCTGGTGCTCTATATGGCGACCATGGCGGCGGGCCTGGTCTCGGTGTGCGTCAACCACAAGCTGCCGCGCGAGACGGTGGCGCACATCATGACGGACTCGGGCGTGAAGCTCGCCGTGGCCGACGACGAGCGTGCCCCGCTGGTCCGCGAGCTGGTGCCGACGCTCGCCCTGGCCGATCTCGAGTCGTTGATCGATCCCGGCGCGTTCACGCCGGTCGAGATGAAGTCCGAAGAGACCGCGATGGTGCTCTACACCTCGGGGTCGACCGGCCTGCCAAAGGGCGTGCCGCTCAGCCATGGCGGCTATGTCTGGGCGACCACCTGCACGCCCGAGCAGCGGCCGGCGATCGAGGGCAAGGCCGTGATCATCGCCGCGCCCTTGTTCCACATGAACGGCCTGTTCAGCGCCAAGCTGGTGATGGCTTACGGCGGCACCATCGTGCTGATGACCGGCTTCACGGCGAAGGGCTACATCCGCGCCATCGAGCGCCATCGCGTGTCGATGGTCACCTCGGTGCCGACCATGCTGGCGCTGGTGATGCGCGAGGCCGAGGCGCTGGTCACCGCCGACCTCAGCTCGGTCACCACCGCGGTCACCGGCTCGGCGCCCTCGACGGCAGAGTTCTTCGAGCAGATGCACCGGCTGTTCCCCAACGCCGAGACGGCCAACAGCTGGGGCACGACCGAATCGGGGCCGATCGCCTTCGGCCCGCATCCCGACGGCGTACCCAAGCCGCCGAGTGCGCTCGGCCATCCGCGCAAGGGCATCGAGGTCAGGCTGGTCGATGGCGACGCCCATCAGGGCGTGCTGCACATCCGCACGCCGGCGCTGATGAGCGGCTACTACAACCGCGAAGCCGACACCCGAAAGCGCCTGATCGACGGCTGGTACGACACCGGCGACGTCATGCGCCGCGATGCCAACGGCTTCTACTCCTTCGTCGGCCGCGCCGACGACATGTTCCAGTGCGGCGGCGAGAACGTCTATCCCGGCGAGGTCGAGAAGCTGCTCGGCCGGCATCCCGACGTGGCGCAGGTCTGCGTCGTGCCGGTAGCCGACGCGATCAAGTACCAGCTGCCGGTCGCCTTCGTGGTACCAAAGCCCGGCACGACGCCGAGCGAGGATGCGCTGCGCCGCTTCGCGCTCGACAACGGGCCAGCCTATGCCCATCCGCGGGCGGTGTGGTTCGTCGCCGAGCTGCCGCTCGCCGGCACCAACAAGATCGACCGCAAGGCGCTGGTCGAGCGCGCGGCGGCTTCGTACAAACGCGAGACACGCCAGGTCTGACGGAGGAATCGATGAAGCTGAATGCCCTCTTCCCGACGCGCGACATCGGCACCGATCCGGCGAAGATCCGCGACTGGGCGCAGGCGGCGGAGGATCTCGGCTTCGACGGCATCGAGGTCGCCGACCACGTGTTCGGCGCCGCGCCGCGCGGCGACTGGAAGCCGACCTACAGCGAGCACGACCCGTTCCACGAGACCTTCACGACCATGGCGTTCATCGCCGCCGTCACCAAGAAAGTCGAGCTGGTGAGCGGCGTGCTGATCCTGCCGCAGCGCCAGACCGGCGTGGTCGCCAAGCAGGCGGCCGAGGTCGACATCCTGAGCAGCGGGCGGCTCAGGCTCGGCGTCGGCGTGGGCTGGAACCATGTCGAGTACGAGGCGCTGAACGAGGACTGGAAGACCCGCGGCGCCCGCCAGGCCGAGCAGATCGAGGTGATGCGCAAGCTGTGGACCGAGGACCAGGTGACCTTCCGCGGCCGCTTCCACACCCTGGTCGACGTCACCATGCTGCCGGTGCCGGTGCAGCGGCCGATCCCGATCTGGTTCGGCGGCTCGTCCGATGCGGTGGTCAAGCGCGCCGCCCGCATCGGCGACGGCTACATGCCGATCATGACGCCCGAGGTGGCCGAGCCCAAGATCGCCATGCTGCACAAGCACATGAAGGCGCACGGCCGCGATCCGGCCAAGTTCGGCCTCGAGGGCTGGCTGCGCTTCGATGACGCCAATCCCGACGCCTGGCTGAAGGCGGGAGAGGGCTGGAAGCGGCTCGGCGCCAGGATCGTGATGCTCTATCCGATGTACCGCATGCCCAGCGTCGACGACCAGATCGCGACCCTGCGCCGCTTCAAGGAGGTCGCGGCGGCGCTGGGCTGAGGAATTCGCAGATTTCGGGCGATTTGCAGCCCGCAGCGGCACATTGCGGGCGCAAGCCCCCTCCGCTATCTTCCGCCGCGCCGGACCCGTAGCTCAGCTGGATAGAGCGCTGCCCTCCGAAGGCAGAGGTCGTGAGTTCGAATCTCGCCGGGTCCGCCATTCCCACGCCAAAATGCCACAGTTCTCGGCACTGTTCGCAAGAATAACTGAGCATCCCCGCCATTCACCATTGAATGCTCGGGACGGACCGCTACTCGACGCCAGCAGCGAGCCGGGTATCCATCCGGCGGGGGCCGCGTCACTGCCCCGCGAAGCGCCGTAGGGCGTCCAGTCGCACGAACCTGATCGGCCGACCGGCGTCGAGTTCTACTTCGAACAGGTCGGGGGTACGCAAGTCTTGCCATTGCTCGAAACCAAACGCCGTATCCATCGATCGTAGTACGGAAGCGATCAAGTTGCGGTGGCTGGAGACGGCCGGCAGCCGATGGCCCGCGGCGGCAATGTCGGTCAAGGCGGCGATGGCGCGTTGCTTCGTCTGATTGAGGCTCTCTCCGCCTGGCGCACGGTAGTCCGGCTCGGCGAACGACCGGCGGACGTGGTCCAACCGGTCCTCAAGATCCCTGTCCGAGAGCGCCCGCTCGCGAAGCCGGTCATCGAGCCCAACTGACAAGCCAGCCGAGATCGCGAAGGGCCGAACTGTCGCGTGCGCCCGCTCATAGGGGCTAGAGTAGACGGCGTCTGGCGCCAGGTCATGGAGTCGGGTGATCAGCCCTCCCGCGGTCTTGGCGCCGGCTTCGCTCAACGGCGCGTCCGGATGCCGCCCAGTCGACTGGCAGTGGCGGATAAGGAGCAGCTTCGACATCGCGGCCAGAATAATGGAATCATCGCCGATTCAGAACCCGACCGGAAGGCGGCCCTTCGCTCCGGATCGGATCCTGCTCCGCCAGTGTGGCTGGACGCCTATGGACGCGGCTTAGAAGTACGCCGGGTCCGCCATCAACCATGGCGAACGCAATCACGGCCAGAGGCCCAGCGGGATTGTGCCGACAGAGCTCGACAGCCTGCCGTAAGACTTACCAACCGGTGATGCGCGACGCGACATAGCCGGCGGCCACGCAGATGCCGAGCAGCGAGGCGAAGCTCAGCAGCCGCTGCTCGAAGAAGCGCTCGGGCTCGGGATGCAGGAGCACCGCCGGACCGAAGACGGGCCGCGGCTCCGACGGCACCCACGCCATGACATTTCCGGACGGACCGACGGTTCGCACGAGTCGAATGCGACTGACGCGAATCGCGTCGAGGCTCAACGAGTGCTGCACGGCACCACCCAACAAGCGCCGCATTGGCGAGCGGCGCTCCCCTCTTCCCCAAAAGCGGCGCGTCCCCACGTGCCGCAGCCGGACGATAGCCCAATCGTCGGTCCTGTCGAGTAACGCAATCGCGACGAGTCACAGCGCTGTCACACACGCGGCAGCGGCAGCAGCCTCCCCTTTGTCACACCCGCGGCCGGCCGTCGTCGCTAAGTCTCCGGGCATGCGCTTTTCGGATGCCCTGCGCGGCCAGCACCGGCCGCACGAGAACCCGTTCATCGACCGCTTCAAGGGGCTGCTGCGGCCGTGGCTCAATCACCTGCCGGGCCGCCGGCCGGTCGCGCCGTCATGGCAGCGCTCGCTCACGCTGCTCGACCGGTACGGTCTCGCACCGGCGACGGTGTTCGACGTCGGCGTGGCGTTCGGCACCTACCCTCTTTATCGGGCGTTTCCCGACGCCTTCTATCACCTGATCGATCCGACGCCGGAATCGCTGCACTACATGAAGCGGCTGAGCCGCGAGCTGCGTTGCGAGGTCCATAGCGTGGCGCTCGGCGACCGCGACGACGAAACGACGATCGAGATCCGGCCCGACATCCAGGCCGCCACGCTGTTCGAGGACCAGGGCGCGCGCGACGTCGTGCGGCACGACGTCGTGCCGCTGCGCCGCTTCGACAGCCTGATCGGGCAGTTCGAGCGGCCCGCCCTTTGCAAAATCGACGTCCAGGGCGCCGAGCTGATGGTGCTGCAGGGCATGACCGAAAAGCTCGCCGAGATCGACGTCGTCATCGTCGAGGCCAGCACGCTGTCGACGCTGAAAGCCGGCGCCGAGCTGCACGACATCGTGCACTTCATGCACGGCCACGGCTTCGTCGTTGCCGACGTGCTGGCGCTGGTGCCCCGGCCGCTCGACGGCGCGACCGGCCACATCGACCTGCTGTTCCTGCCGGAGGACTCGGCCCTGCGCGCCGATCGCCGCTGGGCGCCGGAGTAATCCGTTCAACGCTCGCGCGTGTAATTGACCGGGACGATGAAGGTCTTGCGATCCTGCGCGAGGTCGCCCGGCAGCGGCGCAAACGGCGACGCCAGGCGGATGGTCTCGACGACGGCATTGTCGAGATTGGGAAAGCCGCTCGACTTGACGAGCGCGACATCGAGCAGCCGGCCGTCGCGCGCGATCGTCATGCGGGTCACCACCAGCCCACGCGGCACGTTCTCCTGCGAGCGCGAATAGAACCGGTATTGCGAGATCTTCCGCACGATCTGGTAGAGGTAATCCTCCTCGGCCTTTTGCTGCGCGGCGTCGCTCTTGAGTGCCGCGGCCGGTGGCGGACCGCTCGGGGCCGTGGCAACCGGCCGGACATCCGGCGGGCCATGCCGGGCCGAGGGCAGCTGGACGGCCGCCACCTGTGGGCGATGCTGCGCGGGGGGGCTCGCCGGTATGGGCTTGGCGCGCGCGAAGTCGTGCGCGTCGACGGCAGGAGGTGCGTCGGTGGCGGGCACCATCTTCTCGAGCGACGGCTGCTCGGGCGCCAGCGCGGCGCTCACATCCGGCTGCGGCGGCTCGGCCGCGATCGACGGCTGCAGCGCCGTTTCGGGAACGTCGCCGGCCGACGAGGCTTCGGCGGGCGCCGGCTCGCTGAGCAGCAACTGCGTGGCCGGTGCCGGATCAGGCGTCACGGCCTGCGGCTCCAGCGCGCTGGCGGACACCTCTTCGACCTGCGGCGCAAAGGCGATGGTGACGTCGACGCCGCCCCAGGCGCTCGCCTCGGGGGACGTCCACGGCAGCTGGGCGAAGGCGGCGCCGATCAGGCCGGCATGAAGCAGGCCCGACAGGATGGCGGCGACCGACGGCAAGCGCCCGCGCCGCTCGGCGATCTCGTCGGAGAGGAACGCTGCCCACGTCATCATCGCGGCGCCGCGCGGCGTGGGTCAGCGGCAGAGGTCGAGCGGCAGTCCCTGCGCCGACGCGGCGGTCAGGCAATCCGCGGTGCTGCTGAATTGCTGGGGACTGAAATAGACTCCGCGCAGCGAATAGATGCCGCCGGCGTCTCCGGTCGGCGCGGTGCCCGGCGCCGATCCCGCCGGTCCAGCCAGCAGGCTTTGGCTGGTTCCCGCCGCGTCGCTGCCGGCCGCCCCGCCGCGACGGGCGCGCAGGACATCGATATCGCGCGGCGCGTAACCCACGCCACCGTCGCCCATCGCTGAGTTGCCGCCCGCTCCGGGTCCCGTGGCACCGGCGCCGGCAGCGCCCGCCGCACCGGCGGCTGCGCCTGAGCTTGCTGCGCCCGCACTGGCCGCGCCTGCGCTGGCTCCTGCACCTGCAGCTCCACTGCCCGCGGCACCTCCGGACGCCGCACCCGAACCACTCGATCCGCTGCCCGCGCCGGCGCCACTGGCGCCACCGCTGCTCGCGCTTCCGCTGCCGGCACCTGCGCCACCACTGCCGGCGCCAGCACCACCGCTTCCCGAGCCGGCGCCGCCACTGCCCGCACCGGCGCCGCCCGATCCGGCACCACCACTTCCGGCACCGGCGCCGCCACTGCCCGCACCAGCACCGCCCGATCCGGCACCACCACTTCCGGCACCGGCGCCGCCACTACCCGCACCAGCGCCGCCCGATCCGGCACCACCACTTCCGGCACCGGCGCCGCCACTACCCGCACCAGCACCGCCCGATCCGGCACCACCACTTCCGGCACCGGCGCCGCCACTACCCGCACCAGCACCGCCCGATCCGGCGCCACCACTTCCGGCACCGGCGCCGCCGCTGCCCGCGCCAGCACCACCGCCAGAACCTCCAGCGCCACCACCGCTGCCGCCTCCTGCACCGCCGCCTCCGGCACCACCAGCTCCAGCGCCACCGCTGCCTGCGCAGGAGTCATCGTCACCATTCGTCAACAATGCCGATAGCGAACTATCCGAAGAATGCGCGACCGGCCATCGCTCGGCGCAGGCCGTCAGGCCCAGGCACAGCAGTCCCAACCCGAGTGCCGTCATCGGCGGCGAGGTCATTGCCTTCCTCCGCTTGCCAGATCGAAGCAACACCCTCGGGCACGCGTGCGCAGCGATGAAGGGACCAATCGGTGATTTCCCCCGCGACGACCGACGGTCGGCATCGCACCGATGCCTCGCGATTCGAGTCGGAACCGGCGCGCGCCCTCGCCGTTCGCGCCGTCTTTGCGCCGCCGATCCGAACCGCCATAATCGATGACCCATGACGCAAGACAGCAGCACCTACTGGAAGAAGGCCCGTACCGAAGTGCGCGCGGCCGGCTTCGATCCCGATCGCGCGGCGCAGACCAACGCCGTCGTCACCATCGCCAGCGCCTACACCAACGCCCATCGTTGCAACAACCGCGTGCGCCAGATCACCGACCTGCTGGTCGAGCTGATCGGCGAGCGCGGCGGCACCGGTCTGATCGTCGGCGCGCCGGCGGTGTCGGATGCGCTGACGCAAGGCACGCCGACCGCGGGCTACAGCCTGGTGTCGCGCGACGTCGCCGCCGACTGCTTCGAGATCGGCCACTACGCCCATCACGGCGACGCCATGATCGTCATCTCGGGCTGCGACAAGACCGGCGCCGCGGCGCTGATGCCGCTCGCCCGCACCAATGCCTTCGGCCTGGTGCTCTATCCCGGCACCAGCTCGCCGGGCAGCGTGTCGTTCGGGCCGTGGGCCAAGAAGGGCACCAACCTCACCATCATGGACTATGCCGAGGGTCGCGCCGCCGCCGAGGCCGGCCGCATCTCGCAAGCCGAGCTGCTCGAGCTCGAGCGCAACGTTCTGCCCGGATCCGGCACCTGCGGCGCGATGTTCACCGCCAACACCATGAGCACGACCGCCGAGGCGATCGGCATGATGCTGCCGCGCGGCGCCTCGCATCCCGCCGACTACAATGCGCAAAGCGACATCCATGCCGACGTGCGCGCCCAGACCAGGGCCTCGGTCGATGCGCTCTACCGCCTGATCGAAGCCGGTATCCGGCCGCGGGACATCATGACCGAACGTGCCTTCGAGAATGCGATCGCCACGGTCTATGCCATGGGCGGCTCGACCAACATGTACCTGCACATGCTGGCGATCGCGCGCGAGGCGCAGGTGCCGATCACCATCGAGCGCATCCAGGCGATCGGCGAGCGCATCCCACTGCTTTCCAGGCTGCAGCCGCACGGCCCCTACGCCATGACCAGCCTGCACGCGATCGGCGGCGTGCCGGTGGTGATGAAGGAGCTGCTGCGCGCGGGGCTGCTGCACGGCGATGTGCTCACCGTCACCGGCAAGACGCTGGCGGAGAACCTCGTCGCGGTGCCGACGCTCGACCAGCTCGGCGACCAGGACATCATCCGTCCGGTCTCGAACCCCGTCGCCGCGGCCAACAACCACATCAGCGTGCTCAAGGGCAATCTGGCACCGGAGAGCTGCGTGCTGAAACTCTCGGGCAAGACGCTGGAGAAGGGCGAGTTCCACGGCACCGCGCGCGTCTTCGACTCCGAAGCCGATACGATGAAGGCGATCCGCGCCGGCGAGATCGCCAAGGGAACCGTGATCGTGGTGCGCAATGTCGGGCCGGTCGGCGGGCCGGGCATGCCGGAGATGGTGATGCTCACCATCCAGTTGCAGGGGCGCGGGCTCGGCGAGGACGTGGCGCTGATCACCGACGGCCGCTTCTCGGGCGTGAGCCACGGCATCCTGATCGGCCACATCTCGCCCGAGGCGGCGCGCGGCGGGCCGATCGCAGCGGTGCGCGACGGCGACACCATCGTCATCGATCCGCGCAAGCGCACGCTCGACCTCGATGTGCCGGCGGAGGAGATCGCCAGGCGCATGGCCGCCTGGCGCGCGCCCGACCTGGCGGCGCGCATCCGGCCGGGCTCGGTGCACGACAAGTACGTCCGCCTGGTCAAGTCGGCCCACTACGGCTGCGTGGTGTAGCCGTCTCGCCCTGCGCAACGGGAATTTCTTTGCGCGCAGCGGCGACGCTGCCTAGGCTTCGCCCATGAGCGCCATGGCTTTTCGCACCCACGAAGTGCCCGACGACCTGCTGGCCGCGATCGACTATTGCTACGACCAGGGCTGGACCGACGGCCTGCCGGTCGTGCCGCCGGTGGTCGATCGCGTGAAGGCGATGCTGGGCGCCGACAGCCGGCCGCCCGACACCGTGATCGCCAAGCACCCCGCGACCGGGCTCGACCTGTCGCTGCATGCCGCGGCGGTCAATGCGGTGATGGCGGGCTGCCTGCCCGAATACTTCCCGGTGGTGGTCTCAGCCTTCGAGGCGATGGACAAGCCCGACTTCAACTTCCACGGCTCGACCGCCAGCACCGGCGGCTCGGCACCGCTGCTGATCGTGAGCGGTCCCTACGCCGACGCGATCAACATGAACGCCGACGTCAACCTGTTCGGCCCCGGCAATCGCGCCAACTCGACGATCGGCCGCGCGACCCGGCTGATCCTGCGCAACGTCTTCCAGATGCTTCCCGGCATCTCCGACAAGTCGACCCAGGGCAATCCCGGCAAGTACAGCTTCTGCATCGCCGAGCGCGCGCGCGGCAATCCATGGCCGCTGCTCTGCGAGGTCCAGGGCTACGCCAAGGGCACGTCGAGCGTCACGGCTTACGCCGGCGGCGGCTTCTGCAACGTCGAGAACCACGGCGGCAACACGCCCGAGCAGGTGCTGGGCTCGGTTGCCGATGCGATGGCCAACTACGGCTGCATCACGCTGGGTCAGGCCGTGGTGATCCTGGCGCCCGAGCACATGCAGATCGTGGCCGAGGCCGGCTGGACGCGCGAGCAGGCGCAGGCCTTCCTGTTCAGCCAGGCCAAGCGTTCGGTCGAGGGCATGAAGGGTGTCGGCAAGTATCGCGACCGCGAGTACGACACCCAGCACGGCGAAGGCGCGCATGCGCTGGCCGAAACGGGCTTCGTACATCGCGGGCTGACGCCCGAGGACATCCTGATCACCATGGGCGGCGGCGATGCCGGCGGCCATTCCTGCTTCATCCCGTCGTGGAGCCGCGGCCGCGGCTCGATCATGCAGCACGGCGCGATCCGCGCCCCGCAATGAGGTGACGATGCAGCTCTACTCTCCGCTCTCGACCACGCCCCGGCGCAAAGCGGTGCGTGCCCCGGCCCTGCCCAAGATCGACGGCCTGCGCATCGGCATCCTGGAGAACGGCAAGCTCAATGCCGAGGAGATGCTGAACGAGGTCGCAGCGCTGTTCGTGCAGCGCCATGGCTGCACCGTGCGCACGCTCGCCTCGAAGAAGAATGCCAGCGCGCCAGCGCCCTCCAACACCCTGACGACGGTCGCCCAGGAGGTCGACTTCCTGATCACCGGATTGGGCGATTGAGGGTCCTGCTCCACGTGCAGTCTGCACGACGGCATCACCTTCGAACAGCTCGGCAAGCGCGCGGTGGTTCTGTGCACCACGCCCTTCGAGGTCACCGCCCGCAACATCGCCCGTGTGCTCGGCCTGCCCGACTATCCGTTCCTGACGGTCCAGCATCCGATCGGCAGCTGCACGCTGCCGGAGCTCAAGGCGCGCGCGGAAGTCGCCTACAAACAGGCCCTGCCCATCCTGATGCAGGCATGAAGAGGAATCGCTCATGAAGTTCGGGATTTTCTACGAGCTGCAACTGCCGCGCCCGTGGGCGCCCGGCGACGAGCACCGGTTGTACCAGAACGCGCTCGAGCAGATCGAGATCGCCGATCGCTGCGGCTACGACCATGCCTGGCAGGTCGAGCACCACTTCCTCGAGGAATACTCGCACTCGCCGGTGCCCGAATCCTTCCTCGCCGCCGCCAGCCAGCGCACCAAGCAGATCCGGCTGGGCCACGGCATCATGCAGCTCACCACCAACCATCCCGCCCGCGTCGCCGAGAAGATCGCCACGCTCGACCTGTTGTCGAACGGCCGCTGCGAGTTCGGCATGGGCGAAAGCGCCTCGATCACCGAGCTCGAGCCGTTTGGCGTCGACATGGAGAACAAGCGCGAGATCTTCGAGGAAGCCGTCCGCGCCATCATGCCGATGTTCAAGGACGGCCCGAGCGAGCACAAGGGCAAGTACTTCAACATGCCGCTGCGCCAGGTCGTGCCGAAGCCGCTACAGAAGCCGCATCCGCCGCTGTGGGTCGCCTGCTCGCAGCTCGAGACCCTGGCCAAGTGCGGCGAATGGGGCATGGGCGCGCTCGGCTTTCAGTTCGTCTCGGCCGATGCCGCGCATGCCTGGGTGCATGCCTACTACAACGCCTTCGTGAAGCGGCAGAAGAAGCTCGCCGACTACGTCAGCAACCCGAACATGGCGCTGGTCTCGTTCTTCATGTGCGCGCCGACCGACGAGGAGGCGCGCGAGCGCGCCGACGGCGACACCTTCTTCCAGTTCGCGCTGCGCTTCTACGCGGCGGCGCCCGGCCGCCGCCGTCCACCCGCCGGCACGGTCAACATGTGGGACGAGTACCAGAAGTGGAAGGCCGCCAATCCCGAGGCGCACCAGGCCGCCCTGCGTGGCGGCCTGATCGGCTCGCCGGAGACGATCCGGCGCAAGCTGCGCCGCTTCCAGGCCTCCAACATCGACCAGGTCGTGCTGCTCAACCAGGCCGGCCGCAACACCCACGAGCACATCTGCGAATCGCTCGAGCTGTTCGCCAGGGAAGTCATGCCCGAGTTTCAGGCGGCGCATCCCCAGCTGCTCGAATGGAAGCAGCGGGTGCTGAACCGCGAGATCGAGCTCGAGGAGATCGACACCACGGCCTTCACCGACCGCTACGGCGGCACGATGAAGAACATCGCGCCGTCGGCCGACAAGCGGGTGGCGGCAGAATAGCCATCGCCTGCAAGGCTCCACGCAGCGGGCTCTCACGCGTGATTACACGCGCTGCCGCCCGCCGTCGCGTTTCGCGTCGCGAAGCGCGCTAATTTGCGGCCGCGACTCCGGTCGTCGCCATGCGCAGTTGCCAGGTCTGGCGGTGCGCCTCGATCAGCTTGGCGAGCTCGTCCGGCTCACCGGTGTCGACCTCCAGGCCGAGCGGCTTCAAGAGCTCCGTCACCTCGCGATCGGCGATCACCGAGCGCAGGCGATTGTTGAGCTGTGCCACCAGAGGCGCCGGCGTGCCGGGGGCCGCGAAGAAGGCGAACCATTCCTCCATGTCGAGGCTGGGATAGCCGAGCTCCGGCCCGATCGGGATGTTGGGCGCGGTCGACAGCCGCCGCGTGCCGGTGGCCAGCAGGATGCGGGCGCGGCGGCCGCGATGCGGCGGCAGCAGCGAGGTCATGGTGTTGACGGTGGCCGGGATCTTGCCGTCGCGCATCTCGGACAGGATGGCGGTGATGCCGCGGAAGTATACCGGCTCGAGCCGCTGCCGGGTCGAGCGGCTCAGCAGCACGTTCAGCACCTCGACGAAGGTGGTGTTGGACGACACCGCGATGCGGCGGCGCTGGTCGTCGCCCTCCTGGATCCAGGCGAGATAGTCCTTGAAGGTGTCGACGGGAAGCTGCGGCGCCACCGCGAAGGCGATCGCGAAGTTGCCGATCTTGGTGATCGGCGCGAGGTCCTTCGCCGGATCGAACGGGAAGGTCTTGCTCGCCAGCCGCGACACCAGGGTGGTCGACGACAGCAGCGCCAGCTCGGCGCCGTCGGGCGGCGCCTTCTTCACCAGCTCGCCCGGCACGGCGCCGAACTGGCCGGTGCGATTCTCGACGATCACCCGCCGGCTGGTCCGGCGCTGTAGCTGCGAAGCGATGGTGCGGGCGACCTGGTCGGCGCCGCCGCCCGGCTCGAAGCCGACGAAAATGCGCAGATCCTTCTCGCGGTCGCGGCCAACCTGGCCGTACGCGGAGCCGAGCAGCAAAGCCGGAGCGGTCAGGGTGGCGGCAGCGACAACCGTCCGACGTCTTATAGACATTCCGTCAGAAATCCGATCCTTTGGAAGAAGAGCATCGCCAACCCGGCGGAGCGAGGCAACTGCCGTCGACCTCGCAGTTTCATCGTATCTGTGCGAAAACTCCGGGACTTCCTCCGCCTTGTCACCGGATTGTCCTCAACCGGCGCGCCCCGCCAGAGTAACTTTGCGGACGTAATGTATCAGCCCATGACCGACGACGCTCCCGGCGCCGCCGCGCGCGGCAAAATCACCCTAAGGATCACCCGATTCCTCGGCGGTCTCGAGCGCGCCCGCCGGCAACCCAACCGCCGCGAGGCCTATCACCTGCGCCATGCGCTCGAGCGATTGCAGGCCGAGCAATATGCCGAGAGCGAGGAGGCGCTGGTGCGCGCCGAACGCTCGGCGCCCTTGCCGGAGCATGTCGCCAACCTGTTGGCGACCAACGAGAGCGTGACCATCAGCCAGCTCCGAGACGAGCTGCAGCAGGTCGCCAAGGAACCCTGACTGCAGTCGACGCTGAAACTTGCACGCTCAAGTCGGCCGGATATCTTCCATAAAAATGCAAGATCTTCCGGCATTTCAGAGGCTGCGTACGTTGGTCCTCAAGACCGACCTGCCGATCGATAATGCCGACGATACGCATCCTCCGGCTCCTTCCTTGCGTTCGAGCTCGGGGCCCAAGCAACCGTTCGGGTTCAGGAAGACACCGGGCCTGTTCCTCGCTCCGTCTCAGAATGCGAACTGTGGGGTCAACGGACTCAGGCCTGGCGGCGGATGGCCATTTAGATCGCCTTCCGCTCCGCCATTCTGCCAGAGATCCAACACACAAGGGGTCAAGAGTCCAACGTGCTGTCGCTTCTGACCCCTCTGTCAGCGTAAGACGCCGCCACCTCCCCATATGAATGGGGAGGGATGCTTGGCGCGCGTTGCCGCTCTAGCGATTGACGACCAGCCGGTCATAGAGATCCTCGGCCAGGCCGTAGAAGCCGCCCGCCGCCGCTTCGAGTTGCGGCCGGTCGAGCAGGCGCACGCGCCGCCGCTCCGAGCGCAGGGCCTGGCGGCCTTCCAGCGCATGCATCGCCACGGTCACGCCGGCGCGTCGCACGCCCAGCGCCTGCGCCAGGGCCTCGTGCGTCACCGCGACCTCGTTGACCTCCAGCCGGTCCGCCGCCATCAGCAGCCAGCGCGCCAGGCGCTGCTCGATGGTGGCTCGGCCGGTCGCCAGCGCGTTGGCGGAGATCTGCGACATCAGCGCGTGCACGTAGTGCAGCAGGTGCGCGCGCAGGCGCCGGTTCTCGAGCAGCGACGCCAGCGCCGGCGCCGGCACGCGCCAGGCCTCGCCCGGGAACAGCACGCTCGCCTCGCCCGCCGCGATGTCGCCATCAAGCAGCGCCATCGCCCCGACCAAACCCTCGCGGCCGACCAACCCAACCTCGATCCGGCGATCCGCCACCTGGGCGGCGAGGGAGATCACGCCACTCACCGGGAAGACCACGTAGCGCGCGGGCTCCGCCATCGTCTCGAGCACATCGCCGGCATGCAGCGGCACGCGCTCCAGGCAGGACTCGAAGAATGCCCAGTCCTCGTCGCCCAGCCTCTGCAGCAGCAGGTTGCCCCGCACGGGTCCGGGCTGGACCAGCGCGGTCAGCGCCGACTTCACCTGGCTCGCCTCGACCGGCTTGGTCACCAGCGGCGTGCCGCGAAAGGCCGGCGGAATGGCCGCCCCGCTGCCGTTCTCCATCAGGAAGCAGAACGGCACCTTGCGGCGCGTGAGCTCGGCGCAGAGCGGGAAGCTCTGGCAGCCGTTGAGGCTGATGTCGACGATCGCACCATCGATGTCGCGTTTGGCGAGCAGCTCGAGCCCGCTTTCGACGCGTCCCACGGCGCCGGCGATGGCAAAGCCGCAGTCCTGCAGGATGTCGCAGACGGTCTTGGCGATGAGGTAATTGCCCTCGACGACGAGAATGCGCGGCTTGGCCGCCTGCGAGTCACTTGCAGCGATCGTCATCGCGAACACCCCACTTTTAATCGGCCTGACAGGACAAACGCCGCGACGCCGAGTGAGGTTCAGAATTGCTTGCGGACGAATCAGCGCGCCGCGCGTCACCAGGGATGAAAGCGATCGCCGGTTACATCGGCCATACCAAGCGTTCGTTACCGCATCCCTTTGGACCTTCACGCGTTTTTGAGTCCTGAAGCGGCGATCTGCCCCGCGAAAAGCCTCGCGTCCGACACAAACGGGTCTCAAGTCTGTCGCGGGCGATGCGGGAGTTTGGCGGATGGCGAAGGCGAAAAAGTCGCGATGGGCGATTGTCGGCGTTTTGCTGGTGATTGCCGCCGCCGGCTATTTCTTCATCGACCAGGCCGAGCGGGACAAGGCGCGCGCTGCGGCCGCCAACGCGCCGTCGCCCGGCATCCCGGTGACGGTCGGCGTCGCCGAGCAGCGCGACATGCCGGTCTACGTCCGCGGCATCGGCACCGTGCAGGCCTACAAGACGGTTACGGTGAAGAGCCGCGTCGACGGCCAGATCGTCAAGGTGTCGTTCGAAGAAGGCCAGGAGGTGAAGGCCGGCGATCCGCTGTTCCAGATCGATGTGCGGCCATTCCAGGCCACGCTCGACCAGGCGACCGCCAACAAGCAGCGCGACCAGGCGCAGCTGGCCGGTGCGCAGGCCGACCTCGACCGCTTCAGCAAGCTGGTCGGCCGGGGCTTCCAGTCGCGCCAGAGCGTCGACCAGCAGACCGCGACGGTCGACGCGCTGAAGGGCTCGATCGCGGCCGACGAGGCGGCGATCGAGACCGCCAAGCTCAATCTCGACTACGCGAACATCCGCTCGCCGGTCGACGGTCGCACCGGCTCGCGCCTGGTCGATCTCGGCAATCTCATCCAGGCCGGCCAGAACACCGCGCTGGTCACCGTCACGCAGATCAAGCCGATCTACGTCAACTTCACGGTGCCGCAGGATCAGACCGACGCGATCCGTACCAACCAGGCCAAGGGCCCGCTCACCGTCGTCGCCTATGCCAGCGACGACAAGACCGAGCTCAGCCGCGGCACGGTGACCCTGATCGACAACCAAATCGACTCCACCACCGGCACGCTGCGGCTCAAGGGCACGTTCGGCAACGCCGACGAGCGGCTGTGGCCGGGCGAGTTCGTCAACGCGCGCCTGATCCTGTCGACGCGCAAGGGCGCGGTGACCGTGCCGCAGCGCACGGTGATGCAGGGCGCCGACGATTCCTACATCTATGTCGTGAAGCCCGACAGCACGGTCGAGCGGCGCACCGTCAAGGTGGCGATGTCGCAGGACGGCGTGGCGGCGATCGAGACGGGCCTGGCGCTGGGCGAGAAGGTCGTGGTCGACGGCCAGTACCGGCTGACCAACGGCGCCCGCGTCAGGCTCGACACGCCCCCACCCGGCCAATCCAGGCCCGACCAGCCTGCGGCCGCGCAGACGGCGCACGGCAAGGACTGAGTTCCGTGAACATCTCCGAGAGCTTCATCCGGCGGCCGATCGCCACCTCGCTGATGATGCTCGGCCTGCTGGTGTTCGGCGCGGCCACCTACAATCTGCTGCCGGTGGCGGCGCTGCCCAACGTCGATTTCCCGACCATCACCGTGTCGGCGACGCTGCCCGGCGCCAGCCCGGAGACGATGGCGTCGTCGGTCGCCACGCCGCTCGAGCAGCAGTTCGCGGCGATCCCGGGCCTCGCCTCGATGAACTCGACCAGCGGGCTGGGCAGCACCTCGATCACCCTGCAGTTCGACCTCAACCGCGCGATCGACGGTGCCGCCACCGACGTCCAAACCGCGATCAATGCCGCGAGCGGCCTTCTCCCGAAGGACCTGCCCAACCCGCCGACCTACCGCAAGGTCAACCCGGCCGACCGCGCCATCCTGATCTACGCCGTATCGTCCGAGGACCTGCCGATCTACAAGGTCGACGACTACGCCTTCACCATCCTGGCGCAGAAGATCTCGGCGGTGACCGGCGTCAGCCAGGTGCTGGTCGCGGGCCAGCAGGACTTCGCGGTGCGGGTGCAGGCCAACCCGGCGGCCCTCGCCGCGCATGGCATCGCGCTCGAGGACGTGCGCAACTCGATCGCCAACGCCACCGTCAACCAGGCCAAGGGCAACCTCGAGAACGCCCATCAGCAGGCGACGATCGACACCAACGACCAGCTGTTCAACGCCGCCGCTTACCAGAACATCATCGTCGCCTACCGCAACGGCGCGCCGGTCAAGCTGCAGGACATCGCCCAGGTGGTCGACGCCACCAAGTCGCCGCGCAACGGCGCCTGGTACAACGGCAAGCGCTCCGAGCTGCTGCTGATCTTCCGCCAGCCCGGCGCCAACACCGTCGAGATCGTCGACCGCATCAAGGCGATGATGCCGCGCATGCTGGCCTCGATCCCGAAGGCCGTGCATGTCGAGCTGATGTCGGACCGCTCGCAGTCGATCCGCGATTCGGTGTTCGACGTCGAGTTCACGCTCTGCCTGACGGTCGGCCTGGTGGTGATGGTGATCTTCATCTTCCTGCGCCACTTCTGGGCGACCGTGATCCCGTCGATCACCGTGCCGCTCGCCATCGTCGGCACCTTCGGCGTGATGTATGTCTGCGGCTACTCGATCGACAACCTGTCGCTGATGGGCCTCACCATCGCCGTCGGCTTCGTGGTCGACGACGCGATCGTGATGATCGAGAACATCGTCCGGTACCTCGAGGAGGGCGAACGGCCGTTCGATGCGGCGCTCAAGGGTGCGGGCCAGATCGGCTTCACCATCATCTCGATCACCTTCTCGCTGATCGCGGTGTTCATCCCGCTGCTGTTCATGGGCGGCATTGTCGGTCGGCTGTTCCGCGAGTTCGCGGTGGTGGTCACCGTTGCCGTCGTCATGTCGGCCTTCGTGTCGCTGACGCTGACGCCGGTGATGTGCTCGCGGTTCCTCAAGCGCGAGAGCCACGACAAGAAGCGCGGCCGACTGAACCAGATGGCCGAGGACGCCTTCGACGCCTCGGTGCGCTTCTACGATCGCGGCCTGCAATGGGTGCTGCGGCACCAGTTCCCCGCCCTGCTCGCGACCATCGCCCTGATCGGGGTCACCGGCTGGCTCTACGTCATCATCCCCAAGGGCTTCTTCCCCGAGCAGGACACCGGCTTCATCTTCGGCCAGGCCGAGGCGCGGCAGGACATCTCCTTCGAGGCGATGGCCGACCTCAGCAACCGGCTCGCCGCGATCATCCAGAAGGAACCCGGTGTCGATGGCGTGGTCGGCTTCGTGGGCTCGACCGGCGGCAACTCGTCGGAGAACACCGCCCGCATGTTCATCCAGCTGAAGCCGTTCTCCGAGCGCGACGCGTCGGCGCAGCAGATCATCCAGCGGCTGCGACCGAAAGTGGCACAAGTGCCGGGCGTAAAATACTTCATGCAGGCCGGACAGGACATCAATGTCGGCGGCCGCCTCAGCAAGACCCAGTATCAGTACACGCTGACCTCGACCGACAGCGGCGAGCTGAACCACTGGGCGCCGATCATCGAGCAGGCGATGGGCAAGCTGCCCGGCCTGCAGGACGTCACGTCCGACCAGCAGATCGCCTCGCCGCACATCGCCGTCGACATCGACCGCGACACCGCCTCGCGGCTCGGCCTGTCACTGTCGCAGATCGACCAGACGCTGTACGACGCCTTCGGCCAGCGCCAGGTCGCGACGATCTACACCTCGAGCACGCAGTACAAGGTGGTGCTGGAGGTGATGCCCCAGTTCCAGACCGATCAAGCGGCGCTGTCGCGCATCTACGTCACCGGCACCGGCGGCGCCCAGGTGCCGCTGGGCACGGTCGCCAAGTTCAGCAACAAGATCGCGCCGCTCACCATCAACCATCAGGGCCAGTTCCCAGCGGTCACGATCTCCTTCAACCTGGCGCCCGGCACCGCGCTCGGCCAGGCGGTCGAGCGCATCCAGCAGATACAGCGCGATCTGCACGTGCCGATCACCGTCGACGGCACCTTCCAGGGCACGGCTCAGGCCTTCCAGTCGTCGCTCTCCTCGACGCCGCTGCTGGTCGCCGCCGCCATCCTCGCCGTCTACATCGTGCTCGGCATGCTCTACGAGAGCTACGTCCACCCGGTCACGATCCTGTCGGCACTGCCGTCCGCCGGCGTCGGCGCGCTGCTGGCGCTGATGCTGTTCGGCTACGATCTGAGCGTGATCGCGCTGATCGGCATCATCCTGCTGATCGGCATCGTCAAGAAGAACGCCATCATGATGATCGACTTCGCGCTGGAGGCCGAGCGCGAGCACGGCAAGAGCCCGATCGAGGCGATCCACGAGGCCTGCCTGCTGCGCTTCCGGCCGATCATGATGACGACCTTCGCCGCGATCGGCGGCGGCCTGCCGCTGGCCGTCGGCTCGGGCGCGGGCTCGGAGCTGCGCCGGCCGCTCGGCATCGCCATCGTCGGCGGTCTGCTGGTGTCGCAGTGGCTGACGCTCTACACGACGCCGGTCGTCTATCTCTATCTCGATCGCTTCGCCCACTGGCTGAGCGGCAAGCAGCGCCGGCCGGCGGGCGAGATCCCCGAGGCCGTGCCGGCCGCGGCGCACAATGCCGACGTCGCCGGCACGAAGGCAGCCGACTGATGCCGGAACGTGAAGGCGGCTACGAACGCGAAGAATATCTCGAGCAGGAAGAGGAGGAGCGCGAGTCCGCCGGCCGGCGCAAGAGCGTGATCGCGCTGGCGATCATGGCGGTGCTGGTGGTCGCGGGCATCGTCCTGGTCGACCGCCTGCGCGAGGTGTCGGCAGTGCAGGACTGCCTGATGACCCGCGCCACCAACTGCAACGATCTGGTGCAGCCGCCCCGACCCGCAAGCGTGCGCTAACTCTCGCCGGACCGCGGGCCGGCATGAGCAGCGCCTATCCCGGCCGGCGGCGGGCCTTCCACCACGCGCTGAACTCGCCGACCAGGCCGCGCCGCGCGCCGAGCACGATCACGACGAAGATCACGCCCTGGATCACCAGCACGAGCTGGCCGACGAAGGCGAGATAGTCCTGCATGGCGATGACCACGAAGGCGCCGATCACTGGGCCGGTGATGGTGCCGAGTCCGCCGATCAGCGCCATCAGCACGACCTCGCCCGAGGTGCCGGCGCTGACGTCGGTCAGGGTGGCGAAGTGCACGACCATCGCCTTGGTCGCGCCGGCGAGACCCGCGACCGCGGCCGAGAGCACGAAGGCCAGCAGCTTGTAGCGGTCGGCCTCGTAGCCCAGCGACACGGCGCGCTGCTCGTTGTCGCGGATCGCCTTCAGCACCTGGCCGAACGGCGAATGGATGAAGCGGTAGATCGCGCCGTAGCCGAACAGGAAGATCACCAGCACGATGTAATACATGCCGTAATCGTTCTCGGTCGGGATGACGCCGAGCAGCGGCTTGCGCGGGATGCCCTGCAGGCCGTCCTCGCCGCCGGTGAACGGCATCTGGACGCAGAGGAAGTAGACCATCTGCGCGAAGGCGAGCGTGATCATCGCGAAGTAGATGCCCTGGCGGCGGATCGCCAGCGCGCCGGTGACCAGGCCGAGGGCGGCGGCGCCGAGCACGCCCGCCAGCAGCCCGAACTCCATCGGCCAGTTCCAGACCTTGACGGTGTGGCCGAAGAAGTAGGCCGCCATGCCGAAGAACATGGCATGACCGAAGCTCATCAGGCCGGCATAGCCCAGCAGCAGGTTGAAGGCGCAGGCGAACAGCGCAAAGCACAGCGCCTTCATCAGGAAGACGGGATAGAACACCCACGGCGCCGCCAGCGCGGCGATCGCGACGACGATGGCGATGAGGAGGCGGTTGCCGCTCATTTGGTCTGCCCGAACAGGCCGGCCGGCTTGATCAGCAGCACCAGCGCCATGACGACGAAGATCACCGTGTTGGAAGCCGGCGGACAGGCCACTTTCGTAAATCCCTCGACGATTCCCAGGCCGAAGCCGGTGACGATCGAGCCCATGATCGAGCCCATGCCGCCGATCACCACCACCGCGAACACGACCAGCACCAGGTTGGTGCCCATCAGCGCCGAGACCTGCTGAATCGGCGCCGCCAGCACGCCCGCCATCGCCGCGAGCCCGACGCCCAAACCGTAAGTGAGGGTGATCAGACGCGGCACGTTGATGCCGAAGGACTGCACCAGCGTCGGGTTCTCGGTCGCGGCGCGCAGATAGGCGCCGAGCTTGGTGCGCTCGATGGCGTACCAGGTGGTGAGGCAGATTACGAGCGCCGCCACCACGACGAAGCCGCGGTAGCTCGGCAGGAACATGAAGCCGAGATTGTAGCCGCCGGGGATCGGGCTCTGGTACGGCGCGCCCGACGAACCCCACTTCCACTGGAACAGGCCCTCGATGATCAGCGCCAGGCCGAAGGTCAGCAGGAAGCCGTAGAGATGGTCGAGGTGATAGATGCGTTTCAGCATCAACCGCTCGAGCAGAATGCCGAACAGCCCGACCACGATCGGCGACAGAATCAGCGCGAACCAGAACGGGATGTTGAGCTCGGTCAGCATCAGCCAGGCGGCGAACGCGCCCATCATGTACTGCGCGCCGTGCGTGAAGTTGATCACGTTCAGCATGCCGAAGATCACGGCGAGGCCCAGGCTCAGCATGGCGTAGAAGGCGCCGTTGATCAGGCCGAGCAGCAGCTGGCTGAACAGCAGCTGGGTCGAGACCTCAATCGACAGGCTACACGTACCCATTGCACCTACACCCCGAGATAGTCGTGCATTTTGTCGACGCTCGCCGCGACGTCAGCGGCGGCGATCATGTCGACCACCCGCCCGTCCTCCATCACGTAATGGCGGTCGGCGACGGTGGCGGCGAAGCGGAAGTTCTGCTCGACCAGCAGGATGGTGAAACCGCGGCTCTTCAGCGTCCGGATCACCTCGCCGATGCGCTGCACGATCACCGGGGCGAGGCCCTCGGTCGGCTCGTCGAGCAGCAGCATGTCGGCGCCGGTGCGCAGGATGCGGCCGATCGCCAGCATCTGCTGCTCGCCGCCCGAGAGCTTGGTGCCCTGGCTGCGCCGCCGCTCCTTGAGGTTCGGGAAGAGCTGGTAGATCTCGTCGAGAGTCATGCCGCCCTGTTTGACCTGCGGCGGCAGCAGCATGTTCTCCTCGACATTGAGGCTCGAGAAGATGCCGCGCTCCTCGGGGCAATAGGCCAGCCCGAGGCGCGCGATGACATTCGACGGCTGCCCGATCGTCTCCTGACCGGCGAAGGTCACCGAGCCGGCGCGCTTCTCGACGATGCCCATGATCGACTTCAACGTCGTGGTCTTGCCGGCGCCGTTGCGGCCCAGCAGCGTCACCAGCTCGCCGCGGCCGATCTCGAGCCCGACGCCGTGCAGGATATGCGATTCGCCGTACCAGGATTGCAGGTCCTGGACCTTCAGCAAGGTCTCAGCCATGGCCGGTTCCGACATAGGCTTCGACGACCTGCGGGTTCTTCGACACCGTGTCGTACGGCCCCTCGGCCAGCACCTCGCCGCGCGCCAGCACGGTGATGGTGTCGGAGAGGTCGGCGACCACGCTCATGTTGTGCTCGACCATCAGCACGGTGCGGTCCTTGGCGACAGTGCGGATCAGCGCGGCGATGCGCTTGATGTCCTCCTGGCCGAGGCCAGCCATCGGCTCGTCGAGCAGCATCATCTCGGGATCGAGCGCCAGCGTCGTGGCGATCTCCAGCGCGCGCTTGCGGCCATAGGGCAGCTCGACGGCCGGCAGCTCCGCGAACGCCGTGAGGCCGACCGCCTCGACCAGCTCCGAGGCGCGGCCGTTGAGCTGGTCGAGGACCCGCTCGGAGCGCCAGAAGACCAGCGAATTGCGCAGCCGGCGCTGCAGCGCGACCCGCACGTTCTCGCGCACCGACAAGTGCGGGAACACCGCCGAGATTTGGAACGAGCGCGCCAAACCCATGCGCGCGATTGCCGCAGGCGAGGAACCGGTGATCTCCCGACCGTTGAACTCGATGCGTCCCGCGGTGGGCGTCAGGAAGTGGGTCAAGAGGTTGAAGCAGGTGGTCTTGCCCGCCCCGTTAGGCCCGATGAGCGCATGGATCGTATGGCGGCGAACGCGCAGATTCACGTCCTTCACCGCGACGAATCCCTTGAACTCCTTGGTCAGTCCCTGGGCTCCCAGAATTATTTCTTGTTGTGCCATAGCCTCCCTATGGGCCGCGACTAAATCGAAGCTTTTCTGCGATGTCCAGCCTGCTCGTGCGACCCGCAGGTAGAATCGCCTGGGCTTTCGGGCGCAACGCATCGGCAGCCATGCTGGTGCTGGCCGCGGGGCTGCCGGTCGTGGCTGCGGCCTGGGTCCTGCTGACGCCGAAAGCGGTGGCGGCCGGCGTGGCGATCGTCGCCGCGGCGATCTTCGCGACGGCGGGCTCGTCGCGTGGCGACGGCTGCCGCTGGTGCCCGCGGTCTGCTGGTGCTGCGGCCGGCCAATGTCGGCGACCCGCCGAACGCCTATTCCTTCGCCATGGTCTACAACCGCTACGGCTGGAGCGGCTCGCCCTCCTGGCGCTGATCCTGTTCCGGCCGGCCCGAGGGCCGCGCCGGTAACCTCGGCGAGCAGGTCTTCGTCGCGATCGTGCTGGCGGCGCTGTTCTACCTGAAGATGACGTATTTTGCCGTCGGCATGGCCATGATTGCAGTGGCCGTCATCGCCTCCGAGCCGATGCGCGGGGACTGGCGTGGATGGACCCTCGTCTTCCTGATCGGCGTCGCGCTGCCGCTGCTGCCGTTCAACTGGGCCTATCTCGAGGACCTTCGCGGCGCGGCGCAGGCCGGCATCGTGCGTGGCGACGCGGCCTTCTTCCTCAACGACTTCGCCGAGAACGCGCCGGAATACGCGCCCTACGTCGTCGCGATCGGAGTCGCGGCGTGGCCGCGTTCCTGTTCTGCGGGCAGTTCTACAATCATAAGCTGCCGCGGCTCCTGCTCGTCCTGCCGGTCGCGTCGATCGTCTCCTCCAGCACGAGCCTGGTGAGCTATCACAACCGCCTCGACGCGGGTTACCTCCGTATGGTCGACAAGACCGCGAGCGCCTGTTCGGCCGCTCGCGCCATCCGTCCACGATACGAACTTTCGCCGTACGAATACGTCGAGACCCTGATGGAGGTGGCAGCCCTGCTCGAGGAGAAGGGCCTCGCCAACGGCCTCATCGCCGTGCTCGACCAGGTCGATCCGCTGCCCTTCATGTTCGGCCTCGAGCCGCCGCGCGGCAACCTGTGGTCGGGTGCCGGCGCGCCGGTGGCCTCGCCCGCAGACTATCTCGCCGGCGCCGACCGTGTGCTGATCCCGCGATTCACCACCAACTTCGCCATGGGCCGAGACGGCCAAGGCGACCTACGGCGCCTACCTCGCCGAGCATTTCCCGGTGCGGCTGGAAGGTCGCGGCTGGATCGTGTTGAGCCGGGCGGACCGGCCGCGCTAAGTTTCCGCCCGTGTAGGCGGCGTGGCCGCATTTGGGAGGAAATCAGCGTATGAGCGTAGGTAGCGTGGTCCGCCGCGGCGCAGCCGTGGCCGGTGTACTCGGCCTGACCGCGATCGGTGTCGCCGCGGTCGTCTCCAGTCAGAGCGTGGCGCAAGGCGGACCGATCAAGATCGGCGTGCTCGCGGGCCTTTCCGGCGTCTATGCCGACATCGCGCTCGGCCAGCCCGAGGCGGCCCAGCTCGCCGTCGACGACTTCGGCGGCAAGGTGCTCGGCCGGCCGATCGAGGTCGTCTCGGCCGACCATCAGAACAAGCCCGACATTGCGGCCTCGGTCGCGCGCAAGTGGTACGACGACGGCGTCAGGATGATCACCGGCATCGATACCTCGTCGGTCGGACTCGCCGTGCGCAAGGTCGCGCAGGAGAAGGGCCAGATCGATCTCAATGTCGGCTCGGCGACCGCCGATCTCACCGGCCCGGCCTGCTCGGCGACCGGCGCGCACTGGGTCTACGACACCTATGCCCTCGCCCACGTCACCGGTGACGCCGTCGTGAAGGACGGCGGCACCACCTGGTTCTTCGTCACCGCCGACTACGCCTTCGGCAAGTCGATGGAGGACGAGGCCACCAAGGTCATCAACGCGGCCGGCGGCAAGGTGCTCGGCCACGTCCTCCACCCGATCAGCACGCAGGACTTCTCCTCGTTCATGCTGCAGGCGCAGGCGTCGAAGGCCAAGATCGTCGGCCTCGCCAACGCCGGCATGGACACCGTCAACGCCATCAAGCAGGCGGGCGAGTTCGGCCTGGTCCAGGCCGGCCAGCGGATCGCCGGCCTGCTGATCTTCGAGAGCGACGTGCAGTCGCTCGGGCTGAAGACCGCGCAGGGCCTGGTGCTGACCACCGCCTTCTACTGGGACCAGAACGACGAGACCCGCGCCTGGACCAAGCGCTTCCGCGCGAAAAAGGACAAGGTTCCGAACCTCACCACCGCGGGCGTCTACAGCGCCACTACGCACTATCTGAAGGCGATGGCGGCGGCCGGCACCGACGATCCCAAGGCAGTGATGGCCAAGATGCACGAGCTGCCGATCAATGACATGATGACCAGGAATGGGAAGCTTCGCGAGGACGGTCGCGTGATGCGCGACATGTACCTCGCCCAGGTGAAGTCGCCCGCCGAGTCGAAGGGCAAGGACGACATCTACAAGATCCTCGCGACGGTGCCGGCCGAGAAGGCCTGGCGGCCGCTGAACGAGGGCAAGTGCCCGCTGATCAAGAACTGAAGGACACTTCTGGGAGACTGACGAAGATGAAGATCAACAACATCGTCCGGTTCGGCAGCGTCGTCGCTGCCGCGCTCGGGCTCACGGCCGCGGGCATCGCCGCGATCGCCCAAGCCCAGACACCACCCGGTCCGCTGAAGATCGCCGTGATGGACGGCTTCTCCGGCGTCTACGGCGACCTCACCGCCGGCGAGGTCGAAGCCATGCAGATGGCCATCGAGGATGTCGGCGGCAAGGTCAACGGCCGCGCGGTCGAGATCCTGTCGGCCGACCACCAGACCAAGCCCGACATCGGCGCCGCGATCGCGCGCAAGTGGTACGACGTCGACGGTGTGAAGATGATCACCGGCCTCGGCACCTCGTCGGTGGCGCTGGCGGTGCGCAAGGTCAGCCAGGAGAAGGGCCTGATCGACATCAACACCGGCGCTGCGTCGAGCGATCTCACGGGGCCCGCGTGCTCCGAGACCGGCGCGCACTGGGTCTACGACACCTACTCGCTGGCCCACGTGACCGGCGAGGCGATGGTGAAGGCGGGCGGCGACAGCTGGTACTTCCTCACCGCCGACTACGCCTTCGGCCATGCGCTGGAACGCGACGTGTCGGAAGTCGTGAAGCAGGCTGGCGGCAAGGTGCTGGGCGCGGTGCGCCATCCGCTCAGCACGCAGGACTTCTCGTCCTTCCTGCTGCAGGCCCAGGCCTCCAAGGCCAAGGTGATCGGGCTGGCCAACGCCGGCCAGGATACCATCAACTCGATCAAGCAGGCGGGCGAGTTCGGCATCGTCAAGGGCGGCCAGAAGCTCGCGGGCCTGCTCGTGTTCGCGACCGACGTGCAGTCGCTCACCCTGCCGGTGGCGCAGGGCCTGGTGCTGACCGAGTCGTTCTACTGGGATCTCAACGACGAGACCCGCGCCTGGACCAAGCGCTATCGCGCCAAGAAGGACCGCCTGCCGTCGATGCTGACCGCCGGCGTCTACAGCTCGACCTTGCACTACCTCAAGGCCGTGCAGGCCGTGGGCTCCGCCGACGACGCCAAGAAGGTGATGGCCAAGATGCGCGAGATGCCGGTCAACGACGTCATGACCAAGAACGGCAAGCTGCGCGAGGACGGCCGCCTGGTGCGCGACATGCACCTGTTCCAGGTCAAGGCGCCGTCGGAGTCCAAGAGCAAGGACGACATCTACAAGCTGGTCGCCACCGTGCCCGGCGACAAGGCCTACCGTCCGATGAACGAAGGCAAGTGCCCGTTCGTGAAGTAGACGAGGAACCGATCCGGGAGAAGGGGCGCTGCAGCGCCCCTTTTTCTTGGCCTATTCGATCTTGATGTTGGCGGCCTTCACCACCTTGCGCCACGCCTCGATCTCGCTCTTGGTGAACGCCATCAGCCCCTCGGGCGTGGTGAAGCTGGGCCCGCCGGCCATGCTGTCGAGCTTGGCCGCGATCTCGGGCGCGCTACCGGCGGCGATGATGTCCTTGTTGAGCTTGAGCACGGTGTCGCGCGGCGTGCCCTTGGGCGCATAGAACGCCGACCAGGTGGTGAAGATCAGGTCCGGCATGCCGGCCTGCACAGCGCTCGGCACGCCCGGCATCTGCGGATAGGGCTCGGCCTGGGTCACGGCGAGCGCATCGGCCCAGCCCGAGTTCAGGATCATCTTGGCGCTGCCGACGTCGCAGACCATGAACGAGATGATGCCGTTGTTGAGGTCGGGCGCGGCGAGCTGGTTGTTCTTGTAGCCGACATAGACCGCATCGACCTTGGCCAGCATCTTGTAGAGCTCGCCCGCGACCCGCGCCGAGATCGCGCCGGCGCCATAATTGTGCTTGCCGGGCTCGGCCTGGAGCCTGGCGGTCAGCTCGGCCAGCGTCTTGATGCCGAGCTTCTTGGTCACCAGCACGCACATCGGCACCAGGCTCATGCGCGTCACCGGCTCGAAGTCGTTGATCGGATCGTACGACAGCTTGTCGTAGAGCACCGGATTGCCGGCATGGGTCATCGACGAGGTGGCGAGCAGGGTGTAGCCGTCCGGCTTGGCGTTCTTCACCGCCTCGGCGGCGATGATGCCGTTGCCGCCGCCCTTGTTGTCGACCAGCACCGTCTGGCCCCACATCTGAGTGAGCTTGTCGGCCATCACCCGCATGGTGACGTCGGTCGAGGCGCCGGGCGGGAACGGCACCACCAACGTGACGCGATTGGACGGAAAGCCGTCGGCCCGCGCGATCGCCGGCGCCGCCAAGGCCGCGCTCATCCCGGCGAGCGCGCCCCGGCGCCCGATCCTGCTCGTCATCGTTCTCTCCCCTTTGTTGCGCGGAGTATGTCGGCAGCTTCCCTTGCATGCCATCGGCGAGCCCTGTCTTATGTGCAGACAGGCCCGGCAAAAATGGGCCCTCGGGAGCGACGCTGCGTGACTGATCGGACCCGCCCGCTCAAGGGCGCCTGGGGCATGACCGCCCTGCTCTTCCTCTTCATGCTGGTCAATTTCGCCGACAAGACGGTCCTGCAGCTCACGGCCGTGCCGATCATGGAGGAGCTCAAGCTCAGCTACGAGCAGTTCGGCCTGCTCGGCTCCTCGTTCTTCTTCCTGTTCGCGGTTTCCGCCGTCGCGGTCGGCTTCATCGCCAACCGCGTGCCGTCGAAATGGACGCTGCTCGCCATGGCGGTCGTCTGGTCGCTGGTGCAGTTCCCGATGATCAGCATCGTCAGCTTCGAGATCCTGATGGCCTGCCGCATCGTGCTCGGCGCCGGCGAAGGCCCGGCGGCACCGATCGCCACCCACGCGATCTACAAGTGGTTCCCCGATTCGCTGCGCGCGCTGCCGACGGCGATCATCGCCCAGGGCTCGGCGTCATCGTCGCCGTGCCGGCACTGAACTACATCGTCATCCACTATTCCTGGCACTGGGCATTCGGCGCGCTCGGCATCGTCGGCCTGCTCTGGGCCGTGCTGTGGCTCTTCCTCGGCCGCGAGGGCACGCTGGTCGACACGCCCGTCGTCGCCGCGGGCTCGGGCGAGGAGCGCGTGCCCTATCGCTGTCTGCTCACCTGCCCGACCATCCTGGCCGCCTGCTTCGCGGGCTTCGCCAGCTATTGGGGCATCGCGCTCGGGCTGACCTGGTTCACCTCCTATCTGCGGACCGGCCTCGGCTATAGCCAGCAGGTCGGCGGCAATCTCAGCACCCTGCCCTGGCTGTTCGGTTTCATCGTCCTGATGATCGGCGGCTTCATCTCGCAGCGCATGAAGTCGAAGGGTGCATCGAGCCGCACCAGCCGCGGCGTGCTCGCGTGCGCCACCATGGTGGTCGGCGGCTGCACGCTGCCCTTCCTGCAACTGATGCCGACGCCGGGCGCCAAGGTCGCGTTGCTGGTGTTCGGCTCGGCGATCGGCAGCACGATCTACGTCGTCGTCCCGATGATCGTGAGCGAGCTCACGCCGCAGCCGCAGCGCGCCGCCATGCTGGCGATCTCGACGGCGATCGTGACGCTGTCAGGCGCCTTCGGCCCGTTCGTCATGGGCTGGGTGATCCAGCACGCCGCCACACCGCTGCAGGGCTACGAGCTCAGCTTCACCATCCTCGGTATCCTGCTGCTGGCCGGCGGCATCGTCGGCCTGCTGTTCATCCGCCCCGAAGCCGACCGCAAGCGCCTCGCCGCGCACGCGGTCGCCGACCCGTCGATCAAGGTGCAGCCCATCCGCGCCTGAGAAGGAGAGCCCCCATGAGCAGTCCGCTGTCGCGTCGTCCGGTCGTCGCTTCGCTCGCCGTGCTTCCCCTCGCCACCCGAACGGCCCGCGCCGAAGGCTCGGTCGGCATCGTCGAGACAAGGAAGTTCGTCGCCAGGGACTTCAAGCTGCAGGGCGGCGCCGTGCTGCCGGAAATGACCCTCGCCTACGAGACCTACGGCAAGCTGGCGCCGGACGGCCGCAACGCGGTGCTGCTGACGCACGGCTTCACCTCGAGCCATCACATGGCCGGCCTCACCATCGCCAACGGCGCCGAGGGCTCGTGGGACGGGCTGGTCGGCCCGGGCAAGGCGATCGACACCGACCGGCTGTTCGTCGTGTCGTCCAACATGCTGGGCTCGTCCTACGGCTCGACCAGCCCGGCCTTCAAGAACCCGGCGACCGGCAAGCCCTGGGGCCCCGACTTCCCCGACATCACGCTGGTCGACATCGTCGGCGCGCAGAAGGCGCTGCTCGACAGCCTCGGCGTCAAGCACCTGGTCGCGGTCGCCGGGCCGTCGTTCGGCGGCTACCAGACCTTCCAGTGGGGCGTCGCCTATCCGACGTTCATGGACGGGCTGGTCGCGGTGGTCAGCGCGCCCAAGGGCTCGGGTGGCGAGGCGGCGGTGGCGTCGCTGGTCGACCAGCTCGCCAAGGATCCCCACTGGAACGGCGGCCGGTACTACGACAACGGCGGCATCCAGGCGGTGCTGACCGACATGCGCATCGCCACCCTGAAGCGCTACGGCATCGACCAACAGCTCGCCGCGCAGTTCCCCGACAAGGCCGTGCGCGAGGCCGAGATCAAGAAGCGCGCCGAGACCTGGTCGAAGGTGTTCGACGGCAATTCGCTGGTGACCCTGCGCAAGGCGAGCGTGCGCTTCGACGCCGAGAAGGACCTGGCGAAGATCAAGGCCAAGGTCCTGTACGTGCTGTCGCGCACCGACAAGCTCTTCCCGCCCTCGATCGCGCCCGGCGTGATGGCCAAGCTCAAGAAGGCCGGCGTCACCGCCGACTACTACGAGATCGACAGCGACTTCGGCCACTCGGCCTCCGGCCTCGACGCCGCCAAGTGGGCGCCGCGGCTCACGACCTTCATGGCCGGGCTGGAGAAGCGCAGCTAGACCGTCCGGCCGCGTCCGGACGCGTCCGGGCGCGAATCCGGCCGATGGCCGGACACATCCGATGCCGATGCCATAAGGCTTTCTGGCGATTCGTCCGGAAATCCGGCCACCCCCTGATATCATTGATATCAATGATATCAGTTTCTCAACGGAACTGACGGTAGACGAAGGGCTGGGGCGCCGCGGCAGCCGCCTCGCCGAGAGCCGCCTCGACCAGCGTGTGGTCGGGGGACAGCGCGCAGACCGGATCGGTACGCGCGGCGTCGCCGGTCAGGGCCAGCGCCTGGCAGCGGCAGCCGCCCCAGTCGATCTCGCGCCGGTCGCATCCTCGGCAGGGTTCGGGCATCCAGTCGGTGCCGCGAAAGCGGTCGAAGGCATCCGAGCGGTACCAGATGTCGGCGAGGCTCTGCTTGCGCACCGACGGGAAGGAGAGGTCGGGGATGGTCTCGGCGGCGTGGCAGGGCACGACGGTGCCGGACGGCATGACATTCAGGAACTGCCGGCCCCAACCGTTCATGCAGCCCTTCGGTCGCACGCCGTAGTAGTCGGGCACGACATAGTCGATCGCCAGCACGCCCCTGAGCCGCTCGCGCGCCGCCTCGACGATCCGCGTCGCTTCATCGAGTTGCGCGCGGCTCGGCAGCAGCGCGGCGCGGTTCTCGAGCGCCCAGGCGTAGTACTGCACATGCGCGATCTCGACCCGGCGTGCGCCCAGCGCTTGCGCCATGTCGATCATCTCGGCGATGCCGTCGAGATTCTGGCGGTGCACGACCATGTTCAGCGTAAGCGGCAGGCCAGCAGCGCGCACGGCGGCGGCGAACTTCAGCTTGCGCTCGAACGCGCCGGCCAGACCGGCGATGCGATCGGCGTTGGCCGCTTCGTGGTCCTGGAAGCTGAGCTGCACGTGGCGCAGGCCGGCTTCGGCGAAGGCTGCGATCTCGCGCTCGCCGCCCAGCGCGCCCGAGGTGATGAGGTTGCTGTAGAGGCCGTGCGACGCCGCCTCGGCGATCAGCGTCCGAAGCTCGCGCCGCACCATCGGCTCGCCGCCCGAGAAATGGACCTGCAGGACGCCGAGCGCCGCCGCCTCGCGCAGCACGCGCTGCCACTCCTCGCCGCCGAGCTCACCCGACGCGCGCTCGAGCTCGACCGGGTTGGAGCAATAGGGGCAGGCGAGCGGACAGCGATGCGTCAGCTCCGCGAGCAGGGCGAGCGGCGGGTCAACGGCCGGCATCGGCAAGGCATCCCTTGTCCGCGAGGTCCTGCAGCATCTCGGCGACGTCGCCCGCAATCTCCTCGCGCGGGGCGTTGAAACGGGCCGCCAGCGTGTCGACGATGGCGGCAACGCTCGCCCTGCCGTCGACCAGCTTCAGGATCTCGACCGCCTGCTCGTCGGGCAGCATCAGCCGCTCGGGCGCCATCATGATCCAGCGCTGCCGCGTCTCGTCGAAGCGGAAGACGATGTGCGGCGCGAGCTTCAGGGTGCTCGCGCTGCCGACCATGAGGCGCTCGGTCATTTCGGCCCCATTACTTTGGGACGAAAGCGCCGGGCGGGATCAGGCCCGGCTCGACATAGGCGAGATAGAGCGCATCGAGCTGCGTCCACAGCACGTCGCACTTGAAGCGCAGCGCGGCCAGAACCTTCTCCTGGTCGGCGCGCGTCTTCGCCTCGGCCTTGACGTAGCGCAGCGCGAAGTCGACGTCCTGCGGCGCCTGGGTGAGCCGCGGCGTGAAGTAGGCCAGCGTCTCCTCGGTGACGAAATCGTAGTTCGCCAGCATGCCCTGCACGCGGTCGGCGATGATGCCGGGCGAGAACATCTCGGTCAGCGACGAGGCGATGCCCTCGAGGATCGGCTTGTCGCGCACGAAGTTCACATAGGCTTCGACGGCGAAGCGAGTGCCCGGCAGGATGCCCTCGGTCGATGCCACGTAGGTACGGTCGAGCCCGACGCCCTCGGCGAGCTTCAGCCAGCGCTCGATGCCGCCGGTGCCCTCGCGGTCGCCGTCATGGTCGATGATGCGGCGGCGCCATTCGCGGCGCAGCTCGGAGGTCGGCAGCTTGGTCAGGGCGTGCGCGTCCTTGATGGGGATCATCACCTGATAATAGTAGCGATTGAGCGCCCAGGCCTGGACCTGCGGCTTCGTCAATTTGCCGCCGTGCAGCAGCGCGTGGAACGGATGCAGGTGGTGGTAGCGCACCGCGCCGATCGCGCGCAGCTCGCCCTCCAATTCGTCGGGCGTGCGGAGGCGATCATTCATGGCGTAACCTCCATGCCGTCATAGGCGACCTCCCATCCTTCCTCGTCGAGCGCGCGGCGCTCGACCGAATCGTCGAGCAGGATCGGGTTGGAGTTGTTGATGTGCACCAGGATCTTGCGCGCGACCGGGATGTCGCGAAAGGCCGCGACCGTGCCGTCGGGGCCGCTGACGCTCATGTGCCCCATGCGCTGGCCGGTCTTGGGACCGAGGCCGGCACGCACCATCTCGTCGTCGCGCCACAGCGTGCCGTCGAACAGCACGATCGAGGCGCCGGCCAGGCGCCGCTTCAGGCCGTCGGTCATCGCCGCGCAGCCGGGTACGTAGATCAGGCGCTTGGCCGCCTTGTCGTCCATGGGGCGGATCTCGACCCCGACCGTGTCGCCTGCCTTGCCGGCCAGCTCCTGCGGCGACGAGCCGGTCTCGAGATAGAGCGCGACCTTGCCCGGCACGTCGAACAGCTCGATCGAAAGCCCGCAGCCGCTGCCATCGACATGGCGCGGCTCGAACGGCTGGCCGAGCGGCACCATCTCGCGGCGCACGCACTCGCCGGAGAGCACGTTGAAGATCGGGTTGGTCTTCAACACGCCCAGCACGCGGTCGCTGCCGTAGAGGGTGAAGGCCTGGCGTTCGCGCATGTGCAGGAGCCCCGCGATCGCATCGACATCGGCGCCCGTGAGGATCACGCCTTCGATCGGCGATGACCGCAGGTTGCGCTTGGGATGGAGGATCGCCTGCGCCTGGATCTGCTCGCGCAGGTCGGGCGAGGCGTTGATCAGGAACCAGCGCTCGCCGTCGCCGCTCACCGCCAGCGACGCCTGGGTGCGGTGCGGCGCACCGGGATCGCCGGCGCGGGCGCGACGGCAGGCTTCGGCGTTGGAGTTCCACTGGGGAAAGCCGCCGCCGGCAGCGGCCCCCAGCACAACGGCCCTCACCGCGGCCCCCTATCGATGGATAGAGCCGCAGAGAGGGCCGGAATGCAGCCTTTCGAGAGGCTTATTTCTTGAGGTCGGCGCAGGCGTAGGAGTTGATCTCCATGCCGACGGCGATCTCGACGATCCGTGGTTTCTTCCAAGCCATTGGCCTTCTCCTCCGAAAAGGATCGATGAGGATGCGGATGAACAACCGTAGGTGTCAAGGCTTACGGGCCAGATAAGCGGCGATGGTCTGGATGTCCTCGTCCTTCAGCGTGGCTGAGACCTCCATCATGGCGCCCAGCCCGCGACCGCGCCGTTCGGCGCCGCGGAAGTCCTTCATCGACTTCACGAGATAGTCGGCGCGCTGCCCGGCCAGCCGTGCGGTCTCGCCCTGCCCGGAGAAGTCCTCCTTGTGGCAGTTGTCGCAATGGCGCGGCTTGATCAGCGCCATGGCCTTGGCCTCCTCGACCGCCGGCCCGGTCTTGGCAGGCGGCGGCGGGGCCAGCGATTCGTAGTAGGCGCCGAGCTCGCGGATATGGTCGTCGGTCAGGGTCTTGACCACGGCCGACATGACGCCCGGCTTGCGCCCGCCGTCGCGCATGAAGACGAGCTGGTACTGGGTGAAGATGTTGGGCTGGCCGGCCAGCGACGGCGAACCCACCATCGGCGAGATGCCCTTCGAGCCGTGGCAGGCCACGCAGGTCTGGAGGACGGACTTGATGCCGGCCGGCGGATCGGCTGCCCGGGCGGCGGACGGCAGGGCCCAGGGCAGGACAACGGCAATCATCGCCGCAAACAGGAAACGCGCTTTGGCGGGCATGGTGCTCTACTGGAAGGATTGAACGCCGCCCGCGGGGTTCCCGCGGGCGGGTTAACGGACCGGCTACTTCGAGTAGCTGATCTGGTAGATCGCGCCGGTCTGGTCGTCGGCGACCAGCAGCGAGCCGTCGGGCGCCACCAGGATGTCGGCCGGCCGGCCGACGATCTTCTCGCCGTCGAGGAAGCCGCCCTGGGCGAACACCGTCTCCTTGGGGTTCTTGCCGTCGGGACCGACCGAGATGAAGACGATGCGGTAACCAGTCTTCTTGTGGCGGTTCCACGAGCCGTGCTCGGCGATGAAGATGCCGTTCTTGTACTCGGCCGGGAACTGGTTGCCGGTATAGAACTTCATGCCCAGCGGCGCGACGTGCGGGCCGAGCTTGACCACCGGCGCCGTGAACTCCGAGCACTTGTGGCCCATCGCGAACTTCGGATCCGGCGTGTCGCCCTGGTGGCAGTACGGATAGCCGAAATGCTCGCCGCGCCGCGAGACATGGTTGAGCTTGTCGCTCGGCATGTCGTCGCTCAGCCAGTCGCGGGCGTTCTCGGTGAACCACAGGTCGCCGGTGCGCGGATCGACGTCGCCGCCGACGCTGTTGCGCTGGCCGAGCGCCACCAGCTCGGCCGTGCCGTCGGCCGGATTGATCCGGCGATACTGCGCGGTGCTGGTCGGCGGCAGGCAGATGTTACAGGGCACGCCGACGGCCATGTAGAACCAGCCCTTGCCGTCCGGAACGATGTACTTCCAGCCGTGCGGCACATAGGGCGGGAAGTCGTCGTAGACGACCTTGCCTTCCGGCGCCTTGCTGAGGTCGGCCTCGGGGTTGTCGTACTTGTACAGCTTGTCGATGTCGCTGACGTAGAGCGCATTGTTCTGGAAGGCGACGCCGGTCGGCATGCGCAGGCCGGTGACGAAGGGTTTCGCGACCTTCTTGCCGCCCTCGTCGATGACGGCGCTCACCGTGCCCTTGTCGAAGGTGCCGACGAACAGCGTGCCCTTGGCGCCGAACGCCATCTGGCGCGCTTGCGGCACACCTTGCGCCCACACCTTGATCTTGAAGCCTGGCGGCAGCTTGACGTTGGCCAGCATCTTCTCGAGGTCGGCTTGCGACGACGGCAGCGGCTGGCCGGGGTTGGGTGCGAGGCCCTTCTGCTCCGCCGTCTCGTCGCCCAGGAACCAGTCGGCCGGCGGATTGAGCCAGAAATTCTTGTTGTTCGATTCGTACTTCTTGAGGTCTTGCGCCTGCACCGTGAGCGCGCCGCAGCCGAACGCCGCCGCGATCGCACCGACAAGGCACGCTTTGACTGCTTCTTGCCTTCTCATGGGTGTCTCCTCCTGTGACGGACAGGAGACGCATGGATTGTATTGTTGTCGGCGCGTTTACTGTCGGACGAGAAGGCTATGCCTCCTACCGAATCGGTCAAGCGACTATAGCGCTGACTGCATCAGCTATGCGCTCACGCAGCGCTAAACGGTCAGGTTGAAGGCGATCGAGATGCGCTCGGCGTTGCCGTAGTAGGGCCGCACCTGGTGGAAGACCCAGGACGGGAACATCACCATCTTGCCGGCCTTCGGACGGATGCGCTCGGTCGAGCCGGCCGACAGGTTGCCGGCGATGCGCAGATGCGGCGCGTTCATCAGCGGCACCGAACCGCGCGGGTCGAGGAACTCGAGCTCGCCGCCCAGCGACGGATCGGCGTCGATGCCGCCATCGTCGACGTAGTAGGTCCCGGACCAGTAGGAGCCGGGATGGGAATGGTACTCGTTGGCGTTGCCGGAGCGGTTGACGTTCGCCCACATGTTGCCGATCCAGGTCACGGCGAAGTGGCCGGGGTAAGGACCCTTGCCGACGTTCCCTTCCTGGTCGGTCGTCAACCGGTTGGCGACGTTGCGCGCATAGGCGAGCAGCTTGATCGCGGCCGTGCCGCCCCAGCGATCCATGTCCCAGCTCGACTGCCAGCCGCCCATGTTCGACCTGTGGGTGCTGGGATGAGTCTTCATCCGCTCCTCGATGGCGCGGCGCAATTCGACATTGAGCGCGGCCGCGTCCGGAAGTTCGAACACGACGAGCGGGGTCGCAAACAACGGCACTACTTCAGGCACATTATTCATAAGCGGCATTCATAAGCGGCGGGCACGCTACGGCACCGACGGGACCATGACCTGTGCAAAGTTCGCATGGCAGGTTGATGACCGCGCGTGTCACACGAACGTGGAAGCGTGGCAGCAAACAATCACGAAAGCGTGTGTCTGGATGTCAGCCTTTGACAGCCTTACCAACGCCCCTTCCGGCGATTCCAGGCGTAGAGCACATCGGCGAACCGATCATAGGCAAGGCGGGCAATCTGACGGATCACCGGCAAGCCGATCGTCCGTCCAAGCCACACGTCCCCGGGCGTTCTCAGCCAGATGGCCATGGCGCAATCGGCGCCGACATGCAGCCGGCCCGCGGCGTCTACGCCATGCAGCCGGCGCCGCACGTCCTCGATGTCGGCGCCGAAGCGCGACAGCGCGTCGGGCTCGAGAGCGATGTCGCGGAACTCGATCGCCCCGGCCCTGGCGGCGCGGACGAGCCGGCTGCGCTGCCATTCGATGCCCGCAGCGCAGACCGGGCATTTGGTATTGTACCAGACCGTGAGCTTCGAACCCGCTTCGGGGCTTTTCACGACTGCCCCTTCTTGCGTCGGGCGACGGCTTCACTGTCCTTGCGGAACGGGCGGGACCGCGGGCACACCTCCGCGAGGAAGTGCACGAGCGTGCCGGTGAGCGCGTCCTCCTTCAGCCCGTAGTGGACGTTCTGTCCCCGCTTCTCCCGCCACACCACGCCCGCGTTCTCGAGGATCGACAGATGCTTCGAGATCGCCGGCTGCGACATCATCTCGGCAAAGCGCTGGACGATCTCGCCGGCGGTCATGTCGGTCCTCGACAGATAGGCGAGGATTCGCCGGCGCGGCGCCGACGACAGCGCCTCGAAGACCTTGTCGACCGTCATCGCCCTTCCGCGCGCATCGGAACTCTCCTTGCCTATATAACTAATTAATTATACGATTTTCCGATGCTGGGCAAGGACGTCCGGAAGGCCGCGAGACCGGGCACCGCCGACGCGGCCGAGGTTGCGCGCTTCGATGCGCTCGCGGAGGAATGGTGGAGGCCGGACGGCGCGTTCAAGGTCGTCCACGCCTTCAATCGCGTCCGCGTGGCGCACCTCGTCGAGCGCCTGCCCGTCCTGCTGCGACGCCCCTTGGCGGACCTGAGGGTGATCGACGTCGGTTGCGGCGCGGGCCTGGTGTCGGAGCCTCTCTCCCGGACGGGGGCGGCGGTGATCGGCATCGATGCGGCCGAGCGCAACGTGCTGGTCGCCGAGCGGCACGCCCGGTCCACCGGAGCTGCCGTGGAATATCGCCATGCCCTGCCCGAGGAGCTTGCCGACCGGAGCGGCGCGTTCGACGTGGTGCTGTCGCTCGAAGTGGTCGAGCACGTCGGCGATCTACCGGCGTTTCTCGACGCCCTGGCCCGCCTGGTCGCACCGGGCGGGGTTCTCGTGATCGGCACGCTCAATCGCACCTTCCGTTCCTTCGTGAAAGCGATTGTCGGCGCGGAATACGTCCTGCGCTGGTTGCCGACCGGAACCCACGATTGGCGGAAGTTCGTCACGCCGCAGGAACTCGATGTCGGCCTGCGGCGGCACGGGTTCACGGTGCTGGAGCGCTGCGGCGTCGCGTTCAACCCGATGACACGGCGGTGGGCGATCAGCGGCGACGACAGCGCCACCTACCTGCAATTCCACCAGAGGTCCTAGAAACGCGCGCACCGGGATGCCTGTTGCGGCAGGCACATTCCGTCCGGCTGATTCCAGCCGGACGGAATGTGCTCTAGCCTTTAACCGCGCCGGCGGTGAGTCCCGAGGACATGTACCGGCGGAAGGCGTAGTAGATCGCCGCCGGCGGCAGGGCGTAGATGAAGCCCGCCGTCATCAGCAGCTCCCAGGGCGAATCGTCGGCCGAGAGGAAGTTGCCCAGCGCCACCGGCAGGGTGATCGCCGTCTCGCGCGACAGCAGCAGGAAGGCGTAGAGGTATTCGTTCCAGGCGAGCAGCAGCGCGTAGGTGCCGACGGCGATCAGCGACGGCACCATCAGCGGCAGGTAGACCATGCGGAAGAGCTGGAACGGCGAGGCGCCGTCGATCAGCGCCGCCTCGTCGAGCTCGACCGGCAGCTTGTCCGAGGCCTGGCGCAGGATCCAGATGGCGTAGGGCGACGCGACGGTCACCATCGCGAGGATCAGGGCCCAGTCGTTGTTCAACAGCCCGTACATGCCCATGGTCTTGTACATGGGCACCGCCAGGAAGGCGGCGGGGATGAAGTAGGTGAACAGGGCCAGGTTCATGACCAGCCGGCCGCCCTTCATGCGCAAGCGCGAGATGGCGAAGGCGGCGGCCGAGGCGACCATCAGGGTGAGGACCGCGGTGGCGCAGGAGATCGCCAGCGAGTTCCACATCTGCAGCCAGAAGTTATAGAGAAAGTGGTGCTTCTGGCCGAACACGATCTCGAAGTTGCGCACGGTCGGATGGGCCGGCCAGAGCTGGCCGGAGAACGCCGCGTCCTTGGGCGAAATCGCGAACAGGAACATGTGGTAGATCGGGATCATCGTCCATAGCAGGACGGGGATGCCGATCAGCAGCAGGCCCGCCTCGGCGCTGACCTCGCGGAAGAGCTTGCGCCTAGTCATCGCAACCCATTCATCGAGACAACCGCTTCATCATGAAATAGACCAGCGGCAGGATGAGCGGCAGGCAGCAGACGATCGAGGCCATCGCCATGCCGACCTGGTCGAGCCGCAGATAGCGGATGCCGAGCGTCGCCAGCACGTGCGTCAGGTCGGCCGGGCCGCCGCCCGTGAGCAGATAGACGCTGTTGAAGTCGCCGACCGTGAAGATCATCGAGAGCAGCGTGCAGGTCACGTACAGCGTGCTGATCGACGGCCAGGTGATGTAGGCGAAGCGGTGCCAGGCGCCGGCGCCGTCGACCGAGGCGGCCTCGTAGAGCTCGTGCGGGATGGCGAGGCGGCCGGCCAGCAGGATCAGGGTCCAGAACGGCAGCGACTTCCAGATGTGCACGACCATCGACAGCGACAGCGCCAAGGTCGGGTCGTTCAGCCAGTTGGGGCCGTCCTCGGCGGTGAGCTGGAAGATCAGCTGGTTGATCACGCCCCACTCGGGATTGAGCATGAAGCGGACCGAGATGATGGTCGGGATCGACGGCACCGCCCAAGGCAGCACGAACAGCACCGCCAGGATCTTCACCCACCAGCGCTTGTGGGTGAAGAAACCGGAGAGGAACAGCGCGATCGCCATCTTCACGTTGATGGCGACGATCAGGAACACCAGCGTGTTGACCGCGGTGCGCAGGAAGACCGGGTCGTTGTAGAGGTCGACATAGAGCTGCGGGCTGCGCGCCAGCCAGAAGGCATAGCCCACCGGGAAGACCACGAAGCCCACGAAGATCGCGAGGTACGGCGCGACGAATAGCAGCCCCCACACCTGTTTCTCGGAGAGGGCGAAGCCAAAGCCGGCCCGCCGGGAGTCCCGGCGGGTGTTCGAGTCGATCGTGGTGGTGGTCACAGTTGCACACTACTCCAACCGGGCTTTCCTCCCCTTCGCGGACTCCGCGAAGGGGAGGAAAGCTCTTATCAGCCGGCCACTTCCTTGATGCGGGCGATCAGCTCGTCCACGGCCTTGTCGACCGGCACCTTCTCGTTGACCACCCGGTTCATCGCCTTGGCCCACGCATTCTCGTTGTTGAGGATGGTGAACTTGTAGTTCTTGGTGAACTCGAACGGCGTCGTGCCGGCCTTGAACTGGTCGTACACGGCCTTGCGATGCTTGTCGGCCTGCCAGAACGGCGACTCCTGGCTAGCCTTGGTCACCGGGAACCAGCGGCCGAGCGCACCCTCGACGTAGGGGCGGAGGTTGTCCTCCTCCATCAGGAACTTCAGGAAGTCCTTGGCCTTGGCCTTCTGCTTCGACGCCTCGAAGATCACGCCGACCTTCACCGCGGTGCGATAGACCATCGGCGAGCCGTCCGGCTTCTTGGGGAAGCCCGCGGTCGCGATCAGCTCGTCGTAGGCCTTGCGGCCGGCGGCGCGCTGCTCGGCGGTCAGCGTCTCGTTGTTGGCGTCGTCGAGCCACTTGGCGGCGATCGAGATCGTGTAGTTGTGCGTCATCACCGTCGTCTTGTTGTGGAAGGCGACGTTGTTGTCGGGGTCCTTCCAGGTCGTCGACGAGGGCGGCGTGCAGCCCTTGAGGTAGGGCTGGGTGTAGTCGGTCAGCGCCGACACCAGGCCCGTCTTCACGGCCGGGTCGTTGACCAGCAGCTTGCCGTTGTCGTCGACCAGCTTGACGTTGTAGGCGTCGACCCAGCTCAGGAACGACTGGAAGGAGTCGGTCGACTCCACGCCCATCGGGAAGCCGGTGCCGAACAGGCGCTGGCCGGTCGCCTTGCGGATGCCGGGCTGCACCTTGTCGCACCAGAACGACCAGTACTCCTTCCAGGTGCCCGGGATGTCGGACTCCTTGAAGCCCGCCTGGCCCAGCATGTCCTTCCAGTACTGGATGTGCAGCGTCTGCTGCTTGATCGGGAAGGCGTAGTAGGCCTTCTTCTTGGCCTTGTCGCTGTAGAGGTTGGCGGTCGACAGCGCGACCGCCTCGAAGCGGTCCTTCATCGGCACCAGGACGTCGGAGAGGTCCTCGAGCTTGCCGTCGAACGCCCACTTGCCGGCAGTCTGCACGTCGTAGGTGTCGGAATAGGCGATGTCGGGCACGGTGCCGGCGTCGAGCGCGGCCACCGACTTCGCGTTCATGTCCTGCACGGCGTACTGCGACAGCTCGATCTTGGTGCCGGTCTTCTGCTCGTACTTCTTGATCGCCGCGTACAGCGCGTCGTCCTCGGACTTGTAGAAGCCCTTGACCCACCACACCGTGAGCTTGTCCTGGGCCATGCCCGGGACGGCGGAAAAGGCGACCGCCAGCGCGGCGGCACCGGCCAGAATCCGTCTCATCGTTTCCCCACTCTATAGTTGTCTGACAACTTTATGTATCAGGCGGCCCCGCGCGAGTCGAGGAAAGTCCGCAGCAGCGCCGCGCACTGTGACGCATGCGAGAACGGCAGGCCGTGCCGCGAATGCCCGATCACGTTGAGCTCGGCATTGCCCAGCAACCGGTGCAACTCAGCCATGACGGGCACCGGAATGAACGGACTCCCGTCGGGATGCAAGAGCAGAGTGGGGCACTCGATTTCCTTCAGTCGCGGTGTGAGATCGGCGCCAATCAGCACGCCGAGCGCATTAAGGATCGCGTCGGGCGTCCATCGCGCCTGCTCCGCCTCGAACCACTGCCGGCGCTCCGGCGTCAGCGCATCGTCATGGAAGCGGTCGGCCATGAAGGCCTTCGACCAGCCGGCCGAGCCGCCCTCGGCGAGCTGCTGCTTCCAGGCATGCACCCGGCCGATGGTGGCGCCGAGATGGGCGCCGTTGCTGACGGTGAGTGTCGCAATGCGGTCGGGCCGCGCGATCGTCGCCGCCAGGGCGATCGTGCCGCCGATCGATTCGCCGACCAGATGGAATCGCGTCAGGCCGGCGGCGTCCGCGACGGCAAACAGATCGTCGACCATGCGCTCGAGCGACCACTTGAAATCCGGCCCGGGGCTGTGCGAGCGGCCACAGCCGCGCATGTCGAACGCCGCCAGCGGATAGCGGTCGATCAGCGCCGGATACCAGCCGCGCCACAGCGCGCTGCTGCTGCCGATGCCGTGGTGAAAAAGAATCGGCAAGCCGCGCGCATTCCACGGCGCGGCTTGCTCGATCGCTTCGCAGTGAAGCGGCCCGTCGGTCGTTTGCACCAATGCCATAACCCACCATACTTGGTCCGATGACCCGCCTCACCCGCCGCGCCCTACTCTGCGGAACCGTCGCGACGCCGTTCGTCGGCCGTGCGCAGACCGCCGATTTCCCCGACCGTCCGTTGCGCTTCGTCGTCGGCTTCCCGCCCGGCGGGCCGAACGACCTGCTGACCCGCCTGGTCGCGCCCGGCATCGGCGAGCGGCTGGGCCGCAACGTCGTGGTCGAGAACCGCGCCGGCGCCAACGGCGAGATCGCCTGCGCCTCGGTCGCCAAGGCGCCGGCCGACGGCAGCGTCTTCATGCTGGCGTCGAACGGCTCGACCACGGTGGCCGCGGCGCTCAACAAGGCGCTGCCCTACGACATCCGCACCGATTTCGCGGCGGTGGCGCCGGTCGGCATCAATCCCATGCTGCTGGTGGTGCGGCCCGACCTGCCGGCCCGGAACGTCGCCGAGCTGCTCGACATGGCGCGCGCCAAGCCGGGCAAGCTGAACGGCGCCTCGGCCGGCGCCGGCGGCGCCACGCACCTCGCGCTCGAGCTGTTCAAGTCGCTGGGCAAGGCCGACATCGTCCACGTGCCGTACAAAGGCGGCGGACCGGCGATGGCCGACCTGATGGCGAGCCTGGTCGACATCTATTTCGGCGGCCTGTCGACGGCGCTGCCGCACGTGAAAGCGGGCAAGCTGCGCGCGTTGGGCCAGACCGGCGAGAAGCGCTCGGCCGCCGCGCCCGACATCCCGACCATCGCCGAGTCGGGCCTGGCCGGCTACGAGGCGGCGATCTCCTACGGCATCTTCCTGCCGATCGGCGCGCCGCAACCCTTGGTCGACAAGCTGCACGCCGCCGCCGCCGCGACCGTCCGCTCGCCCGGGGTGGCGAAGAAGTTCGCCGATTTAGGCGCCGATCCGCAGTTCGGTACGCCCGCAGCGTTCGCAGCCTACGTCGCCGGCGACATGGCCAAGTGGGCCAAGGTCGCCAAGGACGCAGGCCTGAAGGCCGAATAGACCTTATTTGACCGACGAGAACGCGGTCGGCTGCAGGATCTGCACCTCGACGTTGGTGACGATAGCGCCGTCCTTCTCGGTCTCGGCACGCTTGGCGTGCCACTCGGGATCGGCCTGGAAGGCGTTCCACTTCTTCTCCCGGTCGGCCAGCGAGTCCCATTGCAGGAAGTAGGTGAGCTCCTGGTTGGACTCGCCGATCACGGTGGTGAAGAAGCCGGCCTGCTTGATGCCGTGCCGCTCCCAGATCTTGAGCGTGATGTTGGCGAAGCGGTTGAGCAGCGCCGGCAGACGGCCCGGCACGCAGCGATAGACGCGCATTTCGTAGATCATGTCTCTCTCCCCTTCTTAGAAGTTGGCGGCGAAACGTGGCGCGAAGCCCGCGCCCTTGTGATCGATGTGGCAGTGGAACGGCGCGCCGAAGTGGCAGGGCAGCAGCATCGCGCCGGTGCCGGCGCAATGCTCGATCGCCGCGCGCCGGCTCTTGCGCGCATTGTCCTGGTCGAGACAGGCGAAGCTGTTCCACTCCGGATGATAGACCTGCACCGCGTGGTGCAGGATGTCGCCGCAGAACAGCGCCTTCTTGCCCTGCGAGTCGAGCTCGATGCGCACCGTGCCGGGCGTGTGCCCGGCCGCCGGCGTGACCTTCAGACCGTCCTCGATCTCGGCGCCGCCCGTCACCATCTGCGCCTTGCCGGCATCGACCACGGGCAGCACCGAATCGCGGAACGAGCCGCCGTTGGCCGGTCCCTTCTGCGGATCCGAATCGAGCTGCTTGTAGAAGTCGAAGTCCTCCTGGCTCCAGACGTACTTCGCATTCTTGAAGGTCGGCACCCAGCGGCCGTTCTCCAGCCGCGTGTTCCAGCCGACGTGGTCGACATGCAGGTGGGTGCACATCACCATGTCGACCTGGTCGGGCGTCACGCCCGCCGCCTTCAACCGGTCGAGATAGGGCGTGTTCATCATGTCCCACTTCGGCCGGTGCTTGCGCGGCTTGTGATTGCCGACGCAGGTGTCGATCAGGATGGTCTTGCCGCCGAGCCGCAGCAGCCAGCTATGAATGCTGAGCTTCAGCCAACCCGACGCCGCGTCGTAGTGGTTGGGCGACATCCAGGCGCCATGCTCGCGCACCACGTCCGCGCTCCAGTCGGGAAAGAACACCTTGGCGTCGAAGTTGGGCTCGTAGCTTTCCTCGATGCGCGTCGCCGTGGCGGCGCCGAGCTTCACCTCGACCATGCGTTTCCCCTTCTGCTTTGGGCGAAGTCTAAGGGCACGCCCGGCCTCAGAACAGGCCGCCCCGCATGGCTTTTCGATAGCCGAACCAGGCGCCGATCGCGCCGCTGAGCCCTGCCGCCACGATCAGGACCATGAAATGCACGCCGACGGCGCGCGGATCGAGCAGGCCGTTCCACATCCGGGCCGCCCAGTTCGCGAGGCCCAGGTAGACGGCGGCGACCACTTCGCCCAGCACCAGCCCGATCAAGACGATCCACGGCTGGCCGATCGGAATGCGCAGTCCCGCGATCACGCCCAGCACCAGCGCGACACCGCATGCAACAACGGCAGCGACGGTTTCCACGATACGCAACGCTCCTTGATTGACCCCAGGCGCTCACTCTGTCTCAAGTGAATCGATCACGAAACGAACGAACATGCATGTCTAAAGATATGTGCTGGACCTCCGCATCAGAACTCGGCCGCGCCTTCGCCCGCGGCACAACTTCTCCCGTCGAGGCCGTCGAGCAGGCGCTGCAGCGCGCAGAACGCTTGCAGCCGCTGTTCAATTTCATGGTTTTGATCGACCGCGACGGCGCTTTGGCGGCTGCCCGCGCGGCCGCGGCGCGCTGGCGCAAGCACGAGCCGCTATCGCCGCTCGACGGCGTGCCGACCTCGATCAAGGACACGACGGCGGTAAAGGGTTGGCCGACGCGCTACGGATCGCACGCCACCGACGAGACGCCAGCCGCCGAGGATGCCGCCGTCACCGCGCGGCTGCGCGCCGCCGGCATGGTCTTCATCGGCAAGAGCACGACGCCCGAGTTCGGCTGGAAGGCACTGACCGATTCGCCCCTACAAGGCACTACGCGCAGCCCGTGGAATCCCAACCATTCACCCGGCGGCTCGTCGGGCGGCGCCTCGTCGATGACAGCGGCCGGCGTCAATCCGTTCAACCACGGCAACGACGGCGGCGGCTCGATCCGCATCCCCGCCGCCCATACCGGCCTGGTTGGCTTGAAGCCGTCCTACGGCCGCATCCCGCAATATCCGGCCGACTCGCCGTTCGCCGACGTGATCAGCCAGGGCGTGCTGGCACGCAGCGTGCTCGACACCGCGCTGGCACTGAACGCGATGGCCGGCCCCGACCCGCGCGACTGGCGCTCGCTTCCGGCCGAGGATCGCGACTACACGATCGGCCTCGACGGCGGCGTGCGTGGCTGGCGACTGGGCCTCAGCCTCGACTTCGGCCATGTCAAAGCCGACCCCGAGGTCCGCGCCCTGGTCGAGGCGGCGGCGCGCCGTTTCGAGGCGCTCGGCGCGCATGTCGAGGACGTCGGGCCGCTGATCGCGCCGTTGAAGGAGCCGTTCGAGGCGCTGTGGAGCGGCAGCTTCGGCGTGCGCCTGCGGCAGATCCCGACGCAGCTCCACGGCAAGCTCGACCCCGGGTTCAGGGCGCTGGCGGAGCAAGGTCTTTCCGTCACCCTGGCCGACTACGCCCGCGCCTATGAGGCCAAGTCCAAGCTCGCGCGCGACATGGCGCTGTGGCACCAGACCTACGACCTGCTGCTGGCGCCGGTGACGCCGACCGCGGCGCCGCCGGTCGACACGCTCTACAACTCCGACGCCTTCCCGCGCTGGACCAAGGGCGCGCCCTACACCCTGCCGTTCAACCTGACCGGCGCGCCGGCGGCCTCGATGCCGGCCGGCCTGACGCAGGCCGGGCTGCCGGTCGGCCTGCAGATCGTCGGCCCGCCGCGCGCCGACCATCGCGTGCTGCAGGCGATGCGGGCCTACGAAAGCGCCTGCGGCTGGAGTTGGCCGCAGGAGCGGGTTCTGAAAACCCTGGCCGGGCTCCAGTCTTCGGCTTGAAACCCGACCGCCGGCTGACTAAGTCTTCCGTTGGGCAACCGGTATCCGGGAGCCCGCATCGTTTTGCGTGGTTGTCGCTTCGACGAGAAGGGACGGCTGGGGCAAGACACCTCCCTTCATGCCGGGCGACCGCCGGGCAACGGAGGTTGACATGAGCAATTTCAACGACACGCTGAAGCAGCACTGGCGCGATGTGATCAATCTGATCCTCGGCCTTTGGCTTATCATCTCGCCCTGGGCGCTGGGCTATCTCGCGGATACGACGGCGGCGTGGAACGCCTACATCGTCGGCATCATCGTGGTGGTCGCGGCCGCTGCGACCCTGGTCGCGTTTCATCGCTGGGAGGAGTGGATCAACGTGGCGTTCGGCGCCTGGCTGATCGCCTCGCCGTTCCTGCTCGGCCAGGAGGGGCATGTCGCCGTGATGTGGAACCAGATCGTGACGGGCGTGCTGGTCGGCGGCCTGGCGCTGTGGGCGGCCTTTGCCGAGCCCAAAGGCCGGGTGGCGGCCTGAAGGCAACTGATATCGGCGTCATCAACGAGGGGCCGCTGCCCTGTTCATGACGCCGATCCTCACGGCCGTGGCGGCTGCGGCAGCCATCCGTTTCCGCAGCGCCACTTGGCCGCCGTTGCAACTGCGACTCGCCAAGGCCGGCGACAACATCAACTGATTTCCACGGCGTTGTGACTTGGCCGGCTCGGCCGCGGCGGCTTCACTAGCCCTGCTAAAAGGCTAGGGAGCACGTCATGAAACGCCATCACGTCATCGGGCTCATCGTCGGCGCCGCAGCGCTTGCGACCATCACCGGGTCGCAAGCCCAGCAGCAGCCGCCGCAATTCCCCAACATGACCTTCTTCATCACCAGCACCGGCGGGCCGAGCGGCGCCAACTTCGGCGGCCTCGACGGCGCCGACAAGCACTGCCAGACGCTGGCCGAGAAGGCCGGCGCCGGCGCCAAGACCTGGCGCGCCTATCTCAGCACCCAGGCGGTGGGCGGCGCGACCGCAGTCAACGCCAAGGACCGCATCGGCAAGGGACCGTGGGTCAACGCCACGGGCGTGCAGATCGCCGCAAGCGTCGACGATCTCCATGGGCCCGGCAACAAGATCGCCGCAGAGACCTTGGTTTCCGAGAACGGCCGGCTGATCCCGTCGCGGCTCTACACCGTGAACCAGCACGACATCCTGACCGGCTCGAAGCCCGACGGCACCGCCTTCCCGCCGGACAAGGACATGACCTGCGGCAACTGGACGAAGTCGGGCGAAGGCAACGCCATGGTCGGCCATGCCGACCGCATGGGCCTGCGCGACGACGACGCCTCGAAGTCGTGGAACTCCTCGCACCCGTCACGAGCGTGCGATGCGGCCTCGCTGGTGGCGACGGGCGGTGCCGGCCTGCTCTACTGCTTCGCCGCCAACTGATTTAAGGTCGACGTCATGAGAGCGTGGCTCACAGCCCTCCTCATGACGCCGATCCTCACGACCGCGGCGGCCGCGGAAACCATCCACTTCCGCAGCGCCACCTGGCCGCCGACGCCGTTGCAACTGCGGCTCGCCAAGGCCGGCGACACCATCGCCGAGCAGGCGAGCGTGCCGCTCAGCGCCGAGCTCTACCGCCCGCCGGGCAAAGGTCCTTTCCCGGCAGTGATCCTCCTTCATCCCTGCAGCGGCCGCCTGCCGGCGCGCATCGAGCAGGCCGACGCCGCGCGCTACATCGCGCTCGGCTATGCCGTGCTGGCGCTCGATAATTTTACCGCGCGCGGCATCGCCGACGGCGGCTGCACCGGCGGCGGCGCCTCGGTCGACGGCGTGATGGATGCGTACGGCGCGCTGACGCAGTTGGCGAGCCTGCCGTTCATCGATCCCGAGCACATCGCCATCGTCGGCTACGCCTTCGGCGCCAACGTCGCGCTCTCGGCCGTCGAGTTCGACGGACCCGAGCGGTTGTTCGACCGGCGGTTCGCCGCCGCTGTCGCCTACTATCCCTACTGTCCCGAGAAGCTCTCGGTATCGGTGCCGACCGTGATCCTGACCGGTGCGCTCGACGCCTGGGCGCCGCCGCGGTCCTGCGAGCGGATGATGGCGCAGCGCACGGGCCTCGGCGCAGCGATGCGGCTGGTCGTCTATCCCGAGGCGCATCACGCCTTCAACCTGCCGCTCGAATCGCGCCGCTTCTACGGCGAGCAGCTCGAGTACAACGAGGCCGCCGCCCGCTCCGCCTGGGCCGAGACCGCGGCACTGCTGCGCCAGGCTTTCGGCCGTTAGGCGTCGACCTTGACGTTGGCGGTCACGATCACCTTGCGCCACTTCTCGACTTCCTCGGCTAGGAACTTCGCGGTGTCGGCCGGCGTGTAGCCGCCTGGAATGACCGCGAGCTCGGCGAAGCGCTTGCGCAGGTCCTCGTTCTTCATCGCCTTGGCGACCTCGGCCGACATGCGCTCGACGATGTCCTTGGGCGTGCCGGCGGGCGCGAGGAACATCGACCAGCTCGACGATTCGATCAGCGGGCCGCCCGCCTCGACGATGGTCGGCACCTCGTCGGCGCCGGGCACGCGCTCTTTCGACAGCATGCAGAGCGCCCGGACCTTGCCCGAGCGGACATGCGCCATGACGCCGATCGGCGCGTCGATCAGCATCTGGATGTTGCCCGAGACCAGGTCGGCCAGCGCCGGCGCCGTGCCCTTGTACGGCACGTGCTCCATCTGGATGCCGGCGACCTGCTTGATCAGCTCGCTGGTGAGGTGCGCGGCGGCGCCGACGCCCGACGAGCCGAACGAGATCTTGCCCGGGTTGGCTTTGGCGTAGGCGATCAGCTCGCCGACATTCTTGACCGGCAGGGTGTTGGACACGGTCAGGATCAAGGGCGCGATGCCGACCAGCGACACGGCCGCGAAGCTCGACTCCGGATCGAAGGCGAGCTTGCCGGCGTAGAGCGTCTTGTTGGCCGCGTGCGCGGCGATCACCGTCAGGAAGGTGTAGCCGTCGGGCGCCGACTTCGCGACCGCCTCGGCGCCGATCAGCGAGTTGGCGCCCGGCTTGTTGTCGACCACGAACGGCTGGCCGAGGCTGATCTTCTCGACCGTCAGCCGCGTCGAGACGTCCGTGAAGCCGCCCGCGGTGTACGGCACCACCCAGCGGATCGGCTTGGCAGGCCACGCGGATTGAGCGCGTGCGGCCGCAGGCACGAACGAGGCAGCGGCGCTTGCCGCCAGAACCAAACGGCGTGTGATCTTGGTCATCGTGAAACTCCCTAACTCGCTTTTCTTCTCATCTCCTCCCCCGTATGACGGGGGAGGATACAGGAGGGGGAAGGCCGCAGTGCCGGAGCTCTCCCCCTCCCTGCCTCCCCCGTATGACGGGGGAGGAGATGGTCAGTCGAGATCGAGGCCGTTCATGCCGGCGTTCTTGCGCGCCTTCTTGGCGAGCTCCATCAGGATCTTGCCGGCCTGGCGCGGATCGAGGATCGGCTTGGCCTCCGGTCCCTTGTGCCAGCCCTCGGCGACGGCGAACTGGCCATTGCCGGCCTGGAAGACGCGGCCGGTGATCTCGCGGCTCTCCTCGCTGACCAGCCAGGTCGCGACCGGCGCGATCCACTTCGGGCTGCGCGTCTCCTTGTCCTCTTCGGTGTAGTTGCGCAGGTCCTCGGTCATGCGGGTGAAGGCCGAGGGCGAGATCGAGTTAACGGTGATGCCGTAGCGGCCGAGCTCGCGCGCCGCGATCACGGTGAACGAGGCGATGCCGGCCTTCGCGGCGCCGTAGTTGGTCTGGCCGATGTTGCCGTAGATGCCCGACACCGAGGTCGTGGTGACGATGCGGGCATCGACCGGGCCGCCGGTCTCCTTGGCCTTGTCGCGCCAGTAGGCGGCGGCATGGCGGGCCGGCGCGAAGGTGCCCTTGAGGTGCACCTTGATCACGGCGTCCCATTCGTCCTCGGTCATGTTCACGAGCATGCGATCGCGCAGGATGCCGGCGTTCAGGACAACGGCATCGAGCTTGCCGAAGGTCTGAATCGCCTGGTCGATCATGCGCTTGGCGCCATTCCAGTCGGAAACGTCGTCGCCATTGGCCGCGGCTTCGCCGCCCTTGGCCTTGATCTCGTTCACGACCTGCTGCGCCGGGCCGACATCGTTGCCCTTGCCGGCGCGATCGCCGCCCAGATCGTTCACGACAACTTTAGCGCCATGCTCGGCGAGCATCAGGCAATGCTCCCGGCCGACGCCGCGGGCGCCTCCGGTGACGATCGCCACCCGGCCCTCACACAATCTTGCCATTGCTCCCTCCCGTCTTTTGCGTGTCTGGAATGGTCCTTGCTGCGCTAGTCTAGCGACGACCTTTATGGTTTCCCATTGGGAGGATCGCCATGGATACCCTGCCGCTCGTCAGCCCCGAACAGGTCGGCCTTTCCGCAGCGCGGCTCGCGCGCATCTCCGGCTGGATGAAGGGCTGGGTCGACAGCGGCAAGCTGCCGGGCCTTCTGGTGGCCGTCATGCGCAAGGGCGAGCTCGCCTTCGCCGAGACCTACGGCAAGGCCGACGTCGAGCGCAACAAGCCGGTGCGGCCCGACACGATCTACCGCATCTATTCGATGACCAAGCCGCTGACCTCGACGGCGATCATGATGCTGTACGAGGAAGGCCGCTTCCAGCTCGACAACCCGATCTCGAAGTTCATCCCGGCCTTCGCCAACCAGCGCGTCTGTGTCGGCGGCAGCCGCGGCAAGCTCGAGACCGTCCCGGCCGAGCGCGACATCACCTTCCGCGACCTGCTCAGCCACACCTCGGGCCTGACTTACGGCTTCATGGAGGCGACGCCGGTCGACGCGCTCTATCGCTCGAAGAGCGGCGTCGACTTCCAGACCGCGACGACCAGCCTGAAGGAGCTCGTCGAGAAGCTCGCGACCTTCCCGCTGATCGCCCAGCCCGGCAAGGCGTGGAACTACTCGGTCTCGACCGACGTGCTGGGCTACCTGGTCGAGGTGATCTCCGGCCAGCCGTTCGAGAAGTACCTGGTCGAGAAGGTGATCAAGCCGCTCGGCATGGTCGACACGGATTTCTTCGTGCCCGACTCGAAGCACGACCGCTTCTCCGCCAACTACCAGGCCGGTGCCGGCGGCAAGCTCGAGGTGATCGACGACCCGACCAAGAGCCGCTACCTCAAGCCGCGCACGGTCAATTCCGGCGGCGGCGGACTGGTCTCGACCGCGTCGGACTATCTGCGCTTCTGCAAGTTCATGCTCAACAAGGGCCAGCTCGACGGCGTGCGCCTGCTCGGCCGCAAGACGGTCGAGCTGATGACCATGAATCACCTGAAGGGCGACATGGCCGACATGGGCACGCCGCGCTGGTCGGAGTCCACCGCCGAGGGCATCGGCTTCGGGCTGGGTTTCTCGGTCACCCTCGATCCCGCCAAGGCGCACATCGTGGGCACGCGAGGCGAGTATTCCTGGGGCGGCGCGGCCTCGACCACGTTCTGGTGCGATCCGACGGAGGATATGGCGGTGGTGATGCTGACCCAGCTCATGCCGTCCACGACCTACCCGATCCGCCGCGAACTGCGGGTGCTCGCTTATCAGGCGATCGTCGACTGAACGCGGGAGGCGTCATGCGCAACACCGGTCCGACCAAGGTCACCAGGCTCCATCCGCTGTTCGGCGCGGAGGTCGAGGGCATCGACATCACGCGGCCCTTGAGCCCGCGCGAGTTCGGGCCGATCCGCGCCGCCTTCGAGGAGCATTCGGTCCTGCTGTTCCGCGACCAGCACATGGACGACGAGATGCAGGTCCGGTTCAGCGAGTATTTCGGCCCGCTCGAGACCACCGGCAGCGCCAACCCCGCCGCCGGCACCAAGTTCCAGCGCCAGTCGAACCTCGACATCATGACCGGCGAGCCGATCCCGCCGGACGACATGCGCATGATTTACCAGAAGGCCAACTACTTCTGGCACTCCGACTCCTCGTTCAAGCGCATCCCGTCGCTGTGCTCGATTCTGACCGCGCGCGTCTGCCCGCCGGAGGGCGGCAACACCGAGTTCCTGTGCATGCGTGCGGCCTGGGACTCGCTGCCGCCGGCGCTGCAGTCGACGCTCTATCCGCTGATCGCCGAGCATTCGCTCGGCCATTCGCGCGATAGAGTGCAGAAAGGCATCCTGAGCGACAAGACGCTGAAGGAGCTGCCGCCGGTCAAGCAGCGGCTGTTCCGCGACAATCCGGTGAACGGCCGGCGCGCGCTCTATGCCGGCGCCCATGCCGGCCACATCGTCGACTGGCCGGAGGCGACCGGGAAGGCGCTGCTGCACGAGGTGATGTGGCGCGCCGACCAGCCCGAGTTCCGGCTGAGCCATGCCTGGCGCGAGGGCGACGTCATCGTCTGGGACAACCGCGCCGTCGTCCACCGCGCCACCTTCTACGATCCCGTCAAGTACAAGCGTTTCATGCAGCGTACGACCATTGGCGGCGACGAGATGACCGTGCCGCAATAGGCGATGCCGGACACTTCCTCCGTCGACCCGGGCGTAAGACCAGTCGAAAGCTTCCACGACGGCATGCCGGAAGGCTGGCCGCGCCGCTTCGCCGTGGCCACGATCACGATCGGCCTGTCGATGTCGGTGCTGGCCAACTCGATGACCAATCTGGCGCTGCCCTACATCGCGCACGATCTGGCGATCAGCGCCGAGTCCTCGATCTGGATCGTCAATGCCAGCCAGATCGCGCTGATGATCTGCCTGCTGCCGATCGCGGCGCTGGCCGACATCGTCGGCTACCGGCGCGTCTATCGCGTCGGGCTGGGGCTGTTCTGCCTGGCCTCGCTGGGCTGCGCGCTGGCGCCGTCGCTGTCGTGGCTGGTCGGCGCGCGCGTCTTCCAGGGGCTGGGCGGCGCCGCGCTGATGTCGGTGCAGCCGGCGCTGGTGCGGGCGATCTATCCGCGCAACATGCTGGGGCGCGGCCTGGGCTTCAACACTACGGTGGTCGCGACCTCGCTCGCCGCCGGCCCGTCGCTCGGCGCGGCGGTGTTGACGTTCGCCTCGTGGCCCATCCTGTTCGCGGTCTATGTCCCGCTCGGCATCGTCGCCTTCCTGTTGAGCGAACGCTTCCTGCCGCACACCACGCACGTGCACCGGCCGTTCGACTGGCCGTCGGCGATCCTGTCGGGCTTCACCTTCGGCCTGCTGATCTTCGGCATCGACGGCATCGCCCATGCCCATCGGCCGGCGGCGATCGCCGCCGAGCTCGGCGGCGCGGCGGTGCTGGGCTTCCTGTTCGTGCGCCGCCAGACGCGGCTCGCCGACCCGATGATGCCGGTCGACATGTTCAAGCGGCCGATCTTCGCGCTGTCGATCTCGACCGGCAGCTGCACCTTCACCGCCCAGGGCCTCGCCTTCGTCAGCCTGCCGTTCCTCTTCCACACCGTGATGGGCAAGAGCGCGACCGACACCGGCATCCTGCTGACCGCCTGGCCGCTGGCGCTCGCCTCGGTCGCACCGATCGCCGGCCGGCTCTCCGACCGCTATCACGCCGGCATCCTGGGCGCGATCGGCCTCACCAGCATGACGACGGGCCTGGTGCTGACGGCGCTCCTGCCGGACAACCCAAGCACCGCCGACATCATGTGGCGTCTGGTGCTGTGCGGCGCGGGCTTCGGCATCTTCTCCGCGCCCAACAACCGGCTGATGATGAACGCCGTGCCGCGCGAGCGAAGCGGCAGCGCCGGCGGCATCATCGCCACCGCGCGCACGCTCGGCCAGACCATGGGTGCCGCGTTGGTCGCGCTGATATTCGGCCTGTTCGACTTCTCCGGCGGCGGCGCCGCCGCTGCCGCCAAGGCCGCGCTGTGGCTCAGCGCCGGCTTCGCCGGCACCGCGTTGATTGTCGGCAGCTTCAGGCTCAGGCTGCAGCGCTAGCGCGGCTTCCGATGTACGAGGGCATCTCGATCAAAGGCATAGTCGGCCCAGCTGATTCCGGCTGGGCCGACTATGCTCTAGTCGCGCTTCACACGGAGGTTGGCCATGGTCCTCCGATACCTGCTGGCTCTGGCGATCGTCGCCGTGCAACTCGCGGCTTGCAGCGGCAATGGGCGCAACACACCGGCCGTCGACGAGATAGAGCGCCGGCACGAACAGGAGCTGATCCGCATGGGCGGTGGCGGCGGCAGCATGTAGCGGCTCACGCCGCGGCGTGCATTTGGCGGAACAGCGACGGCGCCATGCCGAAGCGCCGCTCGAACGCCTGGCCGAGCCGGGCCGATGACTTCAGGCCGACCCGGCCCGCGATCGTCTTGAGGGCCATTCCCTTCGACAGCAGCGTGCGCGCCGCGTCGAGCCGCAGATCCTCGACGAAGTGCGCCGGCGTCTTGCCGGTCGCCTCGGTGAACTTGCGGTAGAAGCTGCGCTCGCTGTAGCCGGCATGGCGCGCCAGGGTCGGCACGTCGAGCTCGCGGTCGAGATGGTCCTGCATCCAGTCGATCAATGAAGCGAACGGCGCATCGGCGGCAGCCTGCGCCTGCAGCATCGGGCTGAACTGCGACTGGTAGCCCGGCCGCCGCGCATAGAGCACGAAGTGGCGCGCGATCAGGTTGGCGGCGGCGGCACCGAGGTCGGCCTCCACCAGCGCCAGCGCCATGTCGATGCCGGTGGTGACGCCGGCCGAGGTCCAGACCTTGCCGTCGACGACGTAGAGCGCCTCGGCATCGACCGAGAGAGCGGGGAATTTCTCGGCCAACCGCGCACAGCTCGCCCAGTGCGTCGCCACCCGCTTGCCGTCGAGCAGGCCGGCCGAGGCGAGCACGAAGGCGCCGGTGCAGACCGAGCCGTAGCGCCGGGTGCGCGGCGCCACGCGCTGCAGCCAGGCACGGACGCCCTCGTGTGCCATCGCCGCCTTCAGGCCGCGCGAGCCGCCGGCGACCAGCACGGTGTCGGGCTGGCCGCCGATCTTTTTCGACTGTAGCGCCACGCCGCAGTTCGCGGTGACGAGGCCGCCGTCGGCCGAGACGATCTGCAGGTCGTAGACCGGCTTGCCGGCCGCTTCGTTGGCCGCGCCGAACACCGCCGCCGGCCCGCTGACGTCGAGCAGCTGGCAGCCGTCGTAGGCCAGGATGACGAGCTTGTGCGCCATGGCAGAAAATAAACACTCTTTGTCATTTCTGCCAAGCCCCGATGACGCTAGTTTCGCCGCGACCCGAAGGAGGACTTCCATGGCCAACCCGCTCGCGATCGGCATCCTGATCTATCCCAACGTCACCCAGCTCGACGCCACCAGCCCGGCCCAGGTGCTGGCGCGCGTGCCGGGCGCGACCGTGCACATGATCTGGAAGACGAGAGATCCGATCCCGACCGACGCCGGCTTCTCGATCGTCCCCAACACCACCTTCGCCGACTGCCCCAAGCTCGACGTGATCTGTGTGCCGGGCGGCTACGGCCAGGTCGAGCTGATGACCGATCCCGAGACGCTCGACTTCCTGCGCCGGCAGGCCGCGACCGCGCGCTACGTCACCTCGGTCTGCACCGGTTCGCTGGTGCTGGGCGCGGCCGGGCTGCTCAAGGGCTACCGCTCGGCCTGCCACTGGGCGTGGCGCGAGATGCTTTCCGACTTCGGCGCCACTCCGGTCGCCGAGCGGGTGGTGCGCGACCGCAACCGCATCTCGGGCGGCGGCGTCACCGCCGGCATCGACTTCGGCCTCACCGTCGCCGCCGAGCTCGCCGGCGAGGAGGTCGCCAAATCGATCCAGCTCATGCTCGAGTACGACCCGCAGCCGCCGTTCGATTCGGGCTCGCCGGAGAAGGCCGGTCCCGAGCGCGTGCAGCGCCTGCGCGAGCGGATGGCGCCGGCGCTGGAGAGCCGCCGCAAGGCCAACGCCGAGGCGGCGGCACGGCTGAACTGACGCACGCCCCGGAAGCGATTGATACAAGAGTGACATTGGCCCCTTCCGCCGCTGCAGCGACAATGCGGCGGAAGGAGTTTGCGTGTCCGCCCTGCCCGCTGCCCTCCATCGCTTCCTGGTCGTCGTCGTCAGCAGCCTGGCGCTGCTACCCGCGCTCGCGCACGCCCAGAACGAGCTGCCGTTCGACAAGGTCTCGGGCAGCGAGCTGCGCCAGGCGCTGATCTGGACCAGCCATCTCGAATTGTGGGACGGCGACCCGGTCGCGGCGATGCAGAAGGCGACCCGGAGCTGGCAGGCCGCGAAGGGCTACAAGGAAACCGAGACGCTGAGCGAGGACCAGACCAGCGAGCTTCTGGCCGAGGCGGTGAAGAAGCGCGAAGCGGTCGGCTGGTCGATGCTGAACGACAAGTCGATCGGCCTGTCGGTCGGCGTGCCGACGCGGCTGGTGAAGTACGTCGCGACCCGGCCGATCAACGGCGGCATCGCCTACGACTTCGAGGGCGCCATCGGCTGGTCGCTGGGCACCCGCTACGGCGACATCACCTGCAGCAACTTCGGCCTGCTCTACAACCTCCTGAAGCGCCAGATGCGCGGCACCTGGATGGTGAAGCTCGACGACATGTTCGCGATCTTCGAGCGCAAGGACGGCCGCGAGACCTACCTGCAGGCGACCTGCCGCACCTCCGGCGCGGCGATCGCCAGCGTCACACTCACCGAAACCCAGGCGAAGGCCTACGGCATGCTGTACGGCGCGCTGGCCGACAGCCTGACGGTGAGCCGCAACTTCAACCCGACGGCAGCGCCCCGGCCCAAGGTCGACGACTCGCCGTTCGGCCCCGGCGACATGCGCACCGACGTGATCGCGCGCTCGTCCGGCGCGGCCAAGCTGCCGCCCAACGTCGACGGCGAGGGCAAGAGCGGCAAGATCAAGCTCAAGCCGCGCGACGGCGAGGACCTCACCACCCGCGAGGTGTTCGAGAAGGCCGGCGGCGCAGTCTATGTCGTGAAGGCCGAGCGCAAGATGGGCTCGGCGGTGGCGATCAGCGACTACGAGCTGCTGACCAACTGCCACGTCGTCGACGAGAACCCCAAGGTCACGATCGGCCGCGACAAGAAGGAGCAGAACGCGACCGTGATCTCGATGAACGTCGCAGCCGACCGCTGCGTGCTGCGCACCGACCAGAAGCTGTCGACCTGGGTAGCGGTGCGGCCCTACGAGGACATCAAGGTCGGCGAGCGCGCCATCACCATCGGCACGCCGCAGGGGCTGGAGCTGACGGTGGCCGAGGGCCTGGTCTCCTCCAAGCGCACCCACAAGGGCGCGAAGCTGGTGCAGACCTCGGCGCCGATCAGCCAGGGCTCGTCGGGCGGCGGCCTGTTCGACGCCCAGGGCCAGTTGCTCGGCATCACCACCTTCTACTTCGCCGGCGGCCAGAACCTGAACTTCGCCGTCGCCGCCGAGGAATTTTCGAAGAACTAAGTTCCTCCCCATTCAAATGGGGAGGTGTCAGCGTCCTACGCTGACGGAGGGGTCATAGCGGCAGCACGACTGGAGCTCATGCCACCTCCGTCGCGGATAGGGCACTTTCACGCGAAGCGTGAAAGTGCCGACGCGCCACCTCGCCATATGAATGGGGAGGAGTTGCCCTAGCCGCTCGCCGAGGCGCTTTCGATGGTGATCGCCTTGCCCGCGGCCTCGTCGTACTTCAGCCGCTTGACGTGATCGAGGTCGCGGCCGGTGACGCGCACGAAGCGGCTGCCTTCGGGATAGTCGATGGCGTGCACCGCGCCGACGTCGTAGACGCCGGCATGGCCGGGCTCGAGACGATAGGACTTCACCTTCTCGAGCCTGGCGTCGCCGGCGTCGCTGCCGCCGTCGAGCCGCTTGTACTCGCTCATGTCGGTGTACCTGACCGCCTGGCCGTAGACCGCCCACGACGAGCCATGGTCGTGCGGCGGGCTCTTGTGGCCCTTGGCGTTGACGTGGGCCAGCACGACGAAGCCCAGGTCCTTGTCCTCGTAGAGCTTGCGCGTGCCCATTGGCGCACCCTGCCCCACCGCCTCGTCGACGAAGCTCTTGTTGGTCAGCAGCTTCTCCAGCAACTGGCGGACCTGCTCGCGGCCGCCCGGGTTGTTGTTGGCCGAAAGCGCCGAGCGCGCTTCCTTCACGAAGGCGTCGAGCGTGTAGGTCATTGCTTCCTCCTAGCGGCCGCCGAGGACGCGGCGCGCGATCACCATACGGTGCACCTCGGACGGGCCCTCGTAAACCCGCATGGTGCGGACCTTCTGGGCCATGATCGCCAGCGGCAGCTCCTGGGTGACGCCCATGGCGCCGAACGACTGCTGGGCATGGTCGACGATCTCGGTCGCCATCTCGGTCGCGAAGACCTTGATCATCGAGGCCTCCATACGCACGTCGCGGCCCTCGTCCTGCTTGACCGCGGCGTCCATCACCATCAGACGGCAGGCATGCAGCTTGGTCGCCGCATCGGCGATCCACCACTGGATGGCCTGCCGGTCGGCGAGCTTCTGGCCGAAGGTGACTCGCTGGCTGACATGCTCGACCATCATGTCGAGCGCGCGCTGCGCCATCCCGATGCACCACGAGCCCATCTGCAGGCGGCGCACCGTGAGGCGGAGCTGCATCGGCGCGAAGCCGGCGCCGAGGCGGCCCAGCACCTGGCTTTCGTGGACGCGGCAATCCTCGAACACGACTTCGTAGGTGCGCTGGCCGGCGAGCATCGGGATGGCGCGCGCCACGACCAGGCCGGGCGTGCCCTTGTCGACCAGGAAGGCGGTGATGCCGCCGCGCGAGCCGAGGTTGGTGTCGGTCACCGCCATGACGATGGTGAAGTCGGCCTTGGCGATGCGGCTGATCCAGATCTTGCGGCCATTGATCACCCAGTGGTCGCCGTCCTTCACCGCGCGGGTCTTCATGCCGGCCGGGTCGCCGCCCGCGCCGGGCTCGGAGATGGCGATCGCCGAGGTGGTCTCGCCGGCGGCGTAGGGCTCGAGGTATTTCTTGCGCTGCTCGGGATTGGCCGTCGACAGCAGCATGTGGAGGTTCGGCGAATCGGGCGGGAAGGTGAAGGGCACGCAGGTGTAGCCCAGCTCCTCGTTGACGCCGACCAGCGCCACTGCCGGCAGGTTGGCACCGCCCGCCTCCTCCGGCACGTCGAGTGCCCACAGGCCCAAATCCTTGCACTGCTTGAAGAGCTTCTTGTTCTCGTCGTCGGACAGCGCCGCCGGCTGGCCGGAAGCGAAGCGCTCGAGGATGTTCTTCTCGAGCGGGATCAGCTCGTTGCCCACGAACTTCTTCACGAGGTCGCGCAGCATCGTCTGCTCTTCGGTCACCTTGAACATGCCGTCCATCGCGTCCTCCTACTTGCCGATCCCCTTGTTCACGAAATCCAGCGTATAGGCCTGCCGCGGGTCGAGGCCAACCGGCAGCACGCCGACATCGACCATGGAGCTGTAGAAATCCGCCCAGCGGCTGTCGCTCATGGCACCGATTCCGCCTGTCAGCGCGTCGCCCGACAGCACGATGCCGCGCTGGTTCAGCTCCTTGACGGCATGCCGGATGCGGTCGTCGGTCTGCTCGGGATTGTCCTTCTTGATCAGGGCGTTCGCCGCCTCGGTCGCCGGGCCGCCCTTGAGGTACTGCGCCCAGCCCTCGACCGTGGCGTCGACGAAGCGCTGGATCAGATCCTTCTTCTCGGCGGCGAGCTTGCGCGAGATCGCGATCGTCGTCTGGTAGGCGCTGAAGCCTGCATCGGCGATCAGCAGCGCTTCGGGTTCCTTTCCGAGCGCCTGGGCGATCGAATAGACCTCGGAGCTGACGAAGCCCTGCTGGATCGCCTGCGGATCGGCGAGGAACGGCGCCATGTTGAAGTTGTAGGGCCGCAGTTGCGCGTCGGAGAGGCCGTACTTCTTGCGCAGGTACGGCCAGAAGGTCGAGCGGCTGCCGTTGGAGATCAGCAGCGGCCGGCCCTTCATCTTCTCGAAGCTGTCGAAGCCCGAGCCGGGATGGGCGATCATCACCTGCGGATCCTTCTGGAAGATCGACGCTATGGTGAAGAACGGCGCCTGCTCGCGGACGTAGGTGAATTGCTCGAAGCTGTTCGACATGACCATGTCGACGCGGCCGGCCAGCAGCATCTGGCCGATGTTGAGGCTGGGACCGCCGGGCCTGAGCTCGAGCTCGATGCCGCGCGACCTGTAGAGGCCGGCGGCGATCGCCTGGTAGTGGCCGCCATGCTCGGCCTGCGCTCGCCAGTCGGTGTGGAATGACAGCCGCTCGAGAGGCTGCGCACGGGCCGGGCGCGCCAGCGGCACCAGCAGCGGGGTGGCGAGCGCGCCCAGCGCGGCGCGACGGTCGAGGCGGAAGGCGGTCATCGGTCGAGCGCGGAGCGGCGGAAGTCGAAATTCAAGGCGACGATCTCCTTCAGCGCCGCGGTCGAGAGCCGCAGGCCCTCGACCGACGGCAGCCAATTGTCCCACGGCATGCGCGGCAGGGCCAAGGCCTGGTAGTCGGTCGGGAAGGCCGCGGCGTCGAGCCCGGCGCGCCGGGCAAGCTGCAGGGCGCGCGGCATGTGGAAGGCCGAGGTCACCAGCGCCACCCGGCCGTCGCCGATGATCGCCTTCACGTTGCGGATGTTCTCGATGGTGTTGATCGACTTGCCCTCGTCGATGATGGCCTCCGACGGCACGCCGAGATCGAGCAGGAAGACACGCATCGCCGCAGCCTCGGTGGTCGCCGCTTCGTGCCCGGGCGAGAAGCTGCCGCCGCTGACGATGATGCACGGCGCGGCACCACGCCGCCACAGCCGCGCCGCCTGCCAGATGCGGTCGGCGTTGTCGGTGAGCTCGGGCAGCGGCCGCTGCGGCGGATGCGCCGCGGCGATGCCGCCGCCCAGCACCACGATGGCGTCGTAGCAGCACGGCGGCGCCTGCAGCTCGGCTTCACGCGCCTTGTCCTCGAGCTGGTGCATAAGCACGTCGCCGACCGGCTGGTAGGCGAGCACCAGGGTGTAGGCGAGCGACAACACGAGGACGGTGACGGCCAGCCGGCGCCGTCGCGCGATCAGGAGCAGCAGCGTCAGCACGACGCCGACCCCCAGCGCCGCCGGCGGCAGGATCAGGTTGGCAAGGAATTTGAGGAGTGCGTAGGCATCCATGCGGGCGACGGTCGTCCGGCTATACTTGGCGGCGTTCCCTCGAGCAAAGAGTTCCCGATGATCTCCAATCGCCTTCCCATCGATGCCGCCCTGCGAACCCGCGCCCGCCAGGTCATCCCCGGCGGCATGTACGGCCATCTCAACGTCGCGCGGCTGCCCGAGGGCTATCCGCAGTTCTTCGCCCGCGCCGAGGGCGCCACGCTGTGGGACGTCGACGGCAACGCCTATGTCGACTTCATGTGCGCCTACGGTCCGATGGTGCTGGGTTACGGCAACCGCGAGGTCGAGGCCGCCGCCGAGGCGCAGCGCCACCTGGGCGACGTGATGACCGGCCCGTCCGAACGGCTGGTCGAGCTGGCGGAGAAGCTGGTCGGCATGGTGGCGCATGCCGACTGGACGCTGTTCCAGCGCAACGGCACTGACGCCACCACCCTCTGCGTCGTCATCGCGCGCGCCGCGACGGCGCGGCGCAAGATCCTGGTGGCGCGCGGCGCCTATCACGGCTCGGCGCCGTGGTGCACGCCGCATCCCGCCGGCACGACCGCCGAGGATCGGGTGCACCTGGTGCACTACGACTACAACGACGTGGCGAGCCTGCAGGCCGCCGCCGCCTCGGTCGAGGGCGACATCGCGGGCGTCATCGCCTCGGCCTTCAAGCACGACTACGGCAAGGACCAGGAGCTGCCGACGCCCGCGTTCGCGAAGGCCGTCCGCCAGCTCTGCGACGCGTCAGGCGCCGCGCTGATCCTCGACGATGTGCGGGCGGGTTTCCGGCTCGATCTCGGCGGCAGCTGGCAGACGGTCGGCGTGAAGCCCGATCTCGCCGCCTACTCCAAGGCGATCGCCAACGGCTACACGCTGGCGGCGGTGACCGGCAGCGACAAGTTCCGCGACGCCGCGTCGTCGGTGTTCATGACCGGCTCGTTCTGGTGCGGCGCGGCGTCGATGGCGGCGGCGCTGAAGACGCTCGAGATCTTCGAGCGCGACGACTCGATCGCGCACATGACGCGGATGGGACAACGGCTGCGCGACGGCCTCGCGGCGCAGGCCAAGGCGCATGGACAGGGGCTGAAGCAGACCGGGCCGGTGCAGATGCCGACGGTGCTGTTCGCCGACGACCCTCAGGTCGAGAAAGGAAAGCTGTTCGTCGTCGAGGCGCTGCGAGGCGGCGCCTGGCTGCATCCGCAGCACAACATGTTCCTGTCGGCGGCGCACACCGAGGCCGACATCGATCGCACGCTGCAGGCCACCGACGCGGCGCTGGCCGCGGTCGCCAAGCACTTTGGTCGTGACTGATTGGGGTCGTGACTGATTGGGGCCGCGACGGATGCGGATTGTGGAAAAAGAAAAGGGCGGGCTCGGTGTGCACCGAGGCCCGCCCGATTCTGTCGCGGAAGCGTTAGATGGCTTCCTTGAGGTCCTTGGCGACGCGGAAGGCGACCTTCTTCGACGCCTTGATCTTGATCGCCTCGCCGGTCGCCGGGTTGCGGCCCATGCGAGCCGGACGGTTGCGGACCTGAAGGATGCCGAGGCCCGTGATGCGGACCTTGTTGCCCTTCTTGAGGTGCTTCACGACCAAGCCGACGAAGTCGTCGAGGCAGCCGGTCGCGTCCTTCTTGGTCATGCCCGTCTTCTCGGCCAACTCGGCCGCCACCTTGGACAGCGGGACGGTAGGAGCGGAGGGTTTGGTAGCCATTGTGGAGGGGTCCCTTGCGTTTTTTCGTTTCGCCAACGTCTTCCCGACGCCCCGGGGCAGCGTTGACGGGCCCAAGGTTATCCACGAATCGCTTCTTCGCAAGGGCCGAAACGCTGAAAAATGTCGATTTCTGGGGCTTTTTCGGCCATTTGAGGCGGCCATCCACAGGTTAGAGAGAGTGTCCCGCGTGTCTTCGGCCGAACTTGTCCCGACTTTCACCACCGCCGTGAACACCTGGCAGTGCGATGAGAACGCCCATTTGAACGTGCAATTCTACACCGAGTTCGGCCACGAGGCATCGGCGCACCTGATGCACAATCTGGCCTGGGGACCACGTGCGCAGGCCGCGGCGGGCCTCTCGGTAAACGTGCAGGAAGACCATATCCGCTACCTGCGCGAGTTCCGCGTGGTCGATACCGTCGAGGTCCGCTCGGCCCCGGTCGAGGTCGGTGAGCGCTCGCTCGCCCTCTATCACGAGATCCGCAACCCCGCCGACGGCACGCTCGCCTCGACCATCGTGCGCCGCCTGGAATGCGACAAGCCGTGGCCCGAGTCGTTCCGCCGGCGCGCCGAGGCCGCCCGGATCGAGCTGCCGGCGAGCGTGCGGCCGCGCAGCGTCGGGCAGGCGCCGCTTCCCGACATCCGGCTCGAGGATTGCGCGCGCATCGGCCTGATCGGCGCCGGCCGCACGCTGATCAAGCCCGCGGAATGCGACGAGCACGGCCGCTTCCTGCCGCGCCATCAGTTCGGCCGCTACTCCGATGCGGCGCCCTGGCTGTGGAATCACCTGGGCTTCGATCGCGCGGCGATGCAGGAGCGCGGCGAAGGCTCGGTCGTGGTCGAGACGCTGCACGGCTATCGCCGCCCCCTGAAGGCGGGCATGCTGCTGACGATCATGAGCGGGCTCGTAGGCTACACTGCCAAGATCCTGAAGCTGGCGCATTTCGCATTCGATGCCGAGTCCGGCAAGCTTGCTGCTTGCAGCGAAGCCATCGGCATGAAGTTCGACCAGAAGATCCGCAAGATCATGACCTTCTCGGCCGAGGACCAGGCGCGCCTCGCCCAACGCACGCTGCGCCTCTGACGGAGAGCGACATGAAAGACATCCTGAAACTGCAAGGCCTTCAGCACGACGAAAAGCGGCTCGCCGAGCTCACGGCCGAAGTGCAGGTGCTGAACGACGCCGTGCGCAAGGCCGCCGAAGCGCGCCTCACTTTCGACGACGAGCCGGCGGCGTTCGCCAGCCTGATGGAGCGCGAGGCCCGCACATGAGGAACGACGACATTGCCCTCTGGGACCTGAGCGAGGTCGCCGACGCGATCGCTGCCAAGCGCATCTCCTCGGTCGAGGCGACCGAAGCCTGCCTCGCGCGCATCAACGTGTGGCAGCCGCGCGTCAATGCCTTCCTGCGCCTCTACAAGGACAAGGCGCTGGCGCAGGCCAAGGCGATGGATGCCGAGCTGGCAACCGGCAAGCGGCGCGGTCCTCTGCATGGTGTGCCGATGGCGCACAAGGACATGTACTACCGCAAGGGCGAGCTCTCGACCGGCGGCAGCGCCATCCGCAAGGACTGGGTGGCGCCGGTGACCGCGACGACGCTGGAGAAGCTCGATGCCGCCGGCGTGGTCGAGCTTGGTTTCCTCAACATGGCGGAATTCGCCGCCGGCCCGACAGGCCATAATGTGCATCACGGCCATTGCCGCAATCCGTGGGACCAGAGCCGAGTCACTGGTGGCAGCTCGAGCGGTTCGGGCGCTTCGGTCGCGGCGCGCCTGGTCTACGGTGCGCTGGGCTCCGACACCGGCGGCTCGATCCGCCTGCCCGCCGCGGCCTGCGGCGTGGTCGGCATGAAGGCGACCTACGGCCGCGTCAGCCGCGCCGGCGCGGTCGCGCGCTCGTGGAGCCTCGACCATGTCGGGCCGCTCACCCGCACCATCCGCGACAACGCGCGGATGCTGGCGGCGATCGCCGGTGCCGATCCCAACGATTCGACCACCAGCGAGAAGCCGGTGCCCGACTACGAGGCCGGGCTCGAGGGCGGCGTTGCGGGTTTGAAGATCGGCCTCGCGCTGCCGAAGGAAGGCCTGGTGCCGCTCGATCCGGCGATCGGTGCCGTGGTGCAGGCCGCCGCCGACGCGCTCGGCAAGCTCGGCGCCAAGATCACACCGGTCACCTTGCCCGACTTCACCGCGCTCTATCGCGCCGCCGAGGTGATGGTGAAGTGCGAGGCCGCGGCGATGCACCGGCCGTGGATGGAGAAGACGCCGGAGCTCTACGCCAACCAGGTGCGCACGCGCATGGAGGCGGGCTTCTTCATACCGGCGACGCAGTACATCGACGCGCTGCGGCTGCGCCCCCACTTCGTGAAGGAGTTCCTGTCGATGTCGATGGAGGGCGTCGACGCGGTGATCCTGCCGGCGATTCCCTTCCCGCTGCCGACCATCGAGGAGACCGACACCGAGGAGCAGGGCGGCCCTGCCGTCCTGAAGATGGTGGCCGGCTTCACCGGCCTCACCCGCCCCTTCAATACGCTCGGCGTGCCGGCGCTGTCGGTGCCCTGCGGCTTCGACAGAAACGGTGCGCCGATCGGCCTGCAGCTCGTCGGACGGCCGTTCGACGAGGGCCTGCTCTATCGCATCGGTCACGCCTACCAGGGCACGACCGACTTCCACACCAAGGTTCCAAGCTGAACGAAAGGCTGTGGATAAGCCATCGCGCGCGAGCCTCATTATGGGCAATGGAACGCGAGTCTCGCCCCCGATTCCTTAGGGAACGCGAGCGGCCATTGCCCATAATAGGTGTCTGGCGCGCCTTCGTGCAGAGTCGCGCGCATGATGATGCTTGCCTTGTATGCGATGCGCCTGAGGCGAAGAAAAACGCGAACCGGGGAATTCGCTCAAAAAAATTTGGGACTCACAGGCCTCCGATGCCGATGCCACCGGCATCCAACCCGTCCCACACCCCCTTGGGACGGGTGAGACGGGGCGTCGGCGTCTTTCTACACGGCCAAATTGACCGTGACGCTCTTCCTCTGGGTGAAGCTGTCGAGCATGCCTTCGAGGGAGAACTCGCGGCCGATGCCGCTCTGCTTGTAGCCGCCGTACGACATGCCGGGGGTCTGGCCGCCACCCTGGTTGACCTGCACCCAACCGGATTCGATGGCATGAGCGGCGCGCAGGCCCTTGCCGATATCGTGCGTCCAGATGTAGGCGGCGAGTCCGTAGTGGCTGTCGTTGGCCATGCGGATCGCCTCGGCCTCGTCGCTCCAGCGGATCGCCACCAGGACCGGCCCGAAGATCTCCTCGCGCGCCAGCCGCCAGTCGTTCGAGCGGTCGGCGAAAACGGTCGGGATGGCGAAGTAGCCTTCGCTCAGCGGACCGGTCTTCGGCGGCAGGCCGCCGAACACCAACTGGGCGTCGGAACGATCGAGGCCGTCCTGCACGTACTTGCAGACCTTGGTGAACTGCTTGTTGTTGATGATGGTGCCGATGTCGGTCGCCTCGTCGAGCGGGTCGCCGATCTTGAGGCCGGTGGTCTTCTTCTCCAGCTTCTTGAGGAAGCTGTCGAAGATGTCCTCGTGCAGGAACAGGCGCGAGCCTGCGGTGCAGCTCTGGCTCTGCCTGGTGAAGCGCATGGCGGCGATGATGCCGTCGACCGCCCAGTCCTCGTCGGCGTCGGGATAGACCAGCGACGGGCTCTTGCCACCGAGCTCGAGCGACACCGGCACGATGCGCTCGGCCGCGGCGCGCATGATCACCTTGCCGACCTCGGTCGAGCCGGTGAAGGAGAGCTTGCGGATCTTCGGATGGTTGGCGATCGCGGCGCCTGCATCGGCGCCGTAGCCGGTCAGCACGTTCAGCACGCCGGGCGGCAGGAACTGCTGGCAGATGTCGGCCATCATCAGCACGCCGAGCGGGGCGTCCTCGGCGGCCTTCAGCACCATGACGTTGCCGGCGCACAGGGCGGGCGCGATCTTGAGCGCGCCCAGCATCACCGGCGCGTTCCACGGGATGATGGCGCCGACGATGCCAATCGGCTCGCGGCGGGTGTAGGACAGCACGTGCTCGCCGAGCGGCACGGTCTCGCCCTTCAGTTCCGAGGCGAGGCCGCCGAAGTAGCGGAAGATGTCGGCGGTCATGTTGGCCTCGCCGCGCGCCTGGGTGCGCAGCGCGTTGCCGGTCTCGAGCGCGATGGTGCGCGCGAGCTCTTCGCTGCGCGCCTGGATCGCCTCGGCAATCTCGAGCAGCAGCTTGCCGCGCTCGCGCGGCACCACGCTCTTCCAGGCAGGGAAGGCCTTCTCGGCCGCGGCGACGGCGGCATCGACGTCGGCCGCCGCGGCGCGCGGCATGTCGGCGATCGGCTTGCGGTTGGCCGGGTTCTCGACGGCGAAGCGCGTGCCGGACGCGCTGTCGACCCATTTGCCGCCGACCAGCATCCCCTTGGGCTGATAGGTGGCGGGTGTTTTTTCAGCAGTGATCGACATGTTGCTCTTCCACGCGTTTTGAACCGCGCGGAGTTTGGCGCTCGCGCGCCGCAGCGACAAGGCCGCGAGTCTGACCTCGCGCGTCGGCTCGTTCGGCAATGTCGCCACAGCAGTCTCCGCAGGCAGCGTGCTTCTTCGGCCGCTTCCGGCCAACGCCGCGGCGACCTGCGCGTCGGTCTTCAGGTCTTGGGCGTGGCCACCGCGGCCAGGCTCTCGGCGCAGGCGCGTGCCACGTCCGAATCGGCCGTCTTGCTGCCGGGCATCTGCGCAAAGCCGCTTTTCTCGATGAAATTGCCGCGATCCCACGAGCTGACCTTGCTGAGCTCGACCAGCTTGGCCGGAGAATCGGCCTGGGCGCGGAAGCGATCGGCGCAGATCGAGGCCAGCGCCACCACGGTGGCGTCGTGCGCGGCCACAGCGGCGCGCTTGTCGGCGCTGCCGCCGGTGACCCAGCCGCCCCAGCCGAAGCCGATGATGGCGGTCGCGATGGCGCCGATGACCATGCCCTGGATCCAGGGCTTCGTGTTGGTTGGAAGATTCATGATTGTCCTTTCGGCCGGCACCGCGGCCAGCCTCAAACAGGCCCTACGCGACAGCGCGCAGCCGACGATCGACAGGATCGGAAAAGGGAACGGGATGGGCTGTACGAGCCCTGTCCTTCATGCGTGTACCTCGCACCTTCGGGCGGGTGCACACGCATCTCTCTCAGCCATCGCGACCGGAAAATTCCTTGCCGATGGTGAAGCAGGTGTACACGGCGGCATCGACCGCGTCGACTCACGAAGTGACGGAGACGTCGACCCACAGGCCCTGGAAGGCGTCGGTCATGCCGGTGAAGCTGCCCACCACGGGCATCACTTGATGGATGCCTCGTCCGACGGCGACGGGGATCAGGTTGAAACCGCCGACGCCGCGGTTGGTCGGATCGAAGGTGATCCAGCCGGCGCCCGGCACGAAGACTTCCGCCCAGGCATGCGTGGTGCCCGCTTCCTGCTCGCGCTCCGGATTGTACAGATAACCCGACACGATGCGGCCGCCGAAGCCCAGGCCGCGCGCCGCTTCCACGAACAGGACCGCGAAGTCGCGGCACGAGCCCCAACCGCGATCGAGCGTCTCGAGCGGCGACTGCGTGCCTTCGTCCTCGCGACTCTGGTAGCGGACCCAGGCGATGATCCCGGCGCTCAGGTCCTTGAGCAACGACAGCGTGTCGGTCGGCCGGCTGCGCACGAACGCCTCGGCCCACTGGCGCAGCCGGCCCGTCGGATCGGGGTATTGCTGGAGAGCAAGCGCGCCCAAATCGGCGCGATCGTCGGACTGGTAGGGGAACGGATAGGAGATGGCGGAGGCCGCCACCTCGAACACCGGCCATGCCGTCGCGTCGAGCTCCAGTTCGACCACGCTGTCGACCACGAGATGATCGGTCGTGCCGGCGAACGTCGCGGTGGCAACGGCATTGCCGAAGACATCGTGCGCCCAGGTGACGACCGCCTCGGGCAGCACGATCAACTCGCTGGAGATCAGGCGGAGGTCGCGGCTCTCCCGTGGGCGCAGCATCAGCCGGTGAGCGTCCAGCTTGACCGGCCTGTTGTATCGGTACGTCGTCTTGTGACGGATCGTCAGCACGATCAACGGATGCTCCAGCGGGGCGAGAGGGTCTCCACCCGCCCCGCTGTCGTTACGCTGCTTTGCCGGCTCCCGCCAGCCGCACTACGCCGCCTGGGCCAGCGCCGGCATCAGCGCCTCTTCGGCCGCCAGCGTGCGCGCCGCCGCATGTACCGTCGCCGCGATCCGGATGCCCGCCTGGATCTGCTCGGCCGACAGGCCGTGGTCGCGCAGCACCTTCTCGTGGCTCTCGAGGCACATGCCGCAGCCGTTGACCGCCGAGACGACCAGCGACCACAGCTCGAAGTCGACCTTGTCGACGCCGGGCTTGGCCATTGCCGTCATGCGCAGCTTGGCCGGCAACGTCTTGTAATCGTCGGCATGCACCAGGTGCACGAAGCGATAGTAGATGTTGTTCATCGCCATCAGCGTCGCCGCGATCTTGACCGCGTTCAGCGCCTCCGGCGTGAGCTCGCCCGCGAACGCATCGACGACGGCTCGCGTCGTGGCTGCGTGGTTGGCCGCCAGCGCGGCAGCGATGAAGCTGCCGGCCTTCTGCTGCGGGCTGAGGAGCTGCTCGGACGCCAGGCTCGAGAGGTTGAGCTTGCAGTCGCGCGCGTAGTCCGGCAGCCGGTCCTTCAGGGTGTCGATCGACATGATCAGGCTGCCTTCAGGACCTCTTTGCCCTTCTGCCAGTTGCAGGGGCAAAGCTCGTCGGTCTGCAGCGCATCGAGCACGCGCAGCACTTCCTGCGGATTGCGGCCGACCGAGAGGTCGTTCACCGACACGAAGCGAATGATGCCCTCGGGATCGACGATGAAGGTGGCGCGCAGGCACACGCCCTCGGCCTTGTCGAGGATGCCGAGCGCGGTCGACAGCTCGCGCTTGAGGTCGGCCAGCATCGGGAACGGCAGCGCCTTCAGGTCGGCGTGGTTCTGGCGCCACGCGAGATGAACGAACTCGCTGTCGGTCGAGACGCCGTAGACGACCGCGTCGCGCTCGTTGAACTCCTTGTTGAGCTTGCCGAAGGCGGCAATCTCGGTCGGGCAGACGAAGGTGAAGTCCTTCGGCCAGAAGAACACGACCTTCCACTGGCCCTCGTCGGTCTTGTCGTTGATCGGCTTGAAGGCCGTCTTGGGGTCGATGCTCACCACGGCCTTGAGGTCGAAAGCCGGGAACTTGTCGCCAATCGTCAGCATGAAACGCTCCAGAACACTGTTTAGAACGTTTCTAAATATAGAAGCCTCAGGCTGGATTGCAAGTCATTCGCAATATCTGGTCAAGAACCAATTCAACCCTTCGATTTGCGGGTCTTTTTCTTCTTCGCAGTCAATTCGCCGTACCTCATGCCCTCGAGCTTGATGCCGTCGGGATCGAGGAAGAACACCGCGTAGTAGTCCTCGTAGTACTCGTCGGCCGGGTCGACGATCTTCACCTTCTCCTTCTCGAGGAAGGCCTGCAGCGCATCGACATCCTTTCGATTGCGCAGCTGGAACGCATAATGATGCAGGCCGACATCGCCGATCTTGTAGGCCTTGCGGCCCTCGGCCTCGGCGATCCAGTAGCGGGTCTTGCCGTTGGTCCAGCCGATCGTGCTGCCGTAGTCCTCCGAGATCTCGAAGCCCAGGAACCCGAACAGCTTCGAATAGAAGGCCTTGGACTTCGCGTAGTCCCTGACCCTGATGGAGATGTGGTCAATGCCGACGACCTTCGAAACGGGCATGGCTTCCTCCTCTTGCCGTTAGTTGGACAACCGACACCGACTCCCTAAGTTGCGTCCGATGCGTCTTTCCGTCCTCGACCAGTCCGTCGCCATCGCCGGCCGCCCGCACGAACAATCGATCCGCAACACCGTGGCGCTCGCAAAACATTGCGAGACCTTGGGCTACGAGCGGTTCTGGGTATCGGAGCACCACAACCACCCGACCATCGTCGGCACCGCGCCGGAGATCGTGATGGCCGCGATCGCCGCCACCACCGAGCGCATCCGCATCGGCAGCGCCGGCATCATGCTCCCGCACTACTCGGCCTTCAAAGTCGCCGAAGTGTTCCGCGTGCTCGATGCGCTGGCGCCCGGCCGAATCGACATGGGGTTGGGCCGCGCGCCGGGCTCCGACGGCCTCACGGCCTATGCCCTCAATCCGCTCGCCAACGAACGACCCGAGCACTTCCCTTCCGACATCCGCGACCTGATGGCCTGGGTGCACGACGAGCCGCTGGTCGAGGGCCATCCCTTCGCCCAGGTGAAGGCCTATCCCAACGGCCCGACCGCGCCCGAGATCTGGATCCTCGGCAGCTCCGACTACGGCGCGCAGGTCGCGGCCCTGTTCGGCCTGCCCTACTGCTACGCCTGGTTCTTCAGCGACGGCAAAGGCGGCGAGCGCGCGATCGAGCTCTACAAGCGCACCTACCGGCCGAGCGAACGCCATCCGACGCCGCGCGCGGGCCTCTGTGTCTGGGCGCTCGCCGCGCCCAGCATGGCGGAGGCGCAGCACCACCTCACCTCGCGCGTGCTCTCTCGCATCAACCGCGACCGCGGCATCCTCGGGCCGCTGGCGTCACCTGACGATGCGGCCAAGGTGCTGGCGACCGCTGACCCGGCGCGCATCGAGAAGATCCGCACCGATTCCTTCGTCGGCACCGGGCAACAGGTGATGGACCGCATCGTCGAGCTCAAGGATCGCGTCGGCGTCGACGAGATGGCGGTCGTCACCTGGACCTTCGACGAGCAGGTCCGCCGCCAGAGCTACAGCGAGCTCGCCAAGGCCTTCTGATCAGCCGAGGAACGTCGCGCGATGCTGCCGGATGTATTGCGGTCGTGGCCAGAGAGCCTGGTTCTTCGGCAGGCGAATGCGCTGTAGCTGTTGCTCGAACAGCGATCGCAATTCACCCGGCACGCGGTTGTGCGAGACGAGCAAGCCGTAGTCGTCGGTGAGCGAGATCAGATGACGATCGAACAGCCAATGAACGGTCGCTGACAAGGCCAGCCCGTTTTGCACCACATCGGGTCCTCCCGATGCGACGGACCAGATGTGGGCAGCCTGCGCTTCGGCCTTGCCGCCACCATTGACCATCCGCAAGCCCGTAATGGCGCAAGTATTGTCGTAGGCCTCGCAAACCTGCCGCCGGAAACTGGCGTCACGAATCTTTCGATTCATCAGGATTTGGACGACACGCCTCTCCTGCTCCTCCTCGGACGCATTCACCAGTGCCAGGGTTTCAGGGTCCGCGTGCGCGGCATCCAACTCCAGCCGAACGGCATTGGACGGATCGAGCGTCTTCTCCAAGCCATCGCGAACGATTTCGCCGAACTCGATCTCGGAGATCGTCCGAACGGAATGCCCCTGCAGAGTGCGGCCGATCAGGGACCGCTTGGCGACGAAATTGAGCCGGTCCTCATAGAACCCTGTCGCCCGCTCCAGCGGAACGATCTCGTCGAACGGCAAGAAGTCCGTCATCCGGGCATACGAATGCCCGGGCAGGTCGGGATCGGGATCGAGGCTGACGACGCGCGCCGCCGCAAAGTAGCCGATCTTGCCGCCACCGCGGCGGGGTGCCCGGTAGACGATCCAGTCCCCTATCGCCTTCCGCGCCCCATCCAGGTAGCGGTCGGGAAAGTGGTATCGGGTCTGAATCTCATCGTCGTATCCAGACCCCGGCCGGGTATCAAAAACAGCCTTCATCCAGGGCGCGAGCCGTCAGCGGGGCTCCGTCCAGCTTTCCGAGAACGCCAGGGCGCAGGTGCTGAAGGGCTGGCCCTCGCGCTCGCGCTTCCAGGGCTGGCCCTTGGCCTGCTGGCCATCGACGGTCAGCCGTGCGCCCAGGGCGGGGATGAGCAGCGTGCACACACCGTACGGCCGCGGGTTTGGCGGCTGGTTCGGCTGGGTGTGGATCAGGAGTGGCTCCCCAATGTCGTACCAAGTCAGCCCGATTTCGCTGTCGGCCGCCGAGACGTGCTCGGTCCAGAAGTACCGCGGATCGCCCGACTTGCTGAAAGCGGCATCGGTGACCGGAATCGTCAGGTCTTTCAGCTCGTTGTTCAGCATCCCCTGCACGGTCTGCTGCAGCCAGCGGGCCATCGCGATGTTGTCGGAATAGATGCGCCAGCGGCCTTCGGTGAGCTCGCTCTTCAAATAAAGGACATGTCCCGGCCCCATTGGGCAATGGATGATCCGCCAGTAGCTGGCATCGGTCGAATTGGGATCGCCATCCTTGGCACTCAGCCGGATGAACGGATTCTCCCCTGTGAGAATCGTGCGATTGGCATCGGCAACGCTCATTGACTCCCTCCGTTCCGGAACTCGCCTCGCGGTCCCGCGTTCTTCTCGCTGCAATAGCAGGAGACCGTTCATGGTCGTCGTTCGGCAGGCGCTTGTCATCCTCGTCACGGGGACATTGGGCTATTCGGCGGCCGCATTCGGGCAACAAGTGTCGGCGCCGAACGACCCGCCGGGTCGGGTCGGGCGTCTGGCCTTCACGCAGGGCACCGTCTCCATCCACGACGCCGAGCGGACCGACTGGGAGCCCGCCGCCATCAACACGCCGCTGACCACCGGCGACGCGGTCTGGACCGAGCCCAATGCCCATGCCGAGATCTCCATCGCCGGCACCCGCGTCCGCATGGACGGCGCCAGCCAGCTCGACATGCTGACCCTCGACGACCGCTCGACCCGCCTGCAGCTCGACCAGGGTCGCGTCGACATCAAGACCTTCGCCTACGACGCCAAGCAGCCCTACGACCTGGTGACCCCGCGCGGCACCGCCACCCTGCAGCTGCAGGGCGACTACTATGTCGAGGCCGGCAGCACCGAGGATCCGACCCGCCTCGGCGTGCGCGCCGGCGCCGCCCAGTTCCAGGCGCCGGACGGTCGCGTGCTGGCGGTGCGCGCCGGCGAGGTCGCCGAGATCACCGGCGACGGCAGCTCGATGGAGCTGCACACCATCCAGTCCCCGCCGCCGCCGATGCCGCAGTACTGGGCCGCGCGCGACAAGCGCGTCGTCTACGATCAACCGCCGCAGTACCTGTCGGCCGGTGTCACCGGCTACGAGGACCTGAACGCTTTCGGCGCGTGGCAGAACGATCCGGAGTACGGCCAGGTCTGGTATGTCCGCGACGCGCCGTCCGGCTGGGCGCCCTACACCACCGGCCGCTGGGACTACCAGCCGGTCTATGGCTGGACCTGGATCGACGAGCAGCCGTGGGGCTTCGCGCCCTACCACTACGGCCGCTGGGCCCAGCGCAACAATCGCTGGTTCTGGGTGCCGCCCGAGCGCTCGCGGCCGGCCGTCTATGCGCCAGCGCTGGTCGCCTTCGTCGGCGGCACCGAGCTCAGCCTGGCGCTGGGCGCGCAGAACCGCCAGCCGGTCGGCTGGTTCCCGCTGGGACCGCGCGAGGCCTATGTCCCGCCCTACACCACCAACCGCGACTACTATCGTCGCCTCAACTATTCCGCGCGGGTGCAGGATCGCATCCTCGACGATCGCTGGATGCGGGCGCAGCGTCACGAGGCGGTGGCGCAGCAGCAGAACTGGATGAACCGCCGCTTCACCACGGTCGTGCCGGCCGAGACCTTCGCCCGCTCGCAGCCGGTGCAGCGCGCCGCGATCCGCGTGTCGGCCGACAAGGTCGCCACCGTGCCGGTCGCCGCGGTCGCCGCACCGCCGCAGCCGACCCAGTCGATCCGCGCGCTGGTGGCGGCGCCCAACACGGCGCAGCGTCCGAACGTGCCGGCCACGCCCACCGCGCCGAACCAGGCCGCTGCAGGAGCCAACGTCGCAGCCCTGGCGGCGATCATGCCCGATCTGCAGGCGCAGAAAGCGCCCGGCCCGCAGATCATGTCGCGTTCGGCGGTGACGGCGAACGCGGGCGCCACCACGGGCGCCACTGGAGGCGCCGACGCCAAGGCGGCGCTGCCCAAGCTCGAGCCGCGCAATGCCTCGGCGCCGCCGCTGCCGCAGATCCAGGGCGAGCGAAAGCCCGCGACGGTGCAGGCCGGCCCACAGCAGGCGACCGCACCGGCCAACCAGCCGGCCGCGACACCGCCCAAGCCGGGCGAGCCGCAGGCCAATGCGCCGGCCAACCAGCCGGGCGTGCCGCCGCTGCCCGGTGAGCAGAACCGCGCGCAGCCCGGTCAGCCGAGCCAAGCGACCCTGCCGCCGATGCGCGATCGCAACGAGCAGCGTCCCGAGCCGCCGCGCCCGGGTCAGCCGCCGCAGGCGAACACGCAGCCCAACGCGGCGACGCCGGATGCTCAGCCGCCGAAGCCCGGTGAGCCGCCGAAGCCGCCACAGGCTCAGACGGCGCCGCAGCCGCCCAAGCCTCAGGCCGCACCCGCGCAGCAAGCCGCGCCTCAGCCGCCGAAAGCCGAGCCGCCCAAGCCGCCGCAGGCGCAGACACCGCAGCCGCCGAAGCCGCCGCAGGCAATGAATGCGCCGCAGCCGCCTCAGCCGCAGCACCAGCCGGTGCCTCCGCAGCCGCCGCAGCACCAGGCGACGCCGCCGGCACCACAGCCTCAGCAGCAGCTCATGCGTCAGCCATCGGCTCCGCCGACGCAGCAGCAGACGCACGCCGCGCCTCCACCGCAGCCGCAGCAGGCGCCGGCCCCACCGCCGCAGATGCAGCAGCACACACCGGCCGCGCCGCCGCAGCAGGCTCACGCGCCCGCGCCTCCTCCACAGCCGCAGCGCCAGGCCGCGCCGCCGCCCCCGCCGCAGCAGGCCCAGCAAGCGCCGCATCCGCAGCCGCCTCCGCAACCTCAGCAGGCGCCGAAGCCACCGCAGGGCCAGCAGAAGCCCGACGAGAAGAAGTAGCCTGAGCTACAGAACCTGATTGCGGAGAACCTGGTCGCCTTTCCAAAGGCGCTCCAGGTTCTCGATCAGGATGTCGATCACATTGTCCTCGTAGGCCCGAGTCTCGCCCGCCGTATGAGGCGTCACGAAGACGTTGGGCATCGTCCACAAGGGCGATGCCTCGGGCAGCGGCTCCTCCGCGGTGACGTCGAGCGCCGCCGCCGCGATCTTGCCCGCCTTCATGGTCGCGATCAGCGCCGCCTCGTCGGCGACCTTGCCGCGCGCCACGTTGACGAACATCGCCGACGGCTTCATCGCCGCGAAGGCCGCCGCGCTCATCAGGCCGGTGGTCTCGGGCGTGAGCGCGCAGGTCAGGGCGACGATGTCGGCCTGGGGCACCAGCTTCACCAGGTCGCCCATGGCGTGGATCGAGTCGGCGCCGTTGGTGCCTTTGCCGGGATCCTGGCGGATGCCGATCACCTTCATGCCGAACGCCTTGCCCAGCATGGCGAGATGGCTGCCGATGCGGCCCATGCCGACCACCAGCATGGTCTTGGCGCCGAGCTCGTCCTCGCGTTGGGTGAGGTCGCCGATCATGCCGCGCCAGAACTTCTTGTGCTGATTGTCGCGCGCCTCGGGCAGGCGCCGTGCCACGGCGAGGATCAGCGCGATCGCGTGCTCGGCCACCGCGCGGGCATTGACGCCGGCGGCGCTGGCCAGCCGCACGTTCTTGGCGGCGAGCTGCTCCCTGGAATACTGGTCCATGCCCGAGCTGATCGACTGGATGAACTTCAGCTTCGAGGCCGACGGAATGAGATCGTTCTTCCACATGCCCGAGACAACGACCACGTCGGCCTCGCCGACCCGCTTCTGGAAATCGTCGTAGTTCCAGACCTGGAAATTGCGGATGCCGGTTTTGCGCAAATCGAAGCGCGCCTGCATCTGGTAGGCGGCATGTGCGAAACAGATGGTCAGATCCTGCTTGGCCGGAAACATGTAACTCCCCTCAAAACGACACGACGCCGTACATCAGAAACGATCCGGCCGGAAGGGCTCCAAATCGACGGTCGTAGGCTTGCCGGTCGCCAGCTCGGCCACCAGCTTGCCTGTGATGCCCGCCATGGTCAGGCCGAGATGATCATGACCGAAGGCGAAGTACACGTTCCTGTGTCGCGGCGAGCGGCCGATCACCGGCTTGGAATCGGGATGCGAGGGGCGCGGCCCCATCCATTTCGAGGCCGCCTCTCCCTTCAGGCCCGGCACCAGCTCCCTGGCATGGCGCATCACCCTGTCGGCGATCCGCATGTCGGGCGGCGCGTCGGGGCCTGCGAACTCGGCGACGCCGGTGGCGCGGATGCCTTCGTGCATGTGGGCGAGCGACACGCTGCGATCGGCCGAGACCAGCGCGCGCTTCAGGCCGAACTCCTGCGGGCCGAACATGACGTGATAGCCGCGCTCGGCCTCGAGCGGGACCGACGTCCCGAGCTCAGCGGCGAGCGGCCGCGACCACACGCCGGCGGCGATCACCAGCCGATCGACGTCCAGCGGACCGCGACCGGTGACGATCCGGTTCGGGCCGTCCGCGCCGATCTCGAAGCCCTTGACCTCGGCGGCGACGATCTCGCCGCCGCGCCGCACGAAATCCCTGGCCAGCGCATCGCACAGCCGCCACGGATCGATCGTCCGATGCACGTCGGGCAGCGACACCGCCTTGATGACCTTCTTGCTGAGCGCCGGCTCGATCTGGCGCGCCTCGTTGCCGTCGAGGATGTCCATGTGCACGCCGTTGCGCCGGCGCAGGTCGAGGGCATAGGCGGCATTCGCGAACGCCGCCTCGCTCTCGAAAGTCATCAGCAGGCCGTCGTCGGACACCCACTGGCCGGCATCGGCGCCTTCGATCAGCGGCGCATAGCCCGCATGCGTGTGCACCAGCAGCGCGTTGCGCGCCCGGGCGATCTCCTCGACCCGCGACGGCCGCGACGCCGCCACGAGGCGCAGGAAGAAGGGCAGCGCCTTCGGGACATGCCCCCAGCGCAGCTTCAGCGGCGAGGTTGGGTCGAGCAGCATCTTCGGCACCTTCCTCAGCACGCCCGGCAGGGCGAACGGCACGCACGAGGCGGTGCCGAAGCTGCCGGAATTGCCGAAGGACGCCTTCATGCCCGGCGCGCCCTTGTCGACCAGCCGCACCGTGAAGCCCTCGCGCTGCAGGTGAAGCGCGCAGCAGACGCCGACCAGGCCGGCGCCAATGACCGTGAACTGCTGCAAGACGAAACCTCCCGCGCTTCCCCCAGCCTAGAGCATATCGACGAGCATTGCCTGTGCTCTAGCGTATCGCGCACTATGGCCAACGACCAATTCAGGGGAATCCGATGGCCATCCGCCGTAACCTGCTTCGCGAACGTCTCAATGCCGGCCAGCCGACCGTCGGCACGCACATCCTGTCCTGCTGGCCGACCCTGGTCGAGCTGATCGGGCACTCGGGCCAGTACGACTACGTCGAGTTCACCGCCGAGTACGCGCCGTTCGACATGCACGATCTCGACAATCTCGGCCGCGCCTTCGAGGTCGCGAATCTGGGCGGCATGATCAAGATCGAGCAGACGCAGTACACCCACCAGGCGATGCGTGCGATCGGCTCGGGCTTCCAGAGCGTGCTGTTCGCCGACATCCGGAACGTCGAGGATGCGAAGACCGCCGTCGACGCGGTGCGCGCCGAGACGACGATGGCGGCCGGCGCGCGCGGCCGCGGGCGGCTGGGCGTCGGCATGCGCCGCGACGTCGGCGTGGTGCGGCACGGCGGGCAGCCGGCCTATGTCGATGCGCTGAACGACGTGGTGATCGCCATCATGGTCGAGAAGAAGTCGTGCGTGGACGACCTCGAGCGGATCCTGTCGGTGCCGGGCATCGACATGGTGCAGTTCGGCGCCTCCGACTTCTCGATGAGCATCGGCAAACCTGCGCAGTACACCGATCCCGAAGTGCTGGCGGCGGAGAAGTACACGATCGAGCTGGCGCTGAAGATGGGCAAGAACCCGCGCGTCGAGCTGCGCGATCCCAGCGCCGCGGCCAAGTATCTCGAGATGGGCGTCCAGCATTTCTGCATCGGCTGGGACGTGCGCATCCTCGCCGACTGGTGGGACGCCAAGGGCGCGGAGATGCGCGGCATGGTCGACGGCAAGGCCAAGCCCGCCGCGAAGCCGGTCAAGGTCGCGGGCAACTACTCTTGAGGCCGCCGGTCGCCGAGCGGCGGCCGGCGCCGGTCACGCGGCACGGCCTCACCGTCGCCGACGACTATGCCTGGCTGAAGGACCCGAACTGGCAGAAGGTGCTGCGCGATCCGGCGCTGCTGCAGACCGACATCCGCGCCTATCTCGAGGCTGAGAACCGCTACGCCGAGGACATTCTCGGACCGACCGAGGCGCTGCAGAAGACGCTGGTCGCCGAGATGCGCGGCCGCATCAAGGAGGACGATTCGGGCGTGCCGATGCCTGACGGGCCGTTCGCCTACACCTGGAAGTATCGCCAGGGCGGCCAGCACGAGCAGATCGGCCGCACGCCGCGCGACGGCGGCGACTTCCACACCATCCTCGATGGCGATTCGCTGGCCAAGGTGTCGGACTACTTCAAGTTCGGCAGCCGGCGGCATTCGCCCGACCATAGGCTCGAGGCGTGGAGCGCCGACCTGCGCGGCTCGGAATACTTCACCCTTCGCGTGCGCCGCTGGGACACCGGCGAGGACCTGCCCGACACGCTGACCGAGACCGGTGGCAGCGTGGTGTGGGGCCGCGATTCGACATTCTTCTTCTATGTGCAGGTCGACGAGAACCATCGGCCTCTGAAAGTCTTCCGCCATTGCCTCGGCACGCCGCAATCGGCCGATGTGCTGGTCTATGAGGAAAAGGACAGCGGCTGGTTCACCCGGATCGGCGAAAGCGCCAGCGGCCGGTTCTGCATCATCTCCGGCGGCGATCACGACACCTCCGAGGAGCGGCTGGTCGATCTGTCCGATCCGACTGCGATGCCGCGCCTGATCCAGCCGCGCGAGAAAGGCGTGCGCTACAGCGTCGAGGATCGCGGCGAGGAGCTGTTCATCCTCACCAACGCCGGCGACGCCATCGACTTCCGCATCGCCACCGCCCCTCTTGCCACGCCGGACCGCGCGCGCTGGCGCGAACTGATCCCGCATCGGCCCGGCGTCTACATCCTGTCGGTCGAGCTGTTCGCCGGCCACCTGGTGCGGCTGGAGCGCGCCAACGCCCTGCCCTCGATCGTGATCCGCGACCTCGGCTCCGGCGCCGAGCACAGCATCGCCTTCGACGAAGCGGCCTACTCGCTCGACATGCAGGGCGGCTACGAGTTCGAGACCACGACTCTGCGCTTCACCTATTCGTCGATGACCACGCCGGCGGAGGTCTGGGACTACGACATGGCGACGCGCCAGCGCGTACTGCGCAAGCGCCAGGAGATCCCGTCGGGCCACGATCCGGCACGCTACGTGACCACGCGCCTGTTCGCCACGGCGCAGAACGGCGCCGAGGTGCCGGTATCGCTGCTGCATCGCCGCGATGTGACGCCGGACGGCACGGCGCCGCTGCTGCTCTACGGCTACGGCTCGTACGGCATGGCGATGCCGGCGGCCTTCTCGGCCAACCGGCTGTCGCTGGTCGATCGCGGCTTCGTCTATGCCATCGCCCATATCCGCGGCGGCGCCGACAAGGGCTGGAACTGGTATCTCGACGGCAAGCGCGAGAAGAAGACCAACACCTTCGACGACTTCATCGCCGCCGGCCGCGCGCTGGTCGAGCGCGGCTACACCTCGGCCGGCCGCATCGTGGCGCATGGCGGCAGCGCCGGCGGCATGCTGATGGGCGCCGTCGCCAACCGCGCGCCCGAGCTGTTCGCCGGCATCGTCGCCGAGGTGCCGTTCGTCGACGTGCTCAACACCATGCTCGACGACACCCTGCCGCTGACACCGCCGGAATGGCCCGAATGGGGCAACCCGATCGCCGACGCCGAAGCGTTCCGCACCATCCTCGCCTACTCGCCCTACGACAACGTCGCGGCACAGCGCTATCCCGCGATCCTCGCCATGGCGGGCCTGACCGATCCGCGGGTGACCTACTGGGAGCCGGCCAAGTGGGTGGCACGGCTGCGCGCCACCATGACCGGCGGCGGGCCGGTGCTGCTGCGCACCAACATGGGCGCGGGCCACGGCGGAGCCTCGGGCCGCTTCAGCCGGCTCGACGAGGTGGCGATCGCCTATGCCTTCGCGCTGCTGGCGGCCGGGAAAATCTCCTCCTGATTAGCAATCCGGAAGCGCTCAGGCCGGACGCTCATGCCGCAGCCCCTACCGCGCCAGCGTGAACAGTTCGGTCTCGTCGCGCACGCCGCGCAGGCGGTGCTGTCCGAGCGACACGAGGTGGCTGCGGCTGTCGTCCGCCGCGGCGGCGAAGGCGTCGCTGACCAGCAGCGGATGGCCGAGCTCCTTGCACAGCACCTCGATGCGCGCTGCCTCGTTGACCGCCGGGCCGATCACCGTGAAGTCGAGCCGGGCGTCGGTGCCGACATTGCCGTACTGCACCGCGCCGACATGCAGGGCGATGTCGAGGCCGGGCGTCGGCTTGCCCTCTTTCAGCCGCTCCGCCGCGTAGAGCTCCATGAGGTCGAGCGCCTCGCTGGCCGCGGCCAGCGCCGAGGCGCAGATCGCCGCGCGCCGCTGCTCCTTTAGCCGGAAGATCGCCAGCAGCCCGTCGCCCAGGAACTTCAGCACCTCGCCGCCATGGCGATTGACCGGCCGCACCATGCAGTCGAAGCAGCCGTCGAGCAGCGTGATCAGCTGGTCGCCCGGCAGGCTGTCGGCGAGCGGCGTGAAGGAGCGCAGGTCGGCGTAGAGCAGCACCGCCTCGACCGCGTGCACCTCGCCCCGCCGCACCGTGCCGGCGAGCACGCGCGCGGCCGGATCGGCGCCAAGATAGGATTCGAGCAGGCCCTGCTGAACCGCGCGCATGGTGATCGCCTTGGCGGCGAGCGCAAACATCGGCAGGATCTCGCGCAGCTTGGCGATATGGGCCTCCTCGAAGCCGCCGGCGCGGTCGGTCGCCATCGAGCTCAGGAACCAGAGCTGGCCGACGCCCCGGTCGGCGCGCGGACTGCCGCCGGGAGCCAGCTCGCCGAACGGGAAGACGTTGCCCAGCCAGTCGGTCATGCCGAGGCCGCGCAGCCCGGCGAACACCGGCGCCTCGCCGGCCGCGGGCGGTTGCCTGAGATCGAGCCTGCGCTCGAAGAGTCCCGTCCGCAGCATGTCGGCGAACGGGCTCTCCCGCATGATCGGCGCGTCGATCTCGCCCTGACGGAACTCGAAGCGCTGGGCGAAACCGCTCGCGCGATCCCAGATCAGGCTGCGCGCCAGCACCTGCGGATGCAGCGTGTTCGTCGCGACGAAGATGCGGGCCACCGGCACGCCGGCCTGGTCGAGACGGCGCGCGAAGCCTTCGACCATCTCCTCGAACGGCAGGTTGCGCAGGCCCGCCTCGACGAGCCAGCCGGCGAGCTCTGTCAAAGCGCGACACGCGCCGGCGGCAGCGGCAAGCCGGCGACGTCGGCGCGCACCTTGAAGATGCTGCCGCAATTGTCGTGCGGGCCGCCGCGCGAGCCGGTGACGATGTAGAGGTCGCGCAGATCGGGGCCAGCGAAGCACAGGCTGGTGACCATCGGCAGCGGCACCGCGATGTCCCGGCGATGCGTGCCATCGGCATTGAACACCGCGATCCGGCCGCCATGGGCATCGGCGACCCAGACCGAGCCGTCGACCGCGACCTTCATGCCGTCCGGCACTTTGTCGTCGCCCAGCGAGGCGAACTTGCGCCACGGCCCGACGCTGCCGTCGGCGTTGACGTCATAGGCACGGACATAAGGCCCGCGCGCGTCGCAGTGATAGAGCGTCTTGCCGTCGGGCGAGAAGCCGAGGCCGTTGGTCAGCAGCACGCCGTCCGACAGCGTGCGCATCTTGCCGTCGAGGTCGATGACGTGCAGATGGCCGGGCTTGGGCGTCTCGCCGCCGAACACCCGGAAGGCGAGCGAGCCGACATAGATGCGGCCCGCCGCGTCGGTCGTCAGGTCGTTGAAGCCGGTGGCGCCCGGGATCGCGTCGAGCGCCAGCAGCGACCTGGTCGCGCCGTCCTTCAGCGACACGCAGGCGATGTCGCGGCCGCCGACCACCAGGCCGCCCGCCGCGTGCAGCGCCATGCCGCCGATGCCGCGGCGCTTGGGCACCGCGGTCGAGATCTGGCCGGCGCGATCCAGCAGGAACACGCCGCCATTGAGGACGTCGCTGAAATAGAGGCCCCGGTCGGGATCCCAGACCGGACCTTCGATCAGGCCGTAGCCCGTTGCCACTCGTTCCATGGCCGGCAGGATACACCGGCCCGCGGCGCTTGCTAGCCGTGTTGCCAGTTCGCGGCCAGGATCGGCGCCAGCGCGTCGGACGAGCCGTGCGACCAGTGGCCGTGGTCGTGGCCCGACGACGGGAACGAGGCCATCGCCTGCACCAGCTGGTCGACGCCCTGGTCGCTGATCGAGAAACCGTCGCTGGTCTTGATCGTGCTGATGTGGTTGTCGGGCGAATCGAACCAGTCGGCGACGGTGACGCTCTGCGAGTGCCTGCCGCGCACCGAGATCACGAGGTCGCCATGCGAGTTGGCGAACCGCAGCTGCTCGTGGCTGAACGTGCCGCCGAGGGCCAGCACGTCGGCGTCATCGGCGCCCGACGCATGGATCACGTCGCCGGAGAAGTCGGTCAGGCTGAGCGTCGAATCGAGGCCCATCGTGATGGTGTCGTTGCCGCCGTCCAGGCTGGCGCTGACGCCGCCGCCCAGCGTGATCGCCGCGCCCGAGGCGTCGATCGATGCGCCGCTGCCGGTCACGGAAATCGCATTGCCGCGGCCGGTGCTGGTGATGTGGGCGTCGCTGCCGATCACCGTGGCATTCGCGTGGTCGCCGCGCAGCACGAGCGTGTCGCCGGTGCCGATATCGAGCAGGGACACATGGTCGCCATGGACCAGCGCGGTGTTCCGGACGCCGATGAGCTGCAGCGAAGCGCCGTCCTCCGTCGCGATCACCGTGCCATCCGTGCCGACCAGGCGGGCGGTGTTGCCATGGCCGGCGAGCCGCGTGAGGTTGCCGGTGCCGGTGTCGACGATGGTGTTGCTGTCGCTGTAGACGCGCGCGCTGTCGTCGCTGCCCTGCAGGCGCACGAAGTTGGTGTCCCCGGTGACGGCGATGACGCCGTCGCTGCCGGCCAGGCTGGCCGAGTTACCGTCGCCGCGCAGCTCGATGCGATTGTGGGTGCCGAGATCGCTGACCGTCGACTGATCGCCGCGCATCGTCACGTCGTTGCGCGTGCCGCGGAGGAAGATCGCGATGCCGTCGCCGGTGGCGTTCATGTCGTTGTTGCTGCCCGAAACGTTGGCGGCGGCGCCGGCGCCGCCGAGCGTGGCGTCGTTGCGCGTGCCGCCGATCATCATGAACGCGCCGTCGCCGGTCACGGTCGCGGCATTGCGCGTGCCGCCCAGCGACACGAAGGCGCCGATGCCGGTGCTGACGAGCTCGCCGTTGTCGCCGGACAGGGTGGCGCTCTGGTTGGCGCCGGTGAGCGTCGTGCGATTGTGGTCGCCGCTGTCGAACACAGAACTGCCCTCGCCGCTCATCGTGATGGTGTAGCGCGAGCCGTCGACGGATACGGAGTCGCCCGCCGCGGTGCTCTTGACGGTCTTGCTCGATTTATTGCTCATGTCTCGATCCTCAGGGAATAAATCGCATCCCGGGACCATCATGCGCGCAGCCCTGCACCGACGACGCGTATCGTTGGATGCATTTGTATTCGGTAACGAAAGTAACGGAAGCTACGCGTCGAGCGGTGCGTGCGCGCCCTCGCCGAAGTAGGCGCGCTCGAGTCGGTTGGCGAGGTCGGCTTCGCTGGCGCGCGCCTCGAGCACGATCGCGCCGCGCGCAAGCGCATAGACGCGGTCGACCACCGCCACAGCCTTCTCGATCAGCTGCTCGACCAGCAGCACGGCGGTGCCGCCCTGGCGCAGCTGCGTCACCGCCGCCAGCACGCGGTCGACCAGCACCGGCGACAGGCCGGCCGACGGCTCGTCGAGCATCAGCAGCCGCGGCTTGGCGACCAGCCCTTGCGCCACGGCGAGCATCTGCTGTTGGCCGCCCGACAGCGTGACCGCCTTGTCGTTGCGCTTGGCGGCGATCTCCGGAAAGAACGCCAGCGCCTCCTGGACCTGTTTGTCGCGGGCGGCGCGCGGCAGGCCGTAGCCCGCGAGCAGCAGGTTGTCGAACACGCTGAGCTGCGTGAAGACGCGATGGCCCTCGACGACGTGCGCCATGCCGGCGGCAACCGACGCGCGCGGATTGGCGTTGGGCAGCTCCTGGCCGCCGAAGCGGACCTGGCCGGTGCGCGGCAGCAGGCCCGACAGCGCGCGCAGCAGGGTGGTCTTGCCGGCGCCGTTGGGGCCGAGCAGCGCCACCGCCTCGCCGGCGCCGATGGTGAGCGCGATGTCGCGCAGCACGACGATCTTGCCGTAGCCGGCGGTGAGGCCGGTGACCTGCAGCAGAGGATCAGCGGGCATGCTGGCCCTCCAAAGTTCTTGTGCCGCGAGCGCGCCGTTCCAGTGGCGCGCACCCGGCGTAAGACGGATCAGGCGCCGAGGTAGGCACTGACCACCTCCCGGTGCGAGCGGATCTCTTCCGGCGTGCCGGCCGCCAGCACCTTGCCGAGATTGAGCACGGTCACGCGATCGCAGATGTCGAAGATCAGGTCGGCATGGTGCTCGACCAGCAGCACGGCGGTGCCGACGCGGCTGATCGCCTTGATCAGACCGCCCAGCCGGCGGATCTCCTCGGCCGACAGGCCGGCGGCCGGCTCGTCGAGCATCAGGCAGGCCGGGCGCAGCATCAGGGCGCGCGCGATCTCGACGAAGCGCAGCTCGCTGTGCTGCAGGCGGTCGGCACGCACCGCCGCCAGCGATTCCAGGCCGACCGTCGAGAGCGCAAGCATCGCGGCTTCCTCGAGCGCTTTCTCGTCGAGGCGGTGGCGCGGCAGGCTGAGCATCGATTCGGTGAAGGTGCCGTGGCCGTGCACGGTGCCGCCGATCATGACGTTCTCCAGCACCGAGGCGGCACCCACCACGCGCGGCGTCTGGAAGGTGCGGGCGATGCGATGCAGGGCACGCAGGTGCGGCTGCTCGAAGGCTAAGTTGGCGCCGTCGATCGTGAGCGCGCCGGCGTGCGGCTTGTAGTAGCCGGAGACGACGTTGAGCGTCGTCGTCTTGCCGCTGCCGTTGGGGCCGATCAGGCCATGCACCTCGCCGCCGCGGATCTCCAGATCGAGGCCGTCGATCGCCTTCACGCCGCCGAAATGGAGCGCGATGGCCTTGAGCGCGATCAGGGTCCGGCCGTCCTGCCGGCCGAGCACGCGCGCCAGCAGGTCGGGCCGCGGCACGATCTCGCGATGCTGCTCGATCGGCCGGCGGTTCTTGTAGTCGAGCAGGTCGGCGATGCCGCCGGGGATCACCAGCACGATCAGCAGCAGCAACGCGGCGTAGAGGAAGGTCGACCACTGCACCAGCGGCGCGGCGAACTCGGGCAGCACCGTGAGGATGAGCGTGCCCAGGGCCGGCCCGAGGATCGAGCCGCGGCCGCCGATCAGGATGCCGATGAAGAACAGCACCGACATCTCGAAGGTGAAGGCGTCGGGCGTGATGTAGGACTGCAGCGAGGCGAACAGGCCGCCGGCGATGCCGCCCATGGCGCCGGCCAGCAGGAACACCATCATCAGCAGCGCGGGCTTGGAGATGCCGCAGGCCTCGGCCGCGACCTCGGCGTCGCGGATCGCGACCAGCGCGCGGCCGTAGCGGCTCGAGCCGATGTTGGCGGTCATCCAGGTCGCGAGCGCCGCCAGGATGAAGCAGAGGTAGTAGAAGCCCCAGCCGGGGTCGAACGGCCACGGGAACACCGGGCCGGGCGTGCCGACGCCGCCGCCGGTGACGTCCTTCCAGGCCAGCGCCACCTGGGTGACGATGGTGGCGAAGCCGAGCGTGGTCATCGCGAAGTAGAAGGTGCGCAGGCGCAGCGCCGGCAGGCCGACGATGACGCCGAACACCGCGCCCATGGCGCCGCCCGCGATCAACGCAAGATAGGGATTCCATTCGGCGCCGACGCGGCCGGCGGCGAGCGCCGCGGTGGTGTAGGCGCCCAGCGTCAGCATCGACACCCAGCCGATGGCGATCTGGCCGGCATAGCCCACCACGAGGTTCAGGCCGGCGCTCAGCACCCAGTAGATGTAGGCGCGCGTGGCGATCGTGCCCATGTACGAGTCGTCGAGCAGCGGCAGCAGCAGGCCCGCCAGCCCGAGCATGATCCACGACAGCTTGCCCTCGAGCCAGCCGAGCCGGCCCGCGCTCGCGGCGCGCGTCGGTATGGGAGAGGTCGCCTCCGTCATACGCGGCCTCTCAAACGCGTCTGGCGGTCGCTGCGCCGGCGAGGCCCTCGGGCCGGACCAGCAGGACGACGATGAAGACCGCGAACACCGCGACCGCGGCGAAGATGCCGCCGACCAGGAAGTTCGCCGCCTGCTGGAACAGGCCGAGCGCCAGCCCGCCGATCAGCGCGCCGCGGTTGGAGCCCATGCCGCCCAGCGCCACCGGCACGAAGCCGTAGAAGTTCAGGATCGACTGGTTGCCGAAGAAGGCGAGCAGCATCTGCGCCCCGGTGAAGCCGGCCAGGGTACCGATCACGCCGGCGAGCGCGAAGCTCGCCAGCCGGAGCCGTGTCTCGGGCAGGCCGAGCGCGCGGGCGGCGTAGTTGTCCTCGGCAATGGCCAGGAAGGCGCGGCCGATCAGCGTGTGGCGGTAGAGGAACTCCAGCCCGCCGATGGTGACGGCGCAGGCCAAGAGCGGCAGCCAGAACTTCTGGTCGAGCCAGCCTTCCGCCGGCGGGAACAGCGGCGGAAAGGGCTGCGCCTCGGTGCCCCATTCGATGGCGGTGACCTGCTGGATCATCAGCGCGAAGGCGAGCGTCGACAGCACGTAGAGGTGCTGCTCGATGCTCTTCAGCACCGGCCGCACCGTCAGGATCTCGGTGACGAGGCCGAGCCCGGCCCCGCACGCCAGCACCAGGACGAAGCCCAGCACCGGATTCATGTCCATCCGCTGGATGAAGAGCGCGCCCAGCACACCGCCCAGCATCCCCAGCATGCCCGCGGTGAAGCTGAACACGCGGGATGCCGAGTACATCACGTTGTAGGTGATGCCGATCAGTGCGTAGACCGCTCCTACCGCGAGGCCGTAGGAGACGATCGACTGGAACATCTAGCTGGCGTAGCCCGGCGCGATGTTGAAGGCGCCGTCCTTCAGCGAGTTGACCTCGCACATCACGACCTCCGAGTCGGGGAAGCCGTTGTGCTGCTCGGGCGTCCAGGTGACCGTGCCGTAGATGCCCGGCCAGCCCTTCACCTTGTTCATGTAGCCGACGATGTCGTCGGCCTTGGTGCCGCCGTTCTTGAAGACATCGGCCATCAGATTGGCGCCGTCCCAGCCCAGGGCGACCCACCACAGCAGGGTGTCGGCGAACTCGATCTTGGCCGCCTTCAGCCGATCGAGATACTCCGCCGTCTTCGGCTCGAGCTTGCCGTTGACGTAGCAGCACTTGCGGAAGTTGTTCGAGTAGACCTTGTTCCAGTACTCCGGCTTCTCGAGCAGCGCCTTGGTCTGGCCCGAGCCGAGCGTCGTCTGGCCGACCACCGGCACGTCCCAGCCCATGCCGCCGCGGGTGTTGAGGATGCGCGACAGGAAGCCGGCATTGACGCTCCACGGCATGATCACCTGGGCGCCGGCGCTCTGCATGCGCAGCATCTCGGGCTTGAGATCGGGGTTCGCCGCGTCGATGTGGTTGGTGTAGACGACCTCGGCGCCCTTGGCCTTGAGCATCGGCACGTAGGTGTTGACCGAAGCGGTGCCGTAGCCGGTGGTGTCGCTGATCACCGCGACCTTCTTGAGCTTCAGCACGTCGACCACGTAGTGGTTGGCGCCGCCGCCGATCTGGGTGTTGGTCGGTGCCTGGCGGTAGGCCATCGGATACTTCTTGACGTCGATCAGCTCGTCGACCCAGCACGGATGCAGCATCGGCACCTTGTCGCGCGCGATCAGCGGCGTCGCCGCCAGCGCCTCGCCGGAATTGACCGGGCCGAAGATCATCGCGACCTTCTGGCGCTGAGTCAGCTCGGAGACGGCGTTGACCGCCTTGGTCGGGTCGCTCTGGGTGTCGCGGCTGATCAGCTCGAGCTGGCGGCCGTTGACGCCGCCGGCCTTGTTGATGGCCTCGATGCCGAGCTGGACGCCGCGATTGATACCGACACCGGTCGACGAGCTCGGTCCGGTGAGAGCCGGCAGGTAGCCAATCTTGATCGGGTCGTTGGCGGCGATGGCCGGCGCGGCGAGACCGCCGGCGGCCAGAGAGACTGCACCTGCCGCGGAACCGGACAGGACTTGGCGACGCCTGATACGCATAGTCGTTTGTTCCTTCCCTATCTGACCTTTGATTGTTGTCCGGCAGCATAGACCCTGGCTATTGGCGGTCAACGAAAGACGCCGCTAAGGCACGCGGCGCATGCCTCGCCCGGACGCCAAGACGCTGCTGACCACGATCCTGAAAGGGATCGGTCTGCCTTTCTATGCGGTCGACCGGGACTGGAAGATCTATCTCTACAACGGTGCTGCGGAACGGCATTTCGGCAAATCGGCCGCCGAGATGATCGGCACGACCTTCTGGCAGCACTACCCGGCCGCCTGCTGCGCGACGCCATGGCCCGTCGCGAACCCGTGAGGGGCGAGACCCTGTCGCTCACGGGCCGGTATGTGTTCGTGCGCGACGTCACCGACCGGCGCCAGGCCGAGCGCAAGCGGCAGGAGGCCGAGGAGGCGTTGCGCACGCGCAGCGTCGAGCTCGAGGCGGTGCTGGAGACCATCCCGACCGCGGTGTGGTTCACGACCGATCGCGAGATGCGCAACGTTGTAAGCAATCGCCGTGCCATCGAACTGCTGCACCTGCCGAGCACGATCGACCTGTCGAACGCGCCCAACCGGCCGGAAGACTTCAGCGTGTTCCGCGACGGCGTCGAGGTGCCGTCGTCCGAACGATGCGGCGCCCTGCCAGCTCTCGTCGGTCAGCAGGCTGTGCACGGCGCTCAAGGTCAGCAGCCGCTCCTCGAAAGCCGCGCAGGCGCCGGGATCGATGTCCTTCAGCGTCAGTGCCGCGATCGACTGGTGCCGCTCGGTCGGCGCCTCGCTGCGCACCGCGCGCGGCCGGGTGAGCCTCGGCGGCGGCGACCTGCGGCTCAAGCCCAAGCGCGCCGTCGCGCTGTCGATGGCGCTGAACGAGCTCGGCACCAACGCGCTGAAGTACGGCGCGCTGTCGACCGAGCGCGGCGCGGTGACGGTGCGCTGGACCACCGACGACGGAGAGCGGCGGTCCGCCGGTCGCGGAGCCCAGCCGCCGCGGCTTCGGCTCGCGTATGATCGAGCGCGGGCTGGCCGCCGAGCTGCAGAGCGAGGTGAGCATCGACTGACGGCCCGAGGGCGTGATCTGCACCATCGACGCGCCGCTCGACGCCATCCACGAGCGCGGCGCCGCGTAGCCTACGGCGCCGGCGGCACCATGGTGCCCGCCGGCAGCGCGGCGCAGTGGTCGTAGATGTCGCCGGGCCGCGTGAACCAGACCTTATCCTTCTGCGGATGGTTGGCGATGTGCTGCAGCGCCTCGCGCAGCGCCCGCAGGCGATAAGGCTGGCCGACGATCATGGTGTGGAGCGCGATGCCGCAGACCAGCGGCTGCTTGGCCGACTGGCGCAGCAGCTCCTCGAACTGGCCGATGATCATGTCGCGGAAATCGTCGCCGCTGTGGTGGCGCACCAGGATCTGCGGGCTGTCGTTGATCTCGATCGGATAGGGCACGCTCATCAGCGGGCCCGAGCGCGTCCTCATCCAGATCGGCTGGTCGTCGTTGGGCCAGTCCATCAGGAAGTCGTAGCCGGTCTCCTTGAGCAGGTCGGGCGTCCAGCGCGTCGAGGCCATCCACGGCGCCATCCAGCCGCGCGGCCGCTTGCCCGAGGCCTTCTCGATCGAATCGCCGATTTCCTGGAGGAAGCGCTTCTCGTCGGCCTCCCACATGCCGCCGTGGCGCTCGGCATTGGTGCGGCCGTGGCCGATGAACTCATCGCCACGCGCCTTCAGGGCATCGACGATCTGCGGCGCGTAGTCGAACACCGTGGTGTTGATCAGGTGTGCCGCCGGCAGGTTGAGCTCGTCGAACAGCTCGAGGCAGCGCCACACGCCGACCCGGTTGCCGTAGTCGCGCCAGGCGAAGGTGCGCGGATCGGGCGGCGGGTTGGCGACGGTGAGCAGATGCCCCTCGCCCGCACCAAACGCGAAATGCTCGATGTTGAGGCCGAGATAGACGGCCAGCCGCTTGCCGCCCGGCCAGGAGTAGTCCTTGCGCTCGGTGATCGGCGAATAGGGATAACGGTCGTGGTACGGCAGGCGAATCGTATGCATCATCTCGCGGCTCCGGCTACGTCGGCGTTCATCTTGCGGAAAGTGGCGACGGCGTCGGCGTGGAAGGCGCGCTCCTCGGGGCCGGCCTCGATCAGCGGTCGGCGCTCGTCGTCGAAATTGTTGTAGGCGTCCCGGCCGCGCACCAGCATCGCCGTCACGCGCGTCGGCATGGTGCAACGCGCATGGGTCGGAATGTAGCTGATGCCGAGGCCGACCCGGCGATGCGCCGAGCGGTTGGGCCGCGAATTGTGCACCAGGTGCGTGTGGTGCAGCGAGAACTGCCCCGCCTTCACCGCCATGAAGTCCGTGCGCGAGCGGTCGACCTCGGCCGCCAGCGTCTGGCCGCGCGACAGCAGGTTGTCGGTGTCCTGCATGTCGGCATGGCGCAGTTGCCCGAGCTTGTGCGAGCCCGGCACGACCTCCATGCAGCCCGCCTCGACCGGCGCGTCGGTCAGCGCCACCCACGCGGTGACGTGGCAGATCGGATCGAGCGCGAAGTAGGTCGCATCCTGATGCCAGCTCACATAGGTGCCGGTGCCGGGATCCTTCGGCCAGACCGAGAGATGGAACAGCCGGATGTTCGGGCCGATCAGATCCTCGACCGCGTCGAGCACCTCCGGCGCATGCACGATCTCGTCGACCCAGGGGAACAAGAGGTGCGGCTTGAAGTTATGGCCGCGGGTCAACTTCTGGCCCTCGGCATTCTCGAAAGCCTGCAACTGGTCGTGCCAGGCCCGTGCGCGGTCGGCGGAGAAAGCGTCGACCGGGCAAACGTAGCCGTCGCGCTCGTACCGGGCGATCTGGTCGGGCGAGAGCTTCTTGGTCATCAGTGCGCCGTCCAGCCGCCGTCGACGAACAGCAGCGTGCCGGTGACGAAGGACGAGTCGTCGCTCGCCAGGAACAGGGCGGCCTTCGCCACCTCCTCGGGTTGGCCGATGCGGCCGATCGGATGGCGCTGCTTCCAGAAGGCGCGCGCCGCCTCCGGATCGGCCTGGCGCTGCAGCGAGCGCGCCGGCATTGGCGTGTCGATCACGCCCGGCATCAGCGCGTTGATGCGGATGCCCTGCGGCGCGTGGTCGACCGCGATGGTCTTGGTGAAGGAGGCGATCGCGCCCTTGGACGCCACGTAGGCGGCGTTCTTGCCGAGGCTCGACTGGGCAAGCTGCGAGCCCACCGTGACGATGGCGCCCGACTCGGCGACGATCATCGGCTTGATGGCATGGTGGATCCAGAGATAGGTGCCCTTCACGTTCACCGCGAAGGTGCGCTCCCAGGTCTCCTCGGTCACCGCATCGACGGTGCCGCCGAGCGAGATGCCGGCCGCGGTCATCAGCACGTCGACGCGGCCCCACTTCTCCATCACCCGGGTCACGCCGTCGCGCGCCGCCTCGCCGTCGCTGACGTTGGCGGCGATGGCGATCGCCTCGCCGCCCCTCGCCTCGATGTCGGCAGCGACCTGGCCGATGCCGACCTGGTCCGTATCGACCAGAGCCAGCTTGGCGCCCTCGGCTGCGAACAGCCGCGCGCAGGCGGCGCCGATGCCGGAGGCTGCGCCGGTGACGATGGCGACCCTGTCCTTGAGCTTCATGGGACCGAAGTCTACCGTGCCGAACGGGCCGCGCTCCAGCCGAGTTCGGCCGCGCAAATCACAATTCGAAAATCGTGGAGGAACACCATGAAGGGTGCAGTGGACAGCCTCCTCAAGGAGGCCGTGAGCAGAGGCGACGTTCCGGGCGTGGTCGCGGTGGCGACCGACGCCAAGGGGACGACCTACGAGGGTGGTTTCGGCAAGCGCGTGCTCGGCCAGCAGGCCGAGATGACTCCCGACACGGTGGTGTGGATCGCCTCGATGACCAAGGCGATCACCGGCGCTGCGGCGATGCAGCAGGTCGAGCGCGGCAAGCTCGGCCTCGATTCGCCGGCCAAGGCAGTGATCCCCTATCTCGGCGAGGTGCAGGTGCTCGAGGGCTTCGACGGAGACGGCAAGCCCAAGACCCGCAAGCCCAAGCGCGACATCACCCTGCGTCACCTGCTGACCCACACGGCGGGCTTCAGCTACGAGATCTGGAACGACGACATCATCAAGTACCAGCAGGCAATGGGCGTGCCGGGCATCACCGGCTGCGAGAACAAGGCACTGACCACGCCCTTGCTGTTCGATCCCGGCGAGCGCTGGGACTACGGCATCAACATCGACTGGGCCGGCAAGATGGTCGAGGCGTCGAGCGGCCGGAAGCTCGGTCAGTACCTCAAGGACAACCTGCTGGGTCCGCTCGGCATGGACAGCACCGCCTTCTTCATCACGTCCGGCATGCGCGAGCGGATGGCCCGCATCCATCATCGCGGCCCCGACGGCTCATTCACGCCGGACATGGCGCTCGAGATCCCGCAGCAACCGGAATTCGAGATGGGCGGCGGCGGGCTCTACGGCACCGCCGGCGACTACGCGAAGTTCGTGCGCATGATGCTGAACGACGGTCGGTCCGACCGCGGCGACCAGGTGCTGAAGCCCGAGACCGTGGCGCAGATGTCGAAGAACGCGATGGGCGACTGCAAGGTCTGCCTGCTCAAGACGGCGATGGCGCCCCTGTCCAACGACGCCGAGTTCTTCCCCGGCGTCGACAAGCAGTGGGGACTCTCCTTTATGATCAACAACACCGAGGCGCCGACCGGCCGCTCGGCCGGCAGCCTGGCCTGGGCGGGCCTCGCCAACACCTACTACTGGATCGACCAGAAGAAGGGCATCGGCGGCGTCTACGCCACGCAGGTCCTGCCGTTCGCCGACATCAAGGCGCTGCCGCTCTTCTACGCCTTCGAGAAGGAGGCTTACGCCGCCTAGCCAAGTAGGCTAAGGGACGCGACCTGTGTCGCGTCCCGAAGCCTCGCGTTCCGCGCCCGCCGTGGCGATCGTCCTGTTGTCCATGGCGGCCTTCGCCTCGGCCGCCAACATGCGCGTCATCGATCCGCTGCTGATCCAGCTCAGCGTGGAATTCGGCGTCACGGTCGGCGTGGCCTCTATCGCCGCCACCCTGTTCCTGTTCGCCAACGGCGTATTCGTGCTGGTGCACGGACCGTTCGGCGACCGCTACGGCAAGATGCCGGTGGTCGCCATCGCCTGCCTCGCCGCCGCGGCGTGCTGCGCGCTGAGTGCCGTCGCCGTCTCGCTGCCCATGCTGGCGGCGGCACGGTTCCTGACCGGCGTCACCAGCTCGGCGATCATTCCGCTCGCCATCGCCTGGCTGGGCGACAATGTCTCCTATGACCGGCGCCAGGCGACGCTGGCGCGCTTCCTCACCGGCCAGACGCTCGGCCTGATGACCGGTGCCGCGATGGGCGGCGCGCTGGGCGACTGGCTGGGCTGGCGGGCTGTGTTCTGGGTGCTGGCGGCGATCTACGTCACCGCCGGCGTGGCGTTGTTCGCCGTGATCGCCGCCCGTCCCGACATCGTGCGGACCGGCCCGCGCACGCCGGGCTCGATGGTCGGCCAGATGCTGGGCGTGCTGAAGCGGCCCTGGGCGCTGACAGTCATCCTGGTCGTGGCGCTGGAGGGTGGCGTCTTCTGGGGCGCCTTTACCTTCGTCGGTGCGGACCTGCACCAGCGCTTCGGGCTCGGCTTCGCGGCGGTCGGGCTGGCGGTGGCGGCGTTCGGCGGCGGCGGCTTCCTCTATGTGACGGTGGCGCCGATCCTGGTGCGCCTGCTGGGCGAGCGCGGCCTGGTGCTGTGGGGCGGCCTCGGATTGGGCGCCTCCTTCGCGCTGCTCGCGCTGGCGCCGCATATCGCGGTGGCCTTCGCCGCGATCGTGCTGTGCGGCATCACCTTCTACATGCTTCATAACACCTTACAGACGCACGGGACGCAGATGGCGCCCGAGGCGCGCGGCTCGGCGCTGGCGCTGTTCGCCCTCTGCCTGTTCGTCGGCCAGGCGATCGGCGTGCCGTTGGCCGCGCCGGTGGTCGACCGCTGGGGTGCGGTACCGATCTTCTGGGTGGCCGCGCTGGTCCTGCCGGCGCTCGCTCTCTATTTCGCAGTTTCCCTGCGCAACCGCCGAGTGTAACGTTCTTTACACTTGTTCAGTTGACGAAGCGCCGCGCTTGGGGCGTATCCAACACAGACATGAACGACCGGCCGACCGAACAACCTCTCGAAGCCTGCGACGTGCTCGTCGTGGACGATGATTTCGCTTTGTCAGAAGCCATCACCCAGTTGCTGACCCGCAGCGGGCTGCGCGTGCGCAAGGCGCACAATGCTTCGGCGGCGCTGAGCTTCGCCGCCTTCGCGCCGCCGCGGGTGGCGATCCTCGACTACCAGCTGCCCGACACGACAGGCCTCGCGCTCGCCGCCGAGTTGCACGCCGAGATCCCCTCGCTGCACATCATCCTGATGTCGGCCAACAACGTCGACATCGACCGCAAGACGCTCGATCAGGCCGGTATCAAGGTATTCGTCAACAAGCCGATGCCGCCCGGCCCGCTGCGCCAGGCGGTGATGCGGCTGCTGCAGACGCCGGCCTAAGCCGCCGGCGACACCCGGAACTGGTAGGGCTCCTCGAGGCTCTTCGCCTCGTCGGCCGTGATCGTGAACTCCGTCGCCTTGGCGGCCGAGCTCAACTGGTCGAGGTCGGTCGCCCCGATGATCGGCGCGGCCATGTAGGGCTTGCTGAGCATCCAGGCGAGCGCCGCCTGCGCCGGCGTGCAGTTCTTGCCGAGCGCGATCTTCTTTAGCCGATCGACCACTTCCCAATCGCTGTTGCGATAGGTGCCGGCCGCCACGACGGTGTCGTTCTTGGCCCGCTCGGTCGCGCCGCCGCCTTCTTTGTTGCGATTGCCGGCGAGAAAGCCGCGGGCCAGCGGCGAATAAGGGATCAGGCCGACGCCCTGCTCCTCGCACAGCCGGTTCATCTCGCGCTCTTCCTCGCGCTGGATGAGATTGTACAGGTTCTGCATGGCAATCGGCCGCGCATAGCCCCTGTGGTCGGCGATCATGATCATCTGCGCGAACTTGTACGCCGGCATGGTAGAGCCGCCGATGTAGCGGACCTTGCCCGACCTCACGATCTGGTCGAGCGTGTACATGGTCTCCTCGACCGGCGTGTAGGGATCGAGGCGATGGACCTGGTAGACGTCGATGTAGTCGGTCTGCAGGCGCTTGAGCTGCTCGTCGACCGCCGACATCAGGTGCTTGCGGCCGGTGCCCTGATCGTTGTGGCCCGGGCTGAAGCGGGCGCCGGCCTTGGTCGAGATGATGATGTCGTCGCGCCGCGCCATCTTCATCAGCGTGGAGCCGACGATCTCCTCCGATCGGCCGCTGTTGTAGACATCGGCGGTGTCGAAGAAGGTGATGCCGACATCGAGCGCGCGCTTGAAGTAGGCCGGCGCCTCGGCCTCGTCGAACTTGCCCCAGCCGCGGCGGCCCTTGGCGCCCCACGAGTTGCCGCCGAGGCAGATGCGGCTGACGATCAGGCCCGAGCGGCCGAGCGGTCCGTACTTCATCGAAGTTCCCCCTTGTTGGCAGCACCTTTAGCGCCCACTTTTGGGGCATGAAAGTGCTGATCGAATATTGCGGCGCTTGAGGCTACAAGCCGCAGGCCCTCCGGGTGAGGGATAGTCTCCAGAAGCAGGGCGCGACCGACATCGAGCTGCGCCCCGGCAAGTCAGGCCAGTTCGACATCACCGTCGACGGCGCGCTCCGCTACACGCGTACCAAGACCGGTCGCTTTCCGACCGATGCCGAGGTCGAGGATCTGCTGCCGGGCTGATCACGCGTTTCTCCCCTGAGGGGAGAAACTCGATTCTCAGCCGTAGATTTCCCTGTTCACGCAGCGCTCGACGATCGGCTTGCCGTCGAACACCGACAGGATGTTCTCCATGACGGCGATCGCCATGCGGTCGTTCGACTCCTTGGTGACGCCAGCCATGTGCGGGCTGAAGATCACGTTCTCCAGGCCGAACAGCTTGTTGCTCGGATCGGGCGGCTCGCGGTCGAGCACGTCGAGGCCGGCACCGCGCAGCTTGCCGCTGGTCAGCGCGGCATAGAGCGCGTCCTCGTTGACGATGCCGCCGCGCGCCGTGTTCACCAGGAACGCGTCGGGCTTCATGCAGGCCAGCGCCCCAGCGTCGAACATGTTGATCGTCTCGGGCGAACGCGGGCAGTGGATCGACACGAAGTCGACCTTGGGCAGGATCGCCCTGAGGTCGGTCACCTTCTTGGCACCGGCCTTCGCGATGTCTGCCGCCGGGATGTTGGGATCGAGCACGTAGGTGTCCATCTCGAAGGCGACGCAGCGCTTCACGGTGCGCGAGCCGATGCGGCCCATGCCGACCACCAGGATCGACTTGCCGGCGAGATCGACGAGCGGGTCCGACAGACGCTCGTGCCAGGCGTTCTCGCGCACGAAGCGGTCCATCTTCCTGGTGAGGCGCGCCGAGGCGAGCAGCATGTACATCGCATGCTCGGCCACCGAGACCGAGTTGGCGATGCCGGTGGTCATCAGCGGGATCTTGCGCTTGCTGAGCGCCGGCACCTCGACCGCGTCGAAGCCGACGCCGAGGCGGGCCACCACCTCCATCACCGGCGAGACGTCGAGCTCGGCCTGGCGATAGGGCGTGCCGCCCAGGGTGACGGCGTTCGCGTCAGCCAGCTTCTTGTGATAGGAGCCGGCGACCTCGGCGAGCGGCAGGACCTCGTAATCGACGTCGTCACGCTTCTTCAGGACCTCCATACCCGCCGGCGGCATCCAGCCGACAATCAGGATCTTCTTGCGGTTCTTGCCCGTGCTCATCGTTTCCTCTGCAAAGACTGGCGGCCGATCCTAGAGCCCGTCGCCTCGGATCGCTAGGGCAGGTAGCTGAGCGGGAGCCGCGTGGTGGACTTGATCTCCTCCATGGCGAACATCGAGGTGACGTCGGAGAGCTCGACCCTGGCGATCAGCCGCTTGTAGAAGGCGTCGTAGGCGTCGATGTCGGGCAACGCCAGCCGGATCAGGTAGTCGATCTCGCCGCTCATGCGATAGCAGTCCATCACCTCGGGGAACGAGGCCACCGCCTTGGCGAAGCGGCCGAGCCATTGCGCATTGTGCTGGGCGGTGCGCACCGCCACGAATACGGTGACGCCGGCGTTCAGCGCCTTGCGGTCGAGCAGCGCCACCTTGGCCCGGATGACTCCCTGCTCCTGCAGCCGGTTGATGCGCCGCCAGCACGGCGTGGTCGACAGCCCGACCCGGCGGGCGATCTCCGCCAAGGGCATGTCGGCGGCGTCCTGCAGGCAATCCAGAATCTTCCGGTCGAAGGAATCTAGCGATAATTTCGCGGCCATCGGCATATCCTTGGAATGGATTTCTCAAATCTGCCGCGATTGGGCCAAAGGTAGCAACCCGATTCTCCGCCGCCCCGCTACACTTTGCCATCATGTTGCACCGCTTCACCGACCACCCCTCGTCGGTCAACGAGACCTACTTCCAGCACATGGCGATGGCCTTCGGCTTCGGCGGCCGCATGCTGCTGGGTGGGCTGGCCTGCCTGGTCCACGGCCTGTTCCCGTGGCTGTGCATGACGCGCGGCAGTGATACCATCCGAAGCCTGCACCACCGCATGGTCAGCCACCGCGGGGTGCGGCCGGCATCGCCGGCCTCCTCCGGGGCCGTGGCCGCGGGAGACTAATTCCCGCAACTTGCGCCGCGTCCCTCGCGTTCTGTGACAGTGGTCGGAATGGAGGGTGGGACAATGCAGACGCCAGTCAAGATCGGCTTCCAGGGCAGCGAACCCAGCGAGGCCCTCACCCAGATGATCAATCAGGAGGTCGAGGCGCTCGAGCGCGTCTACGGCCGGCTGACGTCGTGCCAGGTCACCGTGCAGGTGCCGGACAACCATCACCGCACCGGCTTCTATGCCGTGCACGTCCGTCTCGCGATGCCTGGCAACTACGACATCGTGGTCGACCAGCAATCCGACCACGACGACCGCCTGACGATGCCGCAATTCGCCGTCAACGACGCGTTCCGGCGGGCCAAGCGGCAGATCCAGGATCGCGCCAAGAAGATGCGCGGCGAGACCAAGACCCTGCACAAGCGGGTCGAGCGGACCCTCGACGAGCCCGAGATCTAGCGGCGCAGCACTCCCTGCCCGTCGAGGCGCTCGCGCAGGAGGCCGATGCGATCGCCGCCCCAGAACAGCTCGTTGTCGAAGACGAACGTCGGCACTCCGAAAACGCCCAAGGCCTCGGCCTCGTTGCGCAGGCGGTCGTGCTCGGCCCCGCCCTCGCCGACCAGGAAGTCCGGGAACCCCGACGGCGCGCCTGATCCGATCAGCAGCGCCTCGACCGCCGCGACGTCCTCCGGGTCGAACTCGCGTCGCCAGAAGCGGTCGAAGGCGGCATCGTTGTAGGCACGGAAGACGCCGTGCCGCTGCGCATACAGCATCCCGGCATTGGCCGGCCGCGCGTAGTAGATCTTCAGCGGCCCCTTGAGGATCAGGCCCTGCTTGTTGGCGTAGCGGCGGGCGTCCATGTAGGAGTAGCGCACCCGCCGCCAGTGATGCGGATCGCGCCCGTCGACGCTGCCCATGTAGCCGGCGACGTCGAGCGTGTAGGGCCGCCACGTGAGCGCGACGTCGTAGTCCCGTTCGAGCGCGTAAGCCCACGCCTTCGCGACGAAGGCGTAGGGACTTACGTAATCGCTCCAGAGCAGGATCTCAGCGGGCATCCTTCGCCAGCTTGGTCTCGACCACGCGCGACCACAGGGTGGCGCCGAGCGTGATGATCTCGTCGTTGAAGTCGTAGCCCGGGTTGTGCACCTCGCAGCCGCCTTCACCGCCGCCGTTGCCGATGTTGATGAAGGCGCCCGGCACCTTCTCCAGCATGTAGGAGAAGTCCTCCGAGGCCATCACGTACGGGCCTTCGCGGTTCATGTTGTCCTTGCCGACGATGGTCTCGGCGACGTCGGCGATGAACTTCACCGCATCCCTGTCGTTGACCAGCGGCGGGAAGACCACGCGCACGTCGGGCTTGGCGGTGCCGCCCAGCGTCTGGGCAATGCCGGTCGAGATGGTCTCGATGCGCTCCTTGACCAGCGCCATCGTCTCCTTGCGGAAGGCGCGGATGGTGCCGCGCAGCACCGCCTCCTGCGGGATCACGTTGTAGGCGTCGCCGGCATGCATCTGGGTCACCGAGATCACCGCCGAATCGAGCGCCGCGACGTTGCGCGACACCACGCTCTGCAGCGCCGAGATGATCTGGGTGGCGATGATCACCGGATCGATGCCGCTCTCCGGCCTGGCACCATGCGCGCCCTTGCCGGTGATGTGGATATCGAACAGGCCGCCGCCCGCCATCTGCGGGCCCGAGCGGATGGCGAACTTGCCGACATCGAGCTTGGGCCGATTGTGCATGCCGAAGATCTGCTCGCACGGGAACTTGTCGAACAGCCCGTCCTTGACCATCGCCTCGGCGCCGCCGCGGCCTTCCTCGGCCGGCTGGAAGATGAAGTGCACGGTGCCGTCGAAGTTGCGCGTCGTCGACAGGTACCTGGCGGCGCCCAGCAGCATGGTGGTGTGGCCGTCATGGCCGCAGGCATGCATGCGGCCCTTGTGCTGGCTGCGATGGTCGAAGGTGTTGTGCTCGTCCATCGGCAGCGCGTCCATGTCGGCGCGCAGCCCGATCGCCCGCGGATTGTTGCCGACCCGGATGGTGCCGACCACGCCGGTCTTGCCGATGCCGGTCGCGACCTCGCAGCCCCATTCCTTCAGTTTCTCGGCGACGATGCGGCTGGTCCGCTCCTCCTCGAAGCCCAGCTCGGGATGGGCATGGATGTCGCGGCGGATCGCGGTCAGCTCGGCCGCGGCGGCGGCGATCTTGGGCTCGATGTTCATTCAGGACTCCAGCAGGAAGGAGGTCATTACACGCCGAAACTCGTCGCCATGCACGTGCGGATAGAAGTGGCCGCCGTCGGGCAGAACATAGGCTCGCGCGTTCGGGATCAAACGCACCAGCTCCTCGGTGAAATAGAGCGGCGTCACCATGTCGTCGCGGGCGACGATCGCCAGCGTCGGCGCCTTCACCTTTTGCAGTCGGTCGCGCTGGTCGTGCGCGACGATGGCCGCGATGCGCGACAGCACGATCTCGGGCACCGGGATGGTCTCGTGGGCCTTGGCCTCCAGGGCGGCAAGATCGGCGTCGTGGTCGCGGATCCAGAAGGGCGAGTTCAGCGCCAGCGCGCTGCCTCTTTGATAGGCGGCCGGCCCCAGCTCGCGCAGGGCCTGGGCACGCACCTCGAACAGGCGGCGGAAGAAGGCGTCGGTCTTGGCCCAGGTGGCGCTCAGCACCAGCCGGTCGATCCGCTCGGGATGCTCGATCGCCAGCACCTGGCCCATCGCGCCGCCGGTAGAATGGCCGCACCAGTGGACCGTGTCGAAGCCCAGCGCCTCGATCAGCTGCAGCGCGTCGTCGGCCATCTGCGCGACGCTGTACGGGATGCGCGAGAGCGTGCTACGGCCGGTGCCGCGGTGATCGTGCACGACAACCGTGAATTGGCGGGCGAGTTTCGCCACATTCTCGCCCCACCATCGTCCGTCGCCGCCCAGCCCGGGGACCAGCAGCAAAGGCGGGCCATGGCCATGCGTCTCGTAGTAGAGGTCGGCGCCGTCACGCAGTTTGAGAAGAGGCATCTGTGCTAAGGTCTGAGTTGGTGGAGGGGAGAGGAAACCGCAGGATGCGCCGCTTGTCGATTGCCGCGATCGGCCTGATCGCGCTCGGCGCCTGCGGGCAGCGTCAACCGGCGGTCGACTGGACGCCGATCCCGCGCCCGTCGCCCGACGACCTGGTGCCGCAGGGCATCGCCTATATCTGCGAGGGCCGCAAGGAAGTGGCCGTGGTCTACGCCAAGAACCGCGCCTCGGTGACCTTCGGCGACAAGACCTGGCGGGCCGAGTACCAGGGGCTCGACGGCGGCGGTTTCCGCTATGCCGATGCCACGGTCGAATGGACCGGCCGCGACGAGCTCGTCACCTTGCGCGAGCGCGGCAACCAGAGGCCGCTCGCTTTCAACTGCCGGCCTACCAGGCGAATTACATGAGCCGGGCGCACTACCTGAGCCACAGCCTGATCGCGTAGCCGACCGTCGCGGTCACGGCGATGCCGCCGACCCACAGGCCCCAGAACCACAGCCACTGACGCGGCGACGGCATCAGTGATAGCCCTCCTCGCCGGTCTTGCCGCGGAACACCCAGTAGGCATAGCCGGTGTAGGCCAGGATGATCGGCACCATGATCGCCGCACCGACCAGCATGAAGCCCAGGCTCTGGCTCGGCGCCGCGGCGTCCCAGATCGTGATCGAGCGCGGCACGACGTAGGGATAGAGGCTGATGCCGAGCCCGATCAGGCCCAGCGCGAACAGCGCCAGCGCGATCAGGAACGGCCAGTAGCTGCGCTTGTGGCGCAGCGCGAAAAAGAAGGCGACCGAGGCGATGGCCACCAGCAGCGGCACCTGTGCGGCGAACAGCACCTGAGGCCATTCGAACCAGCGGCTGTAGTATTCGTGCGCGAGGAACGGCGTCCAGGCGCTGACGACAGCCATGGCGACGATGGTGGCGATGCCGAAGCGCAGCGCCAGCGGATAGCAGCGCTCGAGCAGCGAGCCCTCGCTCTTCATGATCAGCCAGGTGGCGCCGAGCAGCGCATAGCCGCAGACCAGCGCGATACCGACCGCGACGCTGAACGGCGACAGCCAGTCCCACCAGCCGCCGCCATAGGCGCGGCCGTTCACCGCGATGCCCTGCAGCAGGCCGCCCAGCGTGATGCCTTGCGCCAGCGCCGCGACGGTCGAGCCGAGGATGAAGGCCGCATCCCAGTACTTGCGGTGGTTGGGATCGCGCCAGCGGAACTCGAAGGCGACGCCGCGGAAGATCAGCGCCAGCAGCATGGCGACGATCGGCGTGTAGAGCGCCGAGAAGATCACGCCGTAGGCCACCGGGAACGCCGCCATCAGCCCGCCGCCGCCCAGCACCAGCCAGGTCTCGTTGCCGTCCCACACCGGCGCGATCGAGTTCATCGCCCGGTTGCGGTCGCGATCGTCGAAGGCGGGAAACAGGATGCCGATGCCGAGGTCGAAGCCGTCCATCACGACATAGGCGAAGATCGCGAAGGCGATGATGAAGGCCCAGATGGTCGGGAGGTCGATGGGGATCATGGCTCACCTCCGCTCGCCGCTGGCGACCGCGGGCGCCGGCGTGATGCCGGCCGCACGCTGCGGCTCGCGCCGCGGCCCCGGCTCGGCGGCCTGCGGTGGTGCCGCCATCAGGCGCAGCACGTAGGTGATGCCGGCGCCGAACACGATGAAGTAGACGGCGATGAAGGCGAGCAGCGACGACGCCACCGCCGGCGCCTGCAAGGGCGACACCGACTCGGCGGTGCGCAGCAGGCCGTAGACCGTGTAGGGCTGGCGCCCCACTTCGGTCGTCACCCAGCCCGCGATCACCGCGACGAAGCCCGATGGGCCCATGACCAGCGCCAGCCGGTGCAGCCACGGCGAGTCGTAGAGCCTGCCGCGGATGCGCGCATAGAGGCTCCACAGCCCGAGCAGCAGCATCAACGTGCCGAGCCCGACCATGATCCGGAACGACCAGAAGACGATCGGCACCGGCGGCCAGTCGCTGCGCGGCAAGGTTTCGAGGCCCTCGAGCGGCGCGTCGAAGGAGTGCTTGAGGATCAGCGAGGAGAGCTTCGGCACCGAGATCTCGTAGTCGACCCTGGCGTCGCTCATGTTGGGCCAGCCGAACAGCACCAGCGGCGCGCCGTCGGGATGGCTCCGGAAATGCCCCTCCATCGCCATGACCTTGGCCGGCTGGTGCTCGAGCGTGTTCAGGCCATGCTGGTCGCCGGCCAGGATCTGGACCGGCGCGGTGGCCGCGATCATGCCCATCGCCATCGAGAACATCACCCGCGCGCCCTCGGTCCTGTGCCCGGCGAGGAGATGCCAGGCGCCGACACCGCCCACCACCAGCGCGGTCGTGAGGTACGCCGCCAGCACCGTGTGCACCAGCCGGTACGGGAACGACGGGTTGAAGATCACCGCCAGCCAGTCGACCGGCACGAACTGGCCGTTGGCGGCGATGGCGTGACCGGTCGGCGTCTGCATCCAGCTGTTGGCCGCCAGGATCCAGAAGGCCGAGATGAACGTGCCGACCGCGACGGCCGCCGTCGCGGCGAAGTGCAACCCTTTGCCGACGCGGTTCATGCCGAACAGCATGACGCCCAGGAAGCCGGCCTCGAGGAAGAAGGCGGTCAGCACCTCGTAGGCCATCAGCGGCCCGACCACCGGGCCGGCCTTGTCGGAGAAGGCCGCCCAGTTGGTGCCGAACTGGTAGGACATGACGATGCCCGACACCACGCCCATGCCGAACACCAGGGCGAAGATCTTCAGCCAGTATTTGAAGAGGTCGAGATAGACGGCGCGGCCGGTCCACAGCCACAGCCCCTCGAGCACCGCGAGATAGCTCGCCAGCCCGATCGTCAGCGACGGAAAGATGAAGTGGAAGGAGACGGTGAAGGCGAATTGCAATCGCGCGAGCAGCGTTGCGTCGAAGGCCTCGAACATGGGTTCTCTCCGTCTCAGACGATACGTGAGGCTCCGACTGGCGACTTCAATGCGACACTTAGGACGTCGAGCGCGCCGGCCAGCTCGGCTCGGCTGCGTGCGGCGCCGAGCGCGATCCGGATCGCGTGCTCCGGCGCATCGTCGACACTGAAGCTGTCGCTGGTGACGACCGCAAGCCCCTGTCGCTGCACATGAGCGGCGAACTCCAGGCGGGTCCAGGCCGGCGGCAGGCGGAGCCAGACATGGTGGCCGCGCGGATGGGCGGCGTAGTCATGGCCGGCCAGCGCCTTGGCCGCGAGCTTCTGGCGCGCCGCGGCCTCGTTGGCGATCGCGGCGATGATCTCGTCGGCGCTGCCGTCGCCGAGCCAGCGCAGCACCAGCGCCACCATCAGCGGCGCCGGCATCTGCGCCACGGTGCGCAGCGCATTGGCCATCACCGCCGCCTCGGCGCGGCCCGGCGTCACCATGAACGACACGCGCAGGCCGGGCGCGATGCACTTCGAAAGCGTCGCGACATGCCAGGCGCGCTCCGGAATGAGCGTCGCGATCGGCGCTTGCTTGGGATCGAGCGCGCCGTAGGGGTCGTCCTCGAACAGCATCAGCCCACGCCGGGCGATCGCCGCCGCGAGCTGCTCGCGCCGCTCGGCGCTCAGCGTCACGGTCGTCGGATTGTGGATGGTCGGCACGAGATAGACGGCCCTGGCCTTGTGCCGCCTGGCCGCCTCCTCGAGCGCCGCCGGGATCATGCCGCCGCGATCGGCCGCGACGCCGACCAGCTTCACGCCGGCCGCGCCGGCCGCCGACTTGAAGCCGGGATAGGTGAGCCGGTCGGTCAGCACCGTGTCGCCCGGCCTGGTGAGCGCCAGCAGCAGGCAGACCAGCGCCGGCTGCGTACCGGGGAAGATCAGCAGTCGCTCGGCCGCCGCGGTGCGCACGCGGCGGCGCAGCCAGCCGGCGGCGATGCCGCGATCGGTCTCGCTGCCACCCGGCTGCTGGTAGCTCAGGAAATCCGTCAGCCCATAGTCGCGCCGCAAGCCCTCGAGCCCGCGCAAGAGGCGGCCGTCGAGATCGGCCTCGAGCGGCTCGGGCGGCAGGTTCATCGACAGGTCGATCGAGAGCCCGGCCGCCGCGGCGCGCGGCGCGCGGGCGGCACTCTCGGCGACGAACGTCCCCTGCCCGACCCGCGCCTCGGTGAGGCCGCGGCGCCGCGCCTCGTTGTAGGCGCGGGTGACGGTGGTGAGGTCGACGCCCAGCGCCGAGGCGAGCGCGCGATGGGTCGGCAGCCGCTCGCCGCGCCGCAGCCGGCCGGAAGCGACGTCGGCGGCAAGTGCCTCGACGATGCTTTCGTAGACCGCGCCCGGGCGGTCACCGAGTGTAGGGTGCCAATCCATACAATATACGTCTCTTGTCCTTGATTGTATGGCCCATTGTCAGGATATACAAGCCGACACAGGAGGCCCCCATGACGCTCGGTCTTGCCCTGAAGCGCGGATTTCTCGGCCGCTGCCCGGCCTGCGGCGAGGGCCATCTGTTCCGCGCCTTCGTCAAGGTCGCCGACCATTGCGAGTGCTGCGGCGAGGTCTTCCGTCATCACCGTGCCGACGACTTTCCGGCCTATCTGGTGATCGTACTGGTCGGCCACGTCGTGGTGCCGCTCGTCATGTGGGTCGAGATCGCCTACAGCCCGTCCTATTGGCTCCACGCCGCGCTGTGGGGACCGCTGATCCTGGCGATGGCGTTGGGCCTGCTGCAGCCGATCAAGGGCGCGGTCGTCGCGCTGCAGTGGCAGACCGGCATGCACGGCTTCGCCGCCGCGAAGCTCGCCCGCTCCTGATCCAGGGCCGTCCAGCCAGAATCCGCGACGGGCCCGGACGCCTCCGATGCCGATTCCATAAGGGTTTTGTCGAGAATCCGGGAATCCGGCCCCACCCCCCTCGGCCGGACGCCGGCGGACGCTCCGGACGCCAGACTGCAACTTGTTTTCTAACCGAAGGTGTCGAACAGCTCGGCGATCGCCTTCCTGTCGAGGCCGGCGCGCAAGCAGGTCTCCAGCAGCACCCGCCCCTTGAGGGGATGCAGCCGGCCGCCCCAGATCAGGCCGGCCTCGCGCAAGGCGATCTCCGAGCTCGGGCCGGCGTAGGTCTTGCGCAGCATCGGCCCGCCGCCGGTGCGCGGGGAGATGACCGTCGGCATCGCCTTGGCGAGCCGCACCACATTGTCGACCGCCCGCTCCGGTACATGGCCGCCGCCCATCGCGGCGATCACCGCGCCGCGATAGCCGACCCGGTCGGACGCCGCGAGCATCAGCAGGACCAGCGGCAGCGCGTCATCGAGCGACGTCCAGAACAGCGCCACCGGCGCCGGCTTGCCGCCCGCGGTCCCGAGCTTGCGACGGGCGGCGACCACGGCGTCGCGCACCGGCATTGTCATCGGCACGACCCGGTCCTCGACCAGCGCGGCCAATGGGCCGGCCTGGGTCGCCGCGAAGCCGTTGATGCGTGTCGGATGGACCTTGGCCACGTCGGCCGCGGCATAGACCTCGTCGAGCATCACCGCGAGCACGCCCAGCGCTTTGGCGTTCTTGTAGACCCACGGATCGGCCGCGACGCGCACGGCCGCGAGCAGGTTGCCCGGCCCGTCGGGCGAGGTGAGCGACGGATTGCGCATCGCCGCGGTAACCACCACGGGAATGTCCAGGTCGAGCAGCAGGTCGAGCAGGAAGCTCGTCTCCTCCAGGGTGTCGGTGCCCTGCGTCACCACCACGCCGTCGGTCTCGAGGCCGCGGATCTTGGCGGCGAGCGTGTGGATCAGGTCGATGCCGAGCGAATGGCTGCCGACCCGCGACACCGTCTCGGCCTCGATCTTGGCCACGCCCTCGAGCAGCGGCACGGCGGCGACCAAGTCGTCGGCACCGAGGCCCATCTGCATGGCGCCGCTGGCATCGGGACGCGTGGCGATGGTCCCGCCCAGGGCGAGAACGTGAATGCGTGGCTTGGTCATCAGTTGAGCTTCAGCGACTTGAAGAAACGATTGGCGTCGGGGCCGCCGGTATTCGGGCCCATGAAAGCGAGCGACACGAAGCGCTTCTCCTTCACCACCACGAGCTGGCGCAAGCCGCTGCCGCTGGTCAGCGTGCCGGTCGACTCGACCGCGGCGGCGCCGCCGATCTCGCGCCAGTCGGTCCTGGTCCACTTGCCGCCGTTGAGCTGCTTTGCGCGATTGTCGAGCGCCGACTGCAGCACACGCCGCGGCTCGCGGTATTCGACATCGGCGGGAAACAGCGCGGTCTGCGCGACGAAGGAGTTGCCGCCGGCCTCGAGGCTGTAGGAATGCAGCGCGAATGCCGTGCCGCGCGCCGAGACGTCGTTCAGGATCTTGTGGTCCGGAATGCCGGGCATCTCGACGGTGAAGGCGTTGCCTTCGACGCGCACGCCGTACCACTTGTCGGGAATCTGAAGCTTGCCCTGAGCGACGGCCAGCGACGGCACCACGAGCGCCGTCGCGACCATGAAAAAACGACGCGAGCCGATCATGACCGTGCGCCGAACTTCGCTTTGGCCTCGGCTTCGCCGTAGTAGCCGCGAGCGATGTCGCGGGCGATCGCCTCGGGCTTGCGCTTCGCAGGGTCGCCGAAGCCGCCGCCGCCGGGCGTCTGGACGCGCACCACGTCGCCGACGCCGATCTCGATGTCCTGGTCCTTGCTGAGATGCGGCGGCCGGTAGGTCTTGTCGCCCTGCGTCACCTGCACCGTGTTGACGCCGCCCGCCGCGCCGCCCAGCACGCCCTGCGGACCGGTGCGGCCGTGGTCCATCACCATCGACACCCGCGCCTCGCCGCGGCGCAGCTTGATCGCGTAGTTGATGCCGAAGCCGCCGCGATACTCGCCGGCGCCGCCCGAGCCCTCACGCAGCGAGAACTCCTCGAACAGGATCGGATAGAACTGCTCCAGCACCTCGACCGGCGGCATCTTGGAGATGCCGATGGTCGAGCAGCCGTTGCTGAGACCGTCGCCGCCCTGGAAGCCGCCGTAGCCGCCGCCGGTGAACAGATACATGATGTAGCTGCGCTTGCGCTCGGGATCGTAGCCGCCGACGCCGAGATTGCCCGAGGTGCCGGCGGGTGCCGCGAACAGCAGGTCGGGGATCGCCTCGGTGAGCGCGGCGAACACCGCCTCGGCGATGCGCTGGCTGACCTCGGCGGCACAGCCCGACACCGGGCGCGGATATTTGGCATAGAGGAACGTGCCCTCGGGCTCGATCACCTTCAGAGGCTCGAAGGTGCCGGCATTGATCGGCACCTCGGGGAAGATGTGCTTGATCGCGAGGTAGATCGCCGACTTGGTGGTGGCGATGACGCTGTTCATCGGCCCGCGGCAGGGCGGGCTCGAGCCGGTCATGTCGAAGGTGAGATCCTCGCCCTTCTTGGTGATCTTCATCCTGATCGTCAGCGGTTCGTCGACCACGCCGTCGCTGTCGACCTGGCTGGTGCCCTCGTAGACGCCGTCGGGGATCGCCGCGATCTTGGCGCGCATCTGGCGCTCGGCGCGATGACGCATCTCGGCGATCGCCTGCTTCACGATGCCCGCGCCGTAACGGTCGATCAGTGCCGTAAGACGCTGCTCGCCGGTCGTGAGCGCGGCACCCTGGGCCTTGATGTCGCCGATGCGCTGGTCGGCGATGCGCATGTTGCTCATCAGGATGGCCAGGATCTCCTGGTCCATGACGCCCTTCTTCCAGAGTTTTACGGGCGGCAGCCGTAGACCCTCCTGCTCCACTTCCGTGGCGCTGGCGGAGAAGCCGCCCGGCACCATGCCGCCGATGTCGGGCCAGTGGCCGGTGTTGGCGAGCCAGGCGAACAGCTCGCCCTTGTAGAAGAACGGCTTCACGAAGCGCACGTCCATCAGATGCGTGCCGCCGAGATAGGGATCGTTGACGATGAACACGTCGCCGGCATCGACCGTGTTGCCGTAGTGGCTCTTCACCCGGTCGATCACCGCGCGGGTCGAGAACTGCATGGTGCCGACGAACACCGGCAGGCCGAGCTCGCCCTGGGCGATCAGCGAGCCGTCGATCGCATCGTAGATGCCGTCGGAGCGGTCCATGCCCTCGGAGATCACCGGCGAGAAGGCCGAGCGCACGAAGGCGAGGTCCATCTCGTTGCAGACCTGGATCAGGCCGTTCTGGATGACCGTCAGGGTGACGGGATCGAGGTTCGACATGATGTCCGACATGGCCTAATGCCTATCTCCTCAAATCCCTCCCCATTCATATGGGGAGGTGGCGCGTCATACGCGCCGGAGGGGTCATGACCCCATCGCCCGCGTAAGACGCGGGCACTTCCCCATATGAATGGGGAAGAAAGCTTTATCACAGTTCGACATCGCCTTTCAGCAGGCGCTGCACGATCGAGCGGTTGAGGATCTCGTTGGTGCCGTCCGCGACATTGACGATGCGAAGGCTGTGCCAGGCATGATGCAGGCCGAGCTCGTTGGTGAAGCCCATGGCGCCGTGGGTCTGCATCGCCCGGTCGACGGCCTTGTAGCCGACCTGCACCGAATAGGCCTTGGCCATGGCGAGCTCCTTCACCGCCGGGGAACCCTGGTCGAGCAGGGTGGCGACGTTGAGGCCCATCAGGTGGGCGCCGTGCAGCTCCATCGCGCTTTCGGCCAGCGGGAAAGTGACGCCCTGGTATTCGGCGATCGCCTTGCCGAAGGCCTTGCGCTGCTGGGCGTAGTCGAGCGCCTTCTCGAGCGCCCAGCGGCCGTAGCCGACGGCGCGCGCCGAATTGTAGATGCGCCCCAGCGACACGCCGTACAGCGCCGCCGCGAAGCCCTGGTGCAATTCGCCGACGAGCTGCCACGGCTCGACCCGCACGTCCTCCAGCCGCAGCTCCGCCTCGTCGCCGCCGATATGGCCGAACAGCTTGATGATGCGCTGGACCTCGAAGCCGGGTGACGACGTCGGCACCAGGAAGGCCGAGATGCCGCCCTTGCGCTGAGCCGCGCGCTCCGGATCGGTGATGGCGAAGACGATGCAATAGTCGGCGACCGGCGAGTTCGACGTCCAGATCTTGCGCCCCGTCAGACGCCAGGCATTGCCGTCGGGCACCGCCTTGGTCGCGAGTGCCGCCGCATCGGAGCCGGCGCCGGGCTCGCTGAGGCCGAAGCACATCGAGGCCTCGCCCGCCATCATGGGCGCGAGAATCTTTTCCCGCGCCTCAGGCGTTACCTTCTCGAGCAGCCGGCTCGGTCCGAACGCCCAATGGCTGATCACGTACAGCATCAGCCAGTTCTGCGGGCCGCAGAGATGAAACAACGCCTCCCAGCCGACGTAGTAGGCAAGATGCGCCAATCCGCCACCGCCCAGCGATTCGGGCACGCACATGTTGTAGTAACCGGCCTTGGCCGAGGCCCGCCGCACCTCGCTGATAAGACCCTTCAGTTCGTCGGAGAATCGCCCGTCCTCGCGATAGAGCCGGCGCGGATTCTCGAACAGGTCATGGTGCCTGTCATGACGGGGCAATACTTCCTTGCGCGCGAAGTCGGTCAGCCCGTCACGCACCGCGCGGATTTCCTCCGGCAACTCCCATGCAATCGCAGACATCTGCTCTCCGGCGAACGAATGGGCATTATTCTTGCAGCGCGAGCCATGGCGGACCACATATCAACGCGCCGGTGAACCGCGATACGAGACCGTTTTCGCGCTATAGTCGGCGGGAAATAACCCACCCCATTTTCGATGGACGGCTCATGAACGCGCCTTTCGCTGCGGACACTCTCGACTCGATGAAATTCGCCATCGGCCAGCCGGTGCCTCGGCAGGAGGACCCGACGCTGCTGCAGGGCCAGGGCCGCTACAGCGACGACATCAGCTCCGAGAACCAGGCCTGGTGCGTCATGGTGCGCAGCCAGGTGGCGCACGGCGTCATCAAGGGCATCGACACGGCCGAGGCGAAGGCGATGCCGGGCGTGCTGGGCGTATGGACCGGCGCCGACCTCAACGCCGCGGGCTACGGCGCGCTCAAGACGGTGATGATGGTGCCGCAGCGCGACGGCTCGCCGATGAAGACGCCGACCCGCCATTCGCTGGCGACGGAAAAGGTCCGCTTCGTCGGCGACCCGGTGGCCTTCGTCGTCGCGGAGACGCAGGCACAGGCGCGCGACGCCGCCGAAGCGGTGACGGTCGACATCGAGGCGCTGCCTGCCGTCACCGACGCGCGCGAGGCGGCGCAGCCAGGCGCGCCTGAAGTGTTCGACGATGTGCCGGGCAATGTCTGCGCCGACTATCACTACGGCGACACGGCCAAGGTGAACGACGCCTTCGCCCAGGCCGCGCACGTGACGCGCCTGCGCCTGATCAGCAACCGCATCGTCGTCTGCGCCCTGGAGCCGCGCTCGGCGACCGCCTTCTACGACAAGGCGACCGACCGCTACACCTTCCAGGCCGGCAACCAGGGCGCGTTCGGCCTCAAGAACCAGATGGCGGCGCTGCTCGGCGTCAAGCCGGACCAGGTGCGCATCCTCACCGGCAATGTCGGCGGCTCGTTCGGCATGAAGGGCTCGCCCTACCCCGAGTACGCCGGCCTGTTCCATGCCTCCAAGCTGCTCGGCCGGCCGGTGAAGTGGACCGACGATCGCAGCGGCAGCTTCCTCTCCGACCAGCACGGCCGCGACCACGACTTCGATGCCGAGCTGGCGCTCGACAAGGATGGCCGTTTCCTGGCGGTGCGGCTGGACGGCTACGCCAATCTCGGCGGCTATCTCTCCAATGTCGGCGCGGCGATGGGCGCGCTCGGCGTCACCCGCAATCTCGCCGCGATCTACCGCACGCCGCTGATCGAGGTCTCGACCAAGGTCTGCTTCACCCACACCTCGCCGATCGGCGCCTATCGCGGCGCCGGCCGCCCCGAGGCCAATTACTTCATGGAGCGCCTGATCGACGCCGCGGCGCGCGAGATGGGCATCGACCAGGTGGCGATGCGCAGGCTCAACCACATCAAGCCGGAGGAGATGCCGTACAAGACGGCATCCGGCACGACCTACGATTCGGGCGAGTTCACCGCCCTGCTCGACAAGGCGATACAGCTCGCCGACGTGAAGGGCTTCGCCAAGCGCAAGCAGGAGAGCAAGACGCGCGGCAAGCTGCGCGGCCTCGGCATCGGCGACTATCTCGAGGTCACGGCGCCGCCGATGAACGAGATGGGCGGCATCCGCTTCGAGGACAACGGCGACGTCACCATCATCACCGGCACGCTCGACTACGGCCAGGGCCACTGGTCGGCGTTCGCGCAGGTGCTGACCTCCAAACTCGGCATCCCGTTCCACAAGATCAAGCTGAAGCAGGGTGACAGCGACCTGCTGATCGCGGGCGGCGGGACCGGCGGCTCCAAGTCGATCATGGCGTCGGGTGCGGCGATCGTCGAAGCCTCCGACAAGGTAATCGAGAAGGGCAAGGAGATCGCGGGCGTCGCGCTCGAGGCGGCGGCCGCCGACATCGAGTTCCAGCGCGGCCGCTTCACCATCGTCGGTACCGACCGCGGCATCGGCATCATGGACCTCGCCGAGAAGCTGCGCGGCGGCATGAAGCTGCCCGAGGGCGTGCCCGACACGCTGAACGTCAGCCACGTCCACAAGGAAGCGCCGTCGGCCTTCCCCAACGGCACCCACGTCTGCGAGGTCGAGATCGATCCCGACACCGGCATCGTCGACATCGTGAAGTACACCATGGTCGGCGACTTCGGCACGGTCATCAATCCGATGCTGGTCGAGGGCCAGAGTCATGGCGGCGTCGTCCAGGGCATCGGCCAGGCGATGTTCGAGCACGTGGTCTACAGCGAGGACGGCCAGCCGCTGACCGGCAGCTTCACCGACTACGCCCTGCCACGCGCCGACACCGTGCCGTTCTTCAAGATGGACTACCACTCGGTGCCGGCGAAGACGAACGTGCTGGGGGCCAAGGGCTGCGGCGAGGCCGGCTGCGCGGGCTCGCTGCCCTCGGTGATGAACGCCATCGTCGACGCGCTGGGCGGCAAGCACATCAACATGCCGGCGACGCCGGAACGGGTGTGGGAAGCGCTGCACTCGTAGTACTTTCCTCGGCATGGAGGACGTCGCCATCCTGGGCTACGGCCCGGTTGGCGCGTTGCTCGCCAATCTGCTGGGGCAAGCCGGCCTTTCGGTCGCCGTCTACGAACGCGAGACGGCGATCTATCCGCTGCCGCGCGCCGTGCATTTCGACGGCGAGGTGATGCGCATCTTCCAGTCGGCCGGGCTGGCCGAACGGATCGCGGCAGAGACGCGGCCGTCATCGCAGGGCATGCACTTCGTCAACGCCGAGGGCCAGACCCTGATGGTCCGCCGCGGCGTCGAAGGCCGCGGGCCGCAGGGCTGGCCGAACAACTGGTATTTCCACCAGCCGGCGCTGGAAGAGATCCTGCGCGAGGGTGCCGCACGCTTCCCGAACGTGACGGTGCATCTCGGCCGCGAGATCGCCGACGTGAGCGAGCTCGACGCGCGCTTCATCGTCGGCTGCGACGGCGCGCGCTCGCTGGTGCGGCGGGCGATCGGCAGCCGGCAGCATGACCTCGGCCTGCACCAGCCGTGGCTGGTGGTCGACCTGCTGTGCAATGCAGCCGCGCCGCGGGTGAAGGCGCTGCCGGACTACACGGTGCAGCTCTGCGATCCCCAACGGCCGATGACGGTGGTCAATGTCGGCGGCGAACGGCGGCGCTGGGAGATCATGCTGATGCCGGGCGACGATCCGGCGCGGCTCACCGAGCCCGGCATCTTCTGGCCGATGATGGCGCGCTGGCTGGGGCCCGACGACGCCGTGCTCGAACGCGCCACGGTCTACACCTTCCATTCGGTCGTGCAGGAGGGCTGGCGCAGGGGCAACCTGCTGCTGGCGGGAGATGCCTGCCATCAGACGCCGCCCTTTCTCGGCCAGGGCATGTGCGCCGGCATGCGCGATGCCGCCAACCTCGCCTGGAAGCTCAAGGCGGTGCTGCGCGACGGCGCGCCGGACTCGCTGCTCGACACCTACGAGAGCGAGCGCCGGCCGCATGTCGAGACCTTCATCGAGCTCGCGGTGAAGCTCGGCGCCGTGCTGCAGGAGACCGACCCCGCCAAGGCCGCCGAGCGCGACCGTCGCTTCTCGGCGGGCGCGGAGATGTTCGACTTCCCGCAACCGCAGCTCGGGCCCGGCTGCCGCGCCGACGGGCCGCCGCCGGTCGGCACCCTCTTCCCGCAACCGCTGCTGCCCGATGGCCGGCTGATGGACGAGGCGATCGGCCCGCGCTTCGCCCTTGTGGGCGAGGTCGCGCTGCTGGCGGATCGGCAGCACGGTGCGGTGGCGCTGCCCGGTGTCGGCGCAGACTGGCTGGCGCAACGCGGCCTGCGCGCCGCGCTGCTGCGTCCGGACCGCTACATCGCCGAGGTCGCGTAGCTCAGGTTAGCGGGATCGCCTTCACGTGCTGCTGGAAGCCCGGGCGCGCGGCGACGGCAGCGTACCAGCGGTCGAGGTTCTTGAAGCCGCCCTGCCGTTCGGGTGCGAGCTCGCGGAAGCGCCACACCATGATGCCGACCGGGATGTCGCCGTAGGAGAAGGCATCGCCGGCGAGGAACTGCGTCTTGCCGAGTTGGTCGTCGAGCATGCGGGCAGCGTCGGCGGTCTTGGCCTTGCTGTCGTCGATCGCCTTGGCATTGCGCTCGGCCGGCGGCGTGCGGACCATGCCCATGAACAGCGGGCCGATCGCCGGCGCCATCACCGTGAGCTGCCAGTCCATCCACTTCTGCGCCTGCGCCCGCACCTTGGGGTCAGCGGGCTCCAGGCTGCTCTTATGCTTGGCGGCGAGGTAGCGCACGATCGAGTTCGACTCCCAGAGCGTGAAGCCGTCGTCCTCCTCGATGGTCGGCACCAGGCCATTGGGGTTCATGGTGAGATACGCCGCCTCGCGGTTCTTGCCGAACGGCCCGCCGATATCGATGCGCTCGTGCGGCACGCCGATCTCGGTGACGGCCCACATCACCTTCTGGACGTTCGACGACGAGGCACGGCCCCAAACCTTCAGCATGTATTTCCTCCTTGGAGAGCAATGGATCCTACTCCGTCACGCCGCCGTCGCAGGTCGTGAGCTGGCTCGAACAGGGCAGATAGGACCAGCCGCGCAGCGGCTTGCCATTCGGCGGCGCGGCGGTGACCTCGATGTAGCGGTCCTGGCAGCCATGGATGGCCGTCACGCCGGCGCTGTCCGGTCCCCAGTTGTCGCCCTGGAACCGCGCGATCTCCGGCGCGTCGCGCCGCGGCGCCGAGCGGAAGGCGGACAGGCGCAGCTGCGTGCCAACCAATTTGGCCGAGACCCAGCCGCGGCCGTCGGCCCGATGTGTCGCCTCGAAGGTCAGCCCGCCGTCGCTGCCGTTGCGGATCAGCAGCCAACCGTCCTTCGAGCCGACGATGTCGAACTCGATACCCGTCTCGGTGTTGGGGTCGATCTTCGTCGGCGGTGCGAGACGGCCGATGATCGGTGCATCAGCGCGCGGAGCACTGCGCACGTTCGTTCCCTTGGGATCGGTGTCGATGGCATAGCCGCGCACCGCGCAAGTCTTGGCCCCGGCGGTATCGAGCGTCTGCGCGATCGCGGGGCAGCCGGCCATCAGCATGCCGGCCAGCATCGCAACGCGCCAACGCGCCACGGCGTCAGCCTCCACCGCTGGCCGCCCGCCAGACATAGGTGCCCGCGCCCGCGTCCAGCGTCAGGAACAGCCGACCGTCCTCGACCTTGAAGCTGCGGATCTTCTCCAGGTCCTGGGCGATGCGGCTGTCGAGGGCACCGTCGCCGCAGAAGGCGCGCGTCATCGCGCCCGCCGTCACACTCAGCGCGCCGCGCCCCGAGGGTATCGCCGCCCAGCGGGCCGTAGCCCGGTTGCAATCCAGCCCGAGGGCCAGCGTACCGTCCACCCCGAAGTCCGCCGTGTATCGCCCGACGCGCGGCGGCACGACGGGGTTCGCCCCGGCCCCGGACGGCTGGAAATACACCAGCCGCCAGGATGTGCCGGCGAGGTTCGCCGGAGGCTCCGGAAGCTGCGGCGAAGCACAGGCCGAAAGGGCGGCCAAACCAACGACGAGGATCGAGCGCAGCACGGCAAGTCTCCTCGGTCGAGGGCCGGTCAGGCCGGCGTGAACATCGGCAGCGGCGGGCCGCCGTCGGTCGGCTTGAAGACGACCTTCACCGGCTGCTCGCACTTCAGCTTGTCGAAGTCGCAATCGACGATGTTGGTGACCATGCGCGGGCCCTCGGCGAGCGTGACGTAGGCCATCGCGTAGGGCACCGGCGCGCGGCGCATCACCGAGTAGGAGTAGATCGTCCCCTTGCCCGACGCCTCGACCCATTCGGTCTTGTCGCTGAAGCAGAACGGGCAGATCGTGCGCGGATAGTGGTGAAACTGGCCGCAGGCGGTGCACTTCTTCACCAGCAGCTTGCCCTTGGCGGCGGCGTCCCAGTAGGCCTCGGTCTCCTGGCTGACGGACGGCGCGGCCAGCTTGCGCTCTTTCGCTTCGGCCATCGGACTACTCCCTCTCCAGAATGACGGTGGCGCTGCCGTGGCGCAGGCCGAGCGAGCCGCCGGTGCCGTGGGCAACCGCGAGATCGCAGTTCTTCACCTGCACCTTGGGATGCGCCTCGCCCCTGAGCTGGCGCACGGCTTCGAGCACCTTGGTGAGGCCGCCGCGGTTGCCCGGGTGGTTGCTGCACAGCCCGCCGCCGTCGGTGTTGAACGGCAGCTTGCCGGTGCCCGCGATCAGGTTGCCGTCAGCCACGAAGGCGCCGCCCTTGCCCTTCTCGCAGAAGCCCAGGTCCTCGAGCTGCATCAGCACGGTGATGGTGAAGCTGTCGTAGATCGCGGCGAACTTGATGTCGGAAGGCTTGACGCCCGCTTCGGCGAAGGCCGCCGCGCCGCTGAAGCGCGCGCCCGAGTATGTCAGGTCGACCTTGCCGCCCATCTGGGTCTTCACGAACTCGCCCGCGCCGATCAGCCTGACCTTGGGCCGCTTGAGCTTGGCCGCGATCTCCGGTGCCACGACGACGATCGCGCCGCCGCCGTCGGTGATGACGCAGCAGTCGAGCCGGTGCAGCGGATCGGAGATCACCGGCGAGCTCACGACCTCCTCGACCGTGACCACGTCCTTCAAGAGCGCATGCGGGTTGTATTGCGCGTGGTGCGAGGCCGCGACCTTGATCCAGGCAAGCTGCTCGGCGGTCGTGCCGAACTCGTACATGTGGCGCATGGCGCACATCGCGTACATGTTCACCACCGTCGGCCCGTACGGGAACTCGAACGGCTCGTCGGGCGTCGGCGTGCCGCCGCGGGAGCGCGGCACCGTACCGGTCGCCATGCCTTCGGCGCGCGGCCGGCCGGCCAGCGTGATCAGCGCGACCTTGCACTTGCCTGCCGCGATCGCCTCGGCGGCGTGGCCGACATGCAGCACATAGGACGAGCCGCCGGTGTCGGTGGAGTCCACGTGGCGCGGCTTGAGGCCCATGTACTCGACCATCGACATCGGTCCGAGGCCGGGTGCATCGCCGGCGCAGAAGTAGCCGTCGACATCGTCCTTGGTGAGGCCCGCGTCTTCCAGCGCGCCCTTCGCCACCTGGGCGTGGATCTGCGCCAGCGAGATGTCCTTCGCCAATCGCGTCGGATGCTCATAGATGCCGGCGATGTAGGCCTTGCCCTTGATGCTCATCGGCAGCCGATCTCCCTCGTCATGTTGCGGCGCATCGTAGGCGAATGCGGCTCACGGAAAAGCGACATCTTTCGCCCGGAGGAACCGTGCTAGGGTGCGCGCCGTGTGCAGGGGAGAGAAACCAATGATCCTTCGCGTGCTGGGGCTGCTCGTCGTGGGCCTGGCCTTCATCGGGTCGGCCGAGGCGCAGCAGGGCAAGACCGAGTTGCTGTGGTACGGCCAGTCGGCCTTCAAGATCACCACGCCGGGCGGCAAGGTGATCATGGTCGATCCGTGGATCACCGGCGGCACCAAGGTCCCGGCCGAGCTCAAGGACCTCGGCAAGATCGGCAAGATCGACGCCATCCTGGTGACGCACGGCCACGGCGACCATCTCGGCGACGCGCTCGAGCTCTCCAAGCGGGACAACGCGCCGATCTGGGGACCGGCCGGCATGAACCAGTTCCTGGCGACGCTCGGCAAGATGCCGGCCAACCTCGTGCCGCGCATGAACAAGGGCGGCACCGCGGAGATCGCGCCCGGCGTCAAGATCACCCAGACCCATGCCGAGCATTCGTCGGAGATGATCCTGCCGGACGAGCACGGCAAGCCGACCAGCTATCCCGCCGGCGAGCCGGTGGGCGTCATCATCACGCTCGAGAACGGCTTCAAGATCTACCACATGGGCGACACCGGCGTGTTCAGCGACATGAAGTGGATCGGCGAGTACTACAAGCCCGACCTGCTGCTGATCCCGATCGGCGGCCACTTCGTGATGGACCCGAAGGACGCCGCCTACGCCACCAAGGAGCTGATCAAGCCCAAGATGGCCTGGCCGATGCACTACGCGTCCAACCCGATGCTCAAGGGCACGCCGGCCGAGTACAAGGCGGCGATGGGCCAGAGCTCGATCCAGGTGATCGACGCCGAGCCGGGCACCAAGAAGGAGTTCTAGCGGCACGCCGAAGCTGAAATTGACCGACCCCGCCCAAGAGGTTCTCGCCTCGAAGGGGGAACGATGCCCGCCGCAGCCATCACCCAGGATCTCCATTTCCAGCACGCGCCGAACCCGGCCCATCCGGTCGCCGTGCACATCCCGGCGGCCTTCGATCAAACCCGGCCGTTCCTGCTCTGCGTCTTCATGCACGGGCTGACCACCACCGTCCCGTTCGAGGCCCATATCCAGGCGGCGATCGGCCAGATGGCCGCGGCCACGACCAACACCATCCTCGTGGCACCGCGCTTCGACGGCAACGCGGAGGGCGCCTTCGCCGCGACCATGGGTTTCTCCGCCTTCGTCGCCGAGCTGGCGCAGAAGCTGCCGCCGTTGCTCATCGGCCTGTCGCCGGCCGACGCGCAGGCGGTCGGCACCGCGGCGGCCGAGAAAGCCCGCATCGTGCTGGTCGCGTTCAGCGGCAGCTGGCGACCTTGCGCGGCGATCCTCGATGGGCTGCGCCAGCTCCCGGCCGGCGCGACACTGCCCAAGCGGCTGGTGGCGATCGAGCTGCTCGACTCGGTTTATGGCGACATACCCCGCTCGCGCCGCGCGGTGATCGCCTGGATGACGGCGCGCGGCGGCGACACCGTGCTGATCAGCCTGTTCAATCCAACAACCGGCCTGCATGCCAAAGCCGGCAACACCAAGCTGCTGGCGGCGCTGCGCCCGCACGACCCGGTGCACGATCCCTCGACCTGGCCGACGCTCGCCAACCCGCTGTCCGCGGGCAGCATCGCCTTCTTCGCCGTGTCGACCGACCATCTCGACATTCCCGCCGACGGCCCGCCGGCGCATCCGATCGCGTCGCTGCTGAATCGGCTCGCCGACCGGACCGCCATCCCGACAAGCTAGCTGGCGGAAGCCGATGCGGCGACGGCTTGCGGCGGGGCCGACGCCATGGCGAGCGCGCCATCATCGAGCAGATTGATGTCGGAAGCCGACCAGCGCCCCTCGACCCAGTCGCCGATGTCGAGCGGATCGCGGAAGAAGGCCTCGTCGGGCACGTGGGCGACGAACTCCTCGGCGTTGTCGCCGAGATCGATCGTCACCTTCACGTAGGAGCCCTGGTTCTCCAGCGTGTGGACCTCGCCCGTCACGCAGTTCAGCCCGCCATTGGGGCGGGCGCCGGGCGACAGCTTGTCGACGGCGATGCGGTCGCGGCGGATCGAGCCGTAGAGCCTGGATCCGCGCAACGGTCGAAGCTGCCCGACCGGGATCGCGTAGCGCGCGCCGGCGTCCGACGCCACGGCGGCGATGCCGTCGATGACGCTCTCGACCGTGCCCGACAGCACGTTCTGGCCGCCGACGAAGCGGGCGACGTAGGCGTTGCGCGGCGCCACGAAGATGTCGCGGGCGTTCGCCGCCTGCTCGATGCGGCCCTGCGCCATCACCACCACCATGTCGGCGACGGCGATCGCCTCGAGCTGGGTGTGCGTCACATGCACGAAGGTGATGCCGAGCTCCTTCTGCACCCGCCGCAGCTCGCCGCGCATGCGCAGCCGCAGGTACTCGTCGAGCGCCGACAACGGCTCGTCGAGCAGCAGCACGCGCGGATTGGTGATCAGGGCGCGTGCCAGCGCCACCCGTTGCTGCTGGCCGCCGGAAAGCTGGGCCGGCAGCCGATCGGCGAACTTCTCGAGCTGCACCTTGGTCAGCAGCTCGCGCGCGACGGTGTGGCGCGCCGGCAGGCCCAGCCCGCGCACCTTCAGCGCGAAGGCGACGTTGTCGAGCACGCTGCGATGCGGGAACAGGGCGTAGCTCTGGAACATCATCGCCGTGCCGCGCTCGACCTGCGGCAGGCCGACCACCGAGCGGCCGCCGATGCGGATGTCGCCGCGGGTCGGAGTCTCGTGGCCCGCGATCATGCGCAAAATGGTGGTCTTGCCGCAGCCCGACGGCCCGAGCAGGCAGCAATAGGAGCCGTGCGGGATGGTGAGGCTGAGGTCATTGACCGCGACCGTCTCGCGGAAGCGCTTGGTGACGCGCGCGACCTCGACCTGTCCGCTGACGCCCGAGCCGGCAAGAGGGACCTCGCTCATGTACTGCTCCGTCGACTACGCCGGCTCTGGATGGCGCCAATGGAAGTGAGAGCCACGACGATCACGAAGAACGAGACGATGGTGGTGACCGCGCCCACCGCATAGAGCGTCGGCGAGGTGACGTTGGTGGTCATCGCCCAGATCTCGAGCGGCAGGGTGTTCTTGGCTCCGGCGGCGAGCGCCGTGCGCGCGATCTCGTCGTAGGAGAGCGTGAAGCCGAACAGCACCACGCCGATGATGCCGGGCGCCAGCATCGGCAGCGTCACCTCCTTGAGCTTCTGCCAGTTGGTGGCGCCGAGATCGATCGCCGCCTCCTCGTAGGAGCGGTTGAAGCGGCCGAGCACGGCGAACATGATCAGAAGCCCGAACGGCAGCGTCCAGGTGAGCTGCGCGCCGAGCCCAGAGCTCAGCCATGCCGTCGGCAGGCCGAGCAGCCGGAAGGCGAGCGCGATGCCGAGCCCGACGAACAGGCCGGGCATGATGAGGCTCGCGATCGCGAGATAGAAGGCGAAGGCCGAGCCTCGGAACGGCCGGCGGAAGGCCAGCCCCGCCAGCACGGCGATCAGCACCGTGACGACCGCCACGATGGCGGCCAGGGCGATCGACCGGGTGAAGGAGCCGGCGATGTCGCCGACGCGGGTCTGCGACACCAGCGCCACGAACCAATGCAGCGACACGCCGTTCAGCGGAAAGGTCATGCCGCCGTTGGGGCCCTGGAAGGACAGGATGTAGATCACGATCATCGGGCCGTAGAGGAACAGCACGAACAGCCCGAAGAAGGCAGCGAAGGCATAGAAGGTCCAGGGGCGGGAACCGTCGGCGTTCTGCATGTCAGATCGCCCGTCGCTCATCGGGCCGCCTCACCGCGCCAATTCCTTGCGCACGTCGACCAGCCGCAGGATGCCCGCGACCATCAGGGTGACGATCACCACCATGATGACGGCGCTGGCCGCCGCCGGCGGATACTGCAGCGCCGCGACCTCGTTCTGCAGCGCCGACACGACCGAGGCGCTCTGGCCGCCGCTCATGGTGCGCACGACGAAGCTGTCGCCCATCACCAGGGTGACGACGAAGATCGAGCCGAGCGCGATGCCGGTCTTCGACAAGGGCAGCACGATCTCGAATACGGTGCGCACGCGGCCCGCTCCCGCATCGCGCGACGCCTCGAGCAGGCTCTTGTCGATTCGCGCCATCGAATTGAAGATCGGCACGACCATGAACAGCGTGAACAGGTGGACGTAGGCCACCACCACGGCAAAGTCGGAGAACAGGAGGAACTCCAGCGGCTTGCTGGTGATGCCTGCGCCCTGGAGCGACTGGTTGAAGATGCCGTTGCGGCCGAGGAACGGGATCCACGAGATCATGCGGATGATGTTCGAGGTCAGGAACGGCACGGTGCAGACCAGGAACAGGCCGATCTGCATCAGCAGGCTCCGCACGTGAAAGACCAGGAAATAGGCAATGTTGAAGCCGAGCAACAGCGTCACCAGCCAGACCATGACAGCGAACTTGAGCGAGCTGGCATAGAGCCGCAGCGTCACCTCGCGGGTGAAGAGCTCGACGTAGTTGTCGAGGATGAAGGCCGGGATGATGTCGGTGCGGTCGAAGTCGAAGAAGCTCACGACCAGGACCACGATCATCGGCAGGCCGAAGAACAGCGACAGCACGATGACGAGCGGCGCCACCTGGAACCAGGAGGCGCGCTCGCCCGTGTTCTCGACCGGCCGGTCCTCCTCCGGCCAGGGGGCGGCCTGCTCGATGCTCGTCATAGGCTGCCGGTCATCAGGAGGAGATGAACTCGTTCCAGCGCCGCGTCAGGTAGCGGTCCTCGTCCATCACCGTGTTCCAGCACGCGATGTTGCCCATGCGATCCCAGATCGCGCCGCCGTCGCGCACGCTGCCCTTCTTCTCCATCAGGGTGCCGTAGGGATCCTTGATGTCGAGCGCGGCCGGTTTGCCGTCGTACCAGTAGTCCCACTCCTCCGGCGTCAGGAACTTCTTGGCGGTCGACGGCACCGCCGAGTAGTAGCCCTGCTTGGCGATGAAGCCGCCCTGCCAGCCCGAGTTGAACCAGTTCATGTACTCGTAGGCGCAGTCGAGCTTCAGCCCGCCGAGATGCGCCATCGGCGCCAGGCCGACGTACCAGCCGCGATAGCCTTCCTTGAGCGGCACGTAGTAGCAATCGATGCCGCGGCTGCGCACCGCGGTGACGGCCGGCGACCACATCGACTGGATCACCACCTCGCCCGAGGCCATCAGGTTCACCGACTGGTCGAAGGTGCTCCAGAACGAGCGGAAATGCCCACCCTTCTTGAGATCGACCATGATCTTGATGGTCTTGTCGATCTCCTCCTTCGTCATGTTGCCCTTGTCCTTGTATTTGAAGTCGCCGCGCGCCTCGAGCGCCATGGCGACGTCCATCACGCCGACTGGGGCATAGTCGACCAGCGCGGTCTTGCCCTTGAACCTGGGGTCGAGCAGGTCCTTCCAGCTCGTAACCTTGTCCTTGCCGCCGACCAGGTCGGGCCGGATACCGAGCGTGTCGGCATTGTAGATGGTCGGGATCATGGTCAGGAATTCGGTCGGCTTGGACGCGAGCTTCTTGCCGTCGCCGGCCTCGTAGAACATCGCCTCGATCGGCGCGAGGCCCTGGGTCGACGCCATGGTGCCGTTGGGATAGCTGCCCTTGGTGAAGAGCGGCACGGTGTCTCCCCACAGCTTGTATTTGGCGACCGGGATCGGTGCGAGCACGCCCTTGCCCACCAGATAGGGCATCTTGGTGCTGTCAATGTTGTTGATGTCGATCGTGGTCGGCTGCGTGAGCGAGCGATTGAGCTGCACGTCGTCGGTGATGGCCTGCATCACGACCTTGAAGCCGAGATCCTTGCTCGCCTGGTCGCCGATCTCCTTGATCGCGGCGTACGAGCCGCCGGCGTGAACGAGCGCGACGTCTTTCGTATTCTGCGCCCAGACAGTGGGAAATCCGGTGACCGCTTGGGCCGCCGCGTAGGCGCCGCCCGCGGTGGCGCCCTTGAGAAGAAGCCGACGATTGATCCGCTTCATGCCGCCTCCGTATCGACTCCCTAGCGTGTCGGAGCCACCGGAAACGCCGCAAGAAATATGCCACCGACGGTCGTGTCATCCCGAGCGAAGCGAGGGATCTATGTTGCGGCCCATAGATCCCTCGCTTCGCTCGGGATGACACAGACGGTGCGTCAAGGCGCGCGTCTTGCATCGCGCGCGGCATGAAGATCGGCGTCTTCATTCCCATCGGTAGCAACGGCTGGCTCGTGTCGACGACGTCGCCGCAATACAAGCCGAGCTTCGAGCTCAACAGGCAGACGACATTGAATGCCGAGCGCTACGGTCTCGACTTCGTGCTGTCGATGATCAAGCTGCGCGGTTTCGGCGGCAAAAGCGAGTTCTGGGACCACAATCTCGAGTCGTTCACGCTGATGGCGGGACTCGCCGCGATCACCGAGCGCATTCGCCTGTTCGCCACGGTGCCCACCCTCGCCGTACCGCCCGCGATCTGCGCACGCATGGTCTCGACCATCGATTCGATCGCCAACGGCCGCTTCGGTCTCAACGTCATCACCGGCTGGCAGAGCAGATGGGCCTGTGGCCGGGCGACGACTATTTCGGCCACCGCTACACCTACGCTGCCGAATACGTGCGCATCCTGCGCGAGCTTTGGGAAACCGGCCGGTCGGACTTCAAGGGCCGGTTCTTCTCCATGAACGATTGCCGCCTCAGCCCGCGCCCGAGAGCGCCGGTCGAGCTGATCTGCGCCGGGCAGAGCGATCAGGGCCTCGCCTTCACTGCCGAGCATGCCGACTACAATTTCTGCTTCGGCAAAGGGGTGAATACGCCGACGGCCTGTCGCGATTCGGTGGAGCGCCTGCAGGCGGCCGCGGCCAAGACCGGCCGCCAGGTCGCGACCTATGCCCTGTTCATGATCGTCACCGGCGAGACCGATGCCGAAGCGGAGGCAAAGTGGGCGCTCTACAAGCAGGGTGCGGATCTCGAGGCACTGGCCTGGATGGTCAAGCAGGCCACCGCCGATACGCGTCCGGGCAGCGGCAGCAGCGCGCTGCACGCGATCGACCTTGCCTCGATGGTGAACATCAACATCGGCCTGCTGCTGGGCTCCCACGCCACCGTGGCCCGACTGCTCGATGAGGTGGCGACCGTTTCCGGCCTGGCCGGCGTGCTGCTCACCTTCGATGAATTCGTGAGCGGCACCGAGATCTTCGGCCAGCGCATCCAGCCCCGGATGACCTCCCGCCGGCACGTGACGCCGCTTGCGAGCGCCGCCGAATAGGCCCCATAACTGGCTCTGGAGGCAGGGCATGGATATCGGCGTCTTCATTCCGATCGGCAGGAACGGCTGGCTCGTCTCGACGACCTCGCCGCAATACAATCCCAGCTTCGAGCTCAACAAGCAGACGACGCTGAATGCCGAGCGCTACGGCTTCGACTTCGCCCTGTCGATGATCAAGCTGCGCGGCTTCGGCGGCCAGAGCGGTTTCTGGGACCAGAACCTCGAATCTTTCACCCTGATGGCGGGCCTCGCCGCCATCACCTCGCGCATCAAGCTCTATGCCACGGTGCCGACGCTGGTCATTCCGCCGGCGATCGCCGCGCGCATGGGGGTGACCATCGATTCGATCTCCAACGGCCGCTTCGGGCTCAACATCATCACCGGCTGGCAGCGGCCGGAGTACTCGCAGATGGGCCTGTGGCCCGGCGACGAGTACTTCGCCCGCCGCTACGACTTCGCCGCCGAGTACGTCCAGATCATGCAGGAGCTGTGGGCGACCGGCCGCTCGGACTTCAAGGGCGAGTTCTTCAAGATGGAGGACTGCCGGCTGGAGCCGCGGCCGCAAACGCCGATCAAGCTGATCTCGGCCGGCCAGAGCGAGGCCGGCATGAAGTTCATCGCCAAATACGCCGACTACAACTTCGTGTTCGGCATGGGCTTCAACACGCCGACCGCCTGCGCGCCGACCGTCGATCGCCTGCAGAAGGCCTCCGCCGTCAGCGGCCGCACGGTCGCGACCTACGGCCTGTTCATGATCATCGCCGGCGAGACCGACGCCGAGGCCAAGGCCAAGTGGGACCTCTACAAGAGCGGCGCCGACCACGAGGCGCTGCGCTGGCTGACCCAGCAGAGCAATGCCGACACCAAGTCCGGCACCGACACCAACGTGCGCCACATGTCGTCCGAGGTCAGCAACGTCAACCTCAACATCGGGCTGCTGTGCGGCTCCTACGCCTCGGTGGCGAAGATGATGGACGAGATCGACGCCATCCCGGGCCTCGCCGGCGTGCTGCTCACCTTCGACGAGTTCGTGAGCGGGACGAAGATGTTCGGCGAGCGCATCCAGCCGTTGATGAAGACCCGCCAGCATGTCGTCCAATCGCTGAAGGCCGCCGAATGACCGACAACCCCGTCAGCTACTTCCCCGCCGAGGATCCCGCCGCCCGCCTGCTGCCGGCCAAGCCCGAGCCGATCATGCTGCGGCCGCAGGAGACTGCGCTGATCATCGTCGACATGCAGAACGCCTATGCCTCGCCCGGCGGCTACACCAGCCTGGCGGGCTTCGACGTCTCGGGGGCGCCGGCCGCGATCGCCAACATCAAGCAGGCCGCTGCCGCCGCACGCGCGGTCGGCATGCCGGTGATCTACTTCCAGAACGGCTGGGATCCCGACTATGTCGAAGCGGGCGGCCCGGGCTCGCCCAACTATCACAAGTCCAACGCTCTGAAGCTGATGCGCCGCAAGCCCGAGCTGCAGGGTAAGCTGCTGGCCAAGGGAGGCTGGGACTACGAGCTGGTGCAGGAGTTGCCGCCGCAGCCCGGCGACATCGTCGTCGAGAAGCCACGCTACAGCGCCTTCTTCAACACCAACCTCGACAGCGTGCTGCGCAGCCGTGGCATCCGCTCGCTGGTCTTCACCGGCATCGCCACCAACGTCTGCGTCGAGTCGACCCTTCGCGACGGCTTCTTCCTCGAATATTTCGGCGTCGTGCTGCACGACGCCACGCACCATGCCGGCCCCGACTTCGTGCTGCAGGCCTCGCTCTACAACATCGAGAAGTTCTTCGGCTGGGTATCCTCGACCGAGGAATTCCTCGCGGCGCTGAAGTCCAACAGCAATCCAATGGCAAAGACCAAGGGAGAGACCTGATGCCCAAGACCGCCATCTTCCCGCCGGGTGCCGGCCCGACACTCGCGCCCTACTCGCCGGGCACTTCCGCTGACGGCATCGTCTATGTCTCGGGCACGCTGGCGCTCGACAAGGAATTCAACGTCGTCCATGTCGGCGACGCCGCCAAGCAGACCGAGTTCGTGCTGGAGCAGATCAAAGCAGTGATCGGGGCGGCCGGCGGCACCATGGCCGACGTCACCTTCAACCACATCTTCCTCACCGACTGGGCGAACTACGGCGCCGTCAACGGCGTCTACGGCAAGTACTTCCCGGGCGACAAGCCGGCGCGCTACTGCATCCAGTGCGGCCTGGTGAAGCCGGATGCCCTGGTCGAGATCGCAACCATCGCGCATATCGGCAAGAAGTGAGCTTCTTCGACGTCCGCGAGAGCGGACGGCCGAACGCGCCGACCGTCCTGCTCTCGTCGGGCCTCGGCGGCACTGCCGGCTACTGGGCGCCGCAACTCGCAGCTCTCGCGGCGCGCTATCGCATCGTCACCTACGATCAGGCCGGCACCGGGCGCAACAAGCGACAACTGTCGGACGACCACAGCATCGCCGCGATGGCCGACGAGGCGCTCGCCGTGCTCGAGGCGACGAAGACCGACAAGGCGCATTTCGTCGGCCACGCGCTCGGCGGCCTGATCGGTCTCGACCTCGCGATGCGACATCCGCAGCGACTGCACTCGCTCACTGTCGTCAACGGCTGGGCCGCGGCGCACGCCCACACCAAGCGCTGCTTCGAGATGCGCCTCGCCTTGCTCAAGCACGAAGGCCCGGCGGCCTACGTCCGTGCGCAACCGATCTTCCTCTATCCCGCCGACTGGCTGGCGAGGAACGCCGAGCGCGCCGCGCAGGAAGAAGCGCATGGGCTCGCGGGCTTCCAGGGCGCCGACACGCTGCGCCGTCGCATCGCCGCGCTGCTGGCATTCGATGTCACGCATCGTCTCGCGGCGCTGCGCGTGCCTGCTCTCGTCTCTGCCGCACGCGACGACGTGCTGGTGCCCTGCTCGATGTCGGAGCAGCTCGCTGCTGCGATCCCGCACGCGACGCTCGACATTGCGCCATGGGGCGCGCACGCGATAAACGTCACGCAGCCCGACGCGTTCAATGCGTCGCTGCTCGCTTTTCTCGACTCTCACTGAGCTACCGACGCAACCAAGAGCATCGCGCGATGCAATGCGCGCGCGACCCGATGACATGACGTCACCGACGCGTAATGACGCGCGATGACTCGCACGAATTCCGATCGATTCGCTCTCTACGTTACTTGCGCAACATTCATCGTCGAGTCGTCCCGTACGAGCGCAATGGACGTTACAGCGTCGACGCAGGGCGACCTGGCGATCGACATATTGCGACGCCTGATCGAGGCGCTGACCCAGCAGAAGCCACGAGGAACCTCGCGGCCGGTGCCGGTGAAGACCTTCTTCATCGGTGCCGATCTGCGAAGGCTGGCCCCTAGTCGTCGGCCACGTCGCGCGCGCCGACGGTGCGGGCGCGGAACTCGTCCGGCACCTCGCGGCCGACATCGGTGAAGGCCTTCTTCACCGCCGCCACGGTCGGGCCGAACACCGCCTTGCGGTTCTCGCGCGCCCAGCTGTTCGAGCCGACGATGGTGTCGAGCGAGCCCTGGAAGCGCGGCATGACATAGCGCGCGAAGAGCTCGTAGGAGCGCATGGTCGCCTCGCGGTCGGCCCATTCATGGGCGCGAAACAGGATGCCGCCGAAGCCGCCCTGGGAGTAGCCGAGCAGCCGCTCGATCCCCTTCGCCACGGTGTCGGGCGATCCGACCAGCGTCGTGCCCTGCTTCACACCCTCGCGCAGCGGGTCGTCGGAGCGGCCGGGCGGGCGGCCCAGCGTGTCCTCGAAATAGGTCACCGTCTCGCGCCGCTCGCCGGCATGGACCTCGCGCAGCGCGCGCTCGTCATCGTCGGCGACGTGGGCGTTGACCACGATGCGCCACTTCGAGCGGTCGGCCTTGTGGCCGTGCCTGGCCGCGGTCTCCTCGTAGATCGCCCATTGCTTGGCCATCGCCTCGGGGCCGCCCGGCAGGCCGGCGCCGATCGACAGCACGCCGACACCGTGCTTGCCGGCGGCGATCATGCCCGAGGGCGTGATGGTGCTGGCGCAGGCGATCGGGAAATGCGGATGGCTGTAGGATGCGAGGTGCAGCCGCGCTTCCTTGAGCTCGAACCAGTCGGTCTTCATGGTGACCGGCTCCTCGCACTTCAGCAGCGCCATGATGGCGGCCAGCGACTGCTCCATGCGGTCGCGCTGGGTCGAGGGCTCGATGCCCATCATGTAGGCGTCGGAGGGCAGCGCGCCCGGGCCGCAGCCCAGCATGGTGCGGCCGCGCGACATGTGGTCGAGCTGCACGAAGCGGTTCGCGACCATCAGCGGATGGTGGTACGGCAGGCTGGTCACGCCCGAGCCCAGCCGGATGTAGCGGGTGCGCTCGATCAGCGCGCCGATGAACACTTCCGGCGAAGCGATGGTCTCCCACCCTGCGGAATGGTGCTCGCCGATCCAGGCCTCGTCGTAGCCGAGCTCGTCGATCCATTCGACCAGCTCCATGTCGCGCGCCATGCCGAGCGTCGGGTTCTCGCCGACCCGATGGAAGGGTGCGAGGAAGATGCCGAACTCCAGGCCCTTGTGCTTGCCCGTCTGTGCCATTGAATTCCTCCGTGGACAGCGACCCTAGCACGGGCTAGCGAAAACCGTTCCATGAGCCCGCCAAAGAGCCCGACAGACACCCTGCCGCTCGCCCGCTTCACCGTACTGGAGGTGAATGACCGCGACGTGCCGCTGTGCCTGCGCCTGGCGACGTCGCTTGCGGGCAAGATCGCGGCCGATCTCGGCGCCACCGTACTCAAGATCGAGCCGCCGGACGGCGACCCGGTGCGCCGCGCGCCGCCGCTTCTGCCGCAGGGCGAGAGCGCACTGTTCCAGTTCCTCAACACCTCCAAGCGTTCGGTCACGCTCGACTTCGCCGCGGCGGCCGGACGGACCAACCTCGCCAAGCTGCTCCAGACGGCCGATGCCGTGCTGTTCGAGGAGCCCGCCTCGATCGCGCCGCTGGTCCGGGCCGGCTGCGCGACGCCGATCGAGATCGCGGCGTTCCCGCTGGAGATGGACGCGGCCCAACGCCCGGTCAGCGAGTTCACCCTGCTCGCGCTGAGCGGTCTCCTGCACATGGTGGGCGAGCCCGAGCGCCAGCCGCTCCGGCTCGGCGGCCACCAGGCCTCTTACGCCGCGGGCCTGACCGCATTCACCGGCCTCACTGCAGCGCTCGCCGCCCGCGATGCGAAGCAAGCCCCGCCGCCGGTGCGCGTCTCGCTCGCCGAAGTGCTGCAATGGGTGAACTGGAAGGCAGCCTCCGGCGCCGAGGCGACCGGCACCTCGCCCAGCCGCGAGGGCAAGAACTCAGAGTTCCAGATCGTGCCCTGCCGCGACGGCCATGTGGCCGTGGTCTACACCGCGACGCAGTGGCTGGCGACGCGCGTCCTGATCGGCGACTCGCGGCTTGCCGATCCGAAGTTCGACCTGCGCGCCAGCCGCCGTAAGCACGTCGCAGAGCTCTACGCGATCATCACGCCGTGGTTCGCCGACAAAACTCGCGCCGAGATCCAGGCGACGGCGCAGGCCAGGGGCGTGCCGTTCGGCCCGATCTTCTCGCCGGCAGAGCTGCTCGAGACCGAGCAGTACGTGGCGCGCAGCTTCCTGGCGGATATCGCGCATCCGCGACTGGGCGAACTGCGCATGCCGCAGCTTCCCGTGCAGTGGAACGGCCAATCCTTCGCACCGAGAAGTGCTCCGGCTCTTTCTCTTCCCCATTCATCTGGGGAGGTGTCAGCGTCTTCCGCTGACGGAGGGGTCATGATCCCTCCGTCGCGGGCTACCGCGACACCTCCCTATATGAATGGGGAGGAACGCTCGCGGCCTCTATCCGGCGTGCGCGTGCTCGACTTCGGCCTGCTGACGGCCGGCGCCAACACTTCGGCCATGCTGGCCGATCTCGGCGCCGACGTGCTGAAGGTCGAATCGGGCGCCTATCTCGATCCGTTCCGCGTCGTCGGCAAGATGGATGATGCCGACGGCTGGTGGAACCGTTCGCCGCAATTCCGCTTCACCAACCGCAACAAGCGCGGGCTGGCGCTCAATCTCAAGTCGCCGGCCGGGCAACGCGTGATCCGCGAGCTCGCGCAGCATTGCGACGTCGTGGTCGAGAACTTCCGCCGCGGCGTGCTCGACCGCGCGGGCCTCGGCTACAAGGATCTGAGCGCCATCAATCCGCGCCTGGTGTTCGCCGCGATCTCGAGCCAGGGCGACACCGGGCCCGAACGCATGAACGTGTCGTTCGGCAGCACGCTCGACGCGACCTCGGGTATCGCCGCGCTGACCGGCTACGAGGGCGAGGAGCCGCGCATCTCGGGCATGGACGTGAACTATCCCGACCAGATCGTGTCGCTGTTCGCCTCGGGCATGGTGATCACCGCCGTCATGGAGGCGCGCCGCACCGGCCAGGGCTGCTTCCTTGATTTTTCCCAGCGCGAGGTCGCGTCCTTCACCATCGGCGAGGAGATTCTCGCCGCGGCTGCCGATCCGACGCACCGACCCGTCCGGTCGGGTAACCGGCAAGAAGGCGTGGCGCAGCAGGACACCTATCGCTGCCGCGATGGACGCTGGGTGGCCGTCACGCTGCCGGCTGCCGATCCCAGCCTCAAAGCCTGGTGCGCGGCGCGCGATAGTGGCGAGGCCGTCGCCGGCCTGCTGGCCAAAGGCATCGCCGCCGCGCCCTGCAACGACGGCGCAGATTTGTTGCGCGACCGGGCGCTGGCCGGCGTCACCCTGGTGCGCGGCGACGGGTTGGTGAAGGGCCTGCCCTACCGGCTCGACGGCCAGGGCGCACGCATCGAACGCACCGCGCCGGACCTCGGGCAGCACACCGCCGAGGTCTTGCGCGAAGTGTTGGGATACAACGAGGCTCAATTGCAGGCGCTCGAGGCGGACGGTGTGACCGCGACGACGCCGTCGGTGGGGAACGTCTGACCATGGCCAAGGCCGAGGTACGTAAGCTGATCGAGCGCCTGGCGATGCCCGTCATCGCCGCGCCGATGTTCCTGGTGTCCAACCCGGCGCTGACGCTGGCCTGCTGCAGCGAAGGCATCATGGGCAGCTTCCCCGCCCACGGCACGCGCAGCCGCGAGGAGTTCCAGGCCTGGCTCGACGAGATGATCGCGGGCATCAAGCGGCTGGAGGATGCCGGCAAGCAGCCCGCGCCGTGGGCGGTCAACCTGGTCGTCCATCCGTCCAACCCGCGCTATCCCGGCGATCTCGAGCTGGTCGAGAAGTACAAGGTGCCGGTCGTGCTGACCTCGAAGGGCGCGCCGGGCGATGCGATCAAGCGCATCCATGGCTGGGGCGCGGTGGCGCTGCACGACATCGCCAACCGCCGCCACGCCGAGAAGGCGCTGGAAGCCGGCGTCGACGGCGTGATCGCGGTCGCGGGCGGCGCCGGCGGCCATACCGGCACGATCAACCCGTTCGCGCTGATGAACGAAGTGCGACAGCTCGGTGATCATTTCGCCATCGTGCTGGCCGGCGGCCTGACCACCGGCCGCGACGTGCTGGCCGCCGAGACCATGGGCGCCGACCTCGCCTATATCGGCACGCGCTTCATCGCCACCCGCGAGGCGATGGCGGCAGAAGCGCACAAGCGCATGATCCTCGACACCCGCGCCACCGACGTCTTCCTCACCGCCTCGATCGACGGCGCGCCGGCCAACTGGCTGACGCCGAGCCTGCTCGCGGCCGGTATCGACCTCGACGTGCTGCGCACGACCCTGCCCAGCAAGATCGTCGCGGCACAGGAGAACAAGAAGCGCTGGAAGGACATCTACACCGCGGGCCACGGCGTCGGGAACATCGACGACGTGCCGGACGCCGCCGAGCTCTGCCGGCGCCTGGTCGCGCAGTACCGCGAGGCCCGTTCGTTGTCGCCGCGCGGTGCGGAAGAGGTCAATTCGGCCGCGACTCGGGTCGCCCGCGTGCGCTAGGCTCCCTCCCATCAAGGGAGAGACAGCGTGAAGACCAAGGCTGCGGTCTGTTACGAGGCCGGGAAAGAACTCGTCATCGAAACCGTCGATCTCGAGGGCCCCAAGTTCGGCGAGGTGCTGGTCGAGATCAAGGCGTCGGGCGTCTGCCACACCGACGAGTTCACCCGCTCCGGCGGCGATCCCGAAGGCCTGTTCCCGGTGATCTTCGGCCACGAGGGTGCGGGCGTCGTGGTCGATGTCGGGCCGGGCGTGGTGTCGCTGAAGAAGGGCGACCACGTGATCCCGCTCTACACGCCGGAATGCCGCAACTGCAAATCCTGCCTCTCGGGCAAGACCAACCTCTGCACCGCGATCCGCTCGACGCAGGGCCAGGGCGTGATGCCCGACGGCACGTCGCGCTTCTCGATCGGCGGCAAGAAGGTCCATCACTACATGGGCTGCTCGACCTTCTCGAACTTCACCGTGCTGCCCGAGATCGCGCTCGCCAAGATCCGCAGCGACGCGCCGTTCGACAAGGTCTGCTACATCGGCTGCGGCGTGACGACCGGCATCGGCGCGGTGATCAACACCGCCAAGGTCGAGCCTGGCGCCAATGTCGTGGTGTTCGGCCTGGGCGGCATCGGCCTCAACGTCGTGCAGGGTGCGCGGCTCGCCGGCGCCAACATGATCGTCGGCGTCGACCTCAACCCGGCGCGCGAGGCGCTGGGCAAGAAATTCGGCATGACGCACTTCGTCAATCCCAACGAGATCGGCGGCAAGGATCTGGTCGCCCACATCGTCGAGCTGACCGACGGCGGCGCCGACTACTCCTTCGAATGCGTCGGCAACACCAAACTGATGCGCCAGGCGCTGGAATGCGCCCATCGCGGCTGGGGCAAGTCGGTGATCATCGGCGTCGCCGGCGCCGGCCAGGAGATCAGCACGCGGCCGTTCCAGCTCGTGACCGGCCGGCAGTGGATGGGCACGGCGTTCGGCGGCGCCAAGGGCCGGCGCGACGTGCCGAAGATCGTCGACTGGTACATGGACGGCAAGATCGACATCGATTCGCTGATCACCCACGTCATGCCGGTCGAGAAGATCAACGACGCGTTCCATCTGATGCATGAGGGCAAGTCGATCCGCAGCGTCGTCACGTTCTAACCGGGAGGGAGCACATGGCCGCGAGAGCCATCGGCAACGCCACCATCGAAAAGGTCGAGGAGATCTGCGGCGCCGGATTCAAGCCCGCGCGCATGTTCCCGAAATTCGACCAGGAAGCCTTCGACGCCCAGAAGAGCTGGATGGTGCCCGAGCATGTCGAGCCGGGCAGCGACCGGCTGGTCGGCTCGGTCCATACCTGGGTGGTCAAGACCGGCAAGCACACCATCCTGATCGACACCTGCCTCGGCAATCACAAGCAGCGGCACAATCCCGGCTGGAACAACCTCAACACGCCGTTTCTCGATCGGCTCAAGGCCTGCGGCTGCCATCCCGATTCGGTCGACTTCGTGATGTGCACCCACCTGCATGTCGATCATGTCGGCTGGAACACCCAGCTCGAGAACGGCCGCTGGGTGCCGACTTTCAAGAACGCCAAATACCTGTTCGCCAAGCGCGAATACGCGCACTGGGAGCAGGAGCACAAGACACAAGGCAACGAGACCAACGGCGGCTCGTTCGACGATTCGGTGCTGCCCGTGGTCGAGGCCGGCAAGGCCGTCATGATCGACAGCGACCACCAGCCCGACCCGATGCTCACCATTGCCGACTACCCCGGTCACACGCCGGGCTCGATCGCCATCAACCTCAAGGACGGCGGCCGGCAGGCCTGCTTCTCGGGCGACATCATGCATCACCCGATCCAGGTCTATCACCCCGACTGGTCGAGCCAGTTCTGCACCGACCAGGCGCTGTCGGCGAAATCCCGCCGCAAGCTGCTCGAGGATTGCGTCGCGAGCGGCGCCCTGCTCTGCCCCGCGCATTTCCCCGGCGCCAATGCCGGCTACATCAAGCCGCAAGGCAATACCTTCCGCATCGATTGGGACATCGTGAAATGACCGGACGTGAAGATGACGCCGGCCTCGCCGGCAAAGTCGCGATCGTCTCGGGCGGCGGCGCCGCCGGGGACGGCATCGGCAACGGCCGCGCCGCGGCGATCCTGCTGGCCCGCGCCGGCACCAAGGTCGTGGTCTCCGACCTCGACAAGAAGCTGGCGCAGCGCACCGTCGAGATGATCAAGGCCGAGGGCGGCACCGCCGTCGCCGAAGCCTGCGACGCCACCGAGGAGGCCGACTGCAAGCGCCTGGTCGATGCCGCGGTCGATCGCTGGGGCCGGCTCGACTTCCTCGACAACAATGTCGGCATCGGCAGCCGGGGCAGCGTGGTCGAGGAGAAGCCCGAGGAATACCGCCGCGTGATGCAGGTCAATGTCGAGACGATGTTCCTGCTCTCCAAGCACGCGATCCCGGCGATGATCAAGACCGCCAAAGGCGGCGCGATCGTCAACATCTCCTCGATCTCGGCGCTGCGGCCGCGCGGGCTCACGACCTATTCAGCCTCCAAGGCGGCGGTGATCGGGCTGACCCAGGCGATGGCGGTCGATCACGGCAAGGACCACATCCGGGTCAACTGCATCTGCCCCGGGCCGATGTACACGCCGATGGTCAATCGCGGCAATGGCATGAGCGAGGCCAACCGTGCCCAGCGCGCGTCAGCCTCGGTGCTGAAGATCGAGGGCACCGGCTGGGACATCGGCTACGCCGTGCGCTTCCTGATGAGCGCGCATGCCCGCTACATCACCGGCCAGGTGCTGGTGGTCGATGGCGGTGTGACCCTGCAGGGCCCGGCCCGCGAATCGCAGGATCATTAGGAGGAAGAATGGCCCGCCTGCCCTACATCGACGCCGACCAGCTACCGGCCGAGCAGCGCGACCTGCTCAAGCGGCCGATCAACCTGACGCGGCTGCTGGTCAATTCTCCGGGCATGGCGAAGGCCTTCCACGGGATCGGCGGCTTCATCCGCAACAAGAGCACGCTCGATCCGCGCCTGCGCGAGCTCGCCATCCTGCAGGTCGGCTGGATGGAGAAGTCGGAATACGAATTCACCCACCACGTGAAGATCGGCAAGGAGTTCGGCGTCACCGACGCGGACATCCAGGGCCTGTTCCTCGAGACCGAAGGCAAGCCCTCCAAGCTCGAGCCGCTCGCCAAGTCGGTCCTCAAGGGCGCGCGCGAGATGGTGCGGGACATCGGCATGTCCGACGCCACCTTCGCCGAGATCAAGCAGCATCTCAGCAACGAGCACATGACCGACCTGGTGCTGACCATCGCCTTCTACTGCGCGGTGGTGCGGGTGCTGGCGACCATGAAGATCGACAACGAGCCGCAGTACAAAGAGGTACTCAAGCAGTACCCGCTTACGTAACCATCGTCGCCCCGAGCGAAGCCGAGGGGCCTCTGCTTTTCGAACCTCAAGACAAGGTCCCTCCACTACGCGCTGCGCGCTACGGTCGGGACGACGGCATAGGGAGAAACGGAAATGCGCCTGCAGGACAAGGTTGCCATCGTCGTCGGCGCCGGCCAGAGCCCGGGCGAAGGCATCGGCAACGGCCGCGCCACCGCGTTAACCTTCGCGCGCGAGGGCGCCAAGGTCGTCTGCGTCGACCGCGACCTTGAGTCGGCGCAGGAGACCGTCGACATGATCGGCGCCAACCAGGGCACCGCGGTCGCCTTCAAGGCGGACGTGACCAAGAACGCCGACCTCAAGGCGATGGTCGCCGACACCCATGCCCGCTGGGGCCGCATCGACATCCTGCACAACAACGTCGGCGTGTCGCTGGCCGGCGGCGACGCCGAGCTCGACAAGATCACCGAGGAGGCGTTCGACCGCTGCGTCGCGATCAACCTCAAGAGTTGCATCCTCGCCGCCAAGCACGTCATCCCGATCATGCGCGAGCAGAAGAGCGGCGTGATCATCAACATCTCGTCGATGGCGGTGATCACCACCTACCCGTACGTCGCCTACAAGGCGACCAAGGCGGCGATGGTCGCCTTCACCGAGCAGCTCGCCTACCAGAACGCGCCGTACAACATCCGCGCCAACGTCATCCTGCCCGGCCTGATGAATACGCCGATGGCGGTCGACACCCGCGCCCGCGAGTTCGGCAAGACCCGGGCCGAGATCGAGGCGATGCGCGACGCCCAGGTGCCGCTGCGCAAGAAGATGGGCACCGGCTGGGACGTCGCCAATGCCGCGCTGTTCCTGGCGTCCGACGAGGCGAACTTCATCACCGGAGTGACACTCCCGGTCGATGGCGGAGCCAGCGTCAGAAGAGGATAGTGCGCGGGACCGGCACAGCCTTTGCGTGCCGCGGACCGAACGACTGGGGAGCAAGATGTTTGCACGCACACTGATTGCAGCGGCGGCCGCTATGGCACTGTCGGGCGCCGCCTGGGCGCAGGACGCCGACCATCCGAAGGACAAGACGCTGGTCGTGGGTTCGGACTTCGGCGTCGCACCGTGGATGGTGCGCGGCGCCTCGGGGCCCGAAGGCTTCGGCGTCGACATGATCAAGGAGGTCGGCAAGCGGATCGGCCGGCCGGGCGTCGAGATCGTCGACATCAACTTCTCCGGCCTGTTTGCGGCGCTGTTCTCCAAGCGCATCGAGTTCACCGTCAATCCGCTCAACATCACCGCCGAGCGCGCCGAGCGCATGCTCTATACCGAGCCGTTCTTCGCCACCGGCAACGGCTTCATCATTCGAGCCGCAGACAGCATGAACGGCTTCGAGGACCTCAAGGGCAAGCAGCTCGCGGTCAATCGCGGCACCATCTCCGACACCTGGGCGACCCAGAACGCCGAGAAGTACGGCTTCGAGGTGCAACGCTACGACACCTTCCCCGATTCGGTGCAGGCGGTGATCACCCGCCGCGCCTTCACCGCGCTGAACGAGATCCCGACCGCGGTCTATGCCGCGAGCCAGAACAAGGCGATCAAGGTCGGCTTCAAGGACTTCAACGGCCGCAACTTCGGCTACGCGTTCCGCCTCGAGAGCACGCAGTATCGCAACACCGTCGAGGCGGCGATCGAGTGCATGAAGAAGGACGGCACGCTCACCAAGATGTACGAGAAGTGGTACGGCTCGAAGGTCGATCCCGGCTCGTCGATCAGCACGGTCTTCCCGGGCTGGGGCCCGCCGGGCTTCAAGGGCTACGATGCCACACCGCACGAGATGAGCTGCAAGTGACAAAAGCTCACCTCCCCTTGGCGGGATCCGCCAAGGGGAGGTGCCCGCGTCATCGCGGGCGGAGGGGTCATGAGCAACAGGACTGTGGCCTATGACCCCTCCGTCGCCGTAAGACGACGACACCTCCCCTTCGCGGAACCCGCGAAGAGGAGGAAGGGACTTCGATGACTCCCCTGCTCGACAACTTCTTCAATCCGCAGATCCTCGCCCAGTATTGGCCCTCGATCCTGGGCGGGTTCTGGCTGACCGTCGAAGTCGCGCTGGCGACGATCGCGATCGGCGTGGTGACAGGGCTCGTCCTCGCCGTCGTGCGGGCGATGCAGTGGAAGCCGGCCGACATCGCGATCGTCGTCTTCGTCGATGTCTTCCGCACACTGCCGCAGCTCGTGGTCATCGTGTTCCTGTATTTCGGCCTGCCCTATGCCGACATCCAGCTCTCGCCGTTCGGCGCCACGGTGCTGGCGCTGGGCGCGGTGCTGGCGGCCTTCGCCACCGAGATCTTCTGGGCCTCCATCCAGGCGGTGCCGCAGGGCCAGTGGGACGCCGCGCGCTCGCTGGGGCTCGGCTTCCTGAAGATCCTGTTCCTGGTGATCCTGCCGCAGGCAATTCGTATCGCCGTGCCGCTGCTGACCAACCGCGCCATCGCCATCACCAAGGGCACCGCGCTCGGCACCGCCGTCGCCCTGCCCGAGCTGCTGGGCCGCGCCCAGAGCGCCATGGCGATCGCCGCCAATCCCTCGCCGCTCACCCTGGCGGCAGCGTTCTATCTGCTGTTCTTCGTGCCGCTGGTGGTCGCCAGCCGCTGGCTCGAAGGCCTCGGGCCGAAGAGGCACTGAGATGGACGCCCTGCAGCTCTTCCTCGACAACTTCGCCGACTGGGACAGCTTCGTCCGCATTTGGCCCTTGTTGTGGCAGGGCCTTCGGCTCACGATCCTGCTGTCCGTCGTCACCCTGCCGGTGGCGGTCGCGGTCGGCCTGCTGATCGCCATCCTCTACAGCTTCCACCACAAGGCGCTGAACGTGGCGCTGCTGATCTGGATCGACCTGTTCCGCTCCTTCCCCGTCCTGGTGCTGCTGATCCTGATCTTCTACGGCCTGCCCTTCCTCGGCCTGACCCTGCCGTCCTTCGCCGCCTGCGTGCTGGCGCTGACCCTCAACAACTCCGGCTACTACGGCGAGATCTTCCGCGCCGGCATCGAATCCATCCCGCCCGGCCAACGCGAGGCCGCCCGCGCCCTCGGCCTGCACCCGCTGCAGATCATCTTCCTGGTGATCCTGCCGCAGGCGATCGCCCGGGTGCTGGCGCCACTGGCCTCCAATTCGCTCGAGCTGGTGAAGACCACCTCGATCGCCGCCCTGGTCGCCCTGCCCGAGCTGCTGCGCTCGGCGCGCGTGGCGCAGGAACAGACCTACAATCCGACGCCGCTGACTGCGGCCGCGATCATCTTCTTCGTCCTGCTCTTCCCGTTCGCGCGCTGGGTCGCGAAACTCGAGCGCGACATGATCATGAGGCAGAAATGAAGCGTCTCGCCGGCAAAACAGCCCTCATCACCGGGGCCTCCTCGGGGATCGGCCGCGCCATCGCGAAGAAGTTCCACGAGGAAGGCGCCACGCTGCTGCTGATGGACATCACCGAGCAGGTGGTCGAGGGCGGCGAGCCGACCCACAGGATCCTCGACGTCCCGTTCTTCCGGGGCGACGTCTCCAAGGAAGCCGACGCCGAGGAGGCCGTGCGCCGTGCCGCCGGGCCGACCGGCCGGCTCGACATCGTGGTCAACGACGCCGTCGTGCGCGCCGGCAAGCCGCTCACCGAGACCAGCCTCGAGGAGTGGAACCACGTCATGGCGGTCAACGTGACCGGCGTGTTCCTGACGTGCCGTGCCGCGGTGCGCCGCATGCTGACCCAGGAAATCCGCAACGAAGCGCGCGGCCGCATCGTCAACATCTCCTCGCAGCACGGCATGATCTCGTCGCCCGAGGACTGCTCGTACGGCGTCTCCAAGTCGGCGGTGGTCTACATGACGCGCCAGATCGCGTCGGACTACGGCCAGCACTCGATCATCTGCAACGCCGTGGCGCCGGGCAAAATCCTCACCGGCAAGGGCGGCCGCGCGGTCGAGCCGCGCTGGATCGACTACGGCCACCGGCGCACGCCGCTGCCGCGGCTCGGCCGCTCGGAGGATGTCGCCAATGCAGCACTGTTCCTCGCCTCCGACGAGGCGACCTTCATCACCGGCGAGAATTTGATGGTCGACGGCGGCTGGATGGCGAACTGACGCCGTTGACGGGCGCGTCCGGCAGCAGCCCGCTCAGCACCTCGAGGAAGGCGCGCACCAGGCGCGCGTTCTGCCGCTCCTTCAGATAGACGACGTGGGCGTAGGTGTAGATCTCGGCATCCCCCACCGGCACCGGTCGGATGCGCGGGTCGGGAATGAACTCGGCCTCCGAGACGACGCCCAGCCCGATGCCCTTGGCCACCGCCTCGCGGATCGATTCGCGGCTGCCGATCTCCATCACCACCCGTGGCCGCACGTCGGCGTCGCGCATCGCCTGGTCGAAGGCGCGGCGCGTGGTCGAGCCGGCCTCGCGCACGATCAGCCGCTGGCCCTCCATCTCGTGCGCCCGGATGAAACGGCGCTTGCCGAACGGGTGATCGGCGGGACAGAACACGATGACGCGGTGCCGCCGGTACGGGATCGCAACCAGCCGCGGATCGGGATCGACATGGGCGAGCACCGCCACGTCGGTGCGGTAATCCAGCAGGTCGCGCACCGTGTCGCGCGAGTTGCCGACGGCGACCGAGACATAGAGGCCGGGATGGCGCGCGTTGAACGCCGCCAGCATGTCGGTGACATGGTATGGCCCCACCGCGCCGACCCGCAGATGCCCGGTGCGCAAGCCGCGCGTCTCGTTGAGATAGTCGGCCGCCTCCTTCTCGTCGGCGAACAGGCGGCGGGTGATGTCGAGCAGCCCGCTGCCGGCCTCGGTCAGCTCGATGCGGCGGCCGCGGCGCACGAACAGCTCGACGCCGAACTCCTGCTCCAATGAGCGCACCTGGGTGGTGATCGTGGGTTGTCCGACGCCGAGGGCGCGGGCGGCCTGGGTGAAGCTCGCGCGCTGGGCGACGGCGTGGAACGAGCGGAGCTGGGTGTGGCGCATTATTGCTTTTATCGATGGTAAAACCGAAAACTTTGAATTGGATAAATGTGAGGTCGACGCCGAGCATTGTCAAAAGACAACGCGCGCAGGGAGTCGGCGCTGATGTGGCGCTATCGCAATCCAGTCGAGGTGCAATTCGGGGCCGGGGCGTTCGACCGGCTGAGCGATGCGCTGAACGGCCGCGCCTATTGCCTGGTGACCTACGACGACGCCAACGGCGGCGGCATCTTCGCCGAGCTGACGCGCCGCGTCGCGGCCCTCGCCGGCGATCCGGCCGCAATGGTCCGCAACATCGGCCCCAATCCCGACTACATCGGCCTCACCGAGTCCTGCCGGCTCTACGCGCAGGCGACGCGGCCGGTCGAGGCGATCGTCGCGCTGGGCGGCGGCTCGGTGATCGACGCCGCGAAGGTGCTGGCCGCGGCGAGCGACGGCAACGGCTCCGACTTCGGCAAGGTGCGGACGTATCTCGAGACCGGCACGGGCGCCGACACGCTCGGCGCCACGCCGATCGTCGCCATTCCGACGACTGCCGGCACCGGCAGCGAGGTCACGAGCTGGGCCACCGTCTGGGACACCACGGCCAAGAAGAAATACTCGCTGTCGCGGCCCAGCCTCTATCCCGAGGCGGCGTTGGTCGATCCGCTGCTGACGCTCGGTCTGCCGCGCGGCATCACCGTCAGCACCGGCCTCGACGCGCTCAGCCACGCGCTGGAGAGCATCTGGAACGTCAACGCCAATCCGGTGTCCAACGCGCTCGCCGAGGTGGCGGCGCGCGAAGTGCTGGACGCCCTGCCGGCGCTGGCCGCCGACCTCGGCAATGCCGGGCTGCGCACGCGCCTGTCACGCGCCAGCCTGTTCGCCGGCCTCGCCTTTTCCAACACCAAGACGGCTCTGGCGCATGCGCTGTCGTATCACCTGACGCTGCATCACGGCGTGCCGCACGGCATCGCCTGCTCGTTCAGCCTGTCGCTGGTGATGCGCTCGGTCATCGGCTGCAACGCCGACTGCGACGCGGCGCTGAGGCGCATCTTCGGCCCTGACCTCGCGGCGGGCGCCGCCCGGCTCGAAGCGACGCTGCAACAGCTCGGCGTGTCGCCGCGCGCCACCGATCACGGCATCGCCGCGCGCGACTGGTCGGCGCTGGTCGACGGCGCCCTGGCCGGCGAGCGCGGCCGCAACTTCATCGGCAGGCGGGAGGTCTTGATCGGGCAACTGGCTGCCTGAAAAAGCAAAAGGAAAGGGAAGGAAACCATGAGCAAGATGACACGTCGCAAGCTGGGGCTTCTGTCCGCCGGCGTCCTGCTGGCTGCGCCCGCGGTCCGCGCCCAGACGGTGCTGAAGGTCGGGCTTATCCCGTCCGAGGACTCACGCGCCATGCTGGCGCAGAGCAAGGACATCCTCGACGCCGTCGAGAAGAACCTCGGCATGAAGGTCCAGGGCTTCGTCGCCACCGACTACAACGGCGTCATCGAGGCGCTGCGGGCCAAGCACCTCGACATCGCCTATCTCGGCCCGTTCTCCTACGTGCTGGCGACCACGGTGACGCCGGTCGAGGCCTTCGTCATCGCCGAGACGGCGAAGTCCGGCCGCACCTACTATCACAGCCAGATCATCGCCCTGAAATCGAGCGGCATCAAAGACCTCAACGATCTCAAGGGCCGCAACTTCGCCTTCGTCGACCCGGCCTCGACCTCGGGCTACGCCTTCCCGCTGGCCGGCCTGCTCAAGGCCGGCATCGAGCCCAAGCGCGACTTCAAGACGGTGATCTTCACCGGCGCGCACGACGCCAACGCCGTCGCCGTGGCCAACGGCAAGGTCGACGCCGCCACCATCGCCGACCGCATCCTCGATGCGGCGGTCGCCAAGGGCCACATCAAGGCCGAGGCGATCCAGATCGTGTGGCGGTCGGCGCCGATTCCCGAATCGCCGATGGTCTGGCGCAAGGACCTGCCGGACGACCTCAAGAAGCGGGTCAAGGACGCCTTCCTCGCCATCAAGGACCTCAACTGGTCCGACCAGGGCAAGCTGAACGGCTTCAAGCCGACCAGCGACGCCGACTACGACGTCGTGCGCGAGACCGCCAAGCTCGCCAACATCGACCTCAAGAAGCACAAGTAGCCGGCCATGATCGAGATCCGCCGGCTGGCGAAGTCCTATGGCAGCCATCAGGCTCTGAAGGACGTCAGCCTGACCATCCGGCCCGGCGAGTTCGTCGTCGTGCTGGGACCGAGCGGCGCCGGCAAGTCGACGCTGCTGCGCTGCATCAACCGGCTCACCCCGCCGACCGGCGGCGAGATCGTGGTCGACGGCGCGCCATTCTCCTCGAGCGGCCGCGACCTGCGGCTGCTGCGGCGCAACGTCGCCATGATCTTCCAGCAGCACAACCTGGTGAAGCGGCTGAGCGTGCTGAAGAACGTGCTGGTCGGCCGCATGGCCGACCTCTCGCCGGTGCTGAGCAGCCTGCAGCTCTTCCCTGAGGCCGACGTGAAGATCGCGATGCACTGCCTCGAACAGGTAGCGATGGTCCACAAGGCGCGCAGCCGCGCCGATGCGTTGTCAGGCGGCGAGCAGCAGCGCGTGGGCATCGCGCGGGCGCTGGCGCAGCAGCCGCGCTTCATGCTGGCCGACGAGCCGGTGGCCAGCCTCGATCCCAAGACCTCGCGGGTGGTGCTGACCTACCTCAAGAAGAGCTGCAAGGACTCCAACATCGCCGTGCTCTGCAACCTGCACCAGATCGACTACGCACTGGAGTTCGGCGAGCGCATCGTCGGCCTGTCGGGCGGCGAGGTGGTCTATGACGGCGCGCCGGGCGGCGTGAGCGGCGACGTCATCCGCCGTATCTATCCCGGCCTCGACGATCCCAATGTCCTCGATGCCGCCCAGCGGCTGACCGAGCGGCGGCGCGCCGCCGCCGAGGCCGAGACCGCCGCCACCGTTCGCGAAGAGAGGGTCTGACCATGTCGCTCGGCACCCTGCAATTCGTCGTCAACAAGCCGCGCGGGCCGCTCGGCTGGTGGATCCTGGCGCCGATCGTCGGCATCGCCGGCGCAGTCCTGTGGTGGTCCGCGGTCGGCACGCAGCTCAGCCTGTCCGGGCTGGTCGCCGGCCTGCCGTGGATCGCCGACTTCCTCGACCGCATGCTGCCGCCCAACTTCGCCTTCATGCAGAAGCTGGTGAAGCCCGCGATCGAGACCGTGCAGATCGCCCTGTGGGGCACCCTGCTCGGCATCCTGCTGGCGCTGCCGGTCTGCTTCTTCGCCGCGCGCAACCTGTCGCCCTATGCCTGGGTGTTCCACGGCCTGCGCCAGGTGCTCAACGTGATGCGCGGCATCAACGAGATCATCCTGGCGCTGATCTTCGTCGCCGCGGTCGGGCTCGGGCCGTTCGCCGGCGTGCTGGCGATCGCCATCCACGGCGCCGGCATGCTGGGCAAGTTCTTCGCCGAGGCGATCGAGGAGATCGACGAAGGCCCGCTCGACGCCCTGCGCGCCGCCGGCGCAGGCACTCTGCAGCGCATCGTGTTCGGCGTGCTGCCGCAGGTGCTGCCGGCCTGGATCGGCGTCGTGCTCTACCGGTTCGAGACCAATATCCGCGTCTCCACGGTGCTCGGCATGGTGGGGGCGGGCGGCATCGGCTTCGAGCTGATCAGCTCGATGAAGCTGTTCGCCTACGAGGACACCGCCGCCTGCGTGCTGGTGATCCTGATCCTGGTGCTGGCCGCCGACCTGATCTCCTCCAAGCTCCGGGCGATGATCCGCTAGGACGGTGGCGCGGTGATCCCCGAGAGGCGATAGTCCGTAGACAGGCCATCGGGGGAGAGCCGCATGAACGCCTTCGTCACCGTCTTCTACGACTGGTCGCTCGCCGTCGCGCGCCCGTTCTTCTGGGCGGCACCGCTCGCCGTGCGCATCGTCGTCGGCCTGGTGTTCGCCGACACCGGCTGGGGCAAGCTGCACGCGCTGCCGCGCATGATCGAGAACTTCCGCGGCTGGGGCATCCCGGCGCCCGAGATCCTGACCCCGCTCGCTTCGGGCATCGAGTTCGTCGGCGGCCTGATGCTGCTGGTCGGCCTGCTGACCCGCTTCGCCGCGGTGCCGCTGATGATCGTGATGGTGGTCGCGATCCTTTCGGCCAAGCTGGGCGAGATCGATTCCCTCGTCACCCTGCTGGGCTTCGAGGAGGTCTCCTACCTCGTGATGTTCGCCTGGCTGGCGATCGTCGGGCCGGGCCCGGTGTCGCTCGACCACTTTATCTTGAAGGCTTCAGGCCGCGATCCCAGGGCTCACGGCGCCTGAGAGCCCGGCTTGCGATCCAGCAGGATATCGAGCATGCGTTCGGTGTCGTTGAGGCAGGTGCGGGTCACGCCGTAGTGCTCGGTGTCGCGATACTCGATGCGGCGCGGCGGCCCGTCGTCGAGCCCATGGATCGCCGCGTCCGGATAGGCCAGCAGGATCGGCGAATGGGTGGCGATCAGGAACTGCGAGCCGTCCTTCACCAGATCGTGCAGGCGGGACAGGAAGGCGAGCTGCCGTTTCGGCGACAGGGCCGCCTCGGGAGCCGTTCTCCCCCACGAAGAACGTCACCGGACGGTCGAACTCGATCGTGTCGAGGCCGCCGATCGCCGGAATGCTGAACGGGAACTCGGTGAACGACGTCACGATCTCGCGCCGGAGGGTGGCGCGGACCAGGAAGTTGCGGGCGTCCCATGTCGCCATGGAGACGCGATACTACAGCTGCGCCCGCTTCACCACGTTCTACCGGTTGCGTTCGCGCGAATCGGCGGGAGCCTCGGCGCGTTCCGTCATGCCGTAGTCGCGCAGCACCGAGGCGACGCGCAGGCGGTAGTCGCGGAACACGCCCTCGCGGCCGGCCTTCTGGGCCTGCCGGTGATGCTCGACGTTGCGCCACGCCTTGACCGCCGCCTCGTCGCGCCAGAAGGACAGCGACAGGATCTTGGTGTCGTCGACCAGGCTCTGGAACCGCTCGATGCCGATGAAGCCGTCGATCCGCTCGAGCTCGGGCCTGAGGCTGGCGGCAATGTCGAGATAGGTCTGCTTGCGGCCGTCGGCCGGCCAGACTTCGAAGATCACGGCGATCATGGCTGCTCTCCTTTCAGGGCTCGGCCGACGGCTTCGTAGAGACTGCGCCGTCCGGTCTCGAGATGCATCAGGTGCGTGCCCGCCTCGAGCCGGCGGTCGTGCCGCGACGGCGCTGCGGTCGCGGCGTCGAGGATCATCGCGGCGTCGCCGTCGCGACACAGCGAATCCCAGGCGCCGCGCACGATCGCGACGGGCCGCGTGAGCCGTGCCGGATCCCACGGCAAGCGGCCGGCCCACGCCTCCATGTTGTCGGCGCGCGGGCCGTTGGGGATGCGCACGGCGGGCGGCGCGCGATCCGCGGCCACGGGATCGCTGGCGAGATAGGCCGGCGCCCAGCGGTCGAAGCCGATCAAGACCGGCGGATGGCCCGCGGGCACGTCCTCGACGAAGCGGGCGTGCTGCGCCGCGTCGGTGACGTCGACCCAGGCCGGCAGCGACGCCGGCCTGCCGCCGGCGCGCCGCGCGATCGGCGCGAACAGGACGAGGCGGTCGATCGTCTCGGGCGCGGCGATCGTCGCCAGCGCCGCCGGTGCGCTGCCCCAGGAATGCGCGACCAGCGACACCGGCCGCCCGGTCTCGCGGCGGATCGAGGCCACGACATCGGTAACCTGCTGGACGGCTTCGGACGCCCGGCCGAGCGGCGGATGGCGGTCGGCGGGCTCGCTCATCTCGGCGTAGCGGCCGCTCTCGCCGAAGCCTGCGAAGTCGAACGCCCAGGCGTCGAAGCCGCGGGTATTCCAGTCGTCGAGCCAGGAGCCATCGCCGAAGTCGAAACCGACCGACAGCGCCGACGGGAAGGTGGCGCCATGGACATAGAGCACTGCCGGCGCACCGGGGCGCGGCTGGCGGCGGACGAGCAGCGACGGCCGACGGTCGGTCGCGGGAAGCCGGAAGGTCTGCTGGGTCATGCGGCGGAGATAGGCACTCGCCGCGCGCCGTCCCTTCGGCGGCCGCCGAAGGGAACTTATCCACAGAAGGGGACAAGGAGGTGCTGGGAAAGCGGGAAGAATCGCAGAAAGGCCAAGCGGGCCGGCGTCTTACGCTTCCCACGGCGGTGGGAAATCGGTGGGAAACCCTTCCAGCCCGCTGCCGCCATAGAGCCAGTCGAGGGCGGCGTACCAGTCCTCCTGGCTCTTGGCGCCCATGATGGCGTTGCGCAGCGCCGCGTGCGGTCCGGCCGGGTGATAGACGTGATCGCCCATCGCCCGCGAGGTGAGCTGCACCCGCGTGGTGCGCAGCACGCGGCGACCGCGGTAGGTCTCGAGACCCGAATCCAGCGTGTCGGTCTTCGCCAGCGAATCGGCGAGGCAGACCGCGTCCTCCATCGCCATGCAGGCGCCTTGCGCCATGTATTGCAGCATCGGGTGCGCGGCGTCGCCGAGCAGCGCCACCCGGCCATCGCGCCAGCGCTCGACCGGGTCACGGTCGCACAGCACCCATAGGCGCCAGTCGCGGCCGTGGCTGATGATGCTCTGGGCGCGGGCGCAGATATGGGTGAAGCCCTGCCGCACCTCCTCCATCGACACCGGCTTGCCGGCGACCGGCTCGGGCGCATCGTTGTGATAGGTGACGACCAGGTTGAACACCTTCCAGCCCGATAATGGGTAATGGACGATGTGGCACTTCGGTCCCGCCCACAGCGTGGCTGCGTTCCAGCGCAGATCCTCCGGCATCTGCTCGGTCGGGATCACCGAGCGATAGGTGGTGTGGCCGGAGACGCGCGGTGCGCCGTCGCCCACCACCTGGCGCCGCACGTTGGACCACAGCCCGTCGGCACCGATCAGCGCGGCGCCGGTGACGGCCCTGCCGTCGGCGAGCCGCGCGGTCACGGTCGTGCCGTCCTGGTCGTAGCCGGTGACCTCGCTCGATACCTGCAGCTCGATCAGCGGATGGTCGCGGCAGCCCTTGAGCAGCACGCCATGCAGGTCGCCGCGATGCACGACCGCATAGGGATTGCCGTAGCGCTTGCGGAAGGCCTCGCCGAGATCGATGTGGCAGATCTCACCGTCGGTCATCGAATCCATCAATCGTAGTTGGTCGATATAGACGGCCATCTGCCGCGCGGTGTCGCCGACGCCGAGGCGATCGAAGCAATGGAAGGCGTTGGGGCCGAGCTGGATGCCGGCGCCGATCTCGCCCAGTTGCGCGGCCTTCTCCAGCACCAGCGACGGGATGTTCTTCCGGGCGAGCGCCAGCGCCGCGGCCAATCCGCCGATGCCGCCGCCGGCGATCAGGATTCTATCGCCAAATTTACTTGTTGGGGCCACCCACGACCTTCTCGTCATGCAGCCGGGCGATCTCGTGCCCCGGCAGGCCGAGGATACCCGACAGGATCTCGTCCGTATGCTGCCCCAGCACCGGCGCCGGCTTCGGCGCCTCGCGTGGGGCGGCGCCGAACTGCAGCGGCGAGGCGGCCACCGGATAGGCGCCGATGCCCGGCTGGTCGATGAAAGTGAACATCGGGTTGTCGATCACGGCATCCTTGTCCGTGCTGAGCTCGCGGAAGGTCTTGTAGGGCGCCCACAACGCGCCGGCCGTCTTCAGCGCCGCGCTCACCTCGTCCGTGGTGTGCGCGGCGACCCACGGCTCGATCACGGCGATCAGCTCGGCGCGGGCGTTCCAGCGGCCGGCGTCGGTCTTGAGGTCCTGGCCGGTCTTCTGCTCGATGGAGGCGAAGGCCTCCTTGAAACCGCCGGCGGCCGCCAGCGCATCGACATGGCGGTCGGAGAAGATGCAGATCATCACGTGCCGGCCGTCCTTGGTGCGGAAGTCGCGGCCGAAGGTGCCGAAGATCTCGTTGCCGAAACGCGGTCGGTCGACCTGGTTGACGACAGCTTCGCCGAGGTAGCCCAGCGCCGAAGTCGCCGCCAACGCCATGTCCTGCAGGGGCAGCACGATGCGCTGGCCCTGCCCGGTCAGCCGCCGGTGCCGCTCGGCCGCCAGCAGCGCCATCGCACCGGCGTAAGCCGTGGCGAGATCCCACGGCGGCGCCACGGCATTGACCGGACCGCTATGGCCGACCGCGCCGGTCACCATCGGGAAGCCGGTGATGGCGTTCACCGTGTAGTCGACATTCGCCGTACCGTGGCGGTCGCCCAGGATATTGAGGGCGATCAGGTCGGCGCGCTTCTTCGACAGCGCCTCGTAGGAGAGCCAGCCGCGCGCCGGCATGTTGGTGGTGAAGATGCCGGCGCCCTCGCCCGGCGCGGTGATCAGCGCCGTCAGCAGCTCGCGGCCCTTCGGCGAGCGCAGGTCGACGGCGATCGAGCGCTTGCCCTTGTTGAGGCCCGCCCAATAGATCGACTTGCCGTCCTTGGTGACCGGCCAGCGATCCGAATCGAGACCGCCCTTGATGTCGTCGAAGCGGATCACGTCGGCGCCCATCTGCGCGAGCGTCATGCCGCCCAGCGGCGCGGCAATGAAGGCCGAGCCTTCGACGATGCGAAGGCCTGCGAGAATGCCGGTCATTTCGGCTGCCCTGTTGCGGCTCTGTCGGCAGGGAGGTTGTTCTTGCGCTTGTCGAGCCACCAGCCGTACTCGGGGTTCCACATCCCGAAGTCGATGTCGCAGCCCAGCTCCTGCGCGGCATGGACCGGCCAGAACGGGTTGTAGAGCGCCTGGCGGCCGATCGCGATCAGGTCGGCGTCGCCGTCCTGCAGGACCTTCTCGGCCTGCGGCCCGTCGAGGATCAGGCCGACCGCCATGGTCGGGATGTCGGCGCCGCGCTTCACCGCGGCGGCGAACGGCACCTGGAAGCCGAGCGAGCGCTTCACCGGCAGCGCCGTCGAGACGCCGGTGAGGCCGCCCGAAGAGGTGTCGATCACGTCGATGCCCAGCGCCTTCAGCTCCTGGGCATAGGCTACCGTGTCGTCGACGTCCCAACCGCCGCCGCCATCGACCGCCGAGACGCGGATGAACATCGGCTTGCTCTCCGGCCACGCCTCGCGCACCGCGCGAGCAGCAGCCAGAGGAAAGCGCATGCGGCCGGCGCGGTCGCCGCCAAACTTGTCGTTGCGCTTGTTGCTGAGCGGCGAGAGGAACTGCGCCAGCAGGTAACCATGCGCGCCATGGATCTCGATCACGTCGTAGCCCGCGGCGTCGGCGCGGCGCGCGGCCTCGCCGAACTTCCGGACGATGTCGTCCATCTCCGAGGCTTCGAGCGCAACCGGCAACTCGGAGTAACGGTCTCCAGCGGACAGCGCCGAGGGGCCAACGACTTGCCAGCGCTGCCAACCTGCCCCCTTCGGCCCGAACTCGTCCGGCTTGTCGAACTGGCGCGGCGACGACGCTTTGCGGCCGGCGTGGGTGATCTGGGTGGCGGCGAGCGCGCCCTCCTGCTGCAGGAAGCGCGTCAGGCGCCTGTGGCCCTCGATCTGGCTGTCGTCCCACAGGCCGAGATCGCCCTGGGTCACCCGGCCGCGCGGCTCGACCGCGCAGTTCTCGGTGAAGACGATGCCGAACTTGCCCAGCGCGAACTTGCCGAGATGCACCAGGTGATAGTCGTTCACCTGCCCGTCCCTGGCGCGGTACTGCACCATCGGCGAGACCACGCAGCGGTTGGGCGCGACCACGCCGCGCATCTTGAAGGGCGTGAAGAGCTTCGGCTTTTGCAAGGGCGGGATCCCCGAAACGAATGGATTGGTTGGGGCGGGAACATAGACCGCCGGGCCATCCCAAGCCTATCCTCGGACCATGTTTGACCTCGTCATCCGAAACGGCACCGTGATCGATGGCTCCGGTGCCCCGCGTCGCATCGCCGATGTTGCGGTGCAAGACGGCAAGATCGCCGCCGTCGGCGCCAAGCTTGGTGCGGGCAGGCGCGAGATCGATGCAGGCGGCCTGCTGGTGACGCCGGGCTTCGTCGACATCCATACCCATTACGACGGCCAGGCGACCTGGGATCCGTTCATCACGCCCTCGTCGTGGCACGGCGTGACCACGACGGTGTTCGGCAATTGCGGCGTCGGCTTCGCGCCGGTACGGCCCGGCCATTCGGCCTACCTGATCAACCTGATGGAAGGTGTCGAGGACATCCCCGGTTCGGTCCTCAGCGAAGGCGTGAAGTTCACCTGGGAGAGCTTCCCGCAGTTCCTCGACGCGCTGGCCGCGATGCCGCGCACGGTCGACGTGGCGGCGCAGTTGCCGCACGGCGCGCTGCGCTTCTACGTCATGGGCGACCGCGGCGCCGACCATGCCGAGATGCCCAACCAAGGCGAGCGCGAGGAGATGACGCGGCTGGTCGAGGAAGCGCTGCGCGCCGGTGCGCTCGGCGTCACGACCTCGCGCACCACCAAGCACAAGGCCAAGGACGGCCGCTTCACGCCCTCGCTCAGCGCCCGCGAGTCCGAGCTGTTCGCGCTGGCCGAGGGCATGCGCCGCGCCGGCTCGGGCGTGCTGCAGGTCAACTCCGACTTCGGCCCGGGCGAGTTCGAAGCGCTCGATGCCGCGGCCGAGCTCGCGGGCCGGCCGCTGTCGGTGCTGCTGGTCCAGGTCGACGCGCAGCCCAAGCTGTGGCGCGAGACCCTCGACCAGGTGCACGGCGTCCGGGCGCGCGGCCGCGCCGCCAACGCGCAGGTCGGCTCTCGGCCGATCGGCGTGATCATGGGCTTCGAGACCACGGTGCATCCCTTCGCGGCCCACGCGGTGTGGCGCGAGCTGCGCAAGCTCTCGCCCGCCGAGCTGCAGGTGCGGCTCACTGCCGACGCCGACCTGCGCCGCCGCCTGGTGGCGCCGCGTGCCGATGGCGGCGCGCCGGCCTTCATGGGCGAGTCGTTCCACAAGATGTTCCCGCTCGGCGCCAAGCCGGACTACGAGCCCGATGCTGCGAACTCCGTCGCGGCGATCGCCCAGCGCACGGGCCGCACGCCACAGGAAGTCGCGCTCGAGACGATGATGGCGCAGAACGGCAAGGGCCTGCTGATGCTGCCGTTCGAGAACTACGCCTATGGCAGCCTCGACGTGGTGCACGAGATGATCACCGATCCCGCGACCGTGCTCGGCGTCGCCGACGGCGGCGCGCATGTCGGCGTGATCTGCGACGCCTCCTCGCCGACCTCGCTGCTCACTTTGTGGGGCCGCGACCGCCAGCGCGGGCCGAAGCTTGGCCTCGAGTTCCTGGTCGCCAAGCAGACGCGCGGTACGGCCGGGGCCTACGGCCTCGCCGACCGCGGCCTGCTGGCGCCGGGCTACAAGGCCGACATCAACGTCATCGACTTCGACGCGTTGTCGGTAAAGGCGCCGGAGGTGGTTTACGACCTGCCGGCCGGCGGCCGCCGCCTGATCCAGCGCGCGAGCGGCTATCGCCACACCTTCAAGAACGGCACCGAGACCCTGCAGAACGACGAGCTGACCGGCGCGCGGCCGGGCGGCGTGGTGAGGGGCGGCGTACACGGCGGTCAATAATCGCCAGGCCCCGAGCGGGACGCCGGGAGTCCACGGAGTCCGCACGAGTCCACACCGGTGTGGACCGGTTCGATGCCGATGGCATCGGCGTTTTCGGCCCGGAGTCCACGAATCCACCGACTCTGGCGGGGCCCCGAAAAAACACTCCATCCAGAGTCCCGGCACGACCGCGCGCAGGCAGCGGGCGGCCCCTCCGAGAAGGATCGTAACGTGGCGCATCATCATGCGCGCCACACTGCCTCAGGGCACACCGAATACCTATTATGGGCAATGGAAGCTATTTCTCGCCAAGAAAATCAGGGGGCGACTCGCGTTCCATTGCCCATAAAGAGATTCGTCCGCGAGGGCTTATCCACAGGCTAGAGTCTAATTGCTTCGGCTCGAACCCCAGTGTCATCCCGAGCGGAGCGAGGGATCTATGGGGATCAGTATGGATCCCTCGCTACGCTCGGGATGACACCGTTACCTTCGCGAGAACATCCCGTTCACGCAATTCAGCCTCAGCCGATCCCGAGCTAGACGGTCATGTGCCGGCGCACCGCCTCGGCATCGAAGGTCTCGCGGGTGCCCGACATCACGACCTCGCCGCGGTCCATCACCGCGAAGTCGTCGGCCAGCTCGTGGGCGAAGTCGAGATACTGCTCGACCAGCAGGATCGCCATGTCGCCGCGCTGGCGCAGGAAGGTGATGGCACGGCCGATGTCCTTGATCACCGACGGCTGGATGCCCTCGGTCGGCTCGTCGAGCACCAGCAGCTTGGGCCGCATGGTGAGGGCGCGGCCGATCGCGAGCTGCTGCTGCTGGCCGCCCGACAGGTCGCCGCCGCGCCGGCGCAGCATCGACTGCAGCACCGGGAACAGCTCGAACACCTCGTCCGGCACCTTCTTCTGGTCGCGCTCGAGCGGCGCGAAGCCGGTCTCGAGGTTCTCGCGCACCGTCAGCAGCGGGAAGATCTCGCGGCCCTGCGGCACCAGCGCCACGCCGCGCCGCGCGCGCTCGTAGGCCGGCAGCTTCGAGACGTCCTGGCCGTCGAGCTGGACCGACCCCGATGCGATCGGCTGCAGGCCGCAGATCGCGCGCAGCAGGCTGGTCTTGCCGACGCCGTTGCGGCCGAGCAGGCAGAACACCCGGCCGATCTCGGCCGACAGCGACACGCCGCGCAGCGCCTGCGCAGCGCCGTAGTACAGATTGACGTTCTGGACCGAAAGCATTGCCCGATGCCCCTCACTCATGGCCTTCCTCCCCATTCATATGGGGAGGTGGCGCCGTCATACGGCGACGGAGGGGTCATCAGCCCCAGTCATGCTGTTGCTCATGACCCCTCCGTCGCGGATTACCGCGCCACCTCCCCATATGAATGGGGAGGAAAGCCTGGCAGCGCGAGTGTCGACGCCGTCGTCATTCATCGGCCGAGATAGACTTCGACGACGCGCGGATCGGCGCTGACCTGGTCGAGCGAGCCCTCGGCCAGCATCGCGCCTTCGTGCAGCACCGTGACCTTGACGCCGAGCGCGCGCACGAAGCTCATGTCGTGCTCGACCACGACGACGGAGTGGTTCTTGTTGACCTCGCGCAGCACCTGTGCAGTGGTCTCGGTCTCGACGTCGGTCATGCCGGCGACCGGCTCGTCGACCAGCAGCAGCTTGGGGTTCTGCGCCAGCAGCATGCCGATCTCGAGCCACTGCTTCTGGCCGTGGCTGAGGCGCGCGCCCAGCATGTGCTGCTGCTCCTCCATGCGGATGATCGACAGGATCCCGGCCAGGCGATCGTTCTCGGCCCTGGTCGGCGCGGCGCCGAGCAGCTTGTACCAGCTCCGGATGCCGGCCAGCGCCAGCAGCAGGTTGTCGCGCACCGTGTGGTTCTCGAACACGGTGGGCTTCTGGAACTTCCGCCCGATGCCGAGCGTGGCGATGTCGGCCTCGTCGAGCTTGGTCAGGTCGGCGCTGCCGTCGAACACCACCTCGCCCTCGTCCGGCCGGGTCTTGCCGGTGATGACGTCCATCATGGTGGTCTTGCCGGCGCCGTTGGGGCCGATGATTGCGCGCATCTCGCCCGGCTCGACCAGCAGCGAGAGGTTGTTCAGCGCCTTGAAGCCGTCGAACGAGACGGTGACGCCGCTGAGATACAGGAGCGCGGAAGTGCTGCGGGGTGCGTTCATGCCGGTTGCGCCCTCCGCGCCTTGATCTGGCCCCACAGCCCGACCACACCCTTCGGCAGGAACAGCGTGACCAGGATGAACAGCGCGCCCAGGGCGAACAGCCAGACCTCGGGCAGCGCGCCGGTCAGGTAGGTCTTGGCCCAGTTGACGATGAACGCGCCGACCACCGGCCCGATCAGGGTGCCGCGGCCGCCGACGGCGACCCACAGCACCGCCTCGATCGAGTTGCCGGGCGCGAACTCGCTGGGATTGATGATGCCGACCTGCGGCACGTAGAGGGCGCCGGCGATGCCCGCCATAGCCGCCGACAGCACGAAGACGAAGAGCTTGTAGCCCTCGACCCGGTAGCCGAGGAAGCGCATGCGGGATTCGGCATCGCGCACCGCGGTCAGCGCCTTGCCGAAGCGCGAGCCCACCACCGCGGCCGAGATCACCAGGAAAATCGCCAGCGCCAGCGCCGAGGCGAAGCACAGCACGCCGCGGGTGGCGTCGGACTGGACCGAAAAGCCCAGGATGTCCTTGAAGTCGGTCATGCCGTTGTTGCCGCCGAAGCCCATGTCGTTGCGGAAGAAAGCGAGCAGCAGCGCGTAGGTCATCGCCTGGGTGATGATCGACAGGTACACGCCGGTGACGCGGCTGCGGAACGCGAACCAGCCGAGCGCCAGCGCCAGCGCGCTGGGCACGATCACGATCATGGGGGCGGCAAACCAGAAGCTGTCGAAGCCGTGCCAGAACCACGGCAGCTCCTTGTAGTTCAGGAACACCATGAAGTCGGGCAGGACCGGGTTGCCGTAGACGCCGCGCGTGCCGATCTGGCGCATCAGGTACATGCCCATGCAGTAGCCGCCGAGCGCGAAGAAGGCAGCGTGGCCGAGCGAGAGGATGCCGCAGAAGCCCCAGACCAGATCGACTGCAAGCGCCAGCGCGGCATAACAGAGATACTTGCCGACCAGTTGCAGCACATAGGCCGGCACGTAGAACGGGCTGGTCCTGGGCATCAGCTGGTTGAGCAATGGCAGGGCGATGCCGATCGCCAGCACCAGCAGCACGAACAGGCGCAGGTTGCGGCTCATGCCGTTCCAGAGGAAGCGCGTGATCATTCCACTGACCGTCCCTTGAGCGCAAAGAGTCCGCGCGGGCGGCGCTGGATGAACAGGATGATGAACACCAGCACCAGGATCTTGCCCAGCACGGCGCCGGCATAGGGTTCGAGGAACTTGTTGACGACGCCGAGCGCCGTCGCGCCGACCAGCGTGCCGAACAGATTGCCGACGCCGCCGAACACCACGACCATGAAGGAGTCGATGATGTAGCCCTGCCCGAGGTTCGGGCTGACATTGTCGATCTGGCTCAGCGCCACGCCGGCGAGGCCGGCGATGCCCGAGCCCAGGCCGAAGGTCAGGGCATCGACCCGCGGCGTGCGGATGCCCATGGCCGAGGCCATCGGCCGGTTCTGGGTCACCGCCCGCATGTAGAGGCCGAGCGGCGTCTTGCGCAGCAGCAGGAGCAGAGCCGCGAACACGGCGAGCGCGAAGATCACGATCCAGAGGCGGCCGTAGGTGACGTCGATCTGGCCGACCTTGAAGGCGCCCGACATCCACGACGGCGACGCGACCTCGCGATTGGTCGGGCCGAAAGCCGAGCGCACCGCCTGCTGCAGCACCAGCGACAGGCCCCAGGTGGCGAGCAGCGTGTCGAGCGTGCGGCCGTAGAGGAAGCGGATGATGCTGCGCTCGATCAGGATGCCGACGAGGCCCGACACCAGAAAAGCGAGCGGCAGGGCGATGACGATGGAGAAATCGTTGAGCTGAGGTGCTGCGCTGCGGATCGCCTGCTGCACGACGAAGGTCGTGTAGGCGCCCAGCATCACCATCTCGCCATGCGCCATGTTGATGACGCCCATGGTGCCGAAGGTGATGGCGAGGCCGATCGCGGCGAGCAGCAGCACCGAGCCCAGCGAGATGCCGTACCAGACGTTCTGCGCGCCCGCCCAGGCAGCGAGCGACTGGCGCACCGCATCGGCGGCCGCGGTCGCGGCAGCCTTCACGGTTTCGTCGGGCGACGCGGCTGCCGCCTGCAGCACCCCCATCGCGTCGCGGTCGCCGCGGTCGCGCACGATCGCGATGGCCTCCACCTTCTTGTCGGCCGGCGCGTCCGAGGCGAGCACCACCGAGGCACGCGCCTCGACCATCGCGCGCTTGATGCCGTTGTCCTTCTCGGCAGCGATCGCCTTGTCGAGTCCCTCGAGCGCCGACGGATCGCGCCGGCTGAACAGCGCCTGGGCGGCCGCACGACGCACCCTGGGATCGGGATTCATCAGGGTGAGCGAGCCCATGACGGACTCGATCGTGCCGCGCAGGCGGTTGTTGATCTTGACCCGCTCGAGATCGTCCTCGGTGGCGGTGCCGGCTTCCTTGCCGGTGACGGCGTCGGTCAGCGCGAGCTGCTTGCCGCTGCCCTTGGCGATGACCACCACCTTGTCGGCGTTGCGGACGTAGAGCTCACCCGCGCCCAGGGCCTGCAGGATCGGCGCCGCCCGCTCCTCGCCCGACGCGGCCAACGCGGTGATCGCCGCGTCGCGCTCGCTGTAGCCGCCGGTCACCAGGTTCGCCACCAGGGTCGTGAGGTCGGCCGCAAAAGCCGAACCGGCCACGAGCAGGATGGCGAGGGCTCCCACAACCCTGCCAAGAAGACGCTTCAGCGACATTTTCCAGAATTAACTCGTAGATGGGAACGGGGCGACTCGAAAGTCGCCCCGCCCCTGTGTGTCATCAGGGTGTGTCGATCAGGCCGGGCTTACTTGCCCGAGCCAATGCACTTCTTGGCCACGGTGTCGTAGTTGCCGCAGTTCAGAGCCGAGGTCCAATCGGCCTTGAGGTTCTTGGAGTCGTCCAGGATCGGCGACCAGGCGGCGCCCGGGACCAGGCCCGGCGTCTTCCACACCACGTCGAACTGGCCGTTGGCCTCGATCTCGCCGATCAGCACCGGCTTGGTGATGTGGTGGTTCGGCAGCATCTCCGACACGCCGCCGGTCAGGTTCGGGACCTTGATGCCGACGATGCCGTCGATGACCTTGTTCGGGTCCGTCGTGCCGACCTTCTTGACCGCTTCGACCCACATGTTGAAGCCGATGACGTGCGCTTCCATCGGATCGTTGGTCACGCGCTTGGGGTTCTTGGTGAAGGTCTGCCAGGACTTGATGAACGCCTCGTTGGTCGGGTTCTTGACCGACTGGAAGTAGTTCCAGGCCGCGAGATGGCCGACCAGCGGCTTGGTGTCGACGCCGGCGAGCTCTTCCTCGCCGACCGAGAACGCCACGACCGGGATGTCCTTGGCCTTGATGCCCTGGTTGCCGAGCTCCTTGTAGAACGGGACGTTGGCGTCGCCGTTGATGGTCGAGACCACTGCCGTCTTCTTGCCGGCCGAGCCGAACTTCTTGATGTCCGCCACGATCGACTGCCAGTCGGAGTGACCGAACGGCGTGTAGTTGATCATGATGTCTTCCTTGGCGACGCCCTTCTGCAGCAGGTACGCCTCGAGGATCTTGTTGGTCGTGCGCGGATAGACGTAGTCGGTGCCCGCCAGGACCCAGCGCTTCACCTCGCCGCCGTCCTTGCTCATCAGGTAGTCGACCGCCGGGATCGCCTGCTGGTTCGGCGCGGCGCCGGTGTAGAACACGTTGCGCTGGCTCTCCTGGCCCTCGTACTGCACCGGGTAGAACAGGATGCCGTTCAGCTCCTCGAACACCGGCAGAACCGACTTGCGGCTGACCGAGGTCCAGCAGCCGAACACCGCGGCGACCTTGTCCTTCTGCAGCAGCTCGCGCGCCTTCTCGGCGAACAGCGGCCAGTTCGACGCCGGGTCGACGACCACCGCCTCGAGCTTCTTGCCGAGCAGACCGCCCTTCTTGTTCTGCTCGTCGATCAGCATCAGCATGACGTCCTTCAGGGTCGTCTCGCTGATCGCCATCGTGCCGGATAGGGAATGGAGGATGCCGACCTTGATCGTATCCCCTGCTTGCGCGAACGCGCTGCCCGCGGCGCCGGCCAGCAGGCCGGCGGCGACGAGGCTCGTCCGAAAGATCGAACCCAACTTCATCCCGCTTCTCCTTGTTCTTCTCCGACGGAATACCCCCGCCGGAGCCCAAGAAAGCGAGAAGCGTGCCAACCCGGCCCGGAGGCCGGGAAATGGGGCCCAATGGCCTGTTAGTGGGCCGCCAGCACCAGCGCGCCGCCAACCATGACGAGGCCGCCCAAGGCCCGCATCCCCAGGTTGCCGGTCAGCCGCTGGGCAACCCAGCCGAGTCCCAGGCCCACGGCATGGAGCAGGGCGGTCGCCGCCAGGAAGCCCAGCATGTAGCTGCCCGGGTCGCCGGCCGGCGCCTCGGCGGCGTGGGAATAGCCGTGCAGCGCGGCAAACCAGCCGACCAGCAGCATGGCGGTGGCGAGCGGCAGCCGCACGGCGGCCACGACAAGGCCACCGAGCATGAAAACCGAGGCCAGGATGCCCGCCTCCGAGAAGGGCAGTTTTATGCCCGCGAATCCGGCAGCTGCCCCAAAGGCCATCATCAGCATGAAGGCGGCCGGGACCCAGAAGGAAGCGGCCGGCCGGCGGGTCGCCAGGAAGGCCGCCCACATGCCCACCGCCACCATCGCCAGGAGATGGTCGGCGCCGATCAACGGGTGGAGGAAACCCGATTCGGCATGGCCCGGATGGGCGAAGGCCGGGCTGGCGATCGCCAGAAACAAAGCTGACAAAGCGAGGATACGGGGCATCGCGTATTTTTCTCCCATTCTCAGCGGACGGGCAAGCCGCCCTGGCGGACGATGAAGGCCGCGATCTCGTCGACGCCCTTGTTCTCCTTGAGGTTGGAGAACAGGAACGGCCGCTGGCCGCGCATCTTGCGGGCGTCGCGGTCCATGACGTCGAGATTGGCGCCGACCAGCGGCGCGAGGTCGATCTTGTTGATCACCAGCAGGTCGGAGCGGGTGATGCCCGGCCCGCCCTTGCGCGGGATCTTCTCCCCGGCGGCGACATCGATGACGTAGATCGTGAGATCGGCCAGCTCGGGCGAGAAGGTCGCGGCGAGATTGTCGCCACCCGATTCGACGAACACCACCTCGACGGCGGGCCATTTGCGCACGATGTCCGATACAGCGGCGAGATTGATCGAGGCGTCCTCGCGGATCGCGGTGTGTGGGCAGCCGCCGGTCTCGACGCCGACGATGCGCTCGGGCGCGAGCGCGCCGGCGCGGGTCAGGAACTCGGCGTCCTCCTTGGTGTAGATGTCGTTGGTGACCACGGCCAACTCGTAGGTCTCGCGCATCTTCTTGCACAGCCGCTCGACCAGGGCAGTCTTGCCCGAGCCGACCGGTCCGCCCACGCCCACCCGCAAGGGGCCTCGCATCGTCATCTCATATTCCCTGTGCCAACAAAGCCATCAAGCCGGTCGCCAGGATCATGCAGAGCGGCGAATAGAGTTGCATGTCCCAGGTGGCGAACGGCTCGGTCGAGAAGCGCGCCCGCCAGCGCGGACTATAGCCGGCCGAGCCCCGCACGAAAAAGATCGCCGCCGCGACGATGCCGACCACCAGCACTGGCGGGCTGTCCGGATGCGCCAGCATCGCCCACGGCCACGCCGCCACGATCAGCAGCAGGAGGGCGACACCGAAGCAGGCCCAGGGCGGCGGCATCCGCGTGCGGCCATCGCCGATCACGGCGCGCGCCAGATCGGCGGTATTGCGCGCCGGCCAGATGCCGCCCAAGCCCCAGTAGACATGCAGCGCGGCAATCGCCGTGAATGCCGCCGTGAGGACGGCCGCCAGCCAGGTCATGAGCGGAACAGCCGGGTATACTGCGTCTCGTGACGCATCGAGCACCAGTCGAGCAGCGGCGTGGCGGTGCCGACCTCGTCGAGATCGCCGGCCAGCGCCGCCTGCACGGCCATGCGCACGGCAGGCTCCAGGCTCGCCAGCGCGATCTGGCCGTCGCTCTGCCCCAACGGCACGGCGCGCACCGCGGCCGAGATCAGGTTGGCGGTGAAGGCCTGCAGGTAGCCTTCGAGCGCGGCCTCCAACGCGATGCCGTGCGCCGCCGCCGCCAGCGCGACGGCGACCGGCAAGGCGATCTCGCCAACCAGACGCTGATGCGCCGCGTCGAGATCGGGATGCGGCCAGGCCGTGCGGGTGATCGACAGGAACGAGCCGCCCTGCTGGCGCGATTCCAGCGCCATCTCCGACGTGCCGCGCCAGGCCGCAGCGCGTCCGGCGACCGCATCGAAGGCCGGCCAGTCCTTCGCCTCGGCCGCGCGCCACGCTGATGCGAACAGCGCGCCGTCGACCCGGCCGGTGCCGGCACCAAGCACGGTTTGCAGCCAGGCGACCAGCGAGGCGCGATTGATGACGAAGCCCTCCTCGATCGCGGTCTCGATGCCGTGGCTGTAGCTGAAGCCGCCGATCGGATAGGCCGGCGACAGCCACGCGAGCAGGCGATAGAGCGGCTCAGCCATGGCGCTCGGCGTGCAGCGCGCCGTGGCGATGGTCGGGATCGTGGTTGTGCTGGCCGTAGGCGCCGCCTTCGGGATCGAAGGGGCTGCGGACCTTGCGCACCTCTGCGCCGAGGCCCTTCAGCATGTCGATGATCACATGGTCGTCGCGGATCAGGATGCGGTCACCCTCGATCTGCGCCGGCAGGTGGCGGTTGCCGAGATGCCAGGCGAGGCGCGCGAACGAGGCGGCGTCGCGGCCCTTCACCTCGACCAGGTCCTCCTCGGCCGCCCTGACCTCGACGTAGCCGCCCTCCTCCAGCCTGAGCCCGTCGCCGCCGTGCAGCACGGCCGGCTCGATCAGGTCGAGCAGGAAGTCGAGCCCGCCGTCGCCCAGCATGCGCAGGCGGCGGCGATAGCGGTCGTCGAACAGCAAGGTGACGGTGTCGGCGCGCTCGGCCAACGGCCAGCGCCCGGAGCGAACGACGTCGATGGCGCGTTTCATGGGCTGCCTTTTGTCATCCCGAGCGCCCACCGTGTCATCCCGAGCGAAGCGAGGGATCTATGATGCGCCCTAGATCCCTCGCTACGCTCGGGATGACAAGCTTTGCGGTTCATCGCTCGTGCGTCAAAACAGGAAGTAGCGCTGCGCCATGGGCAGCACCTCGGCGGGCTCGCAAGTCAGCAGCTCGCCGTCGGCACGGACCTCGTAGGTCTCGGGATCGACCTCGATCTTCGGACAGAGCGAATTGTGCACCATGTCCTTCTTGCCGATCTTGCGCGTGCCCTTCACCGCCGCGAGCGGCCTTGCGAGGCCCCACTTCTTCGCCACGCCCTTGGCGATCGCCGCCGCAGACGTGAAGATCACCGGGCTGGCCACCAGGCTTCTACCATAGGCGCCGAACATCGGCCGGTAGTGGACCGGCTGCGGCGTCGGGATCGAGGCGTTGGGATCGCCCATCGGCGCCGCGGCGATCGAGCCGCCGATCAGCACCATGTCGGGCTTGGCGCCGAAGAAGGCCGGCGCCCAGATCACCAGGTCGGCGCGTTTGCCGACCTCGACCGAGCCGACATGGCGCGAGATGCCGTGGGTGATCGCGGGGTTGATCGTGTATTTGGCGACGTAGCGCTTGGCGCGGACGTTGTCGTTGTCGCCGGTCTCCTCCTTCAGGCGTCCGCGCTGCTTCTTCATCTTGTCGGCGGTCTGCCAGGTGCGGATCACGACCTCGCCGACGCGGCCCATCGCCTGGCTGTCGGACGACATCATCGAGAAGGCGCCCATGTCGTGGAGGATGTCCTCGGCCGCGATCGTCTCCTTGCGGATACGGCTCTCGGCGAAGGCCACGTCCTCGGGGATGCGCGCATCGAGGTGATGGCAGACCATCAGCATGTCGAGATGCTCGTCCACGGTGTTGACCGTGTAAGGCATCGTCGGGTTGGTCGACGACGGCAGCACGTTCTTCTCGCCGGCCAGCCGGATGATGTCGGGCGCATGGCCGCCGCCGGCGCCCTCGGTATGGAAGGTGGCGATGGCGCGGCCCTTGAAGGCGGCGCGCGTGGTCTCGACGAAGCCCGATTCGTTCAGCGTGTCGGTGTGGATCGCAACCTGCACGTCCATGCGGTCGGCGACGGTCAGGCAGTTGTCGATCGCCGCCGGCGTGGTGCCCCAGTCCTCGTGCAGCTTCAGCCCGCAGGCGCCGGCCTCGACCTGCTCCTTGATGCCGGCGGGCTTGCTGGTGTTGCCCTTGCCGAAGAAGCCGAGATTCATCGGCAGGCCTTCGGCCGCCTGCAGCATGCGGCCCATGTGCCACGGGCCCGGCGTCACCGTGGTGGCGAGCGTGCCGTGCGCCGGGCCGGTGCCGCCGCCCATCATGGTGGTGACGCCGCTATAGAGCGCGTCGTCGATCTGCTGCGGGCAGATGAAGTGGATGTGGCAGTCGACGCCGCCGGCGGTGACGATCTTGCCCTCGCCCGCGATCGCTTCGGTGCCCGGCCCGATGACGATGGTCACGCCCGGCTGGACATCGGGATTGCCGGCCTTGCCGATGCCGACGATGCGGCCGTCCCTGAGGCCGATGTCGGCCTTCACGATCCCCCAATGGTCGAGGATCAGGGCGTTGGTGATCACCGTGTCGACCGCGCCTTGCGCCCGCGTGCGCTGGCTCTGGCCCATGCCGTCGCGGATCACCTTGCCGCCGCCGAACTTCACCTCCTCGCCGTAGATCGTGTGGTCCTTCTCGACCTCGATGAAGAGGTCGGTGTCGGCGAGCCGCACCTTGTCGCCCACCGTCGGCCCGAACATGCCGGCATAGGCAGCGCGCGAGATCCGCGTCGGGCCCTCGTTCGACGGCCCGACCTTGGCGATCGGCCCCAGCTTGCCCGAGACCTTGGCCTGGAAGCCGTGGCTCTCGCGGCTGCCGAGATAGGGCGTCAGCCGCACGGTGCGCGACTGGCCGGGCTCGAAGCGCACCGCGGTGCCGGCGGCGATGTCGAGCCGCATGCCCCTGGCGCGCTTGCGGTCGAACTTCAGCGCCTCGTTGGTCTCGAAGAAGTGGTAATGGCTGCCCACCTGGATCGGCCGGTCGCCGCTGTTGGCGACCTCGATCGTGATCGGATTGCGGTTCTTGGCGGCATTGAGCTCGAGGTCGCCCTTCGCAGGCAGGATCTCACCGGGCTTCATGGGCGTCCCTCAGCGGATCGGGTTGTGGACGGTGACGAGCTTGGTGCCGTCGGGGAAGGTCGCCTCGACCTGGATCTCGTAGATCATCTCGGCCACCCCCTCCATCACCTGCTCGCGGCGGATCACGGTGCCGCCGTCGCGCATCAGATCGGCGACCGAGCGGCCGTCGCGTGCGCCCTCGACGACGAAATCGGTGATCAGCGCCACCGCCTCGGGATGGTTGAGCCTGACGCCGCGCTCCAGCCTGCGGCGCGCCACGGTGGCCGCCATGGCGACCAGCAGCTTGTCCTTCTCCCGCGGCGTCAGATTCATGGGCTTCGTTTCCCCCTCGATTTCACTATAGAGCGAGCATCAAATATGCCAAATGCGCTTCCCGTCCCACCCGTCCCAGGGGGCCATGGGACGGCTTCGATGCCGATGGCATCGGCATCGAAGGCCTGCGAGTCCCAAAAATTTTTTGACCGAAGCCCGGCTCTGCAAGACGCGCCCCCGTATGCACGGCTCGGGCTCAGCAAGAAGTTTTCACCGGCGCGGCGAGCCTTTATCCACAGCCCTTCAGACGTGCCAAACGCGCGGCAGGCGACGCCCACGGAAATCGCCGAGAAAGCGCGTCGTGGCGGCCCGCACCGCCGTCGCCTCGCCCAGCAGGCGCGCGACCATGATGCCGTTCACCAGGGTCACGCCCGCCCGCACCGCGTCTGCGCTTTCGAGCAGCGCCCGCGCCCTCTCGAACCTTGCCTGCGGCTCGTCCCACACGCCGATGATCGTGGCCAGCGCATTGGCCGGGCCGAAGCCCGCGCCGGCCGGCGTCTCGCCCTCGACGCGCAAGGTATCGGTCCAGGCGAGCTTGCCGGCGCGCCGCACCGACCAGGAGTCGAGCAGCAGGCCCCCGGTGAAGCGCTCGCCCGAGGCGGCGCGGCCCAGCACCACCGTCTCGCAGGCGAGCAGCGAGCCGCCGGCGGCGACATCGGCCACCGTCCGGCGCTTCAGGCGCGCGCCCTGGAACACGATGGTCTCCTGCGGCAGCCAGTCGAGGCTCGCGCCCTCGCCCACCGCCACGGCGATGTCCATGGCGCAGTGCTCGGCGGACCGGGCGGCGCGATAGATCTTCTCCGCCGCCTGGGTCGCGGCGACGGCGGTCGCGCCCGGCCCGACCTCGACAGCCATCGTGAGGGAATCGCCGTCGGTGACGCCGCCCGAGGTGGTGACCAGCACCGCCTGCGGCGGCTCGCCGGGCTCCGGGTCGGGGAACAACACCCGGCAGGGATCGCGTTGATAGAGATCGGCAAGCCGCGTCTGCCCGTCCCGCATGGCGAAGACCACGCGGCTGTGGCCGGAGGCACGCTGCAGGCGGGGTCGGCTGACGTCCATCGGCCCCGTTGATAGAGTAAGGACCGACATGAGCAAAGCCTTCACCAAGGAAGACGACGGCGCGGACGACGACGACCTGCCGGAAGAGTCCGGCGGCCTGCCGCTCGCCGCCAAGAACTACATGACGCCCGCGGGCTTCGCGCGGATGCGCGAGGAGCTCGATTCGCTGATGCGCAAGGAGCGGCCCGAGGTGGTGAAGGTCGTGAGCTGGGCCGCGGGCAACGGCGACCGCTCGGAGAACGGCGACTACATCTACGGCAAGAAGCGGCTGCGCGAGATCGACCGCCGCGTCCGCTATCTCAGCAAGCGGCTGGCCAACGCCGAGGTCGTCGATCCGGCCAAGCGCGCCAGGACCGACCAGGTGTTCTTCGGCGCCACGGTGACCTATGCCAACGGCCGCGGCGAGGAGCGCACCATCAAGATCGTCGGCGTCGACGAGGTCGAGCTCGACAAGGGACACGTGAGCTGGATCTCGCCGATCGCCAAGGCGCTGCTCAAGGCCGAGGAAGGCGACGTCGTGAAGATGCGCACGCCGCAGGGCATCGACGAGATAGAGGTCATCAAAGTCGTCTATGCCTGACGCGGGACGAATCGGGGGGAGGCATGAAATCCAAGGCTTCTTCGTACGTCGTCAACGGACGGCTATCCGACGTCCTGGCCCTCATCCAGGTTCTCGCGCTGGACAAGCACGCACATCGAAGCGCGGAGGGATTGGCGAGAGGGCTGCAAGGCCCTCCCGGTTCGGCCTCGTCGTGGTCGGATGTAGCCGAGAAGCACCCGGAATTCTTTCGGCTTTCAAGCGGCACGAATCGGGTTTCTCTTGTCGCTCGGCACGTGACGCCCCGCGAAGCCGACGATTCGCGAAAACCCCTCGATGCCGACTACACGGCAACCCTGCTCGAGCTCGCGGTCGAGCTGCACGACCGGGAGGTCAAGCGCGCAGAACGATGGCAGGTATGGATGCCTCTGGCCGTCGCCATCACGGCCGGTGTCTTCACCGTTTTTGGCGTCCTCCTGAAAAGTGTACTGGACGTCAACTGATTTGCCGGTGGCCACCGCCGGTCACATCGCGATCAATGCCAGGTCCTGGAACCAGCTCTGCGCCTGGACGTAGGTCTTGATGCGCGGCGACAGCGCCCGCGGCATGGTGTCGTGATAGACCTAGACCATCGCCGCATCGTCGACCGCCCTGGCGTGGATCTGCGCCGCCAGCGCATCCTGCTTGGCGCCGCGGTCCGGCTGGCCGGTGGTCAGCGGGATGTCGGTCATCGGAATGCCGTAACGCACAACCTTCTCCTGCGCCCAGGCGACCGGTGGCAGACCGAGTGCGGCGGTCCCGGCGAGGAGCGAACGGCGTGACAGCGTCATGATGCGGACCCCTGCGTAATACACGGCCAGCTATGCGACTCCTGTGCCAGACCATCGTTGCCGCCTAGCGAACCGAGGCCTAGGCTCGATCACGGTCGCGTAAGCGTTGCCCACCAGAAAACTTCCGGAGGAGAACGCCATGTCGCAGCAACAACGCGCGCCTCATGTGTCACGCCGCGGCGTGATCGGCGCCGCCGGCGCCACCGTCCTGCTGGCACCCGCCATCGTCCGTGCGCAGACGCCGACGCCCGCCCCGCCCGCGGGCCCGGCCGCGCCCGCCACCACCATCACCACGCCGCCGCGCGACTTCAGCCCGCGCGGCGCGCCGACCACCTACTTCTGGGACCCCGACATCATCGACGTCGATCCATCGTTCAAGGGGCTCGCCCAGCCCAACGCTGCGATCAAGCGGCTATGGACCGGCGCGCTGTGGGCCGAAGGCCCGGCCTGGAACTCGGTCGGCCGCTACCTGATCTGGAGCGACATCCCCAACAACCGGCAACTACGCTGGATCGAGGACGACGGCCACGTGAGCGTGTTCCGCTCGCCGTCCAACAACAGCAACGGCAACACCTTCGACTTCCAGGGCCGCCAGCTTTCCTGCGAGCACCTGACGCGCCGCGTGACGCGCTACGAGACCGACGGCTCGGTCGTGGTCATCGCCGACAAGTACAACGGCAAGCGGCTCAATTCGCCCAACGACGTCGTGGCGCATCCCGACGGCAGCTACTGGTTCACCGATCCGCCCTACGGCGGCCAGCTCTACGAGGGCACGACCGATGCGGCCGGCGGGCCGAGCAATCCCGCCGGCAAGATCAATCCCAGGCTCGGCCAGGCGGAGGGCATCGGCGAGTTCAAGCGCGAGCTGCCGACCGGCACCTACCGCGTCGACACCGCCGGCAAGGTCGAGCTGGTGGTCGGCGAGGACCAGGTGCCCGATCCGAACGGCCTCTGCTTCTCGCCCGACTACAAGAAGCTCTACGTCGTCAGCACCGGCAAGGGACCGGGCGACACCGGGCCCGGCGGCAAGGGCGACGTCTGGGTGTTCGACATCGGCGCCGATCACAAGGCGAGCAACGGCAAGCGGTTCTCCGACTTCATGATCGACGGCATCAAGTGCGGCCCCGACGGCGTGCGCTGCGACGTGTTCGGCAATGTCTGGGCCTCGAGCAATGCCGGCCGCAACCTGGGCTACAGCGGCGTCACCTGCTGGTCGCCCGAAGGCAAGCTGCTGGGCCGCATCCGGCTGCCGGAAGTGTGCGGCAACATCAGCTTCGGCGGCCCCAAGCGCAACCGGCTGTTCATGGCGGCGAGCCAGTCGCTCTACGCCGTCTACACCGCGACGCAGGGCGCCGCGCCGGCCTAACGCTTGAGGCTTTCGAGCAACCGATCGACGAAGCTCGGCGAATAGCCGAGCAACGATCCTGAATCGGCCAGCTCCTTCTCGAGCTGGCCGAGAGCTGAAACGAACGAGCCGCCCTGCGCCAGCGCCTTCTCGACGATCGCGCCGGCCTTCGCCTTGCCCATCGTCTCCGCCAGCAGGAACGTCGCCCGCTCGGCGAAGACTGCCGCCTCGGTCGCATCCATGTTGGCCTGGATCGCGGCGGTGTCGATCGCGAGGCCGGGCGCCACCTCTTTCATGGCCTCGACCGCAGAGCCCAGGGTCTCGCACAGCGCCGCCAAAGTCGGCCATTCCGACTGCCAGCCGCCCAGCGCGCGCTCGTGCTCCTGCACCATGCCGCCGACGACGGTCGCGGCGAGCTGGGGTGCGCGGTTGGCGGCGGCCAGCGTCAGCGCCGCGCCGACCGGGTTTCGCTTGTGCGGCATGGTCGAGGAGCCGCCGCGGCCGGGGCCCGACGGCTCGGCCGCCTCGCCGACCTCGATCTGCATCATCAGCGAGATGTCGCGGGCGGCCTTGCCCAGCGCGCCGCAGACCAGGGCGATGTCTTGCGCCAGCGCCGCGACGCGCACGCGCTGCGTGAACCACGGCGCCGGCGGCAACGGCAACGCCAGCTCCTGCGCCAGAACCGTCATCACCGCCTCGGCCTTGTCGCCCAGCGCCGACAGCGAGCCCGAGGCGCCGCCGAACTGCACGACCCGACTCTCGGCGTAGCTCTCCGCCAGGCGCTGCTTCGCGCGGTCGAGATCGGATGCCCAGCCGGCGATCTTCTGGCCGAGCGCCAGCGGTGTCGCCGGCTGCAGCAGCGTGCGGCCGAGCATCGGCGTCGCGCGATGCTTCTCGGCGTGAGCCGCAAAAGCCGCGACGATGGCCTCGATGTCCTTCAGCAAAGGCGGCAGCGCCTCGCCGAGCTGCAGCACCATCGCGGTGTCCAGCACGTCCTGGCTGGTGGCACCCCAATGGACGTAGTCGGCGGCGTCCTTGTCGCGCCTGGCGACTTCCGCAGTCAGCGCCTTGACCACCGGCACGGTCAGCGTCGCGGTACGGCGCGCCGCCTCGGCGAGCGGCGCGGGATCGTAGAGCGACGCATCGCAGGCAGCGGCGATGGTGGCGGCATGCTTCTTCGGGATCAGGCCGGCATCCGCCACGGCCTTCGCCAATGCCGCCTCGAAGCGCAGCATGTGGCGCAGCGTATTGCGGTCGGAGAAGGCGTCTGCGGTCGCCGCGGCGGCGCCCAGCGCGTTGACGAGCGCGCCCGCCATCAGACGTCGAAGAAGACGGTTTCGTTCGGACCGCCGAGATGGATCGGCAAGCGCCAGGCGCCCTTGGCGTCCTTCCTGGCGATCAGCGTCGAGCGCCGCGCCGGATCGACCATCTTCAGCACCGGATCCTCGGCGTTGGCCGGGTCGCCGTCGAAATAGAGCCGCGTCGCGACGCGGTTCAGCAAACCGCGGGCGAAGATCGAGACATTGATGTGCGGCGCCTGCATGCCGCCCGCCGGCCACGGCACGCGGCCGGGCTTTACGGTGTCGAAGGTGCTGCAGCCGTCGGTGAAGGTCGAGGCGCGGCCGTAGCCTTCGAAGCCGGCATCGAGCGGCAGGTTGCGGCGGTCCTCGGGATGGTTGTAGCGGCCATGGCTGTTGGCCTGCCAGATCTCGAACAGGCCGTCGGGCACGATGGCGCCCTCGGCGTCGTGCAGCACGAGCGCGACCGAGAGGCGCTCGCCGGCGACGCCCGGTGGTGCCAGGTCGGCGCGGTAGACCTTGACGATGGTGCCCCAGTAGAACGGGCCGATGGTCTGCGACGGCGTCGGCTGCATTTTCAGTTTTCCAGGGGCGTGGCGTTGCGGCCGCGCAGCACGATGTCGAACCTGTAGGCGAGCGCCCATTCGGGCCGCGTGCTCTCCATGTCGAACGCCGCCTGCAGGCGCTCGCGCGCGCCAGCCGGCACCGAATTGTAGATCGGGTCGTAGGCGAGCAGCGGATCGGCGGGGAAGTACATCTGGGTGATCAGGCGCGTCGCGAAGGCCGGCCCGAACAGCGAGAAGTGGATGTGCGCCGGCCGCCAGGCGTTGTGATGGTTCTTCCAGGGATAGGCGCCGGGCTTGATCGTGATGAACTGGTAGCCGCCATCCTCGTCGGCGCGCACCCGGCCGCCGCCGTAGAAGTTGGGATCGAGCGGCGCGTCGTGCTGGTCGCCGGGATGGTGATAGCGGCCGGCGGCATTGCACTGCCAGATCTCGACCATCGCCTTCGGAATGGCTTTGCCGTTCTCGTCGAGCACGCGGCCGTGCACGACGATGCGCTCGCCGAGCGGCTCGCCCGAGCGCTGCCGGGTGAGGTCGTTCTCCAGCGCATCCAGCCGCTCGGCCTCGAGCAGCGGGCCGGTGATCTCCGACAGGGTCTGCGGCAGCACGATCGCAGGCTGCCGCGGCGCGCGGCCGCCCGTCGACTTGTACTCGGGCGACAGGTTGGCCGGATGCGTGCCGGCGCCGGTGCGGCGATAGAGGTCCTGGGTCATGCGCGAAGCCTAGCCCAACTGTCGTCCTGAGCGAAGCGAAGGACCTAGCGCCTGCTCCAAAGAGCGCGTCCATGGCTGGCGCTAGGTCCTTCGCTGCGCTCAGGATGGCAGAAAACTCAGGCGGCGCGCATCTCCAGCCCCTTCGGCGTGGCGCGATAGCCGGTCAGGGTGCGATCGGCGTAGCCCAGCCGCCAATTCAGCATCTTCTGCGCATATTCGCCGACCCGGGCGGCATAGGCCGGATCGTCGGCGCGGTTCACGAACTGGCCGGGATCGGCCTTGAGGTCGAAGAACAGCGGCGGCAGGGCGGCGAAGTGGACGTACTTGTAGTTCTCGTCCTGCACCACCGCGAGGCCGCACTTGTCCATCGGCACGCCGAGCGCCGATTCGGGCTGGCTGTAGTGCAGGTCGCGGAAGTCGAACTCGTAGTGCACTTCGGTCCGCCAGTCGGACGGCGGGTTGCCCTCGACGAATGGCAGCAACGCCCGGCCGTCGCACTGGCGCGGCACCGGCAGGCCGAGCCATTCGAGAATGGTCGGCATGGTGTCGATGGTCTCGGTGAACTTCTCGACGATGGTGCCGCGCGTGCCGTTCGCCTCGGGCCGCGGATCGCGGACGATCAGCGGGATGCGATAGGATTCGTCGAAGTAGCCGATCTTGCCCAGCAGTTGATGGTCGCCGAGCTGCTCGCCGTGGTCGCAGGTGAAGACGATCAGCGTGTTGTCCCACTGCCCGGTCGCCTTGAGATAGGCGAAGACGCGGCCGAGATGGTCGTCGATCTCGCTCATCAGGCCGCAATAGGTGGCGCGCATCTGCGCCACCTCGGCCTCGCCCATCTCCGAGCCGGGCTTCTTGCCGTCCTGGAAGAACGACGCCTGCTTGATGTTGTTGACGTAGTAGGCGGTCAGCGCGTTCTGCCTGGCCTCCTCGGCCGGCGACGATGCGCGCACGACCTTCGGCATGTCCTCGGGCCGGTACATCGCGTTGTAGGGCGCCGGCGCGATGAACGGCGGATGCGGCCGGTAGTAGCCGAGATGCAAGAACCACGGCTTGCGGCCGTAGCCGCCGTCGCTATTGGCGCGCGCGGCGATGCCCTGCAGGTAGGCGAGCCCGCGCTCGGTGAACCACGCGGTGTCCGACAGCTCCTTCGGGATCACCGCCGGGTTCGCGGTTGCGCCGCCCGGCGAGGCGCCTTGCGGCAGCCAGACGTCGTCGCGGTTCTGCGGCAGCTTGAAGCCCTGGCTCGCCACCCAGCCGAAATAGGCGTCGCGGTTCTCGAACGCGCCGACCGAATGGAAGCCCTCCATGATGTCGCCCAGCACGAAGAAGCGCGGGTCGTTGGGCGCGGTGGTGCGCGGATCGGGCGTGGTCGTGGTGTAGCCGACCAGCGCCGGATCGTAGCCGCCGCGGCGCAGCTCGTGCGCGAGATTGGTGAAGCGCGCATCGAGCGGGATGGTGTTCTGCACCGCGCGGTGATTCATCAGGTAGAGCCCGGTCAGCAGGCTCGCCCGCGCCGGGCCGCACGGCACGGACTGCGTGAAATGGTTGCGGAAGGTCACGCCCTCGGCGCACAGCGCGTCGATGTTGGGCAGCTTGAGGTAATCCGCGCCGAGCTTGGGCAGCATCAGGCCGCGCCACTGGTCGACGACGATCAACAGGACATTCTTGCTGGCGGACATCGATCCCTCCTGCCGCTACAGTACGGACAAATCCGTGGAGGAGACAACACGTGGCTAATTTCAAGATCGTGACGACCGGGCCCGGCAACACCGATCATTCCCTGGAAATGGAATCCCTGGCCGCCCTGGGCGCCGAGATCGTCGAGGTAGCGGGCGACGATGCGGCCCTGCTGAAGGCGGTGGTCGACGCCGACGCGATCTACGGCAAGGGCCGGCCGCGCATCACCGCCAAGGTCATCGAGGCCGGCAAGAAGCTGAAGGTGGTGTCGCTAGGCAGCGTCGGCGTCGATTCGGTCGATGTCGAGGCGGCGACCGCGATGGGCGTCCCGGTCACCAACGTGCCCGACACCTTCATCGAGGAGGTCGCCGACCATGCCATGACCCTGATCCTCGCCTCGTGGCGCCGCCTGGTCGTGCAGGACCAGATGGTGCGCAAGGGCGAATGGGCCAAGGCGCGGCCGATGCTCTACCAGTTCCCGCGCCTGATGGGCATGACGCTGGGCTTCATCTCGTTCGGCCACGTCGCGCGCGGCGTCGCCAAGCGTGCCGCGCCGTTCGGCTTCCAGATGCTGGCCTACGATCCCTACATCGAGGAGCTGGTGATGAGCGAGCACGGCGTGCAGCCGGTCGGCTACGACGAGCTGCTGCAGCGCTCCGACATCATCTCGATGCACGCGCCCGGCACCAAGGACGCCCATCACCTGATGAAGGAGCAGCACTTCCGCAAGATGAAGAAGACGGCGCTGTTCGTGAACACCGGCCGCGGCTCGACGGTCGACGAGCCGGCGCTGATCAAGGCGCTGCAGGAAGGCTGGATCGCCGGCGCCGGCCTCGACGTGCTCGAGACCGAGCCGGTCGGCCACAACAATCCGCTGCTCGGCATGGACCAGGTCATCCTGACGGCGCATGTCGCCTCGGCGTCGGACCGCTTCGACAAGGCGCGCAAGCGCCGCGTCGGTGCCGAGCTGTCGCTGGTGCTGTCGGGCAAGTGGCCGCGCGCCTGCGTCAACCCGATGATCCTGGAGAAGTCCAAGCTGCAGCGCTGGCAGCCCTACTCGATGGAGCGCGGGCCGGGCAACTGACAGCATCACGCATCGCGAGACGCTGTCATCCCGAGCGTAGCGAGGGGATCTTTCCTGCAACCGAAAGATCCCTCGCTTGCGCTCGGGATGACGAGTGTGGCTGCGGCGCCGCTCAGTGCTTCAGCGCCTTCGTCCGCTCGTGATCGCGGATGTTGCGCTCGCACTCGGCCAGGCTGACGAACGGGCCGAGCACGACGTGCTCGGCATCGTCCAGGGCGTACCAGCCGGGCTCTGAGACGCAGTAGTCGCCCACGTCCTGTTCGGCGACGTGGGCGGCAAAGAGATCGGGACTGCTGGGCAGCATGGTCAGCCTCGTCGCGTCCAATCCTCGAGGTTCGCCGCTCCCGGCGGGACCTCCCCCTTCACCAGCGCCTCGACCTGACGGACGGTGTCGAACGCCTGGCTTTCGCTCGCTGGAGGGGTCAGACCCCCGATATGGGGCGTCGCGATAACGTTTTCCAGCCGGGCGAGTTCCGGCGACGGCATCTGGTCGGCTGCCCGGCCGACATCCATCGCAGCACCGGCGATGCGGTTTTCCGTCAGCACCTGCAAAAGCGCCTTTTCGTCGACAAGATTGCCGCGCGACATGTTGATGAAGAAGGCGTCCGGCTTCATGCGGGCGAAGGCGGCCGCGTTGACCAGATTCTCGGTCTCCTCGTTGGCGATCGCCAGGCAGACGACGTAGTCGGATTCGGCCATCAGCGCCGGCAGGTCGCGCTTCTCGAACCGCCGGTCGTCGACCTGCGCATAGGGATCGGACACCAGCACCTTCATCCCGAGCGTCGCCAGCACCGGCGCGAGCGCGCGGCTGATGCGGCCATAGCCGATGATGCCGACCGTGCTGCCGCCAAGCTGCCGGCCGACCCGGATCTCCGGTTTCTCGCCGCGGTGATAGGCTGCTGCCGCGCGGCTCATCCCCCGGGAAAGATCGACCAGCAGGCCCACCGTCAGCTCGACCACCGACGGCACGAAGCCCGCCTCGGCATGGGCGACCAGCACGCCCGCCTTGGAGGCCGCCGCCTGGTCGATGTTGCGGATGTCGATGGCGCTGCGCATCACGACCTTGAGCTTCGGCAAGGCGGAGAAGACCTCGGCCGGAACAGGAGTGGCGCGGTCGGCAATGATGAAGTCGACGTCCTGCGCGGCCGTGATCAGGCCCTTTGCGTCGAGCGGCGCGTCGCCCTCGTGCAACTTGACCTCGACCAGCTCGTGCAGGCGAGCGAGCGCCCGGTCGCCGTAGTATTGGCGGCGGGCTTGCGGAACGTGGGTGAGCAGCAGTCTCGACATTTCAGGCTATGATCGGGGCCGACGGAGGAACATGCAATGACGACGGCCGCCAAGAAATCGCCCCAGGAGCTGCGCAGCGCCCGCTGGTTCGCGCCCGACGACCTGCGCGCCTTCGGCCACCGCTCGCGCGCCATGCAGATGGGCTACGGGCCGGAGGATTGGGTTGCCAAGCCGGTGATCGCCATCCTCAACACCTGGTCCGAGGCACAGCCCTGCCACATGCATTTCAAGAGCCGCGTCGACGACGTGAAGCGCGGCATCCTGCAGGCCGGCGGCTTCCCGATGGAGCTGCCGGCGCTGTCGCTGTCGGAGAGCTTTCTCAAGCCCACCACCATGCTCTACCGCAACCTGCTCGCCATGGACGCCGAGGAGCTTTTGCGCGGGCACCCCGTTGATGGCGTGGTGCTGATGGGCGGCTGCGACAAGACCACGCCGGCGCTGCTGCTCGGCGCGATCAGCATGAACCTCCCGGCGATCTACCTGCCGGCCGGGCCGATGCTGCGCGGCAACTGGAAGGGCAAGGTGCTGGGCTCCGGGTCGGACGCCTGGAAGTACTGGGACGAGCGGCGCGCCGGCAAGATCTCGGACGACGACTGGGTCGACGTCGAGGCCGGCATCGCGCGCAGCTACGGCACCTGCATGACCATGGGCACGGCCGCGACCATGATGGCGATGGCCGAGACGCTCGGCATGTCGCTGCCCGGCGCCTCGTCGATCCCGGCGGCCGACGCCAACCACATCCGCATGGCCGCCGAATCCGGCCGGCGCATCGTCGACATGGTGTGGGAGGATCTGACGCCGAGGAAGATCCTGTCGAAGAACGCCTTCCTCAACGCCATCGCCGCGGCGATGGCGGTCGGCTGCTCGACCAACGCCATCATCCATCTGATCGCGCTGGCCCGCCGCGCCGGCCATGAAGACGTCGGGCTCGACGATTTCGAGCGCGCCAGCCGAAAGGTGCCGGTGATCGCCAACATCCGGCCCTCCGGGACCACGTACCTGATGGAGGATTTCTTCTATGCCGGCGGCCTGCCCGGCCTGCTGGAGCAGATCCGCGACCACCTGCATCTCGACGTCCTGACCGTCACCGGCAAGACGCTGGGCGAGAATGTGAAGGGCGCGGAGATCTACAACGACGACGTGATCCGCACGGTCGCGAACCCGATCTACAAGGAGGGCGCGCTGGCGGTGCTGAAGGGCAACCTGGCGCCCGACGGCTGCGTGATCAAACCCTCGGCTTGCGCGGAAAAATTCCTGAAGCACACCGGGCCGGCGCTGGTGTTCGACGACTATCCGTCGATGAAGGCCGCGATCGACCGCGACGATCTCGACGTCACCGAGGACACCGTGCTGATCCTGCGCAACGCGGGCCCGCAGGGCGGGCCGGGCATGCCGGAATGGGGCATGCTGCCGATCCCGAAGAAGCTGGTGCAGCAGGGCGTGCGCGACATGGTGCGGCTCAGCGACAGCCGCATGAGCGGCACCAGCTACGGCGCCTGCATCCTGCACGTCTCGCCCGAGAGCTATATCGGCGGGCCGCTGGCGCTGGTGAAGACCGGCGACATGATCTCGCTCGATGTCGACAAGCGCACCATCGACATGAACGTGTCGGACGAGGAGCTGGCCAGACGCAAGGCGGCGTGGAAGAAGCCTGAAGCGCGCTACGAGCGCGGCTACGGCTGGATGTTCACCCGCCACATCAAGCAGGCCAACGAGGGCTGTGACTTCGACTTCCTCGAGACCAGGTTCGGCGCGCCGGTCGCCGAGCCGTCGATCTACTGAGGCACACCATGAAGACCGAGACCCGCGACAAGCTCCTGACCGTCAGCACGCCGACCGCGGCGACCGCTTTGTTCAAGCGCGGCCATCGCATCCAGGCAATCCAGGATGTCCATCCCTTGTCGCCGAACCAGCCGACTCTGGTCGGCGAGGCCTTCACCTTGCGCTACATCCCGGCGCGCGAGGACCTCAACAAGCTCGAGGCGTTCCGCGACCGCAGCCATCCGCAGCGCAAGGCGGTCGAGGACTGCCCGCCCGGCGCCGTCCTGGTGATGGACAGCCGCAAGGATGCGCGCGCGGCCTCGGCCGGCGCGATCCTGGTGACGCGGCTGATGAAGCGCGGCGTCGCCGGCGTGGTGACCGACGGCGGCTTCCGCGATTCGGCGGAGATCGCGGCGCTGAACTTCCCGGCCTATCACCACCGGCCGAGCGCGCCGACCAACCTGACCTTGCACCACGCGATCGACATCAACGTGCCGATCGCCTGCGGCGACGCCCCGGTGTTCCCGGGCGACGTGATCCTGGGCGACAGGGACGGCGTGATCGTGATCCCCGCCCATCTCGCCGACGAAATCGCGGCCGAGGCGGTCGAGATGACGGCCTACGAGGACTTCGTCGCGGAGCGGGTGCACGCGGGCTCGGGCATCTTCGGCCTCTATCCCGCGACCGATCCCAAGTCGCTCGAGCTCTTCGCGGAGTGGCGCAAGAAGAACAACAGATAATCCTCCCCATTCATATGGGGAGGTGTCGCCGTCTTACGGCGACGGAGGGGTCAGAGGCCGCGACGCAGAAGGGTTGCCCATGACCCCTCCGTCGCGGGTTACCGCGACACCTCCCCATTTGAATGGGGAGGGTTAGCCTGCGCGCCGCGGACCAGCCGGCCCGGCAGCGCGCCGGTGAACTGGCCGTCGCGATAGGTGATCGCGCCCGACACGACGGTGGCGCGGTAGCCGTCGGCCTTCTGCTCGAGGCGGCGGCCGCCGCCCGGCAGGTTGTGCACGGGATGCGGCGCGGCGACCTTGAGATTGTCGAGATCGATCACGTTGACGTCGGCCTTGGTGCCCGGCGCCAGCCGGCCGCGATCGCCGAGGCCGACCAGCCGCGCCGGCACGTCGGTGAGCTGCTGCACCGCCCACGGCAGCGGCCAGCGCTCGCCGATGCGGTCGCGCGTCCAGTAGGTCAACGCGTGGGTGGTATAGCTCGCATCGCAGATCATGCCGTAATGCGCGCCGCCGTCGCCCAGCGCCATCACCGTGTCGTCGTGATGCAGCATGCTCGCCATGTTGGCGTCGGATGAGTCGGTGTAGTTGGCGCCGGGATGGAACAGGATGGTACGACCGTCGCCCGAGACCAGCAGGTCGTAGGCCAGTTCCAGCGGCGTCACGCCGAGCTTGGCCGCGCGCTTGTCGAGCCGGCTCTCGCCCGGCGGCGTGTAGTTCGGCGGATCGCCCAGCACGTACATGTTGCCGACGCTGCGCATGAAAGCGAGCATCTGCGGATTGCGATAGGTCGGCTCCTCGGCCAGCAGCTTCGCGCGCATCGCCGGATCGCGCAGCTTGGCGAGCTTCCGATCCAGCGGCAGGTCGGCCACCTGGGCGTAGCTCGGGCAGGTCGAGAACGGATTGAACGACAGCTCCAGCCCATAGAGCAGCGCGACGGGCCGGCCGGCGACCTGGCCTTTGATCGAGAGGCCGTCGCGGTTGGCGCGCTCGACCTCGCGCAGCAGGGTCTTCCAGCGGCCGGGATAGATCGAGATGTCGAGCAGGGTGAACGACAGCGGCCGCCCCGAGGCCTCGACCAGCCGCCGCAGCATGGCGAACTCGGTCGAGCCCGCATCGGTCGCGTCGGCGAAATCGTCGAGCAGCTGGATCACGCCCTTGCCGATCCGGCCCATGCCGCGGGCGATCGCCGTCAGCTCCTCCTCGGCGGCGGTGATGGTCGGGGTCAGCACGCCGTCGGGCGTGCGATGGAACAGCGAGCGCGAGGTCGAGAAGCCGAGCGCACCGGCCTCGATGCCCTCGGCGACCAGCGCCGCCATGGTCGCCATGTCCTGTGCCGTCGCCGGCTCTCGGTCGACGCCGCGCTGGCCCATCACGAAGACGCGCAGCGGCGCGTGCGGCACCTGGGCGGCGAAGTCGATGTCGCAGCGGCGCGCGGCCAGAGCGTCGAGGTATTCGGGGAAGCTCTGCCAGTTCCAGGGCACGCCTTCCTGCATGACGATTTCGGGGATGTCCTCGACGCCCTCCATCACCTTCATCAGGGTGTGGCGGTCCTGCGGCCGGCAGGGCGCGAAGCCGACGCCGCAATTGCCCATCAGCACGGTGGTGACGCCGTGCCCCGACGACGGCTTGAACTGCTCGTCCCAGGTCGCCTGGCCGTCGTAATGCGTGTGCACGTCGACGAAGCCCGGCGTCACGGCGAGCCCCTTGGCATCGATCTCCTCGCGACCGGCGCCGAGCCCGCGATCGACGGCGGCGATGCGGCCGTCCGCGATCCCGACATCGGCTTCGCGCGGCTCGCTGCCGGTGCCGTCGAGCACCGTGCCACCCCGGATGACGAGATCGAACGCCGCCATGGCTACTTCCTCATCGCTGTCGCCTCGCCGAGCAGGGAGACGTGCGCCGCCACGATACGCCAGCCCGCCGGCGTGCGCATCCAGGTGTGACTCTGCCGGCCGATCCTGGTCTGGCCGTGGCGGCGAAACTCGCAATTCGCCATTCCGAAATCGTGGCCATAGGTGACGATCCAGAGCTTGAGCAGGTCGCGATCGACGACGAACCCCGGATCGCGGCCGGCGCGAAACGCAGCGATCTGGTCGTAGCCATAGAGCTGCTCGCCGACTCCGTACCGCAAGGTGTGGGGGCTGTTCCAGAACAGCTCGTCGAGCGTCGCGACGTCGTTGCTGTTCAGCGCTTTCTCATAGCGGTTGAAGGCCGCCGTCACCTCGGCGACGACCGACGGGATATTGATCTCCATTGAATTCCTCTAGAGCGCAGGCGATGTTGATCACACAGGGCATATTCCGTCCGGCTTCGCCGGACGGAATATGCTCTAGGCGGGAGTTGAGACGCAGACGCCTTGCTTCTCGAGGTATGCGGCCACGCGCAGCGCCGCCGCCTCGTTGTAGGGCCGCGCGATCACCTGCACGCCGATCGGCAAACCTGGCTTGCGCGTCGGCACGGCAACCACCGGCAGGCCGATGAAGGAGATCGGCTGGGTGAACATGCCGAGATTGGCGCGCACCGGCAGCTCGACGCCGCCCAGGGTCATCATCACCTGGCCGATCCTGGGTGCGCTGCAGGGCGTCGCCGGCGCCAGGATGATGTCGACGTCGTTGAACAGCTTCAGGACGTCGGCGCGATACTGGCGGCGGAAGCGCTGCGCCTTGACGTACCAGGAGCCCGGCAGCAGCGCGCCCGCCATGAAGCGCTCGCGCGTGTCGGGATCGAAATCCTGCGGCCGCGTGCGCAGCCGCGGCAGGTGGAGCTGCGCGCCCTCCATGGCGGTGATGACATAGGCTGCGGCGCGTGCCGCCGCGGCGTTGGGCAGCACGACCGTCTTCGTCGCGCCGAGCGCCTTGGCGACCGTGGCGACGGCCTCGAAGCCTTCGGGCTCGCCGCCTTTGGCGAAGTAGTCGCCGGCGATCGCGATCCTGAGGCCGCCGATGCCTTCGTGCAGCGCCAGCAGGGTCGGCTCGACGGCACGGTCGGTACAGACCGGGTCGTCGGGATCCCAGCCCTGCATCGCATCGAACGACAGCGCGAGATCCTCGGTCGAGCGTGCCAGCGGCCCGAGATGGTCGAAGGCATCGACGAAGGGATAGGAGCCGGCGCGGCTGAGCCGACCGTAGGTCGGCTTCAATCCGAACAGCCCGCACAGCGACGCCGGCACGCGGATCGAGCCGTTGGTGTCGGAGCCCAGCGCCAGCGGCACCTCGCCGGCAGCCACGGCAGCGCCCGAGCCGCCGGACGAGCCGCCGGTCATGCGCGTCGGATCGTGCGGATTGCGCGAGGGCCCGTAATGCGCGTTCTCGCCGGTGAAGTCGTAGGCGTACTCGCCCATGTTCAGGCTGCCGACGAGGATCGCGCCGGCCGCCTCGAGCTTGCGCACCAGGGCGCCGTCGCGCCGGGCGATCGGGCCGTCGACGTTGATCTTCGAGCCGGCGCGCGTCGGCAGCCCCTGGATGTCGAACAGGTTCTTGACCGCGAACGGCACGCCCATCAGCGGCCCGAGATGGCGGCCGGCATCGATCTCCACCGCTCTCCGGCGAGCTCGGTCGGCCACGATATCGGTGAAGGCATTGACCGTCGGCTCCGACGCTTCGATGCGCTTCAGCGCCGCCTCGACGACGGCGCTCGCCCTCGCCTTGCCGCTCATGACCGCGCGGGCGATCTCGCTCGCGGTGGCGGCCTTCGACAGGATGTCCGTCATGGCCTGTAGACCGGCAACGGGGTCAGCTCGTCCTCGAGCTCCAGTGCCAGCAGCGGCTGCGCGATGGCCAGCGACCGCTCGACGTTGAGGATGACTTTCTCGCGATACTCGGGCGCGATCGGCAAGCCAATTGCTTTGGCTGCCTCGTCCACCCAAAGAGCGATGTCCGGTTTGTCGTCAGCCACGTTTCCCCCTCTTTGCGAAGATGGCGCGGTCGCAAGGAGTATGCCAATGAACGCCCGATGACCATCGACCTCGGCGTCCACAACCTTCGCACAGCCTACCGCGCCGGCACCCTCACTGTCCGCCAGGTCATCGACGAAGTGCTGCAGCGCATCGCCGCCGCGGGCGACGACAAGGTCTGGATCAACCGCGTGCCCGACGCCATCCTGCGGGCGCAAGCGGACGATCTCGACCGCCACGGCAACAACGACCTGCCGCTGTTCGGCATCCCCTTCGCCGTGAAGGACAACATCGACGTCGCGGAACTGCCAACGACGGCCGCTTGCCCCGGCTTCGCCTATCAGCCGAAGGAATCGGCCAAGGTCGTGGAGCAGCTCGTCGCCGCCGGCGCGATCGTCATCGGCAAGACCAACCTCGACCAGTTCGCGACCGGCCTGGTCGGCGTGCGCTCTCCCTACGGCGTGCCACGCAACCCGTTCAACCCGGCCTACGTCCCCGGCGGCTCCAGCTCGGGCTCGGCCGTCGCCGTGTCGTCGGGTCTCGTGTCGTTCTCGCTCGGCACCGACACCGCAGGCTCGGGCCGCGTCCCGGCCGGCTTCAACAACATCGTCGGCTGGAAACCAACGCCGGGCTCCGTCAGCACCGAGGGCGTCGTGCCCGCCTGCGCCTCGCTCGATTGTGTGTCGGTGTTTGCATTGTCGTGCGTCGATGCCGATCTCGTGCGGCGCGCGCTCATCCCACCGGGTCCGGTGACGACCTTCGATCGGGATTTTCGGTTCGGCGTGCCCAAGCCGCTCGAGTTCTTCGGCGATGCCGCCCATGCCGCGCTCTACGCGCAGGCGATCGAGACGCTGAAAACAATGGGCGGCACGCCGGTCGAGATCGACTACGCACCGTTCGCCGAGGCGGCGCAGCTCCTCTATGCCGGCCCGTGGGTCGCTGAGCGCACTGCCGCCGTCGGAAACTTCATCGAGAAGGCCGATGCAAAGGCCGGCGTCTGGCCGACCACCCGCGACATCATCCTGGGTGGACGCAAGTACAGCGCGGTCGACGCGTTCGAAGGGCAGTACAAGCTGAAGGCGCTGCTGGCCCGTGCAGAAATAGCCATGAGCGAGGTAGACTTCCTTGCCCTGCCGACAGCCGGCACGATCTACACCCTGGCCGATCTCGAACGCGAGCCGGTGCGGTGCAATTCCAATCTCGGCCACTACACCAACTTCGTGAACTTCTTCGGCCTGAGTGGACTCGCCCTACCCTTCGGCTTCCGTCCCGATGGCTTGCCGTTCGGCATCACGCTCGTCAGCCATGCCTATCATGACCAGGACCTCCTCGAATTCGGCGCGCGCTGGCAGCGCACCGTGCCGCTGGCGCTCGGCAAGACCTCAAGTGTCCTGCCTCCCCCCGAAGCCGATCCCAAGGTCGCGGAACGGCGCGTGTCGATCGCCGTCGTCGGCGCGCATATGAGCGGCCTGCCGCTCAATCTCCAGCTCACCGAGCGGTTTGGCCGGCTGGAGAGCACCACCCGCACGGCGCCGCGCTACCGGCTCTATGCGCTGCCCGGCGGGCCGCCGCAGCGGCCGGGCCTGGTGCGGGTCGGTGCCGGCGGCGCCGCGATCTCGCTCGAGGTCTGGAGTCTGCCGGTGTGGAAGTTCGGGGACTTCGTCGCCGAGATTCCCGCGCCGCTCGGCATCGGCACGATCGAGCTCGAGGACGGCTCGACCGTGCAGGGCTTCGTTTGCGAGGGCTATGCGACCGCGACCGCGCGCGACATCACCGAATTCGGTGGCTGGCGCGCCTACCTCAAGAACCTGGGCTAGCCGCGCACCGCGCCGGGACGGCCGGCTTCGACGGCGAAGCGCTGCGCCGTGGCGACCGCCGATTGCGGATCGCGTACGTCGGCGAGCGTGCGGAACGACACAAGCGCCTTCCTGGCGTCGAGCACGACCAGGCCGTAGCCGTTCACCTGCGTGAGTGCCGCGCGGAGGTGCGGGTTCCTGGCCATATATCCCTTCAGGCGGTCGGCCGGCGGGCCTTGCGAGGTGATCGAGCCGCCGACGAACTCGGTGGCGACCGTCGGCGCCTTGGCCTGCGCGAAGTCGCGCTTGAGGTCGGCCGCCCAGAAGGCATGCACGTCGCCGCCCAGCACCAGCGTGTCCCGGGTCGGCGACGCCGCCACCGCATCGAGCAGGCGCTGGCGCGCCACCGGGTAGCCGTCCCAGCCGTCGGCCCAGTAGACGTGCCGCTCGCCTGGGCCGCGGTCGAGCTCGGCCATCAGCGTCTGCTGCGCCAGCACGTTCCAGCGCGCCGAGGCGCTCTTCATGCCTGAGGCGAACCACGCCTCCTGCTCGGCGCCGAGCATGGTGCGGGCCGGATCGAGCCGCTCGTCGCAGCTCTCCAGCGGCTTGCCGCGGGGGTTCAGCGTCGCGCGGCAGGCATGGTGCGAGCGGTACTGCCGGTCGTCGATCACCGTGAGCTCGGCGAGGTCGCCGAAGCGGTAGCGATCGAACAGCCGCATCGACGGACCGGCGGGCCGCAGCGCATTGGGCAACGGCATGTGCTCCCAGTAGGCCTGGTAGGCCGCGGCGCGCTGCTGCAGGAAGCGCGCGGGATCGGGATCCTGCGGGCCGATGTCGGCGGTGTAGTCGTCGGTCACCTCGTGGTCGTCCCAGGTCACGATCCAGGGATGCGCCGCGTGCGCCGCCTGCAGGTCGGCGTCGGATTTGTACTGCGCGTAGCGCTCGCGATATTCGTGCAGCAGCGTGCAGCGCCCGCCGGTGTGATGGCGCACCAGGTTGCGGCCCCACGACATCTCGTAGATGTAGTCGCCGACGAACAGCACGGCGTCGAGCTCTTCGCCCGCCATGTGCCGGTAGGCGGCGAAGTAGCCCTGCTCGTACTGCGCGCACGAGGCGATCGCGAAGCGCAGCGCCGCCGGCTTGTCGCTCGGCGCCGGCGCGGTGCGCGTACGGCCGACCGGGCTCGCCTGGCCGTTGGCCGTGAAGCGATACCAATAAAACCGGCTGGGCTGCAGGCCCTCGACATCGACATGCACGGCGTTCGCCCAGCGCTCCTCGGCCGTCGCGGCGCCGTTGCGCACGACGCGGCGCATGCCCTCGTCCTCGGCGATCGCCCACGTCACCGTCCCCGGTGCCGCCATGCGCGTCCACAGCACGATCGACGTCGGCCGCGGACAGCCCGACGCGACGCCGAGCGGAAAGGCCTGGCCTTGCGCCATTGCCGGCAGGGCAAGCCCACCCGCGCCCACGAGGAACGAACGCCGCAGCATGTTTGCGACTCTGCCGCCATCGTCTGCTAGGGTCCAGCTTTCGAGGAGGAAATGAACATGAGCGGCAAGATCGCAGTCGTAACGGGTGCGGGCAGCGGCATCGGCCGCGCCTCTTCACTGGCTCTGCTGAAGAACGGCTATAAGGTCGCGCTGGCCGGCCGGCGCAAGGACGCGCTGGACGAGACCGCCAAGCTCGCCGGCAACAACGCCCCCAACGCGCTGGCCGTGCCGACCGACGTCACCAAGCGCGACGACATCGTGGCGCTGTTCGCCAAGGTCAAGGCGACCTGGGGCCGGCTCGACCTGGTGTTCAACAACGCCGGCGGCGGCGCTCCGCCGGTGCCGCTCGAGGAGCTGCCCTACGAGACCTGGCTGTCGGTCGTGGCGGCCAACCTCACCGGCCCGTTCGTGTGCACCCAGGAAGCGATGAAGATCATGCGCGATCAGAAGCCGCGCGGCGGCCGCATCATCAACAACGGCTCGATCTCGGCGCACGCGCCGCGGCCGTTCTCGGTCGCCTACACCTCGACCAAGCACGCCATCACCGGCCTCACCAAGTCGACCTCGCTCGACGGCCGGCAGTACGACATCGCCTGCGGCCAGATCGACATCGGCAATGCCGTCACGCCGATGACCGAGCGCATGACCAAGGGTGTGCTGCAGCCCGATGGCTCGACGCGGGTCGAGCCGCGCATGGACGTCGAGGCGGTGGCCAACGCCATCGTCTACATGGACAGCCTGCCGCTCGATGCCAACGTGCAGTTCATGACCGTGATGGCGACCAAGATGCCGTTCGTCGGCCGCGGCTGATCGCCCGCGGCTAGAGCGCCCGGCATTGCTGGGTTCACCGGGCACATTCCGTTCGGCTGCTTCCAGCCGAACGGAATGTGCTCTAGTAACCTTCGTGCATCAGCGGGAAGGCGCTGTGCACGCTGGCCGGATTGGTCGGCATGCCCTGGCTGATGTACGACCCGTCGAGCTGCTTGAGGCTGGTGACGCCGAGCAGGCCCATCGCCTCCTTCATCTCCTCCTCGAGCAGCTCGATCACCCGCTCGATGCCGGCCGCACCGTTGGCGGCGAGGCCGTAGCAGTAGAGCCGGCCCAGGCCGACCCAGTCGGCGCCGAGGCAGATCGCCTTGACGATGTCGGTGCCCCGGCTGAACGAGCCGTCGACGATCACCTTGGCCTTGCCCTTCGCCACCTGGACGATCTCCGGCAGCACCGCCGTCGAGCCGCGGCCATGGTCGAGCTGGCGGCCGCCGTGGTTGGAGCAGTAGACGCCCCAGGTGCCTTCCCTGATCGCGATCTCGGCATCCTCGGCGCAGCCGATGCCCTTGAGGATGAACTTCACGTCGGGGAACTGGTCCCTCACCCGCTTGTAGTTGTCCCAGGCGAAGGCGGCCTGGTGGTCCTGGCCGGTCGCCGCAGTGCGCCACGACTTCACGAAGCGCTTGGCGATGTCGCGCTCGCGGCGCGAATAGACCGCGGTGTCGACGGTGATGCAGAAGGCGTCGTAGCCCGCGCCCATCGCCTGCTTGACCCGCTCGGCCACCCACTTGTCGTCGCCGCGGACATAGAGCTGGTAGATCTTGGGGCCGTTGCCGCCCTTGACGATGTCCTCGAGCCTGAGCGTCGTCACCGAGCTGATCAGCATGCCGACGTCGGCGGCGCCCGCACCCTTGGCGACGGTGATGCCGCCGCCCGGCTCGAACGATTCGAGCGAGCCGACCGGGGCCAGCAGCACCGGGATGCGCAGCTTCTTGCCGAAGATCTCCGACGACGGGTCGATGGCGCTGACGTTGCGCAGCACCCGGGGCTTGAAGGCGATCGAATCGAGCGCCATGCGGTTGCGCCGCAGCGTCGTCTCGGTCTCGGTGGCGCCGATCAGGTAATCCCAGATATTGGCGTTGAGCCGGATTTTGGCCGCTTTCACGACCTCGTGCAGCGTCACGTATTCGTTTTCCAGCCCGCTCGCCATGGTCCCCTCACATTCGACCGGCTAGACTTACCGCAACAAACTTACCGGAGGAAGCAATGGCGGCATCTGCGGCCGTGTTGCAGAGCGAAGCCGAAATCCGCGTCCGGCCGATCAACGGCTTCATCGGCGCGGAGATCGAGGGTGTCGACCTGAGGCGCCCGCTCAGCCCTGCCCAGTTCAAGGTGATCCACGACGCCTTCGTGAACTACGAGGTGATCGTGCTGCGTGACCAGGACATCACGGTCGACCAGCAGATGGCGTTCGGCGCGCTGTTCGGAGAGCTGTCGATCCATCCCTTCTCGCCCAACCTGCCCGACAAGCCCGAGGTCATCATCCTCGACTATTCGGCCGACAATCCGCCGGCGCTGACCGACATCTGGCACGTCGACGAGACCTTCCGCGAGACGCCGCCGATGGCGACCATCCTGCGCGGCAAGGTCGTGCCCGAGGCCGGCGGCGACACGCTGTTCGCGTCGATGAGCGCCGCCTATCGCGGCCTCAGCGAGCGCATGAAGCAGCACATCCACGGGCTCGAGGCGCAGCACGACTTCAAGCCGTGGCGGCCGCTGTTCGGCCACAGCGACCGCGCCAAGCTGCGCAAGCTCGAGGACGAGTTCCCCAATCCCTGGCATCCGGTAGTGCGGGTGCATCCGGTGACCGGGCGGCGCGTGCTCTACGTCAACCGCCAGTTCTGCACCCGCATCAAGGACCTCAAGCCCGACGAGAGCGACGCGCTGCTCGAGTTCCTCTACCGCCAGGCCACCATCCCCGAGGTCCAGCTCCGGGTGAAGTGGCAGCCCAACACGCTGGTGATGTGGGACAACCGCTCGGTGCAGCACTATGCCAGCCACGACTACTACCCGGCGCGGCGCACCATGGAGCGCGTCACGGTGAAGGGCGACAAGCCGCAGGGCGTCACTGGCGCGTACACGGTCGACACCGTGCCGGCCAACGGCACGGTCAAGCCCGCGATCGCCGAGGGCACGCGCCCTGGCCCCAAGCGCGCCTTCGATCGCTACTAGGATGAGGCTCGGACGACGGCCGTTGCTGGCCAGTTCGCTGGCCGGTGCGCTGGCGCTGCCGGTAGCAGCCAAAGCACAGAGCTGGCCCAGCCAGCCGATCAAGGTCGTGGTGCCCTACCCGCCGGGCGGGCTGACCGACGTGCTGGGCCGGCTGGTCGGCGAGCGGCTGCAGACAGGCTTCGGCCAGCCGGCGGTGATCGAGAACAAGCCGGGCGCGGCGACGCAGGTCGGCGCCGCCGCCGTCGCCAAGTCCCCGTCCGACGGCCACACGCTGCTGCTCGCCACCGTCAGCACGCTCTGCATCACGCCGGCGCTCTATGCCAAGCCGCTGATCCATCACACCGACTTCGCGCCGGTGGCGATGATGGGCCGGGTGACGCTGATCCTGGTCTGCCGTCCCGATCTGCCGGTCGCCGATCCCAAGGCGCTGGTGGCGATGCTGCAGGCCAAGCCGGACGGCTATTCCTTCGGCTCGCCGGGCGTCGGCACGGCCCATCACCTGCTGGTCGAGCTGATGCGCTCGATGCAGCCGTTCAAGGCGATTCATGTGCCCTACCTCGGCTCGGCCAAAGCGGTGATCGACCTGATGGAGGGCCGCTTCGAATTCATGTTCCTCGACGCGGCCGTGGCGCTGCCGCCGCTCAAGGCGGGCAAGCTCACGGCGCTGGCCGTCACCGGTCCCGTGCCCGATCCTACCTTGCCGGAGGTGCCGCCGATCACCACCTACTTCCCAGGGTTGGACCTGCAGCCCTGGATGTCGATCGTCGGCCCGGCGGGCCTGCCCGCACCGATCGCGGCACGGCTCAATGGCGAGCTCAACAAGGCGCTGACCGAGCCGGCCTTCATCCAGCGCCTGGCAGAGGTCGGCCTGATCGCCCAGCCCTGGACCGTCGAGGCGTTTGGCGATTTCATCAAACGTGATGCGATGCGGTGGGCGGAATTGGTAAAATCGTCCGGCGCGAAGGCGGAGTAAGAGGTTTCGAGCATGAAGCGGCGGGTTTTCACGGCGGCGATCGCCTTTGCCCTGTGGGGGCCGTCCTTCGCCGAGGCGGAACCGCTGCCCAAGCTGCAGGAAACCCCGATGTTCGCCGAGCAGGTGAAGTCGGGCGCCCTGCCGCCGGTCGACAAGCGCATCCCCGAGGTGCCGTCGATCGTCAAGCATTTCGCCGGCAGCGACGGACCGGGCCAGTTGGGCGGCCAGGTCAACATGCTGATGGCCAACGCCCGCGACACCCGCATGATGACGCTGTACGCCAACGCGCGGCTGATCGTGTACGACGACCAGTTCAAGCTGCAGCCCGACATCCTCGAGAGCTACGAGGTCAAGGACAGCCGCGAGTTCACCCTGAAGCTGCGCGCCGGCCACAAATGGTCCGACGGCGAGCCGTTCACGACCGAGGACTTCCGCTACTTCTGGGAAGACATCGTCAACAACAAGGAGTTGTCGCCCGGCGGACCCAACGTCGAGCTGATGGTCGACAACAAGCCGCCCAAGGTCGAGATCATCGATCCGCTGACGATCAAGTTCACCTGGGAGAAGCCCAACCCCTACTTCATCGAGAGCCAGGCGCGGGCCGCGCCCCTGTGGCTGTTCCGGCCGGCGCACTACCTCAGGAAGTTCCACAGGAAGTACACGTCGGCCGAGGAGATCGCCAAGCAGGCGCGCGGCGGCCAGACCAGTTGGGTGCAGATCCATCGCCGCGTCGACGTGATGTACAACAACGACAACCCCGACCTGCCGACGCTCAACGCCTGGAAGCTGATGACGCCGGCGCCGGCGCAGCGCTTCGTGTTCGAGCGCAATCCCTACTATTACCGCATCGACGACAGGGGCCAGCAGTTGCCCTATCTCGACCGCGTGATCTTCACCGTGGCAGCGACCAACCTGATCCCGGCCAAGGCCGGGCTGGGCGAGGCCGACCTGCAGCCGCGCTACCTCAACATGCGCGACTACACGTTCCTGCGGAAGAGCAGCAAGTCGAGCCACGTCGACGTGCGGCTGTGGGAATCGGGCTCGGGCTCGCAGCTCGCGCTCTATCCCAACCTCAACATCAAGGACGAGGGCTGGCGCAAGCTGATGCGCGACGTGCGCTTCCGGCGGGCGCTGTCGCTGGCGATCGACCGCGACGAGCTGAACGAGGTCGTCTATATCGGCCTCGCCACGCCGTCGAACAACACCATCATGAAGCGCTCGATGCTGTTCAAGCCGGAGTACGCCACCAAGTGGGCGACCTACGATCCCAAGCAGGCCAACAGGCTGCTCGACGAGATCGGTCTCGGCAAGCGCAACGAGAACGGCACCCGCGTTCTGCCCGACGGGCGGGCGGCGACCATCATCGTCGAGCATGCCAGCGAGGAGACCGAGGACGCCGACGCGCTTTCGCTGATCGCCGACCAGTGGAAGAAGATCGGCATCAAGCTGCTGTTCAAGCCGCAGACCCGCGAGAACTTCCGCCTGCGCACCTTCTCGGGCGAGGCGATGATGACGGCCTATGCCGGGATCACCACCGCCGTGCCGACGGTCGACACCAGCCCCAAGGAGTTCGCGCCGACCATGCAGGGCGGCCTGCAATGGTCGCGCTGGGGCATGTTCGTCGAGAGCAAGGGCAAGCAGGGCGAGAAGTGCGACATGTCGGACGCCTGCGTGCTGCTCGACTACCTCGCCGAATGGGAGACCTCGACCGACGGCGCAACCCGGCGCAAGGCGTGGGACAAGATCCTCGAGACCACCGCCAACCAGGTCTTCTCGATCGGTACGGTCAACGGCATCCGCCAGCCGATCGTGGTCGGACCGAAGGTCAAGAACGTGCCGAAGGAAGGCTATTACGCCTGGGATCCGGGCGGCTACATCGGCCTCTACAAGCCCGACACCTTCTGGCTGTCGCAGTAAGCTGGGAGCGCGCCACTCCGTGGCGCGCTTCCAGCATTAGGCCTTCGCCGGCGTCGGCTCACCGAGCGACAGCATCAGTCGGTTCGCCCAGTTGAAGAACGAGGCGGCGTTGATGACGTCGACAATGGCGTCGTCGTCCAGCCCGACCGCGCGCAGGGCGTCGATGTGCTGCGGCCCGAAGGAGACCGGCGTCTCGGTCAGCGCGACCGAGCCCGCGACGATGGCGTTCCAGCGCTTGTCGAGATCGGCGCCGGTGCCCTCGGCCAGCAGCTTGTCGACATCTGAGGGGCGCTTGGAGTAGGTCGCGGCGAACCGCGCATGCACCGAGGCGCAGTAGATGCAGCCGTTCAGCCGCGAGGTCGCGGCGGCGGCGAGCTCGCGCTCGGCGCGCGGCAGGCCGGCGTCGGGATTGTAGAAGATGTCCTTGTCGGTGCGGGTGCGCGCCTCGAGCACGTCGGGATCGCGGGCGAGCAGGCGGAAGTAGTCCGACTTCATGCGCGCGGCGTCGACCAGGCTGGCGAGCTGCCGCTCGCTCATCTGGTCGGCCGCCACCGGCTCGAGCCAGGGCAGCCAGTCGAGCATGTCGCGGGTGAAGACGGCCGGCACGACGTGGCCGGATTGCGGGATGGTCTTGTCGGTCACGATGGCCTCACGATTTGGCGGCGAGGACCTTGAGGCCCGCCACGACTCGGATCTGGAAGGACAGGAACGCCACGAGCTGCGACAGTGTCACGACCTCGGTCGTCGTCCAGCCGGCATCGAGCAGCGACTGCAGCGAGCGCGCATCCGCATCGCGCGGATGGAACACCAGCATGTGCACGTGCTCGAAGGCCGCGGCGAGCCGCGGCCCCAGCGCCGCACGGTTCTTGTCGGCGACGCGATGGATCGGGCCGGCCGTGTCTTCGCTGCTGAGCGGTCCTTTCGGGAATGCCCCGTACGGACCCCTGGTCGTCGCCGCAGCGATCTCGGCATCGATTGGAGCCGTGTTTCCGGCCTTCCCGGCATAGAAGGCCTTGATAGCGTCTTGGCCATGCAGGCCGGCAATGAACACCGCGACCGCATGGCGCTCCGCCGCACTGAAGCCGCCGAAATCGGCCGGCGCGAACAGCGACTCGTAGCTCTTCTGGGCATGCTCGCGCGCCGTCGGCCGGCGCGTGCGCCGGATCGAATCGAGGTGCGAGCCCGCGGCGATGCCGGCCAAAGTGTCGATGACGTCCATTCGTTCCTTCCCTCAGGCGACGCGGCGCACAGCGCTCGTATCGTTGCGCACCCAGCCTAGCGCAGGCGCCACCTTCTCCGCCATCAGCTCGATCGAGCGCAGGATGAAAGGGTGCGGCGGATCGATCGAATGGACCTGCATGGTGAGGTCCGTCGCGCGTTCGAGCGTGGTATCCTTGGAGAGCGATTCGATCACCTCGTCCGGCGTGCCGAGATGGACGTCGAACGCCTTGATCAGCTCATGCACCGCACCGGCCGGCGCCGGTCCACCCATCGCCGCACGCTTGGCGACCAGCCGCGGCAGGCCCGATTCGGCGAAGCGGTAGGCGTCCTTGCGGTCGTCGACCACGAAGATCGTGCGCGAGGCGAGGATGCGCGGCGCGCGGCCTGCGGGCAGCGCCTCGTAGTAGGCGTCGAACATCGGGTTCTGCATCGCATCGAGCGGCACGAACGCGGCCCTCGGATCGCGCGGCTGGGTGCGCGACAGCATCAGCCCGTCGCCGGCCGCGCCGGCGCGGCGTGAGCCCTCGACCGAGAAGGTCGCCTGCCAGATGCGATCGACCAGGGTCGGGCTCGACGGGTAGAGCGTGTCGCCGCCCGGCAGTTGGCCGCCCGCCCAGGCGGTGCGCATCAGCTCGAGGTTGGCATTCATCAGCACATGGCGGTCCTTGGCCTCGCGCCCGAACGCGGTGAAGGCGGTGAGATTGCCGCCCGGTCCGACGCCGACCTCGAGGCGGTGATCGCTCAGCAGGTCGAGCACGACGGCGTCCTCGGCGACGCGCACCGGCAGCTCGAGCGGCAGGGTCACGATGCCGGTGCCGAGCCGGATGCGCGACGTCGCGGCAGCGGCATGCGTCAGGAACACGAACGGCGCCGGCAACCCGCCTTCGGCCTCGTGGAAATGGTGCTGGGCGATCCACGCCGAATCGAAGCCGCTGCGCTCGGCCTGCACGATCTGCGCGGTGGCGAGGCGGTAACGCTCCGCCGCCGTCGTTTCGTCGAGCAGCCGCGTGAAGAAACCCAGACGCTTGGTCATCATGGCAAACTCGCCCGAAACCCCGTCCTCATGCAAGACGGAGCATATCTCATGCCGGCTGCATGACCGCCGCTGGTACGCTCCATGCATAGTTTCTTCTGCGTCGGCATTGCACGACGTGAGGATGTGGTTTCCCGCGGCGAATCTTCGACGGGAACATTCTCTATGCCGCGAAGATTGCGCCTGCCACGTTCTGCGCCCTCTTCAAAACGGGCATTTGTGTCGCGAGGTGTTCCATGCCTGTGCTTCATCGTCGTTCTCTTCTCGCCGCCGCCTCCGCGCTGGTCCTGACGCGCGCCGTCCAGGCCGAGCCCGCCAAGGGCGAGCCGGTCCTTCTCGGGGTCAGCGGTCCGCTGACCGGCCCCAACGCGCAGTACGGCGCGCAGTGGAAGCAGGGCTTCGACCTGGCGCTCGACGAGATCAACGGCAGCGGCGGCATCAAGGGCCGGCCGCTCGCCTACATCTTCGAGGACACGCAAAGCGATCCACGCCAGTCGGTGGCGGTGGCGCAGAAGTTCGTCGCCGACCCGAAGATCGTGGCCGAGCTCGGCGACTTCGCCAGCCCCGCCTCGATGGCCGCCTCGCCGATCTACCAGAGGGGCAAGCTGGTGCAGTTCGGCTTCACCAACTCCCATCCCGATTTCACCAAGGGCGGCGACTATATGTGGAGCAACTCGGTGAGCCAGGCCGACGAGCAGCCGCTCAGCGCCGCCTATGCGGTGAAGCGGCTGGGCCTGAAGAAGATCGCCGTGCTGCACCTCAACACCGACTGGGGCCGCACCAGCAAGGACCTCTTCGACAAGGCGGCCAAGGAGATGGGCGCCGAGGTCGTCGCCACCGAGGGTTACTTGCCGGACGAGAAGGACTTCCGCTCGACCCTGGTGCGGGTGCGCGGCGCCAAGCCCGACGGGCTGATGCTGATCTCCTACTACTCCGACGCCGCGTTGATCGCGCGCCAGGTCCGGCAGGCCGGGATCAAGCTGCCGATCGTGGCGGCGAGCTCGGTCTATTCGCCGAAATTCATCGAGCTCGGCGGCGACGCGGTCGAGGGCGTGTTCACCGCCTCGCGCTACTTCCCCGACGACCCGCGGCCGCAGGTGCGCGACTTCGTCGGCAAGTTCAAGGCCAAGTACAGCAAGGAGCCGGACGCCTTCAACGCCTACGCCTACGACACCATGACCCTGATGGCCGCGGTGATGCGCGAGTACGGCGCCGACCGAAAGGCGATCCACGACGGCCTTGCGAAGATCAAGGACGTGCCGAGCGTGATCTTCGGCAAGACGACCTTCGACACCAAGACCCGCCGCGTCGACGGCGCGATGAACGTGGAGCTGGTGGTCAAGGACGGCAAGTTCCAGCTCAACGAGAGCCACGCCGCGGTGCGCTGACCACGGGTTCGACCTTTGTCTTCCTGGATCGACTACACCGTCAACGGCATCATCATCGGCAACATCTATGCGTTGCTGGCGGTCGGCCTCGCCCTGATCTTCGGGGTGAGCCGGCTGATCAACTTCGCCCACGGCTCGGTCTATGTCGTGGGCGCCTATGCCGGCTTCCTGGCGGTGACGCACCTCGGCACGCCGCTGCCGGTCACGATCGCCCTGGTGGTCGTGGTCGGCGCGCTGCTCGGCCTGGTCATCGAACGCTTCGGGCTGCGGCCGCTGCAGGGCTACGCCCATATCGCGCCCTTGCTGGCGACCATCGGCATCAGCTTCGTGCTCGACCAGCTGGTGCAGCTCTTCTTCACGCCCGATCCGCGGGCGCTGCCCAGCAGCCTGCTCGAGACGCGCTTCCAGATCGGCAGCGGAACGATCGGCGCGCTCGACCTGGTGATCGCCGCCATCGGCCTGGCGAGCGCGGGCCTGCTCTACACCTTCCTGCGCTACACCCGGCTCGGCTGGGCGGTGCGCGCGACGGCGCAGGACCGCGACGCGGCGCAGCAGATGGGCGTCGACGTCGACGCCGTGAACCGCACGGTGTTCGCGATAGCCTCGGGCCTGGGCGCGGTCTCCGGCCTGCTGGTCGGCATGTATTACAACTACATCGATCCGGCGATGAGCTTCCAGGCGACGCTCAAGGGCGTGGTCGCGCAAGTGGTGGGCGGCGTCGGCAACGTGCCGGGCGCGATCGCCGGCAGCCTGCTGCTGGGCCTGGTCGAGAGCTACGGCATCGCGCTGTTCGGCACCAGCTACCGCAACCTCTTCGCCTTCGTGCTGCTGGTCGCCGTGCTGGTGTGGCGGCCCAACGGCCTGTTCGCCAGCAAGCGCCAGACGCCGCCCGAGCCGATGACCGGCACCTTCATCGCGCCCAGCAGGCCGATCCAGATTCCCGGCAAGGTGCTGCTGGCCGCCGCCGCCGTCGCCGCCCTGGTGCCGCTGGTCTTGCCGCATCCCTACGTGCTGCAGACGCTGACCAACTCCTGGCTCTACGCGCTGCTCGGCCTCAGCCTCACGCTGATCGCGGGCACCGTCGGGCTGGTGTCGCTGGGCCACGCCGCCCTGCTGGCGATCGGCGGCTACTCTTCCGCGCTGCTCGCGCTCAATTTCGGCGTGCCGGTCGGCATCGCGATCCTCTCCGCCGGCCTGATCGCGGCGCTGCTCGGCACCGTGCTGGTCTTCCCGTCGTTCCGCCTGCGCGGCCACTACCTCTCGATCGCGACGCTGGCGATCGGCGAGATCGTCTCGCTGGTGATCCTGAACTGGGAATGGCTGACGCGCGGGCCGATCGGTGTGTCGGGTATCCCGTCGCTGTCGCTGTTCGGCATCGAGCTCGACACCGACCGCTCGGTCTACTGGTTCACCTTGGTCCTGGTGATCGTGCTGGCGGCGCTGCAGTTGCGCCTGCTCGGCTCGCACCTCGGCCGGGTGCTGCGCGCGGTGCGCGACGACGACGTGGCGGCGCGGTCCTACGGCATCCGACTGGACCGCTACAAGGCGCTGGCTTTCGCCTTCGGCAGCTTCGCGGCGGGCGTGTCGGGCGGCGTGACCTCGCACATCTACTCGTACATCAACCACGAGACCTTCAACGCCCAGCTCTCGATCCTGGCGCTGACCATCGTGATCCTGGGCGGCATGGGCAACGTCACCGGCGCGATCGTCGGCTCCGTCCTGCTGGTCGGCTTGCCCGAGGTGTTCCGCGTCGCCGCCGAGTACCGCGTGCTGATCTACGGCCTGGTCCTGCTGCTGCTGGTCCGCTTCCGGCCGCAGGGCCTGCTGGGGACGGTCTGAATGCTCGCGGTTCGCGGCCTCACCCGGCGCTTCGGCGGCCTGACCGCCGTCGATGCGGTCGATCTCGACGTCGCCGAAAAGGAGTTCGTGTCGATCATCGGCCCCAACGGCGCCGGCAAGACGACGCTGTTCAACCTCGTCACCGGCCTCGACGATCCCGACGCCGGCACCGTCCATCTCGCAGGCCGCGACGTCACCGGCTTGCCGGCGGAGAAGCTCGCGGCGCTGGGCGTCGCCCGCACCTTCCAGCACGGCCGCGTGTTCGCGAACCTCTCGGTCCTCGACAACATCCTGGTCGGCGCCCATGTGCGCTTCAAATCGGTGCGGCCGACCTGGCGCGGCCCGCTCGCCCTGCTCGACCCGATCGCCGAGCTGGCGCTGGCGCTGATCCGCCCCGGCAAGGTCAAGGCCGAGGAAGCGCAGATGCGCGAGGAAGCGTTGGCGATCCTCGCCCGCTTCGGCGAGCGGCTGCTGCCGCGCAAGGACAATCCGGCCTACAGCCTCAGCTACGCGAACCGCCGCCGCGTCGAGATCGGCCGCGCGCTGGCGCTCGGGCCCCGGCTGCTGATGCTCGACGAGCCGACCGCCGGCATGAACCAGACCGAGACTGCCGAGATGCAGGCGCTGATCGGCGGGCTCAAGAAGACCGGACTCACCATCCTGCTGATCGAGCACAAGCTCGACATGGTGATGCAGCTCTCCGACCGCGTCGTCGTGATGGACGAGGGCCACGTCATCGCCAACGGCAAGCCGGCCGACGTGCGCAACGACCCGAAGGTCATCGAGGCCTATCTCGGCCATCACCGCGCCGAACGGGCGCCGATCGAGGAGGCCGCGGAATGACCGAGCTGCTCTCGCTCGAGAACATCAACACCTTCTACGGCCCGGTGCAGGTCCATTTCGACCTGTCGCTCACCGTCGGCCGCGGCCACATCGTCTGCCTGCTGGGCGGCAATGCCAGCGGCAAGTCGACCACCATGAAGATCATCCTCGGCCTGGTGAAGCCGCAGTCGGGCATCGTGCGCTTCGACGGCCAGCCAGCGACCGGCCTGCCGACGCCGCAGATCGTGCGGCGCGGCGTCGGGTCGGTCCCCGAGGCGCGGCGGCTGTTCGGCGACATGAGCGTGCGCGAGAACCTGCTGATGGGCGCCTTCGTCCGCAAGGACCAGAAGGCGATCGCCGAGGATCTCGATCGCGTGCTGGGCTTGTTCCCCAAGCTCGCTGAGCGGCTGGCGCAGCGTGCCGGCACGCTCTCCGGCGGCGAGCAGCAGATGGTGGCGATGGCGCGCGCCCTGATGGGACGGCCCAAGCTGATCTGCATGGACGAGCCGACCATGGGCCTGTCGCCGCTGTGGGTCGACCGCGTGCTCGACTTGATCGCGGCGATCAACAAGGAAGGCGTCACCGTCTTCATGGTCGAGCAGAATGCGAGCCTGGCGCTGGAGATCGCGCACCATGCCTACGTCCTGCAGACCGGCCGCATCGTGCTGCAGGGGCCGGCCTCGCAGTTGCGCGCCGATCCGCGCATCCGCGACGCCTATCTCGGCGGCCAGGAGGCCGCGTAAATCCTCCCCATTCATATGGGGAGGTGGCGCGTCGGCACTTTCACGCTCCGCGTGAAAGTGCCCTATCCGCGACGGTGGGGTCAGAAGCCGCAGTCGTGTTGTCGCCCATGACCCCTCCGTCGGCGTATGACGCCGACACCTCCCGATTTGAATGGAGAGGATTCCGGTCACATCAGCGGCGGCGGGCCGGACATGCCGAGCGCGTGCGAGCCGAATAGCGGCGCCTGCACGTCGGGTGAGAACATGACATGCGCGTTACAGGCGTGGGCGTCGCGGAACAGCCGCTGCACCGAGTTCTTGAGATAGAGCCCGCTCGAGCCCGACACGTTCATCAGGATGTTCACCGCCTCGAAGCTGAGCCGCACCGAGAAGAAGGCGTCGCGCCGGTAGCGCAGCTTGTCGGCGTGCTGGACCTCGCGGCCCTCGCGCGCCACCGCCATGGCGTGGCCACAAACGCCGCGCATCAACATCTCGGCAGTGTCGATCCGCGCACTCGCCTCGGCGACCTTGATCTGGATCGCCTGGCTCATGCCGACCGGCATGCCCGTCGAGGTGGCGTTACGCTTGCGCGCCGCACCGACGACTTGCTCGTAGGCGCCCTGCGCGCAGCCCAGCATCACGCCCGACAGCACGTAAGGCCCCAATGCCAGAAGGGGCAACTTCCACAACAGGCCCGGATTCATCGCGGAGCCCGCATGCGGTTCGCCGGTCATCGCCCAGGCGGAGATGGTTCGATACTCCGGCACGTATAGCTTGGTGGTCGCAACGTCCTTGGAGCCCGTGCCGGCAAGGCCCACCGCATGCCAGGTATCGATGATCTCGTACTGCGAGCGATGGCAGAGCGCGAACCGGTGATCGACCGGCGGCCCATCGTCGCGCTCCCGCACGATGAAGCCCAGCATGTTCCAGTCGGAGTTGTCGACGCCTGAGGACAACGGCCAGCGGCCGGTCACTTCCCAGCCGCCGTCGACCTTGCGCCCTTGGCCGCAGGGAAAGGCGAGCGAGGTTGCAATCAGGGTGTCGGGCGAGACGTCCCAGATCTCGTCCTGGATGCGCGGATCGCAGTAGCCCAGCATCCAGTGGTGGCTGGCGAGATTGCCGAAATTCCACGCCGTCGAGGGACAGACCCGCGCCAGCTCGGCACAGACATCCACGAAGATTTGAACGTCGAGCTCCGCCCCGCCGACCCGCCTTGGTTGAGCGACGCGAAACAGCCCCGCCTCATGCAGGTCGCGCTCGGTCTCGTCCGGCAACCGGCGCAGCCGCTCGCACGCCTCGGCACGCTCGGCCAGCACCGGCTTGAGCGCGCCCGCCCGCGCCAACATCTCCTCGTAACCAACATCTGCGAAGGACGTTCGCTTCGTGGGCAGCACAGGCGACGGAGACCACGAGATCGGCCCTGCGTCGGGCATGGCTATTTCCTCCCGGGAAATTCGGCGTGAGGGAAAAGCGATTCCATTGCGATGACCATCCTTCGTCCCCAAGTAAGCACTGAGCAAGAGCGGAGTGAGTCCATGTCCGAGCCGCTAGTCGTCGAAGTCTGGGGCAAGCCTGCGGGCGTCGTCCTCAGGGAAGGCAAGACCTTCCGCTTCCACGCCTTCGCCCGTCCCTTCTCCGAGCTGGACGGCGCCGAGTTCAACACGCTGGGCCATGCCCGGCTGGCCGCCGCCAAACTCCAGCCGGTCCCGGTCGTCGCCCCTCCCCCGCGCCTCAGCTAGCGCGCCACCTTCCAACCCGCCTCGATCGCGAAGCGCTGGAAGAAGTCGACGTCGTAGGCCTGCTCGGGAGAGCGGCGCACCCATTCATCGATCTTGTGCGCATCCTCGCCGACCAGGATGCGCCAGCGGTCCTCCTTGACGCCGTCGAGGATGACCTTGGCGGCCTCGGCTGCCGTCATCGGCGCCTCGGCCAGGAAGCGGCGGGCGCGCTCGCGCACCGCCTCCTCGATATCGCCGTCCGACATCCTCGAGACATCGTGGCCGCCCGCCTTGAGCCGGGCCCGCGCCTGCTCGACCTGCTTGGGCGTCAGCTTGTCGGTGTCGTTGCCGGCCTGGACCTTGCCGGTATTGGCTGCAATGCCGGTGCCGATATGGCCCGGCATCACCACCGAGCACTTGATGTGCGGCGCGTTCAGCCGCAGGTCGGTCTGCAGCGCCTCGGAGAAGCCCTTCACCGCGAACTTGGCGGCCGCGTAGGCGGTCTGCGGGATGTTGACGCCGATCTGCGCCCAGAAGCCGTTGACGCTACTGGTGTTGACGATGTGCCCCTTGTCGGCCTTCTGCAGCATCGGCAGGAAGGCGCGGGTGCAGAGATAGACGCCGCCCCAGCAGATGTTGAACGTCCGCTCCCACTCCTCGCGGCTGTTGACGAACATCGACGAGCCGCCGCCGATGCCGGCGTTGTTGAACAGCAGGTGGATGCGGTCGGTCCGGTGCTGCGCGGCCACATCGTCACGGAACCGCAACACTTGCGCTTCATCCGAGACGTCGGCGATGAACGTCGTGATGCGCACGCCCTGCGGCAGGCGCTCCCGCTCGCACATCGCCCTGGTCTCGGCCAGCCCGCGCTCCGAGACGTCGCAGGCGGCGATGCTGCAGCCTTCGGCCACGAGCTGGCGCACCAGCTCGCGGCCCATTCCCGAGCCGCCGCCCGTGACGACGGCCAGACGGCCCGAGAGGTCTCTCATGGCAGCGACCGGATCTGGACCAGGCGCCACTTCAGATTGCCGGAGCCGTACTGAAGCGCGATCGGGCCGGCGCCGGGCAGCCGCTTGTCGGTGACATCGACCGTCTTCTGGCCGTTGAAGATCACCACGAAGTGGTCGCCGACGGCGGTGATGTCGTAGGTGTTCCACTTGCCGCCCGCCTTGGGCATCGGGATCACCTTGGCGACGTCGACGATCGCGCCGGTGCCGTAGCTCGGATCGGGGCGCTTGTCGAAGATGTTGACCTCGTAGCAGTTCTTGGCGTCGATCGCCGTCGAGCTGTTGCAGCGGATGAAGATGCCGCTGTTGACGTCGTCGTCGGCCCAGAACTCGGCATGGATCTGGAAGTTCTTGTACGAGGCCCTGGTGACGAGATAGGCGGGATCCTTGCCCTCGAGCTTGTCGGCAACCAGCGCGCCGCCTTCGATCCGCCAGTTGGCCGAACCGACCTTGCCGAAGTCGCCCATGGTCTTGCCGTCGACGATGGTCGTCCACTTGGGATCCTGCGCCGACGCGGCAACGCTCAGCAACGCAACACCCGCAGCGATCGCTATCATACGTTTCATGGCGTTTCCCCCTTCACATATTGATTGACGGTGAACCATAGCAACCGGCGCTACCAGGTGTCGATGCAGGGCCGGCGCTTGGTGCCATGGCCCGGCCGGCGCGGAGCGCCGAGCAGGCCAGTCGCCACCCATTTGCGCGAATCGGCCGGATCGATGACCTCGTCGACCTCGAAATAGGTCGCGGTCGATAAAGCCTTGCCACGGGCGTAGGCGGCCGCGACCATCTTGTCGAACAGCGCGCGCCGCTCGCCGGCATCGCTCACCGCCTCGAGCTCCTTGCGGTAGCCGAGCTTGACCGCGCCTTCGAGCCCCATGCCGCCGAACTCGCCGGTCGGCCAGGCGATCGCGAAGGTGCCGGCATGGAAGCTGCCGCCCGCCATCGCCTGCGCGCCCAGGCCATAGGCCTTGCGCAGCACGATGGTGCCGAACGGCACGCCGAGATTGGCGCCGGTCACGAACAGCCGCGAGCAGTGGCGCACCAGAGCGGTCTTCTCGACCTCCGGCCCGACCATCATGCCGGGCGTGTCGCACAGGAACAGCACCGGCAGGTCGAAGGCATCGCAGAGCTGCAGGAATCGCGCCGCCTTGTCCGAGCCGTCGGAGTCGATGGCGCCCGCCAGATGCACCGGGTTGTTGGCGACGATGCCCAGCGGCTTGCCCTCGATGCGCGCCAGCACCGTCACCATCCCGGGCCCGAAGGCGCGACGGATCTCCAGCACCGAGCCCTCGTCGCACATCGTCTCGATCACCTGCCGCACGTCGTAGACACGCAGCCGGTTCTCCGGAATCGCGCGGCGCAGCAGCCGCTGGTCGGCTGAGCGCCAGTCGGGCAGCGCGCCCTGGAAATAGGACAGGTACTTGCGCGCGACGGCGACCGCTTCGGCCTCGTCCTCGACCGCGATGTCGACGGTGCCGTTGGGCACCTGCACGCTCATCGGTCCCACTTCCTCGGGCGCGAACACGCCGAGATTGCCGCCCTCGATCATCGCCGGCCCGCCCATGCCGATCGACGAGTTCTTGGTCGCGATCACCACGTCGCAGCAGCCGAGGAGCGCCGCATTGCCGGCGAAGCAGCGGCCCGAATTGATGCCGACCAGCGGCGACACGCCCGACAGCCGCCCGAAGATGTGGAAGGCCATGGTGTTGAGGCCGGCCACCGACTGCACGTCGACATCGCCGGGCCGCCCGCCGCCGCCTTCGGTGAAAAAGACCAGCGGGAGGCGCTGCTCCTCGACGATTTCGAACAGCCGGTCTTTTTTGTGATGGTTGGTCTTGCCCTGCGTCCCCGCGAGCACCGTGTAGTCGTAATGCGCGATCGCGACCCGGCTGCGGTCCGGCCCGAACAGCGAGCCGTTGACCCGGCCCACACCGGTGATCAGGCCGTCGGCCGGCGTGCGCTCGACCAGGTCCTCGACGGTGCGGCGCGTCCGCTGGCTGGCGATCGCGAAGGCGCCCCATTCGATGAACGAGCCGGGATCGAGCAGGTCGTCGAGATTCTGCCGCGCCGTGCGCTGGTTGGTCTTGCGCCGGCGGCCGACCGCCTCCGGCCGCTTGTCGTCGAGCGTCATCGCCCGGCGCTCGAAATACTCGGCGAGATCGGGGCGGATGTAGTCGAGGTCGATCTTCTCCTCGACCGCGGCGCCCTTCACCTCGACGTCCGCTTCCTCGACGAACAGCAACGGCGCGCCTTCGTAGATCGTCTCGCCCGCCTCAACCGCGATGCGCCGCACATAGCCGCGCGCCGGGCTCTTGATCTCGTGCTGCATCTTCATGGCGTCCATGATCAGCAGCGGCTGGCCGGCGGCGACGGCGTCGCCTTCTTTGACCGCCAAAGTGACAATAGTCCCCTGCATGGGGGCGGGCACCGGGACCCCCACCCAACCCTCCTCCTCCGGGGGAGGGTTTATGACCTTCGCTCCCTCCCCCGCAGGGGGAGGGTTGGGGAGGGGGTGAGCCCCACTCGTGGTCTTGCCGAAAGTCAGCACCGCCAGCGGATCAACCGCATCGACCTTGGCGCCGGCCTGCCGTCCGCCGCTGCTCGCAGGGGCTGCCGCCTGGAAGTAGCGGCCGCCATTCAGCTTCGCCGCCGTGCCGATCAGCTTCTTCGCGTGCTCGTCGACGAAGCGGGTGTGGACCTTGTCGGCCCTTACGTCCTTGTCGCCGATCAGTGCGCGCAGGAAGCCGAGATTCGACGGCGCCCCCTCCAAGCGGAAGCCGGCCAGCGCCCGCTCGGCGCGCGCCAGGGCCGCGTCGTAGCTCGGCGCCTTGACGATCACCTTGGCGAGCAGCGAATCGAAGTTGGGATTGGTGCGGTAGCCCGCATAGCCGTAGGTGTCCACCCGCACACCCGGGCCCGACGGCGGCTCGAACACCGAGAGCGTGCCGCCGCCCGGCTTGGCCGAGCCGTCCTCGGTCATGGTCTCCATGTTGACCCGCAACTGGATCGCCGCGCCCTGCGGGCCGTCCGCCTTGGGCAGCTCTCCGCGCAATTGCGCCTGCACCAGATCGACGCCCCACACCTCTTCGGTGACGGTGTGCTCGACTTGCAGGCGCGGATTGGCTTCGATGAAGAAGAAGTCGCTGCCCTCGACCAGGAACTCGAAGGTGCCGAGGCTGCGATATTTGACGGCCTTCGCCATCGCCAGCGCCGCATCGACGATCTTCTTTCGCAGCGCCGGCTTGAGGCCGGGGCTCGGCGCCAGCTCGACGATCTTCTGGCTGCGGCGCTGCAGGCTGCATTCGCGCTCGCCCAGCGCCACCACGCCCTTGCCGTCGCCGACGATCTGGATCTCGATGTGGCGCGCCTGGCGCACCAGCCGCTCGGCATAGAGCGCGCCGTTGCCGAAGGCGGCCTTCGCCTCGGCCGAGGCGCGGACGAAGGCGTCGGCGATCGCGGCTTCGTCGGTGATCAGGCGCATGCCGCGGCCGCCGCCGCCGGCGATCGCCTTCAGCGCGATCCCCGACTTCGCATGCTTCTTGAAGAAGGCGGTCGCGCCCGCGACGTCGACTTCGTCGGTGCCCGGCAGGACCGGCACCTTGCACTTCCGGGCGTGCGCCCGGGCGCGGGCCTTGTCGCCGAACAGATCGATCTGCTCGGGCGTCGGGCCGACGAAGGCGATCCTGGCCGCGGCGCAGGCCCGTGCGAAGGCGGCGTTCTCCGACAAAAAGCCATAGCCCGGATGGACCGCATCGCACTTCGCGGCCTTCGCCGCCGCGACCACGCCAGCGATGTCGAGATAGGAAGCGGCGCCGCGGCCCTTCAGCGCCACCGCCTCGTCGACCCGTTTCACGTGAAGCGAGGTGGCGTCGTCCTCGGAGTGCACGCCGACGGTCGCGATGCCGAGCTCGGCCGCCGCCTCGGCGATGCGGATGGCGATCTCGCCGCGATTGGCGATCAGAAGTCTCTTGATCATGTTAGAACCGGTCCATGAAACGGCTGCTGATCGTGGCACATGCGCCGTCGGAGAACACCCGGGCCCTCAGGGACGCCGTCGAGCGCGGCGCGCTGGGCGAAACCGGCATCGAGGTCAAGGTCGTGGCGCCCCTGCAGTCCGGCCCCGACGACGTGCTGGCGGCGCAGGCGGTCATCCTCGGCACCACCGAGAATCTGGGCTACATGAGCGGCGCGCTGAAGGACTTCTTCGACCGCTCCTACAATCCCCTGCTCGAGCGCACGCAAGGGCTGCCCTGCGCGGTCTACATCCGCGCCGGCAGCGACGGCACCGGCACGCGGCGCGGCATCGAGACCATCCTGACCGGCCTGCGCTGGAAGATGGTTCAGGAGCCCTTGACCTGCCGTGGCCCCTGGCAGCCCGCCTTCGTCGAGCAGTGCGAGGAGCTGGGCGCGGCCATGGCGGCCGGGCTCGCCGCCGGCATCTTCTAGCGGCGGCGAAAACGGAGAGTGCGCCAAAAACGGGGAAAACGGTCGAAAACGGCAGCAGACGGCGATGTTCATGATCTCCTACGGGAAAACTCAAAGTCTCCCATAGTTAATCATAAATATATGATCGAGTCAACCGCGGCGCCTGGAGCTACTCTGCCGCCTGCTTTTTCTTGTCGTCGGCGACGTCGGTCATCATCACCGCGATGTCGGCGTTGACGTGGTGGGTCGGCCCCTCGGTTGCCTGCCCCGCCTGCACGACGTTGCGGCCGTAGGCGATCACCGTCGGGATCGCCTCGCGCGCGACCGGCGCCATGCGCTGCTTGCGCTTCAGCGCCGCCTCGATGAAGGGCGCGAGTTCCCGCGCCTTCTTCGCGTCGCGTTCGGCCTGGTCGGCCTTGAGCACCGGCATGACCTGGGCGGCGAACAGCTCGAGCGCCTCGCAGATATGCTCATGCCTGTTGCGGCCACCCTGCTGAATGAACACCACCTGATCGACGCCGGCGTCCTGGTACTGCTTCAGGTGCCCGATCAGGTCGGCCGGCGTGCCGATGCCGCTGCCGCGCCCCGCCGGCGGCAGCTTGTCCTTGGCCGCCTCGAAACGCTCCCAGACGTTGGTCACGCCCGGCTGATGGTTGCCGTAGACGTAGAAGTGGCCCAGCGAATAGCCGAAGAACTGGAAGCCCTCGGAGCCGCGGGCGCGCGCCTCGGCGGCATCCTCGTGCACCGAGAAGCCGGTCACCATGGCGATGTTGGCGTTGACCGTGTGGCCGATCGGCACGCACTCCTCGCTCTTGATGATGTCGTAATATTCGTGCGCCCACTTGCCGGCCTCGGCCGGATCGACGAAGGCGAAGGTCAGCGCGCCGATACCGGCGCGCGCTGCGGCATGGATGGTCTCGCGCTTCGAGCACGCCACCCAGATCGGCGGATGCGGCTTCTGCAGGGGCTTGGGCACGACGTTGCGCACCGGCATGGAGAAGAACTTGCCCTGAAAGCCGGGATACGGGCTCATCGCCATCATGTTGGCGGTCTGCTCGACCGCCTCGGCCCACATCGCCTTCTTCTGGTCGGGATCGATGCCGAAGCCCTCGAGCTCGACCCGCGACGCCGATTCGCCGGTGCCCCAGTCGACCCGGCCGTCGGCAATCAGATCGAGCGTGGCGATGCGCTCGGCCACCCGCGCCGGGTGGTTGTAGCCCGGCGGCGCCAGCACGACGCCGTGGCCGATGCGGATGTTCTTCGTCCGCGCCGCGCAGGCGGCAAGGAAGACCTCGGGCGCCGAGGAGTGCGCATACTCCTCGAGGAAGTGATGCTCGACCTCCCAGATGTGGTCGATGCCGAGCCGGTCGGCCAGCTCGACCTGGGCGAGCGCATCCTTGAACAACCGGTGCTCGGTGTCGCCGTCCCACGGCCGCGGAAGCTGGTGCTCGTAGAGGAGTCCGAAACGCATTGTGTGTCCTCTCGTATGAGTCTGATCGCTGGTCCAGCTCTCGCTGTCATCCCGAGCGCAGCGAGGGATCTATGGGTCGCAACATAGATCCCTCGCTGCGCTCGGGATGACACCGTTACCTTTTCTACTTCTCCGCCTACCTAGTGCGCGGTCCAGCCGCCGTCGACGACCAGGCCAGCGCCGGTCATGAAGCTCGCATCGTCCGACGCCAGGAACACGATGCCCTTGGCGATGTCCTCGGCCACGCCCAGCCGGCCGATCGGATGCAGGCCGAGCGTCGTCTTGCGCGCCTGCTCGGTGTCGTTGGTGCCGACCTGCTGGGCGCGCATCACGAAGGTCTTCTGGCCCATGTCGGTCTCGATCAGGCCGGGATGGATCGAGTTCACCCGGATGCCGTAGCCCTTGCGGCCGAACTCCAGCGCCGTCGACTTGGTGAACAGGGTCACGCCGCCTTTGGTCAGCGAATAGAGCGGGTCGAGCTGCGAGCCGACCAGGCCCGCGATCGAGGCCAGGTTGACGATGTTTCCCTTGGTCTTCTTGAGGTGCGGCAGCGCCGCCCGCGTGCCCAGCACCACGCCGGTCAGATTGACCGCGACCAGCTTGTGCCAGTCGTCGAGCGAAGCCTCCTCGACGCCCTTGCCGTTGAAGATGCCGGCGTTGTTGACCAGCACGTCGAGCTTGCCATGCGCCTTGACCGTGGCGTCCAGGGCGGCGACCCAGCTCGCCTCCTGCGTGACGTCGAGATGGAGATAGGTCGCGCCGATCTCCCGGGCGTGCTTGGTGCCGACCTCGTCCAGCACGTCGCCGATCACTACCTTGGCGCCCGCTTCGACCATCCGTTTGGCCGTCGCGCCGCCGATGCCGCGCGCCGCGCCACTGAGAAATGCGACTTTACCGTCGAGCCTGTTCATTTCGTTTCCTCCACTTCGTCGTCTCGACCGAGGAGCGCAGCGACGAGTGGAGAGACCTTGTCTGCTTCCGACACGGCCCCTCGGCTGCGCTCGGGGCGACGGGTTATTTCTTCCCGAGTTGGTTAAAAGGCACGTCCTTGTCGACGCGGACATCCGCCGGCAGGCCGAGCACCCGCTCGGCCACGATGTTGCGCAGGATCTCGTCGGTGCCGCCGGCGATGCGGAAGCCGGCGCCGCCGATCCATTGCGCCTGGAAGCCGGCCGCCTGCGGCACGTCCTCCTTCATGATGCCGGCCGGGCCCATCAGCTCCATGGCGAAGGCGCCCATATCCTGCATCTTGGGCGCGGCGACGATCTTGATGATCGACGACTCAGGCCCCGGCGTCTGGCCCTTCGACAAAGCCGTGAGCGTGCGATAGCGCGTCAGCTTCAGGCCCTGCTGCTGGACGTACCAGTCGGCGATCTTGCCGCGGACCTGCTGGTTGCGGATCGCCGGCCCGTCGTCGAGATCGGTGTCGCGCGCCAGCTCCATCAGCTCGTCGACGTCGAGGCCCCCCGACGGCAGGCCAACGGCAAGTCGCTCGTTCATCAACGTGGTGAGCGCGGCCTTCCAGCCCTCGCCCACCTTGCCCAGCCGCTGGCTGTCGGGGATGCGCACGTCGGTGAAGAACACCTCGTTGAAGTTGGCGCCACCCGACATCTGCTTGATCGGCCGCACCTCGACGCCCGGCGTCTTCATCGACAGGAAGAACATCGTCAGGCCGGCGTGCTTGGGCACGTTCGGATCGGTGCGGGTGATGATGATGCCGAAGTCGGAGTAATGCGCGCCCGAGGTCCAGACCTTCTGGCCGTTGATCACCCAGCCCTCACCGTCGCGCTCGGCGCGGGTGCGGATGCCGGCGACGTCGGAGCCGGCGGCGGGCTCGGAGAAGAGCTGGCACCAGATTTCCTCGCCGTGCAGCGCGGGCTTCACGTAGCGCGCCAGGTGCTCAGGCGAGGCGTAGGCCATCATGGTCGGGATGCACATGCCGAGCCCGATGTCGAAGAAGCCCAGCGGCACCAGGTAGTTCGATTTCTCCTGCTGGTAGATCACCTGCAGGATCGGCGAGGCGCCGCGGCCGCCGAATTCCTTCGGCCAGGTCATGCGGGCATAGCCGGCGGCGGCCTCCTTGGCCTGCCACTCCCTGGCCTTCTCGAGCAGGTTGGGATCGTCGTTGCGGGCGCGGAAGCTCTGCCGATCGTCGCTCTTGCGCGTCGCGTTGGCGTCGAGCCAGGCGCGCACTTCCTTGCGGAAGGCGGCTTCCTCGGGCGTGTCGTTGAAGTCCATAAAGAGTCTCCATCCGTAGCCCCTCCCCCGTCTGCGGGGGAGGTGTCGGCGTCTTCGCCGACGGAGGGGTCATGGGTTGCTAGGCAGCGTTCTTCTGTTCGAGCCGGGTCACCAGCTTGTCCTTCCAGGCCATCGGCCCGCCGATCGACAAGGCCATCACGCGCGCCCGCCGGTAATGGAACTGGGTGTCGGCCTCCCAGGTGAAGCCGATGCCGCCATGGGTCTGGATGTTCTCCTTCGAGGCGAAGTCGTAGGCGTCGGTCGCGGCAATGCGGGCCGCTGCGGCGGCCAGCGGCAGATCGGCGCCGCCGTCGGTCAGCATCATCGCGCCGTAATAGGCGTTGGAGCGCGCCAGCTCCAGTTTGACGTAGCAGTCGGCGAGCTTGTGCTTGATCGCCTGGTAGGAGCCGATGGCGCGGCCGAACGCCTGGCGCTGCAGGGCGTAGTCGCGCGCCATCCACATCGCCGCCTCGGCGCCGCCGACCTGGGCGAAGGCGAAGTAGACCGCCGCCGCATCGTACAGCCGCTCGAGCAGGGTCCAGCCGTCGCCCTCGGCGCCCAGCAGCTCGGCCGACGCACCGTCGAAGGTCAGCTCGGCATGCTTGCGCGCCGGATCGACGGTCTCGACGCGCTTCTTGGCCACGCCCTTCTGGTTGAGGTCGACCAGCACCAGCCCGTTCTTCGCCAGCACCACGGCGAAGGTCGCCGCGTCGCCGTCGGCCACCGGCACCTTCTTGCCGTTGAGGAAGCCGCCGCCGTAAGTCGTCGCGACGTTGCGCGGCTTGGGCGGCTGCGCGCCTTCGGACACCGCGAGCGTGCCGATCGCCTTGCCTTCGGCGAGCAGCGGCAGCCACTTCTTCTTCTGCGCCTCCGAGCCCGCGAGCTTGATCGCCTCGGTTGCCAGCACGACGGACGTATCGAACGGCACCGGCGCGGCGGCGCGGCCGATCTCCTCGGCGACGACGCAGAGCTCGAGCGGCGACAGGCCGAGGCCGCCATAGGCCTCCGGGATGCCGACGCCCGGCACGCCCAGCTCGACGAGGCCCGTCCAGACCTCCTCGGCATAGGCTTCGGGGCCGTCGAGCACGCGGCGCACGACCTTGGTCGGGCATTTGTCGGTAAGGAACTTGCGGACCTGCTCCTTGAGGAGCTTCTGGTCGTCTGAGAAATCGAAGTTCATGATGCGGACAGGCTAGCATAGGGTTCAGGCATGGAAACCCCGCAGATCAAAGACTGGCACGCCCACGTCTACTTCGATCCCGCCACGCGAGACGCCGCATGGGCGTTGCGCGAAAGGATCGAGAAGCAATTCGACATCGTGATGGGCCGCTTCCACGAGAAGCCGGTCGGCCCGCACCCGATGTTCAGCTACCAGGTGACGGTGCGGAACGACCAGTTCGCACCGGTCGTGTCGTGGCTGACCCTGAACCACGGCGACCTCACCGTGTTCATCCATCCCAACACCGGGCAGGATCTCGAGGACCATCGCGACCGCGCCGTCTGGATCGGGAAGTCGATGCCGCTGGTGCTGAGCCTGTTCACCGACCAAAAAAAGGACTGATCGACATGGATACTCTGCTGCCGCTCGCCAAACAGGTCGGCGAGAAGCTGAAGGCGCGCAAGGAGACGGTCGGCATCTCCGAATCGTCGGCGGGCGGGCTGATCTCCGCCGTGCTGCTCGCGGTGCCCGGCGCCTCGGCCTATTTCATGGGCGGCGCCGTGGTCTATACGCGCCCCGCAGGCGAGGCGTTCCTGACCGCGACGCCGTCCAAGCGCGCCGGCATCCGGTCGTCGTCCGAGCCGTGGGCCACCCTCGCCGCCGAGCTGGTGCGCGAGCGGCTCAACACGACCTGGGGCCTGGCCGAGACCGGCGCGTCGGGCCCGACCGGCAACTCCTACGGCGATCCCGCCGGCCACACCTGCGTCGCCGTCGTCGGCCCCAAGGGCAAGATCGCCCGCACCTTGCGCACCGGCTCCAGCGACCGCGTCGCCAACATGCGCGCGTTCGCGGCCGAGGCGCTCAAGCTGCTGGATGAGCAGCTTTCCTGACGCAGTGGCGGAGTCGATCGGCCCGGTGCGCTGGCGGCTCCAGGTGCCGCATCTTGGGCTTACCGACTACCGCAAGCTGCAGCGCCTCATGCTGCGCCAGTACGCGCGGCGCTCGCGCCGGACAATTATCGCCATCTGCGCCGCGATCGGCCTGGCGATGGGGTGCCCACGCTGGCGGCCGGCCACTGGAATGTCCGGGTAGGTGGCAACCTGGCCTTCGGCATCGGCCTCCACACACTCCTGATCGTCGAACACCACCGCATCCAATGGGCCTTGATTGCGCTCGCCCTCGCGGGCGCGGTCGTCACATGGCTGTTCTTGGTCGCGAACTACAGGGTGCTGATGCGGCGCATCTACGACACGTCGCTCCGCACCACGCCACACTGGTCGCTCGAGATCGGCGAGAACGGCCTGTACATGGTGCTGAACGAGATCACCGCGACGATCCCCTGGTTGGACGTCCTCAGCCTGCAGTCGAGCATGACCGCGAGCTTCCTCACCTTGAAAGGCTACTTCAAAGCGCTCGGAATCTCGCATGCGGGCTTCGCGACCGACGCCGACCGCGATGCCTGCCTCGCCTTTCTGAAAGCGAAGATTCCAGCGTCTTCACCGGTTGAAACTGAACGTCCAATGAACTAAGTTCAGTTAGTTTAGTTCTCCGGACGCCATGAAACAGGTCAACATCCACGACGCCAAGACGAACCTCTCCAAGCTGGTCGACAAAGCGGCCAAAGGCGAGCCGTTTGTGATCGCCAAGGCTGGCAAGCCCTTGGTCAAGGTCGTCGCGTTGGACTCGCCATCGCACAGCGAGGTCCGCCGCCTGGGCTTCATGGCCAAGCAACTGAAAGTCCCGGATGACTTCGATCGGATGGGCGCGTCCGAAATTGCCCGGCTATTCGGCTCCGCCCCGTGAACTTCCTGCTCGATACCCACGTCCTGTTGTGGGCGGCAGGACAGCCGGAAAAGCTTTCTCGCAGGACGCGAGGCTTGCTGAACGATCCGGCCAACTCGCTTCTCTTCAGTGCCGTCAGCCTCTGGGAGATCGTCATCAAGCAGACGCTTGGCCGAGACGATTTCAACGTCGATCCGCGACAACTGAGGCGCGGACTGCTCGACAACGACTACGGCGAGATTGCAATCACGAGCGCGCACGCGCTGGCGGTGGAAGGCTTGCCGCCACTGCATCGCGATCCCTTCGATCGAATGCTGCTGGCGCAGACGCATGTGGAAGGCTTCACGCTGCTGACCGCAGACGCCGCCGTCTTGCGCTATGCCGGTCTGGTACAGAAAGCCTAGACCAGTCTAGCGCACCCGATACAGCCGCACCGTCCAGCTCTTGCCGGCGTCGCTGCACAGCGCGCCGTCGGTGCCGTCGCGGCAGGCGAGCGCGGGCGGTGCGTCGCTGCTGCCGGCGTCGCAGGTCGGCTTGGCGTCGAGGCGCAGCTCGCGCCCTTCCCAGCGCGCCTGCGCCTGGGCGTGGCAGAAGAAGACGTTCGGTTGGTCGGTGCGGGTGTAGAGGTAGCGGCCGCCGCCCTTGTCGTCGACGAAGCACCAAGTGGTGGTGCCGCGATGTCCGCCATACGCGAAGTTGTCGGTGCGCCAGCAGCCCTTGAGGAATGCGAGGCTGCCGTCCGGCCGCTCGGGCAACTGCAGCGGGATGCTGGCCGGCGGCCGCGCCGCCGAGGTCGTGAACGGCTCGTTGGGCCGCGGATAGGGCGACGGCCGGCTGGTCGAGGGCGCCGCCATCGACGGCCGCGGTGCGCTGTAGGTCGAAGGCGGGGCCGGGCTCGAATAGCCGCCGGGCGGGACCGGCGTGATCGAGGGCTGCGGCGCCTGGTTGGTGCCGTTGGGCCAGCTCGGCCCGGTGCCGGTGACGCCGCCCAAGCCGCTGCCGATCCCGGTCGAGCCGCCGATCGGGCCGCCCGGCGCCACACCCTGTGCAGCCGCCGAGGCGCTCGCAAGCGCGGCGAGGATAGCCGCTACAAGGGCGATCCTGGACATGCCTGGATATTTGGGTCGACGGCCCGAGCGTCAAGTCACGGCTGGGTGTTCGGCGTCACTTCCAGCATTCGACCTGCGTGCTGGCCGCCTCGGCGCGGGCGGCGCGCTCGGTCGCCGGCACTTCGCGCGCGGCAGGATCGGCGGGCTCGTAGGCGATGTTGTGCGCCTCGAGGAAGTTCACCAGCGTCGTCACCTTGATCGCGAAGTTCACGTTCTGGGGGATGTCGCCGGTGAGGCGCGCGATCGCGACAGCGTTGAGCTTGGACACCACCACGCCCATCAGGCGGCCGGCCTCGTCGACCGCCGGGCCGCCGCTGTTGCCGGGCTGCACCGCCGCCGAGATCTGGATGAAGCGCGAGTCGTCGCGCAGGCCGCTCAGCGCCGTGACGTTGCCCAGCGTGGTGTTGCCGGCCGACGACAGTGCATCGGCCAGCGGATAGCCGAACACCAGCACCGGCTCGGCCGGCTTGATCGGCGCGCCGACGCGCAGCTTGAGGAAGGTCTTGCTCTGGGTCTGCACGCGCAGCGCCGCGAGATCGTCGGCGCGGCTGGTCGCCACGACGCGCGCCTTGCCGAGGTCGCCGCCGTTCTTGCGCAGGCGCAGGTCGACGCAGCCGTTGACCACATGGAAGTTGGTGACGACGGTGTCGGGCGCGATGAAGAAGCCGGTGCCCGCGCCCACGGCTTTCGGCACGCCGCCGGGTCCATTGCCCTGGCCGCCGGCGGGTGCGCGCGAGGCCACCGCCTTCTCGAGCTGCGACCGCACCGTGTCCGACGGCAAGCCGTCGCCGCGCTCGCCGATGCTCTTCTGGAAGGCCGAGATCGCCATGTTGGTCTTGAGCCCGGCGACGCCGTTGATCGGCCCGGGGTCGTAGCCGAGCCGCGTCAGCAGCGACTGGATCGCGGTCACCAGCAGGCTGCCCGAGGCCCCGGGCAGCGTTGCGGCGTGGCCCGGCGGCAGAGGCGGCACGGCTGGGCTCGCCGCCGCGTACTGTTTCACGCAGTCGCGGGTCCGTTGCAGCGCAGCTTCGATGCCGTCGAGGCTGATCGTGAAGCGCTTCTGGTTGGCCGACACCGTGAACTGCTGGCCCGACTTCAGTTCGCCGAAGATCTCCGGCGCCACGCTGAAGCCCATCCCGCGCCCGTTGAAGGCACGGCCGGTCGCCGTGTAGCTCGTGCCGCCCACCTGCAGGGTCGCGGTGTAGCTCTCCTTCGCCGTAAGCCCCCAGTCCGGCGCCTCGGCACCCACCGTCCAGACACCGTGGGCGGTGTAGCCGACGCCGAGGCCGAAGCCCTGGCTTTGCACGCGATAGAGCGTGCAATGGTCGAACGGACCCGCCGCGCCGCGCGTATAGGCCGTGACCTGCCAGGCGCCGACCTGGGTCGACGAGCCGGCGATGGGATCGGCCGCGGCGAGGCTCGGCAGCAGCCCCGCGCTGCACAGCACAGCCCACGCACCGACCTTCATGCCACAACCTCCCCGGGGGGAAGATGGTCACATGCGGCGCGTCGGTCGTCCACCGGCGGTCATGCCGCCGTCGATCACCAGCTCCTGGCCGGTCATGTAGCTTGCAGCGTCAGTGCACAGGAACAGCACGCCGTTGGCGACGTCCTGCGCCTCGCCGACACGGGTCAGCGGCACGACGGCGGCGGCGCGCTCGCTCGGATCGATCGGCGCATTGCTGCGGTTGCCGGTGGCGCCGGTCGGGATCTTCTCCCAGATCGGCGTGGCGATGATGCCGGGATGCACGGAGTTGCAGCGGATGTTGTCCTCGGCGTGCTCGAGCGCCACCGACTTGGCGAGCAGCCGCACGCCGCCCTTGGTCGCCGAGTAGGCGGCAAGCCCCGGCGCGCCGCGCAGGCCCGCGATCGACGACATCAGCACGATCGAGCCGCCGCCCTGCTTCTTGAGCGCCGGGATCGCGTGCTTGATCGACAGGAAGACGCCGTCGAGGTTGATCGCCTGCTGCTTCTGCCAGTCGGCGAGCGTCATGGTGGCGATCGGCGCCATGATGCCGACTCCGGCATTGGCGACCATGATGTCGAGCCGGCCGAAGCGCTTCTCGGCCTCGGCGATCACGCCCGGCCACGCCGCCTCGTCGCGCACATCATGGCGCAGGTAGTGCGCCTTGCCGCCCGCCTTGGCGATGCGGACGACGACCTCCTTGCCGCGCAGGTCGTCGATGTCGGTGATCAGGACCGACGCGCCCTCGCGCGCCAGCGTCTCGGAGCAGGCTTCGCCGATGCCGGAGGCACCGCCGGTGACGATCGCGCCTTTGCCGGCAAGGAGAGCCATTAGCGGCTCTTCCAGTTGCCCGGGCGCTTCTCGGCGTAGGACTTGACGCCCTCCTTGAAGTCCTCGGTCTTGCGCGTCCAGTCCTGCTCGGTGAGCTCGCGCTCGGTCGCGATCTCGGCACCGTCGGCGAAGCCGCGGCGCATGGTCTCGCGGGTCGACAGGATGGCGAGCGGCGCGGACTCCGCGATCTCGGCGGCGAGCTTCATCGCCTCCTTGCGCACGTCGGCGAGCGGCACCAGCACGTCGGCGAGGCCCCATTCGTAGGCCTGCTCGCCGCCGATGCGGCGGCCGGTATAGAACATCAGGTTCGCCTTCTGCTGGCCGATCAGGCGCGGCAGCGTGAAGGTGAGCGAGAAGCCGGGATGGAAGCCGAGCCGCGTGAAGTTGGCGGCGAAGCGCGCCTCGGCGCAGGCGACGCGGAAGTCCGGCATCAGCGCGAGGCCGAGGCCGCCGCCGATCGCCGGGCCCTGGATGGCGCCGATCGACGGCTTCTTCGAGCGGAACAGCCGGGTCGCTTCCTTGTAGAGATGCTTGCCGCTCTCGGCCGAGCCGGTTTGCGGGCGGTTGGCGAAGTCGGCGCCGGCGCAGAACGACTTGCCCTGCGCGCACAGTACGTAGGCGCGGATGTTGATGTCGCGATCGAACGCCTCGAAGGCGTCGGCGATCTGGTTGATCAGGGAATTGTCGAAGAAATTGTGCGGCGGCCGCTGGATCTCGACGACGCCGACATGACCTTCGCTCGAGACGCCGATATCCTTGTAGGTGCCGCTCATGTGTTTCCCCTGCGGGTTATGGGTGAACGGCGATCTTGCCCCGCGCCGGGGCCGTCCGTCGAGTTTGGGAGGTCGAAAAATGCCGCAACGCGAACACCCGTCGGCGAAGCATGCCCTGGTGCTGGGCGGAGGCACCATGGGCGTGGGCATCATCGCCATGTTCCTGGGCGGCGGCTGGAAGGTCGACGTCGTGTCGCGCTCGGCCTCGACGCGCGACGGCTTGCCTGCGGCATGCGCGAAGGCGCTGGCCGCCATGGGCAAGCCCGCGGATAAGTTGCTGGGCTCGCCCGGCAACCAGTCAGGGCTGCGGACTTTCGCGACCCTGCCCGAGGCCGACTGGTCGAAGATCGACGTCGCGGTCGAGACGGTGACCGAGGACCTCGCGCTGAAGCAGAAGCTGTTCGCCGAGATGGAGCAGCTCGCGCGCCCCGGCTGCGCGATCACCTCGAATTCCTCGAGCTTCCCGATCAGCGCGATCGCCAAGGGCCTGAGGACGCAGGGCCGCATGATGGGCCTGCACTTCTTCATGCCGGCGCATCTCATCCCGCTGGTCGAGGTGGTGAGCTCGGTCCACACCGACCCGACGGAGGCCGAGCGCGTGGCCGAGATCATGAAGGCGCTGGGCAAGCGGCCGGTGCAGGTGCGCAAGGACGTCATCGGCTTCCTCGGCAACCGCATCCAGGGCGCGCTGATGCGCGAGGCGCTGTGGCTGATCGAGCAGGGCGTCGCCTCGCCCGAGGACATCGACGCGACGGTGCGGCTGAGCTTCGGCTTCCGCTACGCCGCGGCCGGCCCGATCGTTCAGAAGGAGCATTCCGGCTGGGACACGACCTGCGCCGTCGCCAAGATCATCTGGCCCGACCTCACCAACGCCTCTGGCCCGCCGCCGGTGCTGCAGAAGAACGTCGACGAGGGCCGCATCGGCTTCAAGACCAAGCGCGGCTTCTTCGACTGGGACGACGAGAGCATGGCCAGGGAGCGCGCCCGCTACGAGCGCGCGCTGCGCAAGTGCCTCGAGATCTTCAAGGAAGAAGGGATCGTCTGATCTATTGGCGGTGCGGCGCCGGGCGATAGCCGAACCACGCCGTCGCGACCAGCACGCCGAGATGATGGAGCAGCGTCAGCGCGCCGGCGGCGAGGAAGACGACGCTGACCCAGCAGATGATCGGGTCGATGCCCTCGGTCGGCATGACATCGTTGGGCAGGCGGACAGCCTCGACGCAGATCTCGGCGAACAGGCCGAGGATCAGCAGGCCGATACCGCTGGAATGACAGACCCGATCGATCGCGATCTGCCGCACCTCGTCGGGCAAGCCGACGAGGTGCGCCATCTCGCGCAACGTGTGGCGCTCCTCGATGGCAACGCCCCAGCCGATCAGGATGACGCCCAGCCCTTCGAGGATCTCGGCGATGTGCTCGACATCCTTGCCCGCCAGCAGGTCGCGGCAGGCGGCAAAGATCCCGAGCGACAGCGGCACCATGATCAGCAGGCCAACCAGCCCGAAGAACGGTGCCGACACGAAGATACGCATCAAAAACCGAAACATGACGCTCCCCCGCCGCAGGCGGGGCCGGTCGGTCAGGCGGCGCGGCCGCGACCCCGGCCGCCAAACCGGCGACCGCGCCATTGTGGCCGAGCCTCGCGGTCGCCGTAAGACCGCTCGGCTTGCGACTCGCTGCCATGGGTTGGACGCTGGTCGCCGCGAGGGCCCTGACCGTGGCCGTGAGGACCGCCGCGATGCTCCGGGCGATGCCCCTGCGGACGGTCACCGTGCGGACGGTCACCCTGTGAGCGGTCGCCGTACGGCCGGTTGCCGTGCGGCTGGTCGCCGCGATGATGGTGCTCGCGATGTGGCCGCTCCTCCTGGCGCGACTCGGGGCGCGGCTGGTCGCGGAAGTCGCCCTGCATCCACTGGGGGTCGCCGTCCTGGCGCGGACGATCGTCGTGACGCGGGCGGTCGTCGTGGCGGTGATGATGCGGTCCGCCGTGGCCGCGATGCTCGACACGCGGCCCGCCGCGATGACCGCGATGCTCGGGACGCGGACCGCCGCGGTGGCTGCGCGGACCACGGCTCTCGCCGCGCGGCTCGCTTCGCTCGTCGCGCCGATCGTCGCGCTCCGGGCGCGAAGCCGGCGCGACCTGCGGCAGGTCCTCGTTCGCCGGCATCGGCAGCACGGCGAGGCGCTGGTTGGTCAGCCGCTCGATGCTCTTGAGCTGGCCGCGCTCGCTGCCGTCGCAGAACGACAGCGCGATGCCCGAGGCGCCGGCGCGCGCGGTGCGGCCGATGCGATGGACGTAGCTCTCGGCCTCGGCCGGCAGCTCGTAGTTGATGACGTGGGTCACGCCCTGCACGTCGATGCCGCGCGCGGCGAGGTCGGTCGCGACCAGCACGCGAGCGCGGCCGCGGCTGAAGGCGTCGAGCGCCTTCTGGCGCGCGTTCTGCGACTTGTTGCCGTGGATCGCCTCGGAAGCGACGCCGGTCTTCTCCAGCGCCTCGGCGACCCGGTTGGCGCCGCGCTTGGTGCGGGTGAAGACGATGACGCGCTCGAGCGCGGAGTCGGCCAGCAGGTAGCTGAGCAGCGCGCGCTTGGTGCCGGCGTTGACGAAGTAGACGCTCTGGTCGATGCGATCGACGGTGCGGCCCTGCGGCGCGATCTCGACCTTCTCGGGATTCTTCAGGATCTCGTGCGCCAGCTTGGAGATATCGCCCGGCATGGTGGCGGAGAACATCAGCGTCTGGCGCTGCTTGCCCACCGCGGCGACGATTCGGCGCACATCCTTGATGAAGCCCATATCGAACATGCGGTCGGCCTCGTCGAGCACGAGGAAGCTGACGTTGCCGAGCCTGGCGTGGCCCTGGTTCATCAGGTCGAGCAGACGGCCTGGCGTGGCGACCAGGATGTCGACGCCGCGATTGAGCGTCTCGATCTGGCGGCCGAAGCCCAGACCACCGATCACCATGCCGAGGCGCAGGCCGAGGCCGCGTCCGTAGGTGTCGAAGCTGCGGCCGATCTGCACCGCCAGCTCGCGGGTCGGCGCGAGCACCAGCGCCCGCGGGCTCTTCGGCTGCGCGCGCTCCTTGGCGGCGGCGAGATGCTGCAGCACGGGCAGTGCGAAGGCCGCCGTCTTGCCGGTGCCGGTCTGGGCGATGCCCAGCACGTCGCGGCCCTGCAGCAGCAGGGGAATGGTGCGAGCCTGGATGGGGGTGGGCACGGTGTACTGGGCGGCGTCGAGGGCACGCAGCAACGGCTCGGCGAGGCCGAGATCCGCAAACAAAACATCACTCACTGGGAAACTAGTCCTTACGGCCGCTCGAGCTTGGAGCGGCTTTTGGCTCACTCTCCGGCGCGGCGGAGGCGGCTCTTCCTTCTGGGAGATTGTCTCGGGATGAAGCGCCCCTGTTTGGTCGGGCGCGTCGCGCAATCGCGAGAAACCTTGTATCCTCGCGCTTCGCGAGTCGGCGCGTGTATGACGGTGCATTGGGGCCAAGTCAAGGCGCGTCGATAGTTGCGTCCGGCGGCGGCTGCACGCTCGAATGTTCCAGCTGCGGCCTGCCGATCAGCGCCTTGCGCATCAGCCACTCGGTCGCCGGATCGACCTCGGTCAGCAGCCGGACCTCGCCGCCGCTCAGCATCCCGGCGGGCACGCCGTCCTGGAACAGCAGGCGATTGCCGGCCAGGGCCGGCAGGCGCGGCCCCGGCGTCAGGATGCCGGCGAGATTGAGCGGGTCGGCGCCGGACACCACCGTCCATTCCTTCTCCGTCGGCTGGCGCCGGACTTCGCGCAGGGTGCCGATCGCTTCCGGCAGGGCGAACTGCTCGCCGGTGAAGCCGGCGACGAAGCGGCCGCCACGAATCTCGCCGCGGCTTTCGAGCCGGCGATAGACGCGCAGCAGCTCGCGCCACGGCGGCAGCCAGGGCGATTCCCGTTCGAGCATGCGCCAGAACACGACGCCGTAGCGGCGCAGCAGGGTGAGCGCGACATGCTCCACCGCGGCGGCATCGATCTTGTCGGTCGCCGGTGCGCGGACCAGCGACCAGCGGCCGGTCTCGTCCATGCGGGGCGCCGCCACGCGACGGCGTCGGCGTCCCGGCCGGCGCTCGCTCGGCGGCACCAGCAGCGCGCGCAGGCCGCCGAAGCTGTCGGAGGTGACGAGGCCCAGCGCCACCAGCTCGGCCAGCGCCTCCTCGACCTGCGAGCGCAGCAGGCCGCTATGGTCCGCCAGCTCATCGAAGAACGAGGCGCCGTGCGCGGTCATGAAATCGAGCACCGCGCGCGCCTTGGCACTGGGCCGTCCATCATCGGCCGGCAGCAGCGAGCGCCACAGCCCGACACGGCGGCGCGGCGCGATGGTGATCGGCGTCGAGCGCACCGGCGCGGCGCGGCGTTCGCCGTCGCTGCGGCCGTTGCGCGAGCGCAGGTGCGTCCAGGCGGCCTGCCCGGCGAGGCAGCGCGCATCGAGCCAGCTCGGTGAATAGTCGGAAATGCGAGCCGGCAGGATCTCGCTCTCCCACGCCGCGGCCGGCGCACCGAAACCTTCGAGCTGGGCGATCACCGCTTCGAGCGCCTTGGCGCCTTCCATGCGCGCATCGGAGGCCACGTGCTGCCACTGGAACAGGAAGCGCAGGAAGTCGCGCGCAGACACCGGCTCGATCTCCGCGCGCAGCCGCTTGATCGTATAGTGATGGATGCGCGCCAGCAGGCGGCGCTCGCACCATTCGTCCTCCGTCACGCCAGCCGAGAAGCGGCCGCGCATAGCGAAGCCCTCGGACTCCATGGTCGCGAGGCCGGCTGTGATCTCCAGGCCCAGCGGCGCGGCGAGCGCCGCCTCGGTCACCGGCCCCAATCCTTCGAGGCGACCGTGCAGCAATTCGACCACCGCCTCGTCGCGCGAAAAAGTCTTGTCGTAGCCCGAGGGTGCGGCAATCGCTGGCTTCGTCGCGATGTCGGGCCACAGCGCGCGGAACAGCGACAGCCGCTCCGCCGCGATCCACAACCCCGAGCCATCGAGCTCGATTCGCGCCGCGCGCTTCTGGTGGGCAAGGTCAGCCAGCCAGTCGCGCCAGCCGGCATTCGCCTGGACCTCGGCATCGGTCAGGAAGCCCAGCCACACCAGCGCGTCGTGCAATTCGTCGGCGTTGGCCGCGTCCGGCCAGACCTCGGCCTTCACGCGCGCAATCGCCTCGGGATCGAGCTGGCCGAGCTCCGACGCCTGCTCGGGCGCAAGCCAGCGGCGCGCCATCACCGCCTGGGTGCGGCGTTCCTCCAGCGGCGCGTCGTCGAGGAAGGCATAGGGCCGCGCCGACAGCACCTCGATCGCCAGCGGCGACGGCTGGGTGAGTTCGCGCGTCACCACCTGCACCCGGCCCGCTTCCATGTTCTTCAGCAGGCGCTCCAGGCCGTCGAGGTCCATCGCCTCGTGAAGGCAGTCGTGCAGCGCTTGGCTGACCAGCGGATGGTCCGGGATCTCGCGGTCGCCCGGCAGGTTCTCGGCGCAGGCGATCTGGTCGGGGAAGACCGAGCCGACGAGATCCTCGGCCTGCATGCGCATGAGCTGCGGCGGCACCTTGCGGCCGCCGCGGAAGCGCGGCAGGGCGAGCGCCACGCCGCTCACCCAGCGCCAGCGCGTGGTGAACATCGGCGAATCGAGCACGGCTTGCGTGAGCACGCCGCGCACCGAGTTGGAGTGCAGGTAGCGCGGCACGTCGCCGAGCGCGAAGCTGTGCGCCTCGGTGAGCGAGATGACGATGTTGTCCTCGGTCGCCGCCGCCTGGATCTCGAAGTTGAATTTCGCGCAGAAGCGCTTGCGCAGCGCCAGGCCCCAGGCGCGGTTGAGCCGGCTGCCGTACGGCGAATGCACGACGAGCTGCGTGCCGCCGGCCTCGTCGAAGAAGCGCTCGAGCACGATCGTCTCGGCTGTCGGCAGGCAGCCCAGCGCGCCAAAGCCGGCGCGGAGATAATCGACGAGCTGCTCGGCCGCCGATTCGTCGAGGCCGAGCTCTTCGGTCAGCCAGCGCAAGGCGTCCTGCCCTGTCGGGTCGAGCTGCAGGCGCTGCTCGACATGGCTGCGGAAGCGCGACACCGCGGCGGAGAGCGCGTCGCTGCGACCGGGCGCCTCGCCCAGCCAGAACGGGATGTTCGGCGCCTGCCCTTGCGCGTCCTCGACGCGCACCGTGCCGCGCTCGACGCGCTGGATCTTGTAGCTGCGGTTGCCGAGCTGGAAGATGTCGCCGGCCAGGCTCTCGACCGCGAAGTCCTCGTTGACGCTGCCGATGATGTTGTTCTCGGGCTCGAGCAGCACCTGGTAGTCGGCATTGTCGGGGATCGTGCCGCCCGCGGTGAGGGCGGTGAGCCGCGCGCCGCGGCGCCCCTTCAGTTGGCGATTGACGGCGTCGTGATGGATCAGCGCGCCGCGCCGGCCGCGGCGGGTGTTGAAGCCGTCGGCCAGCATGGCGACGATCGGATCGAAGGCCTCGCGCGCGAGGTCGCGATAGGGCCAGGCGCGCCGCATCAGCGCGAACAGCTCGTCCTCGCTAAAGTCCCGGGCAGCGACCTCGGCGACGATCTGCTGCGCCAGCACGTCCATCGGCTGCGACGGGATCTCGAGGCGATCGAGCTCGCCGCGCCGGACACTGTCGAGCAGGGCGGTGCACTCGACCAGGTCGTCGCGCGACGACGGGAACAGCCGGCCCTTGGGCGTGCCGTCGACGGCATGGCCGGAACGGCCGACCCGCTGCAGGAAGCTCGCGATGCGGCGCGGCGAGCCGATCTGGCAGACCAGGTCGACGTCGCCGATGTCGATGCCGAGCTCCAGCGAGGCGGTGGCGACCAGCGCCTTGAGCTGGCCGTGCTTCAGCCGCTGCTCGGCGTCGAGGCGATGCTCCTTGGCGAGGCTGCCGTGATGAGCCGCGACATTGGCCTCGCCGACCAGCTCGGACAGCCGCTTGGTGATGCGCTCCGACAGGCGCCGCGTGTTGACGAAGATCAGCGTGGTGCGGTGCTGCTCGACCACCGCCGCCAGCCGGCGATAGACCTGCTCCCAGACCTCGTGCGACATCACCGCATCGAGCGGCGATTCGGGCACCTCGATCGCAAGGTCCCGCTCACGCTTGTGGCCCGAGTCGACGATGGCGCAGTCGCCGCCTTCGACACCGACCAGGAAGCGCGCCACCTCTTCGATGGGGTTCTGCGTCGCCGACAGGCCGATGCGCAGCAGCTTGCCGCTGAGCGCTTCCAGCCGCTCCAGCGACACCGCGAGATGGCTGCCGCGCTTGTTGGGCGCGACGGCATGGATCTCGTCGACGATCACCGTGCGGGTGGTCGCCAGCATCTTGCGGCCCGATTCCGACCCGAGAAGGATGTAGAGCGATTCCGGCGTGGTGACGACGATATGCGGCGGCCGCCGGCCCATCTTCTGCCGCTCGCCCGCCGGCGTGTCGCCGGTGCGCACCCAGGTGCGGATGTCGACGTCCGGCAGGCCCTGCTTCGCCAAATTCTCGCGGATGCCGGCGAGCGGCTCCCGCAGATTTTTCTGGATGTCGTTGCTGAGCGCCTTCAGTGGCGAGACGTAGACGATCTGCGTCTCGTCCCTGAGCGCGCCCGCGATGCCCTGGCGCACCAGATCGTCGATCGCGGCCAGGAAGGCGGCAAAGGTCTTGCCCGAGCCGGTGGGCGCGGCGATCAGCGTATGCCGGCCCCTCTTGATCAGCGGCCACGCGTCCGCCTGCGCCGGCGTCGCGCGCGCGAAGCGCTGCTCGAACCAGTCGGCGACGGCCGGGTGAAAGAGGGATCTCAAATCCATGATTCAGGAATCGCCCCCAAATGTCGTGCGCGCGCGGCCGGATTCAACGACGGCGTTCCGCGGGAGTCCACGCGAGTCCACTCGCGAGTGGACACCTTAAGGCTTTGATATGTCGGGCTCTTCGCCCGGGAGTCCACGAATCCACCCACACGCCACCGGCCTGAAAAACACCGAAGTCGGGTCGAGCCGCGCCGAAGGACATTCTCAAGAGGAAGCAACCGCATCGTCATGCGCGCGACTCTGCCCCAAGTCGGCGCAGACTCCTATTATGGGCAATGGCGGCAAACTTTTGGCCCAAGAATCAGGGAGCGAATCGCGTTCCATTGCCCAGAAAGGGCCCGCGAGCGAAAGCTTATCCCCAGTCGATGGTGAGGCTCACCCCCACCCAACCCTCCCCCTGAGGGGGAGGGCTAGAGAGGGCGTTAACCGCGCTTCTTGCGCAGCAGCTTGCCCGGCAGGTTGCCGGTCGGCTCGTTGTCGCGCAGCAGGACCTGGCCGTTGACGATGGTGGCGGCCATGCCGTCGCACTTCTGCTTCAGCCGCTTGGCACCGGCCGGCAGGTCGGTGACGACCTCGGGCATGCGCGCGCCGACCGTGTCGGCGTCGAACACCACGATGTCGGCCGCCATGCCCTCGCGGATCAGGCCGCGGTCGTGGAAGCCGAACTGGGTGGCGGTGTCGCAGGTGATCATCTTCACCGCCTCCTCCAGCGTGAAGGCCTGCTTGTCGCGCACCCAGTGGCTGAGCAGATGCGTCTGCAGCGAGCTGTCCATGATCTGCGAGACGTGCGCGCCCGAGTCCGAGAAGGTCACGACCGAGCGTGGGTGCTTCATCAGCTCCAGCGCCTCGGTCTGGTCCTCGTTGGCGACCGGCTGGATCATGAAGAACTTCATGTCGCGCTCGAGCGCCATGTCGATCATCAGCTCGACCGGATGGGTGTTCTTCATCCGCGCCAGATCGGCCATCGACTTGTGCGGGCCCTTCATGTCGGTGAGGGCGAAGATCCAGTCCCACTGCGGCGGCCGCGCTTCGGCGCCGACCACGGTCGGCCCCTCGTAGGGTTTCGACGCGATCTCGACCAGCTGTCGGCGCTTGTCGGCGTTCAGCAGCCACTGCTTCTGCTCGGCGAGCGGCAGCTTGCGCATGTCGCGCCACATCTCCCACTTGTCGAACGGCAGGTGGGTCTCGAACGAGAGCAGCACGTTCAAGGACCGGCTGTGGACCTGGGCGAACATGCGCCCGCCCTCGCGGTTGGTGCGCTCGATGATGTCGAAAGTGGTGCGCCACGCGCCCGGGTTGTTGCGGCGGCTGAACAGGCCGAAGGTGATCGGCCGGCCGCTCTCGATCGCGAGCTTGCTCAAGCCCTCGTAGTAGGCGCGCGCCTTGTGGCCGTCGGCGCCGCGCGGCTCGCCGGCGACCTCGACCATGCCGCCGCCCATCGACTTCACCAGGGCCTCGAATTCGGCCCAGCTTGCGAGCCGGCTCGCCACCGGCTTGTCGTCCGAGGTCTGGTGGGCGACCGAGCGGGTGGTCGAGAAGCCGTGCGCGCCCGACGCGATCGCTTCCTGCGTATGATGGATCATCGCCTTGAGGTCGTCCTCGGTCGCCTCGTCCGTGAAGGCGCGCTGGCCCATGACATGGGTGCGGATGGCGCAGTGACCGACATAGCCCGCATAGTTGATGCCCTTGGGCAGCTGCTCGAGCACGTCGAGGAATTGCGGGAAGGTCTCCCAGCGCCACTTGATGCCGGCCTTCATGGCGGCGCGGCTGATATCCTCAGCGCGCTCGAGGTTGCGCATCACGAGGTCGGCTTCCTCGGCGCGGCACGGCGCCAGGGTGAAACCGCAATTGCCCATCACGACCGAGGTCACGCCCTGGAAGCACGAGCTGGTGCCGATCGGGTCCCAGAAGATCTGCGCGTCCATGTGGGTGTGGCCGTCGACGAAGCCCGGCGCGACCACGCGGCCCTCGGCATCGACGACTTCTTTTGCGCTCTCACCGGAGAGGCGGCCGATCTCGACGATCTTGCCGTCCTTCGCGCCGACGTCGCCGCGGTAGCGCGGCAGTCCCGAACCATCGACGATCATGCCGTTCTTAACGAGCAGGTCGAATGCCATTGGCGGTCCTCCGGTGTGACGCCTAGGATAACTCAACGAACACGCGAGGAAACCATGGAATTCGGCGTTCTGTTTACATCCCATCCGAATCCCAAGGAGGAACCCTATCCGCATCGCGGCGTGCACGCCCGCACAACGGAAGAAGTCATCGAGGCCGAGCGGCTGGGCTACGACACCGCCTGGATCGCCGAGCACCACTTCGCCACGAGCTACGGCATCATGCCGGACTGCTTCGCCTACATGGCGTATCTCGCGGCCAAGACCAGCCGGATCAACATCGGCGCCGCGGTGATCACGCTGCCGCTCTACGATCCGATCCGCGTGGTCGAGAACACCTCGTTCGTGGACATCCTGTCCAACGGCCGCGTTCGCCTCGGCGTCGGCTCGGGCTACCGGCCGTACGAATTCGTCGGTCTGGGCCGCGACTTCGAGGGCCGCCGCGATAGCGTCGAGGAGGCGATCGGGCTGATGTTCGACGCCTGGCACCGCCATCGCTGGGACCACAAGGGCAAGTATTTCAGCGGCACGGTGCAGGGCGACTACGAGATGCTGCCGCATCCCGTGCAGATGCCGCATCCGCCGCTCTACATGGCGGGCGGCACCGACCGCTCGATCGGCTACTCGGGCCGCAACGGCTTCGGCCTGATGCTGTCGACCTTGCCGGGCGTCGAGACGCTGGCGGCGCAGACCTCGCTCTACAAGCGCGAGCTGGCCGAGGCGTCACTGGAGCGGCGCCAGAACCCGGCGGCGGGCAACATCGACATCGCGCGCTGGGTCTATATCGCCGATTCAGACAAGGAGGCGCGCGCCGACACCGAGGAAGCGATCGTCAAGCACATCAGCCATTTCGGCGGCTCGGGCACCAGCGGCTATCTCGGCTCGGTCTCCGAGAAGGGCAGCGCGATCAACTACGACGATCTGCTCGCCACGACGCTGCTGCACGGCTCGGCCGAAACGGTGATCGCCCGGCTGCGCGAGATGCAGGCGCGCACCGGCATGACCTCGCTGCTGCTGCACTACCCGCCCTACTACGGGCACGACAAGGCGATGAAGAGCCTGCGCCTGTTCGCCGAGCGCGTCATCCCGGCCTTCCGGCCGCCGGCGCGCCGCGCGGTGGCAGCCGAGTAGCCCCCTTCCTCCCCATTCAAATGGGGAGGTGTCAGCGTCTTACGCTGACGGAGGGGTCATGGGCCTCACCATGATTGGATTGCGGCTCATGACCCCTCCGTCGGCGATTACGCCGACACCTCCCCATCTGAATGGGGAGGAAAAGGCTCCACATGAAGAACAACACCTCCCTCGGCGCCCTCCTCACCATGCTGGCGATGCTGTGCTTCGCCAGCATGGACGCGGTCAGCAAGTCGCTGGTGGTCGACTACTCGGTCGGCCAGTTGATGTGGGTGCGCTATTTCCTGCTCTGCTTCTTCGCCTGGTTCCTGGTGCGCAAGCAGGGCGTGCGCGCGGCGCTGCGCAGCAACAAGCCCGGCCTGCAGATCTTCCGCTCGGTGGTGGCGGTGTTCGAGGGCGCGATGTTCGTGCTCGCCTTCCGCTACCTGCCGCTCGCCGACACCCACGCGGTCGCCGCGACCTCGCCGCTGATCGTGATCGCCTTGGGCGTGCTGTTCATGGGCGAGCGCGCCGGCACAGCACGCTGGCTCGCCGTCGCGGCGGGCTTCGTCGGCGTGCTGCTGATCGTGCGGCCGGGCTTCCGCACCCTCGACTGGCCGTTGCTGCTGCCGCTCGCGGGCGCGCTGCTGTGGGCGGGCTACCAGCTCCTGACGCGGCTCAACGCCCGCTACGACCAGCCGAGCACCAGTCTGCTGTGGTCGGCGGTCGTCGCCTTCATCGCCACCAGCTTCGTCGGCCCGCTCGACTGGAAATGGCCGACCGCGATGGCGTGGGTCATGATGATCGCCGTCGCCTTCATCGGCGCGATCGCGCACTACGCCCTGATCAAGGCGCTCGACCATGCCGAGGCGGGCGCGGTGCAGCCCTACAGCTACACGCTCCTGGTCTGGGCCGCTGTCATGGGCTGGCTGGTGTTCGGCGACATCCCCGACCACTGGACGATCATCGGGGCTACGGTCGTGGTCGCGAGCGGCCTCTACACTTGGCACCACAACCGGCGCGCAGCAGCAGGTCCGACCCCCTCACCCTGAGGAAGATCCAACTTCTCGTCGTCTCGACCGGACCCTCGCGGAGCGAGGCGCAGTGGAGAGACGCGCCGCTTCGGTCGGGACGACGGGTCAACCTATCTCGGCCACGCCCTGAGGTTCACCAGCCCGCCGTCGATCGGCAGGGTGATGCCGGTCACCCAGCGCGATTCGTCGGATGCAAGATAGACCGCGCCGTAGGCGATGTCCCAGGCGGTGCCCTCGGTCTGCATCGGCACCATGTTCTTGCGCCGCTCGCGCGCCTCGGCGCCGAGATGCGCCACCATCGGCGTGTGCACCGAGCCGACGACGATGCAGTTGGCGCGGATGTTCTGGGTCGCGTAGTCGGCCGCGACCGACATGGTGAAGCCGTGCAGGCCCGCCTTCGCGGTTGAATAGGCGACCGCGCCCGGGCTGCCCATCAGGCCGAGCGCACCCGCGATCGACGACACCATGATCACCGAGCCGCCGCCGCCTGCCTTCATGCGCGGCAGGCACGCTTTGGTACAGAGCATGGTGGTGGTGAGGTTGGCCTCGATCACCTTGTGCCAGTCCTCGAGCTTGACCGTCTCGGGCGTGCCCGGCGCGCCGATGCCGACATTGTTGTGCAGGATGTCGAGCCGGCCATAAGTCTTCACCGCATGCGCGGCCATCGCCTCGCAGGCCTCGGCCCTGGCGACGTCGCCCGCGAACACCGAGGCCTCGCCGCCCTCCTGCTTGATCTGCTTCGCGAGCTTCTCGGCCCGCTCGGCGCTGCGGTTGACCAGCACCACCCTGGCGCCCTCGCGCGCGAACAGGATGGCCGTGGCCATGCCGTTGCCGACGCCCTCGCCGCGCGGCGCCGCGCCCGTGACCACCGCGACCTTGCCTTTCAGACGATCCGCCATTTCAATCTCCTCCCGTTTCAATGCTATGGGGTCGCGTCATGGCCAGCAACGACACCTTCGAGGGCGGCTGCACCTGCCGGCACGTCCGCTACCGCATCAAGTCGAAGCCCCTGTTCGTCCATGCCTGCCACTGCTCCTGGTGCCAGCGCGAGACTGGCACGGCCTTCGCGCTCAACGCGATGATCGAGGCCGACCGGGTCGAGCTCATCACGGGCCGTCCCGAGCTGGTCGACACGCCGTCGGCCAGCGGCAAGGGCCAGAAGATCTGGCGCTGCCCGCAGTGCCGGGTGGCGCTGTGGAGCAACTATTCGGGCTCGGGCGACGCGGTGCGCTTCGTGCGGGTCGGCACGCTCGACGACCCGTCGGCGATGCCGCCCGACATCCACATCTTCACCTCGACCAAGCAGCCCTGGGTCGTGCTGCCGGAGGGCGCCAAGGCGGTGCCCGAGTTCTACAAGCCCAGGGACACCTGGCCGAAGGAGACCCAGGAGCGCTTCGCCGCCGTCCGCGCGACATGAACCAGGCGACGCGGGACAAGCTGCTGCGTGTCGGCGCCAAGCCCGTCGTCGCGGCGTTGGCGCAGCGCGGCCTCAGGGGCCGGGCGATCAAGCTGCCGGCGGCCGATCCGTTCGCCGGCACCGTCGCGCTCACCGTCGAAGCCTGCCGCCCCGGCAGCGTGCTGGTCGCCGACCTGGCTGGCCCGGCGGTCGATCGCCTGCGCCAGCGCGGCATCGAGATCGTGGCGCGGCGCGAGCTGCGCGGCCTGCGGCCAGAGGCGGGCGACGGGCTGCTGCGCGACCGCGACAGCCTGGTCGTGATCCCGGCCTCGCTGGTCGACGAGGTCGCCGAGGCCGCGGCCGAAGCCGTCGCCTTCGAGGAATTCACCGCCGACCAGGTGGCGCAGGGCGGCGGCGTCTACGGCCTGCACATCCCGAGCGGCGAGCGGGCCAAGCAGGCCTTCGCGCAATGGCGGCGCATGAAGGGCAAATGATTCCTCCCCTTCGCGGAGTCCGCGAAGGGGAGGTGCCCCGCGTCTTACGCGGGCGGAGGGGTCGGGCGCCACAGTCTTGTCGCGACCCATGACCCCTCCGCCCCGCTATGAGCGGGGCACCTCCCCGACGCTGCGCGTCAGGGAGGAAGGTTACGGCTTTTTCCAGTAGTCAGGCAGCTTGGCCGCCAACCAGCGCGCGAGGGCGGCGTTGACGTCGATCGGCTTCTCCTGCGCCATCCAGTGGCCGGACTTCACCACCACCTCGGTGAGGTCGGCGCAATGCGCGCGCATCGGCTCGGCCAGCCGCGAGCTCACGGTCTCGCAGGTGTAGTCATGGAGCCCATGCAGGAACAGCACCGGCATCGCCAGCCGGCCATCGTTCGGCGCGCGCTTGGCATAGGCGCCGTTGGCCTCGTGGTTCATGTACCAGGAGTCGGGCCCAAAGAAGCCGTGCCGCGTCAGCGCCGCGACATAGGCGTTGAGGTCCTGCTCGGTGAGCACGTCGGCATCGCGCGGCAGGTCGGGCCACGGCCCGCCGCCCAGCCAGCCGCCGGTCTTGCGCACGCCGGCAGTGCGCGAAGGCTTGCCGACGCCGTCGGGATTGCCCTTGCGGAACAGCGCCTTCACCGTGTTGCGGATGTTGCCCTCGAAGCTCGTGTGCGCCTTGTCGAAGCTCTCGAGATAGAAGAACTGGTAGTCCCACTGCCCGGCCGGATACTCGTCTTTGGGATAGACGGAGCGGTCGACCAGCGGCACCACGCTGTCGAGCGTGAAACCGGCCGGCAGGTAGGGCACGCAGAGGTTCGCCACGCCGACCGCCTTGTCGGCGTGATGCGCGGCGATGTTCCAGACCACCGGGCTGCCCCAGTCGTGGCCGATCCACACCGCACGATCCTGTCCAGGGGCGCGGCCGAGCGACGCCAGCAGCTCGAGCATGTCGTGCACGATCGGCTCCTGCGCGAAGTCCTCGTGGCGGCCGTAGGTGCTCGAGCGGCCGTAGCCGCGCATGTCGGGCGCGACGCAGCGGAAGCCGAGCGCGGCGAAGGCCGGGAGCTGGTGCCGCCACGACAGCGAGAGCTCGGGCCAGCCGTGGCAGAAGATCAGCAATGGTCCGTCTTCCGCTCCGCAGGCGAGATAGAAGGTGGTGTGGCGGTCCGTCTTGACCGTGTGTTCGGTGACAGGGAAGGTCATGGCAGGAGAGCAGCATGAGCATCGATACCGGGACAACTGAACTTTTGTGCGTCGTGCGCGACGGCGTCGCGGTCATCACCCTCAACCGGCCGGAGGCGCGCAACGCGATGTCGCCCGACCTGACCGCGGCGCTGCGCACCCAGATCAAGGCGCGCGGCGCGGACGACAGCGTCGGCGCGCTGCTGATCACCGGTGCCGGCACCGCCTTCTGCTCCGGCGGCGACGTCAAGGCGATGGGCGGCCGGGGCCCGCGCGGCCAGATGACCTTCGAGGAGCGCCTCGCCGACCTGCGCTGGCGGCAGACCAACCTCACCGGCGCGCTGGTCGCGGTACGCAAGCCGACCGTCGCGGCGCTGCCCGGCGCCGCCGCCGGCGCGGGGCTGGCGATCGCGCTCGCCTGCGACATGCGGATCGCGGCCAGGTCGGCGTTCTGCGCCACCGGCTATGCCCGCATCGGCCTGTCGGGCGACTACGGCATCGCCTGGCTGCTGACCCGCACCGTCGGCCCGATGCGGGCGCGCGAGCTGATGCTGACCGCCGAACGGGTCGATGCCGAGCGCAGCGAGCGCATCGGCCTGGTCAACAAAGTGGTCGAGGACGCCAGGCTGCAGGACGAGGCCTTCGCGCTCGCCAAGTCATTGGCCGAGGGGCCGCAGATCGCCTACCGCAACATCAAGGACAATCTCGACGAGGCGCCGTACATCGACTACCCGACGGCGATGCATCGCGAGGCCGAGCGCCTGGTCGGCGCCTCGCGCACCGCCGACCACAAGGAAGCGGTCGCCGCCTTCGTCGAGAAGCGCAAGCCGGTGTTCAAGGGGCGTTAGAGCGCTGACCTAGTCCCGATCGGGGGCTCCCAGCGGGAAGAGCGAACGGAAGGGCCGCGCTTCGTCGACCGCGCGGGCGAAGGACGGGCGCTTCAGCAAGCGCGCCCTGTAGGTGGCGACATTGGGGAACTGGGCACCGATCGGCTGCACCCAGTCGGCATAGAAGAGCGAGGGCGCGGCGGCACAGTCGGCCATCGTGAAGGTGTCTCCCGCCGCCCACTCACGCCCCTTCAATTCCTTCTCCAGCCAGCCATAGGCGACGTCGAGCCGCGCACGGGCGTCGGCGACGCCCTTCGGATCGCGCTCGTTCTCCTGGCGCAGCTTGTCGCCCACGATCCTTTGCATCGGAGTCATGACGTAGAGGTCGAAGAAGCGATCGAGGAGGCGCGCCTTGAGTGAGGGCACGAGATGAGGCGCAACATGCTCGATGATGATGCTCGACTCGATCACCGGCGTCCCGTCGTCGACCAGCACCGGCATCAACCGGACCGGCCACAGGCGGGCCAGCTCGCCCCACGCCTCGGCATTGTCCAGGACGCGCCAGGTGAAAGGCGTGGCGTTCTCGTAGAGCGCGATCAGGACCTTTTGCGTGTAGGACGAGAAGGGATGGCCGTGCAGGACCAGCGCCATGGCAACCTCACTTATTACTTAACCTATCGGTTAGGTATAAGCCGGTCCGCACCCTGTCAACCCGCGATCACACGTAGCAGTGCAGGCGCTGGCCAGGCAGCAGGTCATAGGGAGCCTTCCAGCCCGGCAGCTCGGCCATGCGGGCCAGCCAGGCCGCGATCGCCGGATGGCTCACCGCGAGATCGTAACCGGCTTCGTGCCTGGGAAACGACAGGTACGCCATCATCGAGATGTCGGCGATCGACGGCTTGTCGCCGATCGCGAACGGCTGCTCGCGGAGATGCGCATCGAGGATGCCGAGATAGTCGTCGATGCGGCGCTTCATGAAAGCCAGCACCGCCGGATCGGGCGACGGCGTGAAGGCGCGATTGTAGCGGTAGGTCGCCATGTAGCCGGTGAGCTTGTGGTTGTCCCAGAACAGCCAGCGCAGGATCTCGAAGCGCTCGGCGTCGGTCGTGCCGCCGAACCGGCCGTAGCGTTCGGCGAGGCGCAGCAGGATCGGCGCGGTCTGCGTCAGCCGCTGGCCGTCTTCCTCGAGCACGGGGATCTCGCCCATCTCGTTGACCCGAGCGCGCCACTCCGGCGTGCGCGTGACGCCGCCGCCGAAGTCGGTCCAGACCGGCTCGAAGGTCTCACCGCACAAGGTGAGCATGAGGGCGAGCTTGTAGCTGTTCCCCGATTCCGGGAAGTAATGCAGGCGGTAGTGCGTCATGCCGCCGACGATAGGGCCGGCGGCGCCTGTCCACGATTCAGTCTTGCTTCTGCTGGCGCGAGGAAATCTTTCTCAGGACACCCGCACCGCGCGCTTGCCGCGGTTGTTGCCTTCGAACAGGCCGATCAGCGCGTCGGGCGCCGTCTCCAGCCCGTCGAAGATGTCGAGCTCGGCCTTGAGGCGGCCCTCGGCGATCCAGCGCGCCAGCCGCGCCTCGGCTTCGGCGCGGCGGTCGTAGAAATCCATCACGATGAAGCCTTCGAGCCGCAGGCGCTTGACGACGACCAGGCCAGGCACGCTCATCGGGCCGGGTGCCGGCCGCTCGACGTCGTATTGCGAGACGTTGCCGCAACAGACGACGCGGCCGCGCAGGTTCGCCAGCGCCAGCGCCGCGTCGAGCACCGGCCCGCCGGTATTGTCGAAATAGACGTCGATGCCGTCGGGGCAGGCCGCCCGAAGGGCGCGGAAGACGTTGCCAGCCTTGTAGTCGACCGCGGCATCGAAGCCGAGCTGCTTGACCAGCCAGTCGCACTTGTCCTGGCCGCCCGCGGTACCGACGACGCGGCAGCCGGCGATCTTCGCGATCTGGCCCACCATCGAGCCGACCGCGCCGGCCGCCGCCGATACCAGCACGGTGTCGCCCGGCTTGGGCTGGCCGACCTCGAGCAGGCCGAAATAGGCGGTGAGGCCGGTGACGCTGAGCGGCCCGATCAGCAACTCGATCGGCGCCTCTGTGATGCGCCTGGTAAGCTGCCGCGCCGGCAGGGCGGCATAGTCCTGCCAGCCCCAGTCGCCCTCGACGAGGTCGCCCTTGGCGAGGCCGGGCGCCCGGGACTCGACGACCTCGCCGAGCGCGAAGCCGCTCATCACCTGGCCGGGCTGCAGCGCGTCGCGATAGGTCTTGCCCATCATCCAGGCGCGGTTGGCGGGATCGAGCGACAGCAGGCGCGTGCGCACCAGCGCCTCGCCCGGCTGCGGCTCGGGGATCGCCACCTCGCGCCATTCGAAGGTGTCCTTGCCGATCTTGCCCTGCGGCTGCTTGGCGTAGAGCCATTGGCGGTTCATCGGATCAATCCTTGTAGTTCGCGGCGCGCTTCTGAAGGTTGGACATCACCGCTTCGATCTGGTTGGGCGAGCCGATCAGCTTCTGCTGCTCGACCGACTCGTCCATCAGGCCGGCCGCCGCATCGACGGCGACGGCGTTGTTGAGGATGCGCTTGGCGGCGCGGATCGCGTCGGGGCTCTTGCCGGCGATCTCCTTCGCGGTCTCCAGCGCGGCGGCGCGCGGATCGGCAACGATCTTGGTCACCAGGCCGAGCGTCTGTGCCTCCGTGCCGTCGAAGATGCGGCCGGTGTAGGTGAGCTCGCGCGCCACGTCCTCGCGCACGAGATGGCGCATCAGCTGCGTGCCGGCCAAATCGGGCACGAGGCCCCACTTGATCTCCATCACCGAGAAGCGCGCATCGGCAGTGGCATAGCGCAGGTCGGCGCCGAGCATGATCTGGAAGCCGCCGCCGAAGGCCACGCCATGCACCGCGGCGATCACCGGCACCGGCAGGGTGCGCCATTGCCAAGCGCATTGCTGCGGCCGGTTGGCGATGCCGTGGGTGCGCCTGGGCAGGTCGCGGGTGACCGAGTTGCCATCCTGGGCCTTCATGGCGGCGAAGCTCGCCATGTCGAGGCCGGCGCAGAACGCCTTGCCCTCGCCCGACAGCACGACGCAGCGCAGGCCCTTCATCTCGCGCAGGGTGTCGCCGGCCTCGATGATGCCTTCGAACATCGCATTGTCGAGCGCGTTCATCTTGTCGGCGCGGATCAGGCGGACGTCGGCGATGCCGTCCTTGAAGTCGATCGAGACGCGGTCCTTCATTTGTCCCTCTCCGATTTGAGCCAGTCGCGCAGGCGGCGCTTCACTTCTTCCGGTTCAAGCCTTTTAGGCCGCTGCTGCAGCGGCCCAGGCGGCGCGAGACTGCCGTCGTCGCGCTTGGGCCACACCAGCACGGCGATCGCGCGCTGGATGTCGGCGAAGGTCGCATCGTCGGGCAGCTTGTCGAGCAATGCCCGAACCTGATCCTTGTCGCTCTGTTTCATCGCGCTGCCACCTGCCAGACGCCCTGGGCTACGTACACCGCGCCGATAGCGAGGATGACCCGCCGCGTCCAGTAGTAGAACTGCTTGTCCGACAGCCGGTCGAGGAAGCTGCGCGACAGGGTCGTGCCCAGCACCGCGAAGACCGCGGCGAAGGCCATGACCAGCCACTGTTCGAGATCGCGCCCGGCCGGGTTGGCGATCAGGGCGCCGAAATAAGTGACCTTGGTGAGATGGCCCATGACCTGGGCCGCCGCCTTGGTCGAGACGTTGACCTGCCGCGACATGCCGGTGCGGACATAGAAGACGTCGAGGATCGGGCCGGTGACGCCCGAGACCAGCTGCAGCGCACCGCCGATCGCGCCGGCCAGGAAGGCCTGCCCGCGCCGCTCGATGTTGGGGGCGACGGTCTGCGGCACGGCGAGCGCCACGAAGGGCGTCAGGCCGACCGCCATCAGCACGGCCCACTTGGGCGGCACGAACGCGAGCGAGGAGAACACGACCAACGAGAAGGCCGAGCCCAGGCCGAAGCCCAGCACCACGCCCCAGTTGATATGGCGCCGCCACAGCCACGACCGCCAGCCGTTGGCCGCGATCTGGATCACGCCGTGGAACACCATGGCGACCGGCACCGGCAGGACGAACAGCAGGAAGCCGATCAGCAGCATCCCGCCCGCCATGCCGAAGATGCCCGAGATGAAGGAGGTCACGACCGCAACGACGGCGAGCGCAGCAAGAACCAGCGGAGTGAACATTCGTCCAGCGGCGTAGCGCAGCATTTGGAGGCTGTCGAGGTTCGGCTAAGGTGCCGCCATGTCCGACACCGATCTGCTGTTCACGTCAGCCGTGAAGGCCGCCGCCCTCATCCGTTCGAAGACGCTTTCGCCCGTCGAATATGTCGACGCCGTGCTGAAGGCCGTCGACAGGGCCCAGCCCAAGCTCAACTGTTTCCGCGTGGTGATGGCGGAGGAGGCGCGGCGCGACGCCAAAGCCGCCGAGGATGCGGTGATGCGCGGCGAGGCGCTGGGGCCGCTGCATGGCGTGCCCGTCAGCATCAAGGACCTGGTCGACGTGAAGGGCGTGCCGACGCGGCACGGCTCGGCGATCTTCGCCGACAATCCGCCAGCGGCGGCCGACGACATCCTGGTCAAGCGGCTGCGCGACGCCGGCGCGATCATCCTCGGCAAGGCGACGTCGCCGGAGTTCGGCGTCAAGGGCCTGACCGACGGTCCGGAGTTCGGCATCACGCGCAACCCCTGGAACCTCGAGCGTACGCCCGGCGGCTCGAGCGGCGGCGGCGCAGCGGCGGTCGCGGCGGGGCTGGGTCCGCTCTCGCTCGGCACCGACGGCGCCGGCTCGGTGCGCGGGCCGGCCTCGTGCTCGGGCCTGGTCGGGCTGAAGCCGACGCTCGGCACCGTGCCCTACGACACCGCGCGCGACGCCTTCGCCAACAACATCTTCGCGGGGCCGCTGGCGCGCACCATCATCGATGCCGCGGTCATGCATGCCGCGATGATGGGCCCTAGCGAGAAGGATCCGTGGTCGCTCGGCGCCACGCCGCGCCCGCTGTCGCCCAAGCTCTCGGGCGAGGACCTGTCGGGCGTGCGCATCGGCTACATCGAGCGGATGGCCAACCCGCGCGTCGCCGCCGACGTGCGCACCAACACGCGCGCCTGCCTCGCCGCCTGGGAGGCGATGGGTGCGGCGGTCGAGGAGGTCGCCGACCCGATCGACTGGATCGAATACGAAGGCCGCGTGCTCTACCAGGCGGGCTTCGCCGTGACCTGCGCGCAGTACCTGCCGAAGTGGCAGAACCAGATGGACCCGGTGACACTCGCCTTCATGGAGCGCGGCGCCAGGTTCACGCTGGCCGACTTCCGCAACGCCCAGTTCGCGCGCACCGTCCTGTTCCGCAAGATCCAGACGCTGTTCGAGCGCTGCGACTTCATCGTCTCGCCGACCAACGCCCGCACCGCGCTCGACGTGACGCACGACGCCGCCAACGACGACGTGATCATCGACGGCGTGAAGTGCGGCATCACCCGCCAGGGTTGGACCTCGTACCAGTACCCCTTCAACCTCACCGGCCATCCGGCGCTCGCCGTGCCGTCGGGCTTCGGCGACGACCACATGCCCACCTCCGTCCAGATCGTCGGCAAGTGGGCGCACGAGACCGACGTGCTGCGGCTCGGTGCGCTGCTCGAGGCGGCGCGGCCGTGGGCGCAGCACCGGCCGGAAAAATTCGCCCTGTAGTCCTTACTCCAGGCATTGAATAAGGCATCATTCGATGCCAAATCTTGTGCCTGACGGAGGTCACATGCGCACGACAATCGCCTTGGACGACGACTTGGTGAGCGAAGCCCAAGCCTTCACCGGCCTTACGGAGAAGTCCTCGCTGGTCCGGGAGGCACTAAAGGCGCTCATCGAGCGGGAGAGCGCCCGTCGACTGGCCCGGCTTGGCGGCAGTGAGCCGAAACTCAAGGCACCTCCGCGACGCCGTTCCACGCCAGCATGATCCTGGTCGACACCTCTGTCTGGGTCGATCATCTTCGCGCGGGCGACCCGAAGCTTGCGACACTGCTGCAAGCCAACCAAGTGCTTACCCATCCATTCGTGGTCGGTGAGATCGCGCTCGGAAGCCTCAAACAACGCCGTCTGATTTTGGGAGCGCTCGCGAACCTGCCGCACGCTCCTGTCGCTCGAGCCGAGGAGGTCCTGCTCTTCATCGACCGACATTCGCTGGCCGGGACGGGGCTTGCCTATGTCGATGTACATCTTCTTGCGTCGGCTCAGCTCGCGGCCGGAGCAGCCATACTTACTCGTGACAAGAGGCTTGAAGCGACAGCCCGAAGACTCGGCTTGGCATAAGAATCCGGAGGAATGATGCGAATTAAAGTGGTGCTTCTAGGCCTTCTGGCCGCGCTCGCGTTGGCCTGGCCGGCCGCGGCCGAGTTCCCCGACAAGCCGATCCGCATCATGGCGCCCTATGCGCCGGGCGGGAACATCGACGTCACCGCGCGCATCGTCGCCGACAAGCTGAAGGACGTGCTGGGCGTCACCGTGCTGGTCGAGAACAAGGCCGGCGCCTCGGGCATGATCGGCTCGGACGTGATCGCCCGCTCGGCACCCGACGGCTACAACCTGCTGGTCTCGGCCAACTCGATGGTCGACATCCCGGCGATCTACGGCAACGCGCCCTACGACTGGCGCACCGCCTTCCAGCCGATCAGCCACATCCAGGCGGTGCCGGGCGTGATCCTCGTGACGCCGTCGTCGCCGATCAAGACCCTCGCCGAGTTCATCAAGATCGGCATCGACAAGCCCAACGCGTTGACCATCGCCGACTCGGGCGTCGGCACGACCAACCACATCATCGAGGTGCTGCTGAGCGCCGGCAGCGGCGCGCAGTACACGCTGGTCCACTACAAGGGCAGCGGACAGGCCTCGATCGACGTGATCGCGGGCCAGGTGCCGGCCCAGATCGACCAGGTGAACAGCGCCCTGCCGTACATCAAGGCCGGCAAGCTGCGCGCGCTCGCGGTGACGGCCGACAGGCGCCTGGCGGAGCTGCCCGACGTGCCGACGGTCAAGGAGCTCGGCATCAAGGGCCTCGAGGACTTCACCTACGCGACCTACACCGGCCTGTTCGGGCCGGCGAAGATGCCGCCGGCAGTGCTCAAGAAGCTCAACGAGGCGATGGTCAAGGTGATGACTGATCCGGCGGTGGTGAAGAGGTTCGCCGACCTCACCGCCGAGGCCAGGCCGAGCACGCCCGAGGAGCTGGCCGCGCTGCTCGACAAGGAAGACAGGCAGGTGGTGCCGCTGATCAAGAAGCTCGGCATCAAGGCCGAGTAGGGCGGTACCGGTGACCTGGCTTCCCCCCGCTATCGCGCCGATCGTGCTGCTGCTCTGCTCCAACGTCTTCATGACGTTCGCCTGGTACGGGCACCTGAAGTTCACCGACCGGCCGCTGTGGCTGGTGATCGTCGCGAGCTGGGGCATCGCCTTCATCGAGTACTGCTTCGCGGTGCCTGCCAACCGCTGGGGCGTCGCGGCCTACAGCCCGGCCGAGCTCAAGACCATGCAGGAGGTGGTCACGCTGGTCGTATTCGCCGCCTTCTCGGTCCTCTATCTCGACGAGCGTCTGACCCTGAACCATGCCGTGGGCTTCGGCTTCATCGCGCTCGGCGCCTTCTTCGTCTTCAAGGGTCCGCTCCCGACCTGAAAGTTCGGGATGAAACCGCCGTCGGTCGCGTAAGCTCGGACGACCGATGGCCATGAGTGAACGCAAGCGGCTCGAGATCGCCAGCCTGGGCGCAGTCCTGGTGCTGGCCACTGCGCTGCGGCTGTGGCGGCTGGAGGCCAACGGCTTCGGCACCGAGTACTACGCCGCCGGCGTGCGCAGTGCCCTGCAGGGCTTCTCCCTCCTCTTCTACAATTCGTTCGACCCGGCGGGTTTCATCTCGCTCGACAAGCCGCCGGTCGCCTTCTGGATCCAGGCGCTGTTCGCCAAGGTTCTGGGCTTCAGCGGCTGGACGATCCACCTGCCGCAGGCCTTGGCGGGCATTGCATCGGTCGCGCTGCTGTATCGGCTGGTGCGTCAACCCTTCGGCCGCGCCGCGGCGATCATCGCCGCGCTGGCGATGGCGGTGATGCCGGTCGCGGTGGCGGTCGACCGCTCCAACAACACCGATTCGTGGCTGGTGTTCTTCCTGCTGCTGGCGGCCTGGTCGGCCTTGCGCGGCCGCGGCGGATCGCTGGTGGTGGCGATGGCGCTGCTGGGTGCGGCCTTCAATGTGAAGATGCTGGCCGCGCTGGTCTGCGGCCCGGCCCTGCTCGCCGGCTGGTGGCTCTCGAGCCCGCTCGACTGGCGCCGCCGGCTCGGCTGGATGGCGGGCGCCGGGGTAACGCTCGCCGTAGTGTCGCTATCCTGGCCGGTCGCCTTCGATCTCACGCCCAAGGACCGCCGGCCCTACGCCGGCAGCACCGAGGGCAATTCCATGCTCGAGCTGGTGGTCGTGCATAACGGCCTCGAACGCTTCGTGCGGCTGCGGCCCGAGCAGCCGCGGCCACCCGAGGCGGCCCAGGCCTTCCAGGCCTACGACGACGTGCCGACCGGACCGTCGCGGCTCGCCACGCCGCGCCTGGCCGCACAGTTCGGCTGGCTGCTGCCGCTCACCCTGGTCGGGCTGTTCTTCGTGCGCCGTCGCGACGGCATCCATCCCGAGCTGGCGCTGTGGGGCGTGTGGCTGATCGCCTACGGTGTCGTGTTCAGCGCCGCCGGCGGCATCTTCCATATCTATTACCTGTCGGCGCTGACGCCACCGGTCGCCGCGTTGGCCGGCATCGGCGCCGTGCGGCTATGGCGACGCGGGCCGGCGGGACTGGCGATCGGGCTCGGCCTTTGCGCGGCGTGGCAGGTTTACCTCGCCGGCGCATCGCTCGGCTGGACCACGGCCTGGCTCGGCTTCCCGGTCGTCGCGCTGGCCGCCGGCATCGCCGCCGTGTCGCGCGACAAACGTCCGCCGGCCGTGATCGGCGGCATCGCGTTGCTGGCGCTGCCGGCCGCGTGGGCGCTGAGCGCGATCTTCTCGCCGGGCAGCCTCGTGCTGCCGTCGGCCAGCCTGCCGCGCTGGCTCGGGATGGACGACGGCCGCGGCCCGCTCCTGTCGCGGCACTATCCGTCGCTCAGCGACGATCCGAAACTCGAGCAGTTCCTGCTCGCCAACCGCGGCAACGCCCGCTTCATCGTGGCAGCGCCGACCACCGGCCTGGTCGCGCCGCTGATTGTGCGCACCGGGCAGCCGGCGATGGCGGTCGGCGGCTTCTTCGGCAACGAGCCGATCCTCACGGTCGAGGCGTTCGCCGACACGGTGAAGCGCGGCGAGGTCCGTTATGTGCTCCTGACGGCACGCGCCCGGCAGACCGACCTCACGCGCTGGGTGCGCACCAACGGCAAGCTGGTCGACGAGTCGGAATGGCGCGCGGTGTCGGCCGAAGGCCGCCGGCCGATCCAGCTCTACGACCTGCGTTAGTCAGCCGACTGACCGGCGGCGATGATCGCCGCCTTCGCCCGTTCGCCGGCGCGCCGGTTGCGCCGCTTCAGCCACCACATCAGGAAGCCGGTGACGGCGAACAGCGGGATGACCAGGCCGACGACGAAGACCAGGAACTTGTAAACGCTGCCCAGACCCTGGCCGTAATGCAGCGCGCGCTGCCAAGCGATGATCGTTTCGCCAGTAGAGAGCGTCTTCGGGTCGAAAACGTCGACGATGGTCTTGCGCCACGGATCGATGATCACGGTGATCGTCGGCGCGCCCTCGCCGTGGCCGGTGCGGATCATGCCGATGCGCAGCGCCTGGTCGGGCCGCGTCGGCAGGAAGGCGTTGAGGAAGCGCGCATCCGGCACGCGCGCCTTGGCCAGCGCCAGCGCGTCGTCGAGGCCGATCGCGGTCGCGCCGCGCATCGGCTCGACCCGCGCCTGGAACTGGGCGGCGCGCATGTCGCGGCCCGGCCAGACCGTGTTGACCGCCGCCGCAATCTGCTGCGGGAAGGCGAGATAGACGCCGGTGAAGTTCACCAGCATGAACAGCACGAGGCTCCAGATGCCGACCGCGCCGTGCAGCTCGCGATTGAGGCGTACGCCGCGCGCCTTGCGGCGCACCGTGAAGGCTGCCTTCCACTGGCCGGCGCGCGGCCACCACAAGTACAGGCCCGAGCAGCCGAGCACGAGCAGCGCCACACCCAGCCAGCCGACGATCTCGCGGCCCAGCCCGCCGACGATGAACAGATGGCCGTGCAGGTCGTGGAAGAAGCGGACCCAGCCGGTCATCGTCTGCTGCGTCTGCAGCAGCTCGAGCGACACCGGATCGAACAGCAACTGCTGGCTGCCGGCGAACGGGCTCTGGGTGGGCACGCGACCCTGTGCCGGCTGTTGGCCGCCCTGCTGTTGCTGCTGGCCGCCCTCTCGACGGCCTTCGCCGCCGAACTGCGGCCGCTCGGTCGCCATGCCGGGCCGCGACAGGCGCACCGCCGCCGGCTCGCCGACCTCGATCGGCCAGCGCACGGCGATCGGGATGCGGCCGGGCTCCTTGCTCGCGGCCTTGGCCGCCTCGATCAGGGCGCTGGGCGACTGCCAGTCGCCGATGGTTTTCACCGTGGGCTCGCCCTGGCCCACCAGGTGCTCGATGTCGTGGGCATAGACCAGGACGGCGCCGGTGACGCCCATCATCACCAGCGGAAGCATCAGGATCAGGCCGATCCAGAGATGTAGCTGTTGCAGCCAGTAACGCGCGGCCATCGGCCTCCCACTTGCCCGGAACGCTGGCTGGCGACGGCTGGCCGCGTAGTGTCGACTATCCCGCGCCTGCCGCGCGGGCGATCTGGTTGGTCAGCAACGCCGCGATGTAGGCGAGCCCCAGCATGTATACGAACGTGACGGCCATCCATCCCCAGCCGCCGGTCTCGCGGCGGATCACCGCCAGCGTCGAGGCGCACTGCGGGGCGAAAACGTACCAGGCAAGCAGCGCCAGCGCGGTCGCCAGCGGCCACTGGCCCTTGAGGATCTGGCCGATCTTCTCGGTCGCCTCCTCGCCGCCATCGACCGCATAGAGCGTGCCCAGGGCGCCGACCGCGACCTCGCGGGCCGCCATGCCGGGGATCAGCGCGACGTTGATCTGCCAGTTGAAGCCCAGCGGTTGCGTGATCGGCCCGATCGCATGGCCGATCTTGGCGGCGAAGCTGTAGTCGATGGCCGGATCGGTGGCACCCTCGGGGGCCTGCGGGAACGAGGCCAGCGCCCAGATCAGGATCATCATCGACAGGATGGTGGTGCCGGCGCGCCTGAGGAACGCCGAGGCGCGCTGGGCGACGCCGAACACCAGGCTCTTGAGCTGCGGGATCTTGTAGTCGGGCATCTCGAGCATGAACGGCTCGCCCGCGCTCGTGCGCCAGAACAAGCGCTTGGCGACGAAGGAGACGGCGAGCGCCGCGGTGATGCCGGCGGCGTAGAGGCCGAACATCACCAGCCCCTGCAGGCCGACGAAGCCCCAGACCTCGCGGTCGGGAATGAAGGCCGAGATGATCAGGGTGTAGACCGGGATGCGCGCCGAGCAGGTCATCAGCGGCGCCACCAGGATCGTCGTCAGCCGGTCGCGCCGGTCGTCGATCACGCGGGTCGCCATGATGCCCGGGATGGCGCAGGCGAAGGACGACAGCAGCGGGATGAAGGCACGGCCGTGCAGGCCCGCGCCGCCCATGATCCTGTCCATCAGGAAGGCCGCGCGGGCCATGTAGCCCAGGTCCTCCAGCACCAGGATGAAGAAGAACAGGATGACGATCTGCGGCAGGAAGACGATGACGCTGCCCACGCCCGCGATCACGCCGTCTTTCAGGAAGCTGCGGACGATCTCCGGCAACGGCGCCGAGCCGACCAGCGCGCCGAGCCAGGTGAAGCCGTCGGAGATCAGATTCATCAAGGGCTTGGCCCAAGCGAACACCGCCTGGAACATCACGAAGAGGATGGCGAGCAGGATGACGAGCCCCGCCGCCGGATGCAGCAGCAGCTTGTCGACACGCGCCGTCGTCGGATCGAGATGGCCGGGATTGCGCACCGCCGCGCGCAGCACGCGGTCGGCCTCGCGCTGGGCATTGCGCAGGCCCGTGGCATCGGGCGCACGCCAGCTCGCGGCGCCGGCGGCCGGCAGCGCGTCGAGCTGCTTGTCGAGGGCGGCCAGCAATGCGTCAGTGCCGCCGCGGCGCACCGCGACCGAGCTCACCACCGGCAGGCCAAGCTCGCGCGCCAGCACCCCCATGTCGATCTCGACGCCGCGTTTCTTCGCGATGTCCATCATGTTCAGGGACATCAGGACGGGCCGGCCGACCTGCTTCAGCTCGAGCGCCAGACGCAGCGCCAGGCGCAGGTTGGAGGCATCGGCGACGCAGACGATCAGGTCGGGCGCGCGCTCGGTGGCGAGCTTGCCCAGCACGACGTCGCGCGTGATCTCCTCGTCGGGCGAGCGGGCGCGCAGCGAATAAGTACCGGGCAGGTCGACGACCTCGGCTGGCCGGCCGGCCGGCGTGCTGAGCCGGCCCATCTTCTTCTCGACGGTGACGCCGGGATAGTTGGCGACCTTCTGCCGGCTGCCGGTGAGCGCGTTGTACAACGCGGTCTTGCCGCAGTTGGGGTTGCCCACCAGGGCAACCACCGGAGCGAGATCGACGGCGACGTTCATGGGTGGTCCGTCACGACCACGGCCATGGCCTCGCGGCGGCGCAGGGCGATGGTCGTTGCGGCCACCCGGACGGCGATCGGGTCGCCGCCGAACAGGCCTTGGTGCAGCAGCTCGACCGTCGCCCCCTCGACGAACCCCAATTCGAGCAGCCGGCGCTCGAGCTCAGGCGGCTCCAGGCCGGCCGAGGGCGCACGCGTCAGGTCGAGCGCGGTGATGCGGCCGCGAAAACCCACACGGGCGGCGCCCAGTGCTATGGTGGGAATGGTGGTCATTGCGAGTGCTTCCTAATAGCACCCGCGCCAGGGGCTCGCCAGCGGAGGAAAGCAGCATGTCATCGGTCGTTTTGGCGCACGGCGCATGGTCGGCGAGCTGGGCCTGGAAGAAGATGCGGCCGTTGCTCCGCGCCGCCGGGCATGAGTTCTTTTCGCCTACTTACACGGGCCTGGGCGACCGTGCACACCTCGCGAATCGCGCCATCGACCTCACGACGCACATCGATGACGTGGCCAATGTGCTGGAATTCGAGGACCTGAAGGACGTCACCCTGCTCGGCCATTCCTATGGCGGCATGGTGGCGACCGGCGTCGCCGACAAGATGGCCGACCGCATTGCCCGTGTGGTCTATATCGACGCCTTCGCGCCCAAGGACGGCCAGAGCCTGTTCGACCTGCTGGGCCCCAGGGGCGAGGCCCACATGCGCGCGGGAGCGGACAAGGACGGCGACGGCTGGAAGCTGCCGCTCAACCCCATGCCGCCCGACACCGCGCCGGAAGACTCGGCCTGGGCAGTGCCGAAACGCCGGCCGCAGCCGATCAAGACCTTCGAGCAGAAGATCAAGCTCGCGCACACGACCTTCCCGCCGCGCCATTACATCTATGCCAGGAAGAACGGCCCGGGCGACGTCTTCCGCCAGTTCGGCGACCGCGCCAAGAGCGAGCCCGGCTGGAAGTACTACGAGATCGACGCCAGCCATAATCCGCACATCACCTGCCCCGATGCGCTGATGAAGCTGCTGACGGAGATCATGGCGTCCTAAACCAAGTTCGACACATGCCGACCTATCACTCTCAACCTAAGCGTCAGTTCGGGCGCCTGAAAGGCAAGATGTCGGTCGGCCCGGAATTCTTCGAGCCTTTGCCGGAAAGCGAATTGAAGCTGTGGGAATGACAATGTCGAAGATCACCACCCTCGCCGATCTCGAGGCGCTGTACGGCCAGCCGGTCGAGGCGGCGACCGTGAAAGAGGTCGACCGGCTGACGCCGCACTATCGCGCCTACATCGAGGCGGCGCCGTTCGCAGCGCTGGCGACCTCGGGGCCGGAGGGCCTGGACTGCTCGCCGCGCGGCGACAAGCCGGGCTTCGTGCGCATCCACGACGACAAGACGCTGATGCTGCCCGACCGGCGCGGCAACAACCGGGTCGATTCGCTGCGCAACATCGTGCGCAATCCGCAGGTCGCGATGCTGTTCCTGATCCCCGGCGTGACCAACACGCTCAGGGTCAACGGCCGCGCCCATCTCAGCGTCGATCCGGAGCTGCTCGAGTCCTTCGCCGTCGAGGACAAGGCGCCGCGCTCGGTGACGGTGATCGCCGTCGAGTCGGTCTACTTCCAGTGCGGCCGCGCGCTGATCCGCTCGGAGCTGTGGGATCCCCGCCGGCACGTCGATCCCAAGAGCCTGCCGAGCGCCGGCCAGATCCTGGCCGCGCTCAGCGAGAACCGCGTCGGCGGCACCATCTACGACCGCGAATGGCCGGGGCGCGCCGCCAAGACGATGTGGTGATCCGTCCTCGCGCGCCGGCCGACGACGCGGCGATCGCCGAGATCAACGACAGCGCCTTCGGCGGGACCGGCGAATCGAAGCTCGTGCACGCGTTGCGCGACGCCGGCCTGGTCGCAATCGACCTCGTCGCTCTCGAATCGTCCGACCTCGTCGGGCACGTTCTGTTCAGTGACCTCGACGTCGCGATGGACGGCCGCTCCGTGAAGGCGCTGGCGCTCGCACCGGTCGCCGTCCGGCCCGATCGCCAGCGACGCGGGATCGGCAGCGCGCTCATCCGCCGAGGCCTCGACCTCGCGCGCACCGACGGCTGGGCTGCCGTGATCGTGCTCGGCGATCCGGCCTACTATCCGCGCTTCGGCTTCTCGGCGGCGGCGGCGCGGCCTCTGCGGGCGCCGTTTTCCGGCGACGCGTTCATGGCGCTCCCGCTGCGTCCCGGCGCGCTCGAGGGGTGCGCTGGCCGGGTCGTCTATCCAGCCGCGTTCGATGTCGTCAGCTAAGCCGCCGCGCGCGGCGGCGCCGCCTGGGCCTTCACCAGGCTCAACGCATCGATGAAGTTCTTGCAGTAGGCGCCGGCGGTGGTGCGGAACACCTTCTCGACCAGCGCCGCATGCCGATCCTTGCGCTCCGGTGCGGGCATGGTGAGCGCGACGTGCATGGCATCGGCGATGGCGTCCGGATCGAACGGATTGACGATCAGCGCCTCGGTGAGCTCGTGCGCCGCGCCCGCGAACTTCGACAGGATCAGCACGCCCGGATCGTCCTCGGGTTGGGCGGCGATGAACTCCTTGGCGACCAGGTTCATGCCGTCTCGCAACGGCGTCACCACGCCGATGCGGCTCAGGCGATAGAGGCCGGCAAGCTGCGAACGCGGCGCAGTGCGCGTCGAATAGCGCAGCGGCGTCCAGTCGAAATCCGAGAAGCGGCCGTTGATCCGGCCGGTCAGCCGGTCGAGCTCGGTCCGCAGCTTGCGGTACTCGTCGACCTCCTCGCGCGAGCGCGGGCAGATCTGCAGGAAGTGGATGTGGCGGCGGTGCTCCTGATGCTTCTCGAGCAGCCGGGCCAGCGCCTCGAAGCGCTGCGGCAGACCCTTGGAATAGTCCATGCGGTCGACGCCGATGGCGAGCGCGCGGCCGGCCAGGCTGCCGACGACGCGATGCACCATCTTGTCGTTGACCGAGCGGACGGCATCCTGGCGGAACGACTCGGCATCGATGCCGATCGGATCGGCGAAGGCGCGCATCGAGCGGCCGTTGAGCCGCACCCACTCCCCCTGCACCGCGGCGCCCAGCATGCGCTGGGCGCAGTCGCGGAAATCGCGCGCGTGCTCCTCGGTCTGGAAGCCCACGAGGTCGAAGGCGCAGAGGTCGGCGATCAGCTCGCGCGCCACCGGCAGCGCCTCCATCATCGACGGCGGCGCGAACGGGATGTGCAGGAAGAAGCCCAGCGGGCCGTGGAAGCCCTGCTCGCGCAGCATGCGGCCGAACGGGATCAGGTGATAGTCGTGCGCCCACACCGAATCGTCGGGCTGCAACACGGTGCCGAGCGACGCGGCAAAGCTGCGGTTGACCGCGAGGTAGGCCTCGTACTCCTCGCGCCGGAACTGCATCAGGCCGAGCCGGAAATGCAGCAGCGGCCACAGCGCGCCGTTGGCGAAGCCGACGTAGTAGCCCTTGTAGTCCTCCGAGGTGAGATCGACGGTGGCGTAGGTGACGCCGCGCGCCTCGACGATCGCGGGCTCGAGCGCCGGCTCCGAGGCGAGCCGCCCGCTCCAGCCGAACCACATCGTGCCGGGCGTCAGCAGGTCGCGCAGCGCAACTGCCAGGCCGCCCGCCGAGGCGCCGCGCGCCTTGGGGATCGGCACGCGGTTGGAGATGATCACGAGGCGTGCCATAGGCCCTCCTCCCAGCTGCGGGACAGGCGCATGGCGGACAGGATCAGCCCGACCTGGCTGTAGGTCTGCGGGAAGTTGCCCCACAGCTCGCCGGTCCTGGGATCGATGTCCTCCGACAGCAACCCGACATGGTTGCGCCGCCCGAGCACGTTGTTGAAGAGTTCAAGCGCTTCAGATCGACGACCGACGCTCGCCAGAGCGTCGATGTACCAGAACGTACAGAGCAGAAAGGCGTTGGACGGCTTGCCGAAGTCGTCCGCCTCGATGTAGCGCATCAGGAAGCCGTTCCGCATGAGGCGCTTTTCGATCGCGTCCAGGGTCGCGTGGAAGCGCGGATCGTCCGACGGCAGCAGGCCGATCTCGGGCAGGACCAGGCTCGAGGCATCCGCCATCTCCCGGTCGAGCACGCCCGACAGCCAGCCGTCGGGCATCGTCGAGCGCTTGAGGATCTCCTGGCGCAGCACGCCGGCCCGCGCCAGCCATTCGCGCGATTCGGAATCGACGCCGACGCGCCGGGCGATCATGCCGAGCCGGTGTTGCGCGGCCCAGCACATGGCAGCGGAGAAGGTGTGCACCTCCTCGCGCTCGCGGTATTCCCAGAGGCCCGCATCCGGGGTCAACGCGACCTTGTGGGCTTCGTTCCCGACCACGCAAAGCTGACGATAGAGCTCGACGTCGCCGTGCCGCGGCAGACGCTCGTCCCAGAACATCTGCGCCGCCGTCATCACCATCGAGCCGTAGGTGTCGTTCTGACGCTGGATGACAGCCGCATTGCCGGTGCGCACCGGGCCGTAGCCGCGATAGCCCGGCAGCGAATCGATCAGCCTTTCCTCGGTCTCGGTGCCGGGCGCGATCGGGAACAGCGGCGCGATCTCCTCGGGCTCGCCGCGCGAGCTGCCGGCCTCGACGATGTTGACGATGAAGCGCACGAAGCCCTCCATCGTGCGCGTCGCCGACAGCCGGTTGAGCGCCGTCACGGTGTAGAAGGAATCGCGCAGCCAGGAGAAGCGGTAGTCCCAGGTGCGCGGCGTGCCGGCCGCTTCCGGGACCGAGGTGGTGAGCGCCGCCAGCACCGCGCCGGTATCCTCGAAACTGCACATCTTGAGGGTGATCGCGGCGCGGATCACCGCGGCCTGCCAGTCGAACGGAATGTTGAGGTCGCGCACCCAGCTCCACCAGTAGGCCTCGGTCTCGGCGAGGAAGGTGCGGCCGAGCGAATCGGGATTCTCGGTGATGCTTTCGTCGGCGCCGACGATCAGGGTGAGTGGCCGGTCGAGCCCGAACTCGCTCTCGTGCAGGATGTGGGTGATCGAGCCGTCGGTGGTGAGCCGCAGCACCGCGGCATCGCCGACGAAGCGCGCATGGTTGCTGCCGCTGGTGATCGCGGGCTTCAGCGAGCCGTAGTTGAAAGTCGGGCGCAGCCTGATCGTGATCCGCGGCCGGCCGGCGACCGGCTCGATGCGGCGCACCAGCATCGGCGGCCGGAACATGCGGCCGAAGCGTCGGAAGCGCGGCGCGAAGTCGACGATGCGCGCCGTGCCGTTGCTGCCCTCGATCGTGGTCTCGAGGATCGCGGTGTTGGGCAGGTAGCGCTGCCGGCCCTCGCCGCCGCCCGCCACGATGGCCTCCATGAAGCCGCTCTGCGGGTCGGTGCCGCCAAGCAGCGCATTGAACACCGGATCGCCGTCGAGCCGCCCCATGCCGTGCCAGACATGCCGGCCGCGCCGGTCGATCAGGCTTGCGATCGCGCAGTTGCCGATCACGCCGAGCTCGAGCGTACTCATGGGGCGGGACCTGCCGGCGCGGACTGCGATGGCAGGCCGTCCATGCGCTCCATGCCGTGGGTCAGCCAGGCGCGCACGTTGGCGGGATCGCCGCCGAACACCTCGGCGACGCGCAGGCCCATGCCGCCGAAGCGGCGCGCCATCGACATGCCGGCCTCGTCGGTGAAGTCGTCGCCGACGAAGATCGGCCGGCGGCCATGGAACGGCGCATGCTCCATCAGCCGCTCGACCGCATCGCCCTTCGACGCCGCGCGCAGGCCGATCTCGACCGCCTCGCGCGCCGGGATCAGGCGGAACCAGGGATGGTCGGCCGGCACCAGGCTGCGCGCCAGTTCCCACACCTCGGATTCGCGCTCAGGCGCCAGACGATAGTGAACGGTGAGGCCGTGCGGCTTGGGCTCGATACGCACGCCGGGCCAGCGCTCGGCCGCGTCGCCGAGCGCCAGCCGCCAGCCGTCGGGTACGGCAATGCCGACCGGCAGCTCCTGCAAGGTGCCGTCGGCGAAGCGCACGGTGACGCCATGCTCACCTGCGGCGGAGGCCCGGAAAGGCATGAGCAGCCGGTCGATCTGGCGGAGCGGCCGGCCACTCACGATGGCGACGGCGCCTTCGAGCTGGTGATGGAGGTGCGACAGCAGGGACGGCAGGGACGGCGGGACCACGACCGATTCCGGAGTGGCCGCGATCTCGACCAGGGTGCCGTCGAAATCCAGAAACAGCGCGGTTTTCCGGTCCAGCTCCGGTGGAGTCATGTCGGCGAGGCCCTTTGCGCGTTGAATCGGTCGTCCGGACGCGAGCGGCCACGCCGCGCTGCGCGGTTGACTAACGCGCAAGGGGCCAGAGAGTTGCGTTACCGAACCGTTTCAACAGGAAACGCTCGAGCGTATTCCGTCCGATCGGACGGAATACGCCCTGTCCGCGCGTTTCCCATCGGAAACCGCTTTAGCGCAGCGGGCCCATTTCCTGCCAGAAGGCCTTGCCGGACTCGTAGGCTGCGGCCGCCGGCGAGATGCCGGCATCGCGCAGACTGCGCGCATCCATCTGGGCGAGGCAGCGGCGCATGTCGCGGCGCTGGCGCCACAGTTCCAGGGTGAAGGCGGCGCGCTGGCGCCAGGACGGCTTGTCGGCGGGCGAGACGTAGAGGTCGGTGGCGCCGAGGAGGCGGTCGCGGGACTGGTAGCTCATCTTTCCCTCCTCCAAGAGGTGACGGAGCGAACATGGTCCCGGGCAAGAGGGCTCTCAATTACACGCGAGGTAATCGTCCAAGAGTCCTTCTCATGCCGCACGGCAGAAAACTTGGCGTCGACCGCGTGCTATGCTTTCGCGAGAAAAGGAGTTCGCATGCTGCCGTCCCAACGCGCCCTGTTCGACATGCCGCGCGATGTCTGTTTCATGAATGCTGCAGCCTGGAGCCCGCTGCCGCTGGCCTCGCAGGAGGCCGGCCGTGCCGCGGTCGGACGCAAGGGCCAGCCGTGGAAACTGCCGGACGGCTTCCAGCGCGAGCAGTACGAGCGCACGCGCAAGGCGGCGGCGGCGCTGATCGGTGCCGAGCCCGATGATGTGGCGCTCATTTCCTCGGTCGGCTACGGCGTCTCAACCGCGGGCAAGGTGCTCACCCTGCCGCGCGGCACGCGGGTGATCGTGCTGGAGAACGACCACACCTCGCCGGTGCTGGAGTGGCATGCACGCGCCGCGGCCGGCGGCTACACCGTCGACACGGTGAAGCAGCCGGCGGACGGCGACTGGACCTCGGCCGTGCTCGAGGCGATCGAGCGCGCGGGTGGCGCACCGGTGTCGCTGGCGTCGATCTCGTCGGTGCACTGGTCGGATGGCGGCGCGCTCGACATTCCGCGCATCCGCGCTGTCCTCAAGAAGCAGGGCGCGGCGCTGCTGGTCGACGCCACGCACGACGCGGGCGTGCGTCACATCGACGTCAAGACGCTCGATCCCGACTTCCTGATCTTCCCGACCTACAAGTGGGTGCTGGGACCCTACGGCCGCGCCTTCATGTACGTCGCCAAGCGCCATCAGCACGGCGTGCCGCTCGAGCAGACCGCCGGTGCGCGCAAGGCGGTGAATGCCGAGGACACGATCTATTTCCGCGACACGTCCTACCGCGACGACGCGCGGCGCTACGACATGGGCGAACGCGACCATTTCATCAGCATGGAGATGGCAGCGATCGGCATGGAGATGATGGCGGGCTGGGGCAACGATGCGATCGTCGCGCGGCTCTCGATGCTCACCGGCAAGCTGGCCGATGGCCTCGGCAATCTCGGCGTCGGCGTGCTCGATCCCAAGGTGCGCGCGCCGCACATCCTGTGCGTCAGCTTCCCCAAGGGCATGGCGCCAGACCTGCCCAAGCGACTCGCCGCGGCGGGCGTGCACGCGGCGCCGCGCCTCGGCCGCCTGCGCATCAGCCCGCACGTCTATAACGACGAGCAGGACGTCGAGCGCTTCATCGAGGTGTTTCGCAAGGTCGCATTGCCCTGAGTCGTCGGCGGCGCTCCAAATGGACGCCCATGAGGGAGAGTGCTGCGATCGCCAGCTCCGGAACGATGATGTGCATGCTCTGGGTTAGTGTGCCGTCATGCAGCGCGCCATAGAGCCGAAGCACGAGCAGGACAGCCGCGACCGTCGCAACCAGCCCGAGAGCTGGAAGGAGTCGGTGGGCCGAGAATAGCGAGAACGCCAAGATCGCAGCGAGGCTCAGGGGAAAGCCGCCAATCCCGGCGCGGGCGTTGGTGTAGCCCACCGCGGTCTGCAAGACGAAGCCTGCCCCCGCGGCGGCATGCATTGGATCGAGCACGAACCGCAGCCCGATCATCGTGAACAGGACGGCGACGGCGAAAATGGTAAGCCGCGCCAACCACAGCGAAACCGTCGAAGAATTCATCATGTGCTCCCCGAATGACCATGCGCGACGCCATCAGGCAGTCCCGCAAGTTTGGCGCAGATTTGCCAGAGCCTGTCCGCCACGCCGGCGTCGTGGGTCACCGGCTTGGTCGGTCGGATCCGCTGTCTAAGAAAGAAGCAGCCCGACAGAGCCGCCACGTCCGGCGACGACGCAAGATGGACGATCGTCCGCGCGCCGACATCGGGCCCGGGGAACAGCGGCTTGACCAGCAGGGGGATCAGCCGGGCCGGCCCGCGGATGCCGTGGCCGAAGCGCGTCCGGGTCGGCCCGGGGCTCATGCAGTTCGCCGTCACGCCCCGGCCCTGCAGGCGCCGCGCCAAGTCGAAGGTGAAGATGATGTTCTCGAGCTTCGATCGAAAGTAGGCGCTCAGGGCGCCGTAACGCTTCTCCCCCTGAAGATTGTCGAAGTCGAGCTGGGACAGAAAGCTCTCCGCCGCAACATTGACGATGCGGCTGCATGCGGTCGCCAGAATGAGATCGAGCAGCAGGTTGGTCAGCAGGAACGGTCCGACGTGGTTGGTCGCAAAGGTCCGTTCGATGCCGTCCGGCGTAAGCTCGCGGCGATCGAAAATTGCTCCGGCATTGTTGACCAGTACGTCCAGCCGGTCGGCGCGCCGCAGCACCTCGTCCGCCAGCGTGCGAACGCTCGACTGCGAGCTCATGTCGCCCAGCAGCAGCTCGGGGGCGAGCCCCGTCGCCTGCCGTGCAACCTCGGCCTGCGCGTGGAGGCCGCGCCCGGAGTTTCGACAGACCATGAGTACGCGCGCGCCGGCGCGCGCCAGTTCGCGCGCCGTCACGAAGCCCAGACCGCTGTTGGCGCCGGTGACGAGGACTGTCTTGCCGCGCATGGCGTCACTCGTTCGCCGGCTGCCTCGGGTCGGTGAACATGTTGATGAGATTGCCGTCAGGATCGCGGAACAGGATTGACTTGGTGCCCCACGGCATCGTCTTCGGCGGCTGGACCCAGTCGGCGACCTTGGGCTTCAACCGGGCATACTCGGCATCGACATCGTCGACCTCGAAATCGAGCACCAGCGACCGGTTGGCGGCGGCCGCCAGCGTGTCGGCGCCATATACGCGCGTGACCGTCGTCGCCACGATCGCCAGGCCGGCGCAGGGATTGTGTTGGAACTCGACATAGCCGGCGTTCAGGACCTCGGCCTTGGCCCCCGTGAGCATCTCGTAGAAGCCGGTCAGGCGCTCGACATCCTCGGTGACCAAGCGCGATTGCTTGAGGTTCATGACTTGTCTCCTGCTGGGGTTGCGAACTCGCGGCTTTCGAGAGGGCGCGCACGGCGCGCGCCGAACCGCATGCGGCGCAGCAGGCCATCGCGCAGGACGAACGTGTGATAGAGCGCGCCGGCGACATGCAGCACGATCAACGTCATCAAGCCGCGCGACACCAAGTAATGCACCGTGCGGACAGGAAAGACCCAGAAATCGGCCGGCAACGCGCCGTGGCCGGCATAGAGGATCGCCGGCAGGTGCGCCTGAAGCGCCAGGACGAGGCCGCTGCCGCCCTGGGCGATCACCAGCACGTACAACAGGCGATGCGACAGCCAGGCCAGGCGATCGAGCGAGCGAACGCCGGTCGACGGATCGGCCGGCCGGTCGGTCCGCGCGCGAACCAGCAGGCGCACCAGCATGAGCAGCAGAATGAATCCACCGCCGGCGACGTGGCTGCGCAGGGCCTCGAGCTTCATCGGATCGGAGTTGGGAATCCGCACCATGACCAGCGAGCCCAACGCCAGCGCCGCCACGATCAGGACGGCCAGGACCCAATGCAGCCCGACCAGCAGCGGGTGGTATCGCGAGACGGCCTTGGACATGCGCCGAACCTAGGAATGGCCGGCATTCTAGTCAAATTCAAATTTGAATTTTATCGTTCACAAAGAATTGCCTTCAAACTGCGGAGATCATTTCCTAGCGGCCCTCGCGCGCGAATGGGCGCTCGCTGCAAGGCCGGCCAGCGCATAGCGCACGAGCTGGCCGGCCAACGCCCGGCTGTTCTCCGGCGCGAGGTCGAGCGCCGGCAGGGCGCGCTGCAGCATCCGGCGATCGACGAGGATCAGGGTACAGATCGGCGCCATCAAGCTGAGGCAGGCGGTCGCGAGCGCCGGATCGTCCTCGGGAAGCTTCATCAACTGGCTGGCGAGGCGGCGCATGAGGCGTGCCCGCGGCACGGCGAATTTCTCTTTGATCGCCTCCGCGGTTGGCGAGCACGAGATCAGGTCCCGCCCGAACAACCGCACCGCCCAGGACGGCCCGGCGGCTCCGAGCAGCGCCTGCACGATCACGCCGAGCGCCGCTTCGAGGCGGTCGCGCGGATCGTCCTTACCCTCGACGGCGCGGGCGATCGCCTGTGCCGAGAAGATGCGCTTGCGCGCTTCCTCGAGCGCCGCGTCGTACAGCGGCTCGATGCCGCCAAAATGATAGTTCACCGCCGCGGTGTTGGTACCGGCGCGCTTGCAGATCTCCTTGGCGGTCGCCCGCTCGTAGCCTTTGTCGGCGAACACCTGGCCGGCCGCCTCGATCAGCTCCTGCCGGGTACTCGGGCGATCCTTGCCGTTGACGGCTTGGCCTCTTCGTCTTGTCTTCATAACTAAAAATATAGCAGACCCTGCGCGATCCATCGTTTCCCCAAAGCGTCCAACGCCTTAGCATCCGCGCCAACGTGACAGTTCTTCGACGAAGTTTGCTAGTGGCCGCGCTGGGCGTGCCGCAATCGCGCGCCCAGGGCAAGTATCCCGAGCGGCCGATCCGCTTGATCGTGCCCTTTCCGCCGGGCGGGGGCGTCGACCTGACGGCGCGCCTGCTGGCGGAGCCGCTCGCCAAGGCGCTTGGCCAGACCATCGTGGTCGAGAACAAGGGCGGCGCCGGCGGGCTGATCGGCGTCGAGGCGATGTCGCGTGCGGCGCCGGACGGCTACACGCTCGCCGTCACCGGCGTCAGCAGCATGAGCGCGGGCCCTCACCTGCGCGGCGACAAACTGCCGTTCGATCCGATGGCCTTCAGCCACATCACGCGGCTGGTGCGCATGCCGCTGATCCTGGCGGTGCGCAACGACTTGCCGGCGAAGACCCTGCCCGAGTTCATGGCGCTGGCCCAGAAGAGTGAGATCCGCTGGGCTTCGGGCGGCATCGGCACCAGCCAGCATCTGGGCGGCGAGCTGTTCGCGCAGATGTCCGGCCTGAAGATGGTCCACGTCCCCTACCGCGGCACCGGGCCTGCGCTCAATGACCTCGCGGCCGGTGTGGTCGATGCCTATTTCGGCGATCCGGCGACGCTCGGCATCATCAAGGGCGGCAAGGCGCGCGCCATGGCGGTGACGTCGGGCGAGCGCTGGTCGGTGCTGCCCGATGTCCCCACGCTCGGTGAGGCGGTGCCCGCCTACGAGGCGTGGAACTGGTATGGGCTCGACGGGCCGCCCGGCATTCCGGCGCCGATCGTCACGCGCTTGTCGGAAGCGGTGAACAAGGTGATGGCCGACGACACGACGCGGAAGAAGTACGACGACAACGGCCTGCATCCCGCGACGCTCAGTCATGACGACTATGTCGCCTTCATCAAGCGCGATTCGGAAGTCTGGGGTAAGGTCATCCGAACGGGTAACATCAAGCCCGACGACTGAAGAGGGGAAACCGAAAGATGTGGCAGCCCAACGAGCGTTACCCCGATCCCGCGGTGCGCGTGCTCGACCCGTCGTTCAACAAGTACCGCCTGCCGCTGGCGTCGGTCGAGCGACTCCACACCGGCTGCCGTTGGTCAGAGGGCCCCGTCTATTTCGGCGACAATCGCTGCGTGCTGTGGAGCGACATCCCCAACAACCGCATCCTGCGCTGGGACGAGGAGACGGGAAACGTCACGATCTTCCGCAAGCCGTCGAACAACGCCAACGGCCACACCCGAGACCGTCAGGGCCGCCTGGTCGGCTGCGAGCACGACACCCGCCGCGTCGTGCGCACCGAGTATGACGGCTCGATCACCGTGCTGGCCGACAAGTACAACGGCAAGCCGCTCAACTCGCCCAACGACGTGGTGGTGAAATCCGACCACTCGGTGTGGTTCACCGATCCGACCTTCGGTATCCTGGGCTATTACGAGGGCCACAAGGACGAGAGCGAGAACACGCCGGCCGTCTATCGCCTCGACACCGCGACCGGCAAGCTCAGCATGATGAACGACGAGCTGCCGGGACCCAACGGTCTCGCCTTCTCGCCCGACGAGAAGAAGCTCTATGTCGTGGCCTCGCGCGCCGAGCCTCATCGCAACATCACCGTCTACGACGTGGTCGACAACGGCACCAAGCTCACCAACGGCAAGATCCTGATCGATGCCGGGCCGGGCGGCTCGCCCGACGGCTTCCGAGTCGACACCGACGGCAACCTGTGGTGCGGCTGGGGCATGGGCAGCGACGAGTTCGACGGCGTGCGGGTGTTCAATCCCGAGGGCAAGCCGATCGGCCACATCACCCTGCCCGAGCGCTGCGCCAACGTCTGCTTCGGCGGCCGTTACCGCAACCGGCTGTTCATGGCGGCCAGCCATTCGCTCTACGCACTCTACGTCAACACCCAGGGCGTCGCCGGCGGCTAAATCAAAATGCACAGCGTTGATTCGCGTTACGCCTGGTGGCGGCTGGCTGCCAGCGTGGCGCTCAGCACGTTCGGCGCGGTCGGCATGTGGGGCGTGGTGGTGATCTTCCCCAACCTGCAGGCCGAGTTCGCGGCCTCGCGCGCCGACGTCTCGTTTGCCTACACCACGACCATGATCGGCTTCGGCGCCGGATCGATCCTGCTCGGCCGCTTGATCGACAAGCGTGGCGCGTTCGTCACGATGCTGCTGGCGACGGCGCTGATCGCCGGCGGCTATGCGCTCGCGGCCCTGGCGCCCAGCCTGTGGGTGTTCGCGGCGATCCAGGGCCTGCTGATCGGCACCGGCTCGGCCGCTTCCTTCATCCCGCTTGTCGCCGACACCTCGCACTGGTTCGCCAAGCGCCGGGCGCTGGCCATGGCGATCTGCGCCTCGGGCAACTATCTCGGCGGCGCGATCTGGCCCAAGCTCACCGAGGTGCTGGCGCGCCACTACGACTGGCGCACGACCTACCTGACGGTCGCGGTGATCTGCCTGGTCGGCATGCTGCCGGCCTGCCTGGTGCTCAGGCCGCGCTCTCCCGGCCACGCCGGCGGCGCCGCCGCAGTGGCTCCGCATTCGGCGCGTGCACTCGGGCTGACGCCCAACCGCCTGCAGATCTGGCTCGGCATCGCCGGCATCGGCTGCTGCGTCGCCATGTCGATGCCGCAGGTCCATATCGTCGCCTACTGCGTCGACCTGGGCTACGGCACGGCGCGCGGCGCCGAGATGCTGTCGATCATGACGGTGTTCGGCATCGTGAGCCGCCTGGGCTCGGGCTGGATCGCCGACCGGATCGGCGGCCTCAAGACGCTGCTGCTCGGCTCGACCGCGCAGGCGGTGGCGCTGCTGGGCTACCTCGTGTCGGACGGGCTGGTCGGGCTCTATGTCGTGTCGGCGCTGTTCGGCCTGTTCCAGGGCGGCATCATCCCCTCCTACGGCGTGATCGTGCGCGAGTACTTCCCGCCCAAGGAGGCGGGCGCGCGCATGGGCATCGCGATCTCGCTCACCATCATCGGCATGGCCGGCGGCGGCTGGCTGGGCGGCGAGCTGTTCGACCGCACCGGCTCCTACCAGGCCGCCTTCATCAACGGCATCGCCTTCAACCTGCTGAACGGCGTCATCGTGTGGCGGCTGCTCAGCCGGCAGAACCGACGCCTGCCGATGAGCGTCACGGCATGATGATACGCCGCGACGGCGTCGACTCGGCCTATGCCTGGCAACGGCTGGCGATCAGCGTGACGCTCAGCACGATGGGCGGCCTCGGCATGTGGGCCTTGTCGGTCGCGCTGCCGGTGGTGCAGACCGATCTCGGCATCAGCCGCGCCGACATCTCGTTCGGCTATTCCGCCAACATGGTCGGCTTCTTCCTGGGCGGCGTGGTCATCGGCCGACTCGTCGACCGGCACGGGGTCGTCTTCGCGACCATTGTGAGCACGTTCGGGCTCGCCGCGGGCTTCGCGCTGGCGTCGGTCACCGGCTCGCTGCTGCTGTTCGCCGCGGCGCAGCTGCTGATCGGCTTCAGCGCCGCCGCCACCTTCGCGCCGCTGGTCGCCGATATCTCGCACTGGTTCGAGAAGCGGCGCGGCGTCGCCGTGGCGATCGCGGCGTCGGGCAACTACATCGCCGGCGCCATCTGGCCGCCGATCGTCGAGGCGATGATCAGCGGCCATGGCTGGCGCACCACCTACCTGTCGGCCGCAGCGCTCTGCCTCGTGACCATGATCCCGCTCGCCCTGACGCTGAAGCGGCGGGCGCCCGACCACGAGACGCACGCCGTGGCGGTCGCCCGGCGCTCGCTCGCCGCGCTCGGCCTGTCGCCCAACGGCCTGCAGGCGCTGCTGGTAGTGGCCGGCATCTCGTGCTGTGTCGCCATGTCGATGCCGCAGGTCCATATCGTCGCCTATTGCGCCGACAAGGGTTTCGGCGTGGCGCGCGGCGCCGAGATGCTGTCGCTGATGCTGGGCTTCGGCATCGTGAGCCGCATCGGCTCGGGCTGGCTGGCCGACAAGGTCGGCGGCGCGATGACCCTGATGATCGGCTCGACCCTGCAGGGCGTGGCGCTGCTCTTCTACCTCGTTGCCGATTCGGTCACGTCGCTGTATCTCGCTTCGGCGCTGTTCGGGCTGTTCCAGGGCGGCATCGTGCCCAGCTATGCCATCATCGTGCGCGAATACTTCCCGGCGCGCGAGGCGGCGAGCCGGGTCGGCCTGACCGTGTCCTCGACCGTTCTCGGCATGGCGCTGGGCGGCTGGATGGGCGGCGAGCTGTTCGACCGGACGGGCTCGTATCAAGCCGCCTTCATCAATGGTATTGCCTGGAACGTGCTGAACGCCGTCATCGCCTGGTGGCTGCTCAGCCGCCAGATGCGGCGGGCCGCCGCGTAACGAGGAGTCTCCATGCGCATCGTCGCCATCCGCGACATCGTCTCGCCGATCCGTTCCAACATCGCCAACGCCTATATCGACTTCAGCCAGATGACCGCCTCGGTCGTTGCGGTCGTCACCGACCTCGAGGTCGAGGGCAGGCCGGTGATCGGCTACGGGTTCAACTCGAACGGCCGCTATGCGCAGCACGGGCTCCTGAACGAGCGCTTCATCAAGCGCGTGTCGGAAGCCAAGGCCGACTCGCTGCTCGACAGCGAGGGACTGATCGATCCGGCCAGGTGCTGGAAGGCGATGATGGCCAACGAGAAGCCGGGCGGCCACGGCGAGCGCTCGGTCGCGGTCGGCGTGCTCGACATGGCGCTGTGGGACGCCGTCGCCAAGGCCAAGCGCGTGCCGCTGTGGAAGCTGCTGGCCGACCGCTACAACGGCGGCCAGTACGACGACAAGGCGTGGGTCTACGCCGCCGGCGGCTACTACTATCCCGGCAAGGACCTCGAGGCGCTGCAGGACGAGATGAAGCACTATCTCGGCCTGGGCTACTCCTGCGTGAAGATCAAGGTGGGTGGCGTGCCGCTCGCCGAGGACCTCGAGCGCATCGAGGCGGTGCTGAAGATCGTGGGCTCGGGCGACCGGCTGGCGGTCGACGTCAACGGCAAGTTCGACCTCACGACGGCGATCGAGTTCGGCAAGGCGATCCAGAGCTACGGCCTGCGCTGGTACGAGGAGCCGCTCGATCCCCTCGACTATCTCGCGCATGCGGCGCTGGCGACCGAGTACAGCCAGCCGCTGGCGACCGGCGAGAACCTGTTTTCCATGCAGGACGCGCGGAATCTGATTCGCCACGGCGGCCTGCGGCCCGACCGCGACATCCTGCAGTTCGATCCGGCGCTCTCTTACGGCCTGGTCGAGTACCTGCGCACGATCGACATGCTGAAGGCCAACGGCTGGTCGCCGCGGCGCTGTGTGCCGCACGGCGGCCACCAGTTCGCGCTCAACATCGCCGTCGGCCTGCAATGCGGCGGCAACGAATCTTATCCGCAGGTCTTCGCCCCGTTCGGCGGCTTCGCCGACGACTGCCCGGTGGTCGACGGCCGGGTCGCCCTGCCCGACGCGCCCGGCATCGGCTTCGAGCGCAAGGCCGATCTCTGGGCGGTGATGAAGGGACTCGCCTAGTCTAGGGAACGAAGGTCAGGAAGAGGTAGGCGGCGAGCAGGACCAGGTGCACGACGCCCGCCAGGACATTGGTCCGGCCCGTGCCGTAGGTGATGACGGCGATCAGCACGCCCAGCGCCAGCAGGACGCTGTTGCTCGACGAGATGCCCAATTCGAGCGGCTGATCGATGACGCGTGACACCACGGCGACGGCTGGCACCGTCAGCCCGATGCTGGCGACTCCGCTGCCCAGCGCGAGGTTGAGGCTGGACTGAAGACGATTGCGCGCCGCGGCGCGCACCGCGGCGACCGATTCCGGCAACAGCACGATCGCCGCAATGACGATGCCGATGACGGCCACCGGTGCCTGGACGACAGCCAGCGCCGCGCCCAGCGCCGGAGTCAGGCTCTTGGCCAGCAGCACGACGGAGACCAGGGCCACCAGCAACAAGCCGAAAGAGGCCACGACGATGCGCGGCGCAGGACGCTCCAGCGGCACGGTGTCGTCGTCGCCGACCGGCTGGAAATAGGCGCGATGCCAGCCGGTCTGGACGAACAGGAAAGCCCCGTAAAGCAGCAGGCAGACGACCGAAACGAAGATGAGCTGGAGGTTGGAATAGAAGGGGCCCGGCGCCGATGCCACGTAGTTCGGCATCACCAGCACCAGGACGGCCATGGGGATCAGCACCGCGAGGAAGGCATTGGCGCCCGCGACATGGAACTCCGGCTCGCGGTGGTAGAGGGCGCAGACGACGATGCACAGGCCGGCAAGCCCGTGCAGCACCAGCATCACGACGGCATGGATCGAATCGCGCATCAGCGCCGGATTGGGCTCGCCGCCCACCATCAGGACGACGATCATGCCGACCTCGATGACCGTCACGGCGAGCGCCAGCACCAGGGTGCCGAAAGGTTCTCCGATGCGAAGCGCGATGACTTCAGCGTGATGAACCGCGGAGATGACGTTGCCCAGCAGCACCACGGCGAGCACGATCGCCAGCAGCGCCGATTCCGTCTTGCCGACCAGAAACCAGGTCAACAATCCAAGCGCTGGCAGGACGATCGCGTAGAGCGGAATGCGGTTGATGGAAGGGCCGGCCACGCGTCCTTTTTAGGTCCTGCCCATCGCCTATTCAATCATTCCGGCTTCAGCAGGTTCTTCTGCAGGAGCTCCGCGACATTGCCCTCGTCGGCCTTTAGCGCGGCGGTGAACTCCTCCGGCGTCGAGGGCCGCACGATGGCGCCGAGCTCGCGCAGCCGCTTGCTGGCGGTCTCGTCCTTCAGCCCGAACACGACGGCCTTGTTCAGCCGCTCGACGATCGGCTTGGGTGTCTCCAGCCGCACGAACACGCCCGCCGTGGTGCCGCCTTCGAACGGCACGCAGCCCGCCTCCCTGAGCGTCGGCACCTTGGGCAGGTCGGGGATGGACTCCAACCCGAAGTTCATCAGCGGCCGGAGCTTGCCCGACTGGATGTGCGGCATCGAGCTGGTGAGCTGGTCGGCGAAGCAGTCGATGTTGCCGGCCAGCAGGTCGTTGATGCCCGGCCCAGAGCCGCGGTACGGCACGATGTTGAACTTGAGGTTCTCGTCGAGCTGCAGCCGCAGGATGGCGACGTGGTTGGTCGTGCCGTTGCCGGAATGACCGATCGTCACCGTGCCCGGCTTGACCTTGACCTCGGCCAGCAGGGTCTTGATGTCGGTGAAGCGGCTGTCGGCCCGGGTCACGATCAAGGTCGGCGCCGTGGTCAGGATGCCGACCGGCGCCAGCACCTGCAGCATCTGCTGCTTGCCGGCGAAGATCGGCGCGACATAGCCCACGGTGAAGCTCGCCATCACGAGGGTGTAGCCGTCGGCCGGCGCGTTGACCGCCGCCTCCAGCCCGACCACGCCGCCGGCGCCCGGCTTGTTGTCGATCAGCACGTTCTGGCCGAGGTCGCGGCTCATCGGCTCGGCGACCAGCCGCGAGGTGACGTCGTAATTCCCACCCGGCGCGAAGGGAATCACCCAGCGGATCTGCTTGGAGGGGAAAGTGTCGGCATGAGCCGGCAGCGCGAGCGTCGCAGCCCCCGCCACAAGAAAGTCGCGCCGTCTGATGATCATTACGCCTCCCGTCCTTGTTTTCAGTATCGATAGCAGCGAAAAAGTTCGTCAACACTGCAATTCGGATGCCCGAACACCATACCCCTCTGATCGCCACCATCGCCGCCGGCCTGCTGCTGGCCTACGGCTTCGGCCTGCTGGCGCACCGGCTGCGCATCCAGCCGCTGGCCGGTTACGTGCTGGCGGGCGTCGTGGTCAGCCCGTCGACGCCGGGCTTCCATGCCGATTCCGCCCTGGCCGGCGAACTCGCCGAGATCGGCGTCATCCTGCTGATGTTCGGCGTCGGGCTGCACTTCTCGCTCAAGGACCTGATGTCGGTGGCGCGCATCGTCGTGCCTGGCGCGATCGTCCAGATCGTCGTCGCCACCCTGATCGGCGCCGGGCTCGGCCATCTGCTGGGCTGGTCGTGGACGGCCGGGCTGGTGTTCGGCCTCGCCCTCTCGGTCGCCAGCACCGTGGTCATGGTGCGCGCCTTCCAGGAGCGGCACATGCTCGAGACCGAGCGCGGCCGCGTCGCCGTCGGCTGGCTGGTGGTCGAGGACCTGGTGATGATCCTGACCCTGGTGCTGCTGCCGACCGCGGCGACGATGGCGACCGGCGACGACGTGCCGGCGAGCCGCGTCGTCTTCCAGCTCCTGGTGACGCTGCTCAAGGTCGGCATCTTCGTCACCGTGATGCTGGTGGTCGGCCGCCGCGTCATCCCGTGGCTGATGCACTACACCGCGCACACCGGCTCGCGCGAGCTGTTCCGGCTCGCCGTCTACGCCATTGCGATCGGCGTGGCATTCGGCGCCGCCAGGCTGTTCGACGTCTCGTTCGCCCTCGGCGCCTTCTTCGCCGGCGTCGTCATGGGCGAGAGCACGCTCAGCCAACAGGCGACCGAGGAGGCGCTGCCGCTGCGCGACGCCTTCGCCGTGCTGTTCTTCGTCTCGGTCGGCATGCTGCTCAACCCGGAGGTCTTCGTCGATGCGCCGCTGGCGCTCGCCGCCACGGTGGTCATCATCGTCGCCGGCAAGGCAGCGATTTCCTGGGCGATCGTGCGCGCCTTCAGGCTCGGCAATCCGGCTGCATTGGCCGTCGCCGCCGGTCGCGCCCAGATCGGCGAGTTCTCCTTCATCCTGATCGGGCTCGGCCTCCAGCTCGAGCTGGTGCCGTCCCTGGCGCGCGACCTGGTGCTGGGCGGCGCCATCATCTCGATCGTGCTCAATCCGCTGCTCTTCGCCCTGCTGGTGAAGCGGATGCAGCTCGAGGCGACGCCGTTCGCGTCAGGCGAGGAGGTCGTCGCGGAGCCGACGCCGGCGCAGCAGCCCCGGCACGACGTCCTGATCGGCTACGGCCGCGTCGGCTCGCTGGTCGGCGCCGCGCTCCGCCGCAGCGGCGCGCAACTGGTGGTCATCGAGGCCAACGAGGACGGCATCGAGAAGGCGCGGCTCGACGGCGCCGAGGTCTTCACCGGCAACGCCGCCGATCCCGAGGTGCTGGCCCAGGCCAACCTCCCTGAGGCGCGGCGGCTGTTCGTCACCATCCCCGAGCCCTTCGAGGCGGGCCAGGTCGTGGAGCAGGCGCGCAAGATCAATCCGCTGCTCGAGATCCTGGCACGCGCCCATTCCGACGCCGCGGTCGAGCATCTCGATCGGCTGGGCGCGAACCTGGTGGTGCTGGGCGAGCGCGAGATCGCCGAGCGCATGCTGGAGCACGCCGATGCGTCGAAGCCGACCTGATCCTTCCGGATGCCCACGCCGCGCGAGAACGCCGCGTTGTCGCCCCATTTGAGGCGTGTCTTCGCGGTCGTCGCACGGGAGAACATCATGTTGCGTCGTACGATCCTCCGGGGCTTCGTCCTCTCCACCGTCGCCGTTGCGATGCCGGCGCTCGGCCAGAACGCCTTGCCGCTGGCGCTCAAGGGCTACGATCCGGTCGCCTACTTCACCGACGGCAAGCCGACGCCGGGCACGGCCGCATACGAGATCACGTTCGACGGCCAGCGCTATCGCTTCGCCAGCGCCCAGCACCGCGATCTGTTCAAGGCCAATCCCGACAAGTACGCGCCGCAGTTCGGCGGCCTGTGCACCATGAACCTGTCGCGCGGCGTGCGCCGCGAATCGGACCCGCGCAACTGGATGATCTCCAACGGCAATCTCTACGTCTTCGCCAGCGAGACCGGGCAGCAGACCTTCGCCAAGGACGCCGAAGCGACCGCCGCCAGAGCCGCTGCCCAGCTCAAGGCGCTTAAGACCGCCACCCAGTAGCGGCGAAGCACGTGAAGCCTTCCTCCCCATTCAAATGGGGAGCAACTGTCTTTTGGCCTAAGCGCCGGCAACTGTCTTTTGGCCTAAGCGCCGGCAGGCTGCCAAGGGAGGTTGTGTCGGCTCATGGCGTTGAGGGTGACGATGAGCTTACGCATGACGGCGACGATGGCGACCTTGGGCTTCTTGCCGGCAGCGATGAGCCGCTGCTTGAAGGCT
>NZ_JAFKJN010000048.1 GCF_017305915.1 Reyranella sp.
CGCTGCCGGCAAGAAGCCCAAGGTCGCCATCGTCGCCGTCATGCGTAAGCTCATCGTCACCCTCAACGCCATGAGCCGACACAACCTCCCTTGGCAGCCTGCCGGCGCTTAGGCCAAAAGACAGTTGCTCCCCATATGAATGGGGAGGGTTGCTTCGCGCGATTCCACAATACCAATTTCGCTCTACGCCGGCGTCGCCGCCTGGTCGGGGTCGACCGCGCGCACGACGTAGGCGTCGACCTCCGGCCGGTAGAGCTCCCACAGGAAGCGCAGCTCGACGAGCGGCTGGGCGCTGAGATCGACCCGCAGGTCGACATAGGGGAAGCGCTCGCGATGGACCACCAGCAGCCCGGCCGACTTCACCTGGCGCAGCTCGCCGCCGGCCGCCTGCCCGGCCTCGATGGCCCGCACCAGCCGCTCGGCCAGCGGCTCGGCTTCGCTCGCCTCGAAGCTCTCGACCATGGCGTCGACCACGTCGGGGGTGCGCAGGATGTTGCCGATGGCGACGCAGTCGCGTCCGACGCGGCCCTTGGCGATCGAGGTGATCCGGCTGCCGTTGAAGAACGCTGCCCGGCCGTCGGCCGCGATCGCCGCGAGCTGGCGCCAGCCGAGATCGGGATCGCTCTGCTCGAGCGCGCGCAGGACCGCCTCGGGCGCTTCGCCGCGCTTCAAGCCGTCGAGCATGATCGGCCCGAGCCGCGGATCGGTGCGATGCTGCGTCAGCGCCGCACCGATGCCCGCCTCGGCGAAGGCGCAGCGGCTGCCCACGGCCATCGCCGAGGTGGTGACGACGGCGCCCAGCATGCCGGTGCGGGCGCAGCGGCCGGCGATCGAGAAGGTCATGGCCCGCAGTTTGACTTTCTCCGCGACAAACGCAAAGTCGGACCATGACCCTGCGTATCCTCCTCACCGGCGATTCCATCCTGCAGCGCCGGCTGCAAAGCGTCAGCGATCCCGAGCTCGCGCCCTTGTTCGACAAGGTGCGTGCGGCCGATGTCGCCTTCACCAATCTCGAGGTGCTGGCCAACGACTATCGCGGCGATCCGGCGCTCGAGTCCGGCGGATCGCATTTCGGCGCGCCGGCCTGGGTGCTCGACGAGCTGGTCGAAGCCGGCTTCTCGCTGTTCGCGACGGCGACCAACCATGCGCTCGACTATTCGATCTCGGGCCTGCTGCATTCGATCGAGGCGATGGAGCAGCGCGGGCTTTCCTTCGCCGGCGTCGGTCGCCATCTCGAGGATGCGCGGCGGCCCTGCTACCACACCCATCCCGCCGGCACCGTGGCGATGCTTTCCTGCGCCTCGTCCTTCGCCAAGGGCCAGGAGGCGGCCGCGGCCCGGCCCGATCTGCCGGGCCGCCCGGGCCTCAATCCGCTGCACTTCGAGACGATGCACGAGGTGACGGAGGCGCAGCTCGCGAGCCTGCGCGAGATCGCGGGCGAGCTCGGCCTCGAGGCCGACCGCGAGGCCAAGATCAAGATGGGCTTCGCCTTCCCGCCGGCCGATCCGTCGGTGTTCCCGCTCGGCGACATCAAGTTCAAGACGGCTAATCGCGCCGCCGTGCGCACCTCGGCCAATGCCAAGGACATCGCGGCGATGGTGCGCTGGATCGAGGAGGCGCGTGGGCTGTCCGACCTCGTCGTCGTCAGCCTGCACGCCCACGAGCAGGCCGAGAGCAAGGAGATCCCGGCCGAGTTCATTCCCGTCTTCGCGCGGCAGATGATCGATGCGGGCGCCGACATGGTGGCCGGACACGGCCCGCATCTGCTGCGCGGGCTGGAGCTCTACAAGGGCAAGCCGATCTTCTACTCGCTGGGCAACTTCATCGGCCAGAACGAGTTGGTGCAGAAGATCCCGGCCGACGGCTACGACCGGTTCCGCGCCGATCCCGATCTGAAGCCGGGCCAGGTCTACCAGGTGCGCATGCGCAACGATCAGGCAGGCTTTCCTGCCGACCGCCGCTACTGGGAATCGGTGGTGCCGGTGCTGACCTGGGAAGGCCGCGACCTGCGCGCGATCGAGCTGGTGCCGATCAGCCTCGGCTGGAAGGAGCCGCGCCACAGGCGCGGGCGCCCGCGGCTCGCCGACAGGGACGAGGGCCGCGCGGTGCTCGAGCGCTTCGCCGCGCTGTCACAGCCGTTCGGCACGACGATCGATGTTGCGGGCGCGAGCGTCGCGCTCTGACAGTACGCAAACGCTCCAATGCCTGCGATGGCTGTCACCATCGGTGCGTCATGTTCCTTGCTCCTTCGAGTCCCACCACCCGAAAGGAGAAAGCCCATGTTGACCCGTATCCTGACTGTCGCGCTCGCCGTCGGCACGTTGGCCATCGGCACCGCCTATGCCCAAACCGGCTCCACCACCAGCCCGACCAGCCCGAGCACGACCAGCCCGAGCACTGGCGGCTCCGGCTCGATGAGTGGCGGCTCGAGCATGGGCGCCGGCAGCAGCACGACCCAGCAGGCGCAAGGCGCCTTCGACGTCACGAAGTACAAGACCAAGGCCGAGTGCCTGACCGCGGCGCGCAGCGCCAAGGCCGACAGCACCCTCTGCGACGCGGTGAGGTAACGGCCTTCAGGCCGGGGTGAGGCCGCGCGACTTGATCAAGGCCTTCGCCCCCGGCGTCTGCAGGAACGCGATGAAGGCCCGGGCGAGCTCCGCCTGGGCCGCATCGCGCGCGGTGCCGGTCGTATACACGATCTGCTGATCGAGTGACGCCGGCACCGGCCCGACCACGTCGAGGCCGGGCGCCGTCAGCACGTTGATCAGGAACAGGCCGAGCTCGGCCTGGCCCGCCGCCACCGCCTCGACCAGCTTGGCCGGTCCCAGCGCGGCCTGCAGCTTGTCCTTCACCGGCGCCTCGACTCCCAACCGCTCGAACAGCTTCATCACCTGAGCGCCGGCGGCGCTCGCCGGCACCGTGCCGACCGACTTCGCCTCGAGCAGCGCCTGCTTCAGCGCCTCGGGCGAGGCGATGTCGGGCTTCGGCGCGCCGGCGCGCACCGCGACGCCCAGCCCGACCCGGGCGACGTCGACCGTAGCGCCGGCGAGCTTTGCCGCCGCTTCGGCATCGTTCAGGAACTCGCGCGGCAGCACCACGGCATCGAAGATTGAGCTCTTGGCGATCGCGATCAGCTCGGGCGTGGTGCCGTGGCGGATGGCGACCTTGTGGCCGCTCGTCTTCTCGAACTCGGCGGCGATCGGGTTGAGAGCGCCGGCGATGCCGCCGCCGGCGATCACCTGCAGGTCGGCGGCGTGCGCCGGGACGATCGCCGCCAGCGCCAGCGCGAACGGCAGGAAGACTGAAAGGGTCATGGCGCTCACTCGATCTTGACGTCCATGCTGTAGCGGGCGTTGCCGCGCGTGCTGCCGACCACGATCAGATAGGGGCCGCTGTGCGGCAGCCGGCCGGTCCAGCGCGTGGCATCGTCGCCTTCGTTGGCATGGGCCAGCGCGGTGCCGGTGAACTGCAGCAGGCCGTCGGCGTCGCGCGCGACGGACACGCCGGGCTCGTAGATCTGGAACACCGCGTTGTCGTCGGGCGCGGTGATGGTCACGGTCATGATCTGGCCGGCCGACGCGTTGAGCGCATAGAGATGGCGAGCGCCGCGCATCACGTGGCCGCCCACCGTGCCGCGCGTCGAGCCGGTGGCGAAGAAGATCGTCTTCGGCGTCGGCACGGGCTCGGCCGCCCCAACGGCAGTCATGGCCGCGGCGAGCCCCAGCAACGGTGTCAGGACCGCGGCCAGCAGGCGCATGGCTATTCCGACGTCGCGGTCTCGAACTCCGCGGGCATGGTGATCTCGAGCACCTCGAAGTCGTCGGAGTGGGCGATCTCCTTGTGCCTGATTCCCGGCGGCTGGTAGACGGTCGAGCCGGCCACCAGCTTGTGCTCGCCGTAGCCCTCGTAGTCAAAGATCGCCCAGCCCTTCAGCACGTAGATGAACTGGAAGTCGAGCGTGTGGGTATGGCGCGGCGCGTCGGCATGCGTGCCGGGCTTGGCGCGGGCGACGAGTGCCCCGACACGGCCGTTGGTCAGCTGCTCGAGGCCGAGCCGGCGGTACTCGAAGAACGGGCGCAGGCCGTCGGGCTTGAACGAATCGGGGCCGAGATGGTTGACGATGCCGAGCTCGAGCGTCTTGTCCTTCTCGGCTTCCTCGGTGGTCGGGAACAGGTCGGGCATGGAGCCTCCCGGGGTGAATATCCGTCGGCGCCATACTGACTCGTCCGTCGGTTCGGGCCAAGGTGGCGGTCATGTGCTCTTTCGATCTGGTCGTCCGCAACGCCCGCCTGGTCGACGGCCGCTCCGGTCTCGATATCGGCGTCAAGGCCGGACGGATCGCCGCCGTCGAACATGGGCTGCCGGCCGGCAGTCCCGAGATCGACGCCGGCGACCATCTCGTGTCGCCGCCCTTCGTCGACCCGCAATTCCACATGGATACCGCGCTCAGCATCGGCGTGCCGCGGCACAACGAGTCCGGCACCTTGCTCGAAGGCATCCAGATCTGGGGCGAGGGCAAGCCGTCGCTGACCGCGGAGCTCATCGCCAAGCGCGCGCTCGGCTATTGCGACTGGGCGGTCGGGCGCGGGCTGCTGGCGATCAGGAGCCACGTCGATATCGGCGATCCGCGCCTGGTCGCGGTCGACGTGCTGCTCGACGTCAAGCGCCAGGTGGCGCCGTACCTCGACCTGCAGCTCGTCGCCTTCCCGCAGGACGGCTATCTGCGCGCGCCCAAGACGCCCGAGCTGCTGGCTGAGGCGCTGCGTCGCGGCGTCGATGTGGTGGGCGGTATCCCGCATTTCGAGCGCACCATGGCCGACGGCGCCGAAGCGGTCCGCCAGCTCTGCGCGCTGGCGGCCGGGCGCGGCCTGCGCGTCGACATGCATTGCGACGAATCCGACGATCCGATGTCGCGCCATGTCGAGGCGCTGGCGGCCGAGACGATACGCTGCGGCCTGCAGGGGCGGGTGACCGGCTCGCATCTCACCTCGATGCATTCGATGGACAACTACTATGTCAGCAAGCTGATCCCGATGATGGCGGAGGCCGAGCTTGGCGTGATCGCCAATCCGCTGATCAACGTCACCCTGCAGGGCCGACAGGATACCTATCCCAAGCGGCGCGGGCTGACGCGCGTACCGGAGCTGATGGCGGCCGGCCTCACCGTCGCCTTCGGCCACGACTGCATGGTCGATCCGTTCTATCCGCTGGGCTCGGGCGACATGCTTGAGGTCGCGTCGATGGCGCTGCATGTCGCGCAGATGACCGGCCAGGCCGGCATGCGCGCCGCCTTCGATGCGGTGACGGTCAATGGCGCCAGGCTGCTCGGTCTCGAAGGCTACGGGCTGGAGCCCGGCTGCAACGCCGATTTCGTCATCCTGCAGGCGCGCGATCCGATCGAGGCGATCCGGCTGCGCGCCGCGCGGCTGCAGGTCGTGCGCCGCGGCACGGTGATCGCCGAGAACCCGCCGCAGACGGCGCGCCTGCACCTCGCCGGCCGGCCGGCGAGCACGGACTTCACGCTCGGCAGCTGATTGCCGCAGGCACCCTGCGACGCCGGCTCGTCTTCCAAATTTCATCCACAGGGACTAGGATGCCTCGCTTTCCCGCCCGTTGGCCCCTGGAAAGCACATGGCTCACATCAGACTGAACACCCATCCCCTGCAGGGCGGCCAGGCCGCTCCGGCGGTGAAGTGGGGCGCGCGCGATCCCCGCGAGCGGGGGCCGGTGGTGGGCACCGTCGCCGATCCGGGCAAGCGCAACGCCATCGGCGTGCATTCCGGCAGCTACGGCATCTATCGCGCGCTGGCGATCGCGGCGCAGGAGCTGAAGCCCGGCCACCGGCCCGACTTGACCGACACTTCGCCGGCCGAGCCGATCGGCCCGTTCGAGAGCTGGTTCGACCCGAAGAAGATCGTGTCGCTCGATCCGTGGGGCCACATGGTGGCCGAGGTGTTCGCCGACAAGCTCGCCGCCGGCTGGGACATCCGCCCGACCATTGCCGTCACCAAGGCGCACGTGAACATGCCGGAGATCGCCGACGCGATGGCGGCCGGCCGGCTGAAGCCCGACAACGACATCCTGAGCGGCTCGGGCGACGTCAAGGTGACCAAGGCCGCGATCGAGCCGGTGTGGTGGCTGCCCGGCATCGCCGAGCGCTTCGGCGTCAAGGAAGTCGATCTCCGCCGCACGCTGTTCGAGCAGACCGGCGGCATGTACACCGAGCTGGTGACGCGGCCGGACCTCGAGCTGTTCCTGCCGCCGATCGGCGGCTCGACGATCTATTTCTTCGGCGACGTGTCGAAGCTCGGCAAGCCGGAGACCAGGATCGCCTGCCGCCTCCACGACGAGTGCAACGGCTCCGACGTGTTCGGCTCCGACATCTGCACCTGCCGCCCGTATCTCGCGCACGGCATCGAGATCTGCATCGAGATGGCGCAGCAGGGCGGCGTCGGCGTGGTGATCTACAATCGCAAGGAGGGCCGCGCGCTGGGCGAGGTCACCAAGTTCCTGGTCTACAACGCGCGCAAGCGCCAGCCCGGCGGCGATTCGGCGGCGCAGTACTTCAACCGCACCGAATGCGTCGCCGGCGTGCAGGACATGCGCCTGCAGGAGCTGATGCCCGACGTGTTCCATTGGCTGGGTATCGCCCGCATCGACCGCTTCGCCTCGATGAGCAACATGAAGTCCGACGCGCTGCGCCAGCAGGGCATCGACATCGTCGAGCAGGTGCCGATCCCCGACGAGCTGATCCCGGCCGACGCCCAGGTCGAGATGGATGCCAAGAAGGCCGCCGGCTACTTCACGCCGAACAAGCCCGAGGCGACCGAGCTCGAGAAGGCCAAGGGCCGGGGGCTCAGGGAATGACCCCCACCCAACCCTCCCCCTCAGGGGGAGGGCAGGGAGCGGGTGACCTCCGCTCTCCCGCCACCATTCGCGCCAAGGCGGCCGAGATGCTGAAACATGTCGTCGACGGCCAATCGCCGTGGTGGACGGTCGATCCGCTCGGGCTGGAGGAGGCCGTGCAGGCGACGCTCGCCGTCACGCGCAAGCGCTTCGCCAATCCGGGGGCGATCCCGTTCCACTCGCGCTGGCGGCACTTCGAGGCCGGCGGCCACGACCGCTGGGCCGCACTGGCGCCACGCCTTGCAGGCGAGCCGAAGGACGAGATCGCGCGCCGCCGCATCGACCTCGCGATCGTCTCGGTGCTGCTCGATGCCGGCGCGGGCGCGGCGTGGTCCTATCGCGAGCCCGACACCGGCGAGACCTACGCGCGCTCCGAGGGGCTCGGCGTGGCGAGCTTCCACATGTTCGCGAATGGCGCCTTCAGCCGCGATCCCAAGGGCGACCCGTTGCGGGTCGATGCCGAACGGCTGTCGAAGCTGACGCCGATGGACATCGCCATGGGCTTCCAGGTGAAGGCGCACAATCCGCTGGTCGGCCTCGAAGGTCGCGTCGACCTGCTGCGCAAGCTGGGCGGGGTCGGTCTCGATCGTCCGGGTGCACTATTCGACGTGATGGTGAAGGACGGCGGCACCGTGAAGGCGGCGGCGATCTTCGCCGCGGTGCTCGACAAGCTGTCGCCGATCTGGCCGTCGCCGATGGGCGACGTCTGGCAGCATCCGGCGATCGGCTGGGTGCCGTTCCACAAGCTGTCGCAGTGGCTCTCCTACTCGCTGGTCGAGCCGATCGAGAGCGCCGATCTCAGGGTCGTCGAGCTCGATGCGCTGACCGGGCTGCCGGAGTACCGCAACGGCGGCCTGCTGGTCGATGCCGGGGCGCTCAGGCCCAAGCAGTCGAGGCTGCTGACCGATACCTTCAAGGCGGGCGACGCGGCGATCGTCGAATGGCGGGCGCTCACCGTGGCGCTGCTCGACCAGGTCGCCGAGCACGTCCGGCTGCATCTCGGGCTCGATGACCAGCGGCTGCCGCTGGTCAAGGTGCTGGAGGCCGGTACCTGGTTCGCCGGCCGCGTGCTGGCGGCCGAGCGCCGGCCGGGTGGGGGGCCGCCGATTGCCGTCGAAAGCGATGGTACAGTGTTCTGACGTGGCCGCTGTCATCCCGAGCGTAGCGAGGGATCCTTACAGCGGCTTAAAGATCCCTCGGCCTTCGGCCTCGGGATGACAAATGGGGAGCCTTCTCATGCCGTTGCCGCCGTCGATCCACGTCTCGTCGCACCCGCTGGTGCAGCACAAGCTGACCAAGATGCGCGACAAGGAGACGTCGAGCGCCAACTTCCGCCGGCTGCTGCGCGAGATCGGCCTGCTGCTGGGCTACGACGCCACGCGCGACCTGCCGCTGATGACGACTCGCATCGAGACGCCGATCGAGGCCATGGAAGCGCCGCTGCTCGACGGCAAGAAGCTGGTGATCGTGCCCATCCTGCGCGCCGGGCTGGGGCTCGCCGAGGGTGTGCTCGACCTCGTGCCGCTGGCGCGCATGGGCCATGTCGGCCTCTACCGCGATCCGCGCACGCTGCAGGCGGTCGAGTACTACTTCAAGATCCCCGGCGACATCGGCGACCGCGACGTGATCGTGTGCGATCCCATGCTGGCCACCGCGCATTCTGCGATCGCCGCGGTCGATCGCCTCAAGGAGACCGGCGCCAAGCGCATCAAGGTGATCTGCATCCTTGCCGCCGAGCCCGGCGCGCGCGCCTTCGCAGAAGTGCATCCAGATGTGCCGGTATTCACAGCCGCCGTCGATGCCAAGCTCAACGACCACGGGTATATTGTCCCCGGCCTTGGTGATGCGGGAGATCGTCTCTTCGGCACCAAGTAGCCCAAAAGGGGAGATCGACCATGGGTCCAGAGCTCAAGTATCTCTTGTTTTCGGTGTTGCTTACCTTCGTCCAGGTGCTGATCGCGGCGGCAGCGGCCAACCAGGTGGTTGGCCTGACGACGCTGGCCGGCAATCGCGACGACATGCCGACCTACACCGGCTTCGCCGGCCGCGCCAAGCGCGCACATCTCAACATGCTCGAGAACATGGCGCTGTTCTCGGCGCTGGTGCTGATCGCCGTCGTCGCCCAGAAGACCAACGCCACGACCGCGATGGGCGCCCTGATCTTCTTCTGGGCGCGGCTGATCTACGCGGTGATCTACCTGCTCGGCGTTCCCTGGCTGCGTACGCTGGCCTGGTTCGTGTCGGTGATCGGCATGGTCATGGTCGCCTGGCCGCTGTTCGCCTGACCTGCATCTCGGCCGACCGGCATCACTGCTTGTGCTCGTGCTGACCGGGCGTCGCCCCGATCGGCACGACCACCAGCTCGACATCGATCTTGCCGGCCTTCTCGAAGGTCAGGGTCACCGGCACCTTCTCGCCCTGTTTGAAGGGTGCCTTCAGCCCCATCATCATCAGGTGCAGGCCGCCCGGCGCCAGAGTCACCGTCGCGCCGGGGGCGATCTCGAGGCCCTTCTCGATCTCGCGCATGCGCATGACGTTACCGTCCATCTTCATCTCATGGACCTGGACCATGTCCGCCGCCGGGCTCTTGGCGGAGACCAGCCGGTCCGGCGTCGTGCCGGTATTGGTGATGCTGAGGAAGCCGCCGCCCGAAGGCGCGGTCGGCGGCGTGGCGCGCGCCCAGGGATTGCCGATCTGCAGGGCGCCGAGCTTGTAGTCGTGGGCGATCGCCGGCGCGGCGACGAGCAGCAGCGCCAGCAGGGACAGAAGACGGAAACGACGGGACAAAACAAACCTCCTTGCTCTAGTTGTGGACGCGCGGCTGGGCGTCCAGCCATTTGCGCACCGTCGACAGATCGGCAACCCCCGGCAGCACGGTGCGGTTGCCGTCCGCGGCGACCAGAACGGTGCGGGGCAGCTCACCGCTCCAGCCCGGATCGATCTCATAGCGCAGCCGCTCGTTGAAGCGGTCGGCGAAGGCCCAGTTCTCGGCCCTGTCGAGGCCGGCCCGCTGTAGCGCGCCGTTCACCTGCTCGACAGGCTGCGGCAGCGGATCGGCGGCGACCAGCACCAGGCGCATGTCCGGCCGCTCGGCCATCAACTTGCCCCAATGCGGCATCTCGACGAGGCAGGGGGCGCAGGTCACGCCCCAGAAGTGGATGATCGTGGGCTGGCCGGCATGCCGGGCGGCGAGCTTGCTCCAGCTGCCGCGCTCGAACGGCATCGGATCGGCATGCGCCGCGCGCAGGATGGCGACGGCCGACAGGCCGAGCGTGATCAGCGCGAGGACGATGACGATGGAGCGTCTCATGTCGATTCTCCGATGGCGATGAGGCGGTAGCCCTCGTTCTTGGTCAGCCAGGACAGGAAGACCTGCGCGCCGCGGGCGATCAGCAGGGGATGATCGGAGGCATCGGCCGTCTCGGCGACGGTGCGCGGCTCGCTCCAGTGGCGGCCGCCGTCCTGGCTGACCTCCCAGCGGACCAGCGCCTTCTCGCCGTCGAACTCCTTCCACACCAGGTGGACGGCATTGGCCGTGGCGAGCACGTAGGGCCGCGCGGGCTGGCGGTCAGGCGCGGACAGGGCGCGCGGCGCGCCGAACGGCGCATCGGCATTGTCGGCACGGGCATAGAACAGTCCCTGCCGCGCCGCGCCGCCGGTGAACCAGGCCGCGTGGTACGAGCCGTCGGGCGCGATCGCGAGGCTCGGCCCATGGTGCGGGCAGGCCTCGATCTTCCAGTCGTCGACGCTGACGCGACGCAAGGGGCCGGGGGTCGTCGGGTTGGCGAAGGTGACGACGGCGTGATCGCGCACCGATCCCGCGAAGACATTGCGGAAGATGATGGCGGGTCGCCCCGGCCCGGCAAAAGCGAGGCCGAGGCGACAGCATTCGCAGGTGTTGTCGAAGGCGAGCTTGGTATCGGAGAAGCCGCCGCGCTCGTCCGCCCACGCATAGGCCAGCGCCGCCCCGGGATAGGGCTTTCCGGCGGCGATCGTCGCGGCGGCGTTACGCTTGTCGAGCCAGGCGGCGAAGACGCGCCCGTCGGGATCGACGCCGACGGTCTGGAAGCGCTGGCTCGTCGACTCCGGCGTGACCGGGACGGGCGGCGCGAAGCTTGCGCCGCCATCGGTCGAGCGCGTCGCGTAGACGCGCCCGTTGAAACGCTTGTCCTGGAAGATCGCGTAGGTGACGACCAGCGCGCCCGTCCTGTCGAGCGCGAGCTGTGGCCGAGAATCGGGCCCCCAATCGATGCTGATCGGATCGGCTGTGACCGACACCGGCGCCGAGAAGGTCTTGCCGAGGTCAGTGGACTTCGCGACCAGCACGCGGTCCGCCATGCCGCGCGCGACCCAGAGCGTGCCGTCCGGCGCGAAGGCCGGTGTGGCGGTGAAGGCGTCCTTCGCATCGCCATGGTGCTGATGCTGGGCGGCCGCGGCGCCGGCCAGCACGACGAAGGCGAGGGTGGAGAGGGTGAGACGCATGGTGATTTCCTTCATCATGGCGCTCAAAACCGGGCGCGCATACCGACGGCGGCGGTCAGCGGCATCCCGAGCGCCGGGATGGCGGTGGGGTTGACGAACGGCCCCTCGAAACTGGTCGTCGAGTAGCCCGCTGCCAAGTACTGCGCGTTCGTCAGGTTCTGGATGGCACCGTAGATATCGATCGACTTGTTGAAGGAATAGGTCATCGCCAGGTCGATCAAGGTCGCGGCGTCGTTCAACTGCGTGTGACCGGTGTTGTTCCAGTAGGCCGGGAACGACTTGAGGCTGATGTTGATCGACAGGTCGGCAATCGGCCGCCATTCCGCTGCGGCCGTCAGCATCCAGTTCGGCACTTGGCCGAGCTGGACGCCGGTGCGCAGCAGGTTGGGCATGGTGGTGCTGGTCAGGTAGGCGGTGGTCTGGGTGAAGCCGCCGCTGAGCCGCAGCTCCGGCAGCGGCTGCCAGCTTGCGATCACCTCGAAGCCGGTGAACCGCGCGTTGCCGACATTGATGTACTGGTTGACGCTGGTGATGCCGGTCAGGCCGGCTGCCGTCGCGAACGGCGCGGCGCACGCCGCATTGGCGGTGCAGATCGACACGAAGTCGATGAAGTTGTCGAGGTTGTTGTTGAACCAGGTCGCCGACAGCGAGACCTTTTTCCAGTTGAAGTCGAAGCCGACCTCCTGGCCGAAGTTGGTCATCGGCTGCAGGTTCGGGTTGGTGGTGGTGAAGCTCGTGCCGGCGGCGAAGCTCCGGTACATCTGGTTCATGCCCGGCGCCGAGAAGTTGCGGTAGGCCGCGCCGCGCAGCGTCAGCTGGTCGGTGGCGTAGAACTTCAGTCCGATGCGTGGGTCGAAGCTCGAATAGGCCGAATCGGCAATGGGGTTGATCGCCCCGGCATTCTGATTGAAGAAGCTGGCGTTCATCGCTTGGTAAAAGTCGCCGCGCAGGCCGACCGTGACATCGAGCGGAATGGCCTTGAACGCGTAGGTGCCTTGCCCGAAGACGCCCTCGAGCCGGTGCTCACCGCGCGCGACGAACGTCGTCGGGTTGGCGGTGGCGCTGGCATAGAGGTTGAGGTTGTCGGTGATCTGGATGCGGCGCGCGTCGACGCCGATCTTGATGTCCTTCAGCGGGCCGGCCTCGAGCTGGTAGAAGATCGAGCCGCCCTGGTTGTTGTTCGGCGCGGTCTCGCGCTGGCTGACGAACTGGTTGAGCGCGTTGATGTTGTTCAGGCTGTAGCTGCCGCTGCTGGCGTTGGTCGTGCCGAAGGTGCCGCCCGCGGCCCAGGCGCTGAAGTTGATCGACGACGTCTCGTCGAGTTTGTGGCTGCCGCCCGCCAGCAGGCGGTAGGTCGACCACTGATTGTTGGCCATCTGCCACGTCAGCCCGCTCTCCGAGGCCTGATGGTAGTAGCCCTTGACGAACAGCTTGGTCGACTCTCCGGGCGTCAGGTAGGCGGAGAAGGTGACGTTGTCGACCCACGACGCGGTCGGCACGAGATTGGCGTTCTGGTATTGCGCCGGCGTGAGGTTGTAGCCGCTGCTCTGCGAATGGGCGTAGCTCAGGCCGGCCTTCAGCTTGTCGTTGAAGATCATGCTGCCGTAGCCTTCGCCGTTGAAGGTGTTGTAGCTGCCGTAGTTGGCGTCGAGAGCGACGCCGGTGCGCGACGGCTCGCGGGTGATGATGTTGACCACGCCACCCATCGCCATGTTGCCCCACAGGCTGGTGGCGCCGCCGCCGCGGATCACCTCGATGCGCTCGATCGAGGCCTTCGAGACCTGGCTCCAATCGACCGTCCGGAAGTACGGGTCGTTGATCGGCACGCCGTCGACCATGACCAGGGTGTTGATCGTGGTGCTCGACCCGAAGCCGCGGATGTTGAAGGGCTGGCCGGTCGGATGGAGCTGGCCGGTCGGGATGGTCGGCGACCAGACGCCGGGAATGCGGTTGACGATCTGGTCCAGGCTGGTCTGCGGCATGACCTGGATCTGCTCGCGCGTGATGACCGTGGTGCTGACGTCGAGCTTCTCGATGTCGGTGCCGCGGCCCGCCGTGACGGTCACGGCCGGCATTTGCGGCGTTTCGGTCTGGGCGCGCGCCAGGACCGGGATGAGCGCAAGGCCCAGGAAGGCGGCACTCGTCGCCGCGTGCAGTGAGAAACGCAAGATGAACTCTCCCCTCGGAAGACAAACGACAGCGGCGCGCCGAAGCGCGTCGCGTTGCGGGTGTCAGACGAGGAGAGACGGAGGGCCGCGGGGTTGCTGCGGGCCGTCGCGGATGCCGGCGGAGCCGGTCTGATCGACCGGCAGCGACGGCGGCAGAGCCGGCGCGCTGGCCAGCAGGAGAACGAAGGCCGATGACGGCGCCAGGAGCGCCGGCGCATGGGCAAGGCCCAGGCAGCATTCGTGATCGACGGTCGAGGCAGGCGCCGAGCCGGGCTGGCTGTCGCGCTCGTCCGGCGCCGATTTGCAGAACATCGACCACACGGTGGACGGCGCGCCGTCGCGCATCAGCGCGGCATGCGCCAGCGGCTGCAGGAAATTGAGCGTGATCGCGAACAGCGCCAAGGCGAACGCCATGGCGCGCCACTGCGATTGGTGGCCGCGACCTCTCATGGCGCGAGCATAGTCGGCCGCAGCATCGGCCTCCACTGTTTCCTGGCGAACGGTCGGGGCCTGGAGTCGCAGGTGCTGCCGTTCAGCCAGTCCGCCGGCGGAACGACGACCGCGATGCGCTGCAGCGCCTAATCCCTGAGACCGCCGGTCAGACCGCCGTCCAGCCCCCGTCGACCACCAGCTCGGCGCCGGTGACGTAGGAGGATTCGTCCGACGCGAGGAACAGGATGGCGGACGCCACCTCGTCGACCTCGCCGGCGCGGCCGAGCGGCACACCCTTCAGCGTCTTGGCGCGCGTCGCCGGATCGGCGGTGCGGCCCGAGGTCCGCATCGGCGGCATCAGGCCGGGATGGACCGAATTGACGCGGATGTTGTCGCGGCCATGCTGCGCCGCACCCGCCTTGGTGAGCAGGCGCACCGCGCCCTTCGAGGCGTTGTAGCCGACATGGATGTAGCCCTGGCCGACGATGCCGGAGACCGACGACAGGTTGATCACCGAGCCCTTGCCGCGCTTCTTCATGGCCGCGATGCCGTGCTTCATGCCGAGGAAGACGCCGGTGGCGTTGATGCCCATCAGCCGGTTCCAGGCGGCGGTGTCGTAGAGATCCTGCTCGGCCGAGCCCGAGATGCCGGCGTTGTTGACCAGCACATCGAGGCCGCCGGCGCTCTTCTCGATCTCGGCGACGGTCGCCTGCCAGCCGGCCTCGTCGGTGACGTCGAGATGGAGATAGTGGGCCTTGCCTTGCGCCTTCTTGATGCCGTCGACGACCTCGGCGCCCTCCCGGTCGAGGAGATCGGCAACGAAGACTGTCGCGCCCTCGCGGCCGAACATTCGTGCGGTCGCCGCGCCCATGCCGCTCGCGGCGCCGGTGATCAGCGCGACCTTGTCCTTCATGCGCATTGGCGTTCCTCCGTTGTTCGCTTCGCTCTCAGGCCAGCCTCAAGCCGACGATGCCGGCAACGATCAGCAGGATCGAGACGACGCGCATGGCCGATGCGGGATCGCCGAACAGCAGCAGGCCGGTGACGAAGGCGCCGACCGCGCCGATGCCGGTCCAGACGGCGTAGGCGGTGCCCATCGGGATGGCCCGCTGTGCCAGCATGAGCAGCGCGCCGCTGACCGCCATGCTGGCGACCGCGAAGAGAAGCCACCAGACCTGGACGCCGTCCGGCGTCCAACCCTTCTTCAGGCCGAGCGGCCAGCCGATTTCGAACAGCCCTGCGACGACAAGATACAGCCAAGCCATGTTCTCGACCCCCCCGGTTTCAGGCGGGGCGTCGTTGACGGAGGCCGGCCAGCCTGTTCAGATCACAGGATTGCACGCATCTTGCAAGATAGCGAGAGCGTCCGTGGGATGGCCAAGATAGGGGTACTGCTATGAACGAGCGTGAATTGCGGGGTTTGATCGCCCACGTCAAGACCGGACGCCTGTCCCGGCGCGGCTTCGTGCGGCGCATGATGGCGGTGGGGCTGACGGCGCCGATGGCGACGCAGCTGCTGGCCATCTCCGGTGTGGCGATGGCGCAGTCGCCGTCGACCTACAAGCCGACCAAGCGCGGCGGCGGCGGACATCTGAAGGTGCTGTGGTGGCAGGGCGCGACCCTGCTCAATCCGCACTTCGCGGTCGGCACCAAGGACCAGGACGGCTCGCGCTTCTTCTACGAGCCGCTGGCCGGCTGGGATGCCAACGGCAATCTCAAGCCGGTGCTGGCCGAATCGATTCCCGGCCGCGAGGACGGCACTTTGGCCGCCGACGGCAAGTCGGTGACCTGGAAGGTCAAGAAGAACGTGAAGTGGCACGACGGCAAGCCGTTCACCGCCGACGACGTGCTCTTCAATTGGGAATATGCCCGCGATCCGGCGGCGGCGGCGACCACCAGCGCCACCTACAAGGACGTCAAGGTCGAGAAGGTCGACGACTACACGGTCAAGGTGCTGTTCGACGCGCCGACGCCGTTCTGGGCGCTCGCCTTCGTCGGCGCGCAGGGCATGATCATTCCCAAGCACCTGTTCGCCGACTACATGGGCGCCAAGTCGCGCGACGCGCCGACCAACCTCAAGCCGGTCGGCACCGGGCCTTACATGTTCAAGGACTTCAAGCCGGGCGACATGGTCACCGGCGTGATCAACCCCAACTACCACGACGCCAACAAGCCGTACTTCGACAGCTTCGAGATGAAGGGCGGCGGCGACGCCGTGTCGGCGGCGCGCGCCGTATTGCAGACCGGCGAGTACGACTTCGCCTGGAACCTGCAGGTCGAGGACGAGATCCTCCAGCGCCTGGAGAAGGGCGGCAAGGGCAGGGTCTCGATCTCGCCCGGCGGCAACATGGAGCACATCCAGCTCAACACCACCGACCCGTGGACCCCTGATGCCGACGGCGAACGCTCCAAGCTCGGCACCAAGCATCCGACGCTGCAGTTCCCCGAGGTGCGCCAGGCGCTCAGCGTGCTGGTCGACAAGGATTCGGTCGAGAAATACATCTACGGCCGCACCGGCAACGCCACCGCGAACTTCGTCAACAATCCGGAGAAGTTCCGCTCGAAGAACACCAAGTACGAGTTCAACGTCGACAAGGCGAACGAGATCCTCGACAAGGCCGGCTGGAAGAAGGGCGCCGACGGCATCCGCGAGAAGGACGGCAAGAAGCTGAAGTTCGTCTACCAGACCTCGATCAACCAGCCGCGCCAGAAGACCCAGGCGATCGTCAAGCAGGCCTGCCAGAAGGCCGGCATCGACATCGAGGTCAAGGCGGTCACGGCGTCGGTGTTCTTCTCGTCCGACGTCGCCAACCCCGACACCTATACCAAGTTCTACTGCGACCTGCAGATGTACACGGTGACCATGACGCAGCCCGATCCCGAGCTGTTCATGAAGCAGTTCCTCAGCGAGGAGCAGGCGACCAAGGCCAACAAGTGGCAGGGCCGCAACATCACCCGCTGGTCGAGCAAGGAGTACGACGACAACTTCAAGGCCGGCCAGGCCGAGCTCGACCCGGTCAAGCGCGCCGCGATCTTCATCAAGGCCAACGACCTGGTGATCGCCAACCAGGTCGTGATCCCGGTGATCGCGCGCCACGCCGTGCAGGCGATGGCCAACAAGCTGCACGCCAACATGAGCGGCTGGGACAACAACACCTGGGACATCCAGGACTGGTTCAAGGACGCGTGACGGGGGCAGCGTGAGCATGAAGCTCATGGCTGGGAGAGCGCCACTCCAGTGGCGCTCTTCCGGTGCCTCAGCAACGGGATTTGTTCTGCACCGTGCGGCGCCCGCGCTTCGCTCACTGCGTTCGCTGCAGCGCTACATGCCGCCAGCCACTCCGCTGGCGCGGAGCGCCTAATGAGTCGTCAATACGTCATCCGCCGCATCCTGCTGATGATCCCGAGCATCTTCGGAATCAGCGTGGTGCTGTTCACCGTGCTGGCGCTGGCGCCGGGCGACCCCTTCAGCGAGCTGGCGGCCAACCCAGCCATCCCGCCGGAAGTGGCGGCGGCGCTGCGCGCCAAGTTCGGGCTCGATGACCCGGTGTGGACCCGCTACTACCACTGGCTGATCGCCATGCTGCACGGCGACTGGGGCTTCTCCTTCGCCAGCCGCATCAACGTCGAGACGCTGATCCTGCAGCGGCTGCCGACCACCCTGGTCGTGATCGGCGCGGCCCAGCTGCTCGCCATCGTGGTGGCGCTGCCGGTCGGCGTGCTGGCCGGCACGCGGCCCTATTCGATCTTCGACCAGATCGCCAACACGCTGGCCTTCGTCGGCTTCTCGCTGCCGACCTTCTTCACCGGCCTGCTGCTGATCCTGGTGTTCAGCGTTCAGCTCGACTGGCTGCCGATGGTTTATCGCACCGACATCAGCGGCGCCGGCTGGCAGTGGTACTGGGAGCAGTTCAAGCAGTCGATCATGCCGATCGCCGTGCTCGGCCTGTTCCAGGGCGCCTCGCTGGTGCGCTACGTGCGCTCCGCGGTGCTCGACGTGGTGCGGCTCGACTACGTCACCACCGCCCGCTCCAAGGGCATCGGCGAGCGCTCCGTGATCGCCCGCCACATCGTGCGCACGGCGCTGATCCCGGTGGTCACGCTGGTCGCGCTGCAGATGCCGGTGATCTTCGGCGGCGCGCTGGTCACCGAGCAGATCTTCCGCGTTCCCGGCATCGGCTCGCTGCTGATCTCCGCCATGCTGTCCAACGACACCCCGGTGGTCATGGCCGTGACCTTCGTGCTGTCCTGCCTCGTCGTCTTCTTCAACTTCATTGCCGATATCCTCTATGGCTGGCTCGACCCCCGCATCTCTTACCGCTGAGCGGCCGGCCGGCGCCGGCGCTGCGGTAGCGGCCGCGCCGCGCAAGCAGGCGCGCTTCTCGCCGGGCCGCGAGGCGTGGCGGCGCTTCCGCAAGCATCGGCTGGCGATGATGAGCACGGTGATCCTGGCCATCATCCTGGCCGCCGTGCTGCTGGGGCCGCTGGTCTGGCAGGTGCCGATCAACGAGATCGACTTCGCGGCCAAGCTCCAGGGGCCGTCGTGGACCCATCCGCTCGGCACCGACGACCTCGGCCAGGACGTGCTGGCGCGCCTGCTCTATGGCGGCCGCATCTCGCTGGCGGTCGGGCTCGCGGCCATGATGGTCGCCTGCGTCGTCGGCGTGCTGATCGGCGCCATCGCCGGCATGTCGCGCGGCTACGTCGAGGCGGTGCTGATGTGGCTGGCCGACCTCTTCCTGTCGCTGCCGCAGCTACCGCTGCTGCTGCTGATCATCTACCTGTTCCGCGACAGCCTGAAGAGCGTGTTCGGGCCGGAGGGCGGCGTGTTCATCATGGTCGTGGCAGTGATCGGCGGCCTGCGCTGGATGCAGGTCGCCCGCCTGGTGCGCGCCCAGATCCTGTCGATCCGCGAGAAGGAGTTCATCGAGGCCGCCCGCGCGCTCGGCGCCTCGCCGGTCCGCCAGGTCGTGCGCCACATCCTGCCCAACGCGCTGGGGCCGGTGATCGTCGCCGGCACGATCGACGTCGCGGCGGCAATCATCGCCGAATCGACGCTGTCCTTCCTCGGGCTGGGCTTCCCGCCCGACATCCCGACCTGGGGCCGCGTGCTGTTCGATGCCAAGGATACGATCGACATCGCGCCGCACTGGGCGCTGTTCTCGGGGGCCGCCATCTTCCTCACCGTGCTTACCATCAATTTCATCGGCGACGGCCTGCGCGACGCGCTCGATCCGCGGCGCGTGCTGTGATGGCCGATACGCTTCTCGACATCCGCGGGCTCAAGACCTGGTTCAAGACCGACGACGGCATGGTTCGCGCCGTCGACGGCGTCAGCCTGCATATCGATCGCGGCGAGACACTGGGCGTGGTCGGCGAATCGGGCTGCGGCAAGACGGTGACCGCCCGCTCGGTGCTCAAGCTGATCGACATGCCGCCCGGCCGCTTCGAGGCCGGCCAGATCCTGTGGCAGGGCCGCGACCTGATCCCGCTCAGCCCTGAGGAGATGGACAAGATCCGCGCCCGCGAGATCGCCATCGTCTTCCAGGAGCCGATGACCTCGCTCAACCCGGTCTACACGGTCGGGTACCAGATCGCCGAGGTACTGCACCAGCACCAGAACCTGTCCAAGAGGCAGTCGATCCAGGGCGCGGTCGAGATGCTGCGGCTGGTCAACATCCCCAACCCGCAGAAGCGGGTGCACGACTATCCGCACCAGTTCTCCGGCGGCATGCGCCAGCGCGTGATGATCGCCATGGCGCTGTCCTGCAAGCCCAAGCTCCTGATCGCCGACGAGCCGACGACCGCGCTCGACGTCACCATCCAGGCGCAGATCCTCGAGCTGATGCAGGAGATGAAGGACAAGCTCGGCATGTCGATCACGCTGATCACCCACGCCATGGGGGTGGTCGCCGAGACCTGCCAGCGCGTCGTCGTGATGTATGCCGGCAAGGTGGTCGAGGAGGCGCCGGTCGAGGCGCTGTTCGGCAACCCGCGGCATCCCTACACCCAGGGCCTGATCCGCTCGATCCCGCGCGTCGACCGCGCCGCCGCGCAGAAGGAACGGCTGGAGGCGATTCCCGGGACGGTGCCCAGCCTGATGAACCCGCCGGCCGGCTGCCGCTTCGCGGCGCGCTGCAAGTACGCGATGGACATCTGCTCGCGCGAGCCGCCTCTCAAGGAAGTCGGGCCCGGCCATCGCGTCGCATGTGTGCTGTGATGGGCGTGCCATGACCGACGCCCTGCTGTCCGTAAAGAAGCTCAAGAAGCACTTCGCCGTCTCGGGCGGCATCCTGAAGCGCGAGGTCGATCGCGTGCATGCCGTCGACGGCGTCAGCTTCGACATCGGCAAGGGCGAGACGCTGGGCCTGGTCGGCGAATCGGGCTGCGGCAAGTCGACCACCGGCCGCTGCATCCTGCGCCTGATCGAGCCCAGCGCCGGCGAGGTCTGGTTCCAGGGCTCCGACGTCACGCGCATGAACACCGACGCGCTGCGCGCCATGCGCCGCGACATGCAGATCATCTTCCAGGACCCGTACGCGTCGCTGAACCCGCGGCTGACGGTCGGCGCGATCATCGGCGAGGCGCTGCAGATCCACGGGCTCGCCAAGTCGCGCAGGGCGCTGGAGGAGCGGGTGGTCGAGCTCCTGGAGACGGTCGGGCTGCAGCCCGATCATCTCGGCCGCTTCCCGCACGAGTTCTCGGGCGGCCAGCGCCAGCGCATCGGCATCGCCCGGGCGCTCGCGGTCGAGCCCAAGCTGGTGATCTGCGACGAGCCGGTGTCGGCGCTCGACGTCTCGATCCAGGCGCAGGTGATCAACCTGCTCGAGGACCTGCAGGACAAGTTCGGGCTGACCTATCTCTTCATCGCCCACGACCTGTCGGTGGTCGAGCACATCTCCGACCGCGTCGCGGTGATGTATCTCGGCCGGGTGGTCGAGATCGCGCCGTCGCGCGAGCTCTACGACACGCCGTTGCATCCCTACACCGAGGCGCTGCTGTCGGCGGTGCCGATCCCCGACCCGACGGTGAAACGCCAGCGCATCATGCTGCAGGGCGACGTGCCCAACCCGATCCGCCCACCCTCGGGCTGCCACTTCCACACGCGCTGCCCGATCGCCAAGCCCGACTGCTCGCAGCGCGACCCTGAGCTGTTGGAAAAGAGGCCAGGACACTGGGTGGCGTGCCACTACCGGGGATAGGAGAGGGCATCATTGGACCGCGCGCATCCTGCGCGCTCATGAGCGGGCTGGAAGCCCGCGGTCCTATGACTTCGGGGTGAACTGAGAGATATCGTTGATGCCGATGCGCTTCTCGAGCGCCTCGACCTTCTTGGCCATCTTGTCGAAGCTGTCCTTGCCGAGCTTCTCGACCTCGTCCTTCTCCAGGATCGTGCCGAGCTCGTCGAACTCGTTGGGCGTCAGCAGCGTGCGCAGCGCTGGCCACACGTCGGTCAGCTCGCGCGCGACGTGCGGCCGGTAGAGCACGCTCGACGCCTGCATCGCCTCGATCATCGCCTGCCGCTCGTTCTTGGTGGCGCTCCTGGGCGCCAGCTCGAGGATGCGGTCGGTGAGCTTGCGGCCCGCCGCATGCTGGGCCTGCAGCACGTCGATCAGCTCGACCATGCGGCCGGACTTCTTGAAGCGCGCGAAGACGTACTCGTCCTGCTGCTTCTCGTGGTAGCCGTGCACGAAGTCGCGCATCGTCTCGGCAGCCTGGGTGAAGATCGTGGGCTCGATGTCCTCGCCGCCACCCAGCCGCCGGCCGCCGGCGTCGTAGATCGCCAGGATGCGCAGCAGCAGGCCGCTGTCGCGCATCAGTCGCTCGGTCGCGGTGATGCCGCCTTCGGTTGCCTTGGTCTTGGTCGGGTTGGCTTGCTGCGCCAGGGCGGGCGTCGCGAGCAGCAGCGCACCGGCCGTTCCGATCAGCCGGCGGCGCCGTGTGCCAAGGGTAACATCCATCGCCACGTTCTCCCGGCTGGGGTCGCGTTCTCGGAGAAGAAACGGCGAATGGGCGCGGCGGTTGCGTCGGTTCGTCAGTAGCCGCGTGGGCAGTCGTTGGCGCCGACGCCGATCGGGGGCCGCAATTGGCCGGGCGTTCGGCGCAGGCAGCCGCTCAGCCAGGTGCCGGTCCACCCAGCGCCGGTGGGGTCGATCAGCGTGCCGGAGCCGCTCGCCTTGTCGTCCTTCCAGCCGCCTTCGTAGCGGAAGCCGTCCGGCCATTTCTGGACGCCCTGGCCGGCGCGCCGGCCGTCGCGCCAATCGCCCTCGTAGCGCACGCCGTCGGGGTAGCTGCGGATGCCGCGGCCTTCTGCCTTGCCCGCCACCAGCGGGCCGGAGTACCAGCCGGCAGGTCTGCCCCGCACGGAGTAGTTCAGCGTACCGGTGCCGCTGGCGTAGCCGTCGCGACATCCTGTGGTCCATTTGAAGGTGACGCCTTCGGGCTTTTCGGTATCGGCCCAGGCCTTGCAGCCCGTGGCCGGATCCGAGATCCATGAACCGTCGAGGGCGTGCGCGACAGGCGAGACGAGAAGTGCGGCAGCGGCCGCCATGGCAAGGCGACTGAAAGGCATGGTTGCGGTCCATACCACTTTCTAGACAGTTTGGCGAAGGATGGTGCCCGCTGCCGGACTCGAACCGGCGCGGCCCTCACGCGCCGTCGAATCGCCAGCCTGTCGCCGGCCGTCTAGGCCTGGCGCGGCAGGAAATCGAGGAGCTCCCCGACATATCGTTCCCATTCCGGCTCGTTCGGCATCACGACATGGTTTTCGCTGGCGATGGAGACGAAACGGGCCTTCGGGATGGCGGCCGCAATTGCCCGTCCGTGCTCACACGGAACCCACGCATCGTCGCGGCTGTGCATCACCAAGGTCGGAACGGCGATCCGCTCCAGCCGATCGGTCACGTCGACCGTTCCCAGCATGCCGATCAGGCGCGCAGCGTTCTCGGGCGAGCTCGATCGCCTTTGAAGCTCGTTGAACGCTTCCATTTCGACGTGGGAGCCGTTTGGGATGGCAAGCGACGTGAAGAGCTGGCGGAACGCCGGGTTGTCGAGTCCCCATCCGCTTTGGGCCAGCGCCTGGAACGCTTCGCCGCGGGCAATATGATCCGGCACCCCGCGCGCGCGCCAGCCTTTCGCATAGCCGCCGCTCAAGATCAGACGCGACACGCGATCGGGGTGTTTCGCGGCATAGGCAATCGCCGTTGCGACGCCTTGGGACATGCCGAGCAGCGTGAAGCGTTCGAGGTTGGACGCATCGACGACGACTTCCAGATCCTCGACCGCTGCTGCAAACGAGATCGGAGGAATGTCCCAGTCGGAGAGCCCGTTGCCGCGCTGGTCATACCTGATGACCCGGCAGTGCTCCGCCAGCCGCTTGAGCAAGGGAGCCCAAATGCTGGTGCTCCAATCGTACTCGAGATGGGTCATCCACATCCCGGTGCGGACGAGGGGCGTTCCCCGGCCGATCGATGCAACCGCGAGATTCACGCCATCGCGGGTCCGGCAAAAAAAGACATCCTGGCTGGGAACCGGGGCGGTTGCGAGACTGCGCCGCGAGAAATCGCCGTCCAGCTCGCCGGCGAACCGGTAGCCCTGCCCGGGCACGGTTTGCAGCCAGCTCCGACCGTCGACCTGTTCTCCAAGCGCCTTGCGCAGCGCCGAAATATGGACCTGGAGATTGTTCTCCTCGACGACGGTGTTCGGCCAGACGCGGGCCATCAGGTCGTTCTTGGTGAGCAGCTCGCCCCGGGCCGCGACGAGCTCGCACAATATGTCGATGGCGCGGGAGCCGAGAGAAACCGGCGTTCCGTTCCTCTGCAGTAGGCGTCGCCGGATGTCGAGATGAAACGACCCAAAGGAAAACGCTCCCGGCATCCTGGCCTTCTTCCATCCTCCCGGGATTCAGAACAATTCAGTTCGGCCAAAGGACATTAACACCGCCGCTTCGCTAGCGTCCATTCGGGCGAGACGGAGGATGGGCATGCCGGGCGAGTTGGACGAGACAGGATCGGGCCTCGCGTCGGACGTCGTGATCGTCGGTGGCGGCGTTGCCGGAGGCGCGTTGGCGGTCGCTCTGACGCGCCGGAACATCCGTGTTCTGATGCTGGAAAAAAGCCTGGAGCATCAGGATCGCGTGCGCGGCGAGTTCATGCCGCCGTGGGGCGTCGAAGAGGCGAAGAAGCTGGGCGTCTTCGACGTGCTTCTCGGCGCCGGCGGTCACTTCACCAAGCGCGCCATCCCCTACGGGGAGGATATGTCGGCGGAGGATGCGGAAGCCCGTGCGCTCGAGCTGGGAAAACTGCTTCCGGACGTCGAGGGTGCGATGACGTTCGGACACCCTCAGGTCTGCCAGGCGCTCAATGTGGCGGCCGTTTCGGCCGGAGCGACGATGCTGCGGGGGGTGGGCGATCTGACGGTCTCGGCGGGACGCCGGCCCAAGGCGGCATTCACGCACCAGGGGCGCCGGTACGAGGTTTCTCCTCGGCTCATCGTCGGTGCGGACGGACGAGGCTCCGCGACGGCGCGTCAGGTCGGGGCCGACGTGAAGTTCGATGCAAGTCACCATCTTCTTTCGGGTCTGCTGGTCGACGGCGTCGACGCATGGCCCGAGCAGGACCAATCGATCGGCGTGGAAGGCGACATCACCTTCTACGTCTTCCCGCAAGGCGGAGGGCGCATCCGCCTTTATGCCTGCTATGGACATGACCAGCGCGGACGATTCTCGGGCGCCGACAGCACGCGCAGGTTCCAGGAGGCCTTTCGGCTGAAATCCCTGCCTCATGCCGAGGTCCTCTCCGCCGCGCGTCCTATCGGTCCTTGTCATGGATACCCGAGCGGCGACACCTGGATCGACACACCTGTTGTGCCGGGCGTGGTCCTCATCGGCGATGCGGCAGGCCATAACGATCCGACCATCGGACAAGGGCTCAGCATCAGCCTCCGCGATACCCGGCATGTGGTCGAAGCGCTGACGTCGAATGCGGATTGGGGGGAGAGCATTTTCGGTGCCTACGTCGAGGAGCGCCGGGAGAGAATGCGCCGCCTGCGATTTGTGGCGCAGCTATTTTCCGCCTTGCGCGTCGAGTTCACCGACGATGCCAGAGCGCGCAGAAGGCGAGCCCTGAAGCGGATGGGAGCGGAGCCTCGTTTGGCGCTGCCTTTCCTGGCCACGCAGAAGGGGCCGTTTTCCGTTCCATCCGAGGCATTCGAGCAGAATGCCTGGGATCGACTGCTGAATTGACAAGGAGCTTCTTCGATGAACCGCGGAATGAAAAATCTTGAGGGCTTTCGCGTGCCTCCCTTCGTCAGGCTTCTTGCCTTGGCATGGCTCGCCGCGCTCCTTGTACCCGATCCGGTTGCTGCCCAGCCATCGCCGGATGGTTTGAAATTCAATGTTCCTTACAGCTGTTCAGTGCCATCCCGGCTGATCGTGATCGGTTGCAAGGGGTCCGACGACTTCGATCAATGTGATGTTCAGTACCTCAATGACGCTGCGCCCAACGGGCTCGGCGCGCGTGTCCAGGTTTATCGGCAGACCCTTGTCGAACAGCTTGGGCACTGCAAGGCGCCAGGTGACGATGCGGCGGCAAACGGGCCAACTCCACCACCTGGACCCGCCGGTGCCCTCCCTCCCGAGAATACGCCTTTGCAGGCGCCGCGTCAGCGAGCGATGGCGCCAATGCCGGCAAGACCGGCGGGCGAATGCTCCTCCGATGCCGGTATTGCAGAGGAAGCGTCGCCTGACAGTCCACTGGACAAGGTTTTCAAGCGCAAAATCCTGGAGGACTACCAGGCGGGCATCGACGGCTCGACCGGGGCGCCGGTCAAGGTGGGCGTCACGTTCGAGGCGTTCCAGATAGGAGAGCCCCGGATCAACCGCATGACGCCGCAGGGGCTGGAGTTCGTGAAGTCACCGGTTGGCGAGAAGATCTATCCGGTGAAGACGAGACACACGTTTTGCCGCGTCTACAACAACGCCATAACGCGCACGCTGTACGAAGGCCGCTATGATTGCGTCAAGGACGGCCATGGCGACTGGACCTGCCCTCCGGGCCCCGGCCATAGAATCCTCGGCTACAGATAGCCTGCGACTCGCTGAGAGATGGTGCGGACGGCGGGACTCGAACCCGCATTCCCTTTCGAGAAGCAGATTTTCGTACCACCTCGGCTTTCGCCGCCGCCTCATCGGCGTTCGTGGTCTGGACTATCCCTTCGCCAAGGCCTTCCGGCCGTAGGCGCCACCCGTCTAGTCTCTACACCTTCCCCGGAGGGGCTTGGCTCGGGATTGGCTTAGGTCGAACCCTTAGCTTTCCCCGACTTTGAGCGGTTCTGCTCCACGGGTTTCCCCGTGGGCACTCCAATTGAAGTCTGCTGCGTCTACCGGTTTCGCCACGTCCGCATTTCGCTCTCATTCTCGTTCGTCGTGCTACAGCGCGTCCTTAAGTCTCGTATGTCTACCAATTCCATCGAGCGGGCAGAGATCAGTGGCTGAAGGAGGCGATCAACCCTTCCTCGACCCAGCTGCGTAACAGGCCGGCGGCGCGGGCGGCCGCCTGGTCCTCCCCGACATGAGGCAGCAGCGCCTCGCACAGCGCCGGGAACGGTCGGCCTTCCACCATGGCGTCGAGCATGACCGCTTCGTCGGCCTCGAGCGAGCGGAAGTTGGACATGCGTTCGGGCCGCCAGATCATCCACGGCACCGTCGTCCCGAGCGCGGCCACCCCGAGCGCGCCGGGCTCGACCTCCTCGCGGCGCTGCCAGGAGGGCGGCACGTCGTGGGTGAAGGCGAGGCGGCGCAGCGAGGGCAGGGGCGCGAAGGCGATGGTCTCCCACGCCTCGGGCGGCACCGTCATCACCGCCTCGGCCCGCAGCGGCTCGACATCGACCGAATCGAAGGCCTCGCCCAGCGCCCATTCGAAGCGCGCCATCTCGGCGGCCGCCGGCGTCTCGTCGTAGGGCGCGGCCGCGGCCAGGAAGTCGGCGAACGCCTTGCCGAACCAGCGCACCGACGGATGGCGCGAGGGATGGGCCGCGATGTAGGCGCGCGCCGCGTGGTCGAAGTCCTCGGGGCTGGCCATCGCCCGCACGCCGGGGAAGTCCGATTCCAGAACCTCGATCAGGCGCAGCGCATAGCCCTCGCGATAGACGTTGAGCAGGGTGATGCGGTCGGCCTTGCTGGTGTCGCGCACCTGGGCGGTGAAGGCCGGCTGGCTCGCCAGCACGTAGTCCTGGAAGGCCCGCTGCAGATCGGCGAGCGAGCCTGCGTTGCTGCGCGTCATTCCGCGGCCTCGTGCGCCGGCGCACGCATCACGCGTTCGGCGATGCCGCGCGCTACGTCGAGCTCGGCCAGCAGCTCGCCGTAAGGCGGGATGTTGGCGTCGCGCTCGATCATGGTCGGCACGCCGGGGAACAGCCGCACCGCCTCGGCATAGAGATCCCACACGCCGCCGACGATCGGATGGTCGTGGGTGTCGACGATGTGCGTGCCGTTGTTGGTGTGGCCGGCGAGATGGAACTGGCGGACCCGCTCGCGCGGGATGCCGCGCAAGAAATCCTTGGGGTCGAACTCGTGGTTGAAGGCGCTGACATAGATGTTGTTGACGTCGAGCAGCATCTCGCAGTCGGCGCGTTGGCAGAGCTGGGCGATGAACTCCCATTCGGTGAGCTCGGAGGCGGCATAGGTGACGTAGCTCGAGACGTTCTCCAGCACCAGGCGGCGGCGCAGCCGGTCCTGCACCCGCATCACCCGCTCGGCGACGTGGTCGAGCGCCTCCTCGGTGTAGGGCAGCGGCAGCAGGTCGTGCAGGTTGATGCCGCGCAGGCCGGTGAAGCAGAGATGGTCGGAGACCCACATCGGCTCGACCCGGTCGATCAGCGTCGCGAGGTCCTTGAGGTAGTCCTCGTCCAGCGGGTCGATCGAGCCGATCGACAGCGACACGCCGTGCAGCGCCATCGGATAGTCGCGCCGGAAGGTGTCGAGCCAGTACAGCGGCATGCCGCCCGCGATCATGTAGTTCTCGCTGAGCGCCTCGAACCACTCGACCTTGCCGGGCGCGGCGAGGATCTCCTCGTAGTGCTCGTGGCGCAGGCCCAGGCCGAAACCGACGTTTTCCATACCGCCAGTGTACTCCAACTCGTGGCCTCCAAAGAAAGCGGGCGCCGCGGCATGCCGGGCGCCCGTCGATCTGCAGCCGGCGAAGCGCCGGCGTCAGCCTTACGGCGTCGGGCTGCCGCCCGAAGCGGTGCACTCGAGCTGGGTGCCCGTCACGGTCATGCCCTTGCCCTTGCAGTCGTTCTTGCCCTTGCAAGACGTGCGATAGCTGGCGCAGGCGCTCTGGCCCTTGCAGGCATTGATGCCGAAGCACTTGTTGGTGCCCTGGGCATGCGCCGCCGAGGCGATCGTGCCCGCCGCGAACAGCGCAGCGGCCGTGCTGATGATGAGTTTCTTGTCCATGCAAACGCTCCCCTGTCAAAATGTCCGCGTCCAAGCGTCATGCTTGTGCCCGCGGGACACGAAAACTATGGCTTGCGCTGCGGAACTTTACAACGCCCCTGCAATGTCCCGGGGTTGGATGGACATTCCGCGGGAACGCCCACCCATGCCGTTCCTCGAAACGTTAGAGGACCTTGCCGCCCTTGGCGGTGCAGTCGGCCGCGGTCGCGGCCTCGGACCAGCCCTGGCCCTTGCAAGCGTTCTGACCCTTGCACGCGCTGTTGCCCATCTTGCACGCGCTCTGGCCCTTGCAGGCGTTGGTGCCGCTGCATTTGACGCCTGCGGCATGGGCCGCGGTGACGAGGCCGCCGGCGGCGAAGAGAGCCGCGGCGGTGGCGATGATCGTGCGCTTGCTCATGAACTGCTCCCAGTCTGTGACGCGCCGGTCGGCGCGGCAGGATGAACCCTGCAGACGGTCTACGCCGTCGATCCGGCGGCCGATGACTGGGAGCCCGTCAAACTAAATTGACCACTTGTGATCAAAAGAAAGGCGCCACCGACAGGGAAGTGGCGCCTCTCTTCTCCGGCGAGACGCCTTTACGGCATCGCGCTGCCGCCCTGGGCGACACACTCCAGGGACGTGCCGGTGACGGTCATGCCCTGACCCTTGCAGGCGTTCTTGCCCTTGCACGAGGTCTTGTAGCTGGCGCAGGCGCTCTGGCCTTTGCAGGCATTGATGCCGTAGCACTTGTTGGTCGACTGCGCATGAGCAGCCGTGGCCAGCGCACTGGCGGCGAACACCGACGCCGCGGCGATGATGTATGACTTCTTCATCGAACAACTCCCTCTTTCTTCTGACACGCACGCGTCTGCTTCGATGGACGTGGCGGCGGTCACTGTACGGCCACGCACGCTACACGCGGCATCACACCGCGGTGGCGCCGGCGAGTCCGGCTTCACGCCGGCGTCGGACGTGCAGTGCGTGTGCTCACCGATACGTGAGTGGGGTTTTCGCGAGGAAGACTTCGTGAGGCGTCGCGAAGATCGTCGCCAGGCGGTCTAGGGCTTGTTGAGATTCAGGATTCCACAAGAAGCTTGATTGTGATTCAAGCTTGCGATGGACCGCTTTGTACTGACAGACGCCCAGTGGGCGAAGATGGAACCGCATTGCTTGGGCAAGCCGATGGACCCCGGGCGTAGCGGGAGCG
>NZ_JAFKJN010000049.1 GCF_017305915.1 Reyranella sp.
ACAAGCTCAGCAGACGCGTCTGGCAAACCTATGACGACATCGTCCAGGGTTGTTGCGACGCTTGGAACTGGCTCATCGCCGACACTGTCCGCCTCGCTTCGATCACTACCCGCGAATGGGCATCGGTCAGAACTTAGGGCCGATGGTATTAGATCTCATCGCCGGTGCTCGCCGGCTCAAGATGGCCGTTCGAGGGTGGGTTGCGGAAGAGCACCTGCGCGCCGCGCTTGCGAATGTGCCGGGCGTCACTCATTGCGAGCGGTTAGATGATGATGGCGGGCCCGACCTTAGGGTAGGTTACCGGTCCGGACCACTACTAACGGTTGAGTGTAAGAACGTTGCTCGAGAGACAGATCGCTTCGGAAACCCTAAGATTGATTTCCAGCGTACGCGAGCTGCGAAGAGCGATCCTTGCTCACGCTACTATGGACCGACGGAGTTTGACATTGTGGCGGCATGCCTGCACGCGGTGACAACGAGATGGGACTTTCGCTTCGCGCTCCCGCGCGAACTGCCCGCTCACAAGATCTGCCACGGACGTATTGCGAGCAATGTGCGGGTGGATGGGCAGTGGCTGGTAGATGCGCGAGAGATGTTTAACCGGGTCTATGCTGATAAAGGCGTATCGGTATGAGCAAGCTTACGGCAATCAGCCTGTTCACTGGCGCAGGCGGTCTAGACTTCGGCTTCGAGGCAGCTGGATTTCGCACGGCCGCAGCGTTGGAAATTGACGAGCGATGCTGCGCGACGTTGCGGCACAACAGAGATTGGCCGGTGATCCAAAGAGATATCGCCGCGGTTCCGACCCACGAGCTACTCGAAATCGCTGGGTTAGGCATCGGTGAAGCAGATGTGCTTATCGGCGGACCTCCGTGCCAGCCGTTCTCCAAGTCTGGTTTCTGGGCTACGGGAGATGCCAAACGCTTGGACGACCCTCGCGCAAACACGCTTGAAGGTTACTTGAGGGTCCTTGCCGAAGCGCGCCCGAAAACTTTTTTGCTCGAGAATGTAGAAGGGCTCGGGTTCCGAGGAAAAGACGAAGGCCTACAACTCGTCCACTCGCGGCTGGCCGCAATCAACGCTGCGAACGGGACTCAATATCGAGCAACCATCGTGACGTTGAACGCCGCCGACTATGGCGTACCGCAGCTTCGTAAGCGAATCTTTGTCATCGGTGCTCGGGACGGTACCCCGTTCAACGTTCCGGTCGCTACCCACGCGAGCGATGCCGAAGTTGACTGGGCAGAACCCCGCCCACGTCATGTGACGGCCTGGGATGCTCTGCACGATCTTGCTGAGCCAAATGATCCTGAAGTCGCTGTGACGGGCAAATGGGCAGAACTCTTGCCGACCATCCCGGAGGGGCGAAACTATTTATGGCACACAGATCGCGGGGGTGGCGAACCGCTTTTCGGTTGGCGCCGTAGATACTGGTCCTTCTTGCTGAAAATCGCCAAAGCGCAACCTGCTTGGACCATTCAAGCGCAACCCGGGCCGGCAACCGGGCCATTTCATTGGAATAACCGCCGACTCACCATACGAGAGATGGCCCGCCTCCAGACATTCCCCGATGATATCGAGATCTTAGGAAGTATCGCCGACGCGCAGCGACAGCTTGGCAATGCAGTACCGTCGTTGCTCGGCGAGGTGCTCGCGCGGACAATTGCATGGCAGCTGGTCGGGGTGCGCGACTGGCCGCCCCCGATCAAGCTTGCCATCGCGCCGGCAGAGATCGCTCCGCCGCCGCCTCTAGCGCCTTCCCCTGTTCCAACCAAATTTCTGTCATTGCGTGGACGACACGAGGCGCATCCTGGCACCGGAAAGGGCCATCGAGCAGCTGCACGGGCTCTCGCCGTCAACGAATAGGCACTCGGTGCAATCTACACGTCAGGATGCGGATGTCTTTCGTCTCGCATTCCCATATGACGAAGACGCGCCACCCTTTTGACCGAAGCGCCTTTCGAGACTCAGTATCGCGCGCTGCGTTTCGGCGGAGCTTGGGAAGCCAGTATTCAGGTCTTGCACGAGGCAATCTTGCATACTTGCACCCTGGATGCTGATGCCAGAAGCAGCCGTGCACTAGGATTGCGGCCTTGTGGCGGGGCAGGATGACGTCCGGAGTGCCGGGCAAGTCGGAACCGTGAAGCCGGAAACGCAGGCCCATGGCGTGAAGGGCGCGCCGGACTGCGAGTTCCGGCCGCGTATTCTTCTTTGTAATCGAGCGCATGATGCGTGACGTCTGCGGCGAGACGTCCGCCGCAAGCTGTATTGCGTTCTTCTTCATGGCGACGTCACTGCTCTGCGCGGAGGTTACTTCTTCGCGCCCGGCAAAAAATCGTCGAGCGGCACGCCGAAGCTGTTGAGCGCCCACGACACGAGGTTGTACTGGCCGACGGTGAAGACGGCGTCCATCAGCTGCTCGGTCGAGTAGTGCCTGGCGAGCGCCTCCCAGGTCTCGTCGGCGACGACGGAGTTCTCGAACAGGTCGTCGGCGACCTGCAGCAGGGCGGATTCCTTCTCGCTCCAGCCGGCGGCCTTCGGGCCGTCCTTGAGCCGCGTGATCTCGGCGTCGGTGATGCCGCCCTTCTTGGCGATCAGCTCGTGCTGGGCGAACTCGTACTCGGCCTGGTTCAGGAAGCCGATGCGCAGGATCAGCAGCTCGCGGTCGCGGAACGGCAGCGTCTGCTTGCCGAGGATGTGGCCGGCGAACGGCGTCCAGCGCTTCACCAGCTTGGGATGATGGGCGAGCACCTTGAAGATGTTGAAAATGCGGCCGTTCATCGCGTTCTTCTCGACCGTCTCGCGGTCCTCGGCCGACAGGGTCGAAAGGTCGCGCATCGGGATGCGCTGCTTGCGCTGGATCATCGTTACTCCTCCTAATGGCAGCGTAGCATGCTCCGCCGCCATCTGATCACCGCCGCCGGTGCCCTCGCCGCTCCATCCGCTTTCGCGCAGCGCGGGCAGGACACGTTCGAGGTCACGCAAAGCGAAACCGCGACCCTCGACGGCCGGCAATGGGACACGCCGATGCCGGGCGGCACGACGATGGACGCCGTGCACCGCTCGGTGCTGCTGCGCTTCCCGACGGCGGCCGACGAGATCGCCGACCTGCTGCGCGCCGGCCGCGTGCTCGTCCAGGCCGAGCTGGCGATGACCTTCGCCGGCATCGAGATCGTGCCCGAAGGCTATCTCTGCCGCGACGGCCTCGGCCGCAAGCTGTGGACCGAGAATCCGCCGAGCTGGCACGTCCGCGCCTGGCCGGTGCGCCATCCCTGGAAGGCCGACAAGGAGAACGGCCCGACCTACAACGCCATCGTCAACGGCAAGCGCTACTGGGCGCGCTACGGCGCCAGCGATCCGCGCGACCGCGGCGCCGAGATCGGCGATCCGCAGGAGCTGTCGCACTACAACGGCGAGGCGCGGATCGACATCACCCGGTTGCTGGCGACCGCGGCGATCGAGCGCGAGGCCGGCGCGCGGCTGCGCTGGCTGGAGCAGGCCGGCTTCCTGGTCGCCAAGCTCGAGACCTACGACACGCGCTACCGCGCGCCGGGCGACGCCTATGAATGGGCGATGCCGACCGGCGGCCACGGCCTGCGCTTCGCCGCGCCGCGCCTGGTGCTGGCGATGCGGCGCACCGCCAGCACGGTCGCGATCAGCCTGCCGCTCGCCCTGCGCGCGGATTGGGAGATGAGCCAGCCCGACGGCTCGCGCCCGACCGCGACGATGCCGACGCCGGCCGACGTGGCCGAGCGCGCGCGGCGGGCCATGCAGGTCCGCGGGCCGCGGCCGGCCTGGGAAGCCCAGCGCCTAGCCGAGCTGATGGCCGCGGCGGGCGACCGGGTCAGCGCCTGGGGCCGCATCAAGAGCGAGGCCGACTACAAGGCCTATCTCGGCCACATCAAGGAGCTGCTGTCGACGCCGCCGCGCTACTGGCAGGGCTGGTCGATCCAGGACGACCTGCTGCACTGGTACGTGTTCCGCGCGCTGCTGCCGGCGCCGGCGCAGGACCATGTCCGCAATTACTGGACCGCCTGGCTGCAGCCCGACCTGCCGACCGAGGCCTTCGTCCATCCGCAGAGCGTCGACGCAATCGACTACTGGCGGCGCAATCGCGACTGGCGCGGCCGCGCCTCGTTCTTCCGCGGCGGTTACAACTACGGGGTCAGCACCCAGAACTTCAATCACACCGCGGCGATGGGCGCGCTGCTGGGCGGCGGCGCGATCGGCGCCGAGCGGGCGATCGCCGACGGCCGCCATGGACTCGACACGCTGGTGCTGCGCTTCTGGGCGTACCTCGACGGCAGCACGCAGGAGATGCTCGACCACTACTACGTGTCGATCACGCTCTCGGGCCAGAAGATGATCGCCGATTACGGGCCGTCGGCGCTCGACCGGCTGATGGGCCGCATCGTGCTCGACCGCACGATGGAGATGCTGATCTCGGCCTACCATTCACAGACCCGGCGCTTCATCGCCTGCTCGGGCCGCGCCCGGCTCGCCGGCGTGCTGGTCGAGCAGGACGGCATCTACGGCGCGCTGCATACCCTCTCCAAGGAGGGCACGCTGATCCATGTCGATGCCGGGCCCGAGGGCAAGGCGCAGGGCCTGCCGGTGTGGGGTTACGACTTTCCGCCCGGCCGCGTCGCCATCCAGACGCTGGAGCAGCCCTGGATGCCGGGCTGGGTCGCGAGCCTGATCGACGACAAGCCGGTGCCGTTCGAGGACACCGCGGCGGAGACCACGCGCGGCAACTTCAAGCCGCCGCTGTGGCGGCGGTCCTATCAGGGCCGCTGGCACGGCCTCGCCTCGGCCGACGTGCGCGGCGGCACGGTCGACGTCATGGCGCAATGGGTGCGCGAGCCCCGGAAGCCCACGCGCATGGAAGAGATCGGCACGCTCACCCTGCGCTATGCCGCCAACGACCCCGACCTCGCCAGCACCCACGAAGGCCACAGCGACGAGGCCGGGCTGCCGATCACCTTCCAGAGCCGCAACCGCGCCATCGTCTTTGCCAAGCCGTGGAACAACCGCGAGCGTTTCCTGCGCGCCTTCGCCAAGGGCGAACGGGATTCGGTGCAGCAGCTCGCGACCGTCGTCGGCCTGTGGAACTTCGCCGAGACGAAGGACTGGGAGATTTATGTCGGCGGGCAGCGGATCACGGCCTTTCCGCACCGCTCCCGGGCGAGCGACCGCATCGTGATCCGCGACGGCGTCAGCTACCTCGCGCTCCTGCCGATCGCGCCGACCGATCTCGGCCGCGACGCCGAGATCGAGATCGGCCCGGGCGGCGCGGGCAAGACGCCGCCGACCAACGCGGTGATCGCGCCGGCCCTCACCATCAGCCTGATCAACCTGCGCAAGCCGCAGCCGGTGCCGCTGTCGTCGCTCGACCTCAAGGGCATCACCAGCCGCACCTACGGCGCTTTCGTGCTGGAGCTGGGCGACGTCCACCAGCACGGCAGCTTCGAGGCCTTCCAGCGCCACATCGCGGCCAGCACGCTGACGACGACCTGGCGCGCCGACCAGAACCTGCTCGAGGTCGCGTACAAGACCGGCAACGACCTGATGGAGGCGTCGTTCTCGACCGCCTTCGGCCAGCCGTCGGAGACCCACTTCGCCGTCGATCCCGGCCAGCAGGAGAAGATGGTTCCGGTACGGCGGCTGAACGGCCAATGGCCGTACCTGGCGCCCGGCCTCGACCGCGACACGGGCTGGGCGCAGCAGGGCTCGACCGGCCGGCTGGAGAAGAACGGCGCGGTGCTGACCGGCGAGGCCGGCCGCAAGGCCTACCTGATCTGCGATCCGAAAAGCGGCGGCGTGATCGCCTACAATCCGCTGCCCGATCCGCAGGCCTGGTCGCTCGCCACGCGCGATGGCGCGACCTTCAAGGCCGAGGGCCGGGTCGGCCTGCTGCGGCTGGAGTACCGGCCGTGGTCGCACGAGGTCTTCATCGACCATCAGGGCGGCAGCGACACCGCCCAGCGCCTCGCGATCGCCGGCCTCAAGGAAGCGCCGCGCGTGACCGTGAACGGCAAGCGGGTCGACGTCCCGGGCAGCGCGCCCGACTTCAAGGTGGCCCTGTCATGAAGCACACGTCATGACGCTCACGCGTTCTTCCTTCCTTCATCTCGCCGGCGCGGCGCTGCTGGCGCGGCCGGCGCTCGCGCAGACAGGAGCCCGCATGCACATCCGCAAGATCCCGGCGACGGGCGAGCCGCTTCCCGTGATCGGCTGCGGCACCTGGCAGACCTTCGATGTCGGCGCCGCGCCGGCCGAGCGCGCGCCGCGCGCCGAGGTGCTCAAGGTCCTGTTCGAGGCGGGCGGCTCGGCGATCGACAGCTCGCCGATGTACGGCCGCGCCGAGGAGGTGGTCGGCGACCTGCTGGCGGCCGCCGGCACGCGCGACAAGGCCTTCCTCGCGACCAAGGTGTGGACGCACGGCAAGGCCGAGGGCCTCTTGCAGATGGAGCAGTCGTTCAAGCGGCTGCGCACCGACCGCATCGACCTGATGCAGATCCACAACCTGGTCGATTGGAAGACGCATCTGCCGACGCTCAAGGCCTGGAAGGCCGAGGGCCGCATCCGGCTGATCGGCATCACCCACTACACCGAATCGATGCATGACGAGCTCGAGGCGGTGCTGCAGCTCGGCGGCTTCGATTTCGTGCAGGTCAACTACGCGCTCGACGATCGCGGCATCGAGCGGCGGCTGTTGCGCTTCTGCCAGACCAACGGCATCGCGATGCTGATCAACCAGCCGTTTGGCGGCGGCGGGCTGCTGCGCAAGCTCTCGGGCCGCGAGCTGCCCGACTGGGCGACCGAGATCGGCTGCACGAGCTGGGCGCAGATCCTGCTGAAGTTCGTGCTCGCCCAGCCGGCCGTGACCTGCGTCATCCCCGGCACCGGCAAGCCCGAGCATATGCGCGACAACGTGCAGGCCGGCCTCGGCGCCTATCCCGATCGCAAACTGCTCGACCGCATGAGCAGCGATATCGCCACTTGATCTTTCGTCCTGAGCGAAGCGAAGGACCTAGCAGGTCTACCAGAGACACTGTCGAAACCTTAGATCCTTCGCTGCGCTCAGGATGACAGAGGTTCGATCTCCATCCGCCGTCCCCGTCGATCGAAAAACCGGCCGCGATTGAGCACCAGCGGATCGGCCATCACGTCGGCGTCGATCTGCTTGAGCTTCGCGCGCGCCTCCTCGTCGGCCATCGGCCCGCCGTCGGCGGCGAGGCCGACGAAGAAGCCGACGCCGTCCCACTGCGCCCGCGCACCGGCCAGCAGCCCGGTCATCTCGGCCCAGCTCATGTCGTCGCCGATTATCTGGGCGAAGGTCGACTTCAGCGCCTCGACATCGTCGTCGGCGATCCGCACCAGCACGATGAAGACGGTGAAGGCACCGGTCTCGGCGAACTGCGCTTTGAGCCAGGGCTCGAACTCGGTCATCAGAACTCGACCACCGGAGTCGGCGGCACGTACCGCTCGTACACCTTCAGGAAGGGCTGCCCGCGCTCGCGCTCGTACCACGCCTCGAAGGCGCGGAACGCTTCGATCGGATCGGCGACGGGCGCCGGCACCTCACCGTCCTCGACCGGCGCCGGATGCGCCTGTGCATGCAGCGCCTCGGCGATCGGCTTCACCGCGTCGATCAGCGGCTGCGCGCCCTCGCCTAGCTCGGCGAGCGACGTCTCGAGCCAGCCGATCTCGCGGAACAGCGCCACGAGCTGGCGCTCGATCGACGCTTCCGGATCGGGCTCTGCAGCGGCGGCCTTCGCCATATCCGACAAAGCGTTGAGCCGCCGCCAGGCAAAGGCACGCGCGGTTTCCGCCGCCTTGATCTGCGCCTCGACGCTCGCCCGCACCGAGCGCTCGGCGGCTTCGGCGGCGGTGCAGTCCGCTTGCAGGCGGGCGATCAGAGAGTCGGTGGCGGTCGGCATGTCAGCTCAAGGGTACAGCGGCGCGCCGTTCGGCTTCCAGCCGCTGCGAGGCCTTGGCATGCGCCCGCGCCTCGCGCAGGAAGCCCGCGGCCAACTCGCCCGCCCCGCCCGCTTCGGCGCGCAGCAGCCAGTGCAGCGCCTCGACCGGATCGCGCGGCACGCCTTTTCCGGCGAGGTAGGCAGCCCCCAGCATCGCCTGCGCCTCGGCATGGCCGAGCCGCGCGGCCTGCGCCCACCAGGTCGCGGCCTGTGCCGGATCGCGCTCGACGCCCAGCGCGTTGTGATGGAGATCGCCCAGCCGCGCCATCGCCGCGGCCTTGCCCTGCGCCGCAGCCTTCTCGGCCCACCGGCGCGAGGCTTCGTAGTCGATCTCGACGCCGCCGCCGACCAGCTTCATCCAACTCAGCATGTCCTGCGCGTCGGCATCGCCCTGCGCGGCCGCCTTCTCGTACCAGCGCGCCGCCTCGCCGTGATCCTGCGGCACGCCCCAGCCTTCGTAGCAGCAGAGCGCGAGATTGCGCTGGCCGCCGGCATCGCCCTGCTCGGCCGCGAGCCGCAGCCAGGTGACGGCTTTGTCCGGATCGCGCTCGACACCGACACCCTGGAGGAACGCCGCCCCCATGTTGCTCTGCGCCCGCGCCACGCCCTGATGCGCCAGCGGCGCCCAGAGGTCGAGCGCCAGGCCATGCTCGCCCGCGGTCCAGGCCGCCATGGCCCGCGACAGCAAAGCGTCAATGCTCGGTGCCATCGCCCAGCACGAACGGGTTGGCGACCCGCGAGAAACCTTCCTCGCCGACCATCAGGTCGAGGCCGAGCGAGGCGAGGTCATCGGCGAACGGCTCCACGGCCCGGGCCTTCTCGACATAGAAGACCTTGGAGTAGCCGCGGCAGCTCTCGCAGCATTCGGCGCGCAGGTAGGTGGTGCCTGCGATCTGGCGGAACGAGACCTTGTCGGTGCTGCCGCAATGCACGCAGCGCACCCGCACGTGCCGCCACTGGGTGGCGCACAGCGAGCAGTGCAGATGGCGATGGCCGAACTTGGTGCCGCCGGGCTCGATCACGCCGGCGACCGGCGGCGAGGCACAGACCGGGCAGAGGCCGGGATGCTGCTCGCTGATCCGGACATTGGCCTTGTCGAGCCGCGCCGCCATCTGGGTCCACGCGACCTGCAGCGCGGCGACGACGAACACCAGGCGCGCGGTCTCGCCGGCCGCGACCTCGCCGGCGAGGAAATGGTCGGCCAGCGCCTTGAGCTCTTCGGGGCTCGCGGCCTTCAGCTCATCGCGCACCTGACGGGCGGCGTCGGGCAGCAGGGCCGGATCGACCGTGTCGAGAATGGCGCGCAACGCATCGCGCCAGACATCATCGGGCGCGCCCGGCGGCAGGCCGTCGAGCGCGGCGTGCTGGGCGGCCATGACGGCCGCGATCATGCGCAGGAAACCCTGCAGCTCGTGGCCTTCGGACAGCACGAGCAGGCGCTGGCTGCGCTGGCGAAAAACGGTCGCTGGATCGGGCAGGCGGACGGGATCGCCATCGGCGATCTCGCCCACCGTGTTCTCAAAATTGCTCAGGGCTTGCCGACTTCCTGGCGGAACCACTTGCGATGATGCTTCCACGCCCAGCCGCCGGTGACCGAGCCGCGGGTCATGGCCCGCAAGGTGCCCTTCACCCAGATCGCGGCATAGACGTGCACGATCCAGATCAGGATCGCCGCGATCGCGCACAGCGCGTGGGCCACCGCCGCCAGCCGCTTCTGGTCGATCGTGGTGATGTCGGCGAAATAGGTGTCCCACAGCACGATACCGCTGCAGAACAGCAGCAGGATCAGGATCGACTGACCCCAGAACACCAGCTTCTGGCCGGCATTGTACTTGCCGAGCTCGGGCAGGCCCTCTTCCTCGTTGTTGATCACCTTGCCGAGGTTCTTCATCCAGATCGTGTCCTCGCGCTTCCAGAAATTGAGCGAGAAGAACCGGATGAACAGGCCGAGGAAGCTGACGGCGAGGACGACGCCGATCCACGGATGGAGCGCGCGCGTCAGCTGGCCGCCGCCGAACAGGCCGGTCAGGAAGAACAGCGAAGGATGGAACAGCGCGAGCCCGCTCAGCGCCAGCAGGATCAGCGATACCGCCGTGATCCAGTGGTTGATGCGGGCGGCGGTGGTGTAGCGGCTGACAGGCTTGGCTTCCACCGTCATGCCCCCTTGCGTTCCTCGAGCTCGGCCGCCTGCTCCTCGTCGTGCTCGGTGACCCGGTTGGGGCCCTTGGCGACGTAATGCAGCAGGCCGAACACACCGGCGAAGGCGATGGCGGCGAGCGAGATCGGCTTCAGCATGCCCTTCCACAGCCCGACCATCGGGCTGATGCGCGGATTGTCGGGCAGGCCGGAATAGAGCGACGGCTTGTCGGCATGGTGCAGCACGTACATCACATGCGTGCCGCCGACGCCCGGCGGATCGTAGAGACCGGCATTGCCGTAGCCGCGCGACTTCAGGTCGATGATGCGCTTGGCAGCGTGCGCGGTCATGTCGGCCTTGGTGCCGAAATAGATCGCCTGGGTCGGGCAGGCCTTGGCGCAGGCCGGTGCCTGGCCGACCACCACCCGATCGGAGCACAGCGTGCACTTGTAGGCCTTGTGGTCGACCTTGCTGATGCGCGGGATGTTGAACGGGCAGCCCTTCACGCAGTAGGCGCAGCCGATGCAGTTCTCCGAGATGAAGTCGACGATGCCGTTGGTGTATTGCACGATCGCGCCCGGCGCCGGGCACGCCTTGAGGCAGCCCGGATCGTCGCAATGCATGCAGCCGTCCTTGCGGATCAGCCATTCGAGCTCGTCGCCGTGCTCGTGCTCGGCGAAGCGCATCACCGTGAACGAGGTCGGCGTGAGGTCGGTCGGGTTGTTGTAGGTGCCGTCGGTGACACCGATCGGCTGCTGCAGATCGTTCCATTCCAGGCACGCGGCCTGGCAGGCCTTGCAGCCGATGCACTTGCTGACATCGATCAGCTTGGCGACCTCGACCGCCGCGGCCTTGCCGGCAGGCGGCGGCGGCACGGTCGAAGCGGAGCGGCGGCGAAGGTCGAGGGCTTGCAGTACGGACATCTCGCCCTCCCCTTAGACCGTTGCCGGCTGCGCAGCCGGCGGCGTCGTTTTCTTCACGTCGACCAGGAACGCCTTGTACTCGGGCGTGTTGACGCTCGCGTCGCCGACCGACGGCGTCAGCGTGTTGACCGGCTGCGACTTGCGGGTGAGGCCGATGAAGCCGAAATGGATCGGCAGGCCGACCACGTCGCATGGACTGCCGTCGACCATGATCGGCCGGATGCGCTTGGTCACGCAGGCCTTGGCCTTGATCGCGCCGCGCTGGCTCGAGATCTCGACCCAGTCGCCGTCCTTGATGCCCTTGGCCCTGGCGAGGCGCTCGCCCATCTCGACGAACATCTCCGGCTGCAGCACGGCGTTGTCGTGGACGTTCTTGGTCCAGTAGTGGAAGTGCTCGGCGAGGCGATAGCTGGTCGCCACGATCGGGAACTTGTCGGGCGTGCCGAACGACTTGGCATCGGCCGCGAACACCCGGACCACCGGATTGACGGTGACCTTGGGATGCAGCGGGTTGGCGATATAGGCGTCCATCGGCTCGTAATGCTCGGGGAACGGGCCGTCGGGCATGGCGGCGCGGGCAAACAGCCGCGCGGTGCCTTCCTGGTTCATGATGAACGGACCGACATTCTTGTCCGGCGCGATCGTCGGGCCGTAGTCCGGCACGTCGCCGCCGGCCCAGCGCTGGCCGTTCCATTCGAGGTACTTCTTGCGCTGGCTCCACGGCTTGCCGTCGGGATCGGCCGAGGCGCGGTTGTAGAGCACGCGGCGGTTGGCCGGCCACGAGAAGCCCCAGTTGGGATGGATGCCGAGCCCGGTCGGGTCGCTGGCGTCGCGGCGCATCGACATGTTGCCGGCCTCGGTATAGACGCCGGTGTAGATCCACATGCCGCCCGAGGTCTTGCCGTCGTCGCGCATCATGGCGAAGGTCGGCAGCAGCTTGCCGGCCGCCAGCAGCACCTTGCTGGGATCGGCCGGATCGGGGATGTCCTCGAGCGCGTAGCCGTTGATGTCCTTCAGGACCTCGGCCGGATCGGGATTCTCCGGCTTCTTGTAGTCCCAGGCCGTGTCGACGATCGGCTCGGGGAAGGCGCCGCCGTCCTTGGCATAGAGCGCCTTCAGACGGAGATGCAGGGCGGACATGATCTCCATGTCGCTCTTGGACTCGCCCGGCCCGTCGACCGCCTTCCAATGCCACATGATCACGCGGCTGGAGTTGGTGGCGCTGCCCTCCTCCTCGGCATAGGTCGAGGCCGGAAGCTGGATGACCTCGGTCTGGATCGCCTTGGGATCGACGTTGTTGTACTCGCCGTGGTTCTCCCAGAAGCGCGCGGTCTCGGTCTCCAGCGGATCGATCACCACCATCCACTTGAGCTTGGCGAGGCCGGTCGCGACCTTGGCCTTGTTGGGCGACGCCATCAGGATGTTGAGGCCCTGGCAGAACAGGCCGTTCATCTGGCCCGCCGCCATCATGTCGACCATCTTCAGCACGTCGTAGCTGACATCGAACTTGGGCAGGTAGTCGTAGGCCCAGTTGTTGTCCTTGGTCGCCGCTTTGCCGAACAGGCTCTTCTGCTGGCTGACGAAGAACTTCTCGTAGTTCTGCCAGAAGCTGGTCTGGCCCGGACGCAGCGGCTTGAAGCGGCGCGATTTCATGTAGTCGTCGTAGGTCGCTTCCCGATCGGTCGGCAGCACCAGGTAGCCCGGCGTCGAGGTCGAGAGCAGCGCGAGATCGGTGATGCCCTGCACGTTGGAATGGCCGCGCAGCGCATTCACGCCGCCGCCCGGCATGCCCATGTTGCCCAGCAACAGCTGGATCATGGCCATCGAGCGGATGTTCTGGGCGCCGGTGGTGTGCTGGGTCCAGCCCAGCGCGTACATCGACGTCATCGTGCGATCGGGCGTCGAGGTCGAGGCGATCATCTCGCAGATCTGCAGGAACTTCGCCTTGGGCGTGCCGGCGATGCGCTCGACCATCTCGGGCGTGTAGCGCTCGACATGGACCTTGAGCAGGTTGAGGACGCAGTTGCGGTCCTGCAGCGTGTCGTCGACCTTGACCATGCCCTGGTCGTCGAACTGGTACTCCCAGGTCGAACGATCGACGTAGTTCTTCCGTGCTTCGTCGTATCCTGCGAACAGGCCGTCCTCGAACTTGAAGCCCTCCTTCACGAGGTAGGTCGCGTTGGTGTAGGCCTTGGCGTATTCGCGGTGGATCTTGCCGTTGGCCAGCAGGTAGCGCATCACGCCCGACAGGAACGCGATGTCGGTGCCCGGCCGGATCGGCGCATAGACGTCGGCCACCGCGGCCGAGCGCGTGAAGCGCGGATCGACCACGATCAGCTTGGCGCCGTTGTTGGCCTTGGCTTCGGTGACCCACTTGAAGCCGCAGGGATGGGCTTCGGCGGCGTTGCCGCCCATGATCAGAACGAGATCGGTGTTCTTGATGTCGTTCCACGAGTTCGTCATCGCGCCGCGGCCGAAGGTGGGGCCAAGACTGGCCACCGTCGGACCGTGTCAAATTCTAGCCTGGTCCTCGAAGGCGAGTATCCCGGTCGAGCGGACGAATTTGTAGGTGAGGTAGCCTGCCTCGTTGCTGAGCGAGGAGCCGCCGAAGAAGCCGGTGCTCAGCCAGCGGTTGACCGTGACGCCGTCGCGGTTCCTGGCGACGAAGTTCTTGTCGCGGTCTTCCTTCATCAGCCTGGCGATGCGGTCGAGTGCGAAATCCCAGGTCACGCGCTCGAACTTGTCGCTGCCCGGCTTGCGGTGCATCGGATACTTCAGGCGGTTGGCGCTGTGGACGTAACCGAGCGACGCCGCGCCGCGCGAGCAGAGCGTGCCGCGATTCACCGGATGATCGGGATCGCCTTCGATATGAACCACCTTGGGCTTGGCGTCCTTCGCCGTGCCATCGGCCATCGAATAGATCAGGACGCCGCACGCCACCGCACAGTAGGGACACGCATTGCGCGTCTCGGTTGCGCGCTCGAGCTTGAAGGGACGGACTCCGGCGGCGAGCGCCTCGCCCGCATCACCAAAACCCAGGGCACCTACGGTAGAGGCAGCGATGCCAGCGGCACTGACACGCATGAACTGCCGGCGAGTGACGGCCATGTTGTGCGCTCCGTTCCCCATTGCCGGCACTCTGTCCCAACGTGCCGGCTTATCTTTTTCACCGTTCACAGAGTGAAACGATGCATCCGGATGTTCAATAGGGTGATAGGCGATTCACAACAAATGACTGTGAGTGAGCACCTGCAAAATTCGGTGCTAGATCAACTCGCTATAGGGAATGAAGCTGACCTCGGCGCCCGGCTCCAAACGGGTAGTTTCCTCAGGCAACTCAACCAGTCCGTCGGTTTCGGTGAGGGACGTAAGCATCCCCGCGCCTTCCTTGGGGTAACGCCGGGCTCGCGGCAGCCCGCTTCCGGTGTCAACGAGCGACACCCGGACATACTCCCGCCGGCCGGTCTTCTTCTTGTAGGGAAAGTCGCTAACCACCCGGAATTGCTTGGCGATATGCAATGCTGCGCCGCACAAAGACTCAATCATCGGTCGAGCCACCAGAGCGAAGGTGAGCAGCGCGGCGACCGGATTGCCCGGCAGGCCGGCGAGCGGCGTGCTGCCGATCTGGCCCATCGCGACCGGCCGGCCGGGCTTGATCGCCAGCCGCCAGAAATAAAGCGAGCCGTGATTAGCGATCGCGGCGCGGACATGGTCCTCCTCGCCGGTCGAGACGCCGCCCGAGGTGATGATCAGGTCGCTCTCGGTGGCGGCGCGCTGCAGCGCCTCGCTCAGCAACGCCGGCTCGTCGCGCACGATGCCGCGGTCGGAGACATCGACGCCCAACCGCTCGAGCAGGCCGGCCAGGATATAGCGGTTGGCGTCGTGGATCTGGCCGCGCCGCAGCAGCTCGCCCGGCTCGCGCACCTCGTCGCCGGTCGAGAGCAGCGCGACGGTGAGCTTGCGCCGCACCGGCACCTCGACGAAGCCGAGCGCCGCCAGCAGCCCGAGGTCGGCCGGCCCCAGCCGCTTGCCGGCCGGCAGGGCGGCCGCGCCGCGCGCCACGTCCTCGCCGGCCTTGCGCGTGTTGGCGCCGCGCTTGATGCCGGGACGGATGGTCACGCGGTCGCCGTCGCGCTCGCAATCCTCCTGCATGATCACGACGTCGGCGTTCTCGGGCAGCAGGGCGCCGGTGAAGATGCGCGCCGCAACGCCGAAGGTCAGCGCCGCCGACGGATCGTGGCCGGCGGTGATGCGATCGATGCAGTGGAGCGTCGTCGGCTTGTCGGGGCTGAGGTCGTCGAAGCGCACCGCGTAGCCGTCGACGGCGGAGTTGTCGTAGCCCGGCACGGCGATCGGCGCGGCGATGTCCTCGCCCAGGATGCGGCCGAGCGCCTGCCGCAGCGGCACGCGCTCGACGCCGGCGACCGGCGTCACCCGCTCGACGATCATCCGGCGGGCGGCGTCGATGCCGAGAAGGCTGCCGCCGAAGGCGAAGCAATCGTCAGAAAGCTGGGCCATGACTCAGCGCTCCTCTGTCGTCCTGAGCGTAGCGAAGGACCTCATTGCGATTGCCAACGGCGTGCCGTTTGAAGCGCCATTAGGTCCTTCGCTGCGCTCAGGACGACAGATCAAAATTCTACTCCGCGGCCTCGGCCATCGCCTTCAAGGGCTCGACCTGGGCCGCGCAGAACTTGAACTCGGGAATCTTGCCGAACGGATCGAGCGCGGGGTTGGTCAGCAGGTTGGCCGCCGCCTCGGCATAGCAGAACGGGATGAAGACCATGCCGTTCGGCACGTCCGAATCGACGCGCACCTTGATGTCGATGGCGCCGCGCCGGGTCGAGACGCGGATCATGTCGCCGCGCTCGACGCCCAGCCGCTCGACGTCGCGCGGCGACAGGAAGGCCATCGCCTCGGGCTCGAGCTCGTCGAGCACCGACGAGCGGCGGGTCATCGCGCCGGTGTGCCAGTGCTCCAGCACGCGGCCGGTCGACAGCACGAACGGATACTGGTCGTCGGGGATCTCGTCCGGCGGCCGCACCGCGGCGGGCACGATCCTGCCGCGGCCGCTCTTGGTCGGATACCCGGCGGCGAACAGGATCTCGTTGCCCGGCTTGTCGGTTGCGTCGGCGGGATAGGTCACCGCGCCCTCGTTCAGCAGCCGCTCCCACGAGATGTTCTTGAGCGACGGCATGGTATCCGCCATCTCGGTATAGACCTCGCCCACATCCCTGTAATCCCAGCCGCAGCCCAGCCGGTTGGCAAGGTCGATCAGGATGTCGAGATCGAGCCGCGCCTTTCCGGGCAACGGCAGCGCCGTGCGGCCGAGCTGCACACGGCGGTCGGTGTTGGTGAAGGTGCCGGTCTTCTCCGGGAACACCGAGGCCGGCAGCACGACATCGGCATGCCACGCCGTCTCGGTGAGGAAGATGTCCTGCACCACGAGGTGCTTCAGCTTGGCCAGCGCCTGGCGCGCGTGGTGCACGTCAGGGTCGGACATCGCGGGGTTCTCGCCCATGATGTACATGCCCTCGATCTCGTCGGCATGGATTGCGTTCATGATCTCGACCACGGTCAGGCCGCGCTTGGGATCGAGGGTGGTGCCCCAGAGCTTCTCGAATTGGTCATGGGCCGGCGATTCGACCGGGCGGTAGTCGGTGTAGAACATCGGGATCAGGCCGGCATCCGACGCGCCCTGCACGTTGTTCTGGCCGCGCAGCGGATGCAGGCCGGTGCCGGGCCGCGCCACCTGGCCGGTGGTGAGGGCGAGCGCGATCAGGCAACGCGCATTGTCGGTGCCGTGCACGTGCTGCGAGATGCCCATGCCCCAGAAGATGATCGAGGCCTTGGAGCGGGCATACATGCGCGCCACGGTCTTGATCGTCTCGGCCGGCACGCCGCACACCGGCTCCATCGCTTCGGGCGAGAAGTCGCCGATCTTCTCGGCGAGCTCCGGGAAGCCCTCGGTGAAGCCCGCGATGTACTGCTTGTCGGTCAGGTCTTCCTTGATGATGGTGTGCAGCATGGCGTTCAGCAAGGCCACGTCGCTGCCCGGCTTGAACTGGAGGTTGACGGTCGCATGACGCGACAGGCCCTGGCCGCGCGGATCGGCGACGATCAGGTTGGCGCCGCGCTTGACCGCGTTCTTGATGAAGGTCGCGGCCACCGGATGGTTGGCCGTCGGGTTGGCGCCGATCACGACAATGGTCTCGGCATCGAGCGCCGCCGAGAACGGCGCCGTCACCGCGCCCGAGCCGATGCCCTCGAACAGCGCCGCCACCGACGAGGCGTGGCAGAGCCGCGTGCAATGGTCGACATTGTTGGTGCCGAAGCCGGTGCGCACCAGCTTCTGGAAGAGATAGGCCTCCTCGTTGGAGCCCTTGGCCGAGCCGAAGCCGGCCAACCCGCTGCCGCCCTTGCGCTCGCGGATCTCGATCAGGCCCTGGGCGGCACGCTCCATCGCCTCTTCCCAGGTGGCCTCGCGGAAATGCGTCCAGGGATTGCGCGGATCGACCTCGATGTCGGCGCCCTTCGGCGCGTCGTCCTTGCGGATCAGCGGCACCGTCAGCCGGTCGGGATGGTGGGCGTAGTCGAAGCCGAAGCGGCCCTTCACGCACAGCCGCTCGTGGTTCGCCGGACCGTCCTTGCCGGTCACGTGGAGGATCTTGTCGTCCTTGATGTGATAGGTGAGCTGGCAACCGACGCCGCAGAACGGGCACAGGCTGTCGACCGTGCGGTCGGCATAGCCGGTGCGCTGCTGCTCGGCATTGAGCAGCGCCGACGGCATCAGCGCGCCGGTCGGGCAGGCCTGCACGCACTCGCCGCAGGCGACGCAGGAGCTGTCGCCCATCGGATCGTTGAAGTCGAACACGATCTTCTCGCCATGGCCGCGGAAGGCCATGCCGATCACGTCGTTGACCTGGACCTCGCGGCAGGCGCGGACGCAGAGATTGCAGTTGATGCAGGCGTCGAGATTCACCGCCATCGCCGGATGGCTGATGTCCATCGCCGGCCGCTCGTCCCTGGGGAAGCGGCTGGTGGTGACGCCGACCTTGTCGGCCCAGTTCCAGAACTTGGAGTCCGGATCGTGCGAGGTCGCGCGCTCCGGCTGGTCGGCGACCAGCAGCTCGAACACCATCTTGCGCGAGGCTTCGGCGCGCGGCGTCGACACGCCGACCTTCATGCCGGACGTCGGCTTGCGCAGGCAGGAGGCGGCCAGCACGCGCTCGCCCTCGATCTCGACCATGCAGGCCCGGCAGTTGCCGTCGGGCCGATAGGACGGCGCCGTCGAATAGCAGAGATGCGGGATGGCGACGTCGTGGCGCTGGGCAACCTGCCAGATGGTCTCGCCGTCCGTCGCCTCGACCTCCTGGCCGTCGAGCGTGAACTTGATCGTGCTCATTTGACGATCCCCACTTCGGCGGGAAAGTGTTTCATGGTCAGGGTGACGCAATTGGGCGCCGCCTGGCCGAGGCCGCAGATCGAGGCGTCGCGCATGGCGCTCGACAGCTCGGCGAGCAACTTCTCGTCCCAGCGACCCACCATCAGCTTGACCGCCTTCTCGGTGCCGACCCGGCAGGGCGTGCACTGGCCGCAGCTCTCGTCGCGGAAGAAGCGCATCATGTTGAGGGCCGCTTCCTTCATGTCGTCCTTGTCCGACAGGATGACAACGGCCGCCGAGCCGATGAAGCTGCCATGAGCCTCCAGCGTGCCGAAATCGAGCGGGATGTCGCCCATGGAGGCGGGCAGGATGCCGCTCGACGGCCCGCCCGGTACGTAGGCCTTGAAGCCGTGGCCGGGCAGCATGCCGCCGCAGAACTCGTCGATCAGCTCGCGCACGGTCACGCCGGCCGGCGCGATCTTGACGCCGGGGTCGGCGACCCGCCCCGACACCGAATAGACGTGCAGGCCCTTGCGGCCGTTGCGGCCGTTGCCGGTCCACCACTCGGGGCCGCGCTCGATCAAGTCGCGGATCCAGTACAGCGTCTCGGTGTTGTTGATCAGGGTCGGGCGGCCGAAGATGCCGACCTGGAACGGCAGCGGCGGCTTGTGGCGCGGCAGGCCGCGCTTGCCTTCGATGCTCTCGATCATCGCCGATTCGTCGCCGCAGATATAGGCGCCAGCGCCGCGCCGCAGATGGACCCGCGTGCTGCCGAGCAGGCCGGTCGCGCGCAGCCCGGCGAGCTCGCGGGTCAGGATCTCGCGCGCCGCCGGATACTCGTCGCGGATATAGAAGTAGATGTCGGCCGCCTCGACGACGCGCGCGGCGATCAGCATGCCCTCGAGCACGCGATGCGGATCGGTCTCGAGGAAATGCCGGTCCTTGAAGGTGCCGGGCTCGCCCTCGTCGGCGTTGACCGCCATCAGGCGCGGGCCGGTCTCGCCCAGCACAGACTTCCACTTGCGTGCGGTGGGGAAGCCCGCGCCGCCGCAGCCGCGCAGGCCGGCCTTGTCGACGATGTCGATCACCTGGTCGCGGGTGAGCGTGCCGCTCAGCACGCGCTGCAGGGTCCGGTAGCCGCCGTCGGCGCGATAGGCGTCGAGATCCTTGTAGGGGGGAATCTCGGGCTCGTGCTTGTGCGCGTCGATCGCCGCACAGACCGTCGCGGCGTCGGCATGATCGATGAAATGGTGACCGATCTCGGCCGCCGGTCCGGTGTGGCAGCGGCCCTGGCAGGGCGCGCGCACGATGCGCACATCGGCGCCGACCGACGCCTTCAGATCGGCAGCGACCTTCTCGGCGCCATTGAGCGTGCAGGAGAGGCTGTCGCAGACGCGGACGGTGACCACCGGAGGCGGAGTCTCGCCCTCCTTCACCACGTCGAAATGGGCGTAGAAGGTCGCGACCTCGTAGACCTCGGCCTGGGCCATCTTCATCTCGTCGGCCAGCGCCATCAGGTGGTTGGCGGAGATGTGGCCGTATTCGTCCTGGATCAGGTGCAGGAACTCGATCAGCAGATCGCGCCGGCGCGGGGCGTCGCCGAGCAGGGCGCGGACGTCGTTCTGGGCCGACGGGAAGACCTGGCGGCCCTTGGGGACGGTGCGGCCGCGACGGCGACTGGAGCCGGGATGGCGTGGCTGGTGGGCTGGCCGTGATCCTTCAGGCACTCGAAGCGTCTCCTCGTTTTTTGGGCGCAGACGAACAGGCGCGCCGGCGCCCTCCACACCTGAGCGATGATCCGCTTTGGCCAGATCGACTGCATTAAAGCTTTCCCATTGTACGATCGATTATTTCGATTGAAATCGGCTAGTCGGCCCGTATCGCGCTGGCCAAACGGCTGGCTTCAGCGACCAAAGCAGACACCAGAGGGATCATTGGTTCGCGTGGCGGAACTAAAAGCCCGATCTGATGCACGACCTCCGGCTCGACGATCGGGATGGAGCGCAGGCGCTCGGTCAGGCCCAGCGTGTCGGCCAGCCGCTCGGGCATGACACTGGCCCAGCTTCCGGTACGGACGTGGGAGAACAGCACGATCATGGAGTTCGATTCGAGGGTCGGCTCGGCGCGCGCGCCGGCGGCGTGCAGCAGCCCGTCGATGATGCGCCGGTTCTGCATATCCGGCGTCAGCAGGCACAATGGGATCTTGCCGACCTCCGCCCAGGTCACCTTGTCGTGGTCGCCGAGCGGGCTGTCGGCCGAGGTCAGCAGCCGGTACTGCTCGTTGTAGAGCGGCACGGCCCGCAGGCGGCCGAGCGGCTCGTTGTCGATGTAGCTGAGGCCGGCATCGACTTCGAGATTCTCGACCATCTGCAGGATGTCGATCGAGGTCCGCGACAGGATGGTAAACTTCACGTTGGGATGCTTGGCGCGATAGGGCGTGGTCAGCGCCGAGACCATCGGCAGCGCCGTCGGGATGGCGGCGATGCGCAGATGGCCGACCAGGCCCTTCTTCAGCGTCTGCACCTCGGCGCGCATGGCGCGCGTATCGGCGACGATGGTGCGCGCCCAGTCGAGCACCCGCTCGCCCTCGGCGGTGAAGCCCAGGAAGCGCGAGGTGCGCTGCACCAGCATGACGCCGAGCGTGTCCTCGAGCTGCTTGATGCCGGCGGAGAAGGTCGGCTGGGTCACGCCGCAGGTTTCGGCGGCGCGGCCGAAATTTCTCTCCCTGGCCAGGGCCAGCAGGTATTCGAGCTTGTCCAACATCGAGCGGTATCATTGCGCATCGGTGCGCAAGGCTCCACACAACGGTGCCTGCGGTTCGGCCTTCGGCCGACCGGCGCCCGGAGGGCGCCTACCGCTACGGCACCGCCGCTCGCGCGCGAAGCGCAGTGCGCAAAAAAACCCCGGCGGGAGACCGCCGGGGCTCTCATCCACGCGCGAGCTGCTCGGCTAGGAAAACAGCTTCATCGCGTTGGACAAGGTCTGCAGCACCCCCCACACCAGGGGAATGCCGACGAAGCCCCACGCCAGCACGAGCTGCGCCGTGGTCGTACCGGTCTGGTCGTTTGCCATCGAGCTCCTCCCTCAGGTCCGGGCGGCCGCAACGCCGCCGCGCGGCACCGCGGCACCGCCGTGGGCGCGCGCATCGTCGGCCTTCATGTGATGGCGCTCGTGCACCGCGCGCACCAGCGCGTTGCAGATGAAGCCGATCACCAGCAGGCCGGCCATGATGTACATGGTCGTGTTGTAGGCCTGCGCCTTCGGCACGCCGTGATCGATCTGGTACTCGCGGATGTAGTTCACCAGCACGGGCCCCAGGATGCCCGCCGCCGACCAGGCGGTGAGCAGCATGCCGTGGATGGCGCCGACATAGCGGGTGCCGAACATGTCCTTGAGATAGGCCGGCACGGTGGCGAAGCCGCCGCCGTACATGCTGATGATGACCACGAAGCACATCACGAACAGCGTGACGCTGCCCATCAGGCCGGTCTGCGGCACCAGCACGTAGAGCACGGTGCCGATGACGAAGAAGCAGTAGTAGGTGTTCTTGCGGCCGATCAGGTCGGAGGTCGAGGCCCAGAAGAAGCGGCCGCCCATGTTGAACAGGCTGAGCAGGCCGACGAAGCCCGCCGCGGCGATCGGCGTCACCTTGCCGGGGAACATCTCCTGGCTCATCGCCGAGGCCTGGCCCAGCACGCCGATGCCGGCGGTGACGTTGAGGCAGAGCACCCACCAGATCAGCCAGAACTGCGGCGTCTTCAGCGCGTCGTAGACGAAGACGTCGTTCCTGGTGATCAGCTTCTGCGCCTGCACCGGCGGCGTGTAGCCGGCCGGCAGCCAGCCCGGCGCCGGCACGCGCACGATCGCGGCACCGACCCAGGTGAAGCAGAGATAGATGATGCCGAGCGCGATGAAGGTCTCGGCGACACCGACATGCGTCGGCGTCGAGAACCTCTGCATCAGCCACACCGACAGCGGCGAGGCGATGAAGGCGCCGCCGCCGAAGCCCATGATCGCCATGCCGGTCGCCATGCCCGGGCGGTCGGGGAACCACTTGATCAGGGTCGAGACCGGCGAGATGTAGCCGACGCCGAGGCCGATACCGCCCAGCGCGCCGTAGCCGACATAGACCAGCCAGAGCTGATGGCTGTAGACGCCGACCGCCGACAGCAGGAAGCCTGCCGTCCAGCACAGGCCGGCCGTGAACATGGCACGGCGCGGGCCGCCGTCCTCGACCCAGCGGCCGAACACGGCGGCCGAGGTGCCGAGGAAGAACATCGCGATGGAGAAGATCCAGCCGAGCTCGGTGAGCTTCCAGTCACTGGGTGCAGACTGGGTGACGCCGATCAGCTTGGTCATCGGCAGGTTGAACACGCTGAACGCGTAGGCTTGGCCGATGCACAAGTGCATGCAGAGTGCGGCAGGCGGCACCATCCACCGGTTGAATCCCGGTTTGGCGACCGTACGCTCGCGATCGAGGAAACCTAATGCCATGGCGAATTGCTCCGAATTGTTGTCGGTCTCGGCAGGCCGGGCGTAACCCACGTGACTTGGCCCGCAGGTCCCATCTCCCTGCGGGCGCTCACACCGTTTCCTTCCCTTCTTCTTTCCTGTCCGTCTTGAGGGCGGCTCAGTTCCTGTGATCATTCCGCAGGCGGGAACGGCGGCTCAATAAAGCTGTTCAGTGAGTCGATAGCGTGCGGCTATCGTTGCAGGCACGACGCGCGTCAGTTGTGGTCGAGCGAGCGGGCGACGGCGTTTACTTCGGCGACCAGCGCCGTGACGATCGCCGTCGACGGCTCGCGCTTGGGGACCAGCAGGCCGATCTGATGGGTCGCATCCGGGTCGACGATCGGCACCGACCGCAGCTGCTGCGTCAGTCCCAGCGCTTCCGCGAGTTTGTCGGGCATCACGGTCGCCCAGCGGCCGGTGCGGACATGGGCGAACAGCACGATCATCGAATCCGATTCGAGCGTCGGCGGTCCCGGCTCGGCGCCGGCCGCGGCGAGCAGCCGGTCGATGTTGTGGCGGACCTGCATGTCGGTGGCGGGCAGGCACAGCGGTACCTTCGCGACCTCTGCCCAGGTCACCTTGTCGTGATCGCCGAGCGGGCTGTCCGGCGCCGTCACCAGCCGGAAGCGCTCGCGATAGAACGGCACCGCCCGCAGGCCGCGCGGCGGCGCCTCGTCGACATAGGTGATGCCGGCATCGATCTCGAGATTCTCCAGCAGCGACAGGATCTCCGCGGCGGTGCGCGAGAAGATGCTGAAGCGCACGCCCGGATACTTTGCGTGGTAGGGCGTCGTCACCAGCGACAGCATCGGCGAGGCGACGGGAAGTGCCGCGATGCGCAGATGCCCGTTCAGGCCTTTCTTCAGCGTCTGCACGTCGGTGCGCATGGCGCGGGTGTCGGCGACGATGCCGCGTGCCCATTCCAGCACCCGCTCGCCCTCGGCGGTGAAGCCGATGAAGCGCGAGGTGCGCTGCACCAGCATGGCGCCCAGCGCATCCTCGAGCTGCTTGATGCCGGCCGAGAAGCTCGGCTGGGTGACGCTGCAGGCCTCGGCGGCCCTGCCGAAGTTGCGTTCACGGGAGAGCGCGAGGAGGTATTCGAGCTTTTCCAGCATTGCGCGATGCATAGCATCGCGCAGGCGGGCCCGTGAAGCTCGGCGCCTTCCGCGGCGCCGGTCGCGCGCAGCGCGAAGCGTAGGGCCCGCGCCGTGCCGCTTGCGCACGGACTTGAGCTTTACAGGCCCAGAGTGAGCTGCGGTTCGGGCGGCGGTGCGTTCTCCCGCGGCCCCATATTGGATAGGGAAACACCGAGCAGCCGCACGCGCTTCTCCAGCGGAAAGATCTGCCGCACCAGCTCGACGCTGGTCTGTTCCAGCTCGCTACGGCTGTTCACCGGCTGAGGCAAGGTCCGGCTGCGGGTGATGATCTGGAAATCGGCGTACTTGACCTTGACGGTGACGGTGCGCCCGGCGATGCCGGTGCGCTCGCAGTAGCCCCAGACGTCGTCGAGCACCGACAACACACCGTCGACGATCTCCTGCGGCTTGCCGAGGTCCTCCATGAAGGTGGTCTCCGAGCCGACCGACTTGCGCGGCCGGTCGGGCACGACCCGGCGCTCGTCGCGGCCGCGGGCGATGGCGTGGTAGTAGGCGCCGGAGCTGCCGAAATACTGCTGCAGGAACTCCAGGCTCTGCGCCTTGAGATCGGCGCCGGTATGGATGCCGAGGCGTTTCATCTTCTCGGCAGTCTTCGGGCCGACGCCATGGAACCGGCCGACATCGAGGCTCTCGACGAAGGCCGGCCCCTTCTCCGGCGGGATCACCGTCTGGTTGTTGGGCTTGCGGTAGTCCGAGGCCAGCTTGGCGAGGAACTTGTTGTAGGAGACCCCCGCCGAGGCGGTGAGGCCGGTGACGTCGAAGATGCGGGCACGGACCTCGCGGGCGATGTCGGAGGCGAGCGGGATGTTCTTGAGGTTCGTCGTCACGTCGAGATAGGCCTCGTCGAGCGACAGCGGCTCGACCAGCGGCGTGTACTCGAGGAAGATCTCGCGGATCTGGCGCGACACCTCCTTGTAGACGTCGAAGCGCGGCTTCACGAACACCAGGTCGGGGCAGAGGCGCTTGGCGGTCACCGAGGCCATCGCCGAGCGCACGCCGAACTTGCGCGCCTCGTAGCTCGCGGCCATCACCACGCCGCGCTGGCGGCCGCCCACGGCCACGGGCTGGCCGCGCAACGAGGGATCGTCGCGCTGCTCGACCGACGCGTAGAAGGCGTCCATGTCGACGTGAATGATCTTGCGGACTTCGGGCTCCGCCATGACCCCCACCCTACCCCTCCCCCATCGAATGGGGGAGGCCGGGGAGGGGATCAGAGCGCCGTCAGACGCTGCAGCAGGTGGGCCCGGACGTTGTCGATATGGCTCTGCATGGCCGTGCGGGCAGCCTCGCCGTCGCCGCTGGCCAGGGCGTCAAGAATTGTCAGGTGCTCGTCGCACACCTGGTCGACCCGCTCGGGCAGGCGGCCGAGCCGGAACATCGCGGTGCGCTTGCGCAGGTCGGAGATCGTGGTCGCCAGCACCGGGTTGCCCGAGGCCTCGGCGATCGCGGCATGGAAGTCGCGATCGTCCTGGCGCGCCGATTCAGCCATGCCGTCGCGCCGCAGCCGCTCGGTGCGCTCGCGCGCCGCCGCAAGGACCGCAGGCGAGACCTTGCCGGCGGCGAGCCGTGCCGCTTCGCCTTCCAGCAACCGCCGCACCGCGAGCGCCTGCAGGAACTCCTCCATCGAATAGGGCCGCACGATCAGCGCGCCATCGCGCTGGCGCTCGAGCGTGCCCTCGCCTTCCAGCCGCCGCACCGCCTCGCGCACCGGCGTGCGCGACATGCCGAGACGCGCCGCGATCTGGCGCTCGGTCACGAGCTCGCCCGGCGCGATGGTGCCGCGCAGGATCATGTCCAGCAGCGCGCCATAGGCGACCGTCGACAGCTTGGGGTCGGTGACTAGACCGTCCATTACGCCAGTGGTATACCGCCTGCATTCCGACATCGTCAACGGTACATCGGCCCGGATTTGGGGAGAAAGATCATGGCGTTAGCCAGCAACGACGAGATCCGGATCCTGACGCCCTCGGGGATGCTGGGCTACGGCTTCCCGGTCGATCACTTCAAGATGGGCCTGGCGCTCAAGCCGCACGCCATCACCATCGATTCGGGCTCCACCGACTCCGGGCCGCAGAAGCTCGGGCTGGGCGAGATGACCTGCAGCCGCGAGGCCTATGTGAAGGACCTCGAGGTGCTGCTCGAAGGCCAGCGCGCGGCCAAGGTGCCCCTGCTGATCTCGTCGGCCGGCGGCGACGGCACCAACCTGCATGTCGACGTGTTCCGCGACATCATCGCCGAGATCGCCCGGCGCCGCGGCTGGCGGCTCAAGCTCGCGAAGATCTACTCGGACATCGACAAGGCGCACATCGCCAAGGAGCTGAAGGCCGGCCGCATCGAGCCGCTCGGCCCCGTGCCGCCGCTCGACCTGCGCGAGGTCGATGCTGCGACCGTCGTGGTGGCGCAGATCGGCGCCGAGCCCTTCGTGAAGGCGCTCGATGAAAGCGCCAATGCTCAAGGGGGCGTCGACGTGATCGTGAGCGGCCGCTCGTACGACCCTTCGCCGACCGCGGCGATGGCGATCCGTGCCGGCTTCGATCCGGCGCTGGCCTGGCACATGGGCAAGATCATGGAATGCGGCGCGCTGTGCGCCGAGCCGGTCGGCCGCAACGTCATGGGCTGGCTGCGGCGCGATCACTTCGAGATCGAGCCGCTCAATCCGGCCGAGCGCTGCACCACCTCCTCGGTCGCCGCGCACACGCTCTATGAGAAGACGCATCCGTTCCTGCTGGCCGGCCCGGGCGGCACGCTCGACCTGTCGAACTGCAGGTACGAGCAGGTCACCGACCGCCGCGTGCGCGTGTCGGGCAGCCGCTTCGAGCCAGCCAAGATCTACACGGTGAAGCTCGAAGGCGCGAAGACGTCGGGCTATCGCAGCATCTTCATCGCCGGCGCCCGCGATCCGATCTTCATCGGCCAGATCGACGAGATCCTCGCCAAGGTGATCGCCGCCACCCGCGCCTACTTCAAGGAAGTGCCGGAGGAGGCCTATCGCATCATCCCGCATCTCTACGGCAAGAACGGCGTGATGGGCGACCTCGAGCCGGTGAAGACGCCGGCGCACGAGCTTTGCATCATCGTCGAGGTCGCGGCGGCGACGCAGTCGCTGGCGACGGCGATCTGCGGCAAGGCGCGCACCACGCTGATGCACGCGCCCTATCCCGGCCGCATCGCCACCGCGGGCAACCTCGCCTCGCCCTTCACGCCGCTCGAGATCCCGCTCGGCCAGGCCTGCGAGTTCAACGTCTATCACCTGATGAAGATCGACAGCCCGACCGCTTTGTTCCCGATCCAGGTCGAGGAGATCGCCTGATGTCGCCCTCGTCCGGACAAACCGTTCCGACTCCCCTGCGCGAGATCGCCAAGGTCGTGCGCAGCAAGAATGCGGGCCCATTCGAGATCACGCTCGACATCATCTTCAAGAACCGCGAGGACTTCGACGCGGTGAAGAGGAGCGGTGTGATCACCCGGGAGCTGATCTCCGAGCTCTACAACGTGCCGACCCAGTCGATCATCACCTTCGGCTTCTTCGACCTGGTGAACGCGGTGAAGATCACCCTGCCGCGCCCGCGCGCCCAGGGCGGCGTCGGCGAGACCGACATGCACGCCGCCCAGCAGCATGCGCCCTTGCAGGAGATCCGCGTGCCGTGGCCGGCATGATCCGCCGTCGCAGCCTTCTCGTTGGCGCTGCTGCGCTGGGCATTGCCGGCCACGCCTCGGCCGAAACCTGGCCGGTGCGGCCGATCAAGCTGGTGGCGCCGTTCGCGCCGGGCGGCGGATCGGACTTCACCTCGCGGCTGGTCGCCGAGAAGCTGTCGGCGCGGCTCGGCCAGACCATGCTGGTCGACAACAAGCCTGGCGCCGGCGGCAATCTCGGCGCCGAGATCGCGATCGAGTCGCCGGCCGACGGCTACACCTATCTCACGATCTCCGGCAGCTACGCCATCAACTCGATCCTGCACAAGCCGTCGTTCGATTCGCTGAACGACATCGCGGCGATCGGCCAGTTCACCGACGAGCCGACGGTGCTGTGCGTCAATCCCGGGGTGCCGGCCAAGACCCTGAAGGAGCTGGTGGCGCTGGCAAACGCTCAGCCGGGCGAGCTCGCCTATGGGTCGAGCGGGCCGGGCGGGCTGCTCCATCTCGGCACCGAGTTCTTCCTCGATGCGGCGCAGATCAAGGCGACGCACGTGCCCTATCGCGGCACCGCGCCGGCGCTGAACGACCTCTTGAGCGGCAGCGTGCAGATGCTGATCGGCGGCACCACGACCATGCTGCCCTACATCAAGAACAATCAGGTTCGGGCGCTCGCGATCACCAGGAAGATCGCGGTTGCCGACATCCCGACCTACGGCGAGCAGGGCTATCCGACGCTCGACTTCAACCTGTGGCACGGCATGATCGGGCCCAAGGGCATCCCGACCGGAATCGTGCAGCGCCTGAACGGCGAGCTCGATGCGGTGCTGAAGAGCCCCGAGGTGAGCGGCCGGTTGGCGGCGGACGGGGTCATCGCCGTGGGCGGCTCATCCGACGCTTTCACGAGCACGATCCGCACCGAGGTGAAGCGCTGGCAGGACTTCATCCAGCGCACCGGCATCAAGCTCGATTGATCATATTCCTCCCCATTCTGATGGGGAGGTGTCGGCGTCTTATACCAGCCGACGAAAATCCTGACTCTTGCGAGATTTGAGTTTCCCTTCGCTGCAATGTTCGATTCTGTGTCTCCGGTCGGCGTATTGCGGCGGAGGACAGCATGGGGCTCAAGATCGAGGTGACGCGGCTGGAGCTGTCGGCGACGCA
>NZ_JAFKJN010000058.1 GCF_017305915.1 Reyranella sp.
CGGCGTGAGAGATCGACGATGCTGGAGCGAGACGAGGACATTCTGCGAGCGGCGCAGGAGTGGCTCGAGGCCGGGCAGGGCGTTGCGCTGGCGACGGTGGTGGAGACCTGGGGCTCTGCGCCGCGTCCGGCCGGCTCCAGCCTCGTGATCAACGACAAGGGCACGTTTCTGGGTTCGGTGTCGGGCGGCTGCGTCGAGGGCGCGGTGGTGCTGGAGGCGCTGGACGTGATCGCGAACGGGCGGCCGAGACTGCTGGAGTTCGGCGTCGCCGACGAGACGGCGCTTGGCGTCGGGCTGTCGTGCGGCGGCACCATCCGGATTTTCGTCGAGAAGATCGAGGCCGGCGAGGCGGAGCGGGCATGAAGCGCGCGGTGCTGAGCGAGCTCAATGCGGAGCGCACCGCGCGCCGCGCCGTCATCGTCATCACCGATGTTGTCAGCGGCGAGCAGCGTCTTGTCAAAGCGGCCGGGATCGCGGGCGATCCGCTGCACGAACAGCTTGCGGCGCAGTTGCGGACGGGCAAATCCGGGATCGTCGAAGTCGATGGACGCAAGCTGTTCCTGAACGTCTACGCCCCGACCGCGCGCCTGGTCATGATCGGCGCGGTCCATATCGCCCAGACCCTCGCGCCGCTGGCGCAATCGCTCGGCTACGACGTGGTCGTGATCGATCCGCGCACCGCGTTTGCCGCGCCCGAGCGCTTTCCGGGGATCTCGCTGTTCGCCGACTGGCCCGATGTGGCGCTGCCGCCGCTCAAGATCGACCGCTATACGGCGCTGGTCGCCATGACCCACGATCCGAAGATCGACGATCCGGCGTTGCTGCACGCGCTCGAGCGGGAATGCTTCTATATCGGAGCGCTCGGCTCGCGGAAGACCCATGCCAGGCGCCTGGAGCGGTTCCGGGCCCGGGGAGCCGGCGAAGCGGCTCTGGCCCGCATCCATGCCCCGATCGGGCTGCCCATCGGAGCGGTATCTCCGGCCGAAATAGCGGTCTCGATTATGGCGGAAATCACTGCTAGTTTACGGCTTCCGCCCCGGCCGGAGCGAGCCGGAGGCGCGTGACAATGGAGTTCCCCGCATGAAGTTCGGTCCCGTTGCACCCCAGGATGCGATCGGCGGCGTCACGGTTCATGCGATCCGGCAGGAGGCGCTGGTGCTGAAGAAGGGCACCCGGATCGGCCGCGAGGAGGCCGAGGCGCTGATCCGCGCCGGGGTGCGCGAGATCGTGGTGGCGCGGCTCGACGAGGGCGACGTGTCCGAGGACGCCGCGGCGTCGGGGATCGCCGAGGCGCTCGCCGGCGAGGGGGTGAGCATCGAGCGCGCCTTCACCGGCCGCGCCAATCTGTTCGCCTCGCAGGCGGGGGTTCTGCTGGTGGACCGGACCACCGTCGATCGTCTCAACCGGATCGACGAGGCGATCACGTTCGCGACGCTGCCGGCGTTCAAGGCGGTGGTCGAAGGCGAGATGATCGGCACGGTGAAGCTGATCCCGTTCGGGGTCGAGGCCAGGCTGCGCGACCAGGCGGTCGCTGCGGTGAGGCGCGGCAAATTGCGGGTGGCGCCGTTCAAGGTGAAGAAGGTCGGCGTGGTGTCGACCATGCTGCCGGGCCTTGCGCCCAAGGTGATCGACAAGACCGTGCGCGTCACCCAGGAGCGGCTGGCCCCGGCCAATGCCGCCATCATCGCCGAGCGCCGCATCCGGCACGATCAGGCGGCGCTGTCGGCGGCGATCCGCGAACTGCTGGCGCTCGGCGCCGAGCTGGTGCTGGTGTTCGGCGCCTCGGCGATCGCGGACCGGCGCGATGTCATTCCGGCGGCGCTGGAGGATGTCGGCGGCCATATCGAGCATTTTGGCATGCCGGTGGATCCGGGCAACCTGATCCTGATCGGCAATGTCGACAAGGTGCCGGTGATCGGCGCGCCGGGCTGTGCGCGCTCGCCCAAGGAAAACGGTTTTGACTGGGTGCTGATGCGCCTGCTCGCCGGTCTCAAGGTGAAACGGGCCGACATCACCGGAATGGGCGTGGGAGGTCTGCTGATGGAGATCGTGAGCCGCCCGCAGCCGCGCACGGCTCCGTCGTCGGACGACAACAACATCGCGGCGGTCATTCTCGCCGCCGGACGGTCGACCCGGATGGGGGGGCGCAACAAGCTGCTCGCCGAAGTGGGCGGCCGGAAGCTGGTCCGGATCGTCGCCGAGCAGGTGCTGGCCTCGCGCGCGTCGTCGGTCGTCGTGGTGACGGGCCATCAGCGCGAGGAGGTCGAACAGGCGCTCGCCGGACTGAACGTCAGGTTCGTCCACAATCCGGCGTTTGCCGAAGGGCAGGGCGGTTCGGTCAGGGCCGGCATCGACGCGGTCCCCGAGAGCGCCGACGGCGCGGTGATCTGCCTCGGCGACATGCCGCTGGTCGATGCCGCGATGATCGACAGGATGATCGAGGCGTTCTCGCCGGGCGCGGGCTCGCTGATCGTGGTGCCGGTCAGCAATGGGCGGCGCGGCAATCCGGTGGTGTGGTCGCGGCGCTATTTTGGCGATCTCGTCAAGCTCGACGGCGACTTCGGCGCGCGGCATCTGATCGTGCAGCACGCCGACGCCGTCACCGAGGTCGAGGTCGGCGGCCCCGCCGCCTTCCTCGATAT